>NZ_VLIY01000001.1 GCF_007489285.1 Skermania sp. ID1734
ACTGTCGCACAACGGTTTACACGGATCGATGGGACGTGTCGGTGCGTGCGGCGACAACGCCGCCATGGAATCGTTTTTCGCCCTTCTGCAACGCAACGTGCTCGACCGGCAGCGCTGGTCAACTCGAGCCGAACTTCGCCTGGCGATCGTGTCCTGGATCGAGCGGACCTACCACCGACGCCGTAGGCAACGCGCGCTGGGCAGGCTCACCCCGATAGAGTTCGAACTGCTCCACACAGCAGTCGCAACCGCGGCCTGAAATTCACACCCCGCGAGCCAACTGAACTCGGGGCAGTCCCAACTATTACCGCTGAGGAAGAGAGGCGGAGAGATGACGTATCAAACGCAGTTTGCTCAACCGCAGTTCGCCAATCCGATCAAGTACCGCAATCCCATACTCACCTGGTTCGTTTGGCCGTTGATCACGCTCGGCATTTACCACCTCGTTTGGTATTACAAGATCCACCGGGAGATGCGCGACAGGACCGGTGACCCGAACGCTCCGGTTGCCGGTCCGATGTTGGTCATGCTCTTTCTCGGCTGGACGTTCATCGCGCCGCTGATCAGCTATTACCGGACCGGGAACCGAATCAAGACCACGCAAGCCCAGGTAGGCGTCCAGCCGACTTGCAGTCCCATCATCGGCCTCCTGCTGTTCTTCGTATTCGGCCTGAGTGTTCTCTACTACCAAATCGAGCTGAACAAGATCGCCGCCCCGCACTGAGAGCAAGTCAGAACTTCGCGCGGGCCAAGAACCGTTGCAGCGCAGCCACATCGCCGTCGACGGCGACCTCGTCGGGCATCCGGCGACCCCATAGAAACAGCAGCAGATCAGACGCGGTGGCGGTGACCACGGCGTCGACCCGACCCGAAATCCGCGTCACCGCACCCTCACCCGCGCGCACGGTCCATTCGTCGCGACCATCGCTCGCACGCAGGCAAACCCTTTGCGCCGTACCGCCCAGGTCATGTGACAGTGCGGGTAGCACGTCGTCGATGAACTCGTCGATCCCGTCGACAGCAAGCATCCGGTCGATAGGATCGTTGCGCGCCACAGCGTTCGCGGCATCCCAGCCATGCACCGCGGTTTCCTGCGCCACTCTGCGGCGTATGAAACCCACATCCTTACGGCGCCCCCACGTCCACGCGGGAGCGTCGGGAGCGAGACCCTCCAGGACCTCGGCCGTGACATCCACACCATGACCAAACCACGCAACCAGGTCACCGTCAGACGGGCGGTCGGGCTCAGTCCAGGCGTCCGGACCGTCCAACTCTCCACGCGCCACCATCCGCCAGAACAGATGCACGATCCCGACGTGCCACACCAGGTCAGAGACGTTCCAACCGGGGCAGGATGGCACAACGCGGTCGAGGCTATCGACGGCAACGTTGATGATCCGGTGACCGTCGCGACGCACAGCGGCGATGTGGCCATCCGGGTCCATGGCAGGCCATGCTATCCCGCCGATTTCAGCGTCGACCGTTTTTGTCATACCCCCCAGATACCGTGATGGTTGCGGGTAGAGCCAGGGGGACGGCTCCCCGATCAGCTTCCATCAACAGTGAGGAGCCCCGATGACCAACGCGTTCGATTTCGACGCTTCCGTCGAGCAGGCCTGGGTCGCCTTCCGCGGTCGACTCGCCGATGACCTGGCCGAGTTGCAAAAGGGCGGTGATCTGGTCCTCGAACTGCCAGGCGATCAGTCAGGCGCCGTCCGCTTCAAGGTCACCGGCGCCAACCGGCTGCGGTGCGAAGTCTGGCCCGCCCATCCGCTGTCGCAGCGCCCGCTCGACGGCGCGGCACTCGACAGGCTCATCGAGCTCGGTTGGCGCCCTCGCCGGTCGGGACTCTACGTCTTGGAAGTCGGCCGACGGTGGGTCGACAAGATGGCAGCTGCCGCCGTCATCTTGATGCGCGAGCTCTGGAATGTTCCGCACCCCACGTTTATCGACGACGGGAAAATCGAGCCGCCGGCAGAGCCGTCGCTGCAGGTGACGACCGTTGCCGAGAACCGCGACCACCTGATGTCGTTGGTGCACAGCGCTCTTCAGGAGTTGGTGTGCGACCCACTCAACATCGACGAGGATGGCGACATTCGGTTCGACATCGGCGGCATACCGTCGTGGCTTCGGGTACGCGGCGACGAGCCGACCATCGAGTTCTTCGCCATGCTTTCGAACGACGCCACCGATCCGGCATGCGTGTGCCCGGTCATCATGGAGCACAGTCGGCAGTGGCCGGACGTCAAGCTATTACAAATAGGCGAAAGCGTGTACGCCGTCCTTCGCCTGGCGTCCGCCGTGTTCGCCGCGAAGAATCTGCAACTGGCACTCGAAGATTGGCTGTCGTTTATGGGCGGCGGCGCTCCGGCCATCGTCAAGGACCTCGCCGAGCGCCCAACCATCGCCGAGCTCGACGACCACGACGAAAACCCGGAAAAGCAGACCTCACTTCCGCCCGCGTTGAGCTGTCTGTTGCAGCTCGACCTGGAAGGCGGCAGTCTCAGCGCGCGCGAGGTCGCCACTATTTGTGAGCACAGCCGCGACGGCATTCTGGAATACATCCGGATCTGCTCCGAGCAAGAGCTGTCGTGGCTCCGATCGGCCGATGAAGCTGAGGGACTCGGCGACCACGAGGAGGCCGCGGCATGCCAGCACGAGGCACGGGCGTGGAAGCGAACCACGGCGAGCTTGCGTGCGGCGCTGCGGGTGGTCGTCCTACCTGAAAAGAAACATCGCGGTGCGAACACGAACGAGTCGAGGCGGGCGTCAAACGGCCGGTAAGGTCCTCTCCCGCACTACCGCACCGTCGACGCGACAGAACACCAGCACCAACCGACTCACCGTCTCCCCCGCAACTTGGCGGAGCAGGTCGGCGTAGACAGACAACTGGGTCCAGTACTCCGCGAGAGTCCCAGCCGACACTCCGACGTCGGTCTTGTAGTCGATGATCACGAGCGATCCGTCGTCCTCGCGATACACCAGGTCGGCGATCCCCTCCACGACCTGAGTACCGTCGGGCGACATGCCGGCCAACGGTATCTCCTGCCAATGCTCCCGCGCTGCAGCACGTTTGACCGGTTCGGACTCGAAAGCAGACCGAGCGAGCGCCACAAACCGGTCGACATCGGACAGCCCCGCAGACATCGCCGCATGCCGCGCGACGGCTTCGAAATCCGCACGCTTCAAGCCCTCTTCCAAGACCGCGTGCAATGCCGTCCCTAGATCGGTTCCGCTGTCAATCCCACCGACACCGGCTGGAACCACCTCATCGCCGACCGCCACCTCGTACTCCCCGCCACCGCCGTGCGCAATCCGCGTCGCCGAAACTGTCGCCGCCACCGACGACGCCGAGGACACCAGAGCCGTCTCGGCCTGCCATGCCTCCCAAGGCAGCAACTCGACACCGCTCGCAGCCGGATCTTCGACCGGCACCGGATCGATCAACTCCGGCGGCTGGTTCACCACGCCAACGAGCCCATCAGCCAACAACTTTCCCCAGCAATCGCGGGACGCCTGATACCCCGACACAGCGAGGAACGACTCTGCGCGGGTACACGCCACGTACAGCAGTCGGATCCGTTCGGCTTCGATGTGCTGCTTCTCCACATCGAAAACGTCTCGGTACGCCATCGACTTCACTGTCCGACACAGGTTTACGTGCATGGCACCCGTCTCATCCCAGAGCACCGGGTCAGCGGTATTGCGGAACCCACCGCTCATTCCAGCGAGAATCACCATAGGGAACTGCAGACCCTTCGCGGCGTGAATGGTCATGATTCGCACGGCGTTGACGCCAATTTCCGGCAGCACCGCCTCGGCGACGCGCGCGTTCTCGTCCTCCTGCGCGGACGCCCAGTCGAGGTAGTCGCGCAGGTCGCCGCGATCCTCCTGGTACCACGCGTGCGCCTGGTCGATGACAAACCGCAACCGCCGCCACACATCGCGGTGCCGCGGCGAGTCCATCGACACTTCGAAGACGCGACGATCGGTCGCCAATCGACTCAGCAGCGCACCCGGGTTCATCTCCCCCAGTTCCAACCAGAGCGACCGCAGATATGCCAGCGCCGCGGCGACCGCAGAGTCACCCAGCCCGGCGGGCGGTTCGGCGAAGATGGACCACTGACCGCCACCCGACTTCCAGCGCAGTAGGTCATCGTCGCCGCATCCGAACAGCGGCGTCCGCAGGCTGGCAACGAGCACGCCCTCGTCAGCCGTATTGGCCAGTGCCCGACAGGTAACCAGCAGGTCGTGGACCTCCTGGGTCGAATACACCAGCGATGAAGCCTCGGAACGAAATTCGATCCGGGCGGCGTCCAACGCCTTCTCCAGAAACGGCAGGACCGCACGGGACGGAATCAGAATGCAAATGTCACTCAGCTTCATCGGTACGTGGTCGAACGAGGGCGTCTCCTTGCGCCAACCACGCTTCAGCGCCGTCGCGATGACCTTTGCGACATCGCGCGCCTCGCGGGCCCGCAGCGCTTCCGCGGGCGTCAACGAATCCTCGTCCGCAACGGGCTCGTCGTCGCAGAACACGAACGGTCCAGGACCCCAGTCTTGTCCGTCCCAATCAGGCCTGCCCGGGTCTGGATCGAGCGGGGTGTATTCCGGCTGAATGTGCCGCTGCGGCTGCACTAGAGCACCGAAAACTTCGTTCACCCAGTCGATGACCGGACGGGTAGAGCGAAAGTTCGTGGTCAGGTTGACGATATCGGCGGCGTCGGCGCGTTCCCGCGCTGCCATGTACGACGCGATGTCCGCGCGACGGAAGCGGTATATCGACTGCTTCGGATCACCGACCGTGAACAATCGGCCCGCAACATCCGCCACGATCATCCGGGCGATCTCGAGTTGCAGCGGATCGGTGTCCTGAAATTCATCGAGCATGATCCGCTGATACGAATCATGCACGGCCGCAGCGACATGTGGATCTTGCAGTGCGTCGCGAGCGCACACCAACAGATCGTGAAATTCGAGCTCGCCGCTGTGGCGTCGCTCCCGCGCTTCGGCCACGATTACGCGAGACATGTGGTGCACCACGATCATCAGCGCCGAGGCGACGTATTCGTCGCGAACCTCGCACGCCAGCAGCTTCAGCTTCTTGATCGACTCCTTGATTTCTTGGACCCGCCCGGAGCCGCCCGTCCAGGACGCTGCCTTGCCGCCGCTACCAGGTCCAGGGCACTCCTCGACGAGGCTCAACCACACGTCCGACGCGGTGGCGTCGACGAAGTTCCGATGCCAGTCCCGAACCTTGTCGAGCTGGTCCACGAGCTTGTCCGCGTGATCCAGGCAGTCCTCACGCGCCTGCGCGATCGCTGCGGCCGCGGCGCTAACCTCATTGAAGCGTGCGCGCACCAGCGTCGGCGGTTCACAACCCACGTCGAGGCGGTCCCAATGCCGGTCCAGCGCATCGGCAAGGCCGCGCACCTGCTCCAGCGATGCACCCGCAGCCACCACGATCCGCATGGCCTCGCCCAGTCCGGTCGGCGCGGTCGCCGCATCGGAGAAAAGCTCGGTGCGGATCCGCCGCCACCGCCGCTCGAACGACAGTTGCGACCCCATCGCATCGACCACCGAAATACGCGGCGGCACACCCGCTTCCAGTGGATGCTCGCTGATTATCCGTGCCGCGAAGGCATGCAGCGTGCCGATCGCCGCAGTGTCGACCTGCGCCAGCACCGCCGGACCGGCATCAGCCAGGGCTGCACGGACGCGTTCCCGCAATTCCGCGGCGGCCTTCTCGGTGAACGTGATTGCCGCAATCTGGTCGAGCTCGACACCGTCGTGCAGAACGAGGTGGCGAATGCGCTCGACCAGCGAATGGGTCTTCCCGCTGCCTGCACCCGCTTCGACGAAAAGCGAGGTCGCCGAGTCGGTTCTGATCCGGTCACGACTCTCGGCATCAGTCAGCATGGGCACCCCCGTTCCGGGTGGCGACGAGGTCGGCAAGCTCGGGCACATGCTCCAGCGCGCCCCAGGCCCGCTCGAGTCCTGGGCGGCCGATCAGGCCGAGCAGGTCGTCAGGCCACTCGTTGTCCGGCGGCATCGGCGGGAAGTAGCCGGCGTTGATCATCCGGTGCACGATGGTGACGTCCTTGCGCAGCACATCGATCACCGCGTCGGTGACGGTGTAACCGACGATTTCCCACTTCGCTTTCGAGCTGATGAACCAGTAGCGCGCCTCGACCTGGGCGCCGCCGAGGGATCGCGCGAAGAGCCCATAGACGGGCAATTGCAGTTTGCGGCCGCTCCCGGTGGGGTTCGCCAAGGTTTGATCCTTGTAAGAGTTGGCTTTTCCGGTCTTGTAATCGGTGACGCGGATTCTGCCGTCATGGTGGCGGTCGATTCGGTCGACCTTGCCGGTGAACCGCACAGCCGTGTCTCCGAGGTCGATTTCGACGTCGTCGAATCCTCGCTCGGCGCTATCGGGACTCCAGCCGTCGTCGTGATCATCGTTGTCACACGCGAACCATTCGACGAGGTCGCGCCTGATTATCTCGCTGTCCTTCTCCCACAACTGGGGCAGCCAACCGGGCGCGGCGAGTCGTGCGCTGCGCAGGACGTCGTCGGCGTGTTCGAGCAGTCGGCTTAGCGAGCGACGCTGCCCGCCAATGCATTCGATCACGAACAACTCGAGGATTTTGTGGACCAAGTTTCCGCGGGTGAGCGCATCGACCGCGGTCGCGGTGTCCGGATCGGGCAGACAGTCGGCACGCAGGATGCGACGAACGAAGAACAGGTAGGGACAGGTCAGCCACTCTTCGAGCCTGGTGGGCGACACCGGGCTGGTGAAGAAGGTGATCAAATCTTCTGCGTCGGAAACGTTGCCGTTGAATCGGGTGAACCTGCCGTTGAGCCGGTCGCTGCGCAGGCGCATTCCAAGGCGAATGATTGCGTCATCAAGACGTCCCTGACGCTTGTCGGCCGATAGCTGCGCGAGGGCCCGCATACGCCATTCGGTTCCGGTGGCCGGCGTTATTCCGAGCCGGAGATCCGGCTTTTGCACTGCCGCATCGAATGATTCGACAGCCACGATCGTGTCGGCCGCTTGGGTGTCCTGGTGCCAGGACGTGATGCCGACCGGTCGTCCCGCCAAGCGTTCCAGCGTTGGCATCACCCAGCGCGACGGAACCTTCTCGGCGCCGCCACGCAGACTGCCGCGCGGGAAGGCCAGCACTCGTTCACGGCCGCTACCCAGGGTGAGCTGGAGCCGACGGTGCTGAAGTCGAATGTCGTCGGCCAATGCCCACCCTGTCAATCGACCGGGAAGTAAGGGGTCTTCGCGGTGCGGCGCGGGAACAATGCCTTCCGCTGCACCGAGGATGATGCTGACGTCGAGGTCGCGTCCGACTCCAGCACTGATGGGCCCGAACGATATTCCGGCGCCGAAGGTTCCCACCGACCCACTGCTCGCTTCGATTCGCACGGTCATGGCCTCGCTGATCGCGCGGATGGTCGGGTCGGGTGCCACTCCGTCCATGTGCGTTAGCTCGGATGCCATTCGGCGCAAGGTCGTGACATCAGGTCGCTCAACGAAATACCGGTCAATGATCGCAACGAGGCGCTCGGATGCTTCGGCCCAGTCCGAAACGGCACCGAGTCCACGGAGGTCCTTCGCGAGTGTTCGCACGAAGTCATGCAGACCCTGCGCCGTCGGGTAAGAGGCGTGCTCGGTTGGGATCTCGTCGAGCAGAAGCCAATCCGAGCCGCCGACGATGGGACATTCTCGGCGGGTGAGACGCTCGATCTTGTGCTGAGACAGCTTGTTACCGCTGCTGTCGGCGCACCGGACCGACCGTTCCGCGAGAATCGCCAACAATTCCCGTCGCGGCATCTGCTCTGGGTCGAGCGCCAGCAGACGCAGCAATGACCTGGCCGCGGGCCGGTCGATGAGTGAATGAGTTTGGGGACCCGCAATTTCGAACCCGGCGTTGGCAAAGTGCTCGTGGATGAGGTGCAGGTAGGGGTCTTCGCCGCCGTAGAAAACCCCGATGCGATGTCCGGGGACACCACTGGCCAGGTGGGAACGGATGAGGCGAACAATGGCACGGACCTCGTCGTCGGCGTCCGAGGCGTGCACAACTATGGTGCCGGTGGCATCATCTGTGACGTCGACGGTTTCACCGGCGCGCTGCAGCGCTGAAAGGAATTGTGATTCGGCGTCATTGGCCGGGACGGGCTGGAAAACGATGACTGAGCCCAGTTTTCCGATGCGGCTCGTCGCGGCCGCGTACGCCTCATGGGCGAGGAAGTAGCGCGAACGCTGGGAGTCGACGACTGCCTGGTGAACTCGCAGCATGTCGGCAACCAACGGCGTCGGGTCGGACATCGCGGGATGAGCAAGTGAACACAAGGCGAGCGAGGCACCGGCCAGTGCTCGCGAGGTGATCGACTGGTCGGCGACGTCGACAAACTCTCCTGGCTCGTCGGCCAGAATGCGTTGGACGGCGGCCTCGAGCAGTGGGTACGGCAGCGCGGTTCGCGGCGCCAATGCCGGTGCGGCCAGATAGTCGACGGCTTGCGCGACGGTGAGTACTCGGGTGTTGGCGACGCCGTCGCGGCGCGCGAGGTAGCGCAGCACGTCCCGGGCGGCGCCGAAGCTGGGCACGATGACGGTGACCAACGACAGCGGTTTGCCGTCCTTGGCGCGGACGACGGCGTCGGCCAAACGTTCGTAGGCCGTCATGCGTCGGTCTCCGAAAGACCAAGCCGGCGGGATAGTTCCGGTCCCCCAACCGCACGGATGAAGTCTGGGTCGCCGCAGACGACCAGTCGGTCGCGCGCGCGGGACAGACCGACGTAGAGCCGTTCGCGGGAACGCTCGTGCGGCGCAGTCTCGTTGACGGCGACGACCACCGCTCGGCGCTCCAATCCCTTGAAGCCGAGCACATGCCCGTAGAAGACCTGGTCGGTATCCCAAAAACTGGACCAGTACGCCTGGTGGCCGTCTTGCTGGCGAGCGACCTGCTCGGGATGTCGACTACCGGTGGTCAAGAGTGCGACATCCTCAGGGCGCCAGCCTTCTTCGAGGAGTGCCTCGACCTGGTCATCGGCGGCGTTCAGCGCGTCGGATGTGGCAACGAAGGTGACCTCCGGTCCGTCGCCGCCGAGCAGACGCATGCGCTGGCCGACGAGCGGAGTGAATGCGTTGGCGATCTGGCGAGTGTTGCGCAGATTGGTATCGAGCGCGAGTGGTACCAGCGGGATGGGCGGCGTTCCGTGGCGGTCGAATACGCGCTGACCCTCGTCGCTGAAAACGTAGATGCCGCCCGTGTTCTCGTCGACGAGCGCGGTCAGTACCGGCTCCCACCAGTCGTCGGCGAAGTCCTGTGCCTCGTCCACGACGATCGAATCGAAACGCTGACCGGTAGGCAGTGCGGCCGCCAGCTCGGCCATTTGGTGCGGCAGATCGTGCTCCCAGAACTTGATGGTGTCGGCGGTGCGCAGCGCTTCGTCGGGGCTCTTGTCGGCGCCCCACTTGACGCCGAGGGTGTGGAATTCGCCGACGTAGGCCGGTCGTTCCTTGCGCGGCCAGCCTGCGGTGAGGCGAGACAGGTAGG
Source organism: Skermania sp. ID1734 (assembly GCF_007489285.1). Classification (GTDB taxonomy): domain Bacteria; phylum Actinomycetota; class Actinomycetes; order Mycobacteriales; family Mycobacteriaceae; genus ID1734. Next base: position 9,567 of record NZ_VLIY01000001.1, read on the forward strand.
ACGCGAGGCCGTGCGAGTAGCAGATGAGCGCGACGCGTTGCCCGGCTTTGGCGAGCCGGCGGGCCTGCTCCGTGGCGAGGAAAGTCTTGCCGCTGCCGGCGCCACCGCGGACCTCGACGCGCTGCAGAAGTTTGATCGCGTCGAGAATGACCGCCTGCTGTTGGGTGAGCGCATCGGCGGCGTTCTCGTTTTCCAGCGCGCGGGCCACGACGTCGCGCTGCGGCAGACCCCGACCGCCGAGGACGGTTCGCAGCTGGTCGATTCCTGTTGCGTCGAGAAGTGGCCGGTTCAGCTGCTGATCAGTGAGGACCGAGCGCAGCAGTTTGGCGATGTGCGGGAGCTGGGTGCGGTCGATGACCTTCCAGCGGGGGCATTCGGGAAGCGCAAAATCGTCCGAGATTTCGGTGTTGGGCAGTACCACCACGTGGTCCCAACGGATGCGGCCCTTTGTCCAGCGCGGGTCGGCCTCGACGAAGCTCCTTAGCGCATAGCAGCATTCGCGGGCCTGGCGAACCGGGTCGATGACGACCTGTCTCCCCCGGCGGGTTTGGCACCAGGTGTTGCCGTCATGCCAAACCTCGCCACCCTTGACCTCGACGCAGACGATGCCCGCGCCCTCGATGGCGACGACGAAATCGGCCTCGTGGTCCTTGAGATGATCGGTCACGCGTTGGCCGGCGACGACGAAGTCATGGGCGGTCAGTTGGGTGGACAGCGCCTGCCACACCTGCTTCTCCGCCGCGCTACCGAATCGGGCGTTCGGTGGGTGCAGGGTGGGGGTGGGACGGGGAGGCATACAAAGTGTTTAGCAGGGGGAAGGGGGTGGTGTCCGGGAAGTCGGGTTCGGTGCGCCTGTTGCGTTGCGCTTATGTGTATCTGCTGGTGGCGATTTCCGCAGGTAGACGCGTCTCTTCAGTTGCGCAGGTAGCTGTCTCGGAGGTTTACGGGAATTCCGTCGGGCGACAACGCAGAGAGCGGGCGAGTCAGACGTTCGCGCCTTTCTGCTTGCCCGTCATCCATAACAAGATGTCCAACAGCCGGAGAGTCGAAATATCGTTGAGTTCCGGTGGCGCCGCGTTGCGTACCCAGTGAGCCAATGCGCGATCGTCTGCACGCAGCTGGTCGCGGAGCCAATGCCAGCTGCCCTTGTGCGGTTGGCCCGTCACCCCGATAACGACCGAGTCCCACACCGGTAGCAGGTGGGGTCGCTTGCGAGCGAGGAGCTTGCTTGTAGTTGTCTGTCCCAACCCGGCGCCTTTCCGTGCGGAGCGGCCGCGGAAACGCAGGAGCTTCCAAAGCTGCGCTGCCGCTGAGTCGGGACCGATGAGCGCGTCGTCGGCGTCGGCAAGTTCGACGCCCATCGGAATCTCGGCAAACAGTTGTGAGCACTCGTCCCGGTCACGACCCAGCAGTCGGATTGCTGCCTGAGCAGGAACGTTCACGCTGAGCATGCTTACCGCGACGAAATCGGAGGTCGTGAACTCGTTCGGACACTTGCGGTCATCTTCTAGGCGCTCGAAGACGGACCCGGTAAAGAGCGGAGCGCCTTGCGAGTCTTTGCTGAAGTAGCTTTCGAAAAGAGAACATGCTTCGTCAGTACGGCGGTTAGCGATCATTGGGGGCATAGCTCGCGACTTAGGCACCCGACCAAATGTCATACTGCCTCATCTCATTCGTTTATCTTCGGACAGCGAAGTGATACCTGGTATTCGCGCGCGTGGACCGCAAAATCGCGACCCGCAATTGCCGTCGTCCTATCGCGAAAGAACTGCACGACTAGGGAGTCGAAGGTCAGCTAGCCGCCGCAGCGACAGCGATGGAACGCTCGGAAGCCCAATTGGCGTGCGCCATACGAAAGCCGAGTTTCGTTGTCAACTCGGGATATTCCTTCCGTAACCCCGTGTACGCGGCCTTCATGTTCCTGTAGGACACAAGTGCGGAAACAAGGAGCAGTTCGAAAGCAGCCGCTTCCACCCATCCCACCATTCGGGTGTAGCCAGCAATCGCTCTGGCGCCGGTGCGGCGACAGAAGCCGGTGAGGACGTCATCCTCAGCGGCTAGCACTTCGCAAGAGGCAAAGTAGAAGACTTTGCCCGTCCCGCGTCCATCAACAAGGTCTGCGAACTCGTCAAGACTCACTCCAACATCGCCAATGTAGAAGGACTCAGCCGAGCCATGAAAACCCAAATAAATTAGGTCAAAGCCCTTCAGCTCCTTCCCGCCTAGCCACCTATCCACATAGTGGTCGAGCTCAGCGCGGGTCCCGACGTCCCGGTGCACGAGACGAATCGTGTGGTTGTTTTCCAACAATCGCAGCGCCGTCTCGATACTGAGACGACTCTCTAGAGATTGGTCCCAATCTCCCTCCAAACACAGAACGCCGGGACCTTTCATCAGTATCCCCTTTCCATTTGAAGATGGACTTGGCGTAGAGCGTTGAGCTCCGACTGCCCCCCAACCAACTTCAACGTCGAGCCACCGTCTAGAACCCCCGTCGTTGAGTACGACCTACCCAAGAGTGCGCCCGGGAAAACGACAGGGCTCGGGATGCACGCGAAGTCACACAGTGCCGCAGACGCGATCATTCGTTGTCGCGTGCTCGGAGGAACCTTGCAGGGAAAGTTTGTCGGTCCGTTCAGCTAACGTCATCGAACAGCTTGGGGATCGACCGTACGCGGACATCGACAGGAGGACGAAGATGCCGAATCCATTCGAAGATTCCGCGGTCGCGTGGATCGAAATGCGGCGCAACCTCGCCGACTACATCGACGGCATGCGCGACGGTGATGTGCTGCTGATCGAATACCGCCGAACCCGGTCGCCAGGCGGCGATTCCGCCTGTATTCAGTTCTACGCGTGGGGCGATGGGCTGATCCGATGCGAGGTGCCCTCGAACCGGTTCTTGAGTAAGGGGTTTCATACCGACGCAAGCGAACTGGTATCCCGCGGCTGGAACGCCCCTAATACAGGCCGGAACGGATCGGCATCGTTCTACCTCGACCGCGGCCGTGGGCATTGCGATGAGCTGGCATCGAAAGCCGTTGCGTTACTACAGGAGCTGTGGGGAATACCGCACCCGGCACTGCTGGAGAGCGTGGTGCATGGGAGGCCCGAGACTGCGCCTTTTACGATCCGTCCGGCCGTCTCGTTTCCAGAATTGGAGATGAGTACGGCGGTGCGGCCGATCAGCGCGGCGCATCTGCGGCTGCTCGTCGAGGCAACGCTGGCGTCGGCTTTCGCCGATGCGGCAGAGCGCGATTCACATGGCGATGTGACAGTCGAACTTGGCGACGAATGGATCGACGTTTCCGTCGTTCTCCACGAACCCGTTGTCGAAGTCTGGGGCTTTATAGCGCGTCGCGTGCTGGATCGCGATGCGGCGATCGTGGAACTTGCAGAATGGAACCTCGAGAACATAGCCGTGGATGTGGAAGCCGAGGGCATCTATACGACGCTGCGGGTGGACGCGGATCCGTTTGTGCCGCGGCATCTTGTTAGTGCGGTGCATGAAATGGCGGACGTGCTGGGGACACTCGATCTCGGGTTGCCGGATCCGATTACGAAGCGACCCGTGCGGAAAGCGCAGAACAGAACCTCGAGACCGTTACGAGCTATGCAGATGCAGCTGTTCGCGCCGCCAGCGGAGCCGACGCTGTTCGACATTTGACACAAGCATATGGCGCCTAACGCCCCCGAGTCTTAGTCGGAGTCAGCACCGTTGACCCGCGGGATGAGTTTTTGTTCCTGAGTTTCCCCACTTTTGTATTCGAACATCCATATTCCGATGTCAAAGCGCCTTCCTGCAGGTCATCCGAACCGCCGCTTCATCTCACGGATAGCACCTTCAAATCGATCTCGACCTCCAGGCTGGTTGAGGCCTCGGTTGCCGCAATGCGGAATCTTCTGGCCCCCGAAGTCAAACAAATTCGCGCGCTGAATCGACGCACGACGCCAGCCGTCGCGCGCTGCATTTCCGAGGGGCAGTACCACGATCAGGTTCGGCAACATCTCGACAACCCGACGTGTCCATCGAGCACCTTCGGCCCGCTCGGCAGCGGACGAGCCGCCGTTCTTCGTGCCGGCAATCGGGAACGGGCAGACATTCCAATGGACCACATCGGACCAATCGATTTGGTACTTGGCGTAGGCCTCCCGGCAATTCTTTGCTGTCCAGTCGTTGTTCTCGAGACTCAATAGACCTGAGCCCGTACCCGCCTCAGCCTGCGAACTTGGGTTGTCTAGCAAGACAAGTGCTCGGGCGTGAATTCCTCCAACATCAGGATCGACGTACGGTACATGTCCGCGCGGCAGTCCGTAGGTATCCGCGATTTCGTCGGCAAGGTCGTTGAGCGGAGACACATGTGGCTCACGGATCCGCGCCATGCGGGCCGTCAAGACCGTCGGTATTGCGTTCTGACCAAGAATCGGCATCGCCCTTCCTTTACTTTCGTCGTTCGATGGAGGGTAGAGGGCCTATCTCGCCGTCGGCCGGTACCGAGTTCTGGAACTCCGTGCGGACATCCCGCAGTCGTCGACCATCGGTCACTGCCCAGAAATACCAACCGTTCGTGGCGTTCTTGCGCAAGGCGCAGCCGGCTGCGGACGGAGACGTATAACGCTTGCCGTCGAACTCGATGGCACCGTCGGCGGTCAAGGTGGCCTCCTTGCCCTTGAAGTCTCGGTGGGTGGCCACGAGTTTGTCGCCTGCGGCGAGAAGTCCAGCTTCGATCAGGTGTTTCAACTCAACCCAGTCGCCTGCCTTGGTCTGCGGGTCAACGACCTTTCCGTAATGTCCCTCGGGGACTGGCCAAATCTCGAGGAGCTTATCGATCAGCTCGGTTGTCCGCTCGTCGATCAGCTCCTCATTCCACGCGCGTTGCTCGGTGCGCTTGATGACCCGCCCAGTGACGGTGATCGTGTTGTGGTCCAACAACGCAGCGCGTTTTGCCGACCACGGCCCGTTGGAAACCTTGGCGTTGAGCGACTTCGTCAGCAGCGTCAAGTTACCGAGACGGTGGACGCGCGCCTGCCGGGCTTCAGCCTCATCGGGAGTCTCCACGGGCCAGGTGTCCTTCCAATTCCGTGGCAGCAGGTGTTCGATCGGGTAGCCGTTGCGCTCGATCTGCGGTTGCCTTGTCTCGGCGCGATAGTGATCCTCGATCGCTTCCAAGAACATCCGCAGCCGCCCACGCGGGAACCGTGAGTAGGCGGCCTCGGTGGCCAACGTAAGCCGAATCTCCTCGTCTCCTGGCCAGTAGGTGCTGGTGACATTCAACCGCGCAAGGTGACGGGTGACTCGTTCCACCAACTCACCGGCAGGTGCGGCGGAGTTAGCAGCGATGAGGTCGGCAACGATTCGGCCGAGGTCGCTGCCGGACAGGCGGAGAAGCTGGCGGCGTACCACCCAGCTCTCGGCCGCTCGAATGATCCTTGCATTGGACTCCTGTGGAAGGTTCCTGCCTGGCTCATGCAGCCAGATGAGCATGGGTTTGAGGACTTCAACCCCGCTTGCCTGCATCCGGTACACGCACATCTCAGCTGCATCGAGACTTCCGCCGCGCCGGGCAGCGGCCTCGGTCCAAGCTTCGTAGAGTCGAGCCTGCTGTTTGATGATGGGCAGCAGGTCGGTCATCTTGCGACCGGACTCCAGCACGACGTAGGACTTGAAGCGGTTGAACGTTGCCTGCGGGCTGACTTCCTCTCCCGTACGCGCTATCAGCCACTGGTTCAGGAACAGCGAGCTTCGACTGACGTAGTTGCGTCCCACGCTCACTTGATGGTTCCAGAACTTGGTTTCGAACGGCCAGTCCTCACGGTAGGCCTTCGCCGTGTCGCCGCCCTCTGCCTCGAGGCGTTGAAACACGAAGTTGCGCACCAGGTCAGCAGCGGTGAGCGGTGTGCCGCGTGCGTTGAGGGTCTCGAAGATCTCCTGGGAATTCTCCGCTGCATCCAACTCGATGGTGATCAGCTGAAGCCCGTCGAGAAGGACGCTAGTGAGGTGGTCCGCCTTGATGGCGTACTCCTGCGACTCCGGCGCACCCAGCCACTGCTCGACCACCATAGAGAAGTAGGCGTGCGCTGCGGCGATCTGCGAGTCGGAGTGAGTCAAGTCGGCGTGGTCGACCGGCGGCTCGGCAGACATCACCTCGTCGAACGCATCCCGGTCCTGGTTGAGATGGCGAACCTTCAGTCGGCTCTCACCAACTTCGACATAGATTTCGTCGTTGTGCGTAAGGCGTTCGAGCCGACCGGACAGTCGCGCATGGCCCGACTCCGTGAGGAGAGCACACGTTGCGTCGGCCAGGATTTGCAAAGTCGTCAGACGCTGCTGGCCGTCAATCACGTTCCAGGTCGTGAGCCGCTTGCTCTGCGCCTCATGAGACTGAAGAACCACTGCGCCGAGGAAGTGCGTAGCGTTCAAGCGCGGTTCGGCGATTCGCAACTCAGTGATGCCGCGAATGTCCTTCCAGAGCGGTTCCCACTGTTCAACTTCCTTCCAAACATAAGGGCGCTGGAACAGTGGGATCACGAAGTGCTGCGGGAGGTTGAACAGCTGCAAAGGTGTCCGCTTGAAGGTTTCACGCCCCGATCCTTGCGTATCCGACCGACAGAATCGGGCGGTGTCGCCTGCCGGCCTGATGCGACCGGAGTTTTGCCGGAAGTAGGGGCCAGTTAGTTCCGTTCGAACCACCGCACAGAACCGTGCATTTCGAAGTGAGCATTCTGGTTGGAGGCGGGTCCGCTGACAGGACTAGGCCGATCAGCCCGCAGTCTCGCCGCGAACTGATGGATCGGGATTCTGTTCCGCCGACGGCTCCTCGTGAGAACTGCCGTCAGTGTCCGAGTTTGGCTCAACAAATCGAGCCAGGCCGGCGATGCCTCGCGCCGCCTGTTGCCGACTTGATTTCGTGATCGCGCGTGTGCGTTCCCGCGCGACCGCATAAGCGTCCTTGAGGCGCGCATTCTCTGTGTTGCTCCATGACTCAATCTGGAGCGCTCGGGCTTCCACAAAATGGTCGAGGGCCTCGGTCAAGGGCACACGGTACCTATCGAACGCCCTTCCGGAGAACACGCGGTGTACTTCAGAAATCCGAAGAGCTGCATGTCGGTCAAGTAACCGCCTGAGAGTCTCCGCGAGCTCTCGGTCAGCCTCAGCGTGCTCCTTCAGCGTTGAGCGCGCGCTGTCGACGGCCTGGTGAAGGTACTGCGGTTCAGTAGATCGGATACGCTCCAGACGAAGTCGTTGCCAAATGTAGAGCGACTGCTGTGCAATGAGCAGCAGACTGAGCGTCTCTCTGAGCCTGCCCTTCTTTACAGCCGCCTTGAGTTGCTCCGCGCGCTCGTCCGCGGTGTCTTGTGGGTTGAGCTGCGTAACGACTTGCATTGCGTGAAAACGAAGTCTCTCCACACCGACTTCAAGATCGGCACCGAGCGAAGCAATACTCGACCAATCTGTGTCAGTCAGAACGTTGCCGTCCGAAACGTCCTTCAACCTCCGCTGCAGAATTCGTCGGTGACCATAGACGTCGCCGAGACGTTGGGCAGACGCGAGTCGTAGGACGTCGTCGACTTTGTCTTCGATTTGGTCAAGCCGGGCCTCGATCAGCTGCGTCTGCTGGGCCAAAGCTGCCTCGACCGCCAGCATCGCCACCGCGAATGGGCCGCCTGCCACCGACTGCGGGAGAATTTGCGGATTCGACAGTATTCGCCCACTCGAAGCGCTGCGTGTCGTTGCGTGGTACGTGACGACCGTACCTGGCGCTGGCCGTGGACTATTTTCACTCCATAGCCCGTCCCCTGCGAGGTATCGCGAAATCGGCCGCGCCCGGCGAAGCGCGGACGAGCCAATCCCCTGTGCCGCAATTCCGATTCGCTGATCAGGTACAACGAGAGCGGCGCCCGGTTGAATTATCGCCCACTTCTTCTCGAACTCCTCTATGACAGTCTCGTCGCCGATTAAGAGCGCACCGAATTCATCAGCCACCACCGCTAACTCACGCTCTTGAGTTATGGATTCTGACGGCTCCGAAATGTCTTGTGAACGCATCACGGTCCTCCCTCTGCAGCGCGACGCTCGCCACGATCACCATACGTCGATCTGAAGGACGCGCCTTGAACCACCATCGTTGGCAGCCGAGCGTCGGCACAGGTTCGACCAGGGCGCGCGTGGCCCCGGGTGGCAGAAAACGCGGCGGGTCGTCCCCGACGATTGTTCACGACACTATCCGTCGGCGTTGAGCCAATCGGCGTACCTGGAACCGCGCACCCTTCAGCGTCGATCGTTTGCATCGCTACAGTCCACTCATGGCACGTGTCCGTTCTCTCCAGCCCGGAACCCAGTCGATTCGGCCCCATGCGAGTGAAGTCGACTGTTTTTACAACGTGATTGATGAAGGTGGTAAGCGCCTCCTCCACCTGTCGACATTCGGATCCGACCTCCGCAAATCCGTGCCGAAGAGCAGCCAGTCCATTCAGATCGACGCAGAGCTGGCGCATCAACTAATCGACCTTCTCCGGCAAACATTTCCGGACGTTACAGGAACGCGGACACCAACCCATGTCGACATCTCTTCTCAACCGGCGCCCATTTATGAATCGATTCGCGCAGAACTGTCAAATGAAAAGTCATCCGAGTAGCTCTCGCAGCCGTTCCAAAGCGTTCGCCTCGTGGGCAATCACCACGGTGTAGCCCTCGTTCTCCAGTTCAACTTGATCTCCGGCGCCCAGGTACTCGACAAGAATCACTCGCTGGTCAGGCCAGACTGCATCGATTGGCCAGTTCGAGCTGCCAACGTCAATCCCAATCTCGGGCTCCGGAAAGCCTTGATTCACAACGGCATGCAATAGCTCGCGCACGATAGGCGGTGCTTCAGTCGCATCCACAGCGTGGTCTCTGCCCGCGTCGACGACCTGCAACTCTTGGAAGATGCTCAACGCTCCCCCGCGCGAGAGTTGATCGTGGAATCGCGCGTTTCGATACGTACGAAGACAGCCGTAGCACGATGTCTCCAAACCACATTCGCAGCTACGCACACGCGTCTCAGCGGCCTGAAGCACGACCTTGAGTTCCTCCGCGATTCGCTTGGCAGCGCCCGCCCCGGCCGGGACGGTGTCGAACAGGACGATGCTGCGTCTGCCGTTCGCACTCCACGACAATGCTCCGTCAATATCGTCGCGACTGATCTCCAGGCTCTCGGAGGCACCTTCCAGCAAGGCGTACAACACTGAAAGCCATTTCGACTCCACAGCTTTGTCGTAGCGGATGTCACTGAAGGTGAACTCGGCCACATCCGTTTGGTACCTGTGCGCAAGTGATACCGCGCGCTGCGGGCCCTCACACTGGTGCCCGGTCTGCGGGTGGCTGTGCGCACGACGAACGGCACTGCTGGCCCGCTCTGCCCATCCACACCAGTCACAGATGCGGAAGCCACGCCCATCGCCATCAGAAATCACTACCAGCTTTGCTCGCGTACCTGCTCGGGCGGAAACTTCGATCCCACCTGCCGATTGCCACGTGAACGTGTCAATCTCATCGCCGACGTCCTCAACGTAGCTGGCCCCGTGCCATTTTCGCTCCGGCAGGGCAATGCCTACATCCTTGGGCTCGCGATCTGCGATGAACCCGAACTCGGGGACGACCATCGTCCGAATCGCTCCGAACTGTTCATTGCAAGTGGGGCAAACCGCAAGCGCATCGAGCTCGTGTCCGCATTCGAATCTCGTGCAATTGCTGCAGACGCGGTACTTGAAGTTCGGCAGCTCGCGCTTCGGGAGCTTGTGCAATCCCGTCGATGTCCACAGCTTGCCACCGGCAACGATCTGGTTACCTGGCGCATAGTCGTAAATCGCCTGACTGAGATCTCGCGATAGATCCAGTTTGGCTCCTAACGGCTCTCCACTATGCATGGTTCTGAGTTCCACCACATCGACCGGAAACCCATACTTAGGCAAGACATTCTGGTTAGCCAAATAGCCGATCAACTGCCGCTCCTCGATGGTGCGTAGCGTTCGCTGCAGGCGGCCGGCGAGGCCAAACTTCTTCTCCTTCACCGCTTCGTCCATGAGCCCGGCGAAGATCGAGACATCCTCCTGAACGTCTTGCTCGGCTCTGCGCAGTAAGCGGTCGAGTTCTGCGACCCATGCGCCAGTCTCGACACCGATCTCACGCTGTACCGGTTGCGGTAGCACCGCTCGTAGTGCGGCGTCGACCACCGGCGGAACGGGAGTCAGGAATGACCGCACCGCCGAGGCTGGCGATGCACCGTTCGGTCCCGGACTGAAAAATTCGCCTGCGTTGCTCCATTGCTGTCCGAATGTCTCGTAAGAATGACGAAAGAAGGCAGCTAGCGCGATCGAGTGTGCGTGTCTGCGGCCAATTCTCTCGTTGTCCACCGGCACCCACGGTATCCGCATGTGGCCGGCGATCATCGATTCAGGGTTCTGGAACTTTGCCAAATCGTGAGAACTGCGCTTCGCATAGGTCAAAACCAATGCAGCGGAATCCGCACGACGACCAGCGCGGCCGGCTCGCTGCACGTAGTTCGCAGTTTTCGGTGGCATATTCCGAAGCACCACGGATTGGAGCGCACCCACATCAACACCTAATTCGAATGTCGTCGAACACGACAAGACATTGATCTTGCCGGCGACGAACTCGCGCTGAATCCGTGCGGCTTCTTGCGAATCCCACTGCGCTGTGTGCTCTTTCGCGCTTAGTGGTGCCGGATGGAACGTTCTATACATGCTTCGGTAGTGATTCGTGTCGGCCGCGAGATCCGGCACCAAGAAGGCCACGAGGGTGCCCGAACATACGATGTTGGGGCAGACACCGCGGACGTTGAATGCGCTTATCTGCCGGCAGGTATCGCAGCGGTACCAGTCGGAATTCCGGCCGTTGGTGACGACGAGGCGCTTGTGATCGAGCTGGTATACGTCGGACGCGAACTTGTCGGATTCCAGGGCGAAGAAACCACATTCGGATAGGAACCGCCAGCAGGTGTCCAGCACCTTCTCTGCCGGCACGGAACCGTCCACCGCCCGTAGCACCTTCTCGAGGAACCTCATTCTGTTGTTTGTGGTGCCCGGGCGCCCGCTTGGGCACCAACTAATGATCTTCTTCGCTCTGTCGGATTCGAGTCGGCGGATTCGGATACGTGCATTCCGCGGTTCGAAACGCTCACCCTTGATATCGACTTCGTCAAGAAGGTTGACTGCACCTTGCAGTCGTACCGACTTGGCAAGTTCGTCCAGCAGATCCCACACTTCGGCCGAGCTCAATCCAATCTGCTCGAAACCTCGCGGAATCGGCTGAGCCCGTGACCGATCGAGCGAAACCCGCATGAGGCCCAACCCTTCCAGCGACTGGCGCTGTTCCATGGTCATCAGCTCACTCATGACCCACTCGTTGGACTCCTTCTCCATTGCGACGATTCCCGCGTCAACGGGAAAGTGCTGTGCATCCTTTGCCTTCCGGCGCGCTACGAGCGCCAAGTCCTCGACCGTCAGTTCCTCGTCTGTGTACTTCCGGTCCTGCAGCGCCATCATCAGGTAACGTCGTTCGAGAACTCGCCGGTAGGTTCGATCGAGGTATGGGGCGGCGAATGCGGCCGCCTGCCGCGAGTCCGAAAACATCAGCAGTTTCCGCCCTTCACCCACTTCCAGTCCAGCCTCGCCGCCCGCCTTGGGAAGTTGTTGATAGAGCGCAGTGGTAATTACCGCCGGCGCCGCGTTCACATCTGTCCGCAACCGACGAATGACTTGGCGCGACCGGGCCCCACATTCGGTGCAGGTGCTCATGACTCGGTTGGGCGACTTGTGCTCTCGTACGCGTCGAATCTGACCGCCCGGGCAGTTGGGATTCGGACAAGTCTGCAAATCAGGGCCGCCCAGACATCCGCATCCGGTGCACAGGTGACGAACCAGCGGATCGTCTTTCGCCTTCTCTTCAGATAGCGTGTCTTCGTCCTCATCCAGGAGGATGTCTGCCTCGGAGTCAGTGAGAACCAACCACTTCACGGACGCATCGTTCTTGATCGACGGCCGAAAGTACTGGGTTCCCTTGATCGTCTGCACATCCCCGGCGAGATGCACCGCGCCGCAACGAGTGCAGGTTCCGAACTCGAATACCGCCCGCCCTGTTGTCGGGTCGACCTCATGTCGCGCCAGCATGATCGTCGGTCCGTTGTCGCTGAAACTGACGAACGCTCCTTCTGTGGCACGGACGAACATGTGGTACCTCGCCGAGAGCACCGGGTTGCCCGAGCTGTCGTAAACCTTGCTACCTAAGTACACCAGCGCTTCCAGCTTCGCGCCGGCATCGGGATCGTTGGCATACAAGATCTTTTCGAGCTGGGTGACCTCCATCGGGCGTCGTTCAGCGCCTGCTGCTGTTTCTTGAAAGAGCAGCTGCCGAAGCTGCACCACGTGTCGCTCGGCCAACAGGGCATCAGCAGCATCGCCCAGCGGGGAGTATGTCGCCAGATCGTCGAGGCAGGCTCCGGGACTGGCCCAGATAAGTAGCTGGTCATCGGTCATCTGCCAGGTCGATTTGGTACATTGAGCGACCCGAGTTGCTCGCACGAGGTCCTGTTGATCTGAGTTGTCGCTGTACTCGAAGGGTACGTCGAACAGGTTGCGGGCAAAGGTCATTGCATCTTCCGGATCACCATCGAGAGACGCCGACGTTGCAATGCACTGGAGCCGCGAACCGGAGGCAACCCGTTGACGTAGCCGCCGCAGCAGCATGGAGACCTCTGAGCCTTGTGCCCCGTCGTACACGTGGGCTTCATCCAGGGCAATGAATCTCCACGTTTTCCCGCATGGTCCATCGAAAAGGTCTATGTCCTTGGGACGCAGCAGGAGATACTCGAGCATCGCGTAATTAGTGAGGAGGATGTGCGGCGGCGTGCTTCGCATCTCCTCGCGGCTGATCAGTTCGTTTGGCAGACGCGACTGTCCCGGATTCGTCTCGCGGAACTGCGCTTCCGCATCCCGAATCTGCTCCCTTGTCTCACCTGTGTAACGACCGAAGGTGATCTCCGGCATGGTTTCAAGTACTTCCCGCAGCCTCCCGAGCTGATCATTTGCCAGGGCGTTCATCGGATACAGCAGCAGCGCCCGCACGCCTGGCCCCAATGTGCCGTTGGCATCTTCGGCTACAAGGGAATTCAAAATCGGATATAGGAAGCTCTCGGTCTTCCCCGAACCGGTTCCCGTACTGACCACGAGATTGCGCCCGGCCAAGATCTTTCTGATCGCCGCTTCCTGGTGCTGATACAGCGGGCGGTCGACATCGGTCCCGATGCGGAGAAACCCTCGATGCAACACACCTTCGTCCACGAGCTTCCGCACGCTGAGCCCAGGTGCATACGGTGGCGTGAGCTCGAGTAACGGCCCTTTTGTGAGTGCAGTCGTTTGGTCGACAACCGCCTCGAAAGCCGCCGCCATCGTCGGTTCGCGGGGTGCCACAAGTGTTTTCAGGTAGCGCTTATAGGTTTCTTCGACCTTTTGGCCGGCCGCTAGCGGATCAAGGATGTTGATCACGAGATTTCTCCGATCAGGTCGCCGTATACGGCATGGGTCACGAGCGCTTCGGCAATCAACAAGTCAGTGAAGACGAGCTTCGGCGCCAACTCCGCCATCCGGGCCCAGGCCTCCATGACGTCGGTGGTCAGTCCCGCGTGCCGCACCATTCCATGCGCGTCGAGTCTCGCTAGCACCGCCAACGTGAGCGACTGCAGCGACATCAGCATCCACGGGTTTGTGACAGTATCGACTCCCGTGAGGGCCTCGTTTCTCGCAGCAATGACATTGTGTAAGTCCCGACCGGCCCGCTTGACCTTTTCGAGAGATCTCAGCGTAGCTGCGGTGAACTCCGCGGACCACCCACGTCGCATCCACTCGCTGCGACTGTGGAAGGCGTCGACGTTTCCGCTGACCCGTGTGTCGAGGTCAAGGTAACCCGCGGGAACAAGGCGAAAACTCTCAAAGATCCTCTCTACCTGCGCAGGTGGGAGCGCGTGTAGCCTTTCGACATTCTTATCGAAGAGCCCGTAGTTCAGGTCCCGCGCTTTTCCTACTCGCAGAACGTCTATGAGCAAGTCACCCCCTTTATCGGCGAGATAAGTGATCGACTCGCGGCGCTCCTCCGCGACCTGTGACCTGCGCTTGTAAAGCGATGGGAGGTCGGCGATTTCCACCATGCATCCAACCCAGGGATTGGTGTGCAGTTCGTTGTCGGTGAAATCGGCGGCGAAGCTTTGGTTGACAAGACCGCATCGGATCAGCAGTGTCGCCATCTGGTTCATGGGAATGGTGCTGTCGCCCAACAACTCCAAGGCCGACCTTGGATTGGCTTGCAGGCTCCCGGTGAGGGCACCGCGCAGTTGTTGCGTGTCGACGTCTTCGGAATCGAACGGCAGACGCGCCAGCGCGGCCCATACCTCCGGAACCGTGACGTCCGCGGCGGGCGCTGCCCCTTCTCCGGCGAGAAATCGCGACAGGGATTGCCTAGCATAGTTGGGATCAGGGACCCAACCGGGTTGATCAACTCGCCACGCCGATGAGTCAGGCCAACCCGGAGGGGTGATCGTGGTCCACGGGTCGTCGACAAATACCTCTATGAGTAGTGGTCCGGCATTTATGAGGTCATCAGGCAATGCAACCTTCGACCCGGTGATGGCAATGGTCGCTGGAGTCCGCCACGGCGCAGTAGTCGGCCAGACCCATGCTGCGATGTCCTGTCCGGGCGCAAGTCCGTCGAAGACGAGTTGTTCGGCTTCAATTGCAATGGATCGACACAGACGGGCCTTCTGCACGTGCACAAGGGCAACGGTGGTGAGTTTGCCGTGGGTATCGGTGAGGCGCGCGACGATTCGGCCTTCGCCCTTCCTTTGTGCAGCATCGGCAAACTTGCGTGTCGTGGACTGAAAGGTGTTCTCAGCGAGCACTTCTGGCTCGATCACCTGGAGTGTCCGGCCGCCCGCCTCGACCAACGCAAAATCGACGCGCTGCGCCGCCGGGACCCGCGCGGCGATGACCAGATGGTCGTCGAGCTCGAATGGGCTCAGGACCTGCGGCTTGGTCCGCCACCTGGCCGGCTTGCCTGGCGCGTCCACTCGCATCTCGATGTGTGGAGGCGTTACGACGAGTTTGAAGCGCCTACTACCGGAGCTGACCTCGACCGGCAACTCCCTGTCGGTCGCGGCGAACGTCAGCAACGAGCGATCGACCTGCAGCAGACCGTCGGACCGGATTTGCGCTGTGACCGGCAATAACCCTGCTGCCACCGGGAACCGGAAATCGCGGTCGAAAGCGACCGATAGACCTTCAGCAAGATAGATCTGCTGGCGTAGATCACCGCCAAGTGGACCTGCAATGACGATCTCGTAGAGGCCGATCAACCCCCGACTTGCCCCGTCGAACGGGTCGATCACCGTCGGGTCGTTGGTAGCGGTCTGAATCCGGTCGATGAACCATTCGCGATCTCCGCTGCGTCGAACGCGTACCCGCCAATCCATTGGATGGCCTGCCGGGTGCGCGGGTAACGACACCGTTGGCCGCTTCGCGTACACCTTCATTCCGCGCACCGTCCGTAGCCCGACTACCGGCTCGCTCGGTTCGAACGTTGGGCTGGCGGTGGTTCGGACACCGCGTGCTGCACCAGTCCGATTCTCTCCACGCGCAAACTGGATCGATTGCTGAGAACTCAAGTCGATGTGGGCGGCCAACCATCCGCGCCAGCCCACCGGAGTTGACGGTTCGACGAGAGGAGCGATTGGCTGCTGGTTGATGGGGTCCAACAATTCCCCGTCGTAGGGATAGACCGCCAGAATGGTGCCCTGCGGCAGAGCCGCGGTACGAGGAATCTGTCGTCCGTCTTCCACGAACAGCAGCAAAGGATCGTTCTTGTCCACCACCGGCAGAGTGACGACCGTGCCGCTTGCACGATGCTCGACCAACACCTCGCGAACCGGCGCCGCCACCGGCACGACCGTGGGTGGATGCGCGTCGCCGTCGACTCCCCAGCCTCGTTCTGCCCAGACTTCGCGGGTGTCGCCATCGAACGTGACGCGCCACGGCTCGCCCGCACCCGTCGCCGGGTACGGCAGTTCGACCTGAATCTGGTCATCGGTAATCGAATACGCCAAGCGCGGTCTGCGGGCGCGTCGCATGCGGTGTCCGCCGGCGCGATCACTGCCAATCGGATTGTCACGCAGTTCATCGATCAGCGCGCCGAGCAGAAGTGTGGGCAGTCCGGTCGTCGATGTTTCCAGCTCGATCTCGTCCCACGAACCAGGATTTTCGACGACGTGATCGATAAACTCGACAATCCGGTCGAGCACGTCCAAGGCGAACTCGCCACCGAAATGGATGAAATTTCGGACGGGAACGTCGACGGCGTTCAAGCGATATTCCTTGCCGGGCTCGGTCAGCCATTCGACGATTGCTGCCGCCGAGTGCTCGCGACCCTCGACGAAGTGCTGCTCGATCACCTTGACCAGGTCGGGCAGGCAATGGCCGGGGATACCGGCGTGCATCGCCATCAGCCGGACGTAGTCCTTGTCAAGATTCGGAAACTGGGCCAGCTTGAATCGCCGCAGTAGCGGGGTCAGCTGCATCCGCAATGCGTTCTCGAACTGCTGGTCCCGCGGTATTCCAAGCTCGTCCCAGAAATCATCCCAGTACCGGCCCTGGTCGTACGCAAGACCTGCGTGACCTACCAAGATGGCAAGCGTCAACGCCGGGTATTTCTTGATTACCTCCGCAGGGGTGTAGCCGATGCGCAGCAGCTGGTCAGCCCGGCGGCCATAAAAGCCCTGCGCACGCCTGATCTCGTCCTCACTCAGATTGGCTTCCACGACCAACGACGAGCGCTCCAGCAGTTGCGCAACGCGGAACTCCTCGTCGCCGAGCCAGGTCGCCAAGAACGATCCACCACTAACGCCCGACATTGAAGTCCCCTCTCTGTGCGATCTGAATCGAGCCGGTCAGACTCGCACACCCCACCGACAAGAACGCGCTGCGCGTTTTGTCGGATAACCTTCCCTCACCATTACCACTGCGAAAGGGTGGGGGGATGACCGCAGTCTGTTCGGGGGCCGATCTGAATGTCGCGCCCGGCTCGATCATCGTGGTCCGCGACGAGGAATGGCTGGTCACGGCTGCTGAGCAGGGAACCGACGGCTGGCTGATTCGGGCTCGCGGCCTGTCGGAACTGGTCGCCGACACCACGGCGGCGTTCTACTCCACCCTCGATCACATCGAGGTACTCGATCCCGCACAGGCCGACGTCGTCAGTGATGATTCGCCCGGCTATCGCAAGTCGCGGCTGTGGTTGGAGGCGTTGCTGCGCAAGACTCCGTACCCGTATGGCGATCAGGCGGTGACAGTTTCCACCCGAATGCTTGCCGATTCACTCGGTTATCAGCGTGTAGCCGTTGCGAAAGCTCTTGACCCCCAGCACATCAGGCCCCGCATATTGATCGCCGATGCGGTTGGCTTGGGCAAGACCCTAGAGATTGGCATGATCCTCTCGGAGCTGGTTCGCCGGGGCCGGGGCGAGCGGATCCTGATCGTCACACCCAAGCACGTGCTTGAGCAGATGCAGCACGAGCTGTGGTGCAGGTTCGCACTGCCATTCGTGCGTCTCGATTCGGCCGGCATTCAAAAGGTCCGCCAGAAGCTGCCGGCCACACGCAACCCATTCACGTACTTCAAACGCGCGATCATCTCGATCGACACCTTGAAGAGCCCTCGTTACAAGGCACACCTCGCGCGCCATCACTGGGATGCCGTGGTGATCGACGAGTCGCACAACCTCACCAACGTGGGTACCCAAAACAATGAACTAGCTCGGCTGCTGGCGCCGAACACCGAAGCGCTGATCCTTGCCTCCGCGACGCCACACAACGGACGAGAGGAATCGTTCGCCGAGCTGCTGCGACTGCTCGATCCCACCGTGGTGAGGCCCGATGGGACCTTTACCAAGGACGATGTTGCTTCGCTGCTGATCCGACGGCACCGCCACCACCCCGAAGTCGCAGCTGAGGTAGGAAGTGACTGGGCGGAACGCGCCCAGCCCGTACACAAGCTGGTATTGCCTTCACCCGCAGAAGATGCGGTAGCACAGGAGCTTTCACAGACATGGCTGCACCCGGAATCGGGTCGGTCACCGTACTCGGGCAAGGCCGACCGGCTGTTTCCGTGGACGCTTGCGAAGGCCTTTCTCTCCTCCCCCGCCGCGCTGGCCGAATCGATCAAGCAACGACGCGCCAAACTCGCCGACAACGACCCTGCCGAACACCAGGAACTGCTGGCACTAGCCACCCTGGATGAGCTCAACGCCAAAGCACTCGACGACCAGGCTGGCAAGTTTGCTGCGCTTGTCGAGCGACTGACCGAGATTGGCGTCGGACCGAAGACAGGCATGCGCGCAGTGGTGTTCGCAGAGCGCGTCGCCACTCTCAACTGGTTGCGGCAGCATCTGCCGCCCGCTCTTAAACTCAAGCAGGAAAACGTGGCGATGCTGCACGGCGGGCTTTCGGACGTCGAACAGCAGGAGATCGTGGACAGCTTCAAGCTGGAAACTTCTCCGATCCGGGTAGTGGTGACCGGCGACGTCGCCTCCGAAGGCGTCAACCTGCACGCGCAATGTCATCACCTCATCCACTACGACATTCCGTGGAGCCTGATCCGGATCGAGCAGCGCAACGGTCGCATCGATCGGTACGGGCAGAAGCATCCACCGGTGATCTCCTCGCTGATTCTGGAGCCGTCCGATCCGGACTTCTCCGGCGACCTGCGCGTGCTGTCACGGCTGCTGGAACGTGAGAATAAGGCACACGAGACTCTGGGCGACGTGTCCTCGCTAATGGGCAAACACAGTGTCAGCGAGGAAGAGTCAGCGATCCGCGAGGTGCTCGCACGTAAGACCACGCTCGACGAACAGGTTCGTGGTATCGAAGACATCGCGGCCGGCGACGATCTGGACGCGATATTCGCTCAGTTCGACCAGATGGAGAATGAGCCGGAACCGTTACAGGAATCACCACGCGAGAGCCTTTACCCAGACGACATCACGTTCCTCGACGAAGCGTTGCGGGCCGCGTTCAACGACGTCCCACACGCACCGCTGGAGGACGGTGGCGTCGGATGGACCGTGCACGCCAACCATGCCATCGCCGAGCTCACTCCACCCAAGGACCTGCAACAGCGATTCGCGCAACTGCCGCAGAATTACCTGCAGTATGGTCGCGTTCGCGAGCGACTCGTACTCGCCACGTCAACTGCCGTTGGCAATGCCCAGCTGCGTGCAGCACGAGAAGGCAAAGGTATCAACAAGACTACGTGGCCAGAGGCCCACTTCCTGGGTCCGTTGCACCCCGTGCTCGATTGGGCCAGTGACCGTGCACTCAGCGCGCTCGGGCGCAACCAAATCTTCGTTATCCGTGGCGATGTCGAGGCACCGCTGGTGCTGCTGATGGGAACGTTGATGAACAAACGCGGCCAATTGATCTCGCGGGTGTTCTCCACCGCCGAATTTCCAAATAGTGAGAAACCGACCTTCTGTCTCGTGGAACCGCTGGAAGATCTCGAATTTCTGATTACCGACACCGCTCTGCGACCGGGGTCAGCCAATCCTGGCCCGGTGACCGACGTGGCTAAGTACCGCGCGCTCGTTCCGGTGGCGGTGGAACACGGCCGCCAAACCATGCGCATGGTTTTGAACAGCCAAGAGCAAGCCGCCGAGGAGCGATTGGTGCGATGGCGGCGCAGGGCAGACCAGTGGCACGCCGACGCTGAACGCATGACAACGATTGGTAGCCAGAAATCGAGGGTACGCAAGCTTTCTCGCCGAATTGCCGAGGAGCAACGATTGGCGGAGTCGCTCGCGCCCACCCAGCAGTTGACCCGACCACTGCTGGTAATCGTGCCTTCGGATACGCCCGTCGAATACCGGAAGGAGCAGTGACGTGCCGTCATTCGACTCGATCGTCATCGGCGAGGACTGGATCAGCGAGCACTACTTCACCACCGATTCGGCCAAAGAGTCATTCCAAGGCAAGGTGATTGAGCTACGGAAGCAGTGGGACGGCGAAGCCAAGGAGGGCCGTGGCACCGTCCGGTCGGAGCTACTGAGCGCGGGCCGCGAGCTGCAGGCCGCACTGGCCGGCTTGGCGGAGTACCCGGACATCGCCGCAGACGTACACGCCAGCGTTCGTGCCGCTTTCGGCTACCCGGGTGAGCTGACGACGTTCACCGCCGAGCGGGCCGGCGCTGAGCTGGAGATCCCGAACGCGCAACTGGTCGGCATGACGAGTGTGCTGTTCTTGCAGGCGGTTCCGGTCGAGTCGATTGAGGCTCTGCTCGATTCCTACACCGGCAGGCTGATCAAGCCAGCCACCGAGGAGGCCAACCCGATCGAGTCGGTTTCGAAGGTGGTGTCGGCGGCCTTTCGGTCGGACACGCCACCCGCCTTTGCGGTGGTGCAGGCAGGCCAGTGGCTGCTGTTGGCGGAGGCGGAGCGGTGGGCCGAGGGGCGATACCTGGCCGTCGACCTGTTGCTGGCGCTGGAACGACGAGACGAGTCGCGCGGCGGCGAGATCGACAGAGTGGCAGCTATCTTCGGTAAGCAAGCCCTTTTGCCGGACGCCGATGGCAACATCTGGTGGTCACGTGTGCTGGAGGAATCTGTCAAGCACACCGTTGGGGTGTCCAAGGATTTGCGCGAGGGCATCCGGCTGTCGATCGAGATCATCGCGAACGAGGTCGTACGCCGGCGGGCGAATCGCGGCCTGACGATGGACGGCGTCGACGGTCAAGATCTGGCGAAGCACGCACTGCGGTTCCTGTACCGGATTCTGTTTCTGTTGTACGCAGAGGCCTCCCCGGAGATGCGGGTGCTACCGGTTGGCGCGCCGGAGTACGGCGAAGGCTATGGCTTGGATCGGTTACGCGAGCTCGTGCTCACCGAACTCGTGTCGCCACAGGCCAAGAGCGGCACCCACCTGTACGAATCGCTGGCGACGCTATTCCGGTTGGTCGATCGCGGCCACACGCCGGCTCCGGCCGAAGACACAGTCGATAATCCGGCGCCCGGCCTGGAGTTCAACCCGCTGCGCGCGGACCTGTTCTCCCCCAAAGCAACTGCATTGATCGACGAAGTGCGCCTCGGTAATGAGGCTGTGCAGCGAGTGCTGGAACACCTGCTGCTGTCGAAGGAATCGAAGAGCCGCAAGGGATCTGATCGCGGCTTTATCTCCTACGCCGAGCTTGGTATCAATCAACTTGGAGCCGTCTATGAGGGCCTGATGTCCTACACCGGCTTCTTTGCCGAGGAGGACCTGTACGAGGTTGCAAAAAACGGCGACCCGGAGAAAGGCTCCTGGGTGGTACCGGTCGACCGCGCCGATCACCTTTCCGACAAGGACTTCGTCCGGCACGTCGATGAGGTGACCGGTGAGGAAAAGCCGGTGATTCATCACAAGGGCACGTTCGTGTTCCGGCTTGCTGGCCGGCAGCGCCAGCAATCGGCGTCCTATTACACGCCTGAGGTGTTGACCAAGTTCGTTGTGTCGCAGGCGCTCGAGGAACTGCTGGATCAGGACGGGACGTGGACGGCACCGGAGCAGATTCTGGAGTTGACGATCTGTGAGCCCGCGCTCGGGTCGGGCGCCTTCGCCATCGAGGCGGTGCGCCAACTCGCCGCCGAGTACTTAAAGCGCCAGCAAGATGATCTCGGAGAGCTGATCGACGCCGACCAGTATCCAATGGAGCTGCAAAAGGTGAAGGCGCACATAGCCTTGCACCAGGTGTATGGGGTGGACCTCAATGCCACTGCAGTCGAACTCGCGGAGATTTCACTGTGGTTGGACACGATGGTCGCCGGGCTGCAGGCCCCGTGGTTCGGATTGCATTTACGTCGAGGTAACTCGTTGATCGGTGCGCGGCGAGCGGCGTATACGCCGACATCGCTGGCGAGGAAGCAGTGGCTGACGGAAGTTCCGACGGACGTCCCACTTGGCGAGGAGATCGGCGCTGGAGTCCACCACTTCCTGCTGCCGTCGCAGGGTTGGGGCGCAGCGATCGATACCGCCGAGGCGAAGACATACGCGCCAGAGAAGCGCGAGCAGTTGCGCCTGTGGCGCAATGAGATTCGTAAGGCCCCCAGCAAATCGATCGTGAAACGGCTCGAAGCGATGGCTCAACGGGTCGAAATCTTGTGGGAGTTCACGCTGCGCCGGTTGACGATCGCGGAGTCGGAGATCCGACGTGATATCGATCTGTGGGGATTGCAGCGCGAACAGCAGCCGCCGGTCGCTGTGACACGCGAGCAGATCGAGCAGGTGCTGCATGACAAAGACGGGGCATACCGTCGGTTGCGGCGCGTGATGGATGCGTGGTGCGCGATGTGGTTCTGGCCCTTGACGGTTGATGTGCCTCCACCGGACTGGGACCAATGGATCGGTGGTCTCGAGGCCGTTCTCGGAGTGCCGCCTAAGGCGGGCAAGTTCGAGAAGTACGGCCAGACAAGCCTCGCCGCCGACATGAACTGGCAGGAGCTCGACGTCGCCGAGGATATGGATCGGACGTTCTCGCAAGCGAAGTCGATCGACTTGGCTGTCGACGCCTTCCCATGGTTGTCGGTTGCGGCTGAAATTGCTGAGTCTCAGGGCTTCTTTCATTGGGAACTCGACTTCGCGCCGGTATTCGCTCGCGGCGGGTTCGATCTACAGGTCGGTAATCCGCCGTGGGTGCGGCCTCGCTCGGATGTTAGTGCGCTCCTCGCAGAAGGCGACCCGTGGTGGGAACTGGCGGTCAAGCCAACTCAAGGGCAAATCGCAACTAAGCGTGAAGCAACACTCGCAATACCCGGCATCCGCGAGCTGGTACTCCAGGGAGCCGTCGACGTTACATCGACCTCAGCCTTTACCGGTTCCCCGAGTGTGTATCCACTCCTGGCCGGACTTCAGCCAGACCTTTATCGATGCTTCATGCTGCAGACATGGCGGCACGCCAGACCAACAGGTTCGGTTGGTCTGATCCATCCGGAGACGCATTTCACCGATGAGAAGGCGGGAGTCCTGCGGAGAGCGACTTTTCGGACGTTGAGGCGGCACTGGCAGTTCATCAATGAGCTTCAGCTGTTCTCCGAAATTGACCACCATGTCGGTTACGGCGTTCACGTTTACGGCAGCGAGCGGGGTGCGAGTTTCCGGCATGCGACGTCGCTGTACCACCCGGACACGGTTCTCCGGTCGCTCGAACACGATGGTTCCGGCGTTGAGCCCGGTTTGAAAGATGCCGACGGCAAATGGGACCTGCGACCACACGCCGGACGCATCATCACCGTCGACAAACACGTGCTCCAGTCCTGGAACGACATCCTCGAAGAAGGCCGCGTGCCCGTCGAACAGTCCCGCATGGTCTACACCGTCAACCGATCCGTCGCCAGCGTGCTCGAAAAGCTCGCCGAAGCACCCAGAATCGGATCTCTCGGCCTGCAATTCAGTTCTGGCTGGCACGAGAAGAACGACCGGACCAAGGGCTATTTCGAATCAGAGTGGGGTGTTCCTGAATCGTGGGATCAGGTCATTCTGCAGGGTCCGCACCTGCACGTCGCGACCCCGCTCTACAAGTCACCGAACCCGACTATGCTGCACAACCAAGACTGGACCGCCACCGACTTCGAAACACTGGCCGAAGACGCCATCCCGGCAACGTCGTACAAACCCGCCGGCAGCCAAGCCCGTTACGACGCCGACTACACAACCTGGCGAATCAACGGCAACGAAATCCACGCACGGGATCACTATCGCCTGGCATGGCGATTCATGGCTGCGAACACCGGCGAGCGGACCCTGATTGCTGCGATCATTCCGCCGGGCGCCGCGCACATCAATGGGATCAATTCGGCAGGCCTCTCGGAGAGCCGCGACCTAGCACTCATGTCAGCGGTGGCATCAGCGCTCGTGGTTGACTTCGCAGTACGCTCCGCCCCAAAAGCCGTGATCACGTCGGTGACCGTCAACCGACTGCCACAGGTCACCTCTGAGGTCGTTCGTCCGCTTCTCGTCGAGCGAGCCCTGCGCCTCAACTGCATCACCAACGCCTACGCCGACCTCTGGCACGACGTCATGGACACCCCCTGGACCTGGCACACCCCACACCGCAAACCCGAAGACCGCCGCCAAGCGCTCGTCGAAATCGACGCCCTCGTCGCACTCGGACTCAACCTGACCGCCGATGAACTCTGCACCATCTACCGCACCCAGTTCCCCGTGCTCTACGGCTACGACCGCAAAGCCGGATTCGATCGCGAAGCAGCCCTGCGCACTGCGTACGCGCGATTCACGTCACTCTTCCGGGATGGCATTACGCAAAATGCGAGATAATGACGTTTGGAGGTGGAGTTGTGCCGGATGCCAGAATCCCGCAGCGTTTTGCATATCTTTTCTGGAATGCCGACGTCGAGTGTCTCGATCCCGAGCGGGATGCTCGATATCTGGCTTCACGGCTCTTGATGTCGAACGATGTCGCAGCGTGGGGTTGGGCGGCTGAAAATCTGCCAGCTGAGGCCTTGTTGTCGGTCGCGGCACTCCGTCACGCAACGCCAGAACGAATGGCGCTTGCCCGTAACCTCGCGGCATACCGATCGGCGGCGGCGTGAGCCAGCTGCCGGCTGAGCTGCGTACGCTGCTTCCCGAATCGACTATGTCGACCTGGGTCAAGGTCGCGCCGCTGGTGCCCGCGAACGGGTACCTCGTTGGTGGCACGGCGTTAACCGTGCACTTGCTGCACCGAGTCAGTCGCGACCTCGATTTCTTCATCCCGGAACCCTTTGATCCGGAGAGTCTCCTAGACACCTTGTCCGGAGCAGGATCCTTCACCCCGACTTTCCTCGACGAGGGAACACTGAATGGCATTCTCGACGAGACGAAGGTTCAATTCCTGGATGCGACCACGCAACACCTGCTTGCCCCGGTGCAGGAAATCGGAGGCATTCAGGTTGCGAGTCTTCAAGACGTATTTGCCACCAAACTGAAGGTCATTGCCGACCGGGGAGAACTTCGCGACTATTTCGATCTAATGATCGTCGAACAGAAAACAGACCTCCGCGCCGAGCAGGGGCTGGAGTTCTTTCTCGAGCGGTACCGCCCTCGTGTGCCGCAACAGGCCGTGGCGAGAATCGTCCTGGGATTGGGCTTCATGGACGATGTTGCCGACGATCCGACCTTGCCGGCGAAACGCGAGCAGATCGAGGCATATTGGCAACGCCGTCAGCCAGATATCGCCCGGAACTGGCCGTAGCGGATCCCGAGCAGAAGGCATACTCGTCAGTTTCCTTGGGTGACATTGAATCGCGCGTATGCGGTGCGCAGGGCTGCTTCGCGATCGAATCCGGCTTTGCGGTCGTAGCCGTAGAGCACGGGGAACTGGGTGCGGTAGATGGTGCAGAGTTCGTCGGCGGTGAGGCTCAACCCGAGTGCGACGAGTGCGTCGATCTCGACGAGTGCTTGGCGGCGGTCTTCGGGTTTGCGGAGCGGGGTGTGCCAGGTCCAGGGGGTGCCCATGACGTCGTGCCAGAGGTCGGCGTAGGCGTTGGTGATGCAGTTGAGACGCAGGGCGCGCTCGATCAGAAGCGGTCGGAGGACTGGGCTGATTACCAGCGGTAGCCGTGCGAAGGCGCGGAGGTAGATGTTGCTTGTAGGCGCCACTCGCACTGCGAAGTCGGCGATAAGCGATGAAACGTTGCCTGCCATGACTGCGAGATCTACGACCTCCGTCGTTGCTGCCGAGAATACGACGTTCACATGCGCCGTGCCTGGGGGGATGATTGCGGGAATCAGGGTGCGTTCGCCGGTATTGGCCGCCATCGCTCGCCAGGAGACTCGATAGCAATCTCTAGCACGGACTTCTTCGCCGTTGATCCGCCAGGTTGTGTAGTCGGCGTCGTAACAAGCTTGGCTGCCGGCGGGTTTGTACGACGTTGCCGGGATGGCGTCTTCGGCCAGTGTTTCGAAGTCGGTGGCGGTCCAGTCCTGGTTGTGCAGCATGGTCGGGTTCGGTGACTTGTAGAGCGGGGTCGCGACGTGCAGGTGCGGACCCTGCAGAATGACCTGATCCCACGATTCAGGAACACCCCATCTCGACTCGAAGTAGCCCTTCTTTCGGTCGATCGACTCGTCCCAGCCACGCGAGAAGTTGAGATCGAGCGACCCGATTCGAGGGGCTTCGGCGAGCTTTTCGAGCACGCTGGCGACGGATCGGTTGACGGTGTAGACCATGCGGGACTGTTCGACGGGCACGCGGCCTTCTTCGAGAATGTCGTTCCAGGACTGGAGCACGTGTTTGTCGACGGTGATGATGCGCCCGGCGTGTGGTCGCAGGTCCCATTTGCCGTCGGCATCTTTCAAACCGGGCTCAACGCCGGAACCATCGTGTTCGAGCGACCGGAGAACCGTGTCCGGGTGGTACAGCGACGTCGCGTGCCGGAAACTCGGAGCCCGCTCGCTGCCGTAAACGTGAACGCCGTACGAAACCAGGTGGTGGATTTCGTCAAAGAGGCTGAGCTCGTTGATGAACTGCCAGTGACGCCTTAACCGGCGGTACGTTGCCGCCCGCAGCAGCCCTGCCTTCTCATCGGTGAAATGCGTCTCCGGATGGATTAGACCGACCGAACCTGTTGATTCCGCAACGGGATTGCGGTGAACAGTACGGAATGACAAAACAACTGATTAGCACTTCCTGGTCAACAGAGATCGACTCCTGGCGCATCGCCATGAACGGCATGCGCCTGTCTCCTCAGACAATCGACCTGCGCGTTTACCATCTTCGCCGGGTCGCAAGGGAACACTTGTCTGCCTCACCGTGGAGCCTCCAACCGTCCGACTTGCTCGATTGGATCGGACGCCAGGCGTGGCGGCGTGAAACAGCTCGCGCCTTCCGTTCCTCGTTGCGCCGGTTCTGGGCCTGGGGTGTTGATACTGAGCGAACAAAACGGAATGTTGCCGATGTGCTACCGCGCATTCGGCCCGACCAACCTTGCGCGCGACCAGCAGACCCCGAAAGCGTCCAACGAGCGATCCGTATGGCGGACCTGCGAGTAGCGCTGATGCTGCGATTCGCAAACGACCTCGGACTGAGGCGGGGCGAAGTCGCACAGATCCACACCAAGAATGATCTTGTGCATGACATCGCTGGGCCGTCGCTGCTGGTCCACGGCAAAGGGGCACGCAACCGCGTCCTTCCGCTTCCCGACGATCTTGCCGAGGCGCTGAGCGCCGCGCCTGCGGGTTATCTCTTTCCGAGTCCGGCAGGTGGACACCTTTCAGCGCATTGGGTCGGGACGCTCGTAGCCCGAGCGCTGGCCGACGGCACGACAATGCATCAACTCCGACACCTGTGCGCGACGGAGGTGCACGAGGAGACCAGAGACCTGCGTCTCGTCCAGACATTGCTCGGCCACGCATCGATAGCAACGACTCAACGCTATGTGGCTAGCGATGACACCAAGATGCGTGAGGCGATTCGGGTCCGCTCACGACGATGGCGGACTTCCTGATATCCGAGTCCCATGGCTGACCCGATTAACTTCCTGTGCGGTGGCGATGAATTGAGGCCGCGCAACGCCCAATCGACCGTGAATGACGGCTCGCCCAGTAAGCCTCGATACGCTAGCTAACTGTCGTGTGCATCGAAGCGGTAGGAGGCGAGAGCATGAGTGCGCTACTCCCAACCCTCCAGGCCAACAGCCTGCGCGAGGGCCTCACCGACTACCTCGCCACCACGTTCGCGCTGACCGACCCAGACGCCCAGGGCGCACTGACCGACTTCATCGGTGACCTGGACAACGGCATGTTCAAGGGCCCCTACGTACGCTTGCGTCTGCCTTTCGCTCCGGCCCGCGCGAACTGGAGTGTGTATCTCGATTGGTGGCCAACAGGTTTCACACCTTACGGCCATCAAGCATGTGCCTTCGAGCGTCTTTCGACCAAACATCAAGACCGGCCGCAACCCACTCTCGTCACTACCGGCACCGGCTCCGGTAAGACTGAGGCATTTCTCATCCCGATCCTCGACCACGTGCTGCGCGCGAAGAAGCGCGGCGTCACCGGGATGAAGGCGCTGATCCTCTACCCGATGAACGCACTCGCCAACGACCAAGCCGAACGCCTTGCCGAACTCATCACCAAACACCCTGAGCTCGGTGGGGTTTCCGCTGGCCTCTACACCGGCGAGCAATCGTCCGGTGGCCGCACGCGGGTCAGCGCCGACGGCTTGATCACCGACCGCACGCTGATGCACGACGACCCGCCGGACATCTTGCTTACCAACTACAAGATGCTCGACCATATGCTGCTGCATCCGGCGCGCGCGTCGATGTGGTGCCGCTCCGCCGATTCGCTGCAGTACGTGGTCCTCGATGAATTCCATACCTATGACGGAGCACAAGGCACCGACGTAGCGATGCTGCTGCGCCGCCTCGGTTTGACACTCAAGGCCAACTGGACATCGGCGTCGCCGGTCACCGTAGAAGAGCGCTCCCGGCCGCTGGGCAGAATCACTCCCGTTGCGACCTCGGCCACGCTCGGCTCGAAAGCCGACCCCGCCGCGATGCTAGACTTCGCCCGCACCGTCTTTGGTGAGGCCTTCGACGCCGACGCAGTGATTGGTGAAACCCGGCTCACCGCAGAGGAATGGCTCACCGCTCGAGCCACCACGCTCGACCACGTCTATCGACCCCTCACCCCGACGACTAGCGAAGCGGTCGAAAGACTGGACCGCATCGCCCAATCGGCCGACAACGCCACGCTCGCTGCTGCCATCACAGCCGAAATATTCGAGCGCTCAGGTGGTCTCGACACCGATCGACGTCTGGGCACAGCTGACATCCGCGGCCTCGAGCCCACCGAGTTACTTAACCTGATCAAGGCGCATCCGCTCGTCAGCAGTCTTCTCGAGCACGCAGGCACTGCCATCTCGCTCGCCGACCTAGCCGACAACCTCTTTCCCCCGCCCGCGCTAGATCGCGATCCCCGAGTTGTACGTGCCGCGCAACAACGCTTCCTTGACTATCTCTTCGTACTGCTCTCGCACGTACGCACACAGGTTGGGAACACGGCGCTGAATGTCGATGTGCACCTGTGGATTAGGGAGCTCTCGCGCGTCGATCGGGCTGTCACCACAGCTACCACCTACCGCTGGGCAGACGACGGCACCCTCGAAGACGACGAGTCCAACTATCTGCCCGCAGTCTACTGCCGGCACTGTGGCCGTTCAGGTTGGGGCGCACGTCTGGCGCCGACCGGGCACACACTCGACGTGACTGACGAAGCCATCCGTGCCGATCATGCCTCAGGTGCGTCCCGGTTCCGGGCACTGATCTCCGCACCCGCCGAGGCACAAACAGTCGCTGACCACCCAGACCATGAGGTGGAGGGACTGTGCTGGTTCCGAATCGAAGACCGCGAGATATCCGATGTCGCACCGGGTCCCGAGAGCATCGAGATCCTCGAAGGTCGTGCACTGCCCGTCCTCATGCTCACCGGCCCAGCCGCAGAAGCGGATTCGAAGAATGACGTATGCCCGTCATGCCGAGTTGGCGACGGAATCCGCTTCCTCGGCAGTGCTGTCGCCACCCAACTTTCGGTCACTCTGTCGAACCTGTTCGGAGACGCTCGCCTCGATGCCGACGAAAAGAAGGCGTTGATGTTCACCGATAGCGTGCAAGACGCCGCCCACCGTGCAGGCTTCGTACAAGCCCGCTCGCACAGCCTCAGCCTGCGCTCGACACTGCGCAGCGCGCTCGGTCCTGGTGAACTGACGCTGCCTGAGCTGTGCCAGACCGTCATCACTCGCGCTGGCGACGACCCGGTACGCCGCTACCACCTGCTGCCACCAGACCTGGCCGACCGCGACGAATTCGTCAGCTTCTGGAAGCCCGGCGCCCACCCCAGCACCCGACGCGCCGCCGAGCAACGCGCAAAGCGGCGGCTGCAGTTCGACATCGATCTCGAATTCGGATTGCAGTCCCGTGTCGGCCGCACCCTCGAACTCACCGGCAGCGTCGTCGCAGAGGTCTATCTCGGCGCATCCAAACGCGCGGAGCTGCTCGGCACCGCCGCGCTCGACGCCACCGAGCATCAGATCAGTCTCACTGGAACCGACCCGAAAGCCATAAAGCGTTGGGTGCGCGGCACCGTCGAACGAGTACGCATCCGAGGCGCGATTCACCATGAATGGCTGCGCCGCTACCTCGAGAAGGACGCCAACCGTCGATGGATCTGGGGTGCCCGACCCAAAGGTGAAGGCATGCCCGCGTTTCCGAAGGGCCGACCCGCGCCGGCCTTTCCAGTAGTCGGATCTAGGACTGTTCCAGAAGGATTCGACACGATCACGGCGCCATCGTCCTGGTATGCGCAATGGGCGTCGCGATGCCTGAACGTTTCCCCATTCGAAGGCAGCTTCCTCGCCCGCTCACTGTTCACGATGCTGGCCGACAATCGAGTGCTCACCACGGTCACCACAGAAGGTGGCCTTACTGTCTACGGCCTACCCGAGACCGCAATACAAATCTGCGCGCCCACCGACACCGATCTCGACGACGGGAAGCATCTGCTGGTGTGTGAGGTGTGTCAAACTCCGACGCCAGGCAGCGCAACGGTGACAGACGAACTCGATGGCGCGCCTTGCCTGCTGGTGCGCTGCCCTGGCACCATCCATCGAGCGGCGAAACGCCAGAACTTCTATCGCAAGCTCTACGACTCATCGGAAATGAAGCGATTAGTCGCGCGCGAACACACCTCGCTGCTGCCGACGGAAACCCGCCTACAGTACGAAACTGCGTTCAAACGCGGCGGCGCCGATCCCCAGGCACCTAATGTCCTGGTCGCTACCCCCACCCTCGAGATGGGAATCGACATCGGCGACCTGTCCGCCGTGATGCTCGGTTCCCTGCCGCGCACGGTTGCGTCGTATCTGCAGCGGGTCGGCCGGGCCGGGCGCCGCACCGGGAACTCGCTGGTGCTGGCCTACGTACGCGGGCGCGGTGAGCACCTACCGAAACTGTTCGATCCGACCTCGGTGATCCAGGGCGATGTCCGGCCGCCGGCAACCTTCCTCACCGCCGAGGAAATCCTGCAGCGCCAGTACATCGCGCACATCGTCGACCGGCTGGCCCGCGACCCGAACGTTCCAGCACCCCGCAATGCCCGCGCCGTGCTCGGCAGTCTTGACGAAGGCAGTTGGATGGCAGAGCTGCTGGAACTCGCCGAAAGCCACACCACCGAGTTCGTCGATGAGTTTCTCGCTCAATTCGACGGCGTGCTTGATGAGACAACGCGGAACAACCTACGCGCGTGGGCGACACCGACCGACGAGTCGGAGAGTGGGCTGGCGAACCATCTGCGGGAGTCGGTCCATCGCTGGAATCATGACCTGAACGAGCTCACGGCGCGGCGCAGCACTGTCGAGGCTGAAATGCCGGAGTTCGAAAAGCGCGCCCAGTCTCCCGCCGCCACTGACGACGACAAGCGCGATCTGCGCTTGGCTCAGGGCTCGCTGCGGCTGCTCGGCGGCCAGATACACGACCTCACCAACGACTACTGGATCAGCGTGCTGGAACGATATGGCGTACTACCCAACTACACCCTGCTCGACGACTCCGTAACCCTCGATGTCGGCATCACGTGGATCGACCCGGACACCAACCAGTACATGGGGGAAGCCACAAGCTACCGGCGCGGTTCCCGCGTGGCGCTCACCGAACTCGCGCCGGGGGCAACGTTCTACGCGCAAGGACTCGCGGCCAAGATCGATGCGATAGACCTCGGTGCCGGTGAATCCAATATCCAGACCTGGCGTCTGTGCCCACAGTGCGGATGGACCGCCATCACGGCAGCCGGTGAGGAACCACCGTCGATATCCGCCTGTCCACGCTGCCAAAACGGATCAATCGCTGACGTCAGCCAACAACTAAACGTGGTGGAGATGTCGCGGGTATCCGCCGAGATACGCCGAGACGAAGCCTCCATCAACGACTCCCGCGATGACCGGCACAGGGAAGCGTTCACGGTCGTGACGGCGGCCGACCTCGACCGCGCCAATCTTGGTCGGTCCTGGATCGTCGACGGTTCCGAGTTCGGCGCAGATTACCTCCGCCGCATGGATATTCGCTGGCTCAATCTCGGTCGACGCACCTCCCAAGGCAGCCAGCGCATCATCGCCGGCCACCAAAGCGCCACGGCACTCTTCCGGATTTGTGCATCGTGCGGGCAACTCGACCGAGCCGCGGGGCGCAACATTCGACATGAGCATCGCAGCTGGTGCCGAAACCGCAATTCCAGCAAGGAGATCGTCCGCGAAATCGCCTTGGCACGCACACTGCGCACTCAAGGAGTACTGCTGCACCTCCCGGCAGCTCTGGAATATGACCCGTTTGCACACCCGAGCCTCAGCGCAGCGATCCTGCTTGGATTACGCGAGGTAATCGGCGGCTCCCCGGAACACCTGGATGTCGTCACCATCCCTGATGCGCTACACGCGCCCAACCAGCGGGCCTTACTCATTCACGACACCGTGCCGGGTGGCACCGGCTACCTCGCCGAGTTCGCCGACCCGACAAAAGTCTGGAGTTTGCTTGCGGCGGCCCGAAAGATCGTGCACGAGTGCCCGTGCGCCGAGGAAGAACGCCTAGCCTGCCACCGCTGCCTACTGCCGTTCGCGCCGCCGTGGGAATTGGACAAGGTATCGCGCAGGACCGCCGGTAAAGCGCTAGACACCCTACTCGGCGTGAAACCAGACGCAGAACCGACACCAGGGATTTGGCTCGGGCGGGTCATCGAGAACGTCGTCGCCAAACCACAGATCGATCCCGAGTCCATGCTGGAGAAGGAGTTCTATCAGGCGTTCGTCGCGCGGTTGAAGGCCATGGGCGCCAGCGTGACGGAGAAACCAGGCACGTACGGGCCGTCGGCAACAATCGTTGTGCCTGGTAAGCGAATTCGACGTTGGAAGCTGACACCCCAGGTACTGATGGGTGACACCAAACCGGACTTCGAGCTGACCACGGACGACCCGGAGATTCCTTCGATAGCCATTTACGCCGATGGCCGCCGATATCACGCAGTTGCCGGCTGCAACCGGATCGCCGATGACGCGCGCAAACGCGCAGATCTTCGCGCCAGCGGCCGACTCGTATGGTCATTCGGATTCGAAGATCTGCAACGTTTCAAATCGAACGAACGTCACCGTCCGCCGTGGCACGACGATCCTGCGATCACCAAAACCGTTGAGCTCGCGAAGCTCCGGCCAGCGTTAGTGCGCCTACTCGACGCCGACCCGATCACGCAACTGATCGACCTCATCAGCGATCCCGACATTGAGGCCTGGCAAGCCGTCAGCCGCCACATTCCGATGATGTTCGTACGCAACGGCAATCGCTTCCGAAGCGACGCAGACAGCCTTCCCGTTGCTGCCTATGCTGTATTCGACGGTGAGAAGCCTTTCACTACCAACGGGTCCGATATGTGTTGGTCCTACACCGACGCGTGCCTGGTCGTCACCGCTGCGATGCGGCCCGGTACTCACGAGATCAGCGCAGTTCTTGCAGTTGACGATCGCGACGAGCACGTCGAAGCTCACGACGGCAAAGCCTGGAAGGAATGGCTGCGACTGTCGAACTGGTTCGGCATTTGCGGGAGCCATATGGTCACTACCCACAGCCTGCTGTCGGACGGCGTCTTCACGCCTGAAGGACAGCCCAGCGTTGCTCTATCGCCCGAGTGGCAGGCGATCTTTGACGAGACTGTTTCCGATGGCGAAAAGGCGCTCGTCCTTGCCCTGGCCCGCGAGGGCGTTCATGTACCTACCCTCGGTTATGAAACTGACGACGGTGAAGTGATCGACCTCGCGTGGGCCGACTCGCGAGTGGGCGTCATTGTTGACGTGGAGTCGGACACCGCCCGCACACTGACCGAAGCAGGGTGGAGCCTGTGCCCGCCCGACGCGGAAGCCATCGTGGAAGCGTTGAAGAAGAACGGAGTGCAGTAGTGGCGAATTTGGTCATCGCGTCCAACCACAAAGCGATGAAGAAGCTCGAAGGCTCCGTGAAGAACAAGGTGTACGACTTCATCGAGAAGTTGAGCACCGACCACACCGCCCCCGGACTACATATCGAGCCGCTGCACGCTGCCATCGACGGACGAGTGCGCACCGCCCGCGTCGATCTGCATTACCGCGCCATTCTCTTTCAGATCGACGACAAAGACGGCGGGGAGCCGACCTTCATCTACATGGGAACGTGGAATCACGACGAGGCGATCAAACTCGCCGAAAAGTCGGTGCTGCGTGTGAATCCCGTCAACGGCGTCCTCGAAGGGATCGTCGGTGAACTCGAGGGCGACGGCGACCGCCGGAAGCGAGTCGTGGTTCCCGAGCACGGCAGAAGGCCTGAGGAAGAAAAGACGCCATACCTCATCGCTCTCGGCTTCACGTTCGAAGAACTCACCGAGCGGCTTGGACTCGATCCGCAGCTCGCCGAGCGGGCACTGGCTGCCGTCGACGAAGACGGGATCATCGAGGTCGCCGCCGATGGCGTGGGATGGCAAGGAACTGCGCTCCTCGACCTGGCGACTGGACTGAGCATCGACAGCATCAGGGAGAAGCACGGCCTCACAGATGGGCCGGTCGATCCCACACTCGACGAGAACGAGCGGATTCTCCAGGCGCTCGATCGGCCCGCGTCCAAAATGCAGTTCGCCTTTATCGAGGACAACGAGGAACTTAGGCGAGTCATCGAAGGTGGCGACTTTGCCGCGTGGCGCACGTTCCTGCATCCGGAACAACGCAAGTATGCCGACGGTAGCTGGAATGGTCCATTCCGCCTTTCCGGCGGTGCGGGCACGGGCAAGACAGTGGTCGCCATCCACCGTGCGCACCACCTGTCAAAGCAGAACCCGGACGCACGAATTGTGTTGACCACCTACAACAAAACACTTGCCGCCGACCTGGAGAATGCACTGCGGTCGCTGGACCCTTCGATCACAATCGCGCAGAGACTTGGCGCGCCCGGCGTGTACGTGAAGGGTATCGACGCGCTAGCCAATGCAGTCATCGCTCAGGCTGGTGACTTGGATGAGGCCTGCCGATCAGTGCTGGGTACCTCCGCGGTCGAAGTAGGGCCACGACGTACACAGACCGATAAGGTGTGGCGCGATGTCGCGCAATCAACTGCCAGCGGCCTTGATTACCGGCTCGCCACCCCGGGATTTCTCGAGAACGAATACGTCGCCGTAGTTCTCGCAAATCGGATCACGACGCTCGAACAATACGCCAAGGTACCCAGGGCAGGACGCGGCGTGCGCCTCACTCGTCCGCAGCGGATTGCCGTCTGGAAGCTGGTCGAGGCTTTCCGACGGCAAAGCCGGATGGACGGAACCCTCAGCTTTCCAGAAGTGTTAGCGCTAGCCGCCGAACACCTCCGGCTACGCAATGAGGCAGGCAAAAGCCACCTCGCCGATCACGTGATCGTCGACGAATCACAGGACCTGCATGCAACGCACTGGGCGTTGCTGCGCGCACTTGTCGCGGAGGGCCGCGATGACTTGTTCATCGCAGAAGATTCTCACCAACGAATCTATGGGCAACCCGTGGTGCTGTCCCGCTTGGGAATCAAAATTGTCGGTCGGTCGCGACGGCTGACGTTGAATTACCGAACGACCGCCCAGAACCTGCATTTCGCGGTGAGCATACTGTCCGGCGCCGAATACCAGGACTTGCAGCAAGAGCCGGAATCAACAGCCGAGTATCGTTCAGCGCGGCTTGGCCCGAACCCCCGGCTGGTCGAATGCTCCGCGGCTGCAGATGAACTCGACCGTGTAGCGGACCAAGTGAGAGGTTGGCTCGATGACGGCATCGATCCTTCGACCGTCGCCGTACTCACCCGCGGCCAGGACGACCGCAGCCGGTTCGTGCGAGCACTGGGCGAGCGAGGCATCGAGGCGCGCGCCCTCGACAGCAACAATGCAGCTTCCCCGGGCCACGTCCAGGTGCTCACGATGCACCGCTCAAAAGGCATGGAGTTCTCCCGCGTGATTCTCGCCGGCATCGACGACGCGCATCTGCCTTCCGTGCCGACGCTGCGAGCGGTACCAGAGGAAGAGAGGGCTGAAGCAATGCTGCGAGAGCGATCGCTGCTCTATGTCGCGGCTAGCCGAGCACGCGATGAACTGGTGGTGACATGGAGTGGCAAGCGGTCGGCGTTGTTGGGAGGGTGACCTGCCGGACGGGTCAATTCCCGGCGATGGATAGCACCGCAGGTTACCCACGGCCGTAGCATCGGGCGCTCTCCCGGGATCGCAATTGCCGATACGCTCTCATTCCACGGCTGAACCCTCGCGAAACTAGAAGCGCGAGTGCCCTCCTGACAGCAGTTAGTGCCGTCTTGTTGGACGGTCACCGCATTTTGGGGCCTACAATCTACCCATGTTGTTGATTACTCTGCATCGTTAATTCGCAAATTCACCGATTTCACACCAAAACAAAATTGCACTCAATTGATACCTCGGAAATAATGGTAGAAATCTCGTTCAACAGTCGATTGTCACCGCTGATCGATGTGGGCTCGGGGATTGGCGCGCCGCGGCGATAGACCTTGGCGACGATCGTGCGCGCTCTCTCCGCCGTTGATCCGGGGCCGCGCTTTTCGTATGCTTCACCCCACCCGTTGCGACCTTCGTCCCTTATTCGTCGTTCAACGACCGGGTGAAGGCGTCGCGTGACAGCATTGAGTATCTCATCGATCCGCGCGGCAGCCACCTCGTAGGAGGGTTCGCCGCCCTTCCATGACTCAGGGTTTTGAAGAACTAGGTACAATTGTGTTTGTAGTTCATTTCTAAGACTGCTTACCGGCTTGAGATCGCCGTATTCGTCCTGCCAACCTTCAGCGTTCGGCTTAACGCCTTGATCCGCGTCCAGCGCACCGGTGGATATTGTGGAAGCGGCTCCAGACCGAAACAGCTTTTCCATTTTCTATGGAATTCTTCGGCGGCGAGTTTAATAGCGACTTCAAGATTGGAGCGCTTGTACGTTGGGACACCATCCAATCCCTCGCAGCTTTCACCCCATCTGCTCAACTCATCAAGCAGCGAACTAAACTGACCGATCGTGCGAATATCTAACTTTCGACCATTGGATCGCAGCACTTTGTCGATACCCCCGACAAAATACCGATGTTCTCGCATCTGGTCATCCAATGCACGCCTTGCCGAATTACCGAGTTCAGCGCCGATTGAATCCAGTACATTTTCTACCGATGCCCATACATGATTCTCGCTGTCACGAACCGTACGTAAGTTAGCACCCCTAACCTGGTCGAAATGGGTGAATACAACATGTAATTTACTGACATTTCCAGAAATTGCCATTTCTTTGAGTGCCGCCACAGGTGCCGCCTGCATCGGTTGCTTCGCATTGTCGACCAGTAGGACCCTGTCGACCTCATCGAGCAGCCGAGCAGTTGACGTCGAAAGACTTCCGATCGAGGACGGCGTGTGTCCCAGTCCTTCACCGTCGATTAGTACGAGGCGCAACGACTCCGGATACCAGTCCGATTTAAAGGGGCCGCCCACCCGGATGCCGTTCACGAGCGGGGTCAACAGCCTGCCAAAGAGTAGAGCGTGGTTGCTGGAGAAGCGAGTAACCTTCTGTAAGAAATCGGCCCGATCCTTGGTCTCCCAGAACCAGGTGATAGGCCATCCATCGTCACCGCGACGAATGTAGCCGACCGGAATTGAATCGAATCGCTTCTCTAGCTGAGCGATCAAGATCTCGATGATGTTTTCGAAGTCATTATGCTCGCGAACGTAACTATCAAGATTTTCTTCGATATAGTCGTCCAGCTCTGCTGGATCATCGCTGAATCCTACGAAGTGAGCCCGCATTTCCTTTTCGCAGTCAGCCGAAATAGATCGCAATGATCGAACTGCGCTAGATACGACATTCATTGACTCGCGGATATCTACAAACCCGTAGTCATCGGGATCTATTTCTTCCTCATCTTCGATGTCATCATCGAGCAAGTCGTCGTCGTCTGTCGCGGGCGGACGCCCTAAGACATACGAGAACCGGAAGCGCTGATTTACATGGTCCAGAAGTCGGCGCGTAAGGTCGTTGTCATCCCTGCCACTTACAGCAGCGAGCGCGGCGGCACACGCATTCTCACGCAGCAACTCTGCGACTTCGTCGCGTGGAATAAATGTCACCACGGAGGAGAATGCGTCGTTATCTGTCGTGATAATCTCGGTGTCCGCGACTGTTGTTTTCGCGGTGGATGTAGAAGGAAACCTTTCCGTTTTCGGCTTGGTGCCGAGAAGTTGACGCACTACCGTCGTCTTGCCGGCACCCGTCGTCCCGAGGAGCAACACTGTTTGGTATCCGTCGTCGCGCGTGGGCAGCGGCAACAGTACGTCGCGAAATTGACTGAAGCTTGACAAGCTTTCGGGTTCACCATTTCGCAATACCTCGTGCGAAACTCGAACGTCAGTGTCGGTGTCAAGACTCACTCTTGCTCCATACTCGTCGCGAGCTGGGATCAGCCCTAACTGTCAAATACCAGTTGGAGAGTGGCCGACTGCGCTGTAGCACCACAACCTGGCGACCCCCATGTCCAGGCGACCGGCAGTCCATCGAGCAACTACCACCTGGTCGACTGACCAGAACTATCCGCACGATACCGGCACGGCTCCTGACTGGGAAGGCTATGACGAGACTCCCAAAACGTGTCGGCGAAACGCGTGCGCGCCGGACCACCGTCCCGCGCGCAGAGTTGCATACTCACGCCACATGCTTCGGTTTGGCTACAGTCTGCCGAAATACGCCACGTGTCTGCGTGCTCCCCTAATGTGTTTAGCCGAGGACACGCCTAATGTGTTTAGCCGAGGACACGACAGCCCGGCTGAGACCACCGACGCTGGCTGGCGCCGCAGCGGCGACTTACATCCGGCTTAGGCGTCCGGTCAGTAACACCGCCGGAACATCGTGCAATTTATTGTTGGAAGGCTTTCTCATCGGCGGGGGGATTCGTGGCAAGCAACACCGCGTGGCAGCTCTTCACTGCTGCGGAAGACGGCATCCGGATCGAGCTCCTCGCGCAGCGCGCCGTCAACCTGGCCCTGGCGCACAACAGAGTCCCGTTGATCGAGCGCCTGACCGTCACCAACACCTCGGACAGATCTGCGGTCGACACGACGGTGTCTGTCGAACTGCGGGCCGGGACCGAGGAATTGGCGCCATGCTGGCGAGAAACCTACGACGGCGAGCTTGCAGCCGGCGAATCGGCGAGCTGGTCCAATCTGCAGACCGTTCTTCCCGACCTGAGTTTGCTGAGCGCGCTTAACGAAAGCAGGCCGGCGAACATCGTCGTCACCGTTACGCGCCTCTGGGGACAGGCGGTCCGCCTAGTCGTTCCGATAGAAATCCTCGCCCATAACGAATGGTTCAACGCTCCTGTTTTCTATGACTCGTTGGCGGCCTTTGTCCAGCCCAATACCCGCGCGGTACAGGGAGTTCTGGCGACCGCATCAGACTTACTACGCACACAAACTGGCGA
The DNA here is from genome assembly GCF_007489285.1 of Skermania sp. ID1734. Lineage (GTDB taxonomy): Bacteria > Actinomycetota > Actinomycetes > Mycobacteriales > Mycobacteriaceae > ID1734. The sequence continues at coordinate 49,177 of NZ_VLIY01000001.1, forward strand.
CTCGTCGATTGGCGGTTATCAGTCCGGTCCGGAGCGCGCCGCCTACATCGCCGCAGCAATATATGAGTCGCTCCGCACGCACGACATCCGATACGTTTCCCCTCCACCGTCGTTCGAAGACACCGGTCAGAAGGTTCGCACCACCGCTGAGGTCCTCGACAGCCGCCTCGGAACCTGCATCGACCTATCAGTCACCTACGCAGCGTGCCTGGAGGCGGCCGGTTTACGTCCGTTGGTCTGGCTCACCAAGACTCACGCGTTCGCGGGATTCATGCGTGAAGATGCAGCCCTGCTGCACACATCGATGACCGAGCCGAATTCATTGATCAACCTTGTCGAGTCCAAGAGCGCAATACCGGTCGAGGCGATCTACTACGAAACAGACAGCGCCGGCACATTTTCCGCGGCCGTAGCGACAGGTGCTCGCCATATGCTCGAACCCGAGAACCTTCGCGCGGTGATCGATATATCCGCCGCGCGACGCGACGGCGTTCGCCCGCTTCCCACTACGGACGACGCCGAAATAGCAAGCAGTGGTAGTGAAGGCGTGCCCGCTCAAATCACCGCTGACCGACTTGCGGTGCCCACGTTTCTGACAGCTGCCGCGTCCGACGATGCCGTACTCGACAACAGCGACAACGCACCGCTCCGAGTTCGCAAGTGGAAGCGTGCACTCCTCGACCTGAGCACCCGCAACCGGCTTCTGAATCTCCGGGAATCCGCCCAGGTCATTGAACTGCTAGTGCCTCCGGATGGCTTGAGCCATCTCGACAACTTGATCCACGCAGAGAAGTCGATCAGCATCGCTGCTGTCGACGATGTCGGGTCCTTACACGCGCTGCAAGGAGCAAGGTCAGCGCGCGATATCGATGGTGTCTCCCTGCTCAACTACCTCATCAAAGACCACACGATGTTCGCCTCGGTCAGCGAAGAGCGGTACCCAACGCGACTAAAAGGCCTGCAGCGCACAGCACGGACACTATTTGAAGAGACCGGCAGCTCCAACTTGTATCTGACGCTGGGCGCGTTGATTCACCGCACGTCTACAGGTCGTGACGCCCGGGCACCGCTGTTTCTCTTACCGATACGAATTGTCGGTGGTACTGGCCGGAGCAGGTTTCAAATCTTGGTAGACACGGCGACCGTTGCGACGCCGAACTACTGCCTAGTGGAGTGGCTACGCGTCAAGCACAACGTGTCCGTCCCTGAGTTGGAGTCACCGCCACTCGATGAGTCGGGTATCGACATCGAGAGCGCACTGCGCGGGATCCGAAAGGCGTTGCTGGCCAGTTCTCTCGATTTTCGGATCGACGAGATCGCAACTATTGCTATCTGCCAGTTCAGCACCTTTGGAATGTGGCAGGACCTGCACCAGCATTGGGATGTGCTGAGCCAGAATCCACTCGTTGAGCACCTGACATTCCGCCCGGGCGAGAGCTTTATCGACCCGCAGATGCAGGCGGCCGAGAGCCTCGACGAAATCGAAGTTCAAGAATCTGAAGTGGTTGTACCAATCAGTGCGGACGGTTCGCAGTTGCGCGCGGTGGCACTTGCTGCGGCCGGGCACACCTTTGTCCTCGAAGGACCTCCAGGAACCGGTAAATCACAGACGATCACAAATCTGATCGCCTACGCGCTCAAGCAACGCAAAACAGTGCTCTTTGTGGCGGAAAAGCAGGCCGCACTCGAAGTGGTCAAACGTCGCCTCTCAAAGATCGGGCTTGCCAACTTCACGCTCGATTTGCACGGTAAGAATCAGACCCCAAGCGAGATTCGGGCGCAGCTCAAAGAGGCCATGGACCACCAGGCCCGCTATGCGGCCTATGCCTGGGAGACGAAGCTTGCGGACTATAAATCTCGGTACGCTGCGCTGGAAACATATCCCGAAAAGATCCATTCGAAGAACCCACTTGGATTTTCGTTGTGGGCGGCCGCGGCAGCGCTCACGGACGATGACCGCTTGCAAGCACCTGTACCGCCGTCCTACGTAAAGGCGCCCGCGATTCCGCCTGATCAAATCCGCGAATCGCTACGCCAATTCGGCCGTGTCGCAAAATCTTTAGACCTGCGACCAGACAGCCCGTGGCTGATCGTCGGACGCGTGAACGTAACCGATGCGCCAGGCCTGGTCACGGCATGCAGGGCGCTGAGCAACGCGGTCGCCGCCGTATCATCGGACCGACAGGCGATCGCAATCGTCCATGAGTTGAGGACGCCAGAGCAAGTCGATGCGATGCTTGTTCAAGCCAAGCGGGAAGCCAACTGGCCAGTTATTGAAGCAGGGACGTTGCGCCACTTCGAATCAGCGCGCTGGCAAACCGATTTCGAGACTCTCGGCGCAGAAGTACGACAGCTACGTGATCACTGCCGGTCGCTCTATTCCGTATTCAATTCCCACTTCATAACTTACGGCAATAGTGACGCGCTGGTGCAGGAGGCGATCGCAGCCTCGCACGGACTGATCGGCAAAAAGAAGCGCAGTGAACGATTTTCGAGCCAGTTGGCGCCTGCCTTGCTTCCGGGAGTAAGTCTCACTCCCGAGGAAGCTCTACCGCTCTTACGCTCGATACCCGGAGCGAGAGCTCAGGCCATCCATGTCAAGCACCGAATGGCGCAACTGTTCGGCCCGTTCGCGTCGCCCATGTGGGATCCGCTGGCGCCTAATTCCATGCAGTTACTCGAGCCGGCACTTGACTACATAAATGCGACGGCAAAATTCACAATAACGCACGTGTCCGAGTGGGCGACGCTTCGTAGGCATGGCCCCATTACGGCACCTGCAGGCAACGCCCTTGCGGGTCTGACCACCGCGTGGCGTGCGTGGCTTGGAGCTCTACAAACCGATGAGGATCAGCTTCCACACTGGCAGCGCGGTGCGCATTGGTTCGATGCCTGCCTCCGCGACCTGCCGGCGTGGACAGACGATGCCGATCGGACGGGGATGGAGACAGCATTGCGCTGGTCGAGCGCAATGAACTACCTGAGCACTCTCCGCTCAGCCGGATTGACCGAATTTGCGTACGGGCTCATGTCCGGAAGTATTTCCGCCGCCGATGGGGAGACCGCGTTTCTTCGCGGCATCGCGGCCGCCTCCGTCGAGGAGCGCCGAAGAGCTAACGCCCTGGACTCGTTCGATGCCGAACTCCGGATCGGAGAGATCGACGACTTTGTCTCCGCTGCGGAGACATTGCGGACCGAGCAACACGCCGCTCTTCCGGCACAGCTCTTGGCGCGCCGAACCTTCCGTCCTGGCGCGTTCAAAGGCAAGTCCGGCACGCTACGTCGACTGCTGGAGGCTAAGCGCGGTGGTCTGACCTTTCGCAATCTCATGGAGCAATATGCCGACGAGATTCTCGAAGCCACACCGTGCTTCTTTGTCAGCCCATCGTCGCTGGCTCAGTTCGTGCCGCCAGGATCCGCGCAGTTCGATCTTGTCGTGTTTGACGAGGCCTCACAGATCACTGTTGCGCAGGCGATCGGTGCCATTGGACGGGGCCGATCGACCGTTATCGTCGGCGATTCCCAGCAAATGCCGCCGACGGCTATCGGCCAGGTGTCTCTATCCGACGACAGTGACGACGATGAATCGACCGAAGTCGTTCCTGAGGACCTCGATAGCATCCTCACTGAATGTGTCGAGTCGCAGGTTCCGAGGATCTGGCTCTCCTGGCATTACCGCAGCCAGGATGAGGCGTTGATCGCTTTCTCCAACCATCACTACTACGAAAACCGGCTAGCCAGTCTACCTTCACCCGGCGGTGACCCCAACGTTGGGATCGAGTGGCATCGAGTCAACGGGCATTTCAATCGTGAAGACCGCCGGCGCGACTACCGCACGAACCGCGTCGAGGCAGAAGCCATCGTTGCCGAAATTGAACGTCGAGTTGCGGATCCGGTATTGCGGTCGGAGAGCATCGGAGTGGTGACTTTCAATCAACCGCAGCAAGAACTGATTCTCAATCTCCTCGAAAGTGCCGGCAACACAAAAGTTTCCGATCTGCTCCGTCCGGATGCCGAGAACGGCATCTTCGTAAAGAACCTTGAGAACGTACAAGGCGATGAACGCGATGTTGCCTTGTTCAGCACCGCCTTCTCGAAGCGGCCAGCTGATCCCAAGTTGCCACTTAACTTCGGGCCACTCACCCGAACCGGCGGCGAAAAGCGTCTCAACGTCGCTGTCACACGGGCTCGGCGCAAGGTTGTCGTTTACTCGTCGTTCGACCCTGCGGACATCGATCTCACCCGCACCCGGTCGATCGGTATGGCGCACTTGCGAACATATCTAGAGGCGGCACAGCGAGGTGGCCTCACACATGAGGCGTCGAGTAAACAGCCGGAGCCCGACGGTATTCACGAGGCGATCGCACGAGCTCTCCAGCGGCGCGGATATGAAGTAGCAAGGGACTATGGACTTTCCGACTTCGTCGTCGACATCGCCGTCAAGAGGCCGGAATCGTCCCGCTGGCAGGTCGCCGTCATGACGGATGGCCCGCGCTGGGGCGAGCGTCCGACCGTCGCCGACCGCGATCTGACGCCACACTTACTGGAACCACTTATGAAGTGGGCCAGCGTTGTTCGAGTTTGGCTGCCGGGCTGGCTCGACCATTCTGATCGGGTACTTGACCGAATCGACGAAGCTGTGCAACAAGCTGAGGCAAGGGAACACCAGCTCGCCGCAGAGCGTGCAGCGAGTGCTGCTGAGACGCAGAAAGAACAAGAATACGAAACCCCTGACACCAACGACGCTGACCCTCGCACACCGGCGCTGACCATCAGCGAGGCGGTCCCCGATGCACAGGCTGATGACTATTCACAGCTCCTGACGCCGGAACCTGAACACGTGCTCGTTCGCGATGTCGCGACAGCAAGCGTCGAACGACTCGAAGGTACTGCGGTGCAGCCGCAACGAGACTGGCATGGTCGAGGCACGCCATTCCAGGAAGCGCCCTCGGATCTCCTCGGTGCACGCGACGATCTGGACCGTATCAATTCGCGCCTCGTGCGTCGCCAGATCGAGGAGGGCATACGGCAGGCGATCGAGGCCGAAGGTCCGATTGCAGTAGATCGGCTGGCCAGATCTGTCGTTCGCCGTTTCGGTTGGAACCGCGCGAGCGATAGCCGGCAGGCGTTTGTACGCACACTCATTCCAAGTGAGTTGATTCGGCGCGGAGAGTTCGGCGATTTCGTGTGGCCGTCAGAACTGGATCCAGCTGACTGGAGAGGCTTTCGGACGACGCCAGAAGGAATCGTCCGACCGCTCCACGAGATCGCCCCGGAAGAGATCATCAACGCGATGTCCCATGTTTGTCGTCGCGGACTGGAGGATCGCGAGGCCGTGATGCGTGAAACCTTGGCGGTATTCAACCAAAAGCGCCTCACAGCGCCAACGAAAGATCGACTCGACCGATGTATAGACCGCGCGCTACAGACTGGCCGCCTCGTGTGGTCACAGGGTGTATACGTCGGCGGGCATGGTTAGCGGGAGTTCTGAAGTCCTCGCCTCTGCGGACGCGTTTGGTTCATGAAAGGAAGCGCCATGCCAACTCCAGCCGAGCTGGTAGCCCGCCGCTTCATCGAAGCATTCGCCACACCCGATCTCGACACGATGCGGGAACTGCTGGACCCGGTGGCTCAGTGTGCCATCACGAACCCTGAAGGCGGCGTGGACGTCGTACTCGGTACGGAATACATCAGCCGCGTCGCGGCGATGGACGTGCCGTCTGCCAATCTCCGTCTCGATATCACTCAACTGACGCCGATCGAGCCGGGGCGGGTGATGGCGATGGTCGAGGTACACGCCGAGCGCGGCGAGCGAAAGTTGCACAACCACGCGGCGCACTTGATCGACGTCGTCGACGGACGCATCACGCGAATATGGATGGTTGAGGCACTGCCTGCGGAAAGCGCAGCGTTCTGGTCACGCAGCTGACCACTCAGCGCGTGAACGTCACGTGCGTAACCCCGCTCGGCGTGGTCACCGACTCGACGGAAAACCGCTGCTCCAGCCCCTCGAGGCCATCCCACAACCGCACCCCGCGCCCCAGCACGATCGGCACAACGACGACGTGCAGATGATCGATCAGGTCGGCCGCAAGGAACTCCCGGACAGTGCTCGGACCCCCGCCGATGCGCACGTCCAACCCGCCGGCCGCCTCCCGCGCCTGCTCCAGCGCCTCCTGCGGCGAGGCGTCGATGAAGTGAAACGTGGTGCCGCCCTTCATCTCGACTGAGGACCGCGGGTGATGAGTCAACACGAACACCGGCGTGTGGAACGGCGGATTATCACCCCACCAGCCGGCCCAGTCGTGATCCTCCCACGGCCCACGCTGCGGGCCGAACTTGTTGCGGCCCATAATCTCCGCACCGATTCCGGGACCCCAGTTCGAGGCCAGCGCATTGTCGACGCCAGTGCCGCCACCCCCTTCTTCGTGCATGTCGCGAAACGTGCGTGTGTGAAAGAACCACTCCATCAGCCGCCCACCAGCGTGGCCGAAGGGCGCGTCGAGTGATTGGCCCTCCCCCGTGCTGAAACCGTCCAGCGACACGGCAAAGTTGTGCACCCGAACCTGCGACATAGGAGCCTCCGACCCACGAATCGTTTGCACCTCGCAGGCTACCCCGCCAACTCCCGCACCTCTGCGGGCAACTCGTCATCGTCGGACTCGACCGTCAAATCGTCCTCGGTGAGCTGAGTGGCATTCTTGCCGCCCAAATACTGGGTCAGCCCGGACTTTTCGTAATGATCCTTGATCCGGTCGCTCATCAAGCCGATGTATTCGAGATTCGGAATCAGTCGCTCGAACATGATGCTGCGGAACTTCAGCATGCTCGGCGAGCGCATCATCTCTTCATCCCACGTCTTCAGAGACACCTTGTGCGAGAACCATTCTTCATATACTTCCCGCATCTTGAATCGGTTGCGCATGAGCAGCGCGACCTCGTAAGCCCAGTCCTCGCGCTCGCGCCGTTCCCGCTCCGAAATGTTCTTGGTGATGTGCTCTCGCAACGCCAGCACGCCGTAATGCACGTGCCGAGCCTCGTCCTGAATCACCATCTTGAGCAACTGTTTCAGCAGCGGCTCGCGGGTCTGCTGGAACATCGTCGTGAACGCACCGAGCGCGAGCCCTTCGATCATAATCTGCATGCCAAGGAATTTGATGTCCCAGCGACCATCGGTCATCAGGTCGTCGATGATGATGAACAAGTTGTCGTTGACCGTGTAGATCTTCTCCAGCTTGGTATCGAGGTAACGCAGGAAAACCTCGAGGTGACGACCTTCGTCCATCACCTGTGTTGCGCCATACAGCTTTCCGTCCATCCACTGCACACACTCGGTGACCTGCGCGGCCGCGTACAACGCACCCTGCTCGCCGTGCATGAACTGGCTGAGCATCCATGCGGCCACGTCCCAGGTCAGCCGACGCTCCTCCAACGCAGTCAGCTTGACCCCGAACCCCTCGACGGCATCGAACGGCACGAAGCTGCGCGGCAAGATTTGCGCATCCGGATTGTCGGGCGAAACATCGAGCCCCCACGGCAGATCGCCGTCACCATCCCACTGCTTCGACACCGCTCGCCGGTACAGCTCGTACATCTCGACGAAGTCGCCCTGGTAGCTCAGCGTGTAGTGCGCGCTGTGGTGGGCCTTCATGTCCACGTGATCGCCATGCTTGCCTTCGCCGAGCACCATTCCCCGCATCGCCGAAGGCGCCATGGAGGCCGCAACTTTCGGGTTCTGCACCGACAGCATCGTGCCGACGTTGTCGAGGGTCTTGTGAATCTCGTTCTGCGCCTTGATCGGCAGTCCACGCAGCATGGTGTCGACCGGGGCTTTCACCGGATTGCGCATGACGCGCCTCCTTCACTCAGGCGTCGAGGACGGCGCTCTCTTGGGCGTAGGCCGAACAGCTGAGGATGTAGCCGTCGGCGCGTTCTTGATCACTCAGGCAGTTCGGTTCATCGATCGTCACCGCGCCACGGATCACCCGGATCTTGCAGGCGGCGCAACCGCCGACCGTGCAACTGAAGTCGAGTCGCAGTCCGCTGCGCAGGCCGGCGTCGAGAATCGTTTCGCCCGGCCGCTGGGTGACCTTTCGGCCCGACGCTCGGAACTCCAGTGCCTGCGGTTCAGTGGGCACGGTGCAGGTGTGCTGCGGGGCGGCGTAAAACCGTTCGCGATGAATGCGGTCCGGCTCGATGGGTAGCGCCGCCGCGGTTGCGTCCATCAATTCCATTGGCCCGCAGAGGAATACCTCCGTGCTTCGTTCTGGCGCCAGCAGCGCCGCGGCGCGCTGGCCGGTGAGTCGGCCCCGCTCCCCCGACCAGCCCGGCTCCGGCTGAGACAGCACGTGCACAACGCGCAACTGCGGGTGCTTGGCAACCAACGCCTGCAGGCGGCGAGCGAAGATGATTTCGGTTTGCCGCCGCGAGGCATACACCAACGAGATGTCCCGAGACGGTGACCGTCGAAGCGCCGTCTCGATCATGCTGATCACCGGGGTGATTCCACTACCGGCCGCCAGGAACGCCAGCGGAACCGAATCATCCTGCGGCAGAGCAAAATCCCCAGACGGCCCCAACACGGTGTACTCGTACCCGACGGCCACACCGCGGTGCACGAAGCCGGAGACCTCGCCGCCGTCGATCGACTTGACCGTGCACGCCAGACGGTCCCCCTCGGCATCGCAGATCGAATACGCCCGTTTGATGGTGACGCCACCGATGTCGAAGCAGTGCGTAAGGTACTGCCCTGCCCGGAACTCGACAGGCCGCCCGTCTGTCGTTTCGAGTTCCAGCGTGACCGCATCGTCGGTCTCGCGGATGACGTCCACCACGCGAACGTGACGCTGCACCAATGCGGTTGGTGACTGGCCCCAACGCTTGGACGGTCCGTTGGGTCGGGGAATCGTGATCGGATACGGCTTGCTCAGATTGAACGTGGCGATACGCGCTGCGAGTGATCGCGGCATGGTGACAAGGCTTGGCATCGCAGCCCCTGACCCACGTAGTAGGAACTCGATCGTGCCAATAATCTAAAGTTGGCACGGCGGCGTGTCAAGATATATGGGTGCCCCACGTCGTGCGCCCCTTTCGCGGCGTCAGCGCCGAGGAACGGCGAGAGCTCCGCCGCAATCAGTTGCTCGATGCTTGCCTGGACATCGTCAGCAGCGCCGGAATGGCGACAACGACCATCGAGGCGGTGAGCCGACAGGCCGGGCTGACCAAGCGGTACTTTTACGAAAGCTTCCGCACCCGCGACGCCCTCTTCGAAGCGTTGGCCGAACGGCTGATTACGGAGATCAACAGCGGGGTCCTCGACTCACTATCGGACTCCGCATCGGAACTCGTCGATCGCGCGCGCAACGGCGTCGGCTGGGTCATCACGGTGCTCACCGACGACCCGCGCAAGGCGCGCTTCTTTACGGAACTGATCGGCAGCGAACTGCTCAAGGAGACCGTCGGCGGCGCCGAGCACACCCTTGCCCGACTGCTCACCGACCTGCTGCTGGCCGACAGCGACAGCACCCAGGCGCAGCGCGACCGGCTGCAACTGGCCGCGCTTGTGATCGTTTCCGGCACGGCGCAGGCCGTCACCAGCTGGCTCGACGGCAAGCTCCCGGTCTCGCGGGAGGACCTGATCGAGGAAATCGCACAGATGTCAGTCGCCGCGGTACACACCGTGCGCAGCGACATATGAGCTAGTTGTGCATTCAATCGAAGTGGTTCTGCGCCAATCAGATCGGTCCTGAGCGGTTGCCTCGTCAGTAGACCAGTGCTAGACAAGATGGGTATCGGATGCGCCTCATCGGGGAAGCGCACCGAGTATTCCGGCCCGCCCGCCTGGAGCGCTGACGAGCGCGAGGTTGCGGCAAAGACGCCGTGGGCTAAACGAAAACAGAAGGCACGCAGTGACCTTTACAAAGCAATTGCGTGTCTTTGATGGAGACCCTGGAGGTTCTCACCGTGGCGCCACTGCTCTCACCGACCGATCTGTTGTTTCAACTCGCCGAATCACCCACCCACCCAATGCATGTCGGTGGACTATTGATCTTCAGTCCACCCGATTCCGGGACCTTCGCGGAAGTCCACCGCGCACTCGATGCGGCCGTGTGTCGCAATCAGATCGGCGATTTCCTGCGGCGCACCGCGCGACGATCAGCAGCAACCGCCGGACTCCTCGCGTGGCACGACCACGCGACCGCCGACGTCACGGAGCACGTCCAGCGCCACACGCTCGCGCCGGGAGCTGGCAGCACCGAACTCTTCGAACTCTGCTCGCAACTGCATGCGGCGCCACTCGACCGTGAGCGCCCGCTGTGGGAAATGCATTTCATCGATGGCCTCGCGCATGACCGATTCGCCATTTACGCGAAGATCCATCACTCGCTCGCCGACGGCACCTCTGCGATCGCGCTGTTGCGGCGCGCGTTGTGCGAAAACCCCGATCGCCACGACATGCCGGCGCCGTGGGAGCCGATAGCCACAGCCGCCAAGCGCGCGAAGGCGGCGCTACCGGGCCTGGGAGCCATGGCCAACACGCTGGTCGACAGCGCCAAGATCTTGCCGGCAGTCGCCGACACCGTAACCCGAGCGGCGTTCGGGCGCGGCGGACCGCTGTCGATCTCAGCGCCGAAAACCCCGTTCAATCAGGACATTTCAACCGAGCGCGCGTTTGCCGCCCACTCCTGGCCGCTGGAGCGACTGCGCCTGGTCGCCAAAGCCACCGATTGCACGGTGAACGACGTGGTGCTGGCCATGTGCTCGGGCGCGTTGCGCGGGTACCTGGAAGATTCGGGCGAACTGCCCGACGCCTCCCTAGTCGCGATGGTGCCGGTGTCGCTGCGGGAACGCACCGATCAGGAGGCGGGTGGCAACAAGCTTGGCGTCGTCATGTGCAATCTCGGCACCAACCTTGACAACCCGCGGGCGCGGCTGGCCAAGGTGCACGGCTGCATGAACCAAGGCAAGGAGGTGATCGCTGGTCGTGGGCCAGTCCAGTTGCTGGTGACCAGCGCGCTTGGCATCGCTGCCTTGGCACCCGGTGTGCTGCTGGGACGCGACATCCTGCCGCGACCGCCGTTCAATGTGGTGATCTCGAACGTGCCGGGGCCCGACCGGCCGCTCTACTGGAACGGCGCGCTGCTCGAGGAAGTGCACCCGCTGTCGATTCCGCTGCCCGGTCAGGCGTTGAACATCACCTGCACGAGCAATCACTACCAGATCAGCTTCGGCCTGACCGCCTGCCGCAAGGCGGTGCCGGATCCGCAGCGGATTCTCGACAAGCTCGATGTCGAACTGCGGCTGTTGGAGGCGGCGGCCGGAATGTGAGGGCCGGTTACTTTTTGTCGAGGGCTCGGATCAGAAGGTCCTTGACTTCGGCGACGCTCTCCTCGATCGAGCGGACGCGGGCGTTCGTCTCGTCGAGCTTTGACCCGAGACTGTCGACACGGCCGTCGAGCCGATTCGACATGTTGTCCGTGCGCTGGTCCATGATGTCGAACCGCTCGCGCGTTTGCTGACTCAGCACATTGATCGATGCCAGTACGGCTTTGTAGTCAGCTCGCTCCGCTTCCAGAGCGGCGACTCGAGCCTCGAGTTCAGCAAGCGTTGCGGCCATGCAAGGCAGCCTACCGATCAGTCCCGACAAAATCGCGGCTGCGAAACCTGTCGGAGGTCTCCTCTAACGTCTCGCAGTGGGGGCGATCTCCCGGTGTGGCGGACTGGAGCAGACAGGGGTGGACGATGTCGGAAGCGTTCGATTTCGATGCGGCGATCGATAGGGCTTGGGCGAAGTTTCGTTCGGCGCTTGCCGACCGGTTGCTTCAGATTCCGCGCGGTGAGTCGGTCCCACTCGGACCGTGGGATGATCCGGCCGCGGAATGGGAGGCCTCGAATCCGCCGCAGCTTCGAGTGGCAAAGAACGGGCGGCTGCGCTGCGAGGTGCCATGGGACTTCCACTTCACCGTGCCCGAGCGCAATCAAGCGCGACGGGAGGCGTTGCATGCGCTCGGCTGGCGTCAGCGGGCGTCCGGCAACCTCGTGCTGGAGGTGAGCCGGCGCGAACCGGACAAGCTCGCGGCGCTCGTGGTTCGGGCGCTCCGGGAGGTCTGGCAGGTTCCGCATCCGAGCTTTCTCGAACCGGCGGATAGCCCGATCGAGCCGGTGACGCATCTGGCTATCGAACCCATCGACCGCGCGCACCTGCAGTCGCTCGTCGACGCGGCGCTGGGAGAGCTGGTCCGCGCGCCGCTCGTCAAGGCCGAATGTGGCTGCATTCACTTCGAGCTGGGTGGAAGGGATTGCTGGCTCAAGGTGCTCGAGCACGCGCCTACGGTCGAATTCTGCACGACGCTGGCCGAGCACATCGTCGACGCCGCGCGCACCGCGGCAATCATCGCTGAGGACCGGCCGCGCTCACGCGACGTCACGCTGGTCCGGTTCGAGGACTCGGTGATCGCGTCGCTACGGATGGAGGCGACCGCGTTTGCCGCGTGCAACCTCGCTGCGGCGATGACCAAATGGGCACAGTTCATGAGTGAGGAGGCAGACGAACTCGTTCAACGCCTCGGCGGTGAAACCGACTCCGAGGAATTGCCGACCGAACTGACTTGCCTGCTGCAGCTCCAGTCGAGCGACTGCCCGCTGGACCCTGCCCAAGTCGCCGCAATCTGCAACGACGATCGGCGCGCCATCCTGCGATGCCTGCGGATCTGTGCCCAGCAGGAAGCCGCCTGGCAACAGCTGGCGACGGAAGCGTTCGACCGCGGTGATCACGAGGAAGCATCTGCCTGCGAAGGCGAAGCACGCGTTTGGGCGGAAACCACAAACCAGCTGAAGGCGGCGCTGCGCCTAGTTGTGCTCGGCAAACGAAGGTCCGCCTGAGCGAACCATGATCGAAAAGTCTTCCGCCGCAACACTACTGGCGGGTAGGAAGTGAAAGTGCAGGAAATCACAAACTTGCCTGGTCGCCGAAAAAAAGCTGGTCAGAGCAGATATTCAAGGCCGCAATTACCAATACCCAAGAGTAGGAACCGAGTTCACACATACTTCGATATGACACGGAGCCTCGCGATGCTGCACTCTGTGAGCCAACGCACTCTCCCGGCCTGCGCCGGGCGAGGTCAGCCGCACCGGAAACTCCTCGCTGACAGCGATGGGTGACGCGACACAACACCCAAGTGAGGTTCCGAGAGCAAGTGGCGGATGACACACTCGAATACGGGCCACGTCTGTTGATCGACAGGCGACCCCCTCGCGCTTGACCAAACAGGCGCACGCAGGGCGGTAACCACACCGCCGCAGATCGCGATATCGCGTATGTAAGGACGGGCAGCGAGACGATGTTCAAGCGGATTGCAGTAGTGAACCGCGGTGAGGCGGCAGTGCGCCTCATTCGCGCGGTACGAGAACTTAACGCCGAGCATGACTACGGAATCCGCATCATCGCGCTACATACCGACGCTGAGCGCCGGGCCATGTTCGTCCGCCAAGCCGACGAGGGCGTCATCCTCCGGCGCGTCGGATCGGTCAACCCGTACCTCAACCACGCCGAGCTGCGACGCGCGCTGATCGAAGCCCAGGCCGACGCCGTCTGGGTCGGCTGGGGATTCGTTGCCGAAGATCCCGCCTTCGCCGACTTGTGCGCGTCTCTCGACATCACCTTCATCGGCCCGTCATCGAAGGCTATGCGGCTGCTCGGCGACAAGGTCGAAGCCAAGTTGCTCGCCGAAAAGGTCGGCGTCCCGGTCGCGCCGTGGTCGGGCGGCCCGGTGGAAACGCGCGCGGACGCGCGCCGGCACGCACAGGCAATCGGCTACCCGCTGATCATCAAGGCGCGCAGTGGCGGCGGCGGCCGCGGCATCCGCAAGGTCTACGCCGAGGACGAGCTGGAACTCGCGCTCGAACGCACTCAGGGCGAGGCCGAACGCTCCTTCGGTGACCCGGTGGTCTTCATCGAACGACTGGTCACCGACGCCCGGCACGTCGAAGTTCAGGTCATCGCCGACGGCTACGGCAACGTATGGGCACCCGGTGTTCGTGACTGTTCGATCCAGCGCAAGAACCAGAAGGTGATCGAGGAATCGTCGTCTCCGGTGATGCGCAAGGACCAAGCCGATCACCTTCGGCAGGTCTCCGCCGACCTCGTCCGAGCCGCGGGCTACTGCGGCGCCGCCACGGTCGAATACCTCTACCAGCCCGACCAGCAGCTCTTCACCTTCCTCGAAGTGAACACCCGCCTGCAGGTCGAGCACCCGATCACCGAGGCGACCACCGGCCTGGACCTGGTCAAGCTGCAGATCCACGTGGCCAACGGGGGCAAGCTCGAGGGTGACTGCCCCGGCGAGTTCGGCCACGCGATCGAGGCGCGACTCAACGCCGAGGATGCCGACAACGGATTCGCGCCGGCGCCCGGCACCGTGCAGTACCTGAAGTTCCCGCTCGGCTCCGGCCTGCGCGTGGACAGCGGCATCGCCCAGGGCGACGTCATTCCACCCGACTACGACTCGATGGTCGCCAAGATCATCGCCTGGGGACGCGACCGCAACGAGGCCCTTGCCCGGTTGCGGACCGCGCTGAGGGAAACCACCGTGGTCCTCGATGGGGGCACCACCACCAAGTCCTTCCTGTTGAACCTGCTCGACCGCCCGGAGTTGATCTCCGGTGAGGCCGACACCGGATGGCTAGACCGCACCGGCGCCGGCACCGCCTCGGGACCGAGCAAGGTCGCCGATGTCGCCCTACTGGCGGCCGCGGTCGACAGCTACGACACCGAGGAGGCGCACGAGCGCACGGCGTTCTTGTCGTCGGCGCGTGGCGGCCGTCCTCGCGCCAACCACGCGATCGGCCGAAAAGTAGAACTCTCGTACCAGAATCAGTCGTACAAGTTGATGGTCGGGCAGGTCGGCCCGCACCGCTACCAGGTCAGCGGCGACTGCGGCGAACTCGAAGTCAGCGTGGACCGCTTGGGTGAGTTCGAAAGCCGGTACGCGATCGGCAACCGGACGCACCAGGTCGTGTGTGTCGCGGGTCCGACCGGGTTCCTCGTCGAGGTCGACGGAATCAGCCACCAGGTCAGCCAGGACGAGGCCGGCATGGTTCGCGCGCCCGCGCCTGCCGTGGTGGTCGCTGTCCCGGTCGCGGTGGGCGATGAGGTGGAGGCCGGCGCCACGCTGGTGGTGCTGGAATCGATGAAGATGGAGACCGCGGTTCGCGCGCCCTACGCGGGGCGGGTTCGCGAGATTTCGGCGGTCGTCAACTCTCAAGTCGACGCCGGCGCTCCGCTGCTGCGCGTCGACAAGACCGACGCCGAGGCCGCAACGAAAACCGCCGTCGCGACGCCGCGCGTCGTCTTCCCGCCCGCGGAAACGAGCCACGCAGACCCGCGCAGCGACGCGTTCGACCGTCTCGACGACATGAGCGCCCTCATCACCGGCTTCGACGTCAGTGGCGCCCGCGCGCGGAGCCTGCTCGAGGAGTACGACGAGCTGCGTCGGCAACTGGCCGAGGACGACGACGAGGTCATCCAGGCCGAACTCGCGGTGCTGACCACGTTCGCCGACATCTGCGAACTGTCCCGCAACCGTCCCGCCGTGGGTGAAGGCGAGGAAGCGGACCCGGTGCATAGCCCCCGGGAACACTTCCACTCGTTCCTGCAGTCCCTCGACGTCGACGTGCAGGGGCTGCCCGAACCGTTCCGCGCCCGGTTGGCCCGAGCGCTGCGGCACTATGACGTCACCTCCCTGGACCGCACGCCGGAACTCGAAGAAGCGGTCTACCGCCTGTACCTGGCCCTGGCCCGGATGGACAACCAGGTGCCCGTCATCGCGGGTCAGCTCGAACGCTGGCTGGCCAACGCGAACGCCAACATGGCCTCCGTCGCAGAATTACCCGAGGTGCTCGACCGGCTGATCCTGGCCACCCAGCTGCGCTACCCGCTGATCGGCGACGTGGCCCGCAACCTGCGATTCCGGGTCTTCGATGAGCCGACCATCCGCAAGGCCCGCGAGGACGTGTACGACCGGGTCCGCGGCAGCCTCGTCTACCTCGCGCAGCAGCCGGACGCACCGGACTACGCCAGCCGGATCGAAGCGCTCGTCGACGCACCGGAGCCGTTGACCGCGATGCTCGCGCAGCGGGTCGGCGAACCGCATCCGTTACTGGAAGTGATCACCCGGCAGTACTACCGGATTCACAAGCTCGAAGACGTCAAGGCGTTCGACCGCGACGGCACCCATCTGGTGACCGCCACCTTCCAGCTCGCCGGTGAGCGCGTGAACCTCGTCTCCACGGTGTCCGACTACGCCGACCTCACGGCGACGCTGGACACGGTCGCCGACGTCACCGGGCCCGACGTGCCCGACCTGCTCGTCGACGTCTACATCACCTGGCCCGACGCCCCCACCGACGACGACGAACTGTCCGAGCGGTTGCGCAGCGAATTGTCCGCCCACCCGCAATCGGAAACCTGGCGACGGATTTCCGTAGCCATCCTCGCCGAGCACGGTGGCGATATTCGCCAGGTCACCTTCCGGCGCACGGACGAGGGCCTGAGCGAGGACCTGATCATCCGCAACATGCACCCGCTCACCGGGCAACGTCTCGACCTGTGGCGGTTGAAGAACTTCGACGGCACCCGCCTGCCCGCGCCGAGCGACATCTACCTCTATCACTCGGTGGCCAAGAACAATCCGGCCGACGAGCGGTTCATCGCCCTGTCGGAGGTCCGCGACGTCGCCACCCAACGCGACGAGCACGACAACATCGTCACGGTCCCCGCGATCGAGCGCAAGATCGCAGCCTGCCTCGACGGTATCCGCCGTGCGCAGACCCAGCGCGGCGCAAAGCGGTTGGACAACAACAGAATTGCGCTCTACGTCTGGCCGCTGATGGAGGTGCCGGCCGACCGCATCGAGATCATCGCCCGCAACATCGCGCCGCTCACTCTCGGCGCGGGCCTCGAAGAAATCACGCTCATCGGCCGGCTCACCCACGGACCGGGCCAACCGATCCGCGATGTGGCGCTGCGCTTCTCCTACCATTCGAGCGACGGCATCAGCTTCGCCGTCACCGATCCGCCGACCGAGCCGCTGCGCCCGCTCGACGAGTACACCCAGAAGGTGCAGCGCTCGAAGTCGCGCGGCAACGTCTACCCGTACGAGTTGATCCCGCTGCTCACCCGAGAGGGCGGCAGCTTCACCGAACTCGACATCGACGAATCCGGCGAACTGGCACCGGTCGACCGGCCCTACGGCCGCAACACCGCGGGCGTGATCGTGGGCAAGGTGACCACCCCGACTGAGCGCCACCCCGAAGGTATGACCCGCATCGCGCTGTTCGGCGACCCGATCAAGGCGCTCGGCACCGTGGCCGAAGCCGAGTGCTCGCGGGTGGTCAAGGCGATTGACCTGGCCGAATCGGAAGGGCTGCCCGTCGAGTGGTTCACCCTGTCCTCCGGCGCCACCATTTCGATGGAGAGCGGCACCGAGAACATGGACTGGGTGTCGCGGGCGCTGCGCCGCATCATCACCTTCACCCAGGGCGGCGGCGAGATCAACATCATCGTGGCCGGCATCAACGTTGGCGCCCAACCGTATTGGAACGCCGAAGCCACCATGCTCATGCACAACAAGGGCATCCTCGTGATGACCCCGGACAGCGCCATGGTGCTCACCGGTAAGCAGTCGCTGGACTACTCCGGCGGCGTCTCGGCCGAAGACAACTTCGGCATCGGTGGTTACGACCGCGTCATGGGCCCCAACGGTGAAGCGCAGTACTGGGCGCCGAATCTGAGTGCGGCCTGCGACATCCTGTTCGCGCACTACGACCACGCCTACCGGGCACCGGGCGAGCGGTTCCCGCGCCGCGCCCGCACCACCGACCCGGCGGACCGTGACGTGCGCAGCTACCCGCACGTGCATCCGTCGAGCGACTTCACCACCGTCGGTGACATCTTCTCCGCCGAGAAGAACCCGGAACGCAAGAAGCCGTTCGACATTCGCACGGTCATGCGTTCGGTGGTCGACCAGGATTACAGCGTGCTGGAACGCTGGGCCGACATGGCCGGCGGCGAGACATCGGTGGTCTTCGATGCCCACCTGGCCGGTCAGCCGGTCACCGTCATCGGCATCGAGTCCCGGGCGATCCCGCGCAAGGGCTGGTTCCCCGCCGACGGACCGGACACCTGGACGTCGGGCACGCTGTTCCCGCAGTCGTCGAAGAAGACGGCGCGCGCGATCAATGCCGCTAGCGGCAACCGCCCGGTCGTGGTGCTGGCCAACCTGTCCGGGTTCGACGGCTCACCGGAATCGCTGCGCAACATTCAGCTCGAGTACGGCGCCGAAATCGGCCGCGCCATCGTCAATTTCGACGGTCCTATCGTGTTCTGCGTGATATCGCGCTACCACGGCGGCGCCTTCGTGGTGTTCTCCGGCGCGCTCAACGACAACATGGAAGTGCTGGCCGTCGAAGGCTCCTTCGCCTCGGTGATTGGCGGCGCGCCCGCCGCGGCGGTGGTGTTCTCCCGTGAGGTCAACAAGCGCACCAATGACGACCCGGGCGTGCGTGACCTCGAGCAGCGGATCGCGGCCACCGTCGACAGCGCGGAACGCGCCCGGCTGCGGGTCGAACTGGCGGCCAAGCGGTCGGCGGTGCGCTCGGACAAGCTCGGTGAGGTCGCGGCGGAGTTCGAGGCCGTGCACAACGTGGAGCGAGCCCGGGAAGTCGGCTCGGTGCACGCGATTATTCCGGCGGCCGAGTTGCGCCCGCAGATCGTGGCGGCAGTGGAACGGGGAATGGCGCGCGCGTTGCAGAACTGAGGTCAGTGCCCGTGCGGGATAAGCAGATTCGCCTGTCCCGCGCGGACCGGCCCGGCGTCCAGCCACTCGGCGGTCTGGACCCGGGCGCGGTCGATCATTTCCTCGGCGTGGCTGAAGTCGGCCGGGTTGACTTCCAGTGGGCACAGCGGTGGGGCGACGCGCAGATCCACCACCGACTCGAAGCGAGACACATCGCTGGCCATCCGATGGTTGATGGCCAGCGTCAAGCCGTGCAACGCCATCCCGAGCGCGGTGCGGGGCTGGCGGGTCAGCGCGCAGGGTGCCCCCGTCGGCAACACCCAAATGGGATCGGCGCCGAGCTGGACCGCGTGCGTGATCGGGGTGTTGTTCACCGCACCGCCGTCCATGAAGATCCGGCCGTCGATGGTCACCGTGGGCAACACACCCGGGATCGCCGCACTCGCTGAAATCGCATCGATTGCATCGCCTTTCGACACCAACACGTCCTTGCCGGTCAGCACATCGGTGACAACCACGTGCAGCGGTATCGGCGCATCCTCCATCCGCTCGAACCGCAAATTGTCTTTGAGCAGTTTGCGGATGCCGCTGTCGGAGACCAAATGGTCGCTGCGCCCGAGCAATACGGCGGTCAAGTTCAGCGGATCCACCGGAAACACGGTCGACCGCTTCAGCTTGATCCAGACCTGCGCCAACTCGTCGAGGTCCTCAGGCGACGAGCCCGCGGCCAACCAGGCGCCGTTCAGGGCTCCGGCCGAAGTGCCGATGATCACGTCGGGACGAATGTCGCGCCTGGCCAGCGCCTGCAGCATCCCCACCTCAACGGCGCCAAGACTGGCGCCTCCGGACAGAACGAACGCCGTTGTCATATCCAGAGATTATCGGTGCGGCAAGCCGAACGTCGGCGATCGCTTGGTGCTTCTCCCCGACCGCCGCCGTAACTAAACGTCGGCGATCGCCTCGAGCGGCCGGGTCCGGGCGGCGCCGACCGCCGGCCACAACGCGGCCAACACACCGACAACGGCCGAACCCACAACCAACGCGACCACCTGCAGCCACGGCACCGAGATCTCGGTCAGTCCTCGATCGTGCAGGGTCCGGATGAACCCCGTCCCGAGACTCAGCCCGAGCACCACCCCGATCGCGGCGCCAAACACCGCGATGAGCATCGATTCCAAATAAATCGACCGACGCACCTGCGCGCGCTGCATCCCCACCGCGCGCAGCATGCCGATCTCGCGACGCCGCTCGACCACCGACAGCGCCAACGTGTTGATGATGCCGAGCACGGCGATCACGATGGCCAGCGCCAGCAACCCGTACAGCACCGCCAACAGGGTGTCGATCTGTTTTGCTTGCTCGCCCTTGAACTGCTCCCGGTCCTGCACCGAGACGATGGCAAACGGGTCGGTGGCCTGCTCCAGCCGCGATCGCAAGCCGTCGAGATTGGTGCCCGGATTCGCTTTCAGAAAGACCATCGCGTCCGTCATCAGGTTCGACGGGGTGATCTGGGGGTAGACGCCGTCACCGACCATCCAGTTGCCCAGCAACTGATTGTCGGCGTAGATCCCGGTGACGCGCGCGATCACTGGCTTGTTGTCGAAGCTCGTGAAGGTGACGTCCTCGCCGACGTGCCAGTTACGTTGCGTCGCTTGCGTTTGCGACACCAGCATGCTGTTCCCGGAAAGCGTCGCCGTGCCCGAATTCATGTTCACCCGCAGCAGGCCGTCGAGGGAACCGCTCAACGCCGTGCCGGTCACATTCTCATCACCCAGTCTCGCCGCAGCCGGATGCAGCGCTGCGCTGGTCTGCACTCCCGAGACTTGCGCCGCAGCCTGGGCCGCCGGGATCGGCACCCCGAGCAACGGCGGGCCGGTCAACACAAAGTCGGCCTCCACGCCGTTGTTCACAAGGGTGTCCACGCTGGCCTTGGCCGAGGACCCGAACATCGCGATCACCGAGACCAGCATCAACCCCAGCGTCAGCGCGAACGCCGTCGCTGCCGTGCGTTTCGGATTCCGCACGGCGTTGTTGCGGGCCAGCTGGCCGATCGGACCGAACGGTCGCGTAACCACCGCTCCGAGCGCGCCGATCAGCGGACGCGCCAACGCCGGAGCCGCAAACAGCACGGCGAAAATCAGCGCACCCGCCCCGACGCCGACTGTCGCCGCGGCCCCACCGCCGGTGGACATCGAACCGACAATGACGACCACCACGCCGATCACTGCAAGTACCGCGCCCACCAGGGTGCGCAGCCGCAACGAGTCTCCGGCGGTCGCGAACTCCGCCCGCATCGCCTCGACCGGCGGAATCTTTGCCGCGCGACGGGCCGGCGCATACGCGCTGAGCATCGTGACCACGACGCCGACCACCAGTCCGACGATGATCGTGCGCGGCTCCACTTGCAGCGCGCCGGACGGCAATCCGACATTGAACGCGTTGAGCAGGCCGCGCAGTCCGTAAGCCAACCCGACACCGGCGGCCACGCCGACCGCGCTGCCGACCAGGCCGACGATCGACGCCTCCAGTAGCACCGAGCGCGCGACCTGTTGGCGGCTCGCGCCGACTGCACGCAGCAAGGCGAGTTCCCGCAGCCGCTGCGCCACGATCATCGAGAAGGTGTTGTAGATGATGAACGTTCCGACCACCAGGGCGATCGCGCCGAACGCCAGCAGGAAGTAGTTGATGAAGCTCAGCGCCTTCTCGACGGTCGACTTCATGTCGTCGCGGACTTCGTCGCCGGTCTGCACCTTCATGGTTGGCAGCACCTTGGCGATGCGGTCGCGCAGATCCTGTTGCGAAATCCCGTTTCCGGCGACATCGATCCAGGAGGCGTGCTGGCCGTCGGTGAAAAGTTCGCGAGCCTGGCTGGCGTCGAAGAGCGCGGCGATGAACCCGCCGGTGTCCGTCGGCATGCTGTAGATGCCGCTGACCGTCACCGGGAACAACCCGCGCGTCGGCACCAATACCTGCGCATGATCGCCGACCTCGAGATTGGCGCGCTTGGCCCCACTTTCGTTCAGGGCTATCTCGCTGGGCTTGCTCGGCGGCGTGCCCGCGACGAAAGTTTGCGGCTCGCCGATCGCCTGGTTCGGCGGCACGTACGACTGACCTGCGGTAGGCGCGCCACCGGTCTGCACGGCCTTGCCCGACGAGTCGATCAGCACGATCGGGCCGGCGACATCCGGCACGGCCGCGCGCACACCGGGCACCTTCTCGATCGTTTGGACGTCCGCGAGCGGCACCCCGCTCGACCGGGCGTCCTTGCCGCTCACCCGCACGTCGACACCCTTGGCTTGGTCGGCGAAAATGCCGTCGAAGGTGTGCTGCAGGGTGTCGGTGAAGACGAACGAGCCAGCAATGAATGCCGTGCCGAGCACCACCGACAGCAGCGTGAGGACGAGACGGACCTTGTGGGCGGCCAGGTTGCGCAGGGAGACCTTGCGCATCGGCGAGGCGCTCATAAACCTTCGAGCGCTTTCATCCGGTCCAGCACCGACTCCGCCGTCGGCCCGCGCAACTCGTCGACGATCCGGCCATCAGCCAGAAACACCACCCGATCGGCGTAGGCAGCCGCGCGGGGATCGTGGGTGACGATCACGACCGTCTGGCCGAACTCGTCGACAGCGGCCCGCAGGATGTTGAGCACTTCGGCCGACGAGGTCGAATCGAGGTTGCCCGTCGGCTCGTCCCCGAAGATGATCTCGGGACGACCGGCCAGCGCCCGAGCGCAGGCAACGCGCTGCTGCTGACCGCCGGAGAGTTCCGTTGGCCGGTGTGTGAGTCGGTCGGCCAACCCCAGTCGCCGGATCACCGTGTCGAGCCAGTCCTGATCGGGCCGGCGCCCGGCGATGTCGAGCGGCAGCGTAATGTTCTCCAGCGCCGTCAGCGTCGGCACCAGATTGAACGCCTGGAAGACGAAGCCGATGCGATCACGTCGCAGCGCCGTCATCTGCTTGTCAGCGAGCGACGTCAGCTCGGTGTCACCGATCGCCACGGATCCCGACGATGCGGTGTCGAGACCGGCCAGGCAATGCATCAGCGTCGACTTGCCCGAACCGGACGGACCCATGATCGCCGTGAACTCGCCGCGGGCGAAATCGACCGAGACCCCGTCGAGTGCCCGAACTTGGGTGTCGCCGGAGCCGTAGGTCTTCAAGAGATCGACTGCCCGTGCGGCCACCGGGGCGGACGCGCTCGGCGCCGAAGCCACGTCGAGGCTCGGCTGTGAATGGGAGGACATGTGGGCCTTTCGTCATCAGGCGAGAGGTGCGGTGCCATCCATCCTGTCGATAACCGGCCACTACCGCCATCGGGGATATCCCCGATGTTTGCGGCCGCCGATCCTCCACGAGTTCCCGCCGTTGCTCCAGCCGGGCGGAGAAGACGCGTATTCAGTTGTCAGTCAGCACAAGTGCGCTGCTACCCCGCGACCATGATCGCTCGTCAGAGCGGCCACGGGAACGGCCATCCCGGCGGCGGCGGGATGTGTGGCAGCGGCGGAAGGGGCGGCAATGGTGCCGCAAAGGGAACACAGATCGAGAAGCAGATCAGGCCCAGGCTCATCGAAACCACCTCGATTGAATCGCGAACGGCCGTGTATTAGATCGTTCCACAACCGCTTCAGTGTTACGACTACAAGAACACGTTCCAGTCCGACGGGAAACCGGCCGACGCCACCGGCTCGGTTTGTCGGTTCGCCTCGCTACCCTTTGCGCTATGCGCATAGGTGCCCACGCCCGCTCGGACGACGACCCCATCGGCTTCGGCGAAAGCTTGGGTGCCGATCTGATTCAGATGTTCGTCATCGACCCGCAGGGATGGGAGAAACCCAAGCCGCATCCCAAAACCGAGCAGATCCTGGCGAGCCCCATCGACGTGGTGGTGCACTCCTCGTACCAGATCAATGTGGCCAGCACGAACAACCGGCTGCGGATGCCGTCGCGGCAAGCCGTTGCGCTGCAGGCTCAGGCCGCCGCCGATCTGGGTGCGTTCGGACTGGTGGTGCACGGCGGCCACGTGCGCAATCAGGGCGAGATCGAGGCCGGAATCGACAACTGGCGCAAGCTGTTCGAGCGACAGGCGGAAAAGGGCGGCTTCCCCGTGCCGATCCTCATCGAAAACACTGCCGGCGGCGACCATGCGATGGCGCGCTATTTCGACGCGATCGCCCGACTGTGGGACGCGGTCGGCGAGTTCGGCGCCGGATTCTGCCTGGACACCTGCCACGCGTGGGCCGGTGGTGAGGACCTGGTGGGCGTGGTGGACCGGATCAAGGCGATCACCGGCCGCATCGACCTCGTGCATCTGAACAGTTCGCGCGACGAATTCAACTCGGCCCGTGACCGGCACGCCAACTTCGCCGACGGCACTATCGACCCGGAACTCCTCGCCGAGGTGTGCCGCAGTGCGAACGCGCCGGTCATTCTGGAAACACCCGTCGAAGGAGTGGCGGAGGATCTGGCTTACCTGCGCGAAAACGTCGGCTGAGGGAGGCTTCGGGATGGACATTCGCCCGTTGGACGGCGTCCGGGTACTCGAACTCGGCAATTACATTGCGGCGCCTACCGCGGCGCGGATTCTCGGTGACTTCGGAGCCGAGGTGATCAAGGTCGAGCGTCCGGGCACCGGCGACGAGCTACGCAATTGGCGTCTCTACGGCGGCGACACGTCGATGCTGTACCGAACGATCAACCGCAACAAGAAATCGATAGTGCTGGATCTGCGCAGCGACGCCGGTCGCAAGGTGGTGCTCGACCTGGTCCGCCACTGCGACATTGTGCTGGAGAACTTCCGGCCGGGCATGCTGGAGAAGTGGGGCTTAGGCCCGGATCAGCTCAGCGCGGTCAATCCGGATCTCATCATCACCCGGATCTCGGCATTCGGCCAGACCGGTCCGCTGGCCGCACGACCGGGATTCGCGGCGGTCGCCGAGGCAGTCGGCGGATTGCGCGAACTCGTCGGCGACCCGGACCGGCCGCCGGTGCGGGTCGGGGTGTCGATCGGTGATTCCATCGCCGGGATCTACGCCGCGTTCGGCTCCGTGATGGCGCTATTCCAGCGCGAACGGGCAAAGCAGCCGGTGGAACTGAGCCAGCGGATCATCGACGTGGCACTGAACGAGGCAATCCTGTCCGTGATGGAGTCGCTGGTCCCCGACTATCAGGCGTACGGCATCAACCGCGAGCGGGTGGGCGGACGCATGGAGGGCATCGCTCCGAGCAATGCCTACCCGTGCAACGACGGCACCAGCATCATCATCGGCGGCAACGGCGACGCCATTTTTCAGCGGTACATGCAGGTGATCGGTCGCCCCGATCTTGCCACCGACCCGGAACTGCAGACCAATGCCGGACGCTGGGCCAACCGGGAGCGCCTCGATGCCGCCATCGGCGAATGGACGCAACAACACTCGCGGGACGAGGCGTTACGGATTCTGGACGAGGCAGGGATTCCGTCCGGTCCGATCTACACGGCCGCAGACATTTGCGCCGACGAGCAATACGCGGCACGCAACATGATTCAGAAGTTCAGAGTCGACGTCGGCGAACCCGAACCGCGCGAGGTCGGCTTTCCGGGGATAGTGCCGGTGATCGGCGGGGAGTCGCTGCCGATTCGCAACGTCGGCCCGGACCTAGGTGAGCACACGCACGAGGTGCTCTCGGGACTGCTCGGCATGTCCGCTGCCGACATCGCCGAGGTGACCGGGTCATGATCTTGCGCGATGTGACTCTGCGCGACGGACTGCAACTCACCGGCAAGGTGCTGTCGACCGAACGCAAGGTGGATGTGGTGCGCAGGTTGCTCGGCCTTGGCGTGCCGATGCTCGAAATCGGCTCGACGGCCCGCCCGGACCTGGTTCCGCCGATGGCCAACACCATGGAACTGATCGACGCGCTGACGGCCGAGGAACTCGAGCGCTGCTGGGTCTGGGTGGCGACGCCGCGCCACGTCGAACGCGCTGCGAAGGCCGGCGTTCGAAACTTTCAGTACTGCTTCTCGGCGTCGGACTCGCACAACAAGGCCAACATCGGCCGCAGCACCGAAGACAGTGTCGCCGCCATGCCCGACGCCGTGCGGATCGCCCGCGAGGCCGGCGGCGAGATCCAATTGTGCGTCGCGACCGCGTTCACGTGTCCGTTCGAGGGCGCGGTGGCGCCGCAGCGGGTGCTCGACATCGTCTCGGATCGGCGGACCGATGGTGCCGGCGACGTCGTTGTCGCCGACACGCTCGGCCAGGCGATTCCCGCTCAGGTCGCGGGACTGGTGTCGGCCATTCGCCGCAGCACGCCGCCGCGGCGCATCGTTTTTCACGGCCACGACACGTGGGGGCTCGGGGTCGCGAACAGTCTTGCGGCGCTCGGCGCGGGCGCGACGGTGGTCGATGGATCACTCGGTGGATTGGGCGGCTGTCCGTTCGCGCCTGGAGCCAGTGGCAACACGGCTACCGAGGACCTGGTCTTCGCTGCGCGGCCGGCGTGGCTGACCCCGGCGAAGCTGGCTGACCTGGTGCGATTGGGCGAAGAATTGTTGTCGGAGTTGGGCGAACCCAACCGGTCGCGAACCGCGGAAGGAGCGCGATCCGCGGCGAGCGCGTTCGAATGGGTGATCAGGGCTGGGTGATCAGGTACTTGTAGCCACCGCGCGGGAATTGGCTTGGCAGCACGCGCTAGCGCGCACTCGCCAGCGCAAACTTGCCCGCGTCGGTTAGCGAGACATCGAAATCGAGCCGGCCATGGCCCGCGGACGCCGAACGGATTCGAGCCCGTCGAGACCATCGAGTCGGCCGAGCGCTTCGGCTCGGATCTTGAGCAGCACCAGGCCGGCCGTCGAGGCCACGATCAGCCCGAACACGGTCAGCCCGACGTGCAGGTCGGCGATGCCGAGTCCGGCGTTGACCAAACCTGCCAGGAATGCGACCCACCAGAGGGACTTGGACACGGTGGAAGCCATGGTCGATGCTCCTTCGCTCGCCTGCGGTCCGTAGACCGCGCCGTCTCATGGTTAACTTCCACCACACAAGTTACGACTATGCAGGGACAATGCTGTGGCGACACGGCGTAGCAAAATCGGCCGATATCGTTTGGAGACCTCCACCGACCGCCGCGCGACGGCGGGTTTATCGTTTTGAGGACTCGACCACCCCGGGGACAGGCGCAATACAGCCATGATCACAGCACAACGGCTCGGTGCGGCCGTAGCGATCGGAGCCATCACGGTCGGCGTACTTGCCGCGGCGAGCGGCTGCGGTTCGGATACGCCCGACTACACCCCGCCACCGCCCTTGCCCGAGGGCTCGGTCAACGCCAGCTCATCGACCACCGAGACGACATTTTCGAAGGTCACCGTGCCGCCATCGCCGTCGTGGCAGATGGCGCCCGATAACGACACGCCCGACACCGCGTCGAACGCCCCCGAGTACACCACGCGCGCGCCGTTCTCGTTCGTGCCCCCGACGTCGACGACGCCCGACACCACGGCGGAAAGGCCCGCAGGCCCCACGCCGCCGTGGAAGACGTATTAGAGCTCGACCATTTCGTAGTCGGCCACGTTCGCGGCGAGTTGGCGCAGGTGATCCGCCGAGTCGCCGAACGTGTGCTCGATCGCCGTCAGTCGGCTGACGTAATGACCCACCGGGTACTCCGCGGTCATGCCGATACCGCCGTGCATCTGGATGGACTCCTGCCCGATGTGCCGCGCCGAGCGACCGACCTGCAGCTTTGCCCGCGAAGCGACGGTCGCATCGGCCTGCCCCTCCGCCAGCATCATGGTCGCGTACAGCATCATGCTGCGGGCCAGCTCGAGCGACACATACATGTCCGCCGCACGTTGGGTGAGCGTCTGGAACTTGGCCAACGGAACACCGAACTGCTTGCGTGTCTTCAGGTATTCGGTGGTCAGCCGCAACGACTCCTCCATCGCGCCCAGCGCCTCGGCGCAGAGGGCGACCTGGCCGCGCACGATCGCGGCGGCGAGATGCGCGCTGGCATCGGCCACGTCACCGAGCTGTTCGGCGGGTACGTCGGCAAAGTCGAGCTGCGCGGCCCGACCGCCGTCGTGGGTTTCGTAGCTGCGCCGACTCACTCCGGTCGCATCTGCCTCGACCAAAAACAGTCCGGTACCGCCGTCGGCTGCGGCGCTCACGATGAACTTGCCGGCGCAATCCCCACGTAGGACCGGGTTCTTACGCCCGTTCAACGTCCACCCCGCGCCGTTCATCGATGCGGTCGTCTGAAGCTCGCTAGACGGCCAGCGCACCCCCGGCTCGGCGTGGGCAAAGGCCAGCAGTAATGACCCGTCGGCAACCCGCGGCAACAGCTCGCGCCGCTGAGCCTCGGTGCCGGCATCGGCGATGATCGAGCCCGGCAGCAGCGCGCTGTCGAGAATCGGCTCCGGCGCGAGGCGCCGACCGACCTCGACCAGCACCGCCATGGTCTCGACCGGTCCAGCGCCCATGCCGCCGTCGTCTTCGGCGAATGGCAGACCGAGCAGGCCGACCTCGGCCAGCTGCGACCAGACGTCCTTGCTCCACCCGAGGTCGGTCGCGATCACCTTGTTGCGCTTCTCCGGATCGTAGGCGCGGGCCAGCAGGTCGCGGGTGGTGTCACGCAGCAGCTGCTGTTCGTCGTTCAGTTCGAAATCCATTGGACCAGGCTCGCTTTCACAGACCCAGGATCGTCGAGGCAATGATGCTGCGCTGCACCTCGTTCGATCCTCCGTAGATGGACGTCTTGCGGTAGTTGAGGTAGGTGGAGGTGCTGCGCTGCGCCCAGCCTTCGCTGGCGATGTCGTCGGCCTTGTACGGCAGCGAATCCGGGCCGGCGATGTCCATGAGCAGCTCCGTCGCCGCCTGCTGCAGTTCGCTGCCGCGCAGCTTCAACACCGACGACGCGGGATTCGGTTTACCTTCGGCAGAATCGGACACCACCCGCAGCTGTGTCAATTCCAGTGCCAGGAGCTCGTTTTCGAGCTGGGCGAGGCGCGCGGCGAACATCGGATCGTCCAGCAAGGTTCCGTTGCCGAGTTTGGTGCGGCCCGCATGCTGCTTGGCCAGCGTCAGCTTCACCTTGGTCCGGCCGACGCCGGTGATGCCGGTGCGCTCATTACCGAGCAGGAACTTTGCGTAGGTCCAACCCTGGTTCTCTTGCCCCACAAGCTGATCCGCCGGGACGCGAACGTCTTCGAAGAAGACCTCGTTGACCTCATAGCTGCCGTCGATGAGCTTGATCGGGCGGACGGTCACCCCCGGCGAGTTCAGGTCGAACAGCAGGAACGAGATGCCGGCCTGCTTCTTCGGCGCGTTCGGGTCGGTGCGGACCAGGCAGAAGATCCACTCCGCGTACTGGGCGAGCGTGGTCCAGATCTTCTGCCCGTTCACGATGTAGCTGTCGCCGTCGCGCACGGCCGTGGTCCGCAGCGACGCCAGGTCGGATCCCGCGTCGGGCTCCGAAAAGCCCTGGCACCACCAGATATCCAGGTTTGCCGTGGGCGGCAGGAAACGCTGCTTGATCTCTTGCGAGCCGAACTGGGCGATGACCGGGCCCACCATGTTCGCGTTGAAGGTCAACGGCTCGGGCACCGAGGCCAGTTGCATTTCATCGAGCCAGATGTGGCGCTGGGTGGGAGTCCAGTCCTGGCCGCCCCACTCGACGGGCCAGTGCGGGACAGCGAGTCCGTTGGCGTTGAGGGTGCGATGGCTGGTGACCCAATCCTCGCGGCTGAGTTCCTGGCCGTGGCGGACCCGCTGACGAATGTCCTCGGGAATCTCGGTGGCATAGAACTTTCGCAGCTTGTCACGGAAGGCCAACTCGTCTTCCGTTAGCGCCAACTTCATGGTGTCCCCTGAAATCGATGTGGCCGGTCAGGTCAGACGCTACCCCGGCCTGTCCATTACCGTTTGGTGGGTGACGTACTTCGGGCTGGTGCGCCACGGCGAGACGGATTGGAACCTGCACGGGCGCCTGCAAGGTTCCTCCGACATCCCGCTCAACGTCACCGGCCGTGGGCAGGCCCGCGAGGCCGCACATCGCCTCGCGACCCGAGACTGGGATCAACTGGTGAGCTCGCCGCTGTCGCGGGCGTACGAAACCGCCACGATCATCGGCACAGCATTGGGGCTGACCGTGCGGGAAACGTATCCAGAACTTGCCGAACGCCACTACGGTGCCGCCGAGGGCCTGACCGACTGGGAGGCTTACCACCAGTGGCCGCACGGCTGGTACCCCGGGCTGGAGCCGCGCAGGTCAGTTGCCGAGCGGGGACTGGCGGTGCTCGACGAGTTGGCCAAGCAGTATCCGGATGACGCGGTGCTGGTGGTCTCGCACGGTGGGGTGATCCGGGCGATACTCGACGTTGTGCACACCCGGCGGTCACCGCGCATCCTCAATGCCGGGGTGAGCACGCTGACCGTCGATGACCAGGGCTGGCAAGTGCACAGCATCAACGGGGTGGACGTCTGATGGTTCATATCGAAGCCAAGATCGCCGAACTCGGCTTTGTGCTGCCGCCCGAGCCCGAACCGCCGCCCGGGTTTCAGTTCTCCTTCGACTGGGTGCGGCTCCACGGCGACCGGGTGTACGTCTCGGGTCACGGCCCACAGGCCGACGACGGGTCGCTGTGCGGGCCGTTCGGGCCGGTGCCGTCGCGGGTCAGTGTCGACCACGCCACCGACGCCGCGCGGCTGACTGCGCTTTCGATGCTGGGCAGCCTGCAGCGGGCACTCGGTGATCTGGACCGGATAGCCGCGTGGCTCATGGTGCGCGGATACGTCAATGCGGACAACGACTTTCCGCAATCGACGGTGGTGATCAACGGGTTTTCCGACTGCATTCTGTCGGTGTTCGGGGCGCGCGTGGGCGCGCACGCGCGCACGGCCGTCGGGGTGACCGGGCTGCCGATGGACAACTGCGTGATCGTGTCGGCAGAGTTGGCCTTGGAGGGTCCGCAGCCGCTGCGGTGATCACGACCGAAGGGTCTACGACACGCCCTCCGGGATGGACCATTTGCTCTTGATCAATGCGGTGGGCGGGGTGCGTTGTCATTGCCCAACCTCGGGCATCGAATTAGGCATATTCGACGGGGATTTGACCTAGGGGCGCCGAAAAAGCCTAAGCGGATCTGCGGGGCACGCGGATACGCGGTAGGTATCAACCGCGAGGCTTGCGCTTGGCGAACTTGTCGGGCTTACCCCGCTTGTCGCCGTGCCGGTCGCTGTGTCCGCGCCGCCCCGGCGGGCCGTCGTCGAGTCGCAGCTGAATGAGTTGGCCACCAATCCTGGTGCTACGCAAGGCTTCCAATGTTTCCCGGGATAGCTTCGCGGGCAACTCGACGAGGCTGAAGTCCGGGCGGATGCTGATGTGCCCGAAATCGCTGCGGCGCAGTCCACCTTCGTTGGCGATCGCACCCACGATCGCCCCGGGTACAACGTTGTGGCGCTTGCCGACGCTGATCCGGTAGGTCGCCAGCTCCGCGCCGGTCTTACGGTGCCGACTGTCGTCGTCATCGAACTTGCGCGCCGGCCTGTCGCGGGAGGGCCGCTCGCGCGCGGGCCGTTCCCGCTCGGGCGGTTCGGGTTGCATGAGGAAGTTCTCGCCGTCGCGCGATTGCACCGCCAGGGCGGCGGCAATGTCGGCCAGCGGAATGTCGTGCTCGCGCTCGTAGTCCTCGATCAACCGGCGGAACAGCGAAAGGTTGTCCGAGCCAAGACTTTCGGTGATCGAATCGGCGAACTTCTGCACCCGTTGGGCGTTGACGTCCTCAACGGTGGGCAGCTGGATCTCGGCCAGTGGCTGTCGTGTGGCCCGCTCGATGGCCTTGAGCAGGTGCCGTTCGCGCGGGGCGACGAACAGCAACGCCTCGCCGGTGCGGCCGGCCCGTCCCGTGCGGCCAATGCGGTGCACGTAGGACTCGGTGTCGTGCGGGATGTCGTAGTTGAGCACGTGGGAAATGCGATCGACGTCGAGGCCACGGGCGGCGACATCGGTGGCCACCAGGATGTCGAGTGCCCCCGACTTGAGCTGGCCGATGGTCCGCTCCCGCTGCGCCTGCACAATGTCGCCGTTGATCGCCGCCGCCGAAAAGCCGCGCGAGCGTAGCTTTTCCGCGAGTTCCTCCGTCGCCTGCTTGGTCCGGACGAAGATGATCATCGCCTCGAAGGGCTCTACCTCGAGGATCCGGGTCAGCGCGTCCAGCTTGCGCTGATGCGACACCTGCACCCAGCGCTGGGAAATGTTGGTGGCCGTCGTGGTCTTGGACTTGACGGTGATCTCGACCGGATTGTGCAGGTACTGCTTGGAGATCTTGCGGATCGCCGGCGGCATGGTGGCCGAGAACAGCGCGACCTGTTTGTCGTCCGGGGTGTCGGCGAGGATCCGCTCGACGTCTTCCTGGAAGCCCATCTTGAGCATCTCGTCGGCCTCGTCGAGAACGAGATACTCGAGCTTGGACAGATCGAGGCTGCCCTTTTCCAAGTGGTCGATGACGCGGCCCGGAGTACCGACCACCACGTGCGCGCCGCGGCGGAGACCGTGCAGCTGCACGCCGTAGTTCTGGCCGCCATAGATCGGCAGAACGTGCAGGTCCGGGATGTGCGCGGAGTAGCGGCCGAATGCCTCGGCCACCTGTATCGCGAGTTCGCGCGTGGGCGCAAGGACCAGCGCGCGCGGCTCGCGGGCGGCGGTATCCAGGCGCATCAGGATCGGGATGGCGAAAGCCGCCGTCTTACCGGTACCGGTTTGGGCCAGGCCGACGACGTCGCTACCGGCCAACAACGGTGGAATTGTGGCGGCCTGGATGGGCGACGGCGACTCATAGCCCACGTCGCGGATGGCGGCGAGCACCCGATCGTCTACGCCGAGATCCTGGAACGAGATTTCGGGGGTATCGGCGATCGCGGCGCCAGCGGACTCCTCGCCCGCGTCGCCCCGCTCGCCTACGTCGGCTCCGGAGCCGCGATTTTCGCTCATGTGACCAGCAGTTTACAGGCCGAGGTAGCGTGCTTCGACGAGGAGGAACAAATGGACATCGCGGTCACGCAGTTCGCAGCATCCACCGAGAAGACCGAGAACCTCTCCCGGATCCGGTCGCTAGCCGAAGTGGCTCGCGAGCGTGGTGCGCGAATGGTCGTCGCCCCCGAGTTCTCGATGTTCACCGCCGCCAAACTTGACCACCGGATGGTCGACGCGGCAGAACCTCTCGACGGCCCGTTCGTGACCGGTCTGCGCGACCTTGCCCGAGAACTCGACATCCATGTGGTGGCGGGCGTGCTGGAGCGGACCGAGGCGGGCGAACGGGCGCACAACACGCTCGTGGCGATTGCATCGGACGGCGAGATCGTGGCGCTTTATCGCAAGCTGCACCTCTACGACGCGTTCGGCTTCCGTGAGTCCGATGTCATCGCCGCGGGCGAGCTGGTGGCTCCGCAAACCTTCACCGTCGACGACCTGGTTTTCGGTATGCAAACGTGCTATGACCTGCGCTTCCCCGAGGTGACGCGGACGCTCGTAGACGTCGGAGCGCAGGTGGTGCTGCTGCCGGCGCAGTGGGTGCCGGGACCGCTGAAGGAAGACCACTGGACGACGCTGCTACGCGCCCGCGCCATCGAGAACACCGTCTACGTGGTGGCCGCTGACCAATGTGCACCATGTGGTTCCGGGCACAGCATGATCGTCGATCCGATGGGGATAGTCGTCGCCAATCTGGGCGAGCGCACCGGAACGACGCAAGCCAGCGTCGAGGCCGACCGCGTGGCCGAGGTGCGCAAGCGCAATCCGGCGCTGGAGCTGCGGCGGTACGCAGTGGTCCCGCGGTCACGCGAAGCTGTGACGCCGTCGCCTGCCGGGTCGGACGAAGCTGTGACGCAGCCCTCACCAGCGGAGTAGCGTCGAAATCGATGCTGTACGCGGACCGCGCTGAGGCCGGCCGCGCGCTGGCGAAGTCGCTGGACCACCTGCGCGCGACGAACCCGTTGGTGCTCGCCCTGCCGCGTGGGGGGTTGCCGGTCGCGGCCGAGGTGCATTCGGCGCTCGGCGGCGATCTCGACATCGTGCTGGTGCGGAAGCTGGGCGTGCCGTGGCAGCCGGAGTTGGCGATGGGCGCCATCGGAGAGGGGGGTGCGCGCGTGCTGAACAACGACATCGTGCGGCACACCCGAGTCTCCGACACGGAGTTGGCGCGAACCGAGGCGCACGAACGTCTCGAGTTGGAGCGCCGGGCCCGGCTGTGGCGCAGCGACCGGCCGCGAATTTCTCCGCGCGGGCGCACTGTCGTGATCGTCGACGATGGGATGGCCACCGGGGCGACCGCGGCGGCCGCATGCGCGGTGGTGCGCGCCGAGCACCCGAAGTGGCTCGTCATGGCCACCCCGGTTGCGCCCCCGGATGCGGTCAGCCGGCTCGGATGCATTGCCGATCTTGTGGTTTGTCCGCACACCCCAACGGATTTGGGCGGCGTCGGCGCCGCCTACCGGGACTTTCATCAGTTGACTGATGACGAAGTTGTTCGACAGTTGCACTCGCAGAAGCAGCACATGTGATGCAATGCAGCTAATCACTGGGGAGTATTCGAAGGGATCACTGGATCATGCGTGAGTTCGAAGTACCGGCGACATTCTCCGTGCCGGAGGATGCCTCCATGGCAAGCACGGTGTTCGAGCACGCCGCTAAGTCGCCAAATTTCGTGCCGTTCAAGGTGCCGTCGGGAGACGGTTGGCGCGACGTGACGGCAGCGGAGTTCGGCAAGCAGGTGATGGCCGTTGCGAAGGGCCTGATGGCTTCCGGAATCGAACTCGGCGATCGGGTGGCAATCATGGCCGCCACACGGTACGAGTGGGTGCTGCTCGACTATGCGATCTGGACCGCCGGCGGCTGCACCGTGGCGATCTACGAGTCCTCCTCGGCCGAGCAGGCGAAGTGGATCCTGGAAGACTCCGGCACCAAGCTGGTGATCGTCGAGGCCCCCAAGCACTGGAAAGAGATCCACGAGGTCGCCCAGGCTGCTCCTGACGTGCGGGAATCGCTGCAAATCGAGGCGGGTGACCAGCCCGGACTGGTCGGCAACGCCATCGACACGCTGATCAGCCGCGGCACCGACATCAGCGATGACGAGGTGCATGCGCGCCGCAAGCAGGTCAACGCCCAGTCGCCGGCCACCCTGATCTACACCTCCGGAACCACGGGACGACCCAAGGGTGTGCAACTGACGCACTCCAATCTCTACGCCGAGTCCGCGGCCGCACGCGATGCGCTGCACGAGGCACTGACCGAGGGCAAGAAGACCCTGATGTTCCTGCCGCTGGCGCACGTATTCGCCCGCGCGATCAGCGTCGGGGCGTTCGATGCGAAGGTGTCCGTCGCGCACACCTCGGACTGGGGAACGTTGGTGGAGCAGTTCGGCAAGTTCCAGCCGGACTTCATCCTGTCGGTGCCGCGCGTTTTCGAGAAGGTGTACAACAGCGCCAAGCAGAAGGCGCACGACGGCGGCAAGGGCAAGATCTTCGACGCCGCTGCCGACACCGCAATCGCCTACAGCGAGTCGCTGGATTCTGGTGGTCCCGGTCTGGTCCTCAAGGCGAAGCACGCACTGTTCGACAAGCTGGTGTACGGCAAGTTGAAGGCGGCTCTCGGCGGCAACTGCGACCGAGCGGTCTCCGGCGGCGGTCCGCTGGGCACCCGGCTCGGCCACTTCTTCCGGGGCGTGGGCGTGCCGATCTACGAGGGCTACGGCCTCACCGAGACCACCGCGGCGGTCACCGTCAACACCCAGACGCACATCAAGGTCGGCAGCGTCGGGCGGCCGCTCGCCGGCCATGCTGCAAAGGTCGCCGAGGACGGCGAACTGCTGGTCAAGGGCCCAGTGGTGTTCAGCGGTTACTGGCACAACGACGATGCGACCAAGGACGCATTTGTCGACGGCTGGTTCAAGACCGGAGACCTCGGCGCCATCGATGACCGCGGCTTTGTTTCCATCACGGGCCGCAAGAAGGAAATCATCGTCACGGCTGCGGGCAAGAACGTCTCCCCCGCTGTGCTCGAGGACTCGCTGCGGGCGCATCCGCTGGTCAGCCAGTGCATGGTGGTCGGCGACAATCGTCCGTTCATCGGCTGCCTCATCACGCTGGACCGGGAGGCGTTGCCGGGCTGGAAGGAGCGCAACAACATTCCGGCCGACACCCCGATCTCGGAGCTGACCACGAACAAGGATCTCATCGCCGAACTCGAGGCTGCCGTCGCCGACACCAACAAGAAGGTGTCGAAGGCCGAGAGCATCAAGAAGATTCGGGTCCTTGAGGCGGACTGGACGCAAGAGGGCGGAGAGCTCACCCCGAAGATGTCCCTCAAGCGCAATGTGGTGCTCAAGCAGTACGAGGGCGATGTAGACGCGATCTACTCGTAGGGTCGCGTCGGACGGCACCGGCCGCGATCTACTCGTAGGGTCGCGTCCGACGGCACCAGCCGCGATCTGCTCGTAGGTTCTTGTCCGAATGTCCCGCCGCCCGAACGAATCGGGTGGCGGGACCTTCGTCTTCATCCCCCCTGGGCCTAGTCGTCCCACACGCCGAGAACCGCCGGAGCCGCAGGCGCGATGCCACCGATCAGCTCGGTTCCGTTGTCGACGGTGACGAGATAGGACGGCGTTCGGTGTTCGTGGTCGCCCTCGCCGTCGCTTCCGCGACCGGGCGGCACCATGCCGATCGGCGGCACGGCTTTCGTCGCGGCGAGGCTCGCTGGTGACCGCACCGGATCGCTCGCTCCGGCCATCGCTCCGCCAAGGCCCCCGATCGCCCCGACTCCGAGATTCGTTGCAGGCCCGAGGCCCTCGCGCCGACGCTGATCACCGCGCGGTGTGCCGACGCCCCCAATGCCGCCAATGCCACCGGACTCCCCGGGCGTGATCGTTGAGCTACCGATACGCGGGCGTTCTGCGTCGATCGACGGGTTCGACGCCGGTGCAGTGCGATCCGTCGGATCGATTGTGGCTGGCGTGGTTTCAGTGTTTGCTTCCGAGGCTGGATCGGAGGTCGATGCGGGGTCGTCGGTGCCGGTTTCACGGCCGGACGCGCTCGTGTCGGTGTTGTGCTGTGAATCGGGCGTGGTCTGTGGGCTTGCGGTATCCGCGGCCGGACCGCTGACCGGCGGTGCTGAGTGATGTGAAGTTGTTGCGGAGCTTGTTATTCCGCCGCCGAATGACGGTGACACGCCGGGTATATCTTGCGGTTGCGTGAAGGCCGGTACCGAATCGCCAACCGGTTTGAGCGTCGGCAGGTAGATGTCGGTCATCGCGCGGATCGCCTCTTGCCGGGCGGCTTCGGCTCGCTCCGCCACGGCCACCGCCGCTTCGGGCGCAGCTAACACACCCGGCAACTGAGCGACGGCGTGTGACGATTCCGGCGGCGGCACCGCTGTTTTCAGTGCCTCGACGGCGAAGCCAGCCTGGCTGAGTCGCGACGACACCGACGACATCACTTCGATGGTGTCGTGGCCAGATCGAGCTAATGCATTGACCGCGCTGGTTGCCGCATCGGCCGCAGTACCCATCCAGTTGTCGCCGATCTCGCGCAGCATCGCGATGGTTCGCGACGTCGTCAGACCGGATAGACTGGATAGCAGCGAAAACCATTCTCTCCCGACGGCATTGAGGGCTGCGGCGTTCATCCCGTGCACGTGCTCGAAAATCTGCTCATGTGTCAGTGACTCGAACGCTTCGACAAGTTGAACGTAATCCGGGTCGACACCGACGCCCAGTTGTTCTTCGAAGCCGGCGCGCGACGCGGCTACTCGTGACGCGCGAGCCGCGACCTCATCGGCCGCAACGCTGCGACGGACATCGTCCGGAAGGAGCGGCAGCAGTGGATTGGTCACAGTCAATGCCCCTTCGGCAGCAGTGGCTCGAGCAGTGTTGCGATGCGCAGGATTTCAGCACAGGTATTGAGTTGGCGGCGTTGGAATTCCGCTCGGTTCACGATGTAGCCACCGTCGACGTACACGTGCCCGAAGTCCGTACGCATGACGACAGTGCAGTTTTGGTCGCCGATGCGGTTCGGGCCCGTGAAAGCCTCTCGGCCGTTGATGGTGATGAGTTGAGCAGGCGGGCCGGTGCGGAGGGCGCGATCGCGATCCAACTGATCAACGAACGCCTCATTTCCGGAGAACACGCTGATTAGCTTGTCTCCCCCGGTAAAGATGCAGCCCAGGCTCGAAGTCGGACTCC
Organism: Skermania sp. ID1734; assembly: GCF_007489285.1. GTDB lineage: Bacteria > Actinomycetota > Actinomycetes > Mycobacteriales > Mycobacteriaceae > ID1734. The sequence goes on from NZ_VLIY01000001.1 coordinate 87,177, forward strand.
CCATCCGATCGCTTCGCTGAATCTTGGCTCCAGCCAAGCCCACCGAGACCAGCAGGGCTTTATTGATATTGGTGCAAGGATCGAATTCGATCAACGGGCCGTTGATTTCGGGAGCCTGACGAGGCGGTGCGAGACCAGCCGGAACTGGCTGGGATGAACTCGCGGTAGCCGATGTGACTGGCGGAGGGCTCGACTCACCCGCAGAACAACCAGACACGCACAAGCCTGCGATGATTGCACCAATGACGACGCCGATCGCCCTCATGGCGTCCTCGTCTCCGCAGCAGCCGCGGTGGAAACGCTCTGTGCCGTATTCGCGTCTCGCATTCGATACATCTCGGCAGCATCGCGAAAAGCAGCACCAAGATTATCGATCACATCTGCATAAGCCTCGAGATGACGGGCAGCTGCAACGGCCTTACGTTCGAACCCCCGTTGCAAGTCTCTGCCCGATTGAAGCGTTCCGAATCCGGACACCTGTGAGAGATTCAGAGCCTGGCTGGCGTGCGCGCGCACCCCTCGTGCGAACTCGTCGCAATGCCGCGCGCACGCCTCGGCCGACTCGGGGTCGACCCGCAGGTCGCCCGCTTCAACCTGGTCTCTCACCCCGAACCCCCGAACGCCATGAACTCTGTTCTCGATGGGTTAGACGGCACCACGCCTCGATCGGTTCCACCTGATCGAAACCGGCGCTGCGCGACGAAGCGCCTATGCGAGATCGACGACTAGCCGAAGCACATGCCTTCGCCCCGATACGTCGGCGCGGCAGTGACCGATCCGTCGGCCTCCACGAGGTGCAGGTGCGTGAAGCGCTCGCATACTTCGCCCGCCTTGGCGTGCCGGAACCACACCCGGTCGCCGACCGAAAGGTCCTCGGCGGCAGACCCGGCGACTGGGGTCTGTACCTCACCGGCGCCCTCGGCGCCGAGGAGCCGTAAACGCTGCGGCCATGCGGGCACCGGCAACCGCGATTTGCCGGCAGCGCCGGAGGCCACGTAACCGCCGCCGAAAACCGTCGCAATTCCAGCCGCGGGACGCCGCACCACACTCGTGGCGAACAACAGCGCCGGCCGCGGCGCGAAGCTGCGGTAATCGTCGAACAACGCGGGCACGAACAAACCCGATCCGGCGGTCACCTCAGTCACGTCGCTGCCCTCGACGCTCACCTCGATCGATCCGCTGCCGCCGCTGTTGACGATCGCGAGGTCGCCGACAACATCGCGCACCGCGGCCACGACCGCGCGTCGACGGCCACCGATCTCCCGCGCCGACGCCTTCTTCACCAACACCACCGCCGGATTCGAATCGGGTAGGCCCGCGATTTGTGCTTCGTACGTCATCACCCCGGCGACCGAGCCACCACGCGCAACAACCTGCCGCGCCAGGTCGGCAGCCTGCTCCGGGGTGCGAACCGGAGACCGCCGGGCCCCGAGATGGAGCCGGCCGATCCGCAGCGAGGCGTCCACATCGAGGCACACGCGCGGAACCACGGCTGCGCCGCCCACCGATCGAACGACATCGAGCTGGGCCGGGTCATCGAGCATCAAGGTGATGCGCTCGACCAGCCGGGAATCAGCGGCGTACTCCGCAAGCGCGACACGGTCCACCGTCGGGTAGCCCATCAACACGTCGTCGGCACCCTGACGGACGAGCCAGATGGCCTCGCGCAGGGAGAAGGTCATCAGCCCCCGGAAGCCGTCGCGCCCGCTCAGCTCCGGGCCCAGGACGCGTTGGAGCACCGCTCGACAACGAACGGACTTGCTGGCCACTCGGATCGGCAAACCGGATGCGCGGCGAACCAGATCGGCCGCGTTTGCCTCGACAGTCGTCATATCGACCGCGGCGAACGGCGGATCGAGAGAACGGGTCGCGGCATCCAACCGCGCGACAACCTCGCGGATATCGCCAGTGCCTTGGCGCACTAGGCGGGCACAGCCTTGGCCGCGATGATTCCGGCCAGATCGTCGAGCTGAATGATCATCGTCTCGCTGCTGCGATCAACCAGCCACCGGCCAACGAGACCGTCGAGCAGTGCCTCGCCGAATTGTGCGATCGCCGACACCGGTTCGAGCCAGATCGTGCCGGTCCGGCGGGCGGCCTCTTCGAGAAACGCCGTGGCGAGGGTGTCCATGAGCCGGTACTGCCGAACGGCGGCGCAGTCCTGCGCGTCGCGCGTGAGTTGCCGCCGTAGGGAGTACGCAGTGATTTCGCGCAGCAGGACGTTGCGCTCGGGCGCCGACTCGATGACGGACCAGATCCGGGACAACGCGTTGTGCAACAGGATGCGCAGACCGCGTGATCCGCTTTCATCACCAACTAGGTCGACATCGGCAAAAGCTGCTTGCACCGATTCGCCGATCTCGCGAATCAGCGCTTCGCTCATCGCCTCGAGCAGCGAGTCCTCGGTCTCGAAGCAGTCCCGAACCGCCTCCGTCGGCAGGCCGGCTTCATGGGCGACGGCATCAGCGGTGGCCGCCTCGACGCCGTCCCGGCCCGCAACGGCCACTGCGCATTCAGCGAGCTGCGCGCGGCGCTCGGTGGCAATGGCACTTCCTAACACGATCTCGATGGTAAGTCGGCCGGCGGGTTCAGTTGTACGAGTCCCCACCGATAGTTGGGTACATGGATAAATCGTGAGGAAATTGCGACAAGATTGCTGGCGTAGTTATCGCGACGTTGCGCGCGGCCGCGAGATCCGTCCTCCGTAGTCTGGATGCGTGACTGGAGTGGATGAGGATCAGTTCCAGCTCAGCGGTGCATGGAACTTCCGCGATGTCGGTGGGTTGCGTACTGCAGACGGTCGCGCGGTACGTCCGCGAATCCTGCTCCGGTCGTCGCAGCTGGCCGGCCTCGACGACGCGGGTCGTGAGCGCCTGCTCGAGCTAGGCGTCACCGATGTGTTCGACCTGCGCAGTTATGGCGAAGCTGAACGGGCCGGCGCCGACCAGCTTCCACCCGGCGTCCGGCTGCACGCCACGCCATTCTTTCCGCCCCGGACCGACACCGAAACGGCCCCGCATGAGGCGCACGAACTCACCGCAGAACGCGCCCGGTCCTACATGCTCGCGGAATATCCTCGCTTCGTCGCGTCCGACGGTGCCCGCACGGCGATCATCGAAACGACAAGGGCCATAACCGAGTACGACGGCGTCGCACTGGTCCACTGCGCCGCCGGAAAAGACCGAACCGGCTGGTTGATCGCCACGCTGCTGCGCGCGATTGGCGTGACGGACGACGACATCGTTGCCGACTTCCTCCGGAGCAACGACGCCATTGAACCGCTCAAAGCGATGCTCGCGGCGAAGTTCGGCGAGCCGGTGCATGGCTTCGATGAAATGTTGGGTGTTCGCGCGGAGTATCTGGAATCCGCGATGAAGGCCGTCGACGAGTTGTACGGCTCGTTCGGCGACTACCTGACCGCTATCGGCATCAACGAAACGGTGCTGGCCAGATTACGCGACCGCCTGCTGGCCTAAGCCTTACTGGGCGAGTAACCGGACGAAACCATCCGAATCGATCCGCACCTGGTCTCCGGTGTGAAACCACTGGCCTGTGAACTGCGCGGCTGTGGCGACCGGGTCACGCCAGTACCCGCGCATGACGTTCGGGCCCCGGCACAGCAGCTCCCCGACACCGGCGTCCGCCTCCGGGCCCCAGAGAGCGACTTCCGTCGCGCCGAAGGCTGCGCCGACACAGCCGGGGTGGGTGGAGGCGGCGTCTTCGGGCATCGTCAACGCGACGCCGCTCGTCTCGGTTGCGCCCCACCAGGACCACTGCGCGGCAGCTGGGAAGGCAGACCGCAGCGCCGCCGAAACCTGATCTGTCAGTGCTCCACCGGCACAGCAAATTCGCCGCATTCCGTCGTGCACGAGGCCGGAAAGCACCCGGCCCGCCGCGAGCAGGCCGTAGGTGGCGGGACCCGCGGTGAGGACATCGATCTCTTCATCCTCGACGATCGCGCGCACATCGCCGGCCTCGATACCGGACCCGACAAAGACCGTTCCACCGACGGCCAAGGTGGGCAGAAACTGATCGACGCAGCCGGTCGCGTGGGCCAGTGGCAGCAATACGAGGTTCTTGACGCCGTCGGTTGGTAGGCGTTCGGCGGCGATCACGGATTCGATTGCGGAGAGCAGGTTTTCGTTGCTCAGCTCCACGCCCTTCGGTTTGGCGCCGAGACCGCGGGTGTAGCACAGCAGGGCGACCTCACCGAGGCTTGCGCCGTCATCTATGAACGCCGGGCCGATGGGCAGTTCGCCGTCGAGCAGGAAGTCGATGGCGCTGTCGGCAAGCATGTGCGCGACCTCCGCAGGCCCGGCCGCACAGTTGATCGGTACCGGCACTGCGCCACTCAGCAGGGCGCCGAGGAACGCCTGAGCCCAGCGGATGCCGTTCGGCAGCGCAATCCCGACCCGATCGCCGTAGCCGATGCCGCGATTTCCCAAGCCGCCCGCGACTCGCGACGCGCTCGTCCACAACTCGCGGTAGCTGATCCGTTGCGTCGGCCGCCCAGCGGCACCGACTTCGACGACCGCATCGCGTTGCGCATAGCGGTGCACGCGCAGGTCGAGCAGTTCAGTCAGACACGGCGTCAGATCGCCGTAGTGCAGCAAACCATCGGGTTGACGAGCAGGTTCAGCTCCCCCAGACGTGACACCAGGGAACTCGACAAGCGTTCTCGGCATCGAACCTCCGACCGACGGGCACTCACTGTCCGAATCGACTATATGACCTTCGTCACACAGATGCTCGGGTGTCGTCCCCGCGCGCCGCGTCACCTGCCTTGATACGCGGCCTTTCCAGGTCCGACGTCGAGGAAGCTGCGCACCGCGCCCTGCAGGTCGGCCGTGCCGAAGAGCGCGCCGGACACGTCCGGTGTCACCGAGTCGGCGTGCGCTATGCCGCCCGAACGCCACGCCGCGACGATCTGCTTGGTCGCGTGATGCGCGCGGGTAGGTCCGTCAGCCAGCGTTGCGGTCAACGACCGCGCCGCCGCGTCGACATCGTCGTGAACGGCGTTGACCACTCCCCACTCGGCCATGGTCGCCGCGTCGTAGAGGCCTGCGGTCATGACCAGTTCGCGGGCCCGGCCGGACCCCGCTCGTTCGGCGAGGCGCTGTGGGCCACCCATCGAGGGCGTCAGACCGACCACAGTCTCGACCAGCCCGAACTTCGCTTTCGGCCCGGCCACGATGATGTCGCACGCCAAGGCGATTTCGAACGCCGCGGTGAGCGTCAACCCGTGTGCCGCGTACACAACCGGACACGGCAACTGCTCGATCGGATGGACGATCGCGTCGAACAGTCGCCGCCACAGGTCGGCGCCTTGCTCGGGGGTGAGCCCGTCGAATAGGTGCACGTCGACGCCACCCGAGTTCATCTTGCCCTCCGCGCGCAGCAAAACCGCCCTGGGCGGGTCCGCGGCGAGCGCCGCAACGTTCTCGATCAGCGAATCCAGCAACGGCTGATCGAAGAGGTTGAGCGGCGGGTTGTCGAAGGTCAGGACGCCAATGGCGGCGCCGGCGTCGGTGCTGAGTCGTTCCAGGCGGGTTGGGCTGCTCATTCCGAGCACACTATTACCCCGTCAAGCGACGACCTCGGCAGGAGCCGCGGCGGCCTGTCGTGCCGCCTTGTCTTTGGCGTGGCGGGCAAAGAGCGCGGACGCGCAACACCCAACGACCAGGATGGCTGCCGGGAGCAGCATCGACTCCGCCAGTGCGCTGCTGAATGGATGCACGACGAAGGCCGGTAGCGCGCCCGAGTTCTGGTTTGTGGACGAGTGCAATCCGTTGGCTGACATCCGCGCGGTAATGAGCGCACTGATCGCTGCGCTGCCGAGAACCGAGCCGACCTGACGGGTTGTGTTGTAGATGCCCGAACCGGCACCGGCCTGGTCCAGCGGCAGATCATGGGTCGCCGTCGCCGACAACGGAGCCCAGATGCAGGCCATTGAGATGCCTAGCAGAATGATGGGGAACATCATCGTCCAGATCGGCGCGTCCGGGTGCATCCGTTCGGCCAGCCAGGCGATTGCAATGGCCGCCATCGCGAAACCGATGGTCGGGATGACGCGCGGATGCGCCTTGTCGACCCAGCGCCCGACAATAGGAGCGAGCACGCCGCTGAAAACCGCGGTCGGCGCGAAGACCAAAGCCGACTTGGTCGGGCTCAGATCACGAACCGCCTCGAGATAGAAGAACGCGGGCAGCATCAGTGACGTCATCGCTGCGCCCATCGCAGTGATGCCGACGTTGGAGAGCGCGAAGTTGCGAATCTTGAACAACGCCAACGGAACCAGCGGCTCCCCAATGTCCCGGGACTGGTAGTAGATGAAGCCGGCAAGGACCAGCAAGCCGGCGATGATCATCGCCCAGATCCAGGCGTCCCAGTTGTGGTCGTTGCCCTCCTGCAGACCGAAGACGAGCAGGAACATGCCCACGGCGCTCAGGCCGACACCGACCAGGTCGAACTTGTGCTCGTGCGTCGGCAGGTCCGGCACGAACCGCAGCGCGAGCGCGAACGCCACCACGCCGATCGGAACGTTGATGAAGAAAATCCACTGCCAGCCGAGCCCGTCGACAAGGAGGCCACCGGCGATCGGGCCGACCAGGGAGGCAACGCCGGCGACGGACCCCCAGGCGCCCATGGCCGCGCCACGCCGCTCCGGCGGGAAGATGCGGGTGATCACCGACATCGTTTGCGGCGTCAGCATCGCGGCGCCGAGCCCCTGCACGACCCGCGCGCCGATCAGCATCTCGATGCTCGTCGACAGGCCGCACCACAGCGAAGAAACCGTGAACAGCGCAAGGCCGGTGAGATAGAGGATCTTGGGCCCGTAGCGGTCGCCCAGGCGGCCAGTGATGAGCAACGGCACGGCGTAGGCCAGCAGGTAAGCGCTGGTCACCCAGATGACGTTGGAGATGTCGGTGTGCAGGTCATCCATGATCGCCGGGTTGGCCACCGCCACGATGGTCATGTCCAGCAAGATCATGAAGAAGCCCAGACATAGCGTCCACAGCGCTACCCACGGACTGCGTTGAGTTTCCACGGAAGTCTTTCCTTACTGTTTGGGCACCGTGACCGAGGGTCACTGTTTGGGCACCGTGACCGAGGGTCACCGTTTGGGCACTGACGCCGGAGTGTCGGCCGGCGGGAAGGCGGTCCAGCGCAGGGCGCCGCTGCTTATCTGCGCGGACAATTCGGTGATCCAGCGCAACTCGGTGCGCAGCATCTCGGTCTGATAGCCGACCGTGAGCCAGTACATGCGCGGAACTTCATGCTCTTCCGCGTACTTCTTCATCACCTGCAGTTCGATGAGTTGGCGATCCAAAGCCTCCGAACGCTCGGCGAGCAGTTTGACGACCAAGTCGGCTTCGAGGTTGTGCGCCTCAGCGATGCCGACGGGGAAAATCGGGAACTCCGCCGCCGGCGCCCGCAATATGTCGATGATTCGGTCGTTGAATGCCTTGCGGCCAGTCGAAGTGACCTCGTAGACGGTGCGTTCCGGGCGGTTGCCGGCCCGATCGGTGCCGACTGCGCGGACAAGATCGCGCTCGGCGAGCCGGTCCACTGTGTGATACAGCGAGCCCGGGCGCACCTTGACCAGCCGGTCTTCCCGGCGCGTGATGAGCCACTGGTACATCTCGTATGGATGCATAGCTCGCTCCAGGAGTAATCCGATGATGGCGAGGCCAAGTGGGGTCAGCGTGTTGCCCGCGCTCGTCCGACGAGGGCCCTCCGCTGCCGCCATACAACTCACCTCCTGCCGGATGACGCTACGACTGCCCACCGACAAGTTCGGCAATTACTCCATGCGGAATATACCGCACCGGCTAACTGACGCGCCAGACGGATTTCGACATCCCGTGGATGGGTACCTCCACTGGCGTGACGGACAACGAAGGTTCGGAAGATTACGTCCAGCCGGGCAGCTTCAAACGCGATACCAACTACATCGCGACCCGAATCACCGCCGAGGGGCGCGACGGGTATCCGGTGGAGTCCGGACGCTACCGCCTGGTCGCGGCTCGCGCGTGTCCGTGGGCCAACCGGGCGATCATCGTCCGCCGACTGTTGGGACTCGAAAGCGCGCTCTCCATGGGGCTGTGCGCACCCACTCACGACAAGCTGAGCTGGAATTTCGACCTTGACCCCGGCGGCGTCGATCCGGTCCTGAAGATCCATCGGTTGCGCGAGTCCTACCTCGCCCGCTTCCCTGACTATTCGCGCGGCATCACGGTTCCAGCGATCGTCGACATTCCCAGCGGAGCGGTGGTCACCAACGACTACCCTCAAATCACCCTCGACTTCTCCACCGAGTGGAGCGCGTATCACCGCGGCGGCGCGCCCGACCTGTACCCGGAGAAACTCCGCGACGAGATCGACGAGGTCGCCCAACTCGTCTTCACCGACGTCAACAACGGCGTGTACAAATGCGGGTTCGCAGGCTCGCAACGCGCGTACGAGCGCGCCTACGACGCCCTGTTCGCCCGCCTGGACTGGTTGTCGGAGCGGCTCGCCAGCCAGCGCTACCTGGTTGGCGACACAATCACCGAAGCCGACGTCCGACTGTTCACAACCCTGGCGCGCTTCGACGCCGTCTACCACGGCCACTTCAAGTGCAACCGCAACAAGCTCACCGAGATGCCGGTGCTGTGGGCATATGCGCGTGATCTCTTCCAGACACCCGGATTCGGCGACACGATCGACTTCGTACAAATCAAGCAGCACTACTACCTGGTGCACACCGACATCAACCCGAACGGCATCGTCCCCAAGGGTCCTGACCTGTCGGGTTGGCTCACTCCGCACGGCCGCGAAGACCTCGGCGGCAGGCCCTTCGGCGACGGCACGCCACCCGCGGCGCCTCCCGTCGACGAACAGGTCGAGGCCAGCCACACAGCGGCGGCGTGAGGAGTGACCGGAACAAATCGGTGCACACCGTTCGTTGGACTGATGTTCAGCGCACGACCTTTCGAAAGGCGGCAGTCATGGCCGGTCGGCTCGAATACACCGTGGTGTCCCTGTTGGACAACGGCAGCAAACTGCAAGGCCCAGCGGTCGCGCGATACGTCGACCGGATTCGTCGGGCGCACCCTGATGAGACGCCCGCGCAGATCATCGAACGACTCGAAAAGACCTATCTCACTGCGGTGACGGGCAGTGGCAGCGCGGTCGGCGCCGCAGCCGCCGTGCCAACCATCGGGACCGTGACCTCGCTCGCCGCGGCCGGCGCCGAGACTGCTTTCTTCCTGGAGGCCTCCGCACTGCTGACGCTCGCCGTGGCCGCAGTCCACGGCATTTCGCCACACGACAACGAGCAGCGTCGAGCGCTCGTGCTCGCGGTCGCCCTCGGGGATACCGGCATGGAGATCGTCCAGCGCGCCGCCGGCCGGTCGGCGAAGAACTGGGGCGGGCTCGTGATGACCCAGATTCCCGGCTACCAGGGCATGAACCACAAACTGTTGAAGAAGTTCATCACGAAATACGCCGCCAAGCGCGGTGCGTTGGTGTTCGGCAAGGTGCTGCCGGCCGGTATCGGCGCGGTCATCGGCGGCGTCGGCAACCGCGCGCTCGGCCGTGGCGTGATCGACAACGCCCGCAAGGCCTTCGGCCCGGCGCCCACCCACTGGCCGGCTCGCGACATCGTCATCGACACCGATGACTTCACGGTCATCCAAGGCGAACTCCAGCGCTGAGCTGACTTCTCAGCGGCTCGAGGCACACTGTCTCCTATGCCACCGCGCTCTCGGCCGCCTCGCCAACGACGTCCGCGGCTCGAGGCCAGGGAATTGAGCAAGCTGTACGGGACGTTCCCGGCGGTCGACGACGTGTCTTTCGATGTTCCGGTCGGCTCGGTCACCGGGTTGCTCGGCCCGCACGGCGCGGGCAAGAGCACCCTCATCGGAATGTTGCTCGGTCTCGTCCGGCCGAGCTCGGGCAGTGCGTTGGTGGACGGCGCGCCGTTGCGCGAGGCGCCGAACCCGGGCGGCGCTGTCGGAGCGGTCACCTCACCGGCGGCTCTACATCCGAAGCGGACCGTGCGCAATCACGTCGACCTCTACGTCACTGCCCAGAGCCTTTCCGATGACCGCGCGCAGGAAGCGCTCGCTCTGGTCGGACTGACCGCACAGGCCGACCGGTTGGTCGGCACCCTGTCGGTCGGCGAGCAGCAACGAGCGGCGATCGCGGGTGCGCTCGTTGGACACCCGCAATCGCTGGTGATCGACGAGCCGGCACAGGGTTGGGCACCCGACACATCGGCGTGGCTGGCCGGCTTTCTCCCCGGTTTCGCCCGCCGCGGCGGATCGGTTCTGATCGCCAGTCGAAGCTTGCAGCCGGTCGGATCGATGCTGGACCGGATGGTCATCCTCAGCCGCGGTCGGCTTGTCTACAGCGCCTCGACCGCCGCCCTGCGCGCGGCACATCGTGACCGGCTGGTTGTCGCCTCCTCGAACGCGGCGTCGCTGGCACTCGCGCTGGCGGCCGCCGGGGTCACCGACGCGCAGATCAGGCCTGATGGGCGCCTCGGCATCGCCGGCGCAGACACCCAATCAATCGTGGCGATTGCGGGCCGCGCTGGTGTGCAGATCTTCGACATCGCGGGCGAACGCACAGACCTCGAACACGCCTATCTGACGCTCGCGGCCGGCGCGCAAGCGGGGAGACCGTCATGACAACTCTCGTCACCGCCGCGGCGCGAACCGAGTTCCGCAAGGTGATCACCGTGCGGCTGTGGTGGCTGACGCCGATTGTCGCGCTGCTCGTCGGCGCGGCGGCGTCGCTGGTTTATGGATTCACCGACCGCAATGCCGACAACGGTTCTGGCACGGCTGTGCCACTCGGGGCGGCATCGCTCGGCCTGTACGTGGCCGTCGGCGCCGTGGTCGTCCTCGGCGGGTTGTTCGGCGCGGCCACCACTGGAAGCGACGTCCGCTATCGCACGTTGGCGTCGTCGTTTGTGCTACAGCCCCGCCGAGATATCGTGCTCGGCGCGAAGCTCGGTGTTCTCGCCGCGCTTTCCTTGATCGCCGGTGTCATTGTCGAAATAGTCAGCCTGGTCTGCCTTTTCGCCTTCGGCGCGCACGTGACCGCGTGGTCCCGCCTGATCGGGGTGGTGCTCTGCGGCCTGTTTGCGGTGATCTGCTGGACGCTGATCGGCGCGGCGCTCGGGCTGTTGTTCGGCTCGGCGACGGTCGCGGCGTTTGCGCTGGTCGCGTGGTATGCCATCGGTGAGCCCGCATTGGCACTGCTGGCATCAGCGATGGGTGCTCGTCAGGTCGCCTATTGGCTACCCGGACTCTCGACGGTCGCCGCCGTCGGCGCCGGCGGTCTCGACGACGTCGACGGGTTTCTGCCGTGGGCCGGCGGCGCGGTAGTGCTCGCTGTGTGGACCGCCGCCGTGGTCGGCGCGGGGTGGTGGCTGACGAGGCAGCGAGACATCTGAGGCAGCTATCGCGCGGCGAGAACATGTCGGACCGCACGACTACCGTGGCTGTCGATGGTGAGCCTTGTAAACGACACCTCTCAGGTGCACAACTCCGCGGACGCAACCGGCTGGATACGCCGGTTGTGGCAGCAGTGCTGGACGCAACGCACCACGACGGTCGGCGCATTGAGTGCGACAGCAGTCGGCGCGACGATCGAGATCGCCGGCCCGCTGCTGACCAAGTCAGCGGTCGACGCGGCGGGCGCGGGCGCTGTCGGCCGCATCGCACCGATCGCAGTGCTGCTGCTCGTGCTCGCGGTCGTGCGGTTCGGGGCGCAGTTCTCGCGCCGATTTCTGGCTGGAAGATTGTCGCTGGGCGTGCAGCACGATCTGCGGCTGTGCCTGCTCGGCTCGCTGCAGCGCCTCGACGGCCGCGGCCAGGACGAGATACGTACCGGGCAAGTCGTCTCCCGCTCGATCACCGACCTGCAGTTGGTGCAGGGGTTGCTGGCAATGGTGCCGATGTCGGCCGGTGCCCTACTGCAGTTCGTGCTCGCGATAGCCGTCATGACGTACCTGTCGCCACTGCTGACGCTGGTCTCAGTGCTGATCGTGCCGCTGGTCGCGCTGGTGGTGTACGGGATCCGTCCGCGGTTGTTTGCCGCGACCTGGTCGGCTCAGCAGCGCGCTGCGGATCTCGCTCAGCATGTCGAAGAGACCGTCACCGGTGTGCGCGTGGTCAAGGGCTTCGGTCAGGAAGCGCGCGCCGTTGCCCAACTGGAACGCCACGGCCGCAGGCTGTACGCCGAGCGACTGCGAGCCGCCCGGATCAATGCGCGATTCACGCCCAGCATGGCCGCTCTGCCGCAGCTGGGGCTGGTCGGGGTAATTGCGCTCGGTGGCGATCTGGCGATGCACGGCTCGATCAGCATCGGCACGTTCCTCGCGTTCGCCACGTATGTGACGACCATGACGGCAACCACCAGAACGCTGTCGTCGGTGGTGATCATGGCCCAGTTGTCGCGCGCGGCGGTCGAACGCGTCTACGACGTCATCGATGTCGAACCATCCGTTGCGGATCCGGCCGATCCGCTCGAGCTTCCGGATGGTCCACTCGGGGTCCGGATCAGCCAGGTCCAGTTCGGGTTCGCCGCGGATCGCGACGTGCTGAGCGGGCTCGATCTCACGGTCTCCCCTGGCGAAACCGTGGCGATCGTCGGCCCGGCCGGCGCGGGCAAGACCGCCCTGTCGCTGCTGCTCGCGCGGTTCTACGCGCCCGACGCTGGCAAGATCGAGCTCGTCACGCCCCACGGCGAAGCCGTCGACATCGCGGCCGTCCGGGCGAACGATCTGCGCGCGGCGGTGGGCTTGGTGTTCGACGAGCCGTTTCTGTTCTCCGACACCATCGCGGCCAACATCGCGCTCGGCCAACCGGATGCCAGCGCCGAGGAGATTCGCCGGGCGGCCAAGATGGCGGCTGCCGACGACTTCATCGACGCGTTGCCCGACGGCTACGACACGGTGGTGGGCGAACGCGGCCTCACGCTGTCCGGCGGCCAGCGCCAGCGGATCGCGCTAGCCCGAGCGTTGCTCGTGCAGCCGCGACTGCTCATTCTCGACGACGCGACCTCAGCGGTGGACGCGGAAACCGAGGCGTCCATTTTCGATGCGCTCCCGGCCGCGGACGCTCGCACCACGCTGATCCTCGCTCACCGGCGATCAACCCTCGCGTTGGCCGATCGGGTGGCCGTTCTCGATGGCGGCCGGATCGTCGACATCGGATCGGTCGCGGAACTTGACGCCCGCAATGGCTTGTTCCGCCGACTGCTCGCGGGCGCAACTCCGGACACCGCGCCGACCAGTGCAGAACTAGCCACCGCCGAACCGACTGAACGACAGCTCTGGCCACCTCCGGTCGCGGTCGAGCGAGACGGCGCGGCAGTCGATTCGGGTAGCGCGGGCGCCGGCCGCGGCGGTGCACAGATGGCCAGCGCACTCGGCGGCATGGCGGCAACCCCGGAACTGCGTGCCGCTGTGCAGCGTCTTCGACCAGCCACCGAAGAGCCCGGGCTCGACTCCAAGCGGCTTCGTGAACCCGACCCCGACTTCCGCCTGGCCCGGCTGCTGCGCCCGGTCCGCTGGCTGCTCGCCGCGGTCATCGTTTTCCTCGCCGCCGACTCGTTGATCGGGATCGCGTTCCCGTCGATCGTGCGCCACGCGCTCGACAGTGGCGTCGTACCCCACCACCCGTCGGCACTGTGGGCGTCTACCGGGCTCGCGGTCGCGCTGGTAGTGGTCGACTGGCTGATCGTCGCGCAACTCACCGTGATCACCGCGCGAGCCGGTGAGCGGGTGCTCTACGGTTTGCGCGTCCGCAGCTACGCGCACCTCCAGCGACTCGGACTGGACTACTACGAGCGCGAATTGTCCGGTCGCATCATGACCAGGATGACCACCGACGTCGACGCGTTGTCGACGTTCCTGCAAACAGGCATGTCCACGGCCGTCGTCAGCGTTGCGACCCTCGTCGGCATCTCCGTCGCGTTGCTGGTCACCGACGCCGGGCTGGGCCTGGTTGCGCTCGCGGTGCTGCCGCCATTGATCGTGGCGACATTCATCTTCCGCGGATACTCCTCGGCGGCGTATGCCCAGTCCCGCGAACGCATTTCGATAGTGAACGCCGACTTTCAGGAGAACATCTCGGGACTGCGGGCAGCGCAGGCATACCGGCGCGAGGAGTTCGCCGCGCAACGGTTTGCCGAGCGGGCGGAGAGTTATCGACGCAGCCGGATGCGCGCCCAGACCGCGATCTCCATCTACTTCCCGTTCGTTGCCGCACTGTCGGAGATCGCGCTGGCAGCTGTCGTGTTCTTCGGCGCCCGTGAGGTGGCGTCGGGTGCGACAACCGCGGGCACCCTGGTCGCGTTCGTGCTCTACCTCGGACTGTTGTTCGGCCCGATTCAGCAACTGTCGCAGGTTTTCGACGGCTACCAGCAGGCTGCGGTGGGTCTGCGCCGGATCCGTGACCTGCTGCGGACGCCGAGTTCCATCGAAACACGGCCCGACGACGACGCCGATCCGATCGTCGGCCACCTGCGTGGCGACGTCTGTCTGGACCGGTTGACGTTCCGTTATCAAGGGGCGCCGACCGACGCGCTCGGCGATGTCACCCTGAGCATTCCGGCCGGCTCGACTGTCGCGCTGGTCGGCCGGACGGGGGCCGGTAAGTCGACGGTCGTCAAGCTGCTGGCTCGCTTCTACGACCCGACCTCCGGCGCGGTCCGCGTGGACGGTGTGGACCTGCGCCAGTACCGGCTGCGGGACTATCGTCGCCGGCTCGGTGTGGTGCCACAGGAGGCGCACCTGTTCACCGGCGACGTGGCCAGCAACATCGCCTACGGCAAGCCGGGCGCGACGCAGGCCGAAATCGAGGCGGCCGCGCGCGCGGTCGGTGCATTGGGAGCGATCGCCGCACTCCCTGCCGGTATGCGCCAACCGGTCGGTGAGCGAGGGCAGGGCCTTTCTGCCGGCCAACGCCAGCTGATCGCGCTCGCCCGCGCCGAACTGGTCGATCCGGACCTGCTGCTGCTGGACGAAGCGACGGCCACCCTGGACCCGGGTACCGAGCGGACCGTGCTCGAGGCCAGCCGCGCACTGACTCGGCGCCGCACCGCGATAGTCGTTGCGCACCGGCTCGGCACGGCGGCCCAAGCGGACCTCATCGTCGTGGTTTCGCAGGGGCGCATCGTGGAAACCGGCCCGCATGCAACGCTGCTCGCCGCCGACGGCGCCTATGCGTCGCTGTGGCGATCTGCACAGGGCCGTGGCGGGAATATTCTCGACTCCGAATAGGTCGTGGTAAATGATCTGCAAACGACGCCGCACAGCGTCAGCCGGGCTAGCCAGGGCAGGAGTGAGGAGAACATGCGCGCCGCCAAGACGAGGGGGCTAGCCTCAGTGGTACACCTTCTCCAACAGCACAAAATGCCGCACCAGGTCTCGACACGGACGACGGCCTACCGACAAGACGCCGGAGACCGCCGAGACCGCCGGTTCCAGAAAGAAAGAGGCGAGCACCTGCCGTGAGCAGCTCCACTTCCCAGTTCGGGCAGAACCAATGGCTGGTCGACGAGATGTACCAGCGGTTCAAGGAAGATCCCTCCTCCGTCGATGAGAGCTGGCACGAGTTCCTCACCGATTACCACCCCGAGGCTGGGACGGAGGCCAACGGACGGCCCGCCCGTGAATCGGCGCCGGCAAAGTCAGCGGAATCGACGGACCGCAAGCCTGCAGCCGAGTCGAAGCCGGCGGCCGAGAAGCCGGCGGCCGAGAAGCCCGCGGCGAAGAAGCCTGACGCGAAGAAGCCTGAGGCCGCGACGGCCACGAAGGAAGAGTCCGCGAAACAGTCCGCGCCGCAACGGTCGTCGAGCGACAAGAGCCCGCAGACCACCCCGGCCCGGACCTCCAACGCGGCGGAGGCCAAGTCCGGCAACGGCAAGTCCGCCCAGCAGACCGACGAGACCAAGGTGCTGCGCGGTGCGGCCGCGGCAGTCGCCAAGAACATGTCGGCGTCGCTGACCATCCCCACCGCCACAAGCGTGCGGGCCATCCCAGCGAAGCTGATGATCGACAACCGCGTCGTCATCAACAACCACCTCGCCCGCACCCGCGGCGGCAAGGTCAGCTTCACCCACATGCTCGGTTACGCGATCGTGCAGGCGGTCAAGAAGTTCCCGAACATGAACCGCCACTTCGCCGAGATCGACGGTAAGCCCAACGCCGTCACGCCGGCGCACACCAACTTGGGTTTGGCCATCGACCTGCCCGGCAAGGACGGTAACCGCTCGCTGGTCGTCGCGGCGATCAAGGAATGCGAGGACATGAGCTTCTCGCAGTTCCACACCGCCTACGAGGACGTCGTCCGCCGCGCGCGCGACGGCAAGCTCACCACCGAGGACTTCACCGGCGTCACCATCTCGCTGACTAACCCGGGCACCATCGGCACGGTGCATTCGGTGCCGCGCCTCATGCCCGGCCAGGGCGCGATCATCGGCGCCGGCGCGATGGAGTACCCCGCCGAGTTCCAGGGCGCCAGCGATGAGCGGATCGCCGAGATGGCCGTCGGCAAATTGATGACGCTCACCTCCACCTACGACCACCGCATCATCCAGGGCGCGGAGTCCGGCGACTTCCTGCGCACCATTCACACGCTGCTGATCTCCGACGAATTTTTCGACGAGATTTTCCACGCCCTCAACATCCCCTACGAGCCGGTCCGCTGGCGTAAGGATGTCCGCGAACGCGGCGTCGACAAGAGCACCCGGGTGCTGGAACTGATTGCGGCATACCGTAACCGCGGCCACCTGATGGCTGACTCGGACCCGCTACGGCTGGTCAAGGACAAGTTCCGCAGCCACCCGGACCTCGACGTCACCACGCACGGCCTCACCCTGTGGGACCTCGACCGCGAATTCAACGTGGGCGGCTTCCACGGCGAAGAGCGGATGAAGCTGCGCGAGGTGCTGTCCATCCTGCGCGACTCGTACTGCCGCCACGTCGGTGTCGAGTACATGCACATCCTGGAGCCGGAGCAGCTGCGCTGGATTCAGGACCGGGTCGAGCAGAAGCACGTCAAACCGACTGTCGCGCAACAGAAGTACATCCTCAGCAAGTTGAATGCCGCGGAGGCATTCGAGACGTTCCTGCAGACCAAGTACGTCGGTCAGAAGCGCTTCTCGCTCGAGGGCGCCGAAGCCGTTATCCCGATGATGGACTCGGTGATCGACCAGTCCGCCGAGCACGCGCTCGACGAGGTCGTCATCGGCATGCCGCACCGCGGCCGGCTCAACGTGCTGGCCAACATCGTCGGCAAGCCGTACTCGAAGATCTTCACCGAGTTCGAGGGCAACATGAACCCGGCCGCCACGCACGGCTCGGGCGACGTGAAATACCACCTCGGCGCCAGCGGCAACTACATCCAGATGTTCGGCGACAACGACATCACCGTCTCGCTGACCGCGAACCCCTCCCACCTCGAGGCTGTCGACCCGGTGCTCGAGGGACTGGTCCGCGCCAAGCAAGACCTGCTGGACAAGGGCGATGGCCCGAGCGGGTTCTCGGTGCTGCCGTTGATGCTGCACGGTGACGCCGCATTCGCCGGCCAGGGCGTGGTGGCGGAAACGCTGAACATGTCCGAGCTGCGCGGCTACCGCGTGGGCGGCACCATCCACATCGTCGTGAACAACCAGGTGGGCTTCACCACGTCGCCGGAGAACTCGCGGTCCAGCGAGTACTGCACCGACGTGGCCAAGATGATCGGTGCGCCGATCTTCCACGTCAACGGCGACGACCCGGAGGCCTGCGAGTGGGTGGCGCGGCTGGCGGTCGACTTCCGCCAGCGCTTCCACAAGGACGTGGTGATCGACTTCATCTGCTACCGCCGCCGCGGCCACAACGAGGGCGACGATCCGTCGATGACCCAGCCGTACATGTACGACGTCATCGACACCAAGCGCAGCGTCCGCAAGAGCTACACCGAAAGCCTGATCGGTCGTGGTGACATCTCGCTGAAGGAAGCCGAAGACGCGCTACGCGACTATCAGGGCCAACTCGAACGCGTCTTCAACGAGGTTCGCGAGCTCGAGAAGTACCGGCCGGAGCCGAGCGAATCGGTGGAGATGGATCAGCCCATTCCCACGAAACTCGTCACCGCCGTCGACAAGTCGGTCCTGCACCGAATCGGTGACGCCTTCGTCAACGTGCCTGACGGGTTCACGGTGCACCCGCGCGTCAAGCCGGTGCTCGAGCGCCGCCGCGAGATGGCGTACGAGGGCAAGATCGACTGGGCCTTCGCCGAGTTGCTGGCCTTCGGCACGCTGCTCGACGAGGGCAAGGCGGTCCGGCTCACTGGCCAGGACAGCCGCCGCGGCACCTTCAGCCAGCGGCACTCGGTGATCATCGACCGCAAGACCGCGGCCGAGTACACCCCGCTGCACAACATCGGCGCCAAAGGCCGCTTCGCGGTTCATGATTCGGCGTTGAGCGAGTTCGCTGCGGTCGGCTTCGAGTACGGCTATTCACTGGGCAACCCGGACGCGTTGGTGTTGTGGGAGGCGCAGTTCGGTGACTTCGTCAATGGTGCGCAGTCCATCATCGACGAGTTCATCTCCTCCGGCGAGGCCAAGTGGGGCCAGCTGTCAGAGGTCGTGATGCTGCTGCCGCACGGCCACGAGGGCCAGGGCCCCGACCACACCTCCGGCCGCATCGAACGCTGGTTGCAGTTGTGTGCAGAAGGGTCGATGACGGTGGCCCTGCCATCGACGCCAGCCAACTACTTCCACCTGCTGCGCCGGCACGCCAAGGACGGCATCCGCCGGCCGCTGGTGGTGTTCACGCCCAAGTCGATGCTGCGCAACAAGCAGGCGGTGAGCAATCTCGAAGACTTCACCGACGGCAAGTTCCACTCGGTCTTCGACGAGCCCACCTATGAAACCGGCGACGGTGACCGCAGCAAGGTCAAGCGGATCCTGCTGACCAGCGGCAAGCTCTACTACGAGCTGCTCGCACGTAAGCACAAGGACAACCGCGACGATGTGGCGATCGTCCGCATCGAGCAGCTGTACCCGATCCCGCGGTACCGGCTGAACGAAGCGCTCGACGGCTATCCGAACGCGACCGATTTCCGCTGGGTGCAGGAGGAGCCGGCAAACCAGGGCGCCTGGCCGTTCTTCGGGCTTTACCTGCCCGAGTACTGCCCCGAGTACCTGTCGAACATCCGGCGGATCTCGCGTCGCCCGATGTCGGCGCCGTCGTCGGGTTCGAGCAAGGTGCACGGCGTCGAGCAGCAGGAGATCATCGACGAGGCCTTCTCAGACTGAAAGGTGCTGCCTGATCTGCCCCTCGCCCGGGTCGAGTTGCGTCCACGCGCGCACTTCGACCCGGGCGCTTGGTATTTCGACGTGCCCGTCATCGCCGAACTACGTGATGACGGTATCGATTTCGAAGCACCGGTAACCGTCATCGTCGGCGAGAACGGCGCCGGCAAGTCCACGCTCATCGAGGCCGTCGCGCACGCGTGGTCGTGGGATTTGTACGGCGCCGACCAAATGTGGTCCGCGCCGGGCGGCGCCGAGGACAGCGATCTGGGCTGGCACCTGGCCTGCCTCGGCGCACGGCCGAAGCCGATCGGCGGCTGCTTCCTGCGCGCCGAGTCGATGCACCAACTTTTCAGCCGCACCGACGCACACCGCGCACGAAATACCGACCAAGCATTCAACGAGCTCTCGCACGGGCAATCGTTTCTGCGCTACGTCGCCGAGCGACCGATCGGCGCCGGACTGTGGTTGCTCGACGAGCCCGAAGCGGCGTTGAGCTTTCAGTCGTGCCTGGCGTTGTTGGGCGTGGTCAACGACCTGGCGGCCGAGGGATCGCAGGTGATCATGGCCACCCACTCACCCCTGCTCGCGGCCGTGCGAGGCGCAGAGATTTGGGAACTGACCGACCACGGCATCGAGTACCGGCAATGGGACGAGCTCGAGTTGGTCCGCAACTGGCGCACGTTCCTCGACGCCCCCGACCGGTATCTGCGCCACCTTTAACTGCCCCACTTCTTCGCGAGCACGAACAAATGGTCGCTGGACAGGCAGTTTTTCCGACCAAATCGTCGTGATCAGCGCGAAAAGTGCTCAGCTCGGCAACGGCTCGAGCCCGGGAATCCCTGCGACGCCCGGCAGTGCGCGTACGTTGAGTTCGATCAACTCGTCACGGGTGATAGTGGGCTCGCGTAGCCAACTGATGGTCGTTTCCTCCACGAAAGCGATCCAGCCGCGAACCGCGAGACGAATCTTCGGGTCATCCAGATACGGCTCGAAAATCGGGCTGCCGAGCACCAGGGTGTTCGCGATTTTGGCACGGTTGCCTTCGAAGATTTCGATCATCTCGGGGTCGGCGCTGGCCGGGCCGCGCAGCAGCGCGATGTAGAAGTTGCGGTTCTCGGTGACGAAGTCGACGTATCGGCTCATCCCGTCGCGCAGGCGGGCTATGGGATCGGTGAGCTCGTCGTCCGGCGTGATGCGGTCGTACAGCTGCTCGTTGCCGTGCCGAACGATCTCGATGTGAAAGTCGCGCTTCGACGGAAAGTAGTGGAAGAGCAGGCCTCGGGAAATACCGGCGAGCTTGGCAATTTCACCGACCGAGATCTGCTCGAGCGCGCGACTGGTGAGTAGCTTGACGCCCAGCTCGATGAGCTGGTCACGCCGTTCGGTTGGATTCAGTCGCACTCGTACCATGTGATCAGCATAACCACTATTGAACACTAATCAATAGACTATTGACTGATGCTCAATAGGTGCCCTAGAGTGCGGTACATGAGTCCTCAGGTTACAGACAACGGCGTCGAACCCCGCAAGAGCGCCGCTCCTCGCCACGTGCACACTCTCATCATCGGTAGCGGCTTCGCCGGTCTCGGCGCCGCCATCCGCTTCGCCCAGGACGGTCGAGACGACTTCCTGGTGCTCGAGCGCGGCAGCGAGGTCGGCGGCACCTGGCGCGACAACACCTACCCGGGCGCGGCCTGCGACGTTCCGTCGCACCTCTACTCGTACTCGTTCGCGCTGAACCCGGACTGGTCGCGCTCGTTCTCGCGGCAGGGCGAGATCCAGGCGTACATCAAGAAGGTCGCCGACAAATACGACGTGCTCGACAAGCACGTCTTCGACTGCGACGTGCAGTCGGCGCACTGGAACGGCAAGGCTGCTCAATGGGAGGTGCAGACCTCGCAGGGCAAGTTCACCGCCAACTTCATCGTCTCCGCGGTCGGCGCACTGTGTGAGCCGTCACTGCCCGACATCAAGGGCATCACCGAGTTCGCCGGCGAGATCTTCCACTCCGCGCAGTGGAACCACGACGCCGACCTCACCGGCAAGCGCGTCGCTGTCATCGGCACGGGCGCTTCGGCCATCCAGATCATCCCGGCCATCGCCGGCCAGGTCGCGCACATGGACGTGTACCAACGCACCGCGCCGTGGCTGCTCCCCCGCTTCGACCGGCCGTATACCGAGGTCGAAAAGTTCGCGTTCAAGCACATTCCCGGCTTCCAGCGGCTCTCCCGCGCGGGTATTTACTGGGCCCGCGAAACCCAGGTCTTCGGCCTGGCCAAGGCCCCGATCATGATGAAGCCGCTCGAACTCATGGCCCGCGCCAAGCTGATGTACGAGGTGCGCGACAGCGAGCTGCGCGAGAAGGTCACGCCGAACTTCCAGATCGGCTGCAAGCGCATGCTCATCTCGAACGAGTACTACCCGGCTCTGGGTCGCGACAACGTCGAGCTGGTCACCGACGGCATCAAGGAAGTCCGCAAGGATGCCATCGTCACCAAGGACGGCACCGTCCGCGAGGTCGACGCGATCGTGGTGGCCACCGGTTTCCACGTCACCGACTCCCCGACCTTCCAGACCATCTTTGGCAAGGACGGCCGCAGCCTCGCCGACGTCTTCGAGGAAGGCGGTCAGCAGGGCTACAAGGGCTCGGCCATCAACAACTTCCCCAACATGTTCTTCCTGGTCGGCCCGAACACCGGCCTGGGCCACACCTCGATGGTCTTCATGATCGAATCCCAGATCAACTACGTGGCCGACGCGTTGGACACCGCCGATCGCCAGGGTCTGCGCACCGTGGAGGTCCGCAAGGACGCCCAGGACGCCTACAACGACGAGCTCCAGGAAAAGCTCGCCAAGAGCGTCTGGAACAACGGCGGCTGCGCCAGTTGGTACCTGGACAAGCATGGCAACAACACCACGCTGTGGCCCGGTTTCACCTTCGAATTCCGCCAGCAACTGCGTAAGTTCGACATCGACAAATACGACGTGAGCGTCGCGGTCGACAACAAGGAGAAGGTGGCGGCCAAGTGAGCGATTTTCAAGACAAGGTCTGCGTAGTCACTGGCGCCGGCTCCGGCATCGGCCGGGCGCTCGCGCTCAACCTCGCTCGGCGCGGCGCCAAGCTCGCCATCTCCGACGTTGACCCGGCCGGTCTGGCCGAGACCGAACGACTGGTTCGCGAGACCGGCGCCGAGGTGAAGGCCGACATTCTCAACGTCGCCGAGCGCGAAGCGGTGCTCTCCTACGCCGCAGCCGTCAAGGCGCATTTCGGCAAGGTCAACCAGGTCTACAACAACGCCGGCATCGCCCACCACGGTGACGTGGAGCGTACGGAGTTCAAGGACATCGAGCGCGTCATCGACGTCGACTTCTGGGGTGTCGTCAACGGCACCAAGGCCTTCCTGCCGTACCTGATCGAGTCCGGCGACGGGCACGTCATCAACGTGTCCAGCCTGTTCGGCCTCATCGCCATTCCCGGCCAAAGCGCATACAACGCCGCAAAGTTCGCGGTGCGCGGCTTCACCGAGGCGCTGCGCCAGGAGATGCTGATCGAGCGCAAGCCGGTCAAGGTGACCTGTGTGCACCCGGGCGGCATCAAGACCGCCGTCGCGCGCAACGCCACGGTGACCGAGGGCGCCGACCAGAAGTCGCTCGCGGAGTTCTTCGACAAGAAGATGGCACTGCACTCCCCCGAGATGGCGGCGCAAACAATCGTTGACGGGGTGCGTAAGGGCCACGGTCGCGTGCTGATCGGTTTCGAGGCCAAGGCGCTGGACCTGCTGGTCCGCGTCACCGGCTCGGGCTACCAGCGCCTGGTCGCGCTGACTGCCAGCCGCCTGATGCCGCCGCTGTAGCCGATGCGACCGATCGCGCTGCCGTCGCCGGTAGTAGGAGCGCTGCTGCGCCCCTGCTACCGGCTGGCGCTCAACCACCGCCTCCCGTTCACGGTGCAGCGTCAACTTCTCGACGCGATCGCGCCCGTGCAGACGCTGCCTCCGGGTGCCCGGCGGGCGCGCCTGACGCTGGGCGGCCGACCGGTCGAACGGTGGACGGGCTCCACAGCCACGCGCGGTGCGGTGCTCTACCTGCACGGCGGCGGCTACACCGTCGGGTCGTTCCGGACACACCGGTCGGTGGCGGCATATCTCAGCCGCGCGGCCGGTGCGCCGGTCTACTTGCTCGACTACCGACTCGCGCCGGAACACCCGTATCCGGCCGCGGTCGATGACGCAGTTGCCGCCTTCGACGAATTGATTTCCGTCCACGGCTACCCACCCGGCCAGATCGCCATCGCCGGGGATTCCGCGGGCGGTGGGTTGGCCGTGGCGACGACGCGCCGGCTGGTCGATGCCGGGACCGTGCCGGCCGCCCTCGCCGTCATGGCGCCGTGGGTTGACCCGAACGACACCGAGGTCGGCCAGTACGACCTGGTGCTCAACACTTACTGGTCCAAGGCCTGCGCGCTGGCCTACCTTGGCGCTGGCGACCCGAACGACCCCGGCTATGCGCCGCTGCTCGGCCCGCTCGAGGGCCTGCCGCCGACCTTGATCCACGTGGCCAGCGACGAACTACTGCGCGATCAGGCCGTTGCGCTCGCCGACAAGCTGCACGCAGCGGGTGTCGACGCGCGGTTGGTGGAGCAACCGCGGCTCTGGCACGTAGCCCACCTAC
Organism: Skermania sp. ID1734; assembly: GCF_007489285.1. GTDB lineage: Bacteria > Actinomycetota > Actinomycetes > Mycobacteriales > Mycobacteriaceae > ID1734. The sequence continues at coordinate 111,153 of NZ_VLIY01000001.1, forward strand.
AGGCTGCGCTCGTTCGCGAAGCGCGCGAGGCCGTGGACGATCTCGGCACCTTCATCAAGCAGCGGCTAGAAGCCATGTCCGTCGAGCCACCCACGCGTGACGTCGGCTGAGCGGACATCAGCGCGCTGCGCCTGCTCGACCAGGTCCCGCAGGTCAGCGGTGGTGAGTTCGCCCGCCACCCGATTCAGGATGCGGATCTGCGCATCGTCGAGCGAGCCGGTGCGGAACAACGGCAACACGTAGTTGGCGCCGAGCGCGTACTTGTCGTCCGACAGCGCACCAAAGCCGCTGTCCGACAATGCCGGCGAATCCGGCGGCAGGATCACCGCCTGAACTTCGCCGCGCCGCAACGCGTCCGGCAAATCTTCAGCGGCGTAGATCCGCACGCTCCCGAAGGTGCATCCGTAGACGATGGAAAGTTCCTGCAGTCCAGTTTTTTCCGCGGTCGTGCCGACCGTGGTATCAGCGCATTTCGGAGCCAAATGTGCGATGGAGCCAATGCGTTGCGCCGCCTCGTGGCGCATCACCAATTCGGGCCCCCACTCGGCCATTGCGTAGTCGGACACCGAAAGGCCCTGCGGGAGAGCTCGATTCAATGCGGCATAGACATCGTCAGGTTTGCGCTGCGACGCCTGCGGCTCGAGGTAGTCCAGCAGCGCACCGGAAATTTCCGGCACCAGCGTCACTTGTGTCGCGTCGAGGTCGCGCAAATATGTCGCGCGGTCACCGAGACTCAGGTCCGCCTTAACCGCAGTACCGGAACGCGCGAGCGCGCCAGCGTAGATCTGCGCGACTATCCGGCTTTCCGTGGTGTTGCCCGAACCCACAGTGACGGCCGGTTGTGCGGGCCGGTCCAGGACGGGATCGTCGGCGCAGCCGGCGAGGGCCAGGCAGCAGGCGACGATCGTCAGCAATCGGCGGCGGGAGGTGGTCGATGCCATGATCTTGCCGATAGTAGTAGCCGGGCCTGTCACGCCCCGTCGTTAGACTGACCACGTCCGGCACCGGTCGACGGAAGGACGTCCATGCGCAGTCGCGCGATGCGGTGGGTGACCGCCGTTGCAGTCGCCGTTTCCCTGGCTGCCTGCAGCAACAGCAATCCCTTGACCGGCGGCACCGGCGGCGACAACAACCCGATGACCGTCACTGTCGGTTCGGCAAACTTCCCCGAATCCGAAACGGTCGCCAATATTTACGCAACGGTGCTGCGCATCAACGGTTTCCAGGTGACCACCAAGTTCGATATCGGCAGTCGGGAGGCCTACGTGCCGGCCGTGAAGGACGGGTCCATCGACGTGATCCCGGATTACACCGGCAACCTGCTGCGGTACCTGGACAAAAATGCGACGGCCACATCGGCGACCGACGTGGTCCATGCCCTCCAGTCCGCCCTCCCCGACCAACTTACGATTGCCAACCCGGCCCCCGGCGAGGACAAGGATGCCGTCGTGGTGACCAGGGAAACCGCGCAACGCTGGCACCTGCATTCCATCGGCGACCTGGCTGCGCACTCGGCCGAAGTGAAGTTCGGTGCGCCGGCAGAATTTCGGGAGCGTCCCGTCGGCCTGCCGGGGCTGAAGAAGAACTACGGCCTCGATATCGCTGCGGACAACTTCGTTCCCATTTCCGATGGTGGTGGTCCTGCGACGGTTCAGGCGCTGGCCAGCGGCCAGATCACCGCGGCCGATATCTTCACCACCTCACCGGCAATCAAGAAAAACAACTTCGTGGTCCTGGCGGACCCGAAGGACAACTTTCCCGCGCAGAACGTGGTGCCGTTGCTGAACAAGGCCGCCTCGTCGGACAAGCTGGTGAAGGTGCTCAACGTCGTCTCATCGCGGCTCGGCACCGATGGCTTGCTCGCACTGAACGACATGGTTTCCGGCGACCAGAAGATGGAACCCGACAAGGCCGCGCAAGGGTGGGTCGGCCTCGTGCAACTCGACAAGCCGATCGGATGATCGAATTCGTCGGGGTTGGCAAGCGATATCCCGATGGCACCGTCGCCGTCGACAACCTCGATCTTCGCATCGAGTCCGGGCAGTTCACGGTCTTCGTCGGCCCGTCGGGCTGCGGGAAGACGACATCCATGCGGATGATCAACCGGATGATCGAACCGACCAGCGGCGCCGTGAAAGTCGACGGCCGTGACGTCGCCGACGCCGACCCGGTTCGGCTGCGCCGGGGCATCGGGTACGTGATCCAAAGCGGCGGGTTGCTGCCGCACCGGACGGTCGTGGACAACGTGGCGACCGTTCCGGTGCTGAACGGGATGTCGCGCAAGGCCGCGCGTCATGCCGCACTCGACGTGCTGGAGCGGGTCGGCCTCGATACCGCGTTGGCCAAGCGTTACCCCGCGCAGTTGTCCGGCGGCCAGCAACAACGCGTCGGTGTGGCGCGTGCGCTGGCGGCCGACCCGCCGATCCTGCTCCTCGACGAGCCGTTCAGCGCGGTTGATCCGGTGGTGCGCGAAGAACTGCAGGCCGAGATGCAACGACTGCAAGCGCAACTGCACAAGACCATCGTCTTCGTCACCCACGATATCGACGAGGCGGTCAAGCTCGGTGACAAGCTGGCGGTGTTCGGTCCTGGCGGCGTCTTGCAGCAATACGATTCGCCACAGCAGGTATTGACCAGCCCCGCAACCGCTTTCGTCGCGGATTTTGTCGGCCGGGACCGCGGCTACCGCGGGCTGTCCTTCCGCAGCGCTGAGGGACTCACGTTGCGTCCGTTGATCATCGCGAAACAGGATGGACTGGCCGATGTGCGCCTCGCCCACGGTGAGTGGGCGCTCGTCGTGGATTCCGCTGGAGCGCCTCACGGTTGGGTCGACTGGGCGGGTAACCGATTCGCCGGCGGTTCGGTGTTTCGCCGCGGTGGTGATCTGCGCCAGGCACTCGACTCGGCGATCTCGTCCCCGTCCGGGTTGGGCATTGCGGTCGATGAAAACGGCACGGTCATCGGCGGATTCGACGCGGGCGACGTGATCGCGCTCCTCACCGACCTGCGGCGGCGCGATCAGCGATGAACTATCTCATCGACAACTTCGATGTGGTGTCCGGCCTCACCAAGACCCATCTCTACCTGGCGCTGCTGCCGTTGCTCGTCGGATTTGCGCTCGCGGTGCCGATCGGCGTTGTGATGCACCGGGTTTCGTGGCTGCGGCGCACTACTATCACCGTCGCCAGCATCGCCTATACGATCCCGTCGCTGGCGTTGTTCGTGACGATTCCGGGCATCCTCGGCCTGCGCATCCTGGATCCGCTCAACGTGGTAATCGCGTTGAGCATGTTTTCGGCCGCCTTGCTGGTGCGGGCGATGCCCGAGGCGCTGGATTCGGTGCCGCCGACTGTCGTCGACTCGGCAAATGCCATGGGATTCACCACCATCCGGCGCACCATCGGCGTCGAATTGCCCCTGGCCATTCCGGTGCTGGTCGCCGGCATCCGGGTGGTCGCCGTGACCAACATTTCACTGGTGTCGGTGGGATCGGTGATCGGCATCGGCGGCCTCGGGCAATTGTTCACGCAGGGCTATCAGCGGGACTATCCCGGTGAGATCCTCGCTGGGATCATCGCCATCGTCGTGTTGGCGCTGTTTTTCGACGCATTGCTGTATCTCACCGGCCGACTGCTTACCCCCTGGACGCGTGCATGACTCCACATCCCAGCAGCCCCCGCTCGTCCGGTCAGCGCTGCGTTGCTGTGCGTGAATTTTCACCGCCCGCGGTGAAAATTCACGCACGGGGTCAGGGAGGCGTAGGGCTTACTGTCGGCACGCCCCGCCCCTCCGCTCCTCGCTGCGTTCCTCGCTGCGCTGCGGTACTCGCTGCGATGCTCACGACGGGACGCGCCTAGTGTTCGCCGACGCTTTTGCCTTCATCGTCGACCCGAGCAACTGGTCGACCGACACCGGAATCGGCCACCGTATCGCCGAACACCTGTGGTACAGCTTCCTGGCGGTGTCGCTGGCCGCCGTGATCGCGATCCCGCTCGGGCTGGCGATCGGGCATCTGCGCCGCGGCGAGGTGGTGCTGGTCGGCGCCGTCAACGCGATGCGGTCGTTGCCGACGCTGGGCCTACTGACCTTTCTCGTGCTACTGCTCGGATTGGGTCTGTTGCCGCCGATTCTGGCGTTGGTGCTGCTGGCCATCCCGCCGCTACTGGCCGGCGCCTACGCCGGAATTGCCAACGTGGACCCGACCGTCGTCGACGCGGCGCGCGCGATGGGCATGACCGAACCGCAGGTGCTGATGCGCGCCGAGATTCCCAACGCCTTGCCGCTCATCATCGGCGGCATCCGCAACGCGACGCTGCAGGTCATCGCCACCGCGACGGTGGCCGCCTACGTCAACCTGGGCGGCCTGGGCCGCTACATCTTCGACGGCCTCGCGCTCTACCAGTACGACCGCGTCCTGGTCGGTGCGATTCTGGTCGCCGTGCTTGCGCTGATCCTGGACGGCATCCTCGCGCTGGCCGTACGGGCGAGTGTCAGGCCACGCCCTCAGCGCGCGCAGCGTCAGCGACGGCGGCGGCGACCGCTTCTGCGACCCGCGGGTCGAGCGGGCTAGGCACGATCTTGTCGACGCTCAGTTCGTCGGCGACCACCGACAGGATGGCGTTGGCGGCGGCGATCTTCATGCCCTCGGTGATCCGGCGCGCGCCGGCATCCAGCGCGCCCTTGAACACGCCCGGGAACGCGAGCACGTTGTTGATCTGGTTCGGGAAGTCGCTACGCCCGGTCGCCACAATGGCCGCGTACTTGCGTGCGTTATCAGGGTGAATTTCCGGGTCCGGATTGGACAGCGCGAACACGATCGATTCCGGCGCCATGGACGCGATTAGCTCTTCGGGAATCTTGCCGGCCGACACCCCCAGGAAGACGTCGGCACCGTCGAGCGCCTCGGCCGCTCCGCCGGTGAGCTTGCGCGGGTTGGTGCGCTGCGCCAAGTCGACCTTGACCGAGTTGAGATCGGCGCGCTCGCCGCACACGATGCCCTTGGAGTCGAGCACGATCACATCCTCGATGCCGACCGCCAGCAGAATGTTCGCGCACGCGACGCCCGCGGCACCGGCCCCGGATATCACGACCCGCAACCGACTGATGTCGCGCTGCTGGACCTTGACCGCACCCTGCAGGGCGGCCAAGACCACGATGGCGGTGCCGTGCTGGTCGTCATGCATCACCGGACAGTCGAGCGCCTCGATGACCCTCTTCTCTATCTCGAAGCAGCGCGGCGCGGAAATGTCTTCGAGATTGACGGCACCGAAGCTCGGGCGCAGGCGCACGAGGGTTTCGACGATCTCGTCGGGGTCCTTGGTGTCGAGCACGATCGGGATGGAGTTCAGGTCGGCGAACTTCTTGAACAGCGCCGACTTGCCCTCCATGACGGGCAGCGACGCGCGCGGGCCGATGTCGCCGAGGCCCAGTACCGCCGAGCCGTCGCTGACCACGACTACCAACCGGTCGGTCCAGGTGTAGCGCTTGGCCAGCGTCTCGTCGGTGGCAATCGCACGGCTGACCTGCGCAACCCCGGGCGTGTACGCGATGGACAGATCACGCTGGGTCTCCAGCGGCGCGGTGAGTTCCACCGAAAGCTTGCCGCCGACGTGGCTGGCGAAGATCTGCTCGTCGGTGATCTCAGACAGGCTGTTCGGGGTACTCGGCGCTTCAGTCACAGCTGACACGATGACACTCCTGCTAGCGGCCGACGCATTCGGGTCGGATTACCGCTGGGTAGATGGGCTGGAGTGCGCGACCACCGCAATGTGGCCGTCGCAACGACTTCGGGAGTGGGCGGGCGGGCTGGTGAGCCCGGCATCAGATAAGCCACGCTAGCCCCGCGCGGGGCGGTGGCACCGGCGCAGGAAACTCAAGTCTGCCACCACGGCGCGATTGGGTGCAATTGGGCCCGGTGATCGTTGCGCCTCACCGTAGGGCAGCGGGATTTCCTCGACGTTAGAACCGTCTCGCCGGTGCGGTGCGCAGCCGGTGAGGTGAGGTCAATTCCACCGCCGACCGCCAGGTCAATTCCGCCACCGACCGATCAATTCCGCCACCGACCGCCAGGTCAATTCCACCACTGCGTCCACAGCAACGCTGCAGTTACGCCGAACACCACCATCGAAGCCAGGAATGCGGTAAGCCCCCGACGCCGATCCGCAAGGACTTGGGCGCCCAGCACAACGACGGTGGCGACGACGTGGGCGGTGACCGAGACCGTTCCCGGCCCCGGAAAGTCATGCAGCCGACCGAGGATCGCGGCGCCCACCACCACCGCCGTCAAGGCCGTGACACCACCGGCGACCAACCCGCTGAGGGCGCGAAAAAACCTCAACCCACAAACCTCTCCAACACTCAGCGCGCTCACTTGCCAACGACGGCCGCGCCGCTCGCACAGTCGGTAATTCGTTCGAATTCTCCAGCAGCGGTGTGGTATTCACCCAATCCCACCCTCTTGTTGCGGCCGTGGTAGTCGGAGGAACCGGTGCGGATCAGCCCGAGCGAGTCGGCGAGTTCGGCCAGCAACTCCCGGTCAGGGGCGCTGTGATCCGGGTGATCGATTTCCAATCCGTTGAGGCCGATTGCCGCCAGCCGGCGAATGTGCTCGATCGCCAACAGCCGCCCGCGGGTGCGGGCGCGCGCATGCGCGATGACGCTCACTCCCCCGGCGGCACTCACCATCCGCACCGCATCGTCGAGCGGTGTGTCCTGCTTGTCCACGTAATACGGCCCGTTGTGCGCCAGCAATCGGGTGAAGGCCTCGTCGACGCTGTCCACCACGCCCGCCGCGACCAGCGCGCGCGCCAGGTGCGGCCGCCCGGCCGAACCACCGGCGCTGGCCAGCACCGCGTCGGCGTCCACGGCGTATCCGTCGGCCGCCATCCGCTCGGTCATCGTCCGCAGCCGAGTCACCCGTTCAGCGCGCAGTCGCTCCCGCTCGGCAGCGAACGCGGCACTGTTCGGGTCGAAGAGGTAAGCCAACAGGTGCACCGGCACGGGCGCACCGTCTTCACCGTCGCCAACGCAGGACATCTCCATGCCCCGGACCAGCCGCAATCCCGGCGGCAGGGCGGCGGCCGCGCTGTCCCAACCGGCGGTGGTGTCGTGATCGGTGATCGCCACGACGTCGAGCCCAGCGGCCGCCGCCTTACCCATCAATTCAGCCGGGGAGTCGGTGCCGTCCGAGGCCGTGGAATGGGTGTGAAGATCAATACGCACGCCCGACAGTCTCGCAGGCGCACCCGTCAACGCTCCGCTCGGCGTGGCGGCTCCGGCGTAGCATTCGACAAATGCCGTCAATTCCGTCACTGCCGCCGCGGCGCTTCAACCAGCGTCAACACGCGGCAACGATCGGCGGCAACAGCCTGGCCCCGGCGGCGGACGCCATCGTCGACTGCGCGGTCTACGTCGACGGTGAGCGGTTGCCCGGCCAGTGCAGCCATACCGATGCGTTGTCGGTCGCCCGCGAACACCCGGGCGCGTTCGCCTGGGTTGGTTTGCGGGCGCCCAACGAGTCGCAGATGGCCGCGGTGGCGCAGACGTTCGGCTTACACGAACTCGCCGCCGAGGACGCGGTGCACGCGCACCAGCGACCGAAGCTGGAGCGCTACGACGACCTGCTGTTTCTGGTGCTGCGCACGGTCAACTACGTCGAGCACGAGTTGAACACGGTCAGCGAGATCGTGGAGACCGGCGAGATCATGGTGTTCGTCGGCACCGACTTCGTGGTCACCGTGCGCCACGGCGATCACACCGGGTTGCACGGCGTCCGGTTGGCCTTGGAGAAGAACCCGCATCGGCTGGCGCTCGGCCCGGCCGCGGTGTTGCACGCCATCGCCGACCATGTTGTCGACACCTATCTCGCAGTGACGAATGAACTCGAAGATGATGTCGATGAGATGGAGGAAGCCGTCTTCACCCCCGGATCGCGCGTGGGCGTCGAGCCGATCTACCAGCTCAAGCGGGAAATCGTGGAACTGCGGCGCTCGGTGAATCCGCTGTCCGGACCGTTGCAGACGCTCACCCAGGAACAACTGGTGGCCATTCCCAAGGAAGTGCGGCGGTATCTGCGCGACGTGGCCGATCACCACACCCTGGTGGCCGACCGCATCGCCGAATTCGACGAGACGCTCAGCTCGTTGGTCGACGCCGCGCTCGCCAAGGTGACACTGCAGCAGAACACCGATATGCGCAAAATTTCCGCGTGGGTGGCCATCGCGGCCGTGCCCACAATGGTGGCCGGCATTTACGGCATGAATTTCGAGCACATGCCGGAGCTGCAATGGACCTTCGGGTATCCGACGGTGCTGGGCGTCATCGCGCTCATCTGCCTCGGGCTGTACGCCACGTTTCACCGCAATGACTGGTTGTGAGCGACGGAACCTTCGCGAAGGTGGTTGGCGTGGACATCGTGGTCGATCCAGCGGATTGTCCTGTCGACTCCTGTCCGAGCTTCCGGACGTCAGGGTTGCCTGCTGACGCTCGAGTCGAGTTGCGGGTCAGCACCGTCGATGCGGCCGGTCACGAGTGGCGCTCTACCGGCGCCTACACGGTCGAGCAGGACGGCACCGTGCAGCTTCCCGATCCTGACCGCCCATGGTGGGACATGGAATTCACCGATCGCTCAGCAGTACCGGTCACCTTCAGCGCGCCCGACGACGGCCTGGAGTACCAGGTTGAGCTGTCAGCGCTGGGCGAGACGGCAACAGCCACGGCGACGCGCCGCTGGTCGGCGAATGTCGTACGCGACAACGTTCGCGGTGACGGCTGGATGTTGCGGACCTACCTCAAAACCGGACTGACAGAACCGGCGGCTGGGGTCGTGGTCGTTCCGGGTTCGACAGGGCTGGCCGCCATGGCGCCGATGGCCGCATTGCTCGCCGCTCGTGGATACGCGGCGGCGGTGTTGGCCTACATGGGCGAACCGGGGCTACCGGAGTCGTTTCGCGAGATCCCGCTCGAAGCCATCGATTCGGGCATGCGCGCCTTCGCCGCCTGGTCCGGACTGGATCGAAATCGCGTTGGGGTGGTTGCTGCGTCGGTGGGGACCGGAGCAGTCCTGTCCGCATTGGCGTTGAGTGACGCAATGCCGGTGCGGTGCGTCGTGGCCATTTCGCCCACAGACGTGGTGTGGCAAGCGTTGGGATCCGCCGGTCCTCCGCCCAAGGCATCATCGTTGACGCATGCCGGCGCGCCGCTGCCGTATCTGCCGATTCGAGGCGAGAAGCTCCTCGGCCAGATAGTGCGAAACGCGTTGCTGGGCAAGGTGAGCCGAAAGCCGCGGTCAAGCGCGCTGACAATGCTCGACGCCTTCGCTCGCGGCGCGGTCGATTCGCCGCAGTCGGCGCGGGCACGAATTCCGGTGGAGCGCATCGATGCTCCAATCCTTGCGGTGGCCGGATCGGCCGACAAGATGTGGCCGGCAAAATTGATGGCAGCGGCGGTGATCGATCGACGCCGCCAACATGGCACCGGCGAGCACGATGAACTCCTTGTCCTCGACGACGTCGGTCACTTCGTGCGACCACCGGTGATCCCGACGACGGTGGACCGCAACGATGCCCTAGTTTCGGGCGGCACGCCCGTCGGCGTCGCACGCGGCCAGCGACGAGCGTGGGCCACGATTGTGGACTTTCTCGAATCCAACCTGCGATGAGAAGTCGCGACTACAGCTGTGCCGCCGTGCGCTTCGGATCGCGGACATCGATGCCCGCCTCCTGCCACGCCTCACGCAAAGCCGCCGCGCCGCGCAGTCGAACCCAGGCCGCCTCGGTCGCGGTGATCGGCACCGCGTCGAGGAACACCACCGGGTCGGCCGGTGGGGATAGCGGCAACTGAGCAATCGTCGACTCGGCGAGCAGCACAGCCGTGAACGGCGCTGCGGCCCAAAGTGGTTCACCGACATCGAGCAGCGCATCGGGGGCAAGGACCAGACCCTCGACCGCGGGGGTAGCCGCGAGTACGGCCAGGGTTCGATGCAGCCCCGCAGTGGTCATCTTGTCGCGCAACGTCATCACCAGTTCCGCGCGCGGACCTTTGACCGGGTCGGCGTTCAGGTCCGCGGGGTCGGTCATCGGGCGGCGCGAGCAACCGAGCGTCGCATAGTGAATCAGTTCGCCAGCGCTGAAGCGCAAGACATCGATCGGCTCGACACCCAGAAAGGTCACCGACGCCACCTGCGGCTGACCATCCAGGTTCTCGACGAGGTGGTCGCGAACACGCGCCAGGACGGGCTCAGTCACGCGTCCATCCTCGCATTGGGCCACCATGGGAGGGTGCGCACGCCGGTTGCTATCGCGGTTCTGGGTTGTTTGCTGACCGTCCTGCTGCCGTTGTCGTTTCCAGCCAACGGCGGCGCGACCGGCCCGGACGACTGGGCATCAGAGGAGGTCACCGACTCGTTCGGCGGTCAGCATTCGTTGCTGTCGGCGCTGGCCGAGCCGTCGGTGTCCACCGTTTTGCTGCCGATCATCGGCGTGGCATTCGTGATTCTCGCGTTCCGGCGGCGCTGGTATGGCGCCGCGGTCGTGCTGATCGGACCGCTGCTGGCGGTGGCGGTGAACAGTTGGGTGCTCAAACCGATCTTCGACCGGCACCTCAGCTACTACCTGGCCTACCCGAGCGGGCACACCGTCAGCCTGATCGCGGTCGTCACCGCGCTTGCCCTGGTTACCGCGGGCGTGCTGCGCATGGCAGTGCTCGTCATCGGCGCGCTTGCCATGCTGTGTGCGGCCATCGGCATGATCGGCCTGGGCTATCACCACCTGACCGACATCGTCGGGGGAATCGGCGCGGGGGCAGCACTGGTGATCGCGTGGTGGCTGCTGCTTGGATGGCTGGTCCGGCGTCGACCCGTAGGTCGACAGCCAGATCAGCAGGTCGGTGCGGGAGTCAGCGGCTAGATGGCCAGCTTGGCCAGCAGGTCGCGGGCGGCTTCGGCCGAGCGCGGGTCACAGGTGACGTCGTAGCGGCCGGCGACGAGTTGCATCGTCGAGGCAAAGTCGCGCTGACCGCGGGTCGCGGCATACGGGATGGTGGTCGAAATGACGCCGAACACCACGCCGCCGACAATGCCGACGAGCAACGGTCCCAGCAATCCACCCGTGAAGATACCGAGCAGCAGACCCAGGAAGACGCCGAGCCAGGCCCCGGAAACGACGCCCCCGCCAATGACTTTCGTCCAGGTGAGCCGGCCCAGCACGCGCTCGACCTGCATCAGATCCACCCCGACGATAGTGACGTCCTCGACGGCGAAATGATTGTCGGCCAGGTAGTCGACCGCCCGCTGCGCCTCGGCATAGGTGGGATAGGAGCCGATCGGCCAGCCCGATGGCGGCGTTGGTAAGCCGCGAGCCCGACCGGCCCCGCCTAATGGATTGGTCATGTCCATATTCTCCCATCCCGACGCCGCGGCGCCGCTTGGGTTGCGCTGCCGACTACCCGGCAGGTGGGGTGAACTCGCTGGTTCGACGCATCCCGGCCGCTCGCCCTTTCTCGGCGATCACCTGCGCCATCTTGGCGCTTGCCTCGTCGATCATCTCTTCGCCCAGCATCACCGCGCCACGCGAACCACCGGCGGTGGATGTGTGGTAGGCGTAGGCGTCGAGGATGAGTTCCGCACGGTCGTAATCGGATTGGCGCGGGCTGAAGATTTCGTTGGCCGCCTCGATCTGGGTCGGATGCAGCACCCACTTGCCGTCGAAGCCCAGCGCGGCGGATCTCCCGGCCGCTCGCCGGAAGCCATCGAGGTCGCGAATCTGCAGGTATGGCCCATCGATTGCCTGTAAGCCGTGGGCACGGGCAGACAACAAGATCGACATCAAAATGTGATGGTAGGCATCGCCGGTGTCGTAACCCTCCGGCTGTTCACCGACAACGAGGGTGCGCATGTTGATGCTCGCCATGAAATCCGCGGGCCCGAACACCAGCGTCTGCACCCGCGGGCTCGCCGTGGCGATTGCGTCGATGTTTTTGAGCCCCACCGCATTTTCGATCTGCGGTTCGATGCCTATTGCCCCGACCTCGAGCCCGTTGGCCTGCTCGAGTTGGGTCAGCAACAGCTCCAGCGCCACCACCTGACCGGCATCGACCACCTTCGGCAACAGGATCGCGTCGAGGTTCGCGCCCGCGCCCGTTACTACCTCGATCACGTCGGCATAGGTCCACTGGGTGGTCCAGTCGTTGACCCGGACCACGCGAATCTGATCGCCCCACCCGTCCGAGTTCAACGCCGCGACAATGTTTGCCCGGGCGTCGGCTTTGGCGAGCGGCGCGACGGCGTCCTCGAGGTCCAGAAAGACCTCGTCGGCGGGCAAACCCTTTGCCTTCTCGATCATCTTGACGCTGCTGCCGGGGACGGCGAGCACTGAGCGGCGCACCCGTGTGCGGTCGTTCGATGCTCGTTGGGAATCCGGTTGCACGGCGTTTGCCTCCCTGTCGACCGTTACCTGTTGTTGACGCTCTAGCCTGACACCCATGGCTGCGGTGAACAAAGTGTTCGCCGCCAGGCTGGCCGGCCTGGTGGTGCTCGGGCCCGACGGGGAGTCCGTCGGGCGCGTGCGTGATGTCGTCATCACCGTGCGGGTGGGCCGCCAGCAACCGCGGGTGTTGGGTCTGGTCGTCGAATTGGCAACGCGGCGGCGGATTTTCGTGCCCATGCTGCGGGTCACCGCAATCGAACCCGGCGCGGTGACCCTCAACACGGGAAATGTCAGTCTGCGCCGGTTCTCACAGCGCCCGGGCGAGGTGCTCGCGCTGGCGCAGATGGTCGATTCCAAAGTGCGAGTGGACGATCCCGAACTTCCCGACCTCGCCGACACCGACCTGATCGTGGTAGATCTCGGCATCGAGCAGGCCCGCACCCGCGACTGGGTGGTATCGAAAGTGGCGGTGCGGGCCCACCGTGGCCGGCTCGGCCGACGCAGCGCCGTCCACGTCGTGGATTCGCCGAACGTCGCTGGGCTGACGCCGAGCGACCTGGCCATGCCGAACCAGGCCGTCTCGCAACTGCTTATGCAGTTCGACGGCTTGCGCCCCGCGGATGTCGCCAACGCGCTGCGGGAACTGCCGGAAAAACGCCGACTCGAGGTCGCGTTGGCACTCGATGACGAGCGCCTCGCCGACGTGGTGCAGGAACTGCCAGACGACGACCAGGTCGACCTGCTCGGCCAACTCGAAGTCGAGCGCGCCGCCGACGTGCTCGAGGCGATGGACCCCGACGACGCGGCGGACCTGCTCGGCGAATTGCCTGAGACCGAGGCCGAGTCGCTGCTGCGGTTGATGGACCCGGTCGAGTCGGAACCGGTGCGCCGACTGCTCGAGCATCTGCCCGACACCGCGGGTGGCCTGATGACGCCGGAACCGGTGATCCTCGGACCGGCCACCACCGTGGCCGAGGCGCTCGCCCGGGTGCGTAACCCCGACCTGACCCCGGCCACGGCCAGTCTGGTGTTCGTCGTCCGGCCGCCGACCGCCACCCCGACCGGCCGCTATCTCGGCTGTGTGCACCTGCAGCAGCTGCTCCGCGAGCCGCCGGCGAGTCTGGTCGGTGGCGTGCTGGACACCGACCTGCCGCGGTTGCGTCCCGAGGCATCGCTCGCCGCGGTCACCCGCTACTTTGCGACGTACAACCTCGTGTGCGGGCCGGTGGTGGATGAACAGGATCATCTCCTGGGTGCGGTAACGGTTGATGACGTCCTCGACCATCTGCTCCCCGAGGACTGGCGCGAGCAGGAGGACGTCGGCGATGAGTGAGTGGGCCGATGACTGAAAAGAACCAGCCGCGCTCGCGCCTCGACACCCCGCGTGGTTCCCGTGGGCTGCGGTGGCAGTTCGATGTCGAGGCAGCCGGCCGGGCCAGTGAAAGCATCGCCCGCTTCCTCGGCACCGGCCGCTACCTTCTTATTCAGACGGTCATCGTTGTGGTCTGGATCCTGTTGAACGTCTTTGCCGTTCGCCTGCAATGGGATCCATACCCGTTCATCCTGCTAAACCTTGCGTTCTCCACCCAGGCCGCGTATGCGGCGCCGCTGATTCTGTTGGCGCAGAACCGGCAGGAAAACCGCGACCGGGTATCGCTGGAGGAGGACCGCTCCCGGGCGGCACAAACCAAGGCGGACACCGAGTTTCTGGCCCGCGAACTGGCCGCACTGCGGATCGCGATCGGCGAAGTGGCCACCCGCGACTACCTGCGCCGCGAACTCGATGATCTGCGCACGGAACTCGCTGCCCTGCAGCGCCTTGACGGCGGCGACCGGGGCGACGGCGGATACCGGGGAGAAGGCGGCCCGGGTCACGGGTCGGCGAAGTCGCGCAGTTCACGAAAGTAGGAGTAGTTCCACCGAAATTGGCGCGGCTTTGGAGAAGATTCCAAACCTCGAGAATCCGCCGAAAGGCGCCCGCGACGGTGTCCGCAATATGTAGTCTTGGTCACGTTGTACTCACTGACCGATTACAAATCGGTTGGTGTGCGGTTGCGACGAAGCTGCCCAGTTACTGACCAGACCTATACAAGACGAACTCCGCAGGTGGTGTTGACGAATGCGGTTGAGAGCGCCAATCACGATGTCGGCGATCGTGCTTGCAGGCCTGGTTACGGCGGGGTCTTCAGCGATCACCCTCAAGGGACCGGACCCACGCACACCCGCTCCGTTGCTCAGCGCCGCCGCGCTCGAGCAACAGCAGAGCGCCACTGTGCAGTTGGCTACGCACGTCGGCATCGTCCCGGCCGCACCTCGCCAGGCCTACAAGATGCGCGCCGCAGATCCGATGATGCCGTCGGCCGCTTTTGCCGCGGGCACGCCGATCAAGGAGGTCGCCATCCCGGGTGTGCTCGGCGCCTTGGGCATTCCCGAAATCGCATTGGCCGCTTACCGCAATGCGGAATTGGCGATGGCCCAGTCAGATCCGGGCTGCGGATTGAGCTGGAGCCTCTTGGCTGGCATCGGCCGGATCGAGTCGGGTCACGCCGGCGACGGCCGCACCGACGCCGCCGGGACCACCATCACCCCAATCCTCGGCCCGTCGCTCGACGGCCACCTCCCGGGCAACGAGGTGATCCGCACCGCGGGCGGTGAGTACGTCCGCGCCATCGGACCGATGCAGTTCTTGCCGAGCACCTGGGCTCATTACGCCTCCGACGGCAATGGTGACGGCATAGCCGACCCGAACAACGTCTTCGACGCATCACTGGCCGCCGCCAAGTACCTGTGTTCCGGCGGCCTCAACCTGCGCGACCCAGCCCAGGAGCTGCGGGCGGTGCTGCGCTACAACAACTCGATGTCGTACGCGGCGAACGTGTTGACGTGGGCGGCGGCCTACCAAGCCGGCGGTACGCCCACTACGGTGCCGGTTTCGCCAAACCTGATCCCGCCCAGCGATTCTGTCGCGCTCGCCGCCGGTCCGGCCGACCCAGCCGCCGCCGCTGCCGCACTGGCCGCCAGCGGAGCCGCGAGTTCGACCACAACCACCACAACAACGACGACCACCGCGCCGCCAACCACCACCCAGCAGATGATCACCATTCCGGGGTTGCCGCCGATTCCGTGCGGAATCTTCTGCCCGCCACCGCCGCCTCCGCCGCCCACGCCAGCAGCTCCAGCGGAGCCGGCCAAGACCACCCCGACGGGCGGGGCCGAGCAAAAGGCACCGGCAGCAGATCCCGAACACAAGGCGCCGGCGCCCGTGCAACCAGCGGCCACCACCACCGCACCGGCACCGGCTCCGCCGTCGATACAGATCGGCGGCTTCAAGCTGGTCATTCCCGGCCAACCCGGTTAATAGATAACGATTTGGGGAGACTTAGATCACAGCAAGATAACAGAAGCATCTCGAATCGAGTACCCTCGACTCCGGTCTTGTATCGGAGGGGCCTGACCACGGCCCATCGGGAGGTTTCAACCGCGTGGGACGCCATCGCGCCAAGTCCAACTTCACGCTTCGTCGGCAGTCGTTCTTGGCGATGTCGGGCTTACTTCCAGCCGGAATCGTCGCCGCGGCATCAACCGCAAATGCGTCGGGAGACGTAGCGCCGGTGGCCCGACCAGCGCACGAGATCGCGACTGTTGCCGCGGCCAAGACGGCGCCCCCGCCGGCGGTGCAAGCGCACGCCATCGCAGCGGCTCCGCAACCGGCTGCTGTGAAACAGGCCGCCGCCCCGGCACCACCCGAGCCTCCAGCGGCCCTGGTCCCCGGCCCGCTCGGCATTCCGCCCATCAACTTCGCGGCCTACAAGAACGCGGAACGGATGTTGGCCCAGCAGGACCCCGCCTGCGGCATGCCGTGGAGCCTGCTGGCCGGGATCGGCCGCGTCGAATCCACCCAGGCCAACAACGGCAATGTCGACGCCAACGGCACCATGATCACCCCGATCTACGGGCCGATCCTCGACGGCAGCCTCGCCGGCAACAATGTGGTCGCCGACACCGACGGTGGCGCGCTCGACGGCAACGCCACCTACGACCGCGCGGTCGGGCCGATGCAGTTCCTGCCCGAGACCTGGAAGCGCTACGGCTCCGACGGCAACGGTGACGGCAAGGCCGATCCGCAGAATATCTTCGACGCCGCGCTCACCACCGGGAAATATCTGTGCGACGGCGGGCTGAACATGGGTGATTTGGCCCAGCGGACCACCGCGATCCTGCGCTACAACAACTCGATGGCCTACGTCGCGAACGTCATGGCCTGGTCGCTCGGATACGCCACCGGAATTGTGCCAACTCCGCAGCAGCTTCCGCGGATCTAAGCCTCGCCCGGCCATCTCCTACGATTGAGCCATGCCCGTTGTCACCGAATCCGCAGTTCGTGCCGCACTGACCAAGGTCATCGACCCGGAGATCCGCAAGCCGATCACCGAGCTGGGCATGGTCAAGAGCGTCGCGGTCCGCGACGACGCCAGCGTGCATGTCGAGGTCTACCTGACCACCGCTGGATGCCCGATGCGCACCGAGATCAGCAACCGGGTGGCCACGGCCGTCGCCGACGTGCCAGGTGCGGGGCAGGTCACCGTCGACCTCGACGTCATGAGCGACGAGCAGCGCACCGAGCTTCGCAAATCGCTGCGCGGCGATTCCGCCGAACCGGTCATCCCCTTCGCCCAGCCAGGATCGATGACCCGCGTCTACGCAGTCGCCTCCGGCAAGGGCGGCGTGGGTAAGTCAAGCGTCACCGTGAACCTGGCGGCCGCCATGGCCGCGCGCGGGCTGTCCGTGGGGGTGCTCGACGCCGATATTTACGGCCACTCCGTACCGCGGATGCTCGGCACCGACGCCCGCCCCACCCAGGTGGAGCGGATGATCATGCCGCCCGTGGCCCACGACGTGAAGGTCATCTCGATCGCCATGTTCACTCAGGGCAACACGCCGGTGGTGTGGCGCGGACCCATGCTGCACCGCGCGCTGCAGCAGTTCCTCGCCGACGTTTTCTGGGGCGACTTGGACGTGTTGCTGCTCGACCTGCCGCCGGGCACCGGCGACGTGGCTATCTCGATCGCTCAGCTCTTACCGAGCGCGGAGATCCTCGTGGTCACCACCCCGCAGGCCGCCGCGGCGGAGGTTGCCGAGCGTGCCGGTGCGATCGCCCTGCAGACACGCCAGCGCATTGTCGGCGTAGTGGAAAACATGTCGTGGCTGGAGTTGGCGGACGGCACCCGGATGGAACTGTTCAGTTCCGGCGGCGGGCAGGCCGTGGCCGACCGGCTCAGCAAAGCCGTCGGCGCGCCGGTTCCACTGCTGGGCCAGATTCCGCAGGACCCTGCCGTCGTGGACACCGGTGACAGCGGCACGCCGATCGTGCTTTCGGCCCCCGATTCGCCGGTTGCCCAGGCACTGAAGAGCGTCGCCGACAAGCTCGCCGTCCGGCAGCGCGGACTGGCCGGGATGTCACTGGGGATCGACACGACGCGGCGCGGGTAAACGGACTTTCAGTGCTGCCGACGGTGCTCGATCGTCGGCAGCCACTTTCAGTGCTGCCGACGGTGCTCGATTGTCGGCAGCCACTTTCAGTGCTGCCGACGGTGTTGACTTGTCGGCAGCCACTTTCAGTGCTGCCGACGGTGCGGCACGAATTCCAGCGTCAGCAACGCGAACGCCGCCGGGACCAGCTCCCGCAACCGGACCAGCACGAACCGCTGTTCGCCAAGCGCGTGGAACTTGCGCAGAAAGCGGTACAGCGACTCCAGATTCAGCAACGGGTCGCCGAAATGCACCAACCGGTAGCAGACCCGCGAGCCGAAACTCCGGTCGGTGTCGGTGAACAGCTCCGGGAAGGCCGCAAACGCAAGCGAAATACGCTGCACGCCTTGCGACTTGCCATACTCGACAAGGTCGACGATCATCCGCTCGTCGATCCCGTTGGGGGCATGTTTAGCTCGCCACGGAACGTCGATGGTCAACTCGCGACCGCGCGCGGAACTGCCGTAGCGCTGGAATCCCACCACGCGACCCTCGATGTCGCGCGCAATGACCACGAGCATGCCGGGATTCCGGCCGTCGAGTAGGTGATCCAGAATCATCGAGAAGCCGCGAGTCTGCCGGCCGGACTTCCATTGATCCACCACGGCGAGCAGTTCGTCGCGGGTCTCCTCGGAAAGTGCGTGCTCGGAAAGGATTTCCGTGGTGACGCCGAAATTGTGCGTGCGGCTGACCGCCTGGCGCAGGTTACGGAACTTCCGGCCATCGAGGTTGAAGTTGGCGACATCGATCACCACGTCGCGGCCGATGGGCACCTGCCGCAGCGGCGGTGTTGCCGACACCTGCCAGGTCTTGAGGCAACGCTCCCCTGCGCCCAAAACGGTCACCCGCCATCCCCGCGACCGCGCGAACGCACAGAATTCGGCGATCACGTTTTCGAAGGCCGCTTCGTCGCCGATCGGATCGCCGGACACCACCGCCATCCCCGCGCGGGCGTGGTAAGCGATGGCAGCCGTTCCAGCATCGTTGAAGTAGTAGCTCTTCATCGAATGCAGCGCGAAGGGCGCCAGCGGGTCCAACACCGTCCGATCGACCAGCGCGGAAACCCGGTACATCGATTGCGGCTCCGGCCGGCTCCGCACGGGCAGCATCAATACCGCTCCTGACGCGCTCAACATCGCGAAACCCGCGTGCGGGTGCTCGGCGCGGTACCCGAACTCCGCAAGCGCCACCAGCAGCAACGCAATGGTGGAGTGCGCGAGGGTGACCGGCCGATTCAGGTGGAGTCCGCGCGCGACGAACAACCCGGCGATCGCGATCGCGTACAGCCACGGCCGCGGGTCGCCGTGATGACCGCTGCGCAGCGCCGTATACGCAAATACGCCGCTGATCAGCAGGAACGCAACAACCAGAATGGGCCGCAGCGCCGCTGGCGCCGAACGGGAACGTTCATGCTGCGCCATGATGCGCGCGCTAACGCGGGCATGCATACCTTTCCCTCCCCTTCGTCATGGCGAGCCGTGAAGCGGGCATGCCAAAAGAGGTTGCACATGGTTTGCAAAGCTCAACACTCACAGCCTACGACGCCGAGGTCACGATCCGACAATCGCTTCAGTGACGAGTGTCAGGTGGCGTCCGGGTCGATCGGCGGCACTTCTCCCGACTTCAGCGGCTTGTTGCGATACGGCTGCGCCGTAGGCGCTGGCGGAGGCGTCACGGGCTGACCGTTATGGCCGTTGGTGGCTGGGTGTTCTCCGGTGAGCCCGTCGAACGCGCTGGTCAGGAATGAATCGTCGCCGTCGAACAGGTGCTTGGTGATGACCGTGCGCGGATTCATGCCACGCAGCTTGCTGATCTCCGAGATCGGCTGGCGCAGGTCTTCGAACTCGGGGCCGAGTTCGTCCTTGAGTTGCTGCGTCGCACCGCTGGCATAGTCGCGAACCTGACGTAGCGCTTGGGTAACCCAGCGGATTGCGCCGGGCAATCGCTCCGGGCCGAGAATCACCAGCGCCGCAATCAGCAGCACCAACATCTCGCCCCAACCGATGTTGCCGAACACCCGAACTCGCCCTGCCTCTTGCCTAGTCTGAGGCCATTGTGACCTGGACGTCGACAGTACGCCCGTCACGAACGAGCTGTACCGGCACGGTCGCGCCGATGGTCTGCGACTGCACCGCAACAACCAGCTCGTCCGCGCTGGTGACCTGGCGGTCACCGACCTTGGTGATCACGTCACCTTCGACGATGCCGGCCTGCTGCGCCGGGCTACCGGCCTTCACGTTTGCCACCTGCGCGCCGCTGGTGGCCTCGTTGACCACCGAGCGCGCGTTCACCCCCATTTGCGGGTGATGCATGGTCCCGGTGTGGATGAGCGCTTGGGCGACCCTGGTGACCTGGTCGATAGGGATGGCAAAGCCCAGACCCACCGATCCACCGCTCTGGCTGCGAATCGCGCTGTTGATTCCGATGACCCGGCCACCGGCGTCGATCAGCGGACCACCCGAGTTACCGGGGTTGATCGACGCGTCTGTCTGCACGGCGTCGATGACGGCGTCGGTGTCGGTACCTTCGCCACTGAGCCGGACTGGGCGGTGCAGGGCGCTCACGATGCCGGAGGTGACGGTCTTGCTCAACCCGAGGGGCGAGCCGACCGCGATGACGTCTTCGCCGACTGTCACATCCTTGGATTCACCGAGCTTGGCGACGGTCAGGTTGTTGGCATCCACCTTGAGCACCGCGAGGTCCGTCTTGGTGTCACGGCCGACGATCTTGCCGGGCACCTTGGTGCCGTCGGAGAAGATCACCTGCAGATGGCCGTTCTTCTCGTCGTTGGCGACCAGCGAGATGACGTGGTTGTTGGTGACGATGTAGCCCGCACCATCGATGACCACGCCCGATCCGGTGGCCCCGACGTCACCGACCGAAGCCTGTATCGACACCACCGAGGGCAGCACGGCGTCGGCGACCTTGCCCACCCAGCTCTTCGGGGTGGCTCCGGCGCTTTCCTGAGCGAGTTCGACCTTCTTGCTGGTCAGGTTCGTGCCGGCCTCCGCCGTGAGGCGGCCGACGAGTCCACCGACCACGCCGATCGCCAACGCGACGGCGGCGAGGACGGCCAGCGCCTTCGGCGCCACCCGGCTACCGAACAACACCTCACGCACACCCAACTTGGGCGAGGGCGGCAATTCCGGACTCTGCGGCGTGGCCAGTGCCGGCGGGCCGAGCCGCGCCCCGGACTCCGGGTCACGCCACGGATCCTGCGGAGCCCCAGACTCCGGCCCTGGGCTCTCGGCATCGGGATCGCGCTGAATCGATTCCGTCTCCCCCGGCGGGCGGCCGAATGCCTCGGCCAGCACCGGGTCCGGCGGTCGCACGCTGAACTCCGGCGGATTATCCGCGCGGCGACCTATGGGCAGAAAGGAACCGTCGACGTCCTTGGGCCGGCCGAAGGCCCGCGTGAAAGACTCATCGATTTCCGGCCGGTACACCGGACGCGGCGCAAGTACGGGCGCGTCGCTGGGCCGTAACGGTGACTGCGGTGTGCGGCTGTCCGCTACCGCAATGTTCTTACCCGAGGCGCTGCCGGACCCTTGCTCAGCCTCCGCGGGCGGCTGCGGCTTCGGAGTATCGGATGTCACGGAGCAAACTCTACTTGCGCCAAGGCAGCGTCCAGCGCTTGCTCTGCGCTGGCAGGTCGCTGCCCTGGTTATGGCACATGCCGAACTCCCCGAGCGGTATCTGACGCAGCGTTCCCAGCAGCGACATCGGCATCGACACCTCGGGCGCCCGGCGCAGCGCACACCGCGCCTGCTGTTGTGCCTCGACCTCCGCCGCACACTCGGGACACACCGCCAAATGCTGGGCCGCGCGCAGATAGGCGTTCAGGCGCAACTCACCGTCGACGTAGGCGGCGATCGCCTCGGTGGCAAGGTGCTGAGTAGACCCGAAGCGATGATGACCTGCCGCTGAGCCAGGCGACGAAGAGGTAGTGCGGCGATCTTTGCCCGCCTGCGTCATCAATTCCTCCCTGCGCTTGCGACCCTCTCGTCAACGTCGAGTGCCAAGTATTCCCGCAATGCCTGCCGACCACGGTGGATACGGCTGCGGACAGTGCCGAGCTTCACACCCAGTGTGGCACCGATTTCCTCATACGACAGGCCTTCGATGTCGCACAACACGACCGCGGCACGAAACTCCGGGGCCAAGGAATCCAGCGCAGCCTGCAGTTGTGGGTCCAGGCGCGCGTCGTGATACGCCTGCTCCGGGCTCGGGCCATCGGCCGGCACCCGGTCGTAGTCCTCGGGCAGCGACTCCATGCGGATGCGACTGCGGCGACGCACCATGTCGAGGAACAGGTTCGTGGTGATGCGGTGCAACCAGCCCTCGAAAGTGCCTGGTTGGTAGCTCGACAGCGAGCGGAACACGCGGATGAAGGTTTCCTGCGTGAGGTCTTCGGCGTCCTGCGCATTACCGGAGAGCCGGTAGGCCAGCCGGTACACCCGGTCGGCGTGCTCGCGAACCAGCTCATCCCACGACGGCATAGCCGCCTTGTCGCCGGTGGCGTCGAACGCGGCCGTACCCGTGAGGTGCTCGCCGTCGGTGTTGATCCCCGGTTCGAGGTTGGCCACGTCGATGTCGTGGGGGAAGTCGTCGGGCAGGTTCGAAAAGTCGCGCGTCGTACCGTCGGCAGCAGTCGGGACCTGGTGGATGGGAGCAACCTCCTGTTCGGGACGGCCAGTCGCGGCGAAATTCCGTTATCTGGCGCATCGCGCTTGGTTCAACCCGGCGGGTTGCCGGAATATTCCGGATTCAAACCGCTTGCCGAATACCTTCGACTACCGCGATATGGACGGCGTGTGAAGAACCTGAATGTCGCCTGAGAACTTTGTCTCGCGCGGTTTCGCCTGCACGTCGAGTGCGCGCCTCGCCGATAACCGCAGCCGCGGAGGATAGCCTTTGGTTTCGTGGCTATCGATGCACAGCGAACGCTTGCCTACGTCGAAGAATCTGTCGTCGAGGACGAGGTGCTGGTTGCCGCGCGCGAACGCGCGGTCGATCTACGCGCCGAGCCGGTGGCACCCTCGGTCGGCGCCATGCTCAGCATCTTTGCGCAGATGCTGGGCGCGAAAGCCGTGGTAGAGGTCGGTACCGGCGCCGGTGTCAGCGGCTTGTGGCTGCTAGACGGCATGCGCGAGGACGGCACGCTGACCACCATCGACCCCGAACCCGAGCACCAGCGCGCCGCACGCGAGGCCTTCCGTGCCGCCGACATCGCGTCTTCGCGGACGCGGCTGATCAACGGCCGCGCGCTCGAGGTACTGCCCCGGCTCGCTGATTCCGCGTACGACCTCGTGTTTATCGACAGCTCACCGGTCGATCACCCCATGTACGTCGAGCAGGGGGTGCGGCTGCTGCGGCAAGGCGGGCTAATCGTGTTCCACAATGCGCTGCTCGACGGCCGAGTGACCGACGCCGCCCAGCGCGACCCCGTCACGCTCGCCGTCCGTTCGGCTGCGCGAGCCATCGCCGAGGACGATCGGCTGACCAAGGTCTTGGTGCCCGTGGGCGACGGGTTGTTGTGCGCGTCGCGTAACTGAGCCCGCTGTAGTCACCTCGGGCCGCGCGGTCTTTTGCGCTCACGCACGCCCGCGAAGTGCCGCAGCACCGCAATTCAGCGCGCGGCACACTCTTGCGCCCACTTTGAACAAGTGTTTAGTATCTTAAACATGCGTTCAACGACGCTCGGCCGAGCGGCCGACGGCGACCTGACCACCCGGGCGCGGATTCGCGACGCGGCCATCGAGGTGTTCGGGGAACGCGGTTTCGCCACCGGCGTGCGCGCCATCGCCACCGCCGCCGGTGTGTCCCCCGGCTTGGTCAACCACCACTTCGGTTCCAAGGACGGCCTGCGTGCCGAGTGCGACGCTTACGTGCTGGAGTCAATCCGCGCAGCCAAGTCGGAGTCCCTGCGCAATCCGACGCCGGCCGGTCTGCTTGCCGCGCTCGCCGACATCGAGGGCTTCGCGCCGGTGGTCGCGTATGTGGTCCGCAGCCTGCAAACCGGTGGCGCACTGGCGGTATCACTGTTCGAGCAGATGGTGGCCAACGCCGAACAGTACCTGGCCGAAGGGGTCGAGGCGGGCACGTTGCGGCCGAGCCGCGACGCTACGGCCCGGGCCCGTTACCTCGCCACGACCGGTGGCGGCGGCCTGCTGCTCTTCCTGCAACTGCGCGCCGATTCCGGCGGCCGGATCGACTACCGAAAAGCACTGCGGGAGTATGCCGACCAAATGATGTTGCCCGCCCTCGAAATTCACACCGAGGGGTTGCTCACCGATTCGATGATGCTCGACACATTGCTCGACAAGCCCACACCTCGCCCCGGCCAAGGAGATTGAGATGAGCGTTATCGACGTGGCAGATCTGCACAAGAATTTCGGGCATGTCCGCGCGCTCGACGGTCTCGATCTTGCGGTGTCCGAGAATGAGGTGCACGGGTTCCTCGGACCCAACGGCGCCGGCAAGTCCACCACGATCCGAATTCTGCTCGGCGCGCTACGTGCCACGTCGGGCACGGCCCGCTTGTTCGGCTGCGATCCGTGGTCGGATGCTGTCCCACTGCACCGCGAAATAGCTTATGTTCCTGGCGATGTCACGCTGTGGCCGTCGCTGTCGGGTGGTGAAACCATCGACCTGCTGGCCCGGATGCGCGGCGGGCTGGACCAACGCCGCCGCGCCGAGTTGATCGAGCGTTTCGACCTCGACCCGCGCAAGAAAGCGCGCAGCTACTCGAAAGGCAACCGCCAGAAGGTCGCGCTCGTGTCCGCGTTCTCCTCCAACGCCAGGCTCCTTTTGCTCGATGAACCGACATCTGGCCTGGATCCGCTGATGGAGCAGGTTTTTCGCGAATGCGTCATCGAAGCGCGCGAGCAGGGCGCCACCGTGTTGCTGTCCAGCCACATCTTGTCCGAGGTGGAAGCCCTGTGCGAGCGGGTCACCATTATCCGCGCGGGTAAGACCGTGGAGACCGGCTCGCTTGCCTCGATGCGCCATCTCAGCCGCACGTCGATCACCGCCGAACTCCTTGGCAACGCAGGCGATCTCAGCCGAATCCCCGGCGTCGCAGACGTCCAGATCGACGGCCACACGCTGCACTGCCAGGTCGACAGTGAGCACCTCGGCACGCTCATCCGTGTGCTTGGTGACGCAGGCGTCCGCAGCCTGGTCAGCCAACCGCCGACCTTGGAGGAACTGTTCCTGCGCCACTACCAAATCGACCCGAACGCATCGGAGAAGGTGACGGCGTGACCACCGGCCCGAAGGCGATCGCGAGCCAGCGTCGCAGCGAAGCGAGTGTCAGCCGAGGCACCCGCCGCCCGGTCGGTGGCCGAATTGTACGGGGCCGCAACGATTTCGCCGGCACCGGCCAACTGCTCCGGCTGTTCCTGCGCCGCGACCGCTTCATCGCACCGCTGTGGATCCTGCTGCTTTCAGTGCCGCTGTCCACCGTCTATGTCGGCAGCATCGAAAAGATCTATCCAGCAGCGGCGGATCGGGCACAGTTTGCCGCGTCGATCATGTCCAGCCCGGCCCAACTGGCCATGTATGGGCCGGTGTACAACACGAGCCTCGGCGCCGTCGGCATCTGGAAAGCCGGGATGTTCTACACGATCATCGGTGTCGCGGTGATCCTCACCGTCATTCGGCATACCCGGGCCGAAGAGGAAACCGGTCGGGCCGAGCTCGTCGACTCGACGGCCATCGGACGCTACGCGAATCTCACGGCTGCACTCATGCTGGGTTTCGGCGCATCACTCGCCACCGGGCTGATCGGCACAGCCGGATTGCTCACCACCTCCGTACCACCGGCCGGATCACTCGCATTCGGACTCGCGCTCACCGGTGCTGGATTGGTGTTCACGGCCGTAGCCGCCGTCTCGGCGCAACTGAGCCCCAGCGCCCGGGTCGCACGCGGCATCGCGTTCGCGGTGCTCGGCGCCACGTATGCGTTACGCGCGATCGGTGACGCCAGTTCCGGTGCCACCGACGGCATGTCGCTGTCATGGCTGTCGCCGCAGGGCTGGTCGCTGCAGGTGCGGCCCTACGCGGGTGACCGTTGGTGGGTGCTGGTACTGCATCTGGTCACCACCACCGCGCTCACCACCGTCGCATTCGCGCTCCTGCGCCGACGCGACCTCGGCGCCGGTTTGATCGCGGAACGGCCCGGCGCTGCGGCTGCTGGACCGACGCTCGGCGGCACCATGGGACTGCCTTGGCGATTGCAGCGCGGGACGCTCGCGGCCTGGACCGTCGGGCTGGGCATCTACGGCCTGCTGATCGGCAGCGTCGTGCATGGAATCGCCGACGAAATCGGCGGCTCGTCGACAATCAGCGACCTCGTCACCCGCATCGGCGGAACCCAGTCGTTGGAGAATTCCTTTGTCCGACTGGGCTATCTGATGCTTGCCGTCGCTGCGTCGGCCTATGCCATCTCCGCCGCGCTTCGCCTACACAGCGAGGAGTCGATGCAGCACGGTGAGACGATTCTCGCCGCTGCGGTGGCGCGAAATCGATGGGCCGCAAGCCACATCGCGTTCGCTGTGCTCGGACCGGTGCTCATGATGGTGACGGCCGGTTTGGTGGGCGGGGTGGCCTACGGGCTCGCCGCCCACGACCTGGCCGGGAAGATCACCGACGTGCTCGGTGCCGCCCTGGTCGGCCTACCCGCGATCTGGCTGCTGCCGGCGATCACGGTCGCGTTGTTCGGTCTCGCGCCGCGTTGGACGCCGCTGGCGTGGGGCGTGTTGACGGCCTTTGTCGCGCTGTTCCTGCTCGGTTCGATCTCTGGTTTCCCGCATTGGATGCTCGACCTGGTGCCCTTCGCGCATACTCCACCGATTCCGGGCGGAGCTTTCAGCGCGGCGCCGTTGGCCTGGCTGGTCGCGCTCGACGCGGTTGTCTTCGCGTTGGGGCTTACCGCCTTTCGGCAACGCGATTTGCGCTGAGTTTGCCCACGAAGCGGCCGAACTGTGACGCGCCGAGACCGCCTTGTTCTGGAATCGAAACCGGCATACCGTCATCTTTTGGGCAGCAAGTCAACGGAGGTCGTCATGATTGGTTGGGCGCTGGTCGGGGCGGGAAACATAGTTCACTGGGTTGGCAACCTGCTGACGTGGATGGGAACCGGATTCGGGCCCTTCCCGGGCTAGGCGTTAGATCCACACGCCTTTGCCGATAGTGACCACACCGCCGGCGCTGACGGCGAATCGTTCGCGGTCGCGTTCGAGGTCGACACCGATGATCTCGCCCTCACCGACCACGACGTTCTTGTCGAGGATGGCGCGGCGCACCACTGCGCCACGACCGATTCGCACGCCGGGCATGAGGACGCTGCCCTCAACCGTCGCGCCGTCGTCGACGATCACATTCGAGCTCAATACCGAGTTGCGCACCGTCGCCGCCGACAGGATGCTGCCGGCGCCGACCACCGACTCCTGAGCCAGCCCACCCTGGACGAACTTGGCCGGCGGGTGGTTCTCCGACGCCCCGCGGATCGGCCAGCGTTTGTTGTACAGGTTGAACACCGGGTGCACGGACACCAGGTCCATGTGCGCGTCGTAGAACGCGTCGATTGTTCCCACGTCGCGCCAGTAGCCGCGATCGCGATCGGTAGCGCCGGGAACGACGTTGTCCTTGAAGTCGTACACGCCCGCCTCGCCCGCGGCGACCAGCGCCGGAATGATGTCCCCGCCCATGTCGTGATCGGAATCGGAGTTCTCCGAATCGGCCCGGATAGCGTCGACGAGCACCTTCGTCGTGAACACATAGTTGCCCATCGAGGCGAACGTCACGTTCGGGTCGTCCGGTGTGCCCGGCGGATGGATCGGCTTTTCCAGGAATTGCGTGATCCGGCCCGACTCGTCGGAGTCGATGCAGCCGAACGCCGACGCGGAACTGCGCGGCACCCGGATGCCGGCGACCGTGACTCCGGCCCCGGAATCGATGTGGTGCGCGACCATCTGTTCCGGGTCCATGCGGTAGACATGGTCCGCGCCGAATACCACTATGTACTCGGGGTCCTCGTCGTAGATGAGGTTCATCGACTGCAGGATCGCGTCGGCGCTGCCCGTGTACCAGCGCGGCCCGAGCCGCTGCTGGGCGGGAACCGGGGTGATGTATTCGCCGGAAAATCCGGACAGCCGCCAGGTCTGCGAAATGTGGCGGTCGAGCGAGTGCGATTTGTACTGCGTGAGTACGCAAATGCGCAGATAGCCGGCGTTCACCAGATTGCTCAGTACAAAGTCGATGAGGCGGTAGGCCCCGCCGAATGGAACTGCTGGCTTCGCCCGGTCCGCGGTCAGCGGATACAGCCGCTTTCCCTCTCCTCCGGCGAGCACGATCCCGAGAACGTGCGGCTGACTCCTCACAGAATCCAACCTATCCGCCCGACCCGCGCCGCCGCCATAAGGGGCGCTTTCGAAGTTGCGCGTGTGCGCGGGGCGTCCGGTCAGGAGGCGGCTCGCTCGAATTGTCTCGGAGGAGATACGTTTAGCCGGTGCGCGTGGCGATGATGACTCGGGAGTATCCGCCAGAGGTGTACGGCGGCGCCGGTGTACACGTCACCGAATTGGTCGCGAATCTGCAGCCGTTGTGCATGGTGGACGTCCATTGCATGGGCGCACCGCGCCCGGGGGTGCACGTACACGAGCCGGACCCGGCGTTAATGAACGCCAACCCGGCGCTGCGCACCTTGTCCACCGAATTGCGGATGGCGGCTGCGGCCGGCGGTGTCGATGTGGTGCATTCGCACACCTGGTACGCCGGACTCGCCGGACACGTCGCGGCGGCCTTGTATGGCGTGCCGCACGTGGTCACCGCCCACTCGCTCGAGCCGCGCCGACCGTGGAAGGCCGAGCAACTCGGCGGCGGATACCGCATCTCGTCATGGTCGGAGCGCAACGCGATGGAGTTCGCCGACGCCGTCATCGCAGTCAGCGAAGGCATGCGCCTCGACGTCCTCGACGCCTACCCGGCGATCGATCCTGCTCGGGTGCGGGTGGTGCACAACGGTATCGACACTGACGTCTGGCACCCTGGTCCGCCCGCCGCCGGACGAGCAAGTGCGGTCGAGCATTTCGGCATCGACCTCGACGCCCCGATCGTCGCGTTCGTGGGGCGGATCACCCGCCAGAAGGGCGTGCGCCATCTGCTGGCCGCGGCCCGCGACTTCGACCCGGCCATCCAACTGGTGCTGTGCGCCGGCGCGCCCGACACCGCCGAACTCGAAGCGGAGGTTGCCGAGGCGGTCGCCGAGCTCGCCCGGACCCGCGCCGGCGTGCACTGGATCCGGGACATGCTGCCGATCGAACAGGTCCGACAGATCCTCTCCGCAGCAACCGTTTTCGTCTGCCCCTCGGTGTACGAGCCGCTCGGAATCGTGAACCTCGAAGCGATGGCCTGCGAAACCGCGGTGGTTGCCTCGGATGTCGGAGGGATTCCGGAAGTCGTCGCCGACGGCGTCACCGGACGCCTCGTGCACTACAACAGCCGCGAACCACGCGCGTTCGAGAAGCAGCTGGCCGAGGCGGTCAACGAGATTGCCTGCGACGCTTCGGTCGCCACGACGATGGGTCGCGCGGGTCGCGAGCGGGTGATCGCCGAATTCGGCTGGCCCGAAATCGCGCAACAAACCCTCGCCGTCTATGCGGACGTGATCGCCATGCGCGGTCGATAGGTCTGCAGCACCACCGATACGGTCACCGTCACGGGATTCGGCAGCCGCGCTATCCGTTCGGCACGCTCGCCCGGACTCATATGAAACGCGGACGGTCCCATCGCGACCACGTCATCGACGGCGCCGTGGTCGAGTTGCACTGCGTGTTCGATGAGGCGCCGCTCGCACCGCTCGAACGTGGCCGACATCGTCTCGCTCAATCGCGCCGCCTTGTTCGTGTCGACGGCGACCATGCCGAGCGGGTCAATCAGCTCGGCGAGGTGGCGTGGAGTCGGTGTGACGACGACGAAAGTGCCCTCGGACGTGAGCACCCGCCGAATCTCCGCGGTGTTTCGCGGGGCAAAGATCGACAGCGCCACGTCGATGCTGTTGTCGCGCAGCGGTAACCGTTGCCACCCGTCGGCGACCACCGCGGCCAGCCGGGGATGCATACGGGCCAGGCGTCGCCCGGCGGGTTTGGCGACGTCGATGCCGATG
This sequence comes from Skermania sp. ID1734, assembly GCF_007489285.1. Classification (GTDB taxonomy): domain Bacteria; phylum Actinomycetota; class Actinomycetes; order Mycobacteriales; family Mycobacteriaceae; genus ID1734. The sequence continues at coordinate 141,273 of NZ_VLIY01000001.1, forward strand.
CCTACCGCATCAGGTCGCGCATCGAGTACCGCCGCGACGTAGTGCCCGGTCCCCGCTCCCACTTCGAGCACCGTGCTGGGCGAGCCGGTCGCGTCGAGAATCGCTGCGGTGATCGGAGCGAAGTGGCCGCTGTCGAGAAATCGGCCGCGGGCCGCGAGCATGTCTGCGGTGTCACCGCTGAATTTGGGGGCACCGACGGAGAGGCTGACGTAGCCCTGCCGGGCCACGTCGAAGCTGTGGCCGCGCACGCACAGCAACGCACCCGAATCAAGATCGATCGAACTGCGGCACACCGGACACTCGAGCAGTGCTGCTACCGCGGCCAGTGGCGAGTCGATCATTGGAAAATCACGTTGAAAGACCCCGTGCGCCGCTGCGGCACACGGGGCCGGAATGGAAGAACTATCCGGTGACGCCCTTGAGCTCGTCGCCGAGCGCAGCAGCTTCCTCTGGGGTGAGCTCGACTACCAAGCGGCCCCCGCCCTCGAGCGGAACGCGCATGACGATTCCTCGTCCCTCCTTGGTTGCCTCGAGGGGACCGTCCCCGGTGCGGGGTTTCATGGCCGCCATGCTCTGCTCCCTCCAGATTCTGCGCCGCCGCGTTGCCAGCGCTCGTCTTCGTTGTCACACCCAAAATTTGCGGGACTCGCCGACGATGCGACGAGCCTCGATCCATCATTCTTCCCTATTGCCGGAACTAGCGGGTAGTTGGCCGTGCAGATCGCCCGGCAAATCGACTTACCGGGACGTTGCCGGCACGGCCACCCAGCAGTCCGCAAGGTGATCATCGACCATGCCGACTGCCTGCATCAACGCGTAGGCCGTGGTGGGGCCGATGAACTTGAATCCGCGGCGCTTGAGTTCGGAGGCCATCGCCGTCGACTCCGCAGTGATGGCCGGTACCTCGGCGACGGTGCGGGGCCGGGTGACCGATCGCGGCGCGAACGACCACAGCAACTCGTCGAAGTCGGCGACGGACTCGGCGATAATTCGCGCGTTGTGTACACACGCGTTGATCTTGGCGCTATTCCGCACGATCGCTGGGTTATTGAGCAGTCGGTCCACATCCGACGCGCCGTACGCCGCGACGCGATCGACATCGAAGCCGTCGAATGCTGCACGCAGCGCCTCCCGCTTGCGCAAGATGGTCAGCCACGACAGGCCGGACTGAAACGCCTCGAGGCATAGCCGCTCATATAGGGCATCGCGGCCATGCAGCGGCCGGCCCCATTCGAAGTCGTGATAGTCGCGGTAGAGGGTCGACTCGTCCACCCACGGACAGCGCGACCGCTGATCCGGATCGGTCATCGCGATTCCTGTCCGTGGTCGGCCGACTGTGCCTCACTCACCTGCCCACGCAACGTGTCTATCTCGGCCGCGAGCCGAGCGAGCGCCCAATCCACCTCGCTGGCCTTGTAGCCGCGCACGACTTGCTGAAAGCGCAAGGCACGGACGTCGTCACCCGTGACATCGGCAGCGGGTAGGACAGTGGGTGTGGTGCCCGGCGGCAGCGGCGGCAGCTCCTCCGACCTACCGAACACCGCTGAGGCGACCAGGAACAGGACCGTGGCGACAAGGCCGACGATCACCACATACATCAGTATCGTGAGCATGGTTCGATACTGGCACGGCCTGCCGACAAGTTCGGGTCTGAGCTGGGCCGGGGCGCAACTGTGCGAACAAAACTCGCGCCTTGGGACGGGATCCCGTCGCTAGGGTCCAGTTTTGTTACACGAGTTGCGCACGTGGCGGTCAAAAATGGCCCTACGGCCCTACGGCCGCAGTACTAAATTCGCGGCCCTACGGCCGCAGTGTCCGCATGGGCGGCCGGTCCTCGAGCGACACATCGGTACGCACCGGCTCGATCGAATCCCCGCGCAACGGGAACTGCAGCAATGCAGCACCCGAATCCTTGACCCCGCAGCGGCCTAGCACCGTCCCGACGATCTGCCGGCTCATCACGCCAAGATCCGCCAACGGACGGTTGCGGTGTTTGCGGACGCCGAGGTTGACCTGCGCAATTGCAGAGAGTCCGAGCCGGTCGTAAGTATCGAGCAGCAGCCCGATCTCGACGCCGTACCCCGGCGCGAACGGCACCGATGACAGCAATTCGCGCGTGCCGGCGTACTCCCCGCCGAGCGGTTGCAATACTCCCGACAGTTCGGGGCGCATCGCGGCGAGCAACGGCCGGGCCACCAACTCCGTCACCCGGCCACCGCCATCCGGGTCCACCGTGCCGCGGTTCTGCAGCGGCCGCCGGTAATAGCCTTTCACCAACTCGATACCGTCGACCGTCAACAGCGGACCGAGCAGTCGAGGCACGAACGACGGGTCAGGATCTATCAGGTCGGAATCGATGAATGCGATCACGTCACCGGTTGTCGCCGCCAACGACCGCCACAGCACCTCGCCCTTGCCTGGTGCTGGTTCAAGCTCCGGTAAGGCCTGCTCGCGCGAAATCACGGTTGCGCCGGCGGCACGGGCGCGGGCAGCGGTGTCGTCCACCGATCCCGAGTCGAGCACGACCAGCTCATCCACCAAGCCGCCGAGCAGCGGATGGATCGAATCCACCACCCCACTCACCGTCAGCTGCTCGTTGAGCGCCGGCAACACGACCGAGACCGTACGGCCCGCCTTGGCGGCCACCAACTCCGGAATTGTCCAGGCCGGCTGCTCCCAGGTATTCGCCGCCACCCAGTCCTGTTGGTCGAGCTCAGACCAAATCTCGGTGATCGTCATGCCAGACCTCGAACCGTGCGTCGGGGTTGCCGGGTACCCCGGATGGCAGCGACCATGTCGACCACCCGACGGGTATGGGCAACCTCATGCACCCGGAAGACCCGAGCGCCGGCCGCGGCAGCCAAAGCTGTTGCCGCCAACGTGCCCTCCAATCGCTCGGTCAGTTCCACGCCAAGAGTCTCCCCGATGAAGTCCTTGTTGCTGAGCGCCATCAGCACGGGCCAGCCGGTATTCACCAGAACGTCGACCTGCCGTAACAGCGCCAACCCGTGGTAGGTGTTCTTGCCGAAGTCGTGCGTCGGGTCGATCAGAATCGCGTCGGCCTTCACACCCAGCGAATGCGCACGCTCGGCCGCAGCCACCACCTCGGCCACGACCTCGGCCACCACATCCGCGTAACGCACCCGATGCGGCCGTGTCCGCGGTTGGGCTCCACCGGTATGGCTGCACACGATTCCCACGCCCAACTCGGCCGCCACCTCGACCAGCTCCGGATCGGCGCCCGCCCAGGTGTCGTTGATCAGGTCGGCGCCTGCCGCGCACGCCCGCCGGGCAACTTCACTGCGCCAGGTGTCGATACTGATGATCAGCTGCGGGTACGCGGAGCGAATCGCCGCGACAAACGGCACCACCCGACGCGTTTCCTCCTCGGCGTCGACCGTTTGGCCGGGACCGGCCTTCACTCCGCCGATGTCGACAATGTCGGCACCTTCGGCGACCGCCCGATGCACCGCTGACATGGCATCCGCGTCGGCGAAGGTGGCACCGCGGTCGTAGAAGGAATCCGGCGTTCGGTTGACGATCGCCATGACCAACGCGCGATCGGTCGCCACCGGTTTGCCGCACAGCGTCGGCAAGGGCAGCGGGACCGTCATGTTGTCAATGGTGGCATGAATCGCCGAGTCAACCCTTCGGCACCTTCCCGGCCGACACCTCGTCGACGTATCCGTCGTAGGCCTCGAGGTAGCCCTCGCCGCGGCCCTTGAGCACGTACAGCTGCCCCTCGGCGTCGGCGTCGAAGCCCTGCTTGCGCAGCTCGACCTTGCGGCTCTTGAAGGTCGAGGTCTGCTCCAGTTCGTCGACTACCCGGATGAACAGGGGTACCGCATACGACGGGAGCTGATCGTAAAGCCGCTGCGCCAGCGCCTTCCCGTCGAAGGACTTACCCTCGCGCAGCTTGATCGCGGCCATGCCTGCCTTGCCGTCCGCGCCCGGTACGTCGACACCGAAAACGACCGCCTCCTCGACCGCCGGGTCGGCCCCGACGACACCTTCTACCTCGGTGGTCGCCACGTTCTCGCCCTTCCAGCGGAAGGTGTCGCCCAACCGGTCGACGAACGCGATGTGCATCCAGCCCTGGTTGCGCACCAAGTCTCCGGTGTTGAACCAGACGTCGCCGGACTTGAAGCCGTCGCGGACGAGCTTGGATTCGGTGGCTTCCGGGTCGGTGTACCCGTCGAACGGCGCTCGGTCGGTGACCTTCGCCAGTAGCAGGCCCGATTCACCCTTGCCCACCCGCGTCAGCTTGCCCTTGTCGTTGCGCTTTGGCTCGCCCGAATCGTCGTCGTATTCAACGACCGAGTACGGCAGCGGGCACATGCCCGCCGTCCGGTCGACGTTGAGCGCGTTGACGAACGCGATATTGCCCTCGCTGGCTCCGTAGAACTCGACGATCCGCTCGATGCCGAAACGCTGCTTGAACTCGTCCCAGATCTCCGGCCGGAGACCATTGCCCACCACCAACCGAATCCCGTGCTTGGCGTCATCGGGCTTTTTCGGCTGGTTGAGCAGGTACCGGCAGACCTCGCCGATGTAGACCGCGGCGGTGGCCTTGTTGCGGTCGGCATCTTCCCAGAATTTCGACGCCGAGAACGAGCGCCCGAGCCCCAGCGTGGCACCGGCGTTCAGGGTCGCCGACAGCGCGACCGTGAGCGCATTGTTGTGATAGAGCGGTAGGCAGCAGTACATGGTGTCGTCCCCGTGCAGCCGCACCCCGAGACCGCCGAGCCCGTACATGCCCTTGACCCAGCGCAAATGGCTCATCACGCTGGCCTTCGGCAAACCGGTGGTGCCCGAGGTGAAGATCAGGAACGCCTTCTCCTTGCCGACGATCTGCTCGCATACCTGCGGGTCGGCGTCGTCGGCGCTTCCGGCCGCCTTGTGCAGGTCCTTGCTGTCGAGCACCACCTCGGCCTGTGGTTCGCCGTCGAGCGAGTCCAAGGCCTCCTGACATTCCGCCCCGGTGACCAGCACTCGGCTATCGAGCAAGCCGAGGCTGTGGTCGAGCACCTTGCCGCGCTGATTGTGGTTCAGCAGCCCGGCGGTGGCGCCCAGTTTGACCGCCGCGAGCACCACAAACATGGTCTCGGGCCGGTTCTTCATCAGGATGCCGACGACGTCTCCGCGCTTGACGCCCTTCTCGGTCAGCACGGCGGCGTAGCGGTTGACCAGCTTGTTCGCGTCGCCGTAGCTGACGGCTTCGCCCTCGAACCGCAGGAATGGGCGCTTCGGATGGCGGTGCGCGGCCTTCTGGAACACCAGGCCGACCGAGTTCTTGGTGTCCGGGCCGGTGAGCAGGCCCGTCGCGCTGGTAGCCATCCCGGGCAGGTCGCCGATCATCGACGGAAGCTGGCGCGCGAGGTCGAAGATGCTGATTTTCTGGCGGGCGCTTGTCGCCATCACTACTCCTCTTTTCCGGTCACAACGCAGGCATCCAACGCCGCCGCGACAGTACTGGTCCGCGTCAACATATCCATGGCCTCGGGGCGCACGAACCCGTTGGCGGCGAGGTCATCGATCCACTCGAGCAGCCCTCGATAGTGTCCGAATGGGTCCAGGATGACCATCGGTTTACGGTGCATACCGAGGTATCCCCCGGTCCACGCTTCGAAAAACTCTTCGAGCGTGCCGATTCCGCCCGGCAGCGTGATGAACGCGTCCGCCCGGTCTTCCATGATCTGTTTGCGCTGCCGCATGGTGTCGGTGACGATGAGCTCGTCGGCATCGACGTCGGCAACTTCGCGATGGACCAGCATCTTCGGGATGACGCCGACAGTGTGCGCACCGGCGTCCCGCGCCGAACGCGCGACCACCCCCATCATCGAGACATTGCCGCCGCCGGACACCAAGTGCCAGCCGCGACGGCCGATTTCGGTTCCCACCTCGGCGGCAAGGTCAAGGTATTCCTGGCGTTGGGTGCCCGACGCGCAATACACGCATACCGCCAGCGCACGGTTCGGCTTCACTGGCGCGACTCCGTAATGATGCGAACGACTTCGTCGACGCTGTCGGTGACATTGAGCAATTCGACGTCCGGCGGGGAGATCTTGCCCGTGGGCAGCAACGAACCCTTGATCCAGTCGAGCAGGCCCTTCCAGTACTCGGTGCCGAACAGGATGATCGGGAATCGGGTGATCTTGCCGGTCTGCACGAGGGTGAGCGCCTCGAAGAGCTCATCGAGGGTGCCGAAGCCTCCCGGCAGGCACACGAACGCCTGGGAATACTTGACGAACATGGTCTTTCGCGCGAAGAAGTAGCGGAAGTTGATGCCGAGGTCCACCCACTCGTTGAGCCCCTGCTCGAACGGCAACTCGATGTTCAGCCCCACCGAGAAGCCACCGGACTCGCAGGCGCCGCGATTGGCCGCCTCCATCGCGCCCGGCCCGCCGCCGGTGATCACCGCGAACCCCGCCTTGGCCAACGCGGCACCTATGGCACGGCCCGCGCGGTAGTCGGCGCTGTCCACCGGCGTCCGCGCCGAGCCGAAAACCGTGACTGCCGAAGGTATTTCGGCCAGCGCGTTGAAACCCTCCACGAACTCGCTCTGGATCCGCAACACCCGCCAGGGATCGGTGTGCACCCAGTCCCCGCGACCGCGCTCGTCGAGCAGGCGCTGATCGGCCATGGTCGACTCGCGGTCACGGTCGCGGCGAAGCAGGAGCGACCCGCGGTAGTAGGTCGAATTGCGCACCGGCCGCGCGGAGGTGTCCTCGCCAGTGGCCTGCTCGGCGGCCCGTCTGGCGGAGTCTTCGGCTGACATGGCGGTTAGGTTATCGACTCAGCGGTGTGCAGCGGCGCACCTCGCAGGTATCCGCCCAGCACCGCGGCGACCTCGGTGATCTGCGCGACCGGCACCCGTTCGTCGCGCTTGTGCGCCAAGTTCGGGTCGCCGGGTCCGTAGTTGACGGCGGGAACGCCGAGTGCGGCGAATCGGGAGACGTCGGTCCATCCGTACTTGGCCCGCACCTGACCGCCCGCTGCGGTAATCAGGCTTTGCGCGGCCGGGGCCGACAATCCCGGCAAGGCGCCAGCGGCGGAGTCGGTGATCTCGAATCCCACGTCGAGCCCGTCGAACACCTCCCGGACATGTGCGATCGCCTGGTCGACGGCTCTGTCCGGGGCGAAACGGAAGTTGACGTCCACCGCAGCGGCATCGGGCACCACGTTGCCCGCGACCCCGCCCTCGATCCGCACGGCCGACAATCCCTCGCGGTAACCGCACCCGTCGATGTCGACCGATCGCGGCGAGTAGCTGGCGAGCCGGTCCAACACGGCGCCGAGCTTGTGAATCGCGTTGTCGCCCAGCCACGACCGTGCCGAATGGGCGCGGACGCCGGTCGCGGTCAATCGCGCGCGCAGCGTGCCCTGACAACCGGCTTCGATGTAGCCGCCCGTGGGTTCACCAAGCACCGCGAGGTCGGCCGTCAGCCACTCGGGCAGTTCCCGTTCGATCCGGCCGAGACCGTTGAATTCCGAGGCGATTTCCTCGCAGTCGTAGAAGATCAACGTCAGGTCGTGAACCGGCTCGGCGATGCTGGCGGCAAGGTGCAAAAACACCGCGTCGCCGGACTTCATGTCGACGGTGCCGCAACCGTGCAGCACGTCGCCGTCGCGACGCGAAGGCACGTTGTCGGCGATCGGGACCGTATCCAAATGCCCGGCCAACATGACGCGGCTGCCGCGGCCCAGGTTGGTCCGGGCCAACACCGCATTGCCGTTGCGGATCACCTCGAGACCAGTCTGCTCGCGCAGCGCCGACTCCACTGCGTCGGCGATCACCTGCTCGTCGCGGGAGACGCTCGGGATGTCGACTAATGCGGCGGTGAGGTCGACGGGGTCGGCGGTGAGGTCTAGCTGCATGAGCCGAGGCCCTTCGTGAGCATCGCAGCGCAGCGAGGAGCGGAGCGAAGGACCGAGGCGAGAAGTGGTGTCACAGCCTCAGCATCGCACCCAGTAGGCTCGGCAGACGTGAGCACACTCGGCGCAGCAGCGGTAGGCATCGCAAACGTCACCTCGGACGGAACCGTTTTGGACACCTGGTATCCGGCCCCTGAGCTGGGCGATTTCACCGAGAGCGGTACCGATCGGGTGGCCGAGGTGCCCGCCGAATTCGCCGAGCTCGTCGGTCCGGACAAGGCCCGCGGCGTGGAGGTGGTCGCGGTGCGCACCACCATCGGTGACCTGGCCAAGCCGCCGATCGATGCCCACGACGTATACCTGCGCCTGCATTTGCTCTCGCATCGACTCGTGCGCCCGCACGGGTGCAACCTCGACGGCATTTTCGGGTTGCTCACCAACGTCGTCTGGACCAATCACGGCCCGGCTGCGGTGGCCGGGTTCGAGCAGGCGCGGGCCCGGCTGAAGGCGCGCGGGCCGGTGACCGTTTACGGTGTCGACAAGTTCCCGCGGATGGTCGACTACGTGCTGCCGTCGGGTGTTCGGATTGCCGACGCGGACCGCGTGCGCCTCGGCGCCCACCTCGCCGAGGGCACGACGGTGATGCACGAAGGTTTTGTCAACTACAACGCGGGCACGCTCGGCCACTCCATGGTCGAGGGCCGCATCTCGGCTGGCGTGGTGGTCGGCGACGGCAGCGACATCGGCGGTGGTGCCTCGATCATGGGCACGCTGTCCGGCGGTGGCAAGCAGATCATCTCGATCGGTAAAGGCTGCCTGCTCGGTGCGAACGCCGGCATCGGCATCTCGCTGGGCGACGACTGCGTGGTGGAGGCCGGGTTGTACGTGACCGCCGGCACCAAGGTCACCGGTCCGGACGGCGAGGTAATCAAGGCCGCCGACCTCAGCGGCGTCAACAACCTGCTCTACCGGCGCAACTCGGTCAGTGGCGCGGTCGAGGTGGTCTCCCGCGACGGCACCGGCATCGAGTTGAACGCCGACCTGCACAAAAACTGATCACCTGGCTTGTGCGTGAATTTTCACCGCGGGCGGTGAAAATTCACGCACAAGCCAGATATCTACGCCCACTTCATGACGGCCGGGCGGGCCGCCAGTTTCCCACCCGCTCGCACCCATGCACCGATCACCCGGCCGGCGTCGCGGGCCGGGTTGTAGATGTCTTCCTGCGACTTGAACAGTCCGTCGCCGCCGTAGACCAGGCGGGTGATGTTGGGAAAGGCGAACTCGGCGCCGCCCGCACCTGGGTCATCGAGGATGTTGTCGACCTCGAACACCACCGCGTCGTTCGCCTCGTCGTAGGCCACCCAGTTCTGCTCGATACGCATGTGCGGAAAAGGCGCCATGACCTCGACAATCCACTCCCGCACCGCATCTCGGCCGACAAAGGTGCCATAGGCATGCTCGATGTATTCGACATCCTCGGTGAGCCGGTCCGGAAAGCCGGTCCAGTCTCCGGTCGTCGAACAGCGCGCCACGTTGGCCTCGTAGTCACGTAACGCTTCGAATACCTCAGCGCGGTCGAACCGCCCCATTGCCCGACCTCCAAACTAGAACGTGTTCTAAGATGACTGGATGGTACACCGCCGGGGAGAGTTCATCCTCGTTGATCGTCCACGGCCGCACGTCGCGCTGGTGACGCTCAACCGCCCAGAACGCATGAACGCCATGGCGTTCGACGTCATGCGGCCACTGCGCGACGCACTCACCGAAATCAGCGACGACAACGACGTTCGGGCCGTGGTGCTCACTGGAGCGGGCCGCGGGTTCTCCTCGGGTGCGGACCAGGTTTCGGCGGGCAGTCCGGGTCGCGTGGACGGCCTCACCCGGCCGACCGTGGCATTGCGCGCCATGGAGATGCTCGACACCGTGATCCTGACGCTGCGGCGAATGCATCAACCGGTGATCAGCGCCATCAATGGCGCGGCAATCGGCGGCGGGCTGTGCCTGGCGCTGGCCACCGACGTGCGCATCGCTGGCGAAAGCGCCTACTTCCGCGCAGCCGGCATCAACAACGGGCTGACCGCGAGCGAGTTGGGACTGAGCTACCTGCTCCCGCGTGCCATCGGCACGTCGCGCGCGTTCGAAATCATGCTGACCGGACGCGACGTCTCCGCCGCCGAGGCGGAGCGAATCGGACTGGTATCGCGCTGCGTGCCCGATGATGCGCTGCTCGACGAGTGCGTGGAGTTGGCCGCGCAGATGGCGACGTTCTCCCGCCCGGGCATCGAGTTGACCAAACGGACGCTGTGGGCGGGCCTAGACGCGGGTTCGCTCGAGGCGCACATGCACGCCGAGGGCCTGGGCCAATTGCTCATTCGCCTGCTCACCGAGAACTTCGAAGAAGCGGTGGCGGCGCGAAAAGAAAAGCGGCCGCCGATGTTTCGGGATTAGCGCGCCAGTCCGTAGAACCGCTCGACCACGACCTTCATCAGCAACCGGCCATCTGCCACCATGGCGGCGCGGAACTCGTCCCAGTTGGGATGTTCCCCGTTCAGCGCCCGGTATTGCTCGACGAGCGCATCGACGGTGGCGTCATCAGGTGATTGTGCAACCGGCGAAAGCTCCGCAAGCCCCTCGGCCACCGCGTATCCCCAGCCGTCATTGGCGTTGACATGCAAACTCACTCGCGGGTCGCGGCGGGCGTTGCGGGTCTTGGCCCGGCTGTCGGTCACCGAAATCTCGAACACCCGCTCGTCCGGGCGATACAGGTACATGATGTTGGAAATCTGCGGTCGCCCATCACGTTTCAGAGTTACCAGCGCCGCGATGCGGTGCTCGGCAAACACCTGGGCAAGTGGATCGGTGCTGTCAGCTGCCATGCGGCCCACCGTACGCCGGCGGCTACCCGAGCTGACGTTTTTGCACCTTGCCCATCGCATTCCGCGGCAGCGAATCGACGAACCGGATCTCGCGTGGACGCTTGTGCGCCGACAACTGAGTGGCCACGTGCTCGATGAGGTCGGTCTCGGAAACCGTTTCGCGGGCAACCACATATCCCACGATTCGCTGCCCGAGGTCGTCGTCGGCAATGCCAACCACCGCCACCTCGGCCACCGCGGGGTGGCCCAGCAAGGCCGTTTCCACCTCGCCCGCGCCGATCCGGTATCCACCGGACTTGATCAGGTCGGTCGACGCCCGGCCGACGATCCGGTGGAAGCCATCACGGTCAATCACCGCCACATCGCCGGTGATGAACCAGCCGTCGGGTGTCTGCGATTGCGCGGTCGCGTCCGGCCGGTTGAGGTAGCCGTCGAACAGCGTCGGCGCACGAACTTCCAAGCCGCCCACCGCCTCACCGTCATGCGCCACTTGGCCGCCGCGCTCGTCGCGAAGCCGGGTCTGCACGCCCGCCAGCGGCAGGCCTACCCAGCCCGGACGCCGTTCGCCGTCGAAACGAGTGGACAGCGTGATCAAGGTTTCGCTCATGCCGTAGCGCTCGACCGGCGGCTGCCCGGTGAGCTCGGCCAACCGCTCGAACACGGGCACGGGCAGCGGCGCACTGCCCGAAACCAGCAGCCGCGCCGACCGCAGGGCCTGCGCCGACGCCGGGTCCTCCACTACCCGCGACCACACCGTCGGCACGCCGAAGTAGAGGCTGCCGCCCGCGGCGGCGTAGACCTGCGGCGTCGGCTTACCGGTGTGAATTAACGGACTACCCACCCGCAGTGCGCCGAGCACACCGAGGATCAGTCCGTGCACGTGAAAGAGCGGCAGTCCGTGCACCAGTACGTCATCGGCAGTCCACTGCCACGCCTGAGCCAGCGAATCAAGGCCGGCCGCGATGGCCCGACGACTCAACAACACGCCCTTGGGCGGGCCGGTAGTGCCGGAGGTGTAAAGGATGAAAGCCGTCGCGTCGTCGGCCGGTTCCGGGTAGCTGTGCCACGACCGGGCGTGCAGCCGCACCGGGATCGCCGGCAGCTCCGAGCCGGGCGGAGCCTCACCAAGCCACGCCTGGGCACCGGAATCGCCGAGAATGTGCGCGAGTTCCGCCGGTCCTGAATCGGGCGGCACCGGGACGACCGTGACGCCCGCGATCAGGCAGCCGGTGACCGCGATGACGGTCGCGGCGGTCGGTCGGGCCAGCACCGCGAGGCGATCGGCGCGGGCGATTCGTTCCGCCACGGCCGTCGCGGCACCGAGAACGTCGCTGCGGGACAGCGTCACCCCATCGATCGTGGCGGCGTTCGGAATGTCGGTGCCGCGCGCCACCGACAACGGATTCAGCGAGGCCAGCAACACGCAGTTACCGTACCTGCAGCACAGATTTCGGTGGCCAGAGCACGCTCAGCACGGCACCGATCACCATGCCCAACAGCACCGCGATGCCGTGGGCGTCCCGAAGCGCAACCAGCACGGCCCCGATGATGGCAACGCCGAAAGACACCACTGCATCCCGGCGCGGCGGGGCGGACAGCGCCACCAATCCGGCGACGGACGCGGCCAGCGCCAAAGTAGCTCCCGAATTGCCCGCTCCCACCGTCGGCGAGACGAAGGTGGTGAACAACCCCCACAGCACCTGGCCGACCGCAAAGACGATGAGCGTCCGCGTACCGCCCCAAATCGCCACTGCGGCAGTGCCCACGATGGCCAGCGTGACCAGGTTGAACAACGTTCCCCAGAACCCGCCGTCCTGCACCAGCACCGAGGTGATCACCCGCCACCACTGACCGTCCACGTTGATCAACGGCGGATCTCGCCGCAGGTCGGTCAACAGCGCCGGGAAAAAGCCTTGCAGGATCGACGGCACCGCGACGACAACCCACAACGCGACGGCCACCGGGAGCGCAGACGACCGTTTGGGCGTGTGCACGAGCCGGACGGACGCGACGATGACCAAGACGTAGAGGACGCCGTTGATGACGCCCCCGCCCGACGTGCTCAATGCCGCGTGGCCAGTGAGCGCAGGAAGAACCGCAGGTTGGCGGGCCGCTCGGCGAGTCGTCGCATGAAATAGCCATACCACTCGGTGCCGTAGGGCACGTACACTCGCATCCCCTTGCCGTCGGCCGCGAGTCGCTGCTGTTCCAGATCCCGAATCCCGTAAAGCATTTGATGTTCGAAACTATCAGCGGCACGGCCGGTGGCGGTGATCAACTCGCCCGCGGCGACGATCATCTGCGGATCGTGTGAGGCGACCATCGGATAGCCGTCGCCGCGCATCAAAACCGAAAGACACCGTTTGTACGATTCGTCGACCTCGGCCCGGCGCTGGAAGGCCACCGACTTCGGTTCCCGATAAGCTCCCTTGCACAGCCTGATCCGTGATCCCGCGCCGGTCAGGTCAGCGAGGTCGGACTCGGTGCGACGTAGGTAGGCCTGAACGACTACGCCGAGCCACGGGTAGTCGGCACGCAGTTCGCCAACTGTCGCCAGCGTGGCGTCGGTGGTCGTGTGGTCCTCGGCATCCACGGTCACCCAGACGCCGCTCGATTCGGCAGCCGCGCAGATTTTCCACGCATTCTCGGTGGCCACTTTGACGCCGTCGCCCCGCAGCGCTTGACCGAGCGCCGATAGTTTCAGCGACACCTCCAGCGTTCTCACCCGGTTCGCCGCGGCTGCGTCGAGATTGCCCAGATCGTTGATGAGCGCAACATATTCGTCCACGCTCTGATCGGCTGTGCGGCGGTCGGTGACCTGTTCGCCGAGGTAGTCAACGCTCACCATCCGTCCGCTGGCGAGTAGCGCCGTCGCCACCTCCAGGACGTCGCTGCGCTGAGTTCCGGACACGAAGCGCTGCACAACGTTTCGGGTCACCGGAGCGCGAACGATCGCGTGCTGCAGACGCGCCGATTTTGCCGCCGCGAGGATCACCGGGCGCAGCGGATTGGGCGGCGCGAATTCTCCCATCGCACTCAGCCGCTCATGTGTGGGTAACGGTAATCGGTTGGTGGCGAGAGCGTTTCCTTGATGGTCCGCGGAGAAACCCAGCGCAGCAGATTGAGTGGCGAACCAGCTTTGTCGTTGGTCCCCGATGCACGGGCGCCGCCGAACGGTTGTTGGCCGACCACCGCGCCGGTGGGTTTGTCGTTGATGTAGAAGTTGCCGGCCGCAAAGCGCAGTGCGGACATTGCCTCTTCGATGGCCGCCGGGTCGCGTGCGAACACGGATCCGGTCAACGCGTACGGCGCACCCGCTTCCACCTCGCCGAGGATGTCCTCGAAGGAGCCGAAGACCGAGTCGTCGTAGATATGCACGCTGAGAATCGGGCTGAAATACTCGGTGCTGAAAGCCTCGTCGCGCGGGTCGCCGATGAGCAGGACGGTGGGACGGACGAAATAGCCCTCGCTGTCGTCGTAGCTGCCACCGACGGCAATCTCCACGCCGGGCGCCGAGCGCGCTCGTTCGATGGCGGCTACTGCCTTGTCGTAGGCGCGGCGGTCGATGAGCGCGCCGCCGAAGTTGCGCAGGTCGGCGACGTCACCGTAGGTGAGCTCGGCGGTCTGGGCGAGGAATTCGTCACCCATCCGGTTCCACAGCGAGCGCGGAATGTAGGCGCGCGACGCCGCCGAACACTTTTGCCCCTGGTACTCGAAAGCCCCGCGGATGAGCGCGGTTTGCAGCGCCGCCGGATCGGCGGACGGGTGCGCGAGGATGAAGTCCTTGCCGCCGGTCTCGCCCACCATTCGTGGATAGCTGTGGTAGTTGGCGATGTTCGCGCCGACCTGTCCCCACAGATACTGAAACGTCTTGGTAGAGCCGGTGAAATGGATGCCCGCCAGCCGTGGATCGGCCAGCGCCACCTCGGATAGCGCCTTGCCGTCGCCGGTGACCAGGTTGATGACACCCGGCGGTAGACCGGCTGCTTCCAACACCTGCAGGGTGTAGTACGCCGCGAGGGTCTGGGTGGGCGAGGGCTTCCACACCACGGTGTTGCCCATAAGCGCTGGGGCCGTTGGGATGTTGCCGGCAATCGCCGTGAAGTTGAACGGGGTGATGGCGTAGACGAAGCCCTCGAGCGGACGGTATTCGAGCCGGTTCCAGGTGCCGGGCGACGAATTGGGTTGCAGAGCAAGGATTTGCCGACCGAACGCGACGTTGAACCGCCAGAAGTCGACAAGCTCGCAGGGGG
Organism: Skermania sp. ID1734; assembly: GCF_007489285.1. GTDB lineage: Bacteria > Actinomycetota > Actinomycetes > Mycobacteriales > Mycobacteriaceae > ID1734. Next base: position 156,280 of record NZ_VLIY01000001.1, read on the forward strand.
CGTCGATCTCGGCTTGGGCCACGCTCTTGGACTGGCCGAGCATGGTGGCCGCGCTGAGCGTCGCTCGCCATGGTCCGGACGCCAGGTCGGCGGCTCGCAGGATGACCGCGGCTCGGTCGTCGTAGGACAGTGCACGCCAGTCCGGCGCGGCCGCCATGGCCGCTTCGATGGCGGCGTGCGCGTCGTCGTGGGTGGCCGTGGCGTAGGTGCCGAGCACCAACTCGGTGCGATGGGGGGCGACGATCTCCGCGCGGTCCGGCCCCTGGTGGCGCTTTCCGCCGATGACCATCGGCACGTCCAGCGGATTTTTGGCAAGCTCAGCCAGCTTGTCTTCGAGACGTTCGCGCTCCGGGGTACCCGGCGCGTAGGTGTATACCGGCTCATTGACCGGCGTCGGAACCGAGGTGACGGCGTCCATGATGCCTCCTGCTTGTTTGCTGGTGGCCCCGCTGGTGCAATCCCAGCTTATCGCCGGTCTGGCGGGGCGGCCAGGAAGCGACGCGGCGGACGCGCCCACAGTGATTTCGCTCCCCGACTGCGCACTTCACGGCCCTTACACAACCGACGCGAACTGCCCAGAGACGACGCGAACTCGGCCGGTTAGAAGTACCGCAGCCCGATATAAATCCACGCCAATACGGTGCTCAATGCCGTGACGATGATCCCGTAGCGGGTGAACTGCCAGAAACCGATGGGATGCCCGGTCCGCTGCGCAATACCTATCGCAACGACGTTGGCGCTGGCAGCGACCGCGGTGCCGTTGCCACCGAAGCACGCGCCGAGCGCGAAGGCCCACCACAGCGCGCGCCCCGTCGCCGCGTCTGGTGCTTGCGCCGCAACTCCTTCCACTACCGGCGCCATTGTTGTCGTGTAGGGAATATTGTCGATGAACGCCCCAATCACCGCCGACCCGAACAGCAGCGCAGTGGCAGCAGTGAAGAAGTTGTCCCCGACCACCTCAAGGGTCCAACTGCCGATAGCTTCGATCACCCCGGTGTGTACGAGGCCGGCCACCATGACGAAGAGGCCAACAAAGAACGCAAGCGTCGGCCATTCGACCTCGCCGAGGACGTCGTTGACGTCGTAATCTGCAACCAGCAGCATCAACCCTGCCCCGATAAGCGCAACCAGCGATGGCGGTAGATGCAGCACCCCGTGCAGCGCAAAGCCGGTGATGACCAATGCCAGCACGATCATGCAGCGAAGCAGCAACTTCCGATCAGTGATGGCGCGGCGTTCTTGCAGCGCCATCACCTCGGCGATATTTTGCGGCTTGCAGCGCAACGACTTTCGAAACAGCAGCCGGGTGAACACCACGAACAACGCGAAAATGCCCACGACAACGGGTGCCATGTGGACGAGAAAGTCGTTGAACGACAAGCCTGCTCGACTGCCGATGATGATGTTCGGAGGATCACCAATAAGCGTGGCGGCACCACCGATGTTGGACGCCAGCACTTCTGCGATGAGATAGGGCTGGGCCGGAATACGCAATCGATTGCACACCACCACGGTCACCGGCGCCACAAGCATGATCGTGGTGACGTTATCCAGAAATGGAGATGCGACAGCGGTGATGAACATCAACATCACCATCAGCCGATAGGGCTTGCCACGGGAGCGCTTCGCCGCCCAAATGGCCAGGTAGTCGAAAATTCCGGTCTGCTTGACGATTCCGACGATCACCATCATGCCGAGCAAGAGGAAGATGACGTTCCAGTCGATACCCTCGTGCTCGGAAAAGAAGACCTCGTCGCCGGGAATGAGGCCGAGCAGCGCCATGGCACCGGCCGCCACCAGCACCGTCTTCACCTTGTCCACCCGTTCGGTGGCAATACACCCGAACGCGACGATGAAGATGAGAAGGGCGAGCAGGGGTGCAATCATGCGGTCACACCCCTGCTCTCATGCAAGATCAGTCGCCGGGGCCCGAGACCGCGAGGCTGGTGAGGAGGCGCTCCAACGTCACGGCGCCGATCAGGACACCGGTTCGGTCCACGACCGCCACCAAAGGGCTGTGCTGGCGTGCCATCAGGGTCGCCACCTCGAGCACGGTAGCGGTGGGCAAAACAGTGACCGGCTTGGCCGGCTGCTGCGGCAGACAGTCACCGACGGTCAGGGTGCCCGGCTCCAGCCAGAACAAATCGGCATGGACCTCGTCGATGGTGCGCGCCAGTGCAGGGTCATTCTGGTAGGAGCCGGGAATAGTCAAGCGCAACACCTGTGTTCCGGGAAGAACGGCAATGGGCCGCGACTTCTCGTCCACGACAACGAGTCCCGGCATGCGGTTGACCACCATCAGCCGTACCGCCCGGGCCACCGGATCCGACGGGGTGACCGTCGGAAGTTTCGCGGCGATGTCGCGTGCTTGCATGGCACCGTCCCGTTGTGCGCAGTAGTCGGTGATCATCGGCATCGATCCTCACGAATCAGTTGGTCGACGAGTCGCTCCACGGTGGCAAGCCGATCGGGAATCGAACGGCTCTGCAGAAGTTGGGCGACCTGATCAGCCTCATCGGGTTCCAAAGCGATCACCTGGTAAGGCTCGTCGGCACCGTCATACACGAAAAGTTGCCGATCACGAGTGACAAGCACAGCGAAGCGCTGCCCGTCGCGGGTGATCAGCTGGTGCAGGACGCCCGCGCCTGGAACCGTGCTCCGGGTGATCTCCATGCTCCGACTCTCGCAGCGGCCGTCGCCGACGACCATCGGCGCCAACACCCATGTTTGCCCGGCTCGGGAACGTGGACAGGGACGAAAATGGGCGACGAACCCCATGGACAACCGTCACGCACCGGGTAACGCTGGGGCGATGGCAGTACACCGGTCTCCCGCGCGAGCCCTGTTTCGACGACTCATCGCCATCAACGGACTCGTCTTTGCTGTGGGCACGCTCGCCTTGGCAGTGTCACCGGCGACCGTGTCCTCGCCGATTCTGCTCACCGAAATTCCAGTGTTGATCATCGGCCTCGCCGTGATTCTCACTGCGAACGGTCTGCTGTTGCGGGCCAGCCTTTCGCCCCTGGATTCGTTGGCGACGCTGATGGAGCGCGTCGATCCGCTGCGCCGCGGCGACCGACTCACCGTAGCGGGCAATGGAGACCTGTCCGAGCTGATCGCGAGTTTCAACTCGATGCTGGACCGCCTGGAGTCCGAACGTGCGGCGGCGAGCGCATACGCCCTCACCGCGCAGGAGGGCGAACGACAACGCATCGCACGCGAACTGCACGATGAAGTCGGCCAGAGCCTCACCGTCGCTTTGCTGACAATGAAGCGCGCGGTCGACCGGTCCCCGCCGGCCGCGCGCGATGATCTGCGTAGCGCTCAGGAAACGGTGCGCGCGAGCCTGGACGAGGTTCGTGGCATCGCGCAACGACTACGGCCGGATGTGCTCGACGATCTCGGCTTGGAGAGTGCACTGAACGCGCTGTGTTCCGACTTCGCCCGGGCCAGCGGGGTGGCTGTGGATCGAAACATCGATCCTGGCCTTCCGCGACTAGGTTCGGACGCCGAACTGGTCTGCTACCGGATCGCCCAGGAAGGTCTGACCAACATTGCCCGCCATGCCGACGCGACAACCGTCGGCTTTTCACTCAGTGCGTCGCAAGATCGAATACTTTTGCGGATCAAGGACAACGGCCGGGGCGGCGCCGACGAGGAGGGCGCCGGAATCCGGGGTATGCGCGAACGCGCTTTGTTGGTAGGCGGTGCATTGCGGATTAGTTCGCCGCCTCGGGCCGGCACGGAGATCCGGTTGGCCATCCCTGCCGTGACGGAACTGAAATGACCACGCCAATAAAGATTTTGCTCGCCGACGACCACGCGTTGGTGCGCAGCGGCCTTCGCCTGATTATCGATGCCGAATCCGATCTGCAGGTGGTTGTGGAGGCGGCCAACGGTGCGGAGGCAATCGCCGCCGTCAGCGAAACGCCCGTCGACATAGCAATTCTCGACATTGCCATGCCCAGGATGACCGGTATCCAGGCGGCGCGCGAGATCGCCCGGCAGGCACCGAACGTGCGAATGCTCATGCTGTCCATGTACGACAACGAGCAGTACTTCTTCGAAGCGCTGAAAGCCGGTGCGTCCGGGTACGTGTTGAAGTCGGTCGCCGATCGCGACCTGATCGAGGCCTGCCGAGCAACGATGCGTGGTGAGTCATTCCTGTATCCAGGAGCCGTCACTGCGTTGGTCAGCGACTACCTGCTGCGGATGCGCCGCGGCGACTCGATACCCGACGCGATACTGACGACCCGCGAAGAGGAGGTGGTCAAGCTCATCGCGGAGGGCAATTCGAGCCGCGACATCGCAAAAACGTTGGTGATCAGCGTGAAAACCGTGGACCGGCATCGCGCGAACATCCTGCAGAAACTCGGCCTACGTGACCGGCTCGAACTGACGCGTTATGCAATCCGGGCAGGGCTGGTGGAACCGTAGCGCTTTCAGATCCGGCTGACGCTCCCCAGCGTGCGCACATCACCGTCAACGGCGAACCACAGGTCCACGGCGTCGTCGCGCCGCCGCTTGTGGATGTGCACCGGTTCGCCGTAGGTGATCGGTTTGACGTACTCGATCACGGCTCGGTGCGGGGCCGTCAGGAGGTCGCGCTCGTCGGCCAATGCCTCGATGACGCCATGCCAGTACGCGGTGTTGTTGACGTGATTGAAGTGGTCGATGTCAGTGCGCCGCAACGGGAACGGCACCCCCGGCGCGTCCGACAAGGCGTCCGTGAGCCACGGCTTCCAGCGCAGCCGGAGATCGTCGGTGGTACTGGCCATCGTCGCGAAGAACTCGTCGGAAAGCCGGGCCGGACCCATCGTTTCCTTGCTCATGTTGATCCAGAAGCCCTCGGTCTCGACCAACCCGCCCTTGTCACCGTCGAGCCGCACGCGCATCGAGCACCAGCGCGAGGAAACACCGGAACACCAGCGGCGCAAGCGAATCCGGTCGGGCCACTCGATCGGGCGCAGGACGTCGATGACCGAACGCCGCACGATCCAGTGCGGGTGTGAGTCCATCATTCCGGTGTGGTCGAGGTGGCGTACGCCGGCCTCCTGCACGTACCGGGCGATGCCGTCGAGGCCTAGCTGGTACTGGTCGTCCATGTCGGTGGTCGCCAGCGGCCACGACGTGTCGAAGATGTGTCCGGATTCGGGCACCGGCGCAAGCGTGCTCACGACGCACCCAAACGCTGTGCGGCCGCAGCGATTCGCTCGTCCGGGGCGGTGAGCGCGACGCGGACATGCTGGCCGCCGCGTGGGCCGTAAAAGTCTCCCGGAGCCACCAGGATGCCGTGCTCGGCGAGCCAGTCGACGGTGTCCCGGCACGGCTCTCCGCGGCTGGCCCACACGTAGAGTCCGGCCTCGGAGTGGTCGACGGTGAAACCAGCACCGCGCAGCGCCGCCAGCAGAGTTACCCGCCGGCTGCGGTAACGCTCGCGCTGCTCGCGCTCGTGCTCGTCGTCGCGCAGCGCCGCCGTCATCGCCGCCTGGACCGGCAGCGGCAGCATCATGCCCGCATGCTTGCGAACCTCGAGCAACTCGGCCACCAACTCGGGATCACCGGTCACAAACCCGGCCCGGTAACTGGCCAGATTCGACGATTTCGACAACGAATGCACCGCAAGCAATCCCGTGTGATCGCCCTCGGCCACCCGGGGATCGAGGATCGAGGAGGCTTCCGCATCCCAGGTCAATCCCAGGTAGCACTCGTCGGAGACCACCACTGCGCCTCGCTCGCGAGCAAACGCGACGACCTTACGCAGATGGTCGACGCCGAGCACCCGCCCGGTCGGATTCGACGGCGAGTTGACGTAGATCAGCGCCGGCGACTGCGGGCCGAGCTGGGTCAGCCCGTCGGCCCGAACCACCCGTCCGCCGGCCAGCAGGGCGCCGACCTCATACGTCGGGTAAGCCAGTTCGGGAATGACCACCAGATCCGACGAGCCCAGACCCAGCAAACGCGGCAGCCACGCGATCATCTCCTTGGTCCCGATCGCAGGCAGGACCGCCGCGGGGTCGATACCGGCGACGCCGTAGCGACGTTCGAGCGCCTTGACCGCCGCCTCACGCAGCTCGACGGTGCCATGCGTGGTCGGGTAACCCGAGAGCTCCGACACCGAGGCCAGGGCGTCGCGGATTACCGTTGCCACCGGATCGACCGGCGTCCCGACGGAGAGATCGACGATCCCGCCCGGATGCTGCGCTGCGCGCGCTTTGGCGGCTCCGATTGTGTCCCAAGGAAAATCGGGCAGCCTGGTGGAGACCCGGCTCAACGGCAAGTCGGAACCCTCATTCCTCACACGGTGCCATCTGGGGGATCATTCTTCACCCATGGGCGGCAGGGCCTTGATGAACGGCGGGTCGTAGTCGACCTTACCGAGCTTCGCGGCGCCGCCGGGCGAACCGAGGTCGTCGAAGAAGTCGACGTTGGCGCTGACGTAACCAATCCACTGATCCGGGGTGTCGTCTTCGTAGAAGATCGCCTCCACCGGACACACCGGCTCGCACGCACCGCAGTCAACGCACTCGTCGGGGTGGATGTAGAGCATCCTGCCGCCCTCGTAGATGCAGTCGACAGGGCATTCCTCGATGCAGGCCTTGTCCAGCACATCGACGCATGGTTCGGCAATGATGTAGGTCACCGCAGCTCTCCCTCTTTCCGCGCCCATGGCACTGCCGTGCCGGGTCGCACATCTCGCGTCACACTCGAGGCAACATTATCCCGGAACGGCTCCCCCGTTTCTCGGGCAGCCTCCGGCTAGACGAGTTCCATGTCGGCGAGCCAGGCTTCGCCGGCCTTGGCGGCGCGCGATAGTGCGCCGTACTCACCGAAGTACCCGCCGATCACGCCCACCCCCGGCAGCATCCCGATGAGCTGGAAGAACCGGTTGGGGTGTTGGCGTTTGTCGAGTTCGTCGTTGATGCCTCGGATGATCTTGGCGGTTCGCCACAGCCCCTTGACCATGGCGAATGGAGTCCAGGACGCGCTACCGCCGGTCGGCGCCTGCGGATCGTCAGGCAGGTGCGAAATGCCGCCCGGTGAGAGGTGTCGGCCGCACAAGATGTAACCGAGCAGTTGCACCTGCCGGTCCTGGTCGTCTACACCGCGCTCTCGCGCCACCGCGCACAGCACGATCGCCTGATTGGCGAAGCCGAGCACGTTCTGAATCGGTAGCCGACTCGCCAGCACGCCGAACACGCCGGGCGCGGCGACGAGCACTGTATTCAGTGCCCCGGCGCGGCGGACCCACCACCGCGCGCGCTGGTCGACGTTGAGTTCCGCCCAGCCCTTGGTGCCGGGAAAGTCGAGGACGTTGAGGACCCAGGCGACGCCGTCCAGGCCCCGATCGACGACGGAAGTCGGCGGACGCGCCACCTTGGTGCGTGCTTTCAGCCCGAGCGGATCGGCCAGTTCAACCACGTCGAGCACCGGGTCGACCACCCACACGACTCGGCCGAGAACAGTTGCGACGTGCTGGTCGGTTATCGAGGAGGTGGTCATGCGGCGGTGAATCCTTTCCGACGGCCGTAGACGGTGGTGCGTTCGCGCGCGGGCCGGCCTATATCTTCGGCGATGGCACGCAGTTCCGCGACCGACTTCGCCGAACCGTGCTGGGAACCGGCCATCCGGGAAATGGTCTCCTCCATCAACGTTCCGCCGAGGTCGTTGGCGCCGCCGCGAAGCATCGTCTGCGTGCCGAGGACCCCGAGTTTGACCCAGCTGGTCTGAATGTTGTCGATGCGGCCGTGCAGCATGATGCGGGCCAGGGCATGCACCGCCCGGTTGTCACGGTTGCTCGGGCCCGGGCGGGCGGCGCCGGCCAGGTACAGGGGTGCACTCTGGTGCACGAACGGCAGCGGAACGAATTCGGTGAAACCGCCGGTTTCGTCCTGGATCCCGCACAGCACCCGCAAGTGCCCGACCCAGTGCTTCGGGTTGTCCACGTGCCCGTACATCATCGTCGAACTCGACCGCAGCCCCACCTGATGGGCGGTGGTGACCACATCGATCCAGGTTGCCGTGGGCAACTTGCCCTTGGTGAGCACCCAACGCACCTCGTCGTCGAGGATTTCCGCCGCGGTACCCGGGATCGTGTCCAACCCGGCCGCCCGCAGCTCCACCAGCCAGTCCCGAACGCTCTGGCCACCGCGGGAGGCGCCGTTGACGATCTCCATGGGACTGAAGGCGTGCACATGCATCGACGGCACCCGCTGCTTGACCGCGCGGACCAGATCCGCATAGCCCGTCACTGGCAGGTCTGGGTCGATGCCGCCCTGCATGCAGACCTCGGTGGCGCCAGCCACATGCGCTTCCCAAGCCCGGTCGGCCACCTCGTGGGTGGACAGCGTGTAGGCATCCGCATCGCCCTTGCGCTGCGCGAACGCGCAGAACCGGCAGCCCGTATAGCAAATGTTGGTGAAGTTGATGTTGCGGTTGACCACGTACGTGACGTCGTCGCCCACCGCTTGCCGGCGCAGGTCATCGGCCAGCGCCGCCACCGCGTCGAGTTCGGCGCCGTCGGCGGTTGCCAGGGCGAGGTACTCGGCGTCGGTACATCCGGCTGGGTCGCGCTCGGCCGCACGTAGGGCCGAAACCACATCCGTGTCCAGCCGTTGCGGCGCAGCCAGACTCAGCACCTGCTCACGCACCGTGTCCCAATCGCCGAACGCATTGCCGATGTCGCTGCGTGTGCGGGTGTTTCGGCCCTCATCGTCGATCGACCGGTGTAAATCCGTACGTCCGGCCGACTCCCAGGACTCATCTGGCTCTTGCCAGGGCAGGCCGGTCGGGATCGCCCCCGCGCGGGCCAGTCCGGACGCCGGATCTGCCAGCGCACGAACGTGATTGGTTACCCGGGGATCGATCCACGGCGAGCCGGCAAGCACGTACCGCGGATGCGCCGTGAGCCGCTCGGTGAGCTGAAAACCAGCGGATCCGGTCAGCGAGGTTAGGGTGTCGAGATTCGGCCAGGGCCGTTCCGGGTTCACATGGTCCGGTGTGAGCGGCGAGACCCCACCCCAGTCGTCGATGCCCGCATTTATGAGCTGCTGACATTCCGTCAGCGACACCAGGTTTGGCGGTGCTTGAATCCGCATGTCCGGTCCCAGTACCAGTCGCGTCACCGCGATGGTGGCCGCGAACTCTTCGAGTCCGGCGTCGGGTACGTCGCGCATGGCAGTGTCGGGCTTGGCCAGGAAGTTCTGCACGATCACTTCCTGGATGTGGCCGAACGCCTTGTGCGACTTACGGATTGCAAAGATGGAGTCGGCGCGCTCAACCAACGTTTCACCGATGCCCACGAGGATGCCCGTCGTGAAGGGCACACTCAATCGGCCCGCGTCGGTCAGCGTGCGCAACCGCACGGCCGGGTCTTTGTCCGGCGAGCCGTGATGGCAGCCACCCTTGTCGGTGAAAAGGCGGGTGGCCGTGGTCTCCAGCATCATGCCCATCGAGGGCGCGACCGGCTTGAGCCGCGATAGTTCTTCCCAACTCAGCACACCTGGATTCAGATGGGGCAACAGCCCTGCTTCCTCGAGCACCCGAATCGCCATGGCACGTAGGTAGGCCAGCGTCGAGTCGTATCCGCGCTCGTCGAGCCATTGACGGGCCTCGGGCCAGCGCGCCTCCGGTCGATCGCCGAGGGTGAACAGCGCCTCCTTGCACCCGAGTTCGGCTCCGCGGCGGGCGATCTCGAGCACTTCGTCGGGTTCGAGGTACATGCCCTCTCCGGCGGCGCGGAGCTTGGGTGGCACGGTGACGAACGTGCAGTAGTGGCACTTGTCCCGGCACAGCCGGGTCAGCGGGATAAATACCTTGCGCGAATAGGTGATTAGGCCCGATTGTCCCGCAGCGGCGAGCCCGGCGTCACGCACCCGGGCGGCCGACGCGCACAGGTCCACGAGGTGTTCGCCGCGGGCATGCAGCAATACCGTCGCCTCGTCCACGTTGAGCGTCGCGCCGTCCCGAGCGCGGCGCAACGCCCGCCGCATCGCCGATTCCCCCGGAACCCGGTCGAGGCCGGGCCGAGGCGGGACGCTCGGGGTTGGCAATTCAGTCACGGCTCCGATCATGCGCCACCGGTCCGACAACCTGCCACCCGGCGGCCCCTTAGCGGCGGCCACGACCGTGCGAATCGGGCCAAAACCAGCCCGCGACGTGCAAAGATACGGTTCAAGATCGCCGTTGGGAATTCGGGAGTCCGCCGCATGAGCGACAAGCTGTCACCGCTGGACCGCGCGTCGCTGAACGCCGAGTCCGGACCCGTCAACATGACCATCGGCAGCCTGATTTTCGTCGAGCCAGGCCCGGGCGTCACCTATGACGCGATCTGCCAGCGCCTGCAGGATCGAATTCATCTGGTGCCCCGCTGCCGACAGCGCCTCGACGAGAGCCGGACCGGGCTGTCCAATGCGGTGTGGGTGGACGACGACAATTTCGAAGTCGAATGGCATGTGCGGCTGGCAACGCTGCCCTCGCCCGGCGGCCGCGCCCAACTGATGCGCCAGGTGGGCAACGAAATGTCGCGCAAACTCGATCGCAGTCGGCCGCTGTGGGAAATCCACGTGATCGACGGCCTCGACGATGGCCGAATCGCGCTGCTCATCAAGATGCATCACGCGCTGGTAGACGGCGCATCGGCGCTGGGTATCGGCATGGCCGTCCTCGACATCGAACCGGAAGCGGATCCGGTCGAACCGCCGCCGGACACCGAAGAGGAACGTCCCGGACTGCTGCTTCGCCAGGTCCGCCGATTCGCCATCAAGCCGCTGACCAAGGCTCAAGACCTGGTGGTGGACACCACCTCGAAGGTGCTCGAAACCTCCCCGGCGACGGCCGCTGCAGACCTCCGCGAGGCCGCCGACGTGCTGCGCGATCTGCTGCGCGACCGCCCGCCGGCGGTGGCGACGCCGTTCAACAAGACCATCTCGGCCAACCGCGCCTACGACTGCACGAGCACGCCGTTGGACACCATCAGGGAAATCAGCGCGGCAACGTCTCGCACGGTCAACGATGTGCTGCTGGGAGTGGTCACCGGCGCGCTGGTGAACTACCTCCGTGCCGCCGGTGTGGAACCGACCGACCTCGAACGGGAACCGACCACGCTGGTGCCGGTGAGCATCCGCCGCGAAGGCGAGACGGGCGGCAACCGGATCTCGGTGGTGGTCGTGGAACTGCCGGTGCGCGAGCCGGATCCGGCCCGCCGGGTGGAAATCGTCGGTAGTCGCATGGACGAACTCAAGAGCGCCGCGGTGTGATGGCCGGTGCGCTGTTCGTCGTCGTCGGCGGTCTCGCGCCCCCGCTGCTCTCCCCCGCGTTGACCACGCTGCTGAGCACGGGCATCGACTTTCCGTCACACAACCTTGTGGTGTCGAACATTCCCGGTCCCACCGCCCCGTTGTACCTCAACGGGTCCCGGGTGTTGGAGATGTATCCGATTGTGCCGCTGAACCCTTCGGACCAGGGTTTTAATGTCGGCGCCTTTTCCTATGACGGCATCGTGTATTTCGGCTTCGATGCCGACCGGGAGCTCGACCCGCCGGTCGAGGAGGTCCGCGGCGCGTTCGACGCCGCGCTGAGTGAACTAGCCAGTGCGGTCGGCGTTCTCATGGTGCACTGACGTCGCCGCCCCCTGCCTGTGCGTGCACAGCTGAACGGTTCCGCAGCGCATCGCGCACCGCCGGGTCGGGCGGCGAGGAAACGGTGACCCGCTTGCCAACCACCATGTCCAACACGGCTTTCGGGCGTGCGAGCAGCACCTCCCGAGCCAGGTTCTTCTGCAGTATCCTTCGCCGGCAGTCGCATTCGGCAATGACGCCGCTCACGTCCAAGCCGGCGTGCGTGCACAGCGCCACCACCCGGGGCAGGTGGAAGGCCTGGGAAACGACGAGCGCGCGCCGCACGCCGTAGGTGCGCGACGCACGCAACCCGGTGTCGAGCGTGCGCAGTCCTAGCCCGTCGCCGACTATCTGGGCGCGCGGCACGCCTTTGTTAACCAAATAGGTTGTCATCGCGGCAATCTCGTCGCCGGACTCGCCGTTGCGGTCGCCGGAGGCCAGCACCACATCGGCCTTGCCGGAGCGCACCAGGTCCGCGGTGGCAGCCAGCCGCCCGGTGAGAAACGACCCCGGGCCCCCTTGCTTGACCTGGGCGCCGAAGACAATGACGACCGGCACCGGGTCGACGTCATCGACGCTGAAGATCCGCCCGGCGGAGAGTTTGCGCAACCACATCGTGGACGCGGTGATGAAGGCGGCCAGGCCGATTACCGCCAGTCCGGCGAGAGACTTGACCACCGTTCAGAACCACTCGTCCCGCATGGTGAGGGTGGTGCGGTCCAAGCTGGCCAGCAGTTCCAGCGTGGGTGCCGTCTTGGGTAGCTCATAGGCGAAAAAGTACCGGGCGGCTTGGCGTTTGCCGTCGTAGAAGTCGCCGGAGCGTCCGATGGTCGTGATCGCCTGCTCGAGCCACATCCAAGCAATCACGATATGTCCGAACGTCTCCAGATACACCGAACTGTTGGCGAGCGCGGCCTCGAGGTCGCCCGCGCCGAACATGTCCGCGGTCACCGACACCAGCCGCTGCCACGTCGCATCCAGTTGTGCAGCAAGGTCCGCGAATTCGCTGTCACGTCCCGCTCGCACGGTTTCGGCAATCTTTGCCGCGAGCTCGACCAGGCTTGCCCCACCCTGCTGAACCACTTTGCGGCCCAGCAGGTCCAGCCCCTGGATGCCGTGCGTGCCCTCGTGGATGGGATTGAGCCGATTGTCGCGGTAGTGCTGTTCGACGTCGTATTCGCGGGTGTAGCCGTAACCTCCGTGCACCTGAATGGCGAGATTGTTGGCCTCGAGACACCACTGCGACGGCCAGCTCTTTGCGACGGGCGTGAGGATGTCGAGCAGCAGCGTGGTCGAACGCGCTTCCTCCTCGGACTGCGCCGAGTGCTGAATGTCCAGCAGCCGCGAGCAGTACAGCGCCAACGCCAACGCGCCTTCGACATAGGACTTTTGAGCCAGCAGCATGCGTTTGACGTCTGGGTGGCTGATGATCGGCACCTGCGGCGCGGCAGGGTCTTTTGCGGTCGGTGGGCGGCCCTGAGCGCGGGTGCGCGCGTAGTCGAGCGACTTGAGGTAGCCGGTGTAGCCGAGCGCCGTTGCGCCGAGGCCAACCCCGAGCCGTGCCTCGTTCATCATGTGGAACATGTAGGACAGGCCACGATTGGCCTCGCCGATCAGGTAGCCGACCGCGCCGGGTGCCCCAGCGGGCGTGTATTTGCCCTCGCCGAAGTTCAACACGGTGTTGGTCGCGCCGCGGTAACCCATCTTGTGATTCAGCCCGGCAAGGACCACATCGTTGCGTTCACCGGTGGGCACCACATATTTGGGCACGATGAACAGCGATATACCTTTGGTGCCGGCCGGACCGCCCGGGATCTTGGCGAGCACGAGGTGAATGATGTTCTCGCTCAACTCATGATCGCCGCCGGAGATCCACATCTTGTTGCCGAACAACCGATAGGTGCCATCGGCCTGCGGTTCGGCGCGGGTGGTGATGTCCGCCAGCGAGGACCCGGCCTGCGTCTCCGACAGGCACATGGTGCCGAAGAACCGGCCCTCGAGCATCGGGCGAACATAGGTAGCCGCTTGTTCTTCCGAGCCGTGCGCGATGAGCAGGTTCAGGTTGGCCAGCGTGAGGAACGGATAGGCGGAGGTGCCGACGTTGGCGGCCTGGAACCAGGCGAAGCAGGCGTTGCCGACCGTGGCCGGAAGCTGCGCGCCGCCGAACCGCTCATCGACGGTCATGCCCAGCAGTTCGGCCTTGGCGAACGCATCGAGCGCCGCGGACACTTCGGGGATGATGGTGACGGTTTCGCCGTCGAACGTCGGCTCATGGGTGTCGTTCAGCTTGTTGTGGGTGGCGAAATATCGGGTTGCGACCTGCTCGGAGAGGTCGAGCACGCCGTCGAACGTCTCGCGGGAGTGCTCGGCGAATCGCTTGCGCTCTGTCAAAGCCAACACGTCAAGCCATTCATAGAGCAGGAAGTCCAGGTCCCGGCGAGACAGCAGTGTCGAGCGCATGCCAGCAACATACGCTCACGCGACCTACACCTCTCAGGCCAATCGTCGGCTCCGGTCGGGCTCCGCTCCTCGCTACGCTGCGATGCTCACCCGACCTACACCTCTGTACCCATCGTCGGCTCCGGTCGCGCTCCGCTCCTCGCCACGCTGCGATGCTCACCCGACCTACCCCTCTAGAGTCAAGATCAATGATCGAGCGCACCTCCGCAGCCGTCACCGCGCTGTTGACCGGTTTGTTAGTCGGCTACGTCCTCAACATCGCGTTACCGGACGACTCATCGAAAATTTTGCTGGAATCCGGCTGGCACGTCACCTACTTCGGCTTTCATGCCGGTGGCTGTGTCGCGCTGCTGGTCGCGGCTCTGACGGCAGTGTTGCTGGGACGAACGACCTCGTTGGTCGCGGTGCTGATGACCGCCGGAGCGGGTCTGGCACTGATCGCGGTGATGGCCGCAGCGGAGTTTGGACTCGCCGAGGTCTATCTCAACGGACTCGGTTGCGGCCTGGTGCTCGGCGGCGTGGTCGCGCTCCTGCGCGGCGAGCACCATCGACTCTTACTCGTCGCGCTGATCACTGCTGGAATCGTTTTTATCTACCTTTTCGGCGACAACCTGCGCCGCACACTCAACAGCCGCCCGCGGCGGTACGCGGACTACGTGCCCGACGAGCCGTCGATATCGTGGGGCATCGTCGCTGCCGCGGTCCTGGTGGCTGGGGCGATCGGGTGTGTGATCGCGACCCGGGTGGAGCAGCCGCATCCGGCCCCCGACTCCGCCCCTGGTCGCACGATCGGGGCTGGGGCGCTACTGACGGCCGCCGGCTTGGCGACGTTGTTTGCGCTCACCCAACTCGGTTGGACGATCGAACTGTGGCGAATCACGGTTGGCGTCACAGTGGTGGTTGTGCTGTTCGCCGCGTGGCTGCTGCCGGGTCGCACCGGTTGCGCGGTGCTTGCAAGTACCGCGATCGCGGCCGCGTCGGTGTGTGCGCAACGTTGGGAAATGGCGGCCGGTGCGCTGGTTCTCGCCGCGGTATTGACCGCGGTGGGAATTGCAATCGGCACGAAGTGGCCGCAGCCTGCCTTCGCCACGCTGTTGCTGGCCGTCGTTCCCATCGCCACCTCGTTCAGCGGCCACCCGGACTGGTCATCGGTTAGCGTCCTGTGGCTCGGTCCGGCAGCCGGGTTTGCGCTCGCCTCGTCGGTGCGCACCATCGATGCACCGGCCGCGATGAGTTGGCCCGTGGTGTTTGCGCTGCCCGTATTTGCTGGCGCGGTAGGACTTGGTCGCGACTTCGGCTGGACGGCCTACACGCCGCTCACCGACAGGTCGCTGCCCCCTGGACTTCTCGAACCCGAAACCACCGCGGTGACTACCGCGCTGGCGATACTGGCCTGCGCGGTCGGCAACTATGTGCTCGAATCGCGGCGAAAAATACCGGAGCCGACACCATGATCACCTCCATTACCGAACTCGACTGCGCAGTCTCCGAATGCCGGGCCTGCCCTCGACTGGTTGCCTGGCGCGAGCAGGTCGCCCAGGAGAAGCGGGCCGCGTTTCGAGACGAAACCTATTGGGGACGGCCGGTTCCCGGCTTCGGCCCCGACGATGCGCGCATCCTCATCGTCGGCCTGGCGCCCGCCGCCCACGGCGGAAATCGCACGGGCCGAATGTTTACCGGCGACCGCAGTGGCGACGTACTCTATGCAGCCCTGTACGCCGTGGGCTTGGTGAACCAGCCGACGGCAACCGACATCAACGACGGATTGCAGCTTTTCGACACCCGAATCACTGCTCCGGTCCATTGCGCGCCCCCGGCCAACAAGCCGACCACCGGTGAACGGGATAACTGTCGCCACTGGCTCGTCGACGAACTGAGGCTGATACAGCCGACGCTGCGGGCGATCGTGGTGTTGGGTGCCTTCGGCTGGCAAGCGCTGATGCCGGCGCTGACCGAGGCCGGATGGCAGGTTCCGCGACCACGACCGCGATTCGGCCACGGGGTACGCGTCGAACTCGAAGGGCCATCTCCGCTGTACCTGTTCGGCTGCTACCACGTGAGCCAACAGAACACGTTCACCGGCAAACTGACCCCGGCGATGATCGAGGATGTGCTTCGGGCAGCGAAGTCGGCCGCGGGCCTCGGTTAGTGCGGAGTGTGCCGCACCGCCAGCCAGTACAGCACGAGCCCGGCCGGCGCGACTCCGACGACCAACATGAGCAGCGTCTGCCACTGCGCCGGCAGCACCACATCGCCGCCCGGGCCCCGCATGATTGCGATGACGAATCCGACCAGCCATCCGACCACGGGTAGTGCAAGCAGACGCAGCTGCCGGGTGACATTGAGTGCCGTGAGAATCAGAACGACGTTCCACAAACCCGCCGCCAATGCAGTGATCGGAAACGGGACCGGCCCGAGGTAGAGCGGCAGAAACAGCACCTCGAGGATGAAGCTTACGAACCCGCTGAGGGTCAACAGGGCCAGCAGGACCCCGTCGACCGTGCGTCCGGTCAGCCGACCGGCGGGTAGCCCAGCATCGTCAACAACTGACTGTTCAGTTGAACGAATCCGTGCAGCACCGAGATGTAGAGGTCGTGCTGGTACTGGGCGCTCGGCCGGAGGCTGTCCACGAACGCCGCGATCGCGTTCTGTAGATCCCAGTTGTAATAGTCCATCGTGTTTCCTCCGTTGCATGGTCGCTACCGTCTAGCCGTCCAGTCCGGCGCACAGGTCTGTTTCCAGGTCTACGTAGTCGACAGCGCCCACCGTGCCGCGCACCAAAACGTAGTGCTCGGACGCCAGAATAGGCTGGTCGATTCCATTGGACAACGCAAATGAGTCACCTTTGGACGAGACCACAACTTGAGTGGCATGGGCGCGGAGCGCAGCACGTTTGACGTCGAGGGTGTCGGTGATATCGATTGCTGTCGTGGCAGGTTCGCCGTCTGCTCCGGGCCACACCGCCCAGTAGTACTTCGGCACATTCCACGGTGAACCGGCGTCGGGGAATCGATCGGTGGCGGCGGCAACGACCGCCGTCTCGGTGATGCGGTGGACCCGAATGTGGTCGGGATGGCCATACCCGCCAGTCGGGTCATAGCCGACCACCACATGCGGGCGCAGTTGCCGAATCGCCGCTACCAATGTCTCGACGAGCACGTCGATATCGGCATTCACGAACGCCCGCGGATTGGCGAGTGAGGGGGTATCGACCATGCCGGAATCGCGCCACCGGCCGGCGCCGCCGAGAAAACGTGGACCATCCACGCCGAGCGCCGACAGCGCCGAAGTGAGTTCGCCGATGCGGTATCCACCGAGCTGGTCGGCCTGATCGGCCGCCAGCAGCGCCCATTGCTCACCGATCACCTCGCCTTCTTCGCCCAGCGTGCAGGTCACGACGGCAACGTCAGCACCGGCGCGGACGTAGCGGGCAATGGTGCCGCCGGTGAGGATCGACTCGTCATCGGGGTGCGCGTGGACGAACAGCAGTCTCCGCTGCTGTGCCCCCTGGTCGCTCCGCAGGCTCCGCTCGGGCCTCATTGCTGGACCCGGCTCCAGTCGCTGGCACCGCTGAAGACACCGACCTGAATCGGGCCGTCCAACGACACTCCAGACACTCCCGGACCCGCAGCGACCACCGTTGTGTCCTGCGCGATCGGGAGCGTCGCGGCAAGCTGCCACAGCCTCGGCTCCGCCTCCGCGATCACCGAAGACACGTCTGCCGTCCCGTGCAGCGCGGCGTCGATCGACGGCTGCAGCGACGGGTCACAGAGACCCGACAAGTTGCTGTCCGGCTGCCTGGCCGGTTGGGCGGCGGCGCTCGAGGCCGGGGTGGCGCTCGCTGTCGGCGTCACCGAGGTCACCGGTGTGGAAGGTGGAGCGGCCGGCGCGGGACATCCGAAACGCGAGGCCAGCGCGGTCGCGGGGTCGGTACCAGCGCGCACCCAACCGACAATCGCATCCACGTCGCCTTTGAGCAGGTCATCACCATAGAGGTCTTCGGGCGGGCGGGGCACCACGGAGGCATCGATGCCAGCACCGCGCCACTGGTCGGCGACGGTGTCGGCGACGGCCAACGCCTCGTCGTCGTCCTGCACCACGCCGATCCGCAGGGAGAGCGGCTTGCCGTTCTTCGCGATCTGCGCCACCGGGTGCGCTGTCGTTGTGCTGCCCGGCGGCGTCGGCGGTTCGGGTGCCGCTTCGTAGCCAGCGTCGGCGAGCGTCGCCAGTGCCTGTTGTCTGGTTGGGCGCGCTGGCGCTGTTGCGACATAGCCGGGATCCGACGGCGACAAAACCTGCGCCCGGGCCGGAGCGACATTGGTGGAATTGCCAGCAGCGATGATTGCCAGCAGATCCGGGTCGAGCAGGCCCAACACGCCGGTGCGCACCTTCTGGTCGGTGAAGACGCCGCCGCGGCCGTTCAGCGTCAGCTCCAGCAGCCTCGGCTGAGCCGCCGTCCCGACGCGCACGCCGGGGATCGCGGCCAACTGGGCCTTCGTGGAGTCGCCGCCGTGCACGGTCGCGACTTGAGCATCATCGGACCGCATCGAGTCCGCCAGTTGCGCCGGCGACCCGCCGCGCTGCATCCGAATCTGATCCGGCTTGGCAGCAACGCCCCAGAACCGGTCATTACGTTCGAGCAGAATCTCGTCCCGATCACGGTCGACCGTCTTGATATGGAATTGCGCGCCGGACACCGGAATGTTCTGTGCAAGTCCGCGCTCGAACCCACCCGGCGAATCCTTGATCAGGTGTGACGGCAGCAGGTCGGTGAACAACTCGCGCCACGCCGGATAGGGACCGTTCATTGTCACGACCACAGTCTTGCCGCCACCAGCGGAGGTCACGTTTGTGATCTGCTGGTACCCGGCCGCATCGACCACGCCCGGCTGACTGATCATCTGCTGCCACAGGTAGACGAAGTCCTCGGCGGCGATCGGCGCGCCGTCGGACCACTGGGCGTCGTCGCGCAGCTGGTAGGTGATGGTGAACGGATCCTGTGACGTCACGTTCGCCGAGACGAGCACAGACGGATCCGGCACCCAATCCGTGCCGCCGGCGCGCGTCGGACTCGGAACCGGCCGAAACGGGCTGGGCAGCACCAATGCGCTGACGGCGGCGTTGGTCGGGGACTGATCGGAAAGCAAATGCGGGTTGAAACCCACCCCGATGTTGTCGATGGCCACCACGACGGTGTTGCGGGTCGGCTGCGCCGGCGTGGTTTTGGGACTGTTCGTGCTCTCGATCGGCGGCGGCGGGTTCGCGGCGCACGCCGAAAGCAACAGCGCGATCGCGGTAAGACCCGCGCCTAAGGCGGGACCGAGGCCGCGCTGCGTCCGCACACAGACCTCCTGTTGTACCCGGCGTTTCGTCACGCGCACTCTAGCGCGCCACGCTCGCACACCTACTGCGCCGCGCGGTCACGCGCCTTGGACCGGGAACGCTCGCGAGCGCGTTCCGTCGCGTTGAGGGCGACCTTGCGGACGCGCACCACATCCGGGCCGACCTCGACGCACTCGTCGGCGGCGCAGAATTCCAGTGCGCCCTCGAGGTCGAGCACCATGGGCCTGGCCAGCGTCTCGAGTACATCACCAGTGGAGCTGCGCATGTTGGTCAGCTTCTTCTCCCGGGTGACGTTGATGTCGAGATCTTCGGCGCGCGGGTTGATGCCCACCACCATGCCCTCGTAGGTGTCCGCGCCGGGCTCGACAAAGAAGGTGCCGCGGTCGGCGAGCTGGATCATCGCGTAGGGCGTCACCTTGCCGGCGCGGTCGGAGACCAACGAGCCCGTGTGCCGCGCTCGGATCTCCCCCGCCCATGGCTCGTAGGCGTGGAAGACGGCGTTGGAGATACCGGTGCCGCGGGTGTCGGTGAGGAAGTCGGTGCGGAAACCGATCAGGCCGCGCGATGGAACGATGAATTCCATACGGACCCAACCGGATCCGTGGTTGGTCATCTGCACCATCTTGCCCTTGCGAGCGGCCAGCAACTGGGTGACCGCACCGAGGTGTTCCTCGGGCACGTCGATGGTGAGCTCCTCGAAGGGCTCGTGCAGCTTGCCGTTGACCGTGCGGGTGACCACCTGCGGCTTGCCGACGGTCAGCTCGAAGCCCTCCCGGCGCATGGTCTCGACCAGGATCGCCAGGGCCAGCTCGCCGCGCCCCTGCACCTCCCACGTGTCCGGACGCTCGGTGTCGAGGACGCGGATCGAGACGTTGCCGACCAGTTCCTGGTCGAGACGTGCCTTGACTAGCCGTGCGGTGAGTTTGGTGCCGCCGTTGCGCCCCGCCAGTGGCGAGGTGTTGATACCGATGGTGACCGAGATCGCCGGCTCGTCGACGGTGATGCGCGGCAGCGCGACCGGATTTTCCTGGTCGGCGAGAGTGTCACCGATCATGATGTCAGGAATCCCGGCCACCGCCACGATGTCACCGGCAGTCGCCTCCTCCGCGGCGCTGCGCTCGACGCCGACCGTCTTGAGCAACTCGGTGATCTTCACCTGCTTGATGCCGTCGCCGTGCATCCAGGCGACGTTCTGGCCCTTACGCAACGTGCCGTTGTGGATCCGCACCAGTGCGAGGCGACCGAGGAACGCCGACGCGTCGAGGTTGGTGACGTGCGCCTGCAGCGGCGCGGTCGGATCTCCCTTGGGCGGCGGGACGTTCTCGAGCAGCACCTCGAACAGGGCGTCCAAGTTGTCGGCGTCCGGTGCCTGGCCGTTTTCCGGCTGCGTCCGCGACGCCTTGCCCTCGCGACCGGAGGCGTAGAGCACCGGCAGGTCGAGCGCGAGTTCAGCCGCCTCGGCGGCCTCGTCGTCCAAGTCGGAGGCCAGGTCCAGCAGCAGGTCGTGGCTTTCCTCAACCACTTCGGCGATCCGGGCGTCCGGCCGGTCGGTCTTGTTCACCACCAGAATCACCGGCAGCGACGAGGCCAGCGCCTTGCGCAACACGAACCGGGTCTGCGGGAGCGGGCCTTCCGAGGCATCGACGAGCAACACCACGCCGTCCACCATCGACAGTCCGCGCTCGACCTCGCCGCCGAAGTCGGCGTGGCCCGGAGTGTCGATGACATTGATCACAGTCACCGATCCATCCGCGTGATGCCGGTGCACCGCGGTGTTTTTCGCGAGAATTGTGATGCCCTTCTCGCGTTCGAGGTCACCGGAATCCATTACCCGGTCCACCGGCTCCGCCCGCTCAGCGAAGGCACCGGACTGGCGCAGCATGGCGTCGACCAGCGTCGTCTTGCCGTGGTCGACGTGCGCGACGATGGCGACGTTGCGAAATGTGTTGTCCGACAAGATCTTTACTCCTGGCTGTGCGGATCGGGGCGCGCAAGCGCGACGCAGTGGCGTGTTGCCGCGCGCCGAGGCGCGCAGCAGTGGCATATCGCTGCGCGCAGGGCGTGTAGCGGCACAGCTGAAACCACGCAGCCATCCGGAATGCGTGGTGTTCGACTCCGAGAGCATACCGCCGCTGCAGTTGTGAGCTGGCCAGCCGTTGCGGCTTGTTGATCGTCTTCACCAGCGACTGATTTTCCGCTGACGCAAATGCGGGTACGTTGACGTCTGCTGAGGTCGATAGGAGCGCACGGGTGGGCAAGGTCAAGGCCAAGAAGGTCGCACGCCTGAAGCCGAAGAAGAAGTGCTGCCGCAGCAAGAAGCGGTGCCTGAAATGCCCGGTCGTCATCATGCGGATGAAAAAGTGCGAGCGCGAGGGCCTCACTGGCAAGGACCTCAAGAAGGCGTTGAAAAAGGCGCGTGCGGCGTAGCTCAGCACGGCCGCTCGAGCGTCAGCAGCGCAGTCAACTCCGGCAGCCACGCCCGGTCGTTCGGGACCAGCTCGATCTCCTGCAGCTCCGCGGCGTCCACCCACCGCAGGGCCGCATGCTCGACCGGCGTCGGAGTTCCCGCGACCAAGCGCGCCTGATACGCCCGCAGCACCAGCGCGCCGGAGAGCACGATGTCCACTCCAATGCGCGAGCCTGCCTCGGTGTCGATCAACAATTCCTCGCGCAGTTCCCGCTCCAACGCGGCGGCCGGCGATTCGCCGTCCTCCACCTTGCCGCCCGGCAGTTCCCACAAGCCCGCTAGGTGCGCCGGCCGACGACGTTGCGCGAGCAGCAACCGGCCGTGCTGCACGAGCGCGGCCGCGACCACTTCACGCATCGGCAACCGCCGACGCGACGCCATAAAAGTGGCACCATCGGTTGGTATGGCTGAGTTGCTGTCCCAAGACCGCATTGACGAGGCGCTGAAGCAATTGCCCGACTGGCAGCAGGAAGAGGTCGACGGGCAGTCGACGATCGTCCGGACTGTCAAAGCGCAATCGTTTCCGTCCGGGATCGACCTGGTGACCAAGGTGGCCGCGGAGGCCGAGGCCGCCAATCACCACCCGGACATCGACATTCGGTGGCGCAATGTGACGTTCCGGCTGTCCACGCATTCCGAAGGCGGCCTTACCGAACTGGATCTATCGCTAGCGCGGGCGATTGATCGGCTGGCTCAGCAGTGACCGCTCGCCCGGCATAGCTGACCCAGACGAAGAACAACACCACGCCCACCATATCGACCGCGCCGAGCCACGCGAGGACGCCCGGGCGTGAGATTGGCCATTGATCCTGTTGGAAGAACGCCAAGATCCAGGGCACGCCGACCAGGGTGTCGATTGCCCAGTACGCGGTGACGAGCTTGGTGCCGGCGAGCTGCCGGTATGGGCCGTGCACCAGCCAGATCAGCATCGGCACCACCCACACCCAGTGGTGCGACCACGAGATCGGCGAGGCCATCAGCCCGAACAACGAGACGACGAGCAACGTGCCAAGCCGATCGTCGGGGGCAAGTGAGCGCCAGGCCACAAAAGCCAACGCCGCCGTGACCGCGACTGCGCCGACCCACAGAGCTCCGGAACCGACGTCATGTCCGGCGATTCGACTCAGGGCGCCGCGCAGCGATTGGTTCCACACCGAGCCGACCGGACCGATCCGGCTGGCGTCACCAAGCAGATGTCCGAAGTACTGGCGGGCCTGATCGCCGATCACGAGGTAGCTCAGCGCCACCGTGGCACCGAAGGCCACCGCGGACATCGCCGTCGCCGCCCACCGCCGACGCGCAACGAAATACAGGCCGGCCACGGCCGGAGTGAGTTTGATTCCCGCGACGAAGCCGACGAGCAGACCGGACCACCACCATTTACTGCTGCGCGCAGCGACCAGCACGGCCAGTACCAGAAAAACGTTGACTTGGCCGTAGTCGAGCGTGGTGCGCACCGGCTCGGTCCACAGTCCGACGGCAGTCCAGACCATCGCCATGTGCCGCCAGCCCGGCTCGGCCGCCCGCTCACCGAGCAGCAGGTCGAAGGTGATCCGGACGATCGCGTAGAGCGCCGCCATGGTGAGCAGTTGCCACACGACGCCGACGAACCCGAACGGCAGGTAGTGCAGTGGAAAGAAGACCAGCGCGGCGAACGGCGGATAGGTGAACGGCAGCGGAAAGTCCGGGGTCAGCGCCGAATACGTGAACTCATAGAGTCCGCCACGCACCAACGCCGCCGAACCATCGACGTAGACGCGCAGGTCAACGAAGTTGCGCCCATTCGGGAGGAAGAACACCCAGAGCAGCCGGGCAGCGACGGAGACGACGAGCAACGCGGGCGCCGCGCGCCGCAGCCGCGCCGAAGCGGCCCGAGCTCCCGTCATCACCGGTCCTCGTCTCTAGTCGGGGTGGACCCGAGATGGTCGAGCAAGAGCCTATC
This sequence comes from Skermania sp. ID1734, assembly GCF_007489285.1. Classification (GTDB taxonomy): domain Bacteria; phylum Actinomycetota; class Actinomycetes; order Mycobacteriales; family Mycobacteriaceae; genus ID1734. The sequence continues at coordinate 180,110 of NZ_VLIY01000001.1, forward strand.
GGTCTCGGCGGCGAGTCAAGACGCGCTCTTGTGGAGTGCGAAGCTGGGCGTTACGGGAAGCGGCATAACAGTTGCATCAATATTCTCATTAGTCACATCGGTCACACGCTACAGTCACCTTGGCGGTCCGGCTGTACACGCCAGTGACGCTTTCCCTAGAGTGGGTCGGCGTATCTGGCAGCAAGTCCGAGCAGGCGACGATCGCGCACTCGGTGGGTCACACGAGAAGGATCACGCGAGTAAGGATGAGGAACGTGCGAGGTCTGGGAAGAACGCACATGGGGCGCAAATCGCTTGTGGCGGTTGCTGTTGCAGCGGGGATGCTGCTCGCCGGTCCGGTCGCCGTCGCCGATCCGGCGCCTGCCGCCGCCCCCGCGATCCCGCCGATTCCCAAGGGCGTCCCGATCGATGCCATCGCGTCGCTCGCACCAGCGATCATCGGTGCCGCCGCTGGTCCGGCCGACGTCGACCAAGGGTCTGCACCGCAGACGGCGATCCTCGCCCAGGCCAAACAACTGCTCGATTCGTCGAATCTGCCGCCCGAGATCAAGAACACCCTCGGCGCCGTCATCACCTTCCTCGATGGCAGCGGCGGCGGTGGCCCGAACATTCCGAAGAATGGCCCGGCCATCTCGCAGTTCCTCTACCCCACCATCGGTAGGCAGTGCATTTCGGACACCGCAGACTCGGTCGGCACCGCACTAGCAGTACCTGGACCGGCCAAGCTGCCCCCGCCCGGACCGGCAGCCGGTCAGGTCGGCTTCGTCTTCACCGCTCTCGGCACCAAGGTGCCCAGCGCCGTCCAGCCGCAACCGATGACGGTCACCTGGCTCAACCTGGACAACCGCAAGACCGCCACGCAAAACCTGACCGATGCGGCAAACATCAACCACCCCAACGGACCGTCGACGCTGTCGGCCATTGCGGACACCGGCTCGGGTCGGGTGTTAGCCGTGGTGTCGGGTTCGCTGACCACGGGCGCCGCCGGACAGGAACGGACCTGCAGTTTCCTGCCCACGATCGGCATGGTCACCGTCCCCTGAGGTGATCTCGGCGCGCGCATTCCGTTGACTCAGCCGATGTGGTAGACCGTCACAATGGTCGGCACATCACAAAAGCGATCGTTGCGGTCACGAAACTCGATCCTGTCGATCGGGTCGGAAGGCTCGATTCTGTCGATCGGCTCGGCCTATTCGGTGCTCTCCATTGGCAGCGTCGGCTCAGTGCTGTCGGTGGGTTCCGTGGGATCGTTCGGGTCGGCGCTGTCCTCGGCATCGTTCGCCAGTCTGGGATCGGCGTTTTCGGGACTCTCCCAGTGGTCGCTGCTCAGCTGGAAAGGCAACCGGGCGCTGCCCGAACCGCGCCCGCGTCTCTACGTGGTGCAGGACAGTGAAGACATGGAAAGCGGTTCCGTCTACCACGTACAGACGTGAGGGCTGCGCGCAACGATCAACTGTTCGCGCTCGTGTTGAACGCCTGGTAGGCCCAGCCTGCGACGGCGTAAAAGAGATTCACGAGCATGTCCACGGTGAGCTGTTCCCTTTCTGCGATGGTCGGTCAGCCGAACGATCACCACTGCCCGTAGTCGGGCTTCAGGATCGTGTTGAGGTCGACGCCGATGCCGTCGACCGAATGCTGATCTATTTCGAACTGGTGCAGGTGCGCTGCCGGATGCACATAGCCGGCCGGCGTGCCCCAATTGTGTTGCCAGAACCATGATCCGAGCCCGGCCTTGATTGCCCGGTCGATGGTCGGCGAGTTCGCGTATACCCCGGTGTTCTGCTTGCCGACCACCGACTCCCAGCCCTGTAAATAGGGCGCGATCATGGAGTCGAACTCGTCGTCGGTCGGGTTGTCATCGATCGAGGCGTAGATCGGCTTGTCGGTGGGCCCACCGGCGGCCTTGTGCAGTTCCAGGCCCCGCGCGGCGTGCTGCTTGCCCGCCTCGAGTCCGCCGCGCCAGTCCGCCGTCGGGCCCTTGCCGTATTGGTAGCAGGACACGATCTTCAGGCCAATAGCGCGCAGCGACTGCACCTCGTCGGCCTCCAACGGTTTGCCGAGCATCCACTCGGCTCCCTTCCGACGATCCGACACGTAGCGGATGGCGCCGGCGTAGCCGGCATCCTTGATGGCCTGGGCAGATGGCACGCCGGCCGCATAGTCGATGAGTGTGCCGAGGTCGTCTGCGCGCGCCCGTGCCATGTTGCCGAGTGCGCCGAAACCGACCACCGCGGAGCCTACTGCCGCGTACCGAAACAGATTGCGCCGGGAAACCTGCATTACGCCCTCGTCTTGCGAGTTGGTGGGAGCTGTCGGCGCGCCTTCCCCATTAACAATCAGCGCGCCGATAGCGTTGATCGTTTACATATTTCACCACAATCACTTCAGCTTCGCCAGAAACTTCTGAAGCTCTTGCCCCTTCAGTAACAAAGAAGCCGTGCGTGAATCTTCACCCTCCGCGGGGGAAAATCACGCACGGACGCCGTTAGGCGTTGTCGACGCGCTCAGCCACGTCGACGATCCGACCGCTCGGGTCGGCCGTTTCGTCGCGAACGGTCGCCGCGACCTGTTCACGCAGTTGTTTCTTCACGCCTCCGACCGCGCCGAGTACGTGGGCGCCGAAACCCTTGGCCGTCAAGTCGATCGAGATGTCGTCGGCCTGCACTGGCACCACATCGATGACGATGGACAGCGGCGCCGCGGCCCGCGCGTTGAGGACAAGCGGAATGTCGATGCGGGCTTCGTAATGGTTGTCGCGCGGAGCCGAGATGACCATGTCCAAGCCGATGGGGATCAGCAGATCGAAACTGACGTACTCGCCGCCGGGCCGGTCGCTCACCTTCGGCAACCGCATGGCGCCGTCTGCGCGCACGGTGACCATCTCCTTCGGACCCGTCTTCAGCGGTCCGAAGGAGATTTCCCGGCCGTCCATGTCCGCGACCGCGTTCTGAATACGCTCACGAGTCACCGCCTCCCGGAAGAACCGGCGACCGAACTCGCCATAGTCGATCCAGGTGAAGTCCGCGCTGGTGCGGGTTACCGGTGGGGTGTCATTGATGCGCTGGGCGATATCGAACACGCGCCCGTTGACCGACCCGGGATCGCGCAGCATGGCGTTGATCCGGGTCGCCACCTCCCGTCGAATGCTCTCCCCCATCGGCGCGAGGATTCGCTGCCAGGCCGCGCCGAGCGCCTCCGCCTTGATCACCAGTCGGACATCGTCGTCGGTAATGGACGGGATGTCGATGACGATCAGCAGTGGATCGGCGGCCCGAGCGTGCATTTCGAGATCGATCTCAACACCGACCTCGATGCGCACCTCCTGGCCGAGGGCATTGATCGTCACCACCAGTGCGGCAGGAACTTCCACGTCGAACGCCACCTGGTCGCCCTCGTGTTGACGAACCTTGGGCTGTCCGATGTCACCGTCCGCCCGGAAGCCCGCCAACAGACCGATTTGGATCGGCCCGATCTTGATACCGCGCCCCGCAATGCCGTTGACAGCGTTGGAGATCCGGTCGATCGTGACGGCCCGCCGGAAGAATTCCGCGCCGAACTCTTCGTAGCTGATCCAGGTGATGGGCGCGGCCGGCGCCGCGGCCTCCCGAACTTCGGAATCGGTCATTCTGGGCTGCCGGTCCTTACTGTCGGTGCTGGTCACACGGGTTGGCGTTACGCCGCGTTACGGGCGGGTCAACAATACGCCGGGAGCCCGTCGTGCGCGGCGGAAAATGACCCGCAGCGATTGCCGACGGCAGCTCAGCCCTGGGGCTCCTGGATCTCGGGACCGTCGGAGAGCAACTTGTCGCGGACGAACCGGGCGAGTTCCTTGACCGCCTCGTGGTCGTACAGGTCGATAGTGCGACCCGCATTTTCCCGATCGGTGATCCAGCGCTCGATGGCCTCATGGATTACCGAGCCGACGACCATTCGCTTCAGGCTGACGATCTCTCCGGCCGACGATTGCACACTCTCAGTCATCGCCGCTGACCTGTGGGGTCGTCCACGGGGCGCGCGGCAGTCGGAACTGTCTGCTCATCGGTCATGTTCACCGATCCTGTCACTTTTCACCTCGGCAGAGTGGATGTTCTCTGTGCGCTGTTACCCCATTCTGCTAAATCCATTTCGGTTCGGTACCCGCCGGGTCTGTTAGCTGCTTGCTAATGTGCGTGGATGACGTCTGCAGATCTCAACGGCGAGAAGCGGACCGGCAGCGAAACCGACGCGGATCCCATCCCGACCGTCGTACCCAACGTTTCCGGCCATGACGCGACCGCCAACGGCCTTCCGTCCCTTCGCGAACTGTCCCTGCGTGACCGGGCGATCGTCAGTTCGTCCGCGCTGGCCGATGTGGGGCTGCGCACCGGAGCAGCTTCGCTGATCGCCGGCGCGATCGCTCCACACGCCCTGAATCCGCGGACCGCCCGACGTGAACGCGCCGACCTCGCGTTTTACGCCGAGCTCGCGCGCGAGCAGAACCCGGAGCTGTCGTTTCCACGGCCGACCGCGCAGCCGAAGATCCGGTCGCGGCCCGCGAACCTGGTCGCCCGGGCGATGACCCACGGTCCGGTCCACACGCTGAGTTTCGAGAGCCCGTTCCAGCCGATCAATCCGCGGCTGCGTCGGCAGTGGAAGTCGATGACCCGCAACAATGTCGCTTGCGCTCAGTACTGGCGGCACCCGGACGGCCCACGCCCGACGCTGTGCGTCATCCACGGCTTCCTGGCGTCGCCATATCTGTTGAACAGCATGTTCTTTCAGCTGCCGTGGTTCTACAAGTCCGGGTTCGACGTGCTGCTCTACACCCTGCCCTTCCACGGCGCACGGGCGCACCGGCTGTCTCCGTTCAGCGGTTACGGCTACTTCTCGCACGGACTGTCCGGATTCGGCGAAGCCATGGGACAAGCCGTGCACGACTTCCGGGTGTTCCTCGACTACCTCCAAGCCGAGGGAGTCACTGACGTCGGGCTGACCGGTATCTCACTGGGCGGCTACACCACCGCGCTGCTGGCCGCCGTCGAGGACCGCCTTCGGGTGGTCATGCCCAACGTCCCCGTGGTCGACGTCGCGGACCTGATCGAAAGTTGGTTCCCGGCTTCGGTGTTGCTCGACCACGGCATCCGAACCGCCGGGGTGAGCGCAGACGAATACCGCGCGGGCGTCGCATACCACTCGCCGCTGAACTACGCGCCGCTCGTCGCCAAGGAACGCCGGTTGATCATCACCGGTCTCGGAGATCGGCTGGCTCCCCCACAGCAGTCGGAGAAGCTCTGGCTGCACTGGGATCGGTGTGCGCTGCACTGGTTCCCGGGCAATCACATCCTGCACGTCAGTCAGCCCGACTATCTGCGCCGGATGACACACTTCATGCGCGACAACGACTTCATGCCGCCGCAGTGGCGTCCGGCAGTGGCCTGAGAGATTTGTTACGGCGCCGTGAGCAGCGCCGCGACGGCGTCGAGTTCCGCCCGACGACCGAGCAGAGTGAGCACATCGTCGGCCGCTAGGGTGGTCGCCGCCGACGGTGGCAGCGAGGTGTCCTCCCGCAGCACACCCGCCACAATTACGCCGTCTGGCAACTGACCGTCACCGAGAGCCGAACCGACAAGCGGCGACTCGGCCGCCACGACGACGTCAGCGATCTCGACGTCGGCCGCCACCGTCGCGAATCGCCCGATCTCCTGTTGCACCGCCCTGCGATAGGCGGCGACCACTTCGCGCAAACCGATGACGCCCCGAACGTGCCGTTGCGCGTCGACGACGGGCAACCAATGTCGCTCGGGCACAAGGGCTTCGATGGCGAGGTCGACGCTGGCGTCGGGTGGCACGGTGACCGCCGCCCGGTCGACAAAATCCAACACGCAGTAGTGCCCGTCGGGATCAGATCGTCCAATCCGCGCAACTGTGCCGACGAATCGACCATCGGCATCCACGACGGGCGCGCCGGGCACCGATTCCGACTCGAGGCGGTGCATCGCTTCGGTCAACGGCAGGTCCGCAGCCAGCACCAGTCTCGGCGGCACCATCGCATCGGCCACTGCCACACCCTGAAGCAGCGGCATCGCACGGTTGAGCCGGTTGGCCATCGCGACATCACGATTCTCCAACTGCGACCGGTAAATGGTTTCCCCGGATGCGCGCACAATCATGTACGACAGACCGACCGCGACCATCGCCGGCGCGAGCAACGTGATGCTGCCTGTCATTTCGGCAACCATGAGCATGACGGCGAGGGGCACTCGCGCAATGCTGCCGAAGCAGGACATCATGCCGACCACAACGAACGGTGCCGGGCTGTGCGGAACCGCCGGCGCGATCGGTTCGAGCAGGCGCCACACGGCCGCACCGGTGAAGGCCCCAATGACCATGCCGGGCCCGAAGATCCCGCCCGAACCACCGGACCCCACCGTGAGCGACGTGGCCACAATCTTCGCGACCGGTAAGACCAGCACCAGCCACAACGGCAGATCCAGCAGTGTCGCGCGGTTCAGCGCGTGCTGCACCCAGCCGTAGCCGCTGCCCAAGATTTGTGGAACCGCCAACGCCAGCACGCCGACCAGCAGACCACCGATGGCCGGCTTGATGATTCGACTACCGGGTAACCGATGTGTCAGGCCGACGGTGAAGTAGAACGTCTTGGCGTAGAGCCAGCCGATGAACCCGCCCAGGATGCCGATCACCGCGAACCACACCAGCTGGACGGGGTCGGTGAAGCGGTAATCTGTTGCCACATAACCGAATAACGGTTGGAAACCGAGAATCGAACCGTAGACGCCGTAGCTGACAATCGCGGTGAAAACACCTGGGATGATCGCCGAGAACTCGAAGTCGTCCTTGTAAACGATTGCGCCGCACAACAATGCACCGCCGAGCGGCGCCCCGAAGATCGCTCCGATCCCCGATCCGATGCCCACGGCCACCGCGATGCGGCCATCCCGCAAGGGCAGGTCGAGCCACCGGGTGAGCAGCGAGCCGAATCCCGCCGAAATCTGCGCGGTCGGGCCTTCTCGCCCGGCCGACCCGCCGGACCCGATGGTGATCGCCGAGGCGACAAGTTTGACAAGGACCGCGCGCATTCTGATCATGCGAGGATTGGTGTTCACGGCTTCGATAGCCGCGTCGGTTCCGTGCCCCTCCGCTTCTGGCGCGAGAGTGAACACGATGAGGCCAGCCAACAACCCGCCCCCGCCGACAACCAACGGGATGGCCCACCACCGGGTGAACCCGGCATCTCCCGTCGATCCCCCGTCGCCGTAGGCGTTCGGCGGCAGGTAGCCACCCAGTTTGTCGAGAAGAAGCGCGGTCGCCTCGCTGAGGCTCAGATAGAACACGACGGCGCCGAGACCGGCAATGACACCAATGGTCACGCCCAGAACGAGCCACTTGCGCAGGTAGCTCGACCGCCGGACCCACTCGCCGGCGCCATCGCCCGCCCGCCGCAGCGTCCGTTGCGTGGCTCCTATGACAGCGCCGGGCATGACCGCACTGTAACGCTATCGGCCGTCCGAGGCGGACAAGTCAGGCAATCGCAAGCCAGGCGGCCAGTCCCAGACCGCCGATGCCCACGACGATGCGCAGGACGGTCGGCGGCACCATCCGGACGACCGGCGGTCCACACCAGCCGCCCACCAAGGCACCGAGCGCGAGAGCGAGCGCGGCCAACCAGTGCACGTGCGCGAAGATCGCAAAGTACACCGCGGCAACGAGATTGGCGATACCAAGCAGGAAGCTCTTGAGAATCGTTGCCTGCCAGATCGTCTCGCCGGTACACAGCAGAATAGTGGCCACGAACACCACCCCGGCTCCGGCACCGAAGTACCCGCCATAAACGGCGACGAGAAAAATCGCGACCGGCAGCAACCGGGAAGACCCCGTACCGGAAACACGCTTTCGCAGGGTGGGCTGGGCGAGCAACGCGATCGACGCGCCGGCAACCAGCACCGGCACGACCAACTCGAACGTCTTCGCCGACGCGACAAGCAAGATCAATGCACCGACCACGCCGCCCAGCGCGGCAATTGCTGCCCACCACGCCAACCTCGGACCCCGCCCGGCGAGCTCCCGGGTCGAGTTAGCGGTGGCGCCGACCCCGACCGCCACCAGGGCGACGGTATTCGTGACGTTTGCGGTGACCGGCGGCAACCCTGCAGCCAACAGCGCGGGATAGGACACGAGCGAGGCGAGTCCGGTGACGAAACCGACGATGCCGGTGACGAATCCGGCGACCACCAGTAGCAGGAAGTCGACCGGGCTCACCCGATCACTGTGTCACGGGCCGCAGTTACCTGCCGTAGCCGGTCCGTCCGCGACGCGTCGGGAAATGCGTGACCGGGACGCTCACCAGAGATGACGGCGCACGCGTGGCTACCGCACCGGAAACGGCCATCACCAGCAGCGTCATCATCGAGATCGCGAGCAGAATCATCATTGTCGACCTCCTCGTTTCGTTATCTTCTTGATTCGATCCTGCCCACCCGAGCTTGGCCAACGGTGAGTGAACGGTGTGAAGTTGCTGAGGGCTCGTTCACCTGCGGAGATGGTGTAGCGTTCGGCGAATGCCGTACGTGCACCAGCAGGGCAATGTCTCGATCCTCTACCTCGGCGAGGAGGGTGAGCAGACATCGGAGAACCGCTTCCACCCCGACTGGCTGGCCAGCATTCACAGCCACCTCGACGATCTCGAGGCGCGAAGCGGCCCCAGCGCGCTGGTCACGACCGCTGCAGGCAAGTTCTACTCGACCGGCGCCGACCTCGACTGGTGTGCGGCCAACCCGGACCAGGTGAATGCCTACCTCGACGAGGTCCAGGTGTTGTTCGCCCGATTGCTGGCTCTACCGGTGCCGACGGTCGCCGCCCTGCAGGGGCACACGTTCGGGGCGGGCGCGTTCCTGGCGTTGGCGCACGACCACAAGATCATGCGATCCGACCGCGGCTTCTTTTGCCTGCCTGGCATCAATATCGGCGTGCACTACACCCCCGGGGTGCTCGAGCTCGCTGCTGCGCGGCTGCCAGTGCGGGCGGCGCACGAGGCGCTGCTCACCGGCCGCCGCTACGGCGGACAAGCGGCCCTGGAACTCGGCATCGTCGAGGACGTGGCTCCCGCCGATGAGCTGTTGAGCCGGGCGGTGGCGCACGCCGAGTCCGTCGCGCACACCCGGGGCGAGGTGCTGGGCAAGATCAAGCGTCAGCTCTATGCGCGCACGCTCGACGCCTTGCGCGCACCGGTCGGCAGTTACTGAGTTCCTCCCCGGTCCCGGTTCGCCGCGCGGGACCTTGCGCTGCCGCGCGGCAAGAAGCCCGCGCGCTACCGCAAATCCGCGCGCGACAGCAGCCGACGGCCAACAGCAACCGACCGCCAACGGCAAACGGCGCGCCGGAATCCGACGCGCCGTTTGCGAACTGTACGAGGAGGTTACGCCCCGAGGGCCGGGCCGAGGGTGCCGAACCAGGCCTCGTGCAGGCGGTCCTGCCAGTAGTTCCACCAGTGGATGCCCTGCGGCGTGATGTGCACCTGCACCTTGGCGCCGGCAGCCTGCACGGCCGGCAGGAACGTCGAGGTGCTCAGGCCCGCGGCGGTCTCCAGGGGAACCATCTGGGTGAACTTCACCGCGTTGAAGCTGGCGCTGGCCGGGTTGACGGTCGGGTCGCTCGACGGCGCACCCTCACCCGCGGAGATGTACACCGACTTGCCGCGCAGCGCGCCGACGTTCAGCAACGGGTCGTTGTGCCACCACACGGGGTTCGGCCAGAAGCCCCACATGTTCATCGGGTTGCCGCCCATCTGCATGACGGCGACCTGGATGCCCTGGGCGAAGCCCGGCTCGCTCGCGGTCGGGTAACCGCTGAAGGAGGCGACAGCCTTGTACAGGTCGGGACGGTGCTCGGCGAGGTTCAGCGCCGACGTGCCGCTCATGGACAGACCCGCGATGGCGTTGTTGACGCCGTCACTGCCGAAGTTGGCCTTCATGTAGGCGGGCAGCTCGTCGGTGAGGAACGTCTCCCAGCGCACGTGACCGAGCTTGGGGTCGTCGGAGATCCAGTCCGAGTAGAACGTGCCGCCGCCACCGAACGGGATAGCGACGTTGACGTGCTTGCCCGCGAAGAAGCTCACGACATCGGTGTTGATGAGCCAGCCGTTGTTGTCGTCCGGGGCCCGCAAGCCATCCAGCAGGTACAGCGTCGGGGCAGGTCCGCCCCCAGCCGCCTTAAGTACCTCGACCGGAATGTTCTTGTTCATTGCGTTGGAGTGCACGTACACCAACGCGGTGTCGGCCTGCGCGACGCTCGAGCCAGTGATGAACGCCGCCGAAACGGCGGCCAACATGGCAACCAACAAGGCGCTCAGAGTTCGGATGCGGTGTACCGACATCGATGTCCTTCGTTCCTGGTTTGACTGTCCCAAACAGCGAAAACTTGATCGGCAAAACGAGCCTTCAGGAGGGTAACAGATTGATCACGCCGCTCGCAGCTCGATGCAGAGCAGATACCGACCGGCCAGCGTGTATTGATCGGACGTATGGGCCCAAACCGGGTGGATCGAATTCACCTGTGGCGAATTAGTCCTATGAGTTCCGCGACGGCAGGTCCAGGCGCATACTGACCTCGCGATCTTGTTGCGATCTTGAACTCCAACCGGTGATGGGACGAGTAAAGGCGCCATGACTTCCGCCGCGTCCAGCGACGTCAGCAACGAGGTATCCGGTCGAGCCGCGATCATGACTGTGGTCGCGATGGGACTCGGCAACAGCATCACGTCGGGTGACCCGACGATTCTTTCCGCGAATATTTCTGCGGTGCGCGAAGGCGTCGGGCTATCCGGAGCGGGCGCGAGTTTCCTGGCAAGTCTGGCGACGCTGGCCCTGGCCGCCGCGGTTCTCGGCGCCGGCGCGCTCGGTGACATTCACGGAAAGCGACGGCTGTTCATCATCGGTCTGTTCGCCGCGATCGCGTTCGATGTGCTCGCCGCAGCGGCGCCCAACGCGGCAGTGTTGTTCGTCGCCCGAGCCGGTGTCGGTGTCGGATTCGCGCTGCTGCTCGGATTGTCGCTGGCGATCGTCAACGACGCGTTCCCGCCGAAGGCGCGACCACGCACCATCGCCGTCTATCTGGGCACCGCATTTGCCGCTACCGCGCCACAGCCTGCAATCGGCAGCTTGCTGGTGGAGCATTTCGGTTGGCGCACCGGCTTCCTGGTCGGGCCGGCGGTTGCCGTTATGACGTTGCTCATCACCTGGCGGTATGTGCCCGAATCGGAGCGCGCACACCGCAGCCTCGACACCCCTGGTATGGGCCTGATCGCGATCGGACTACTCGGTGTTGTTTTCGGTATTTCCAGGCTCGAGTCCGGTTCGCTGGTTTCCTCGGCGGGGCCGATCGTGGTCGGTCTGCTTGGGATCCTCGGGTTCTGTCTGCGCGAATTACACACGGCTAACCCCGCCCTGGACCTGCGAATCTTCCGCTCGGCGCCGTTCAATGCGGCCGTCCTGGCCGGAGCTACCTTCAACTTCCTGACCGGCGGATCCACGATCCTCTTCGCGTTCTACATCGTGACCATTCAGCACGGTTCGCCCGCGCTGCTCGGGTTCCTGCTGATTCCCGCAACACTGCTGCAGGCCGTCGCGGGAACGGCAGCGGGGCCAGCGGCGACACGATTCGGCGAGCGTTCGGTCCTGGTCAGCGGGCTTGCGGTACTACTCGCTGGGCTGATCCTGATGGTCGCGCTGACCGAGACATCTCCGGTGCCGGTGTTGTTTACCGCGGTGGCACTCAACGCGATCGGGGGCGCCATCGTGCAGACGCCGCAGTCGACGATCATGATGGCTTCGGCTCCAGAGGGCCTCGGCGGCGCCGTTTCGGCAGTCAAATCAGGAGTGGGTCAAGCGGCGTACTCGCTCGGGCCAGCGCTGTTCGCGCTCGTGGGGACGACGGTCTTCCTGCACAACGGCGAAGCCAAGCTTTCGCGAGCCGGAATCTCCGTCGACCAGGCTCGTGATGCGTTGCGCGTGGCGCACGGCGGCACACCGCCGAGTCCCGGCGGACCGAACGTTCTCGATCCAGACCGTGCCCGCGCGGTGGTGCAGGGCGCTACCCACAGCATGGTGACGGCGATTCACTTCACTGCGGTCGTGATGGCGATCGTGCCGGTCGTGGCGATCGTGCTCGCGTTGTTCCTGCTAGACGGTCGGCCGAGCGGCGCGCACACCGACCCGGAGGTTCAGGTCCGAACACAGAAGGTGGGTACGCCAGATGGGTGAAGCGATCGGGAAAATCTTGCCGTTGGCGATCGCGGTCGCCATCAGTCCGCTGCCGATCATCGTGGTCGTGCTCATTCTCGTTTCCGAGCACGCCAGCGTGAAAGGCTTGCTGTATCTCCTCACCCGGTTGGTGTGCGTCTCGGGGATCGTCGCCATCGTGGTGGTGGCGCTCGGGTCCAACGAAGCCATCATGGAACGCCACGAGCACCCGTCGGGCGTTGCGATCGGACTGCGCATCGGCTTCGGATGCCTGCTGCTTGCCTGGGCGGTGCGGAAGTGGTTCACCCGTCCGGAATCCGGCACGCCGCCCGAACCGAACCCCATCCTGCGACACCTGACGGACATCTCGATCCCACGGTCGGTGCTGCTCGGATTCCTCTTCGCCGTGCCCGATCTGGAGACCTCCTCACTCGCGGTTATCGCCGGGCTCAGCATTGCCGAAGTCGACTTGTCCGTAGGCCAATCCATTGGTGCCGGTGCAATTTTCGTGGTCGTGGCTACGATCACCACGATCGTTCCGGTGCTCGCGTACGTGATCGGCGGCGCGAAGGCGGCCCGACATCTGGAACGGCTGAATGTGTGGCTGGTTGCCAACGACAACACGGTCATGATCGTGCTACTCGTCGTCATCGGCACGATGATGATCGGTCGCGCGATAGAGACTATTGCCAAGTAGCAACTTCGCGCGCGGCTTGTGGTTGTAAGGAACCGGTTGCCAGTGGATTACATCCAAATCAGCATGAGACTCTCGCGAATCTTGCATCTACTGGCCACGCTCATCACATTGGCGCTGGCCTCGTCCGTGACCGCGGCGACCGCGCACAGTAAGCCCGCTTTCAAACCGTGCCCGAACAACGTCCTCGACAACTGCTACGACCGAAAAGAAATGCGCGAATTCGCCCGCGTGGCTGCGGACATGGTCGAGCACTACCTCAGCGCCATCACGCCGAACCAGCCGGTCCGGCCGCCCGCAGTGACGTTCGTCCCGACTGGTAAGCACGTCACTGCGCCGTGCGCCGACGAAATCGGTAGGCAGAGCGCCGATTCGACCGCCTACTTCTACTGCCCGCTCGACAGCGCCATCTACGTCGGCCAAGACCAGATTTGGCAGTTCTATCACGAGTTCGGCGCAGTGAGTCCGGTGGTCGGGCTTGCTCATGAGTTCGGTCATTTCGCCCAGGACGTGGCCGGCGTTCCCGAACCGACCTCCTTCGGCGAGAGCGTGACCCACGAGAATCAGGCCGACTGTTTCGCCGGTGCATTCACGAATTTTTTACGGCGACAGGGCAGCTTGGAGGTCGGTGACGTCAGCAATATCGGTGCATTGCTGAAATTCGTTGGCTCCCAAGAAGGCCCTGGCCGCGATCACGGCACCGCCGCAGAGCGGCAAGCTGCGTTCAACAAGGGCTTCAAAGGCACGCTGACGGCGTGCAACAGCTTCTATCCGCGCAATCCCATTGCGCGGTAGGGGCTCACGTCGAATGGAGCTCGATTCGCCTCACTCGTCGACCTCATCGATGCTTCGTTCTGTCGCGGCAACCTCACGGGCAACGTCTGCTTCCTCACGGCGTTCTCCGGCGGCCGCGCGCTCTACTCGGTCGGCTTCGCGGCGCAGGCGCTCGCGTTCGCGCGCCGCAGCCGTACCCTCTCGTTCATCCGCGCGCTGCTCGCGGGAGTCTGCGACCCGCTCCCGCTCGTCCGCGATTCGATCACGCTCGTCGGCGACGCGATCACGCTCGTCGGCGTCGTACTCCCGTCGCTTCAGTTGGGCCTCGCGGTGCGACAGGTCGGCCTCCCGGCGTTGGGGGTCGACCGGTGGGCCGGCTGCATTCTCTGACCCCATGGCTCTCCTCGGCTGCTTGCCCGAAACGGTATCCGCAAACCCGCGAACGGCGCTACCGCGCTGGGCGCTACTTGCTCACGTTGAACCGGAACTCCACCGTATCGCGTAGTAAATTAACGTTGTGCCTGCCCAGCGAACAAAACACCCGACGGCCGTTCGTTCTGCAATCTATCTGCGCGTCAGCCTCGACCAAACCGGTGAAGGACTGGCTGTCGAGCGGCAACGCGAGGACTGCGAGCGCATCGTCCGCGAACGCGGTTGGACCATCACCGAAACATACGTCGACAACAGTGTCAGCGCGTTCTCGAAAACGACCGCGCGGCCCGCGTACGAGCGGATGACGGCCGACTATCTCTCCGGCCGGTTCGATGCTCTTGTTTGCTGGGACCTGGACCGATTGACCCGCCAACCGCGCCAACTCGAGGATTGGATTGACTACGCCGAGGAGCGCGGGCTGCGGTTGGTGACTGCGAATGGCGAGGCCGATCTGGGCACCGATGGCGGGCGGATGTATGCCCGGATCAAGGCGGCGGTGGCGCGGGCCGAGGGCGAGCGTAAGGGCGCGCGGCAGTCTCGGGCGCAGCAACAGCGGGCGGCGATGGGCCGACCACCCCGAGGTATTCGCGCGACCGGGTACACGCTCGACGGCGAGGTAATCGCCGAGGAAGCCGAGGCGGTACGCGCGGTGTACGCGGCGTTTACGTCTGGTTCGTCGCTGAAGGCGATCGCGTCCGCTTTGTCGGGTGTCGAGCCAGTTCTGCGTACGGTCGGCGGTGTCCCTATGCAGCAGCAAGACGTGCCAAAGTCGGTTCCGGTCCTGCCGACCCGCTCGGGACGGCCGTGGAATGCAACATCGGTGCACAGTTTGCTACGGAACCCGCGCTATGCGGGGTGGTCGATGCTTTCGGGCAAGATCGTCCGCGACGGTTCGGGAGAGCCTGTGCGCGGACAGTGGGAACCCCTTGTGGACGACGCCCTGTGGCTGGAGGTGCAGCGGAGGTTGGACGATCCCACGCGAAAGTCGAACCGCGTCGGGACAGAACGGAAACACCTTGGGTCCGGGCTCTTCGTCTGCGACGTCTGCGATGAGCGGGTTCGGTCGCACAACACCCGCTATCGGTGTGCTGGGCATGTCATGCGTGCCCGTGACCAGATCGACGGCCTGGTGCTGCGAATGGTTCACGGGCGGCTTTCGAAGCAAGATTTCCCGGAACACCTACCGGGACAGGCCGATGGCCGCGTCGAAGAGTTGCGCCAGCACGAGCAGAAGCACCGCGACCGAATAGCGCGCGCCCGCGCCGACTATGAAGACGAGTTGATCGAGGCAGACCTTTATCGCGGGATTCGTGACCGGGCTGAGGCTGCAATTGCGGCGCTTCAGAGTGAGCGCCTGGCGTTGACAGCGGGATCGGTGGCTGTGGTGGTGCTGGGCGCAGAGTCACCCGCTGAGGCGTTCGAGTCGGCGGGACTAGCGGTACAGCGCGCGGTTATCGACGCGTTGGCGCAGGTCCGGTTGATGCCAGCTCCGCGAGGCCGGAAAGCGTTGGACCCAGAGACGGTGATCTTCAACTGGCGGGCGTAGTAGGCGCGTCGCCGCGCAAAGCCGAACCAACGCTTCCAAATCGTGCGCGGTCACCGCGTCGAGGAGTGCGCGTAGGTCGTCCGCCGACGCGGTGATCACCTCGCCGCCGCTTCGGGCGACGGTCTCGACCTCAACAACGACGTTCCCCTCGTCGTCCAGGTGGGCGAGCACTGCTCCGCCACCGGTGGTGAGGAGCTCCCACACGGCTGGGCCGCCGTCTTCATTGGCGTCAAGGATCTGGGTGATGTGGGTGGATTCGTTTGCTGCGGCGTGCATTTCGCTCCCTCAGTAGGCGACGGTACCGCGCAACCATAACCTACGTTCCGAGGCTCGGCTACCAATCCATTTGCGCAGCTTAGCTTTTCGCGTAGTTACTACGTTTCCGGGCGAGGAAGGCGATGAGTTTCTTGCAGCCCTCACTCCGGGTTGGGGGTGACGTGTTCGGGGGTTCATGCGTTCGAGGCCGACTCGGGGAGCGGCGTGTGCGTCACGCCGCGGCGTCGGGCTTGATCCTCCCCAGGCGCATCGCGTTCTTCTGGTCCAGGCGCTTCTTCCGCTCGGCGTCGCGGCGGGCGGACTCGGCAACCCCTGCCCGCCACCAAGACGAGTATGGCCCGCTGGCCTCCATCGCCGCGTGGTGTTCGGCAGCGTGCTGGTTCCGGGCGGCGCTGACGGCTGCGATCGCCTCGGCGTTGGGTGCATGGTCGATCCGGCGGAGCTCACGCAATTGATCGACGGTCAACCCGTTGATGCGCTCCCTGTCGTTCGCGGCTTCGGCGGCGATGCGTTGGGCCTCGGCACGGCGACCGAGGACGCTCCCCGCCTGCCGGCGTTCGCGGAGGGCGTTGATTTCGGCGACGGCTTCCGCCCGCTGGGCACGTTGTTGCTCGGCGGCCTGTTCCTCGGCTTGGAGCCTGGCCTGCTCGGCCTCGAACCATTCGCTCATCTTGTTGCTGTTCATTGATCGTCCTATCTGTTATGCCGCAAGCGGTTTCGCGTGCGGGTTGTGGTGTAGCCGCCGTGCCGGCGGGTTGGTCACGTACAGGATTGCTGCTGGTCGGTTTTCGCGCACCCATTGCGCAAGCGCGGAATTGCATGGCCTGCACAACAGGCCGCGCACCTGCCCGGTTCGGTGGCAGTGGTCGACCGAGAGCCGGCGGGTAGTTCCGTTGGCGCGGCGGCAGATTGCGCAAGAGCCGCCCTGTATGCGCCATAGAGCGACAAAGTCGGCTGGGGCGAGGTTGTATACGCGGAGAACATGATTCGCGTGTTTCTGGGCCGAGATGGCCATCTGCCGCTGGTGGTGGTGTTCGCCGCAGCGCGGACCGGGATGTGGTGCCGGCAGCGGGATCAGCGCCGGTTCGCAATCCCGGCAGGTGCGTTCACGCATCGGTGCCTGCTTCGATTGCGTCGATGAGGGCGTTGGCCAGCTTCACCGCGGCGGCGTCGGTAAGCACAATCCGGGCGTCGCGCACGATGATCAGAACACCTGCCCCGGTGCGACGAACCTCGGGGTGAGCGCGGACATCGAACTTGATGCGGGTGCGCTGGTCGCTCACGCCGCGGCTACCTCGGTCGACTTGCTCAGGTCATCCAGCACTTCGAGGAAGTGTTCGGTGAGCGACTGGCTGTTGTCCCCTTCTCCGAACCTCCATTTTCCGAGGTGTGCCTGGCCAAAACGCTGCGTTATCAGAGTGCGGAACGTGGCGGCGTGCGTGGCGACCCATTCCGGCGACTCGGCGCGGAGCGCGTTGCGGAACTCGTCGACGAGCACGATCATTTCGTCTAATGAAACCGTAGGCTCGGTTGGCTGCAACGCCTTGAAGGTGCGCGTATACACGTAGTGGCGCTCGGAGTCGAGGATCGCCTGGACTTGCGCCGTGCCCGACTGTTTCGCACGCTTGGAGGAACGGGGCTTCCTAGCGGTGTTGAGGGGTTCACCCCTCCGCATTTTCATCACGGCGTTGTAGAAGCGATGAATCCCGGCGCGGCTGATCTCACCGTCATCACCGAAAATAAAGTTGTCGTACATTGCGTCCTCGTCGTAGTCGAGGACCCCGAGAACCCGGTACAGGAACTCGTACACACGGGACTCGTCGTTGGTGTCGAGGTCGTCGGGAATCTTGAGCTTCGGCGTCTTCGTCGCATCATCGGCCGAAGGGCGAGGCCGCGGCGGAGCAGCCGAATGAAGTTCGGAATCTGGGTTTGGTTCTTGTGGGTCAAGTTCGGTGGGTCTAGTTACACCCCCATCCGGCGGGGTACCCGTCCCCGCGATATCGGGGGTACCCGTACCCGCAACATCGGGGGTACCTCCATTGACTGCCGCGTACCTGTGGACGGTGTACAGGTTTTGGTACCGGATTCGGTGCTGGCTGGTTTCGACGTCGGACACGTCGAGGCCGTGCCGCTTGCCTTCGGCGGTCTCCCACCTCTGCTGCTTCACCAACAACCCCGCTTCGATCAGCTCATCGAGGTAGGTGCCGATGGAAGTGTCGGATTTGAGGCCCATCCCCCGGCGGAGGGTGTCCCACGACGGAAAGCACTGCCGCGTTTCGTTGTCGATGTGGCGAGAGAGCACTACGAACAGCCGGAACGCGCCATGGCTGAGGCGGAGCTCCGCCTGCTCTGCCTCCTTGTTTCCGACCCGTTTGAGTTGTTCCAGTAGTCGGTTGTCGATCCTGGTGTGGGGCGCGTCTGACTTTCCGGCCGTGCCGGTTTCGGATACCATCTGGGTACCTTTCCAGGGTTGTGGGTGGCCGGGTGCATGTGGCGCAGCCGGCCATCGTTTTTTGGTCTAGGGACGCACCACGCGGTACTCCACGCGGTCTTCTGTGGGCAGCGGCAAAACCCATCCCGCAGCGATCAACTCGTCCACCAGCCGCCATAACTGCTGTCGGTCGTAGCCGGTCATTGCCTCCAATTCGTCAAAGTCGGGGAAACTGCCGGTATCAAGCACCCCCAGTCCGGCCTGCCAGAGAACTCCGGATTGTTCCGGGGTAAGTCGGGTGTCGGCGTCCACCGCTGCCTCGAACTGTTCGATGCGGGCGTTGTGCTCACGGTCGGTGGCGGCGCGGGCTAGGAGTTGCATGGCGGGTTCCCTCGGTCAGATGGGTCTAGTGGGCTGGGCAGGGCTGGTTGCGGTGGCATGTCGGGCAGCGACTTGGGTCGTCATCACGAAACGCGCACAACACCGTCCGCGCCGTTCCGCGGCTCGTTGGTGCGAGGTGCTGTATGCAGCGCTCCCCCATCGACCTCGGCGGCAGTCCCGGCGAATCCCACGGTGCGACGGGGAAACAGGCCTGCGTCCAGTTGGAGACCCTTCGCCCGCAGCCACAACCGCATACGGCCGGTAAGAAGGCTGGCTGATTGCCTCCGCTGGTCGGTTTCGTGGCTGGGGTGGTGTGATTGGTTGAGCGCGCGCAGGTTTCGGCGTTCACGCGGCGCTTGGTGTAGAAGCTGCGACGGGCCGTGCCGGTGACGCCAGCAGGCCCACTACCCGATCAATCTGTTCGGGTGACAGTGGGGGTGCAGACGCCAGTACTTTCTCGACGTGGGCGAGAATTCTCGCTTCTGCCAGTAATACTTTGGCCTGGTTGATTTCGCCGGCTGGTGCGCTGTTACGCAGCCGAGACGACAACACCCCGGCCGCAGCGTCACGCCTCAGCTCAAAGTCGGACTTGTTGCGGGACAACGTGAACCCTTCATGCCTGTGCGCAAGCGCCACGGTGACGCGTGCGTGGCCGCGGGCATCGGGCCAGCGACCTCACCAGGTGGGTTCCTTTTCGCGGTGGTTGTTCGGCGTGGCGGCCATCTGAGGTTGCGCACTGTCTAGCAGTTGGCGGGTTTCTCCGTGCGCAACCAACGGCCGCCGCCGTTGAACTATACCTGATGACACCTATTGCCGCGCAACACATACCGCGTATGCATAACGGTAGTAACCTCCGTAAGTAGCAGGGTGAAACCCCGTCTCGAGGTTTTGCGCTGGCGATTAGACTTGGGCGGCATGGAGCAGGCCACCCCGGACACCGTCACCGCGGCCGCTGCCGACAGCATCGCCGCAGTCGTCGCACGCGTTCGAAGCAAGGAGCTCACCGCTGACGAAGCTGGGGTGCTCGATTACCTGATCGGCGCCGAGGCAGGGTTGCGTGTGGCTTCCGAACACTGCCGCGCCGCTCGCTAGAACTGCCCCAACCCAGTTTGATCCGGGCCGGGTTTCGGCAAACGCTTAAAATTGACTACTAAAAGTTTTAAGGTAGCCGTATGAGCCGCCGCCCCAAGAGCAAGAAGTCCGACACTGCCGCCCCCGCGGGCACCGTCGTCGCCTACGTTCGGTGCTCGACCGCCGAGCAGGTTGTGAGCGGATTGGGACTGGAGGCGCAACGCGCCACCATCCAGGCGTACGCCGAACGTAAGGGGTTGACGATAGTGGAGGAGTTCGCCGACCCCGGAATATCAGGCAAGTCACTGGAGAACCGCCCAGGTGCCCTCGCCGCCATCGAGGCGGTGCGAAGCGGGAAGGCCCGCGGGTTGATCGTGGCGCGCCTGGACCGGCTCAGCCGGTCGGTGCCGGACGCAGGCCGGTTGATCGAGCAATTTCGCAGCGAAGGCATCGAATTGAAGTTCTGCGATCTGGATATCGACACCGCGACCCCGGCGGGCGAGATGGCGGCGAACGTGATGGTGGCCGCCGCACAGTACGAGAGACGCATCATCGGTGACCGGATCAGCGCCGCCCTGCAGGCCAAGAAGGCGCGCAATGAGCCGCTTGGCGCGAGGCCGAAGCTGGACCGGGCGATAACCAGGCGGATCGTCGCTGAGCGAGAAAGCGGCGAGTCGTGGCAGGCCATCGCCAACCGCCTCATGGCGGACCGCATCCTGACACCGCGCGGCAAGGCGATGTGGTACCCGGCGAGCGTGGCGGCGATTTACAACTCCGACAACGCCGCCGACCTTCGCACTTCGGTCTGAGAAGATCAGGCGGAGTTCGCGCGGTTGTTACTTCTTGCCACCTGAGGGTATTCCGGTACGGAACTCGACCACATCGCCATCGGCCATGACGTAGTCCTTGCCCTCCATCCGAACCTTGCCCGCCGCCTTGGCTGCGGCCATCGATCCCGCGGCGACCAGGTCGTCGAAGGACACGACCTCCGCTTTGATGAACCCGCGCTCGAAGTCGGTATGGATAACACCGGCAGCCTTCGGGGCGGTGTCGCCCTGATGGATCGTCCACGCGCGGGACTCCTTGGGCCCCGCGGTCAGATACGTCTGCAGGCCCAGGGTGTGGAAGCCGGCACGGGCCAGCGCGTGCAGTCCGGGCTCGAGTTGGCCGATCGACTCGAGCAATTCAGCGGCCGATTCATCGTCGAGTTCGAGTAACTCGGACTCGACCTTGGCGTCGAGAAACACCGCGTCGGCGGGCGCCACAGCGGCTCGCAGTTCGGCGATGCGCTGTTCATCGGTCAGCACCGACTCGTCGGCGTTGAACACGTACAGGAAGGGCTTGGTGGTCAGCAACGACAGTTCGCGGAGTAAAGCAGCGTCGAGGTCACCGCGTGCCGAGTACAGCGTCTTACCTGCGTCGAGTACCGCTTGCGCGGCCTGCGCAGCATCGAGGAACGGCTTGCGGTCCTTCTTGACCTTGGCCTCCTTTTCGAGGCGTGGGATCGCCTTTTCCAGCGTTTGCAGGTCGGCGATGATCAGTTCGGTCTCGATCACCTCGATGTCAGCCGCTGGATCGACCCGGCCATCGACATGGACGACATCGTCGTCGGCGAACACCCGCACGACCTGGCAAATCGCATCGGCCTCCCGAATGTTGGCGAGAAACTTGTTGCCGAGTCCGGCACCCTCGGACGCACCCTTGACGATCCCGGCGATGTCGACGAACGACACAGTCGCGGGCACGATCCGCTCGGAGGAAAAGATCTCGGCCAGTTTGTTCAGGCGCGGGTCCGGCAGCGGGACCACTCCCACATTGGGCTCGATCGTGGCGAACGGGTAGTTCGCGGCCAGCACGTCATTTCGTGTCAGCGCATTGAAAAGTGTGGATTTTCCGACGTTCGGCAGGCCGACGATCCCGAGAGTAAGGCTCACGGTGTTCGGATTCTACGTGCGTCAGGGCCCCGCCGTGGACGACGATGTCAGTTGTGGCCGATTGGGACGGTGCCAGCTACGGCGACATCAGCGACCTGCAACGGGCAATGGCGGCCGAGTCGCTGGAGTCGGTCGACCTGCGCGGCGACGAACGGGTGCTCGACATTGGTTGCGGCGACGGCTTCGTCACCCGCCGCATCGCCGACCGGCTGCCGCGCGGTTCGGTAATCGGCGTCGATCCCTCGCCGCGGATGGTTGATGCGGCACTCGGACGGGCGACGCAGAATCTGAGCTTCGAACTCGGCGACGTGACGACACTGCGGTTCCTCGACGAATTCGACCTCGTGGTCTCGTTCAATGCGCTGCACTGGGTTCACGACCAGGCCGCCGCGTATCGACGTATTGCCGCCGCGCTGCGTCCAACCGGACGCGCCATCGTCCGATTCGTTTGCGGCGGACCGCGACGCAGCATCGAACAGGTCTCGATGGCCGTCACCCAGGATCCGCGCTGGGCTGCGGCGTTCGACGGGTTCGAGGCGCCGTTTGTGCACGTGATGCCCGACGAGTTCGAAAAGATCGTGACGGGTGCCGGTTTGATCGTTGCCAGCAAGTCGGTAACCGATATCCATTGGGACTTCGGCTCTCGCAAGGCCTTTCAGTATTGGTGCACGGTTGGTTCCTCGGACTGGACCGCGCGACTGCCCGCCGCAGATGTCGATGCTTTCGCGGCCGCGGTCCTGGATCAGTATTCAGAAATCACCGGATCGGAAACCGAGTTCCGGTTCCTGCAGTTGCGTGCGGAGCTGCGACCGGCACCCCGGTAATGCAAGTCCGGCAATTAACATGCACAATTGCATGTAACCGAGCGTCACTCCTACAACCGCTGAGGAATCGTCGATGAGTACGACCCGCCGCGCCGTCATCGTTTCCGGCGCCCGCACCCCGTTCGTCCGCGCCTTCACCGACTACACTCGGATGGACTCGATCGCGCTCGCCGACGCCGCGGTACAGGGCCTGCTCGATCGCACCGACCTTCCCAAGAATGAGGTCCAGGCCATCGTGTGGGGTGGCGTGGTGCTGCCGAGCGCAGCGCCGAACATCGCCCGTGAAGTCGCACTCGATCTCGGCCTCGACTATGGCTGCGAGGGCTACACAGTCACTCGTGCGTGCGCGTCCGGACTGCAGGCCGTCACCGCTGCTGCGGCCGCGATCGAGCGTGGCGAGTACGACGTCATGATCGCCGGTGGCAGCGACTCGACGAGCAATGCCGAGATCAAGCTGCCGCAGAAGGTGGTGCACTCCATGGCACCAATCGCGCTGGGTAAGCCGAAAATCAAGGATTACCTGACCGCCGCCCGGCAACTTGCACCGTTCACCGACATCATTCCCACGCGCCCGCGCATCGCCGAGCGGACGACCGGCGAAGTGATGGGCGAATCGGCCGAAAAGATGGCCCGCATCAACGGGATCAGCCGAGCCGACCAGGACGAGTTCGCCGCCCGTTCACATCACCGCGCGGCCGCGGCAATCGCTTGCGGACGCTTCGACCGGGAGGTGCTATCGGTGCTGACCCCGAGCGGCAAGCGTGTCGAGCGAGACGGCCTGGTCCGACCGGACACCAGCGTCGAAAAGTTGGCGCGACTCGCACCCGTCTTCGCCGAGGACGGGACGGTCACCGCTGGCAACTCCAGCCCGCTGACCGACGGCGCCTCCGCGGTGCTGCTGATGAGCGAAGACAAGGCCCGCGCGCTCGGCTACCAGCCACTGGCTGCCTTCCGGTCGTGGAGCTACGTCAGCGTCGACCCCAAGGACCAGGTGTTGATCGGCCCGGCAATTTCGATGCCGCGGGCGATGGACAAGGCGGGCCTGAGCTTGGCCGACATCGACCTGGTCGACATCCACGAGGCCTTCGCCGCGCAGACGCTGTCCGTGGTTTCGGCGCTCGCCAGCCACGAGTGGGCGAAGAACCGGCTCGATCGCGATGAGGCCGTTGGTCAGATCGATGTGGACAAGCTCAACGTGCACGGCGGTTCGGTCTCGATCGGCCATCCGTTCGGCGCCACGGGCGCGCGAATGGTCACCACCATGGCCAACGAACTGGCGCTGACCGGCAAGGAGACGGCGTTGCTGGGCATCTGTGCCGCGGGCGGCATCGGTGCGTCAGCAGTGCTCGAGCGAATCGGGTAAACGCAGGGCGGTCTTATCCGGCTAGCACGCCGACATCGGCGTGCAGCCGCGATCCAGCGCGATCCCGGATCACATGCAGGCGACTGGGTATCCGTTGGCGCAGTTCATCGACGTGGCTGACGATTCCGACCACGCGCCCCCCAGCGCGAAGCTCATCGAGCACTCCCATCACCGCATCGAGGGTGTCGCTGTCGAGACTGCCGAAGCCTTCATCGATGAACATGGTGTCGAGCACCAGTCCCCCGGACTCCGCCGACACGACGTCCGCGAGACCGAGCGCCAACGCCAACGACGCGAGAAAGGTCTCCCCTCCCGAAAGCGTCTTCGCCGGTCGCACCGCCCCGGTGTAGTCGTCGCGAATATCCAGCCCTAGTCCGCCACGTTTGCCGCGCGGTCCCGCCGCATCCGAGTGCACGAACTCGTATCGTCCGGCCGACATCCGTTCCAACCGTGCCGAGGCGGCTATCGCGACCTCCTCCAGCCGTGCTGCCAACACATAGGAGCGCAACGACATTCGGCGTGAGTTCTGACCGCGGCCGGCGACAGTGTCCGCCAGATCCGCCAGCTCTTCGTGGCGTTTCTGTTGCGGCAGTAGCCGATCCACCGCCGCCCACAATTGCGTCACGATGTCGTCGGTTTCGCGCAGCCGCCGCGCTGCTTCGGCGCGAGTTGCGATGGCCGACCTGAGCCGTTCGGCAGCCTCCGCATGAACGCGCTCGAGTCCGTCGACGTTCGGCTCAGGAACGGTAAGTGCCTCAATGATGTCTGGCTCGGCGAGGGTGGCCGCTGCCCGTATTCGTTGCTCTTCGGCGATCTGTAGCCGAGACCGACCATTCTTGGTGAATTCCGCCGAACGAATCGCGGCACGGGCCGTGTCAGCGTCTGTGAATCCCTGCTCGGCGAGAGCGGCCATCAATTTCGCCTCGATCGAGTTCGCGGCCGCCTCCGCGGCCCGTGCCTCGGCGAGCGCGTCCCGCCATTGTGCCGCGCAGCGGGCCAACCGACGCAATCGCTCTCGGCGCTGCGATGCCGATCCGTCCGCGCCCCGAGCCTGCGCCAGTTGGGCTTGCGCATCCGCTAGTCGAGCCTGGGTGAGCTGGATTTTTTCGCTGACAGCCGAGCGGCGCGCTTCGCTGTCGAGCAACGACGCGGCGAGCGCGGCGTCCTCGGCGTCGAGTTCGCTGATCCGCGCCTCGAGGTCCGTCATTCGTGCGGCGGCGCCCTCGGTAACGGAGAGTTCCGCGGCAACGTTGGCGAGTCGCGCCGCTGCAGGTACCGGATCCATTCCACCGCAACGGTTCTCGAGAACGTCAACCTGCCGCTGGAGTTCGGTCACCTGGCCAACCGCCACATCGACGGCGGCCGCTGCGCGCTGCTCGGCTGATGCGGCCAGTTCCTCCGCTTCCGCAGAAACGACAGTCTCGCGCTGCTCGGCGGGTGCCGGATGTGAGACAGACCCGCACACTCGGCATGGCTCACCGTCGTTGAGTTCACCGGCGAGTTCCGCGGCCATCCCGGCGAGTCGTCGGGCCCGCAGCTCCAGCACCAGTTCCCGTGCGTCGAGGTGTGCAGCACGGCGCTCGGCAAGCTCGTCGAGAGCCCGCGCTAACGCGGGCCGCACGGCGGCGTGCTCGTCGGCGGCGGTCAGGATGTCTGCGGCACGATCCCTCTCCATGCGCAGGGCCGCAACGCGCGCGGCGGCCTGCACCGCCGACTGCAGTTCGTCGGTCACCGCACGCCGATCGGCCGGCAGTTGGGCGCGCCGGATCCGTGCCGTGCCGACTTGGGTGTCGAGCTGCGCCAGTTGTGCACTCAGGGAGTCGAGGTCACCGCCGAGTTGCTGCGCTCGCGCGGCTGCCGCGATGAGCTCGTCGAGCCGGCCCGCCTCATTGATCCACCGCTCGATGGCGGCATCGATGCGTCGGCCGAGTTCGTCGGCCGACCCGCAGCTGAGCACATCTGGTTCGGCACCGAGTTGTGTCAGCTCTGCGGCGTATCGCTGTGCGGCGGCGCGCAACTCGCCGGTGCGAGCCAGAACATCGTCGCGTTCCGCAAGGATCGCGACGATGGGCGCGGCCCGTTGCGCGGTGTCGAGTTCATCGGCGAGCCGCTGCCTTTCGGCCGATGTTGCGCGGTACTCGGCGAGCTCTGCCCGTGCGTGTGCCGCTCGACGGTGCAGGTCAGCAATCCGCCTGCCCTCCGACAACGCCTCGCTCGCCGTCGCGGCACGGCTCGTCGCCTCATCGAGCCCGGTCTCGGCGGTGGCGTAAGCCGACCGACTGCCGGCTAGCACGTCTTGCGCCCACACCAGGACCTGATCGGCCGAATCCTCCGGGGGATGCTCCACGCCTGCTGCCGTACTCGCTTGTGCCGCAAGGCGTTGCACGGCCTGCCGCGATCCTTCCAGCTGCGCCGCGCTTTCTCGGCGGCGCTGGGCGAGCCACTGCTCGGCTGAGCCGAATCGTTCGGTGTCGAAGAGCCGCTCGAGCAACCGCTCACGATCGTCGTTATCGGATCGCAGAAAGCGGGCGAACTCGCCTTGGGGCAGGAGCACCACCTGGAAGAACTGATCGGCGCTCATGCCGAGCAGGCGATTGACCTCGTCACCGATCTCGTTGAGCCGGGTCAAGTTCTGGCCACGACCGTCCAACCAGGTCAACGTCGCCTTGGCGTTCTCGGTTCGCATCCCGGTGCCGCGACGCTTCGGCCGCTGAAATTCTGGATGTCGCGAGATACGCAATCGTCGTCCGGCAATTGTCGCTTCGAGGACCACGTGCGGCACCGCGTCGGCGGCGGCCAAGTCCGAATGCAGACGTTTGCATTCCCGCCGCGACCCCGGCACCGTTCCGTAGAGGGCGAAAGCGATTGCGTCGAGGACCGTCGTCTTTCCCGCACCGGTATCTCCGTGCAGCAGGAACAGGCCGTCGGCGCCGAGCGCATCGAAGTCCACCTCGACGTTGCCAGCAAAAGGACCGAAAGCATGAACCTCGAGGCGGTGCAGCCTCATGCCGATTCCGCCCAGCGCGCGTCAAGAGGCTCCGCGTCATTAGTCGCCGCCGCCAAGGCGGCCTGCAGCCAATGGGTTTCGACCTCAGTCGGTGCGCTGCGGACATCGGCGAGGAAACTGCGCGCGATATCGACGTCAGCCCGGCCGCGGACTCTCGACGCGTAGCTGGTCACTTCCGCGCACTGCGGACGCTTCCATTCCACGTGCACGGTGTGCGGGAAACGTTCCTGCAGCAGTCGCAGCGCGTCCTTGGGACGGACGGGGTCGGTGAGCACCGCGGAGACGTAATGATCGCTGGCCGTGTCAAATTCTGCGTGCGTACGCAACTCCTCCAACGTCCCGGTCAACTGACTGAGCCCCCGAATAGTCGGCAGGTCGCACCGCCGCACCGAACCGAGTCCCGCAGCGTCGAGCTCGATGATCCACACGGCCTTTCGATGTGAGCGCTCTGCAAAGGAATACGGCAGCAGCGATCCGCTGTAGCGCAATTCATCCGAAAGCACCTGCGGCGAATGCAAATGACCAAGGGCTACGTAGTCGACGCCGTGAAACGCTGCGCCGCCAACCGTTTCGACACCGCCCACCGCGATCGACCGTTCGGAGCCGCTGGCGTCCCCGCCGACAACAAACGCGTGCGCGAGCACCACCGACCGGTGCCCGTCGCGGCGGGCCAGATCCATCCGTATTCGATCCATCGCGGCGTCGAGCACCTCGGCATGCGAACGCGCCTGCGGCACATCCAGTTCTACTCGGGTGGTCTCCGGTTCCAGATAGGGAATGCCGTAGAACGCCACCGGACCGTGCTCGTCATCGAGCACAACCGGCGCGTCGACCTGGCCGATCCGGGTGATCAGGTGCAGCCCGCCTGCCGCCGCAAACGCAGAGGCAGCGCCGAGGCGCGCGGGTGAGTCGTGGTTTCCAGAGGTGGCCACGATCGTGGCCCCGGCCTGCCGGATGGCCTCGAATCCCTTGTTGCACACCACGATCGCATCCGCGCTGGGAATGGCGCGGTCGTAGATGTCTCCAGCAACGAGGACTACGTCAATCGCGCGCTCGGCAACGACATCCGCAATGGACTGCAGTGCGGCGGCTTGGTCAGCCAACAGGTCGACGCCGTGAAACGTCCGGCCGATGTGCCAGTCGGAGGTGTGCAAGATCCTCATGGCAAGCGACGCTAGGCGAGGCCACCGACAATTTCGCCGCAGCAGCAACGGCGTTTTGCGTCAAGCAGGCGCCGACCTGGGCAGAGGAGAAACTTGTCGGTGCGCCAGGGCATCATCGCGGCCATGAACGCATTGACGGCCTTCGGGTTGCTCGGCGCGCTGCTGGTGGGTGGCTTGCTCGGGTGGCTGGTACGTGGCATTCGCGGCGGGGAGCGCCTGGCTCGCGCCGAGGCAGCGCTCGCGGCGCTGCAGGACAACGAACGGCTGCTGCAGCGATCGCTCAGCATGGCGAACGAAGATTCCGCGCGCCGCCACTCCGGCGCGATCGGTTCCCAGGTGGCTGCGCTGGTTGATCCCCTGCGCGACGCCATCGGCGCGCTCGGCCAGCATGTGTCACAACTCGAAGCCAACCGGCTGCACGCGTACGCGGGACTGCGCGAGCAAGTGGCCGGGATGCAACGCACCTCGCATCAACTGTCGACGCAGACGGCGCAACTCGTCTCCGCGCTGCGCGCCCCAGCCGTGCGCGGTCGATGGGGCGAGGTGCAGTTGGAGCGAGTCGTCGAACTCGCCGGCATGGCCAAGCACTGTGACTTCGCCACCCAGGTGACTCGTGGGAGTGTGCGCCCGGACCTGGTTGTGCACCTCGCCGGCGGGCGCCACATCATCGTCGATGCGAAGGTGCCGTTGGAGGCATATCTAGACGCCACCGCGGAAGAGGATCGAGGCAGCCAGGACATGCTGCTCGCGCGGCACGCGCGCCAGCTACGCCACCATGTCGACCAGCTGGCCGCCAAGTCGTATTGGGAGTCGTTCGAGCAGAGCCCGGAGTTTGTCGTGCTCTTTCTGCCCGGTGACCCATTCCTCGACGCCGCCCTCACAAGCGATGCCCATCTTCTCGAGTACGCGTTCGCCAAGAACGTGATCATGGCGACGCCGACCACCCTGGTCGCCTTGCTACGAACTGTCGCCTACTCCTGGCGGCAGGAATCGATCTCGCGCGACGTCGCGACGATCCAGCAACTCGGCCGTGAGCTCTACAACCGCCTCAACACCGCCGGTCAGCACCTCGACCGGCTCGGGTCGCAACTCGGCAAGGCGGTCGACTCGTTCAACATGACGGCATCGTCGATCGAGTCACGGGTCATGGTCACCGCGCGAAAGCTGGCCGAGCTGCAGGACCATGAGTCCGGCGTTTCCGACATTCGGCACGTCGATTCGTGGCCCCGCGGCGTGCGCTTGGCTCCAACGGCGGTCCAGGAGTGAGCGCCACCATAGTTAACAACGCGATATCGGTCATGCCAGCGAGGCTTTTTACGCTTTACAGGTTAATGTCGTCGTGTGCTTGCTTCACAACGCGCGCGTCCTGCAGTGCCATTGCCCCAGCGTTCGGCCATCGCCAGCGCACAAGGGGTCAATGCCGGCGTTGCAGTTCTGATCGCGGTCGTCGGAACCCTTATCGGGTTCGGACTCGATGCGAGCCGGGGCACCGATCTGACTCGAGCCTTTTCCGTGTGCTACTTCCTCGGCTGCCTGGCTGCCGTGCTTGCCGTGCGCTACCGCGGATTGTTCGCCGCAGTGGTACAGCCGCCGCTGATCTTGTTCGTCGCGGTGCCGGCCGCATATCAGTTCTTCACGAGGGGCAGCGGGACGACCGTAAAGGACCTGCTGCTCAACCTCGCCATCCCATTGGTCAACCGCTTTCCGCTGATGCTGGTCACCACGTTGGTGGTGTTCGGGGTGGGAGTCATCCGGTTCATCGCGGCCCGGCAGGACTCGGCTGCTCCGGTCCGCGCCCGAAACCGGCATTCGCGGCCCGCGCCAAGTCGCCGACCCACGCCCGCCGCACCCGTGACCGGCAAGGCCGCCGAACCCGCAGATACCGCGCAAGCTCGTCGCCGCGACCGGCAGAGTCGCAAGGAGCAAATCCGCAAGGAGGCTGCGGCAGCGCGCAGTGCACGCCGGGCGCGGAGCAATCCCGATCAGCCCAGTCCGCAACGTCGCCGACGCGACATCACGCCGCCGCCCGGACCGGCTGCACGCCAGCCCCGCCGCGACGACTTTCCGTCGTACCGTCGCGAACCTGCCGCATCCTCGGCGGCGAGCGGCTACCCAGGCACCGGTTACTCCAGCGGCTACCCGACCGCTTCGGGAAGGCCCTACCGCCGCGGATCATCGGATATGCCCGCGCATCCCGTGCCTACGGTCCGCTACCGGGACGTTCCGACTGGAGATCCGGCCAGCGAATCGAGGAGCTACCGCGAGCCCGGGTACCGGGACAACCCGCGCCGCTACCGCGACTAGGTCACAGGTCGGTTCTGGCGTCGCTCCGCTCCTCGGCGCCTGCGATGCTCACTTCGGCCGCCACCGACTAGGCCAACGGACTCTCCAGCATCTACTTCCGCAGCATCTACTTCCGAGATGCCCGCAATTCACGGGGCAGGGCAAACACCAGCGTCTCATTGGCGGTGGTGACCGGCTGGACATCGGAAAACCCGTGCTCAGCCAGCAGGTCGATCACGCCGCGCACCAAGATTTCGGGCACGGAAGCTCCCGACGTGATGCCTACCGTATGCACGCCAGCCAGCCACTCCGGCTCGACCTCGCGGGCGTAGTCGACCAGGTGCGCGGCCTTGGCCCCGGCGCCGAGGGCCACCTCGACGAGGCGGACAGAGTTCGACGAGTTACGCGAACCCACCACAATCACCAGATCGCACTCGGGCGCCATGGCCTTGACGGCGACCTGCCGGTTTTGGGTGGCGTAACAGATGTCGTCGCTGGGCGGATCCTGCAACATCGGGAATCGCTCCCGCAGCCGCGACACGGTTTGCATGGTCTCGTCGACGCTCAGCGTTGTTTGCGAGAGCCAAATAACTTTCGATTCGTCGCGGACCCGGACGGATTCGACCGAATCGGGGCCATCGACGAGTTGAACGTGTTCGGGTGCCTCACCCGCTGTGCCTTCAACCTCTTCATGACCGGCGTGGCCGATGAGCAAGATGTCGAAGTCGTCGCGGGCGAACCGTTTGGCTTCTTGATGGACCTTGGTGACCAGCGGGCAGGTCGCATCGATCGTCCGCAGGTTCCTATCGGAGGCCGCCTGGTGCACGGCCGGCGAGACGCCGTGCGCGGAAAAAACGAGCAGCGATCCCTCCGGCACCTCGTCCGTCTCGTCGACGAAGATCACGCCGCGTTCGGTGAGAGTCTCGACGACATGGCGGTTGTGCACGATCTCTTTGCGCACGTAGATCGGCGCACCGTGCTTCTCCAGCGCCTTCTCGACCGTTTCCACCGCCCGGTCGACACCGGCGCAGTAGCCGCGCGGCTCGGCGAGCAACACCCGCTTGCGGCCAGCCTGCGCGTTACCGGCGCCGGTCGCGGAGTCCGATCCGGTCCGCGCCGATCCGGCGATACCCACATTGAGCGGAACTGCCGAAGTCATGGCACCAGGATACGGGGCACGGCACTTTCGTTACTCGCTCCGGCTCCGCGTACACCGCTGATCCCCCGCTCAACTACCAAATCCAACGACCATCAGGCACTCTGTTGTTATGTTCCGACCTCCCTATCTGGCCCGTGTCGCGGTCGGTGCCGCGGTGTACGTGGTGGAAGAGACCCGCAAGTTGCCCAATGCGGCAATCACCTGGCCCATGACCGCGTTCAGCCAACTGCTGCAGACGACCATGCACTTCCAGCAGTTCATGACCAGTCTGGCCATCAAGGGCGATCAGCTCTTCAGCCGACTCGAGGGAGCTCAGGAACTGCCCGAGTGGGCCACGTTCGACGAGGACGAGACGCTCACGGAGCTGCCACCCTTGCCGGAGCGTCCGGCCTCGTCGGGTCGATTCGCGCTGTACTCCATGCCGGGGCTCGACGAGCCGACGCAGACCCAGCCGTTGCCCGACCCGCTGGAGACACGCTCGCTCAAGCGGGTTGCGGAGCCCGAGATCGCGCAGTACCTCGACTACGGATCGCTCACGCTCGCCCAGCTGCGCGCGCGACTACGAGCCCTGTCGGTGGACGAGCTCAACGAACTGCTGGACTACGAAGACCGAACACTTGCTCGGCCGCCCTTCAAAACCATGCTGGAGAACCGGATCGCCGCCGCGAAGGCCAAGTGACCGGCGGCAATGTAGCCGATGGGCGTCCCGCCGCCCGTACCTCCAACTCAGCAGAGAACCCGTGGCCTGTTCGGTCCGTGGCCACGAAGGTCGCGCAATGGATCGACCGGCTCGGAAGCATCTGGGTTGAAGGACAGATCACGCAGATCAATTTGCGACCCGGCACGCGAACCGCCTTCGTCACCCTGCGCGATCCGGTCGCCGACATGTCTTTGTCGGTGACGTGTGCACCGGAACTGGTGCGCGACAGCCCCGTCCCGCTGCGCGAGGGCAGTCGCGTGATCATGTTCGGCAAGCTCAGCTACTTCCCCGCCCGGGGCACGATCTCGCTGCGGGTGACCGAGATCCGGGCGGTCGGCATCGGCGAACTCCTCGCCCGAATCGAGCGGCTGCGTCAACTGCTCGCGGCCGAAGGCCTGTTCGACGCTCGCCTCAAACGCCGGTTGCCCTTTCTGCCGGGCACCATCGGCCTGATCACGGGCCGCGCCAGCGCGGCTGAGCACGACGTTTTATCTGTCGCGCAAAAGCGCTGGCCAGCAGTGAATTTCGCGGTCCGCAATGTTGCCGTCCAGGGCCCCACCGCGGTCTCTCAGATCATCGAGGCCCTAAGTGACCTGGACCGCGACGCGACCGTCGATGTCATCATCCTGGCCCGCGGCGGCGGCAGCGTCGAAGACCTATTGCCGTTTTCCGACGAGGCGCTGTGTCGGGCGATAGTCGCGTGCACGACTCCGGTGGTCAGCGCCGTTGGGCATGAGCCAGACAGTCCGCTGAGCGACCACGTTGCCGACCTGCGGGCCGCCACTCCCACGGACGCGGCAAAGCGGGTGGTGCCCGATGCCGCGGCGGAACTCGCGCTGGTCACCGAGCTG
Source organism: Skermania sp. ID1734 (assembly GCF_007489285.1). GTDB lineage: Bacteria > Actinomycetota > Actinomycetes > Mycobacteriales > Mycobacteriaceae > ID1734. Next base: position 213,232 of record NZ_VLIY01000001.1, read on the forward strand.
CGGTCACGGGCCCGCGCGGCGCTGCGCAATTGGGTCACCCGCGAGCAGCATGGACTCGACCAACTGCGCAGCCGCCCGGTGCTCGCCGCCCCGCTTGCCGCGCTCGCCCAGCAAGAAGCCGACATCGACCGAATGCGCCAATGCATCCGCCGTGATGCGGAGCGCACGGTCACTACCGAATCGACAGCAACGCAGCACCTGCGCGAGCGGCTCAACACCCTCGGTCCCGCGGCGACGCTGGCCCGCGGCTACGCTGTTGTGCAGCGGGTTGCCGGCCCAGCGCAAGCGCATGTCGTTCGCTGTGTCGCCGATGCACCGCCAGGCGCACAGTTGCGCATTCGAGTCTCAGACGGGGCGATCAGCGCCGCCTCGTTGGGCCGCCCACAAGGAAAGGACGCCCCCTAAGCATGGCTAACAACGCTGCGGAAAGCCCGGTCAACGAATTTCCCGACATTGCCGAACTCGGTTACGAGGATGCCCGCGAACAACTCGTCGAAGTGGTCCGAGTGCTCGAACAGGGCGGCCTCGACCTCGACGCCTCGCTGGCGTTGTGGGAACGGGGTGAGGCCCTGGCCAACCGCTGCGAGGCACACCTCGCAGGCGCCCGGAAACGAATCGAACAACGCCTAGCCGAGGCCGAACGGGAGAACTAGACCGTTCCTCAACCGGCGATCGGCGCAGCCTTGTCGACGGCTTCGGCGAGGGTTCGGTATTCATCAGGAGTGCCTGCGCCGCGCAGCAGCACCCGGGCACTACCGAAGTTGGCGACCCAGATCGATTCGGCCGGTGGGGCGTCGTAAACGACCCACTGCCGCCCGGCCACGTTCTCGACGCCAGTCGCAGTCCGGGGTTCCTGCGCGACGAAGGGCACCAGCGTTTCCTCGGTGGCGCTGGTTTGGGTCAGCTGCAGGTATGCACCGGCCGGAGTGATGTACCCGACCGTGGTGTACTGGCCGCCGCTGCTGCCGGATATGAGGCCGTTGCTCCCTGAGTTGGGCGTCCAATCGGCGGGGAGCTGCGGCTGACGGACGGGGAAACTCATCGTCTTCGCATCCTGCTTGAGCGCAGCCGACGCATCGAAACTGGGAATCGGGCCCTGGCTCGGGCCACCCGGCCGGAACGAACATTGACTGGCCAAGCCCGCAAAAACGATGCAGATCAGTACGAGCGGGATCAACGACAGCGCCATGTCGCGGTTGGATTGGAACAGGCGGTTCTTTTCGGCCACGAGCTTCAGTATCCCAGGCCACGACGCTGGGTTGCCCCCGCGGTAGCCGCAGCGCTCTGCGAGAATCACCGGAAGATACCGCCCGTAAACCAGAGGAGACTTGCCGATGACGGCCAGCAGCACACCGAGGCGACGTGAGGCCCCCGATCGCAACCTCGCGTTGGAGCTCGTCCGGGTTACCGAGGCGGGCGCGATGGCTGCCGGACGCTGGGTTGGTCGCGGCGACAAGGAGGGCGGCGACGGCGCTGCCGTCGATGCCATGCGCCAACTGGTCAGTTCCGTGTCGATGCGCGGGGTCGTCGTGATCGGCGAGGGCGAGAAGGACGAGGCGCCGATGCTCTACAACGGCGAGCTCGTCGGCAACGGCGACGGACCGGACTGCGACTTCGCCGTCGACCCGATCGACGGCACCACGCTGATGTCGAAGGGCATGCCGAACGCAATTTCGGTGCTCGCCGTTTCCGAGCGCGGGTCGATGTTCGACCCCTCCGCGGTGTTCTACATGGAGAAAATCGCCGTGGGCCCGGAATCCGCGGACGTCATCGACATCACGGCGCCGGTCGCCGAGAACATCCGGCGGGTGGCCAAAGCACGCAAGTCATCGATGTCCGACATCACCGTCTGCATTCTCGATCGTCCGCGACACGCGCAGTTGATCTCCGACGTCCGCCACACCGGCGCCCGGATCCGGTTGATCGGCGACGGTGACGTGGCCGGCGCCATCGCGGCCGCCCGCCCCGACTCCGGCACCGACATGCTCGTCGGTATCGGCGGGACACCCGAGGGAATCATCGCCGCCGCCGCGATGCGCTGCATGGGCGGTGCGCTGCAGGGCAAGCTCGCCCCGAAGGACGACGCGGAACGGCAGAAGGCCATCGACGCCGGGCACGACCTCGACCGGGTCCTTTTCACCGAGGACCTCGTCTCCGGCGACAACGTGTTCTTCTGCGCAACCGGCGTCACCGACGGTGATCTGCTTCGCGGCGTCCGCTACTACGGTGGCGGCGCGTCGACCCACTCCATCGTGATGCGCTCCAAGTCGGGCACGGTTCGCATGATCGACGCCTATCACCGGCTAACCAAGCTGCGCGAATACTCGGCGGTCGACTTCGACGGCGACGACAACGCGGTGCCGCCGATGCCCTGAGCGGGGCAGCCGGCAACGGCGTAGCTTCAATCTGTACTTCCTAAAGAGCGACAGGATCCGATGATGCCCGAATTCGCCTATGCCGACCTGCTGCCGACCGGCCCGGACAACACGACCTATCGGTTGGTCACCACCGAGGGCGTCAGCACCTTCGAAGCCGGCGGCAGGCGCTTCCTGAAGGTCGAGCCGGAGGCGCTGCGCACGCTGGCTGCCGAGGCGATTCACGACATCTCGCACTACCTGCGCACGGCCCACCTGGCACAGCTGCGCCGCATTCTCGATGATCCCGAAGCGTCGTCGAACGACAAGTTCGTCGCGCTGGATCTGCTGAAGAACGCCAACATCGCCGCGGCCGGTGTGCTGCCGATGTGCCAGGACACCGGCACAGCAATCGTCATGGGCAAGCGCGGCCAGAACGTGCTCACCGAGGGCGGCGACGAAATCGCTTTGAGCCAGGGCGTTTACGACGCCTACACCAAGCTGAACCTGCGCTACTCCCAAATGGCGCCGCTGACCATGTGGGAGGAGCGCAACACCGGCTCCAACCTGCCGGCGCAGATCGAGCTGTATGCCACCGACGGTGACGCCTACAAGTTCCTGTTCATGGCCAAGGGCGGCGGCTCGGCCAACAAGTCGTTCCTGTACCAAAAGACCAAGGCCGTGTTGAACGAGAAGTCGATGCTGCGGTTCCTGGAAACCGAGATCCGCGGGCTGGGCACCTCGGCCTGCCCCCCGTATCACCTGGCCATCGTGGTCGGCGGCACCAGCGCCGAATTCGCGCTCAAGACGGCCAAATACGCCTCCGCCCACTACCTCGACACCATGCCCACCGAGGGCTCGCCCACCGGACACGGTTTCCGCGACCTCGAACTCGAGCAGAAGGTGTTCGAGCTGACGCAGAAGATCGGCATCGGCGCGCAATTCGGCGGCAAATACTTCTGTCACGACGTCCGCGTGATCCGGCTCCCCCGCCACGGCGCCTCCTGCCCAGTCGCGATCGCCGTGTCCTGCTCGGCGGACCGGCAGGCCCTCGCCAAGATCACCGCCGAGGGGGTTTTCCTCGAGCAGCTCGAGAAGGATCCGGCACAGTTCCTGCCGGAAACCACCGATGAGCATCTGGATGACGATGTGGTCCGCATCGACCTGAACCGGCCGATGGACGAAATCCGCGCCGAACTGACCAAACATCCGGTGAAGACCCGACTTTCACTGACCGGAACGCTCGTGGTCGCGCGCGACATCGCGCACGCGAAGATCAAGGAACGCCTCGACGCCGGCGAGGCCATGCCCGAGTACCTGCGTAACCACCCCGTCTACTACGCCGGCCCGGCCAAGACGCCCGAGGGCTACGCGTCCGGCTCCTTCGGGCCCACCACGGCCGGCCGCATGGATTCCTACGTCGAGCAGTTCCAGGCCGCCGGGGGTTCTTTGATCATGCTGGCCAAGGGCAACCGGTCCCAGCAGGTCACCGATGCGTGCGCGCAATACGGCGGGTTCTACCTCGGTTCGATCGGCGGCCCCGCCGCGCGCCTGGCGCTCGACTGCATCAAGAAGGTCGAGGTGCTCGAATACCCGGAACTGGGTATGGAAGCGGTATGGCGCATCGAGGTGGAGGACTTCCCCGCGTTCATCGTCGTCGACGACAAGGGCAACGACTTCTTCGCCGTTCCCAACGATCAGCCCGTGTTCAGGAGTATTCCAGTACGCAGCTAACGGAAGGGGCGCACAGCTCATGAGTGAACGCGCGAGCGAGCCATCGACACAGCGCGAGGACGAATTTCGTATCGAACACGACACCATGGGCGAGGTACGCGTCCCCGTCGACGCCCTCTGGCGCGCGCAAACCCAGCGCGCCGTCGAAAATTTCCCGATCAGCGGAAGACCGTTGGAACGCACCCAGATTCGGGCCATGGGTCTGCTGAAGGCCGCCTGCGCGAAGGTGAACAAGGACCTCGGCCTGCTCGACGCGGAAAAGGCTGATGCCATCATCGCGGCCGCGAGCGAGATTGCGGCTGGTCAGCACGACGACCAATTTCCGATCGACGTGTTCCAGACCGGCTCGGGCACCAGCTCGAACATGAACACCAACGAGGTGATCGCTAGCATCGCGGCCAAAAACGGTGTGACGGTTCATCCCAACGACGACGTCAATATGTCGCAGTCGTCCAACGACACGTTCCCGACGGCGACGCATGTTGCCGCAACCGAAGCCGCGGTCACCGACCTGATGCCGGCACTGGACCACCTGCGCCTTGCGCTGCTGGACAAGTCGGTCGAATGGAAGAACGTGGTCAAGTCCGGCCGCACTCACCTCATGGACGCGGTGCCCGTGACCTTGGGTCAGGAATTCAGCGGCTACACCCGCCAGATCGAGGCGGGAATCGAGCGCATCCACGCGTGCCTGCCCCGCCTCGGCGAACTCCCGATTGGCGGCACCGCTGTCGGCACCGGACTCAACGCCCCGGACGGCTTCGGCGCCCGGGTCGTCGCCGAGTTGGTCGAGATGACCGGTGTCGACGCGCTGCGCGAGGCCGAAAACCACTTCGAGGCTCAGGCCGCGCGCGACGGGCTGGTCGAGGCGTCCGGCGTGCTCCGCACCATCGCGGTGTCGCTGACCAAGATCGCCAACGACATTCGCTGGATGGGTTCCGGGCCGCTGACCGGTCTGGCCGAGATTGCTTTGCCGGACCTGCAGCCAGGTAGCTCGATCATGCCCGGCAAGGTGAATCCCGTTCTGCCGGAAGCGGTTACTCAAGTGGCGGCCCAGGTGATCGGCAACGACGCAGCGGTGGCCTGGGGCGGCGCGAACGGCGCGTTCGAGCTGAACGTGTACATCCCGATGATGGCCCGCAACCTGCTCGAATCGTTCAAGCTGCTCGCGAACGTGTCGCGCTTGTTTGCCGACCGCTGCATCAGCGGACTCGTAGCGCACGAGGATCACCTTCGTGAGCTCGCGGAATCGTCGCCGTCGATCGTGACACCGCTGAACTCCGCCATCGGCTATGAGGAGGCCGCCGCCGTGGCGAAGCAGGCGCTGAAGGAGAAAAAGACGATTCGGCAGGTGGTCATCGACCGCGGACTGCTGGGCGACAAGTTGTCCGAGGAGGAACTGGACCGCCGACTCGACGTGCTTGCGATGGCCAAAGTGTCCGACGACTCCTTCAAGAAGTAAGCGACTTGCGCGCCTGCCGCTTCAGCCGCGCGCACCGCAGCAGGTAGCGCGGGGTGGGCGGGACCCAGTCAAGTTGGCGGGCCACACCGAGATCGTCGCGATTGGCCCAATGTTCGACGATTTTGCCGTCTTTCATCCGGAACCAATGCGACTGAGTCATCGCGAACGGGCGGCCGGTTGGCGCGAATGCGGCGTCGACCTGCACGTCCTCGGTGTAAAAGATCATCGGCCCGGTATGCCGTCCGTTCATTGTCGAGTTCACGGTTACCAGGTCGCCGTCCGCGATGACGTGGTGGATGTCGTAGTGCAGATCGGCAAAGGCGGCGCGCAGCCACAGCGCGAGTTGGTAGAAGCCATCGGGACCGCTGCCGCGGGCGGGCGGCGGTGCGGCCCGGCGCTCGCGCGTGAAGCCCTCGGCGCTAATGACCTCATCGAACTCGTCACGGCTCCCCGATGCCATGAGGTGGATGCTGCGAACCGCGACCGACTTCAGATCGGCGGACACGGGCATGGAAGTGGTGCTCATGATCGTCTCCAATTAGATACAGTTGCACTGTAATTAAAAGTATCGGACGGGTGAATGAGCGAAGTCAAGAGGCGCTACGACGCATCCCGGCGACGCGAACAGGCACGCGCTCGGCGGCGCGCAACCGTGCTGGCAGCGCAGGAACTTTTCGAGCGAGACGGCTTCCAAGCCACCACAATGACCGACATCGCCAAGCGCGCCGGGGTTTCGGCGGAGAGCATCTACAAGGGATTCGGCAGCAAGGCGGCTCTGGCCAAGGCGGTCTTCGACATGGTGATCGCAGGTGATGATGAGCCGGTGCCGGTCGCCGAGCGACCCGAGGTCCGCAGCATCTTCGCGGAGCCAGACGCCCGGCGCAAGATCGAGATCTACGTGCAGGGGCTTGCCGGCCGGATCCAGCGTTCGGCCAAGGTGCAGATTGTCATCCGCGACGGCCGGCATGCCGACCCCACACTCGCAGCCGTGTGGGAGAAGCTGATCGACGAAGGGCTCGCCGGGATGACGATGTTCGGGCGGCATCTGCTCGAGACCGGGCAGCTGCGCACCGGCATCGAACTACCGACAGTGCGTGACGCACTCTGGAACTGCATTGCGGTGGACCACTACGAGCGCCTGGTCCTCCAACAGCGTTGGACGCTGGGCGAATACGCCGACTGGATTTCCCGGGCGATGATCGGCTACCTGTTCGACTAGCTACTTCTCCGGTTGGTCCTTACCGGTCAACCGGCGCCGCAACGCCGCACCCAACGCCTGGTTGACGGTGCCGATCGCGTCATAGACGACGGCCGCAGTCGCGTCGTGCACCTCGCGGACCGCTTTCGCGGTCTCACTCGTCGCCGGGATGTTTTCGAGGACCTCGAAGGGAATCGCAGCAATCACCTCATGCGAGGACCGTGTAACTGTGTTGCCGAGGTTGACCGCCGCCCCGGCGGTATCGGCAACGTCGGCCAGTGTTCGACGACTGTCGATATAGCGCGACAACTCCCCCACGTACGCGTCGTGGCGCCGGCACTTGGCGCGCATCTCGACAGCGGCGGTTGCGCTGCGACGCGCATATAGGCCGACGAGGAGCGTCAACACAATCGTCGCCGAGGTGGCCAGTGCCAAGCTAAATGGGAGCATGAATGCGGACCTCCGCTTTGACCCCCTGCTTGGGCAACTCCTCGTTGAGGATCTTGGCGGCCTGTTCGTAAACGATCTGGCGCACCAGTCCCGGCACCAGGCTGCCAGCGACCGCTCCGGCGAACTTGGCTTGGCTCGTGGCCAATTCGATGGGATTGAGGATCTCGACGCTCAACAACCGACCGTGACCAGCGCGGAACGATTCCGCGATCTCCGGTGGTGGCGGCGGCTCGAGAATCAGGGTGGCCGCCGCATCGTGCGTGTGGGCTCGGATCTGCCGCACGTACAGCATCAGCGCAACCAAGGCGGCCAAGGTGAGCACCTGCAGAACTATCAACGCAATGACCATGACTGCCACCTTCGCCGGACTTCGACCACGCGTCGTGAATATCCCCAGGTTAGCCAGCTACGCGCAAAGCTGACGCAAATTACCCAGCTGTGCGTGAATTTTCACCGCCCGCGGTGAAAATTCACGCACAGGGGTCGTTTCGTTCCATGGGCGGCGCTCGAGCCCTTCCGAGATCAACTACTCGAGGTCTACGGTCCCTTTATGGCCAACTGTCCGCGTCGGGCCGTTCGACTCACGGCCGTGCTCATTCTGCTGGCGTGCGCCGCAGCAGGTTCCGTGTCGTGCACGACCGCCACCAACGACAACGCCGAAACATCGGTGGCACCGTCCTCGGAGACCAACCTCCCACCCGGCGAATACTCGAGCGTGACGGTCACCGACCAGCGGATCGACGACGCGGTCGGCAAACTCGACGGCTTGGTGAACGATCTGATGCAGTCCTCACACATCCCCGGCATGGCAGTTGCCGTGGTACACGGCGGGAAGACCATGTACGCCAAGGGGTTCGGAGTACGCGATATTGCCCGTCCCGACAAGGTAGATCCCGATACCGTGTTTCAACTGGCGTCGGTCTCCAAATCGGTATCGGCGACCGTCGTCGCGCACGAAGTGGGCCGCGGCGCGGTCACCTGGGATACGCCAGTGGTGTCGAAGCTGCCGTGGTTCACGCTGCGTGACCCGTACGTCACCCAGAACGTGACAGTTGCCGACATGTTTGCGCACCGGTCGGGCTTGCCGGACCACGCCGGCGACAAGCTCGAAGACCTCGGTTACGACCGGCGGCAGGTGCTCGAACGGTTGCGTTTCCAACCGCTCGGGCCGTTCCGAATCACTTACGACTACACCAACTTCGGTCTCACCGCCGGAGCCGACGCGGTCGCTGCGGCCGCCGGAACAGACTATGCATCACTGGCTGCGCAGGCTATCTTTGCGCCCCTGGGCATGAATTCGACCAGCGCGCGCTTCGCCGATTTCCAGGCCCGACCCGACCACGCCGTCGGCCACATGCTCGTGGATGGAAAGTATGTCGCGCAACGGGTTCGTGATCCGGACGCGCAAGCGCCGGCTGGCGGGGTTAGCTCGTCCGTCAACGACATGGCGAAATGGCTGGCCATGCTGATCGCCAATGGCTCGTTCGACGGCAAGCAGATCGTCGACTCCAAGGCACTGCTTCCCGCGATCACACCTCAAATTGTGTCCGGTCCATCGAAGACACCGGCCGCACGAGCGGGCCTCTACGGCTACGGGTTCAACGTGTCGACCACCTCCGGTGGCCGCCAAATCTACAGCCACTCGGGCGCATTCGCGCTCGGCGCAGCGACCAACTTCGTGGTGATGCCGTCGGCGAACCTGGCGATTATCGCGTTGACCAATGCCGCGCCTATTGGTCTACCGGAAACTCTGACCGCCGAGTTCATGGACTTGGTTCAATACGGTCAAATCCGCCAAGACTGGAAAAACCTGTACCGCAATGCGTTCGATGCAATGGACAAGCCGGTCGGCAGTTTAGTCGGTAAGCAACCGCCCGCTAATCCGGCACCCGCCCAGCCACTTTCGTCATATACCGGGGTCTACCAGAACGACTATTGGGGCCCAGCAACAGTGACCGAGCAAGGCGGAAAGCTCATGCTTGCACTCGGTCCGCAGCGTCAAACGTTCGAACTATCGCACTGGGACGGCGACACTTTCACGTTCCGCTTGAACAACGAGAACGCTCCCGAAGGCACGATTTCCAAGGCCAGCTTCGCGGGCGATTCATTGACGCTCGAATACTACGACACCGAAGGATTGGGAAGGTTCACGAAATGACATCTTCGTCAGACCTCGAACAAGCCGCCGCCACCACCGTGCGGGAATTTCTGCATGCCCTCGAAATGGGCGAACTGGATGAAGCGCTGGAATTGCTGACCGACGACGCGCTCTGGCGCAACACGTCACTGCCGACGATTCGCGGGCGCAAGCGTATCGGCCGCCTGCTCGCCCCGTTGAGCCGACCGCCGTTCGGTTTCGCCGTCGAGTTCCATCATGTCGCCGCGCACGGCAACGTCGTGCTCACCGACCGGACCGACGTCATCACCGTCGGGCCCGTTCGCATCGCGTTCTGGGTATGCGGCACGTTCGAACTTGCCGATGGCCGGATCGCGATCTGGCACGACCACTTCAGTTGGGCAAACTTCCTGCGCGGCACAGCAATCGGGGCCGTCCAGGCGATGCTGCCCGGCCGGCCCCGATACGCCACCGCTACTTAGCTCTTCACGACCTCGGTCTTGCGGTCGCTGGCATTCCAGGTGATCTTGCCGTGCTGGAATGTGCTCTGCTTGCCGCCCGGGATGTCGGTCTCGTCGCTGGTCGGGAAGCCGAGTTCACCGCCCGGTCCGCCGTTCTGATCGTAAGCAGTGCGAATGTCACCCCACACCACATGCGCGCCGGTGCCCTGGCTGTAGAAGATCGCACCACCGGCGAACTCCTGGTAGTGACCGTCACCGCCGATCGTCTTGGCCGCACCGGTCGGCAATCCGAGCGTGCCGGTGGGGCCACCGAGCTCGTTGTACTTGGACAAGATGTCGCCGGAAACCTCGATGTCGCCGGCCGGTGTCGCAATCTTGGTGGAGCCCGCTGCCGCACCCGGCGTCGCCGTGCCGCTTGCGCCGGCCGTGCCGGATTCGGTTGCGCTCGCGGAACCGGATTCGGTTGCGCTCGCCGAGCCGGATTCGGTTGGGGTCGCCGAGCCGGACTCACCGCTGGACGCGGACGTCGAGACCGTCGGCTGCGCGGCACTGCTCTGTGCGCCAGTGCTGTTGTTGTTGTTGCCCCCGCAGCCCGCGGTAATAAGGGCGATTGCCGCTGCAGTGGCGGCAAACCCCGCCCAACGCCGAGTGACGGACATGTGAAAATCTCCTCTCGCTTTTGGAGCGTGCTTTTGCTCACTACCCCATCTGCACAATTTGCAAACCGTTAGGTTCGGTGTTTCTGTATACCGTCCGAATAACGGCTAGCGAGGGAAATTGGCCGCCTTAGGAATTCGGCGCAAATTCTTCCAACATTTCCGTGACCAATGCCGCGATCGGTGAGCGCTCGCTGCGCGTGAGCGTGATATGCGCGAAAAGTGGGTGCCCCTTTAGCTTTTCGATTACAGCAGCAACGCCGTCGTGGCGGCCGACGCGCAAATTGTCGCGTTGCGCCACATCATGGGTCAGCACCACGCGCGATCCACTGCCCAGGCGGCTCAAGACGGTAAGCAACACGTTGCGTTCCAGCGATTGCGCCTCATCGACAATGACGAACGAGTCGTGCAGCGAACGGCCGCGAATGTGGGTGAGCGGCAACACTTCCAGCATCCCGCGGCTAATCACCTCATCCATCACCTCTGGGCTTGCGAGTCCGTCCAGGGTGTCGAACACCGCTTGGGCCCAGGGGCCCATTTTCTCGCTTTCACTGCCCGGCAGATAACCGAGCTCCTGGCCGCCAACGGCATATAACGGACGAAATACCACAACCTTTCGCTGGCTGCGCCGCTCGAGGACAGCTTCCAATCCGGCGGTAAGCGCCAAAGCGGACTTTCCGGTCCCGGCTTTACCGCCAAGCGACACAATGCCGACCGACTCGTCGAGCAAGAGGTCCAGCGCGATGCGCTGCTCCGCCGAGCGACCGTGCAGACCGAACGCCTCGCGTTCGCCGCGAACCAGCTGCACCCGTTTGTCGGCCGTGACCCGGCCGAGTGCCGACGACCGTCCGCCCAGCAACCGAAGACCGGTGTGGCAGGGCAATTCTCGCGCCTCTTCGAGGTCGATGACGCCCTCCGCGAACAGACCGTCGATTTCGCTTGAACTGACATCTATTTCGGACATTCCAGTCCAACCCGACGAGACGACATCATGCGCGTGGTATTCGTCGGCCGGCAAGCCCACCGCTCCCGCCTTCACGCGCAGCGGAATGTCCTTGCTCACCAGTGTCACGTTGCGGCCTTCGGCGGCAAGGTTGAGCGCACACGCCAGGATGCGGGAATCGTTGCTGTCGGTTCGGAACCCGACTGGCAGCACCGTGGGATCGGTGTGATTGAGCTCGACCTGCAACGTGCCGCCTGCGGATCCGATCGGTACCGGACGGTCGAGGCGAGCGTGCTCGAGCCGCAAATCGTCGAGCATGCGCAGCGACTCTCGTGCGAACCACCCCAGTTCGTGGTGATGACGCTTGCCTTCGAGTTCACTGATCACCACCAGCGGCAGGACCACGTTGTGCTCGGCGAATCGGGTCACCGCCCACGGGTCGGACAACAAGACCGACGTGTCCAAGACGTATGTGCGAACGGCTGCTGACGGAGACTTCCGCGTCCGAGACTGGCCGGCGGAAAGGGAGCGTGCTGCGGTCACTGTGGGGCTCCTCGGTTCGCGCGGCACCCGCACAAACTCCACTCGCTGGGCCGGTCGGTCCTGCGGGCTATCCGACTGGCGGATCACCCAAGGGCCGGGTGCCGGCCCCTCTCGTACTGAAGCTTCCAGTCACGATCGCGGACCTCCCGTACAGGCTGCTTCCCCGCCGCCTGTACTTGAAGACGCTAGAGGAGGTTGACCGCCGGTTCCGGTACGCCGCACGGGCGTGTCGGTGAACTCTTCTCGCGCCGCGCCCTCAGCCGAGCAGCCGCCAGTCCTCGAGACCGTCGTAGAGCGGGAAGTCCGCGGCAAGCGCGGAGACGCGTCCACGCAGCGCCTCGATGTCGCCGCCGGCGAGGGTGCTGGCCACGATGTCGGCGACCTCGGTGAACGCGGCAGTGTCGAAGCCGCGGGTGGCGAGCGCGGCCGTGCCGATACGCAGGCCGGAGGTGACCATCGGTGGACGGGGGTCGAACGGAACGGCGTTGCGGTTGACCGTGATACCTACTTCGTGCAGCAGGTCTTCGCCCTGCTGGCCGTCGAGGTCGGAGTTACGCAGGTCCACCAAGACCAGGTGGACGTCGGTGCCACCGGTGAGCACGGTGATGCCCTTGCCGGCAACGTCTGCGCCGGTCAGGCGCTCTGCGAGAATCCGGGCGCCGTCCAGCGTGCGCTGCTGGCGCTCACGGAATTCTTCGGTGCCGGCGATTTTGAGAGCCACGGCCTTGGCGGCGATCGCGTGCATCAGCGGGCCGCCCTGCTGACCCGGAAACACCGAGGAGTTCAGCTTCTTTGCGAACTCTTGCTTGGCCAGGATGATCCCCGAACGCGGTCCGCCGAGGGTCTTGTGCACTGTGGAGGACACCACGTCCGCATACGGCACCGGCGAGGGGTGCAGGCCGGCGGCGACGAGTCCGGCGAAGTGCGCCATGTCGACCCACAGGTAGGCGCCGACCTCGTCCGCGATCGAGCGAAACGCCGCAAAGTCCTGGTGACGCGGATACGCCGACCAGCCGGCAACAATCACCTTCGGCTTGGCTTCGAGCGCGATCTTACGCACTTCATCCATGTCGACGCGGTGGTCCTCCTTGCTGACGCCGTAGGAGTGCACCTCGTACAACTTGCCCGAGAAGTTCAGCCGCATGCCGTGCGTCAGATGGCCGCCATGGGCCAGGTCCAGGCCGAGCAGACGCTCACCGGGACTCATCAGCGCCATGAGGACGGCGGCATTCGCCTGCGCGCCGGAGTGCGGCTGGACGTTGGCGAACTCCGCGCTGAAGAGCTCTTTCGCTCGGTCACGGGCCAGCGTCTCGACGATGTCGACGTGCTCACAGCCGCCGTAGTAGCGCCGGCCGGGGTAGCCCTCGGCGTACTTGTTGGTCAGTACGCTGCCTTGCGCCTGCAGCACCGCACGCGGCACAAAGTTCTCCGACGCGATCATCTCGAGGGTGTCGCGCTCGCGGGCCAGCTCTCCGGCCAGCGCGGCGGCGACTTCGGGGTCGAGCTCGCCGAGCGGGGCGGTGTTCACGGAAGCCCCGCCGGGCGAGGCGGCGTTCACGGAGGTCACGGCAGCGTTCGTCACCCGCCAAGCCTATCCGCCGACTCGTCCGCGGCCGAAATTCGGTTCAGTCGTGACGCAGCAACGCGCCGAATCCGTCGGTCAGCGTCAGCCTTTCATCGATGCGAACGATCCGCGCGCCGGTGGCCAGCGCGTGGTACGGCAAAACTTCGTCGGCGGGTCCGGTGCGCCCGGCGACGGTCACTGTCTTGTTCGCCGGTTCGGTGAGCAGCAGTGTGTCGACGTTGGCGGCCTCGAGCGCATTGGAAACGGCCGCGATGCCCGCGGCCGCCAACTCATCGCGACCGGACGCTGCCATGAATCGCTCGGCCGCATCGGCCATGAGTTCGAGGCGACGGCGGGCGAAAAGTTCGCGCACCTGTTCCCGCAACTCCGGATTCCGGAATCCGGTGGAGCGGGATCCGGCCTCGACGCGAACCGTCACGCGTTGCGCTGCCTCGGGCAGCAGGTCATAAGTCGCAGAGCTCGATTGCACCTCGCCGGCCAGGACGATGCAGTCGACGCCACGCTGGTCGGCTGCCGCTGCGATTTCGTGCGCGCAGTCATGCAGGTTTCGCCGCACAATGTCCTCGGTGTGACGCTGGGTGTCCTTGTAGCGCTCCAGACCGCCTGTGTGGGCCTTGTGCACGGGGTGACGGCCCGGTTCGTAGTCCCGCGTGTCCAGCGTGTGCTCCAACTCGTCGACCACCTCGAGACGCACTCCTGTGTGATCGACTGCGGCAACGAGGACGGTCAGCTCGAGCGGGCCCTGGTCAATCAGCGGAACGAGGTACGGCAGCGATCCGAAGCGGGCCAGGTCACGCGCCGGGGGCTGGATCAGCTCTTCGTTCAGCAGGATCGCCGAATCGGTGGCGATCACCGCTCGTCCGCGCCGGCCGACCGGCGGCGCCGAGTCCAGTAATTCCCGTTCTACTTCGCCGACCAAGACCTCGTCGGCACCCGCGTTTGCAAGGCTGTCGCGCGCCGCGCGGCAGGCGAGTTCCCGGCGTTTGCGGGCGTCGGCGGTGTCGTGTGAATCATCGACATACACCGACGCAAACGGTCCCGCGGCTGATGTCAGGACGTCCCACTTGCTAGCCATGGCTGCGATGTACCCGACAACCCGGAGCTCACACTCAGTCCAGCTCGCGGCGCAGCCCTTCGGGCGTGAGCGGCTCGTCGAGCAGGCGCCCGAAGCGCTGTGCCCGTTCGTCGGCGTCGCGAGCCCGGTCGAGCCACGTACCGAGCAATCGATAGCCCTCGACATAAGTGCTGATGTAGGCCCGCCACAGTCCTGACGTCAGAAACCGAAGGGACTGCCTCGCCCGTTGCGGCGTCACCAGCGACCAGCGCTGCAAGAACTCAGCCACCTCATCGGCGCTGCGGCGGCGATCGTGCAACAGCAGCGCTGCGTCCTGGCGCACGCCCAGTAACTGCGCCGACGCCTCGGACAGCCGTTGCGCGCGCTCACCATCGAAGCGCAGACCTAGATCGGCGTAAATCTCCTCGGCCCACCGACCCCAGTCGGGCACCACCGCGCGCAACGCATGGTCGGCCAACCCCTCGGCCATCAGGCATTGCGGGGTGTTCACCAGAAAGATCGTCTGTTCCAGCTCACCCGCGGCGACCAGCCCGGCCTCCTTGCGGCAGTGTTCGGTGTGATGGCCCGGGTAGGCCTCGTGGGCGACGAGGTGCGGCAGCGCAGACATGTATTGCGGCAGATCAGAATTGATGGCCACCGTGGACCGGTAGCCGCCGCGGTAGTAATTGAAGCCGGACCACGGCTTGTCGGAGACCACCTCGTAGTCGACCCGTTCCTCCGGCGGCAGCGGATACCTGCGACGCACCTCCTCCCGCAGCGCACTCGCGAAGGCGGCCACGCACTCGGGTAGCCGCTCTGGCGGGATTTCATCGGCCTTGCGGTGCGCCTGCACACGCTCGGCTAGCGAGCCCGACCCCGGCAGCACCTGCGCCATCAACCGGTGCGCCTGCTGGTAGTGCTGTGGATCGCCCAGTTCGATGTGCACGTCGAAATAGGCGGCGACCTCGTCGACAAATCCGATCTCGTCACCGGCGAACTTGCGCGCCGAGCATTCCAGGGCGCGCAGATGCGCGTCGAGAAACACCTCGCGCCTGCGCGTCAGGCCCGCAGAACCGAGGTCGTTGCGCAACGCCGCCGCCCGTCGCGCCAGTTCTCGCGGCTGCGGCGCGGGTGAATTGGCGACCGAGCGCCGCATGTCCGGGTCGCCGGTGAACGCGTCGACAAATCCTTCTTCGAGTCGGTCGAAGGAGAGTCCGAGCAGCAGATACTCGCGGACGAACCCGTCTGATGTGGTCTTGATCAACCCCGCCGTCATAGCCGCCGAGGGTAGCCGAGCAGAATTCGGCTATGGCGGCCAACAGAGGGCATTGCAAGCTCGGGGGTTCCGCATGGCACGGGTGAACGAGCCCAGCCCCTATGTGGAGTTCGACCGGCGGCAATGGCGAAAGCTGCGGCGCTCGACGCCACTGGTGCTCACCGAGGAAGAGCTTTTCGGGCTGCGTGGCCTCGGTGAGCAGATAGACCTCGAAGAAGTCGCCGAGGTCTATCTGCCGCTGTCGCGGCTCATCCACCTCCAAGTAGCTGCCCGGCAGAGACTGTTCGCCGCGACAGCGACCTTCCTCGGTGATACCCACCCGGATCGGCAGGTGCCCTTCGTGATCGGCGTGGCCGGCAGCGTGGCCGTCGGCAAGTCGACCACCGCCCGTGTGCTGCAAGCGCTGCTCGCGCGGTGGGAACATCACCCGCGGGTCGACCTCGTGACGACCGACGGATTCCTGTATTCCAGCGCCGAGTTGATGCGCCGTAATATCATGCATCGCAAGGGGTTTCCAGAGAGCTATGACCGGCGCAAGCTGCTACGGTTCGTCACCGAGGTGAAATCCGGTGTCGAAGAGGTTGCGGCGCCCGTCTATTCACACCAGTCCTACGACATCGTGCCCGGCGAGTTCCACCTGGTACGCCAGCCCGACATCCTGATTCTGGAGGGCCTCAACGTCTTACAGACCGGGCCCAGGCTGATGGTCTCAGACCTGTTCGACTTCTCCATTTATGTGGACGCCCGCATCGAAGACATCGAAAAGTGGTATGTGAAGCGCTTTCTCGCACTACGAGCGACGTCGTTCGCCGACCCGCGCTCCCACTTCCACCACTATTCCCAGCTCAACGATCGTCAGGCCACCCTTGCGGCGCAGGAGATCTGGAACTCGATCAACCGGCCGAACCTGGTGGAGAACATTCTGCCCACCAGACCGCGGGCGACACTAGTCCTACGCAAGGACGCCGACCACGCGATCAACCGGTTGCGGTTGCGCAAGCTGTAGACGGTCACCAGCACTGACTGGCAGTCAGGCCCGCATCACCGGAACAGATCTGGCTGACAACCGAAGACACATCGCCTTTCCCTTCGATGTAGACGTTCGTCATCTCGCCGAAGATAATGGCGCCGCCGTCGGCGTCGACCGTATAAAAGTTCGCTGAGCTGTTCGCGGTCGATGCGATGGGCCGCAGCCGCGACCCGTAAATCCGACGAAGTTCGATCAGCGAAGCACCGAGCGCAAAACCCTGTGCCGTTCGGATCTCCGGTTTCGAGATAGGCAGCGCCTGGTGCATCGAGACCGAGATACGCTGCGGCGCAACATGGATTTCGACATTGCCGAGCAGCGCAAGATTGGGTGTCGAACCGGCAGTTTGTGGTTCGATGGAACCGTCCTCGACCACGACTGATACTCCGGCCGCTTCCTGGGCCTGTGCTGGGCTCATTCCACGTTTGACTGCGCCTAAGGACTGCGGGGTGATCACCAGCATCTCGTCGGTCCACGCACCGTAACCTGGCTGCGGCCGGACCACCGGAACACAACGGCACAGCTCGATCGATTGGATCGTCCCGACCACGTTGTTCCCTGCATTCGAGAAGTCCGAAACCGACATACGGTAGGCCGTCGAATGTGCTGCATCCGCCAGGAACGTGACTGTTCCCGATCCGTTCGAGCCGGACGCCGCCGCCATCGGCGGTCCATACAGTTCGGTGGCTTTGCCAACTTCGGTGCCCCGAGTCAGACCGTCGATCGTCCGTCCACCGTCGCGAGGGGCGATACCTTCCAGCACGCCGTCGACAAAGGTGTAATCGCAGTCGCGCCACGTCACCGTCACCGTGCCGGAAGGAGCGACCAGCGGAAAGTCCGAGTACGTGTTGCGAATCACGACCGCTCTGGTTCCGATAGTGAGCCCTCCGAAGCCGGTTGCGGACAGCGAGCTATTCGCAGTGTCGATATCTTGCGTGGCGAGCAACCTCGCCGACAGCTGCGCGGCATTGCCCGCTACCACGAACAGGCCGCCGGTGGCGGCGGCAACGCAACTCAACGCTGCGCTCGCCGGATCATCAGTTCGAAATCCCACCGTAGAGATCGTCAAGCCTGGATGCTGAGCCTTCAGCTGCCGTGCCACGTCGCACGGCGGGTGACCGCAGGTGTCCTCGCCGTCCGATACGAGCACAATCGCGCTGTGCTCCGCTGCTGGCAATACGGCAGCGGCGCGCTGCAAAGCCAGGCTAATTGGGGTGTATCCGGAAGGTCGCAAACCGGAGAGCTGGGTATTGACCCTCCCGCGATCTAAGGTCCCGAACGGCACCAATGTGCGAACATCCTGACAACCGGCGGCTTGTTCCGCGTCACTGCTGCCTGTTCCGGTGCCGTAGGTGAGTAACCCAAACTTCGCGCTATCAGGTAATTGGTCCACCAGTCCGCGCGCAGCCGCCTTTGCAGCATCGATTCGCGGCCCGGGCGCGTCCGGCGTTGCCATCGACCCAGATGCATCAATGACCAGGATGGTAGGCACAGCCCCGACTGCAATTACGCCAGAAGTCGTTGGTGCCACACCTCCGCTGCGCGCAAACCTCGGCGCGCCACCACATCCGCCAACCAGGATCAGGACAATGATGACCGAAAAGTAGCAGGCGATCTTGTGTGCACCGCGCATCCGCAAAACGCTAGCGATTCGCACGGCTGGGGTCTTGTCAGCCGAACGGATGAAACATTAGACGTGCTGATGCTCCCAGGCGGCGTCGATGCGCGCCGCGAGGTCGATTTCCCGGGCCTTTTCGATCTCGGGCTTACGAATCTCCTTGGCCACATATTTGGCGATGAACCGCTTGATTTCAAGATCCACACTGGCGATGATCCGAACCAGCGCACCGCGGAATGTCTCCGGCGACACGTCGATCTTGACGTCCCGAGTCGACGGCTCGTCCACATCGATGATCAGCTTCAGCGGCTCGGCGGCCCGCGCAGTGAGGTGCAGATAGATCTCGCCGCTCACATCGAAGCGGTGCTTGTCCAATTGCAGATCGATGGTGAGGTCGATGGTGAGCGGCACGACGAGTTCGAAGGTGATGCATTCCTTCTCCTCGCGCTCGAGCCGCGGCTCACCCAACTCGACCTTGGCCGATACCTTCGCGAGCTTGCCGGGTCCGACACCGATCGGCCCGAAATCGAACTTGCTGCCCGCGATCTGGTCGAAGGAACTGCTCACGCGCTCCACGGTCACCGCGTGCTCGAAGAACCGGCGACCGAAATCCTCGTAGCTGGTGTAGCGGATGTCGCTGCGTTGTTTAGCGGGCTTCACAGTGTCCGAGTATGGCCCAGGGCATCGGCACCTACACGCCGAACCGCCGATGGCGGGCCGCATAGTCGCGCAAGGCACGCAGAAAGTCCACCCGCCGGAATTCCGGCCAGTACGCCTCGGTGAACCAGATTTCCGAATACGCGCTCTGCCACAGCAAGAAGCCCGACAGCCGCTGCTCCCCGGACGTACGAATCACCAGGTCGGGGTCCGGCTGCCCCGAGGTGTAGAGATGCTCGCCGATCCCTTCGACGGTAATTGCCTCGACAAGTTTGTCGCCGTCCAATCCGGCGTCGAGGTTGCTGCGCACGAGCGCACGCACCGCGTCGGCAACCTCTTGGCGTCCGCCATATCCGACGGCGACGTTGACGTGCGTCCCCGTCCGGTCGGCGGTGCGCTGGGCGGCGGTCCGCAGCCGCTCGGCCGCCGATTCCGGCAGCAGGTCGAGCGAACCGACGATCCGGACGCTCCAGTTCTGCTCGGGTCCGCTGATCTCTTCGACCACATCGATGATGATCTCGATCAGCGCGTCGAGTTCGTCGGCGTCGCGGCCCAGATTTTCGGTGGACAGCAAATAGATGGTCGCCATCTCGATGCCCGCGGCATCGCACCAACTGAGCAGCTCGGCAATCTTTTTCGCACCCATGCGGTGGCCGTGACTGACGTCGGTGAAGCCGTTTTCGCGCGCCCAGCGCCGGTTGCCGTCGCACATCACCGCGACATGACGGGGGTGCTCCTTACCGGCGAGCTGGCGCAACAACCGGTCTTCATAGACCCGGTACAGCACGTCCGACGGCTTCATCGACACACCATGAGACACCAAGAACGGTCGACGATTCGCGGGGGCTGCACGATGTTTTAGATTACGCCGTCAACGGCGCAGCACCTGCGTGACGGGACGGGTCCGCACCACTACCACGAAGTAACCTACGGTACCGTAGGTTAGCTCTCAGGAGAGAAGGGGTGCCCACGTGACGGCATTTGGACTGGACGAATTGCCGGTGGTCAAACCGCGCATGCGCGGCTGGATTCACCTCTATGCCTTTGGCGTCTCGGTGATCACCGGCATTTGCCTGGTGGCGCTGTCCGCATCGCTGGTCTCGGCCAAGGCCGGCTTTGCCACCGCGGTCTACAGCCTCACCGTGTGCGGCGTCTTCGGCGTCAGCGCCACCTACCACCGCATCCACTGGCACGACGAGCAGTCCAGGCGGTGGATGAAGCGCGCCGACCACTCGATGATCTTTCTGTTCATTGCGGGCAGTTACACGCCGTTCGCCTTGCTCGGTTTGCCGCAGCAGACCGGAACCACGCTGTTGTCGGTGGTGTGGGCGGGAGCCCTCGCCGGCGTCGCGCTGAAGATGCTGTGGCCGACCGCGCCGCGCTGGGTCGGCGTGCCGCTCTATCTCCTGCTCGGCTGGGCGATCGTCCCGGTGGCCGGCACGCTGACGCACGCTGTCGGTGTCGCGCCCGTTGTGTTGTTGGTCGTCGGCGGCGTGCTCTACAGCGGCGGCGCAATTCTGTATGCGACCCGCTGGCCTAATCCGTGGCCGGGCACCTTCGGTCACCACGAGTTCTTCCACGCCGCAACCGTCGTCGCGGCGCTGTGTCATTACATCGCGGTCTGGCTGGTGGTGTTCGGCACAGCCTGACCGCGATGTCGCCACACGCGACGGTACTGCCAGTAAAGTCACAGGTACCTGGCCTACCGACAGCGCCGTGGCGGGCCGTGCGGGTGTCCCGCGAGACGAAGAAGAGCGAGATGGCCGAGCCGATCACGATCGCCCGACCCGACGCGACACCGCCGTCGCGCGGTCCGCGGCTGGGCATGCGCTGGGGCTTGCTCATGGCTCGCCGTCGCCGGCTGGTGCTGTCGGTGTGGATAGTCGTCTTGCTTGGCTGCGCGCTGTCCTACCCGACGCTCAACGCGCGGCTGCAGGCTCCCGATTTCGGCATGGACAACTCCGAGTCGGCACGGGTGGACCAGCTCGCCGCCCAGCACTTCCCACAACTCGGGGTCGAACAGGACGTCATCACCTTCGACTCGCCCACGACCACGGTCGACGCCGCGGACTACCGCGCGGCGATCGACGCGGCCGTGCACAAGGCGCAGGCCATCTCCGGGGTACGCACGGTGGTCGGCCCCTTCGACGGCAACCCCGCCGAGCAGATCTCTGCGAACCGGCACGCCGCTTTCGCCGTGGTCAGCATCGACGGCAGCGCCGCGCAGCGCGCCGACATTGCCGCCGAGTTGCAGACGGCCATGCAGCACACCGCGACCAACACCGTCCGCGTCGGAGTCACTGGTTACTCCGCCGTGCAGAACGACCTCGTCGATGTCGAACGCCACGATGTCGAGAAGGCGGAGGCGATCGGCATCCCGGTCGCGCTTGTGCTGCTGGTGCTCGCGCTAGGTGCAGTCGCCGCCGCGATGGTCCCCGTCGGGGTCGCGCTGGCCGGAATTCTGCTGGCGTTCGGCGTGATGTTTCTGCTCTCGTCGGCGATAGGGTTCGATTCGCTGGTCGTCTCGATGGCCACGATGATCGGCACCGGCGTCGGCATCGACTACGCGATGTTCGTCGTCAGCCGATTCCGCGAGGAATTGACCCGCGCCAACGTGGAATCCCGCGCCGACCACGAGCGCATCGCACACGCGGTCGGCATCGCACTGGGGACCGCAGGTCGCACAATCGTCGCGTCCGGACTGATCGTGATGATCTCGCTGTGCTCACTGGTGGTGATGCGCTCACCGGTGTTCCGCGGGATCGCAATCGGTGTCGCCACCGCCGTGCTGTGCACGCTGGCGGTCGCGTTGACCCTGTTGCCGGCGCTGCTCGCCACACTCGGTCCGACGATCAACCGGGGCGGCTTGCCCGAGCGGCTGCAACCGGCCGAAGTCCATGACCCCCAGCGCAGCGGCTGGGCCCGCTGGGCGCACGCGATGATGGCGCATCCCGTGCTGTTCGGCGGGTTGGCGATAGCGGTCCTGGTGGTGGCGGCGTGGCCGATCACCGGCATCCGCTACGGCATCGACATGAGTTCGGCGGCGATCGCGAACGAACCGTCGGGCCGAGCCTCCGCCGTCATTTCGCACAACTTCTCCTCCGGCCTGCTCGCCCCCGTCGAGGTCCTCATCACCGGCCCCGACGACACCCCGATGGATGCGACCGGGATGGCGGCGGCGAATCAGTTTGTCGACCGACTCCGCCACGACCCGCGGGTGTCCACGGTGGTGCCGCTGAGCCTCGACGGGCGAATGATCGTCAACGCCATCCCGGCCGTCGCCTTCGACTCGACCCCGGCGGCCAATCTGGTCCGCGAGATCCGCACTGAAGGTGAAACGCTGCAGGCCAATGGCGGTCCACAGGTCATGGTCGGCGGCATCTCCGCGGAATTCGTCGACATCTCCAACGAGATCACCGGAAAGCTGCCGCTGGTCATCGCATTGGTGCTGGCGTGCTCGATCGTCTTCCTGACGATCGTCTTCCGCAGCGTGGTGCTGCCCATCAAGGCGATCGTGATGAATCTGCTGGCCACCGGTGCGGCGCTGGGCATCACTGTGGCCATCTTCCAGTGGGGCGTGGGCGAAACGGTCTTGGATTTCCGAAGTCCCGGCTTTCTTCAGGTGTTCCTGCCGACCCTCGTCTTCGCAGTCCTGTTCGGACTGTCGATGGACTACGAGGTGTTTCTCATCAGCCGGATGAAGGAAACCTGGGATGCCACCGGCGACAACCGCGCCGCGGTCGCCACCGGACTCGCCCACACCGCCCGGCCCATCACCGCCGCCGCGGCGATCATGGTGGTGGTGTTCGGTAGCTTCGTCACCGCAAACGTGTTGGAGCTCAAACAGATTGGCCTGGCGCTGGCCGTGGCGGTGGCGATCGACGCGCTCATCGTGCGGTTGATCCTGGTACCAGCCCTGATGCGACTGTTCGGTAAGTGGAACTGGTGGCTGCCGTGATTCGGCCCGCCGTGTTGAAGGAACGCGTTGTCGACAGCGCGCTGCAGTCGCGGTTCGGATTCACGGTGGCCGGTGAGTTGTGCGGCTTCGGTGGTTTCGCCGTCGTCATCATCCAACTCTGGTTGACGGGGATCATCGGGCGACTGGGCACGGCGACGACGGCCATCGTGATTGCCACACTCGGCTACCTGATGATCTCATCCTCTGTCGGCGCCTACGCCACCAATCGGATGTGGCGCAAGTACCTCGACTGGTATCTCGACGCCCGCCAACCTTCGCCGCGTGAGGCGCGCCGCGTGATCGGGCTGCCCCGGGACATGGGGATGCTGAATGTGGCGCTGTGGCTGCCCGGTATCGCACTCGACGGCGTGCTGGTGGCGATCCTGGTCGGTAACCGCGACCTGGTGACGTCTGTCCTGTTGGTCACCTTCGGCGCGGTCACCTCGTCCGGATTCGCCTACCTGGTCTTCGACCAGTTGATGCGACCGCTGATTCCGCTGTGCGCAGCGGTGATCGGCCCGGCCGAACATCCCAGCACCAGCGCGCTGGCGCGGGTGGGTATCACCTGGCTGCTGGCCAGCGGAATACCGTGGGCCAGCCTGGCTCTGATTCTGACCGACCCCGCGACACCGCTGCAAGATCGCGTCCGGGGCGGCCTCGTCGTGATGATCGTCGCGGTGGCCTGCGGGATTCTCGCCACCGGCGCACTCGCGCGGGCAGTCGCCATCCCACTGCGAAACCTGCGGGCCGCGTTGAACCGGGTGGCGGGCGGTGATCTCAACGTCCATGTACCCATCGACAGCACCAGTGAGATCGGCCAGCTCCAGGGTGCCATCAACGACATGACCGAGGGGCTGCGCGAACGGGAACGGCTGCGTCGGGTGTTCGACCGCCACGTCGGCGTCAACGTGGCCGAACGTGCGCTGCGCGACGAGGTGGACCTCGCGGGCGACCTGCGCGAAGTGACCGCGCTGTTCGTCGACATCGTCGGCTCCACCGAGCTTGCGCACCAACTCGAACCGCACGTCTTCGTCGACAAACTCAATCGCCTGCTGACCGTGGTGGTCGAGGCGACGGACGCAAATCAGGGCCTGGTCAACAAGTTCGAAGGTGATGCGGCGCTGTGCATCTTCGGCGCGCCAATCGAACTCGACGACGACGCCAGCGCGGCGCTGCGGACGGCGCGGCGCATCCGCAACGCGGTGGTCGCCGACGACGAACTCGACATCGGCATCGGTGTCGCACGCGGAACGGTGTTCGCCGGCGACATCGGCTCCGACAAACGCTTGGAATACACCGTGATCGGCGATCCGGTCAACGAGGCCGCGAGGCTGACCGAAGCGGCCAAGAAAGTGCCGCAACGGATTCTGGTGACGCAAGCTGTCGTCGAGGCCGCCAGCTCCGCGGAACGGGATCTGTGGACGCCGCACGGGGTGCTGCGACTGCGCGGCCGCGCGGAAGAAACGAAGAGCTGGACCGATAACAGCGGCTATCCGCCCGGACGACGCGCCAGGAGATCGCGCAACACGTCCGGATCGGAAACTGGCCTGTCGCAAACGAACCCGCGGCAGACATACGCGGCCGCCGCGCCGTCACAGGTAGATCGGTCCGCCAGCAGCGGCGCGCCATCTGCGGGACCGGCCACCACGACAGCCCCACCAGGAACCAATTCCCTGGCGACATCAGATAATTCGCCGCCGCCGGATTCAGCGACCACGGCAACTTGAATCGGGCCGTGGGTAGCGGCTTCGGCGACCGACAACCACTGCCCCGCCGAACGCGGCGCCCGCGCCAGAATCACGGCGGCCCGGTCGATGGTTCCCCGAGCATGTTCTCCGTAGCGGGCGGCCGCTTCCGGCTCGCTCAGCACCGACGCCGTCAGTAGCGCTTCCGCGAGCGCGGAGGCACCGGCCGGGGTGGCGCCGTCGATCGGATCCTTCGGCCGGGTGAGCAGTGCCTCGGCGTCGTCGGCCGTGTCGAACCATTCGCCTGGATTCTCGACATCGATGAAATGCTGTACCGCAGCGTCAAGAAGGCCCTGCGCCTGCGTCAGCCATGCGGTCTCGCCGGTGGCCTGGTGCAGGGCGAGCAAGCCGGTCGCGAGCCAGGCGTAATCCTCGAGGATGCCCGCGGCCGCCCCGACGACGCCGCCGAGTGAGGAGCGCCGAACCCGGCTCTGCTCGACGTGAGCGGCCAAGACGAACCTTGCGCAGCGAATCGCCGCATCGATGAACGCGCTGTTCCCGCAGGCAATTCCGGCTTCGGTCAAGGCCGCGATGGCCATCCCGTTCCAGGCGGTGACGACCTTGTCGTCGCGGTGCGGCTGGCTGCGCTGATCGCGGGCCGCACGCAAGCGCGCCCGCACTGACGAATACCGCTCGCCATCATCGGGATCGCGCCGCAACTGCAGCACTGACGTGCCGTGCTCGAAAGTGCCGCCCTCGGTGACACCGAAAAGACTTGCCGCCCAAGCACCATCCGCAGCGCCGAGCACGTCGGCGAGCTGCGCCGGGGTCCAGACGTAGGTCTTGCCCTCCACGCCATCGGTGTCCGCGTCGAGCGCCGAGGCGAATCCGCCCTCGGCGGTGCCGAGGTCGGCGAGGATGAAACCCGCTGTCTCCTCGGCGATACGCCGGGCGAACGCCGATCCGGTCCGACGCGCCAGATGGGCATAGCACCGCAGCAGCAAGGCATTGTCGTAGAGCATTTTTTCGAAGTGCGGCACCACCCAGCCGGCGTCCACCGAGTACCGCGCGAAGCCGCCGCGCAACTGGTCGTAGATGCCCCCGCGGCCCATCGCCGCAGCAGTCCGGGTGACGGTCTCGAGCACGCGGACGTCCCCGGTTCGCTCGTATCCGCGCAGCAGGCCCTCGAGCAGCGCCGAGGGTGGAAACTTCGGTGCGGTGCCAAATCCGCCGTGGTCACGGTCCTCGTCGCGCAGCACCGCATTGATGGCGTGGTCGAGCAAAGCTGGTCCGACCTCGATGGCGACCGTTGGTAGTTGCGAGCCGCGGCGAAGTTCGGCGGTTACCGACGCCGCTGCCTGCCCCACCTCGTCGCGGCGATTGAGCCAGGTTTGCGTGATCGCCTCGAGAAGTTGACCAAACGACGGCATGCCGCCATGGGGCATCTTCGGGTAATAGGTGCCGCAGTAGAAGGGCTCCCCGTCGGGGGTGAGGAAGCACGTCATCGGCCACCCACCCTGGCCGGTCATGGCGACGGTGGCGTTCATGTAGATGGCGTCGAGGTCCGGACGTTCCTCGCGATCGACCTTGATGCAGACGAAGTTCTCGTTCATCACCTGCGCGGTGGCCGGATCCTCGAACGACTCGTGGGCCATCACGTGACACCAGTGGCAGGCGGCGTAGCCGATGCTCAGCAGCACCGGCACGTCGCGTTCACGCGCCCAGGAAAGCGCCTCCGGCGACCACTGCTGCCAGTGCACCGGGTTGTCCGCGTGTTGGCGTAGGTACGGGCTGGTGGCCGTACCGAGAGTGTTGTGGTCCCTGCCGCTCACTCGTGCCTGTCGGCCGGTTTGTTATCCGTGGCCGTGGGTTCGGTGCCCTCGTCGGCGGCCTGGTCCGGCTCCGGGTGCTCCGGCTCGAAGGTCTTCGGCAGGCCACGGATGTGCTTGTTCATAGAGCGGATCAGCAGTGCCGTGCCCACCAACAACAGCAGCACGATCACCAGGCCGATCGGCGAGGCTTTGCCGAACTCGGGTCCGGTGGGGTTGTCCGCAAGCACGACCAACGCGAGCGAGTTCATCGCAGCCCTCCTGGCTCGATGCCCGCGAACAGGTCATTTTCCGGTATGGCCGTACGCACCCGGGTCTTGGCGAGTTCGAACTCTTCGGTGGGCCAGATGCGCTGCTGCATCTCGGTGGGAATGGCGAAGAACATGCCGTTCGGATCGATCTGAGTGGCGTGCGCGCGCAAGGCGTCGTCGCGGGCGGGAAAGTATTTGCCGCATTCGATTTGCGTGGTGACCCGGGCCATGATGTCGCCGTGTTCGGGCCGCCAGCGGTCCAGCCACTCCTGCATGGGGAACGGCTCGCCGATCCGCTCGTACTCCTCTTTGAACAACTCGAGGCGCCGACGCACAAAGCCGTGGTTGTAGTAGAGCTTCAGCGGCGTCCACGGCTCACCCGCATCCGGGAAGCGGTTGGGGTCACCGGCGGCGTCGAAGGCGGCAACCGTGACCTCGTGGCATCTGATGTGATCCGGATGCGGGTAGCCGCCGTTTTCGTCATAGGTCGTCATGACGTGCGGCTTGAACTCGCGCACGACACGGACCAGCGCTTCGGTCGCTTCTTCGAGCGGCACCAAGGCGAAGCACCCCTCAGGCAACGGTGGCGGCGGGTCGCCTTCGGGCAGGCCGGAGTCCATGAAGCCGAGCCAGAGTTGGCGAACGCCCAGGATGCGGGCCGCTTCAGCCATCTCCTCACGCCGGATTTCGTTCATCCGGTCGATCACGCCCGGTACGTCCATGGCCGGATTGAGGATGTCGCCACGCTCGCCACCGGTCAGCGTCACAACGAGCACATCGTTGCCTTCGTCCGCGTACCGCGCGGTTGTCGCCGCGCCCTTACTCGACTCATCGTCGGGATGGGCGTGCACGGCCATGAGCCGGAATCCGCTCACCTTGTTCCTTCACCTCGGTTTCGCCTGGGCCTGCCGTCGACGCTCGGCCTGATGGGCTCGAGCAGCCAACACGGGCCACTCTCTATAGTTCCACTTGTCCCCGACACCCCCGCGCCTTACCCCTTCCGGAGATGCCATGGCACCCGCCACCCAACAGCCGACCCGGCTCGCGGACCGCTACGGCGCGCGCCGCCGACGCTGGCCCAGATGGGTGCCGGCGCTGATCGGGGTGGGTGTCGTGCTGGCCGGAGTCGGTGTCGCCTATCTGGGCTACCTCCGGTTCGGCCCGCAAGACATCAACGGCCAGCAGGTCTCCTACGACGCGGTCAACGACTCCACGATGACGATCAAGTTCACGGTGACCCGCAAGGACCCATCGCGCGCCGCCGATTGCATCGTGGTGGCGAAATCGAAAGACGGCGACGAGGCGGGCCGTCGCGAGGTCTACATCGCGCCGTCGTCGAGCGGCACCGTCGTCGTCGAAACCCCGATCCGCACGTCAAAACCACCGGCCGCCGGGGACGTGTACGGGTGTAGTTTCGACGTTCCTGGGTATCTCACGAGGACGTAAAACAAACGCACGCGCGTCGCTACCGTCTTTTTTCGACACCAGCCTTGGTAGCGGCGCTCGTGCTAGACTGCTCGGATACACGGTTCCGGGTCCACTGGAGCCGTGTTTGCTGCATTACGGCGGGGCGATACAGGCCTGGAAGGGCCAGTCGGGGGTTCGAGATTTCCCGGGATCGCTTGGCCGAAGACCACGCACGTGACACGGGGATCCCGAGCGGGGACCGACAACAAGGAGTGATCGAGATGACCGAGACCCAGGTGACCTGGTTGACCCAAGAGTCGCACGACCGGCTCAAGCACGAACTCGACCAGCTCATTGCCAACCGTCCGGTCATCGCCGCCGAAATCAACGAGAGACGCGAAGAGGGCGACCTCAAGGAGAACGGCGGTTACCACGCTGCCCGCGAGGAGCAGGGCCAGCAGGAGGCCCGCATTCGCCAACTGCAGGAACTGCTCAACAACGCCAAGGTCGGCGAGGCGCCCACCCAATCCGGCGTGGCCCTGCCCGGGTCCGTCGTCACCGTGTACTACGACGGCGACGAGTCGGACAAGGAAACCTTCCTGATCGCCACCCGCGAAGAGGGTGTGCGCAGTTCCGAGATCGAGATCTACTCGCCGAACTCCCCGCTGGGCCACGCACTGATCGACGCCAAGGTCGGCGAGACGCGCGAATACCAACTGCCCAACGGCAACACCATGAAAGTGACGCTGGTCAGCGCCGAGCCGTACCGAGGCTGAGCGCGCGCGGCCTAGCGGACACCGTCCCAGAGCTTGCGTTGGATCGGTCGCGGGTCAGTGACCGTCGATGAGTCGGTGTCGAACACCCGCACCACCCGGTCGTCCGGCGTGTAGGCCGGCCAGCCCGGGTCGCCGTCGACGATGAAGCGGACCCACGCCGCATGCATCTCATCGGCAATGTGCTGCGGCGGGTTCGGTCCGGTGAGCCGTTCGGTGCCCTGCGCGCCGAGCGTGTCGAACACGAACGCGATTTCCAGGGCATGGCAGGACCCGAGGCCCTCGATGGCGCGGGACGGCCACGCGAACTCGTACATGTGCGTCGGCGCCGCGCCGGCCCTCGCCTCCGCCAGGCGGACCGCGGGAATGCGGAAGAACCAATCCGTCATCAGCGCCGAAAGTCGCTCGCCGGGCGTGCCATCCGGATATGCCGTCGGCGCGTCGCGGACCCCGTATGCCGCCGCCGCGCCGGCGAGC
The DNA here is from genome assembly GCF_007489285.1 of Skermania sp. ID1734. GTDB lineage: Bacteria > Actinomycetota > Actinomycetes > Mycobacteriales > Mycobacteriaceae > ID1734. The sequence goes on from NZ_VLIY01000001.1 coordinate 242,743, forward strand.
GCCTCCTCGGTAACCTGCGCGGCGACACCGGAGGGCACCGAGAAGAAACGGAATTCGTCGGCGGTCGAACCGATGAGGACGGGCACATCACGACCGGCACCCGTGCTCACTGAATCGATAGGCAACGCCGGCAAAACGTCGCCATCGACAACCGGCTCGAATGCCATGAGGTCGACGGCCGCCTTGCCCCACCGGGCCACATCGCCGCTCAGCTGAATCTCTTGGCAGAGCGTGTCCTGCTCGGCCAGCACCAGCGCCGGCGGCACTTCGGCCAGCGCATCGCGCGTCGGCGGGACCCCGAGTCGTTGCGCGAGTTCGGTTGCAACGACTTGTGCAGATGCACGCGGCAGCGCGTGGTGACCGGCACCGCTCTGCAGAATCGCGGCGCGGAACAGGCCCGTCGACAGTGGCGAGCTGAGCAGACAACCGACGCTCATCCCGCCGGCGGACTCACCGCCAATGGTGACGCGCGCGGGATCGCCGCCGAAATGCGCGATGTTGTCCTGAACCCAGCGCAGCGCGGCGAGTTGATCGCGCAGGCCGATGTTCGTGTGTTCGTCGCCGAAATCGGCGAAGCCGAAGACACCCAGCCGATAGTTGATGGTCACGCACACGACGCCGTCGCGTGCGAACGCCGTGCCGTCGTACTGCGGGACCGCCCCGCTGCCGTTGCGGAAGGCGCCACCGTGGATCCAAACGAACACCGGCGCTGAACCGTTCACGTTCGGCGTCCACACGTTGAGGTTCAGGCACTCCTCGCCCGAGATTTCCGGTTCCGCGAGCAGTTCCGACGACGGCCACGGGTACGGGTTCTTGGGCACCGTCGGCCCGTAAGAAACGGCATCGCGCACCCCAACCCACGGCTCGACCGGCACCGACGGTTGCAACCAACCGGTTCTGGCCGGCGAGGCCGCGTACGGGACGCCGAGGAACCTGCTCACCTCCCCGGTGGTCGTGCCACGCACAGAACCGGACGGCAGCGCAACGACGGTGTCCATAGGCGCCATGCTGCCACGAACGGACCGCCTCGTCGCGTGGATGACTCAGGCCAGCGCCTGCTCCAGATCGCCCACCAAATCCGCGGCGTCCTCGATACCTACGGACAGCCGCACCAGGTCCGCCGGGACCTCCAACTCCGACCCTTCGGTGGAGGCGTGCGTCATCGCGGCCGGGTGCTCGATCAGCGACTCCACCCCGCCGAGCGATTCGGCGAGCGTGAACACTTCGGTGCGCGAGCACAAATCGCGCGCGGCCTCGATGCCCCCGGCCAGTCGCACCGACACCATGCCACCGAACCTGCGCATCTGCTTGGCCGCCACCGCATGCCCTGGGTGCTCGGCGAGTCCGGGGTAGATCACGTGCGAGACAGCCGAGTGCCCGCTCAAGAACTCCGCGACCGCTTCGGCGTTGTCACTGTGTCGCTCCATTCGCAAGGCCAGCGTCTTGATCCCGCGCATGGTCAGGTACGCGTCGAACGGCCCCGGCACCGCACCGGCACCGTTCTGCAGGAACGCGAACGCGACGTCGAGCTCCTCGTCGTTGGTGACGAGCGCACCGCCGACCACATCGGAGTGCCCGCCGAGATATTTCGTCGTCGAGTGCAGGACCACATCGGCGCCCAGCGTCAGCGGCTGCTGCAGGTACGGAGAGGCAAAAGTGTTATCCACGACCAGCTTCGCGCCCCCGGCATGTGCCAATTCGGCGATCGCGGCGATGTCACCGACATTGAGCAGTGGATTGGTCGGCGTCTCGACCCATATCAACTTGGTGCTGGGCCGCATCGCCTCCCGCACGGCGGCGGGATCCGCGATCGGCGCAACCGAGTACTCGATGCCCCACTGGGTGAAGACCTTGTCGATCAGCCGAAACGTGCCACCGTAGGCGTCGTTGGGGATCACCAGGTGGTCCCCGGGACGCAGCGCCGCTCGCAGCATGCAGTCAGTGGCCGCCATCCCGGAACTGAATGCCCGTCCGTACGTTCCCGACTCGATGGCCGCCAGCGATGCCTCCAACGCGGAGCGCGTCGGGTTGCCCGTCCGCGCGTACTCGAACCCGCCGCGTAAACCGCCGACGCCGTCCTGGGCGAACGTCGAGCTCGCGTAGATCGGAACGTTGACCACCCCGGTCTGCGGGTCGGGATCGAACCCGGCGTGCACGGCCTTGGTGGAGAAACCCTGCCAGCGGTCGTGGTCGGCCTTGCTGCGCTGCTCGCTCATGGGGCCCAAGACTAGTGGAGCGGTTGTAGGTTGAAACTCATGGCCGACACCGTGACCCTCGATGAATTGTTCGCGCTCGACGGGCTCCTGCAGCCCGAGGAACGCGACATTGCCGCGACGGTCCGCGCTTTCGTCGCGGAACGAATTCGGCCGAACCTTGCCGACTGGTTCGAGGCGGGCACGGTACCGGCGCGCGAACTCGCCGCCGAGTTCGGAAAACTCGGACTGCTCGGCATGCATCTGCACGGCTACGGCTGCGCCGGAACGTCGGCCACCGCATACGGCCTGGCATGTCAGGAACTCGAGGCAGCCGATTCCGGGCTGCGCAGCATGGTGTCGGTCCAGGGCTCGCTGGCGATGACCGCGATTCACAAATACGGCTCGGAGAAGCAAAAACAGCAGTGGCTGTCCGGCATGGCCGCCGGCGATGTGCTGGGTTGTTTCGGGCTCACCGAGCCAGACTTCGGCTCCAACCCCGGCGGCATGCGCACCCGGGCCGTCAAGGACGGCTCGGACTGGATTCTCAATGGCTCCAAGATGTGGATCACCAACGGCACGGTGGCCGACGTCGCCATCGTGTGGGCGCAAACCGACGAGCGCATCAAGGGCTTCATCGTCCCCACCGACACCCCCGGGTTCAGCGCGCGCGAGATGCACAAGAAGCTTTCGCTGCGGGCGTCCATCACTGCCGAATTGAGCTTCGACGACCTCCGCCTGCCCGCCGACGCCGCACTCCCCGACGCTCGCGGTTTGGCCGGGCCGCTCGGTTGTCTCAACGAGGCACGGTTCGGGATCATTTTTGGTTCGATGGGCGCGGCCCGCGACTGCCTCGAAGCCGCCATCGCCTACGCGCAATCGCGCGAAGTCTTCGACAAGCCGCTGGCGGCTTACCAACTGACGCAGGGCAAGATCGCCGACATGGCGGTCGAGTTGGGCAAGGGTCAGCTACTTGCCCTGCACCTCGGTCGGCTCAAGGACTCCGGTGCGCTGCGCAGCGAACAGGTCAGCGTCGGCAAGCTGAACAACACCCGCGCTGCGCTGGAGATTGCCCGCACCTGCCGAACCATATTGGGTGCCAACGGAATTACCTTGGAGTATCCGGTGCTGCGGCACGCCAACAACCTCGAGTCCGTGCTGACCTACGAGGGCACCGCCGAGGTGCATCAACTCGTGATCGGCCAAGCGCTCACCGGTTCCAACGCGTTCCGCTGACCCACCGCTCGCCTCTTTGCGGTGCTGCCGCACGCGAACCCGGTGCCGGGGCACAAGATCGCGCGCGTCGAGACGGTGGTTACCCTCGGTGCGCAACCACTTCCACCGATGGAGCTGACACATGGGTAGATGGATGTCCTTGTTCGCGCGCGCGGCCGCGATCGGCAGTGCGGCGCTGATTCCACTTGCGGCAGCACCCGGCGCGGGCGCGACCACCACTGATTTCACGCAGACCCAGACTCTCGCCAACGGCGCGCTGATCTGCGGCGGCAACATTCGCGTGTGGGCCACCACCAGCCCGGACTGGCCGGACAAGGCAATCTTGAACATGCAGTCCGGACCGCTGATCGGCTTCGGTGGCCCCTACCCGTTCGCGCCGGTGTGCAACGTCCCGGTCAACGTTGACTGGCGCAATCTCGACACCGGAGCGACCGGTCGCTGGTCCGTCAACGTGGTGGCCGGCATGTACGGCAGCATCCAGTACGCGCTCTACCAGCCCACCGGGACCGGTCACATCACCGCGACCGTCACCACGGGCTCACTGAACATCCCCGGCCACGGCGACTTCACCGTGCCCTGAGCAGGTGGGGTTACAAGCTCGCGCTCAACCAGGCCAGCAGGTCGTGGCGGGTGATCACACCCACCGGCTTGCCGTCGTCGACCACCATCAGCGCGTCGGTCTCCTCCAGTGACTTGGTCGCCGCGGAAACCGGTTCACCCGCACCGATCAGCGGGAACGGCGGGCTCATGTGCTTGGCCACCGAGTCGGTCAGGTGCGCGCGGCCTTCGAAGACCGCACTCAACAGGTCGCGTTCGGTGACGCTGCCCTGCACCTCACCGGCCATCACGGGCGGCTCGGCGCCGACCACCGGCATCTGCGAAACGCCGTACTCGCGCAAGATCTCGATGGCGTCGCGCAGGGTTTCGGACGGGTGGGTGTGCACCAGATCCGGCAAGGCACCAGACTTACCGCGCAGCACGTCGCCGACTGTCGGTTCGCTGCGCTTGCCGTCGAGCGGAGTGCGCAGGAAGCCGTAGGAGCGCATCCAGTCGTCGTTGAAGATCTTCGACAGGTAGCCTCGCCCGCCGTCGGGAAGGAGCACCACCACGAGTGCGTCGGGGCCTTCGCGCTCGGCGACCTCGAGCGCCGCCACGACGGCCATGCCGCACGAACCCCCGACCAACAAGCCTTCCTCACGAGCGAGGCGGCGGGTCATCTCGAACGAATCCGCGTCCGAGACGGCGATGATTTCGTCCGGGACGGACGGGTCGTAGGCCGACGGCCAGAAATCCTCGCCGACGCCTTCCACAAGGTACGGACGACCGCTGCCCCCGGAATACACCGAGCCCTCCGGGTCCGCGCCGACCACCTTGACCTTGCCGCCGGAGACTTCCTTCAAGTAGCGGCCGGTTCCGGTGATGGTGCCGCCGGTGCCGACACCGCAGACGAAGTGCGTGACGCGGCCATCGGTGTCGCGCCAGATCTCCGGTCCGGTGGTTTCGTAGTGACTCGCCGGTCCGCCCGGGTTCGAGTACTGGTCCGGTTTCCATGCGCCATCGATCTCACGGACCAGGCGGTCGGAGACGCTGTAGTAGCTGTCGGGGTGGTCCGGCGGCACTGCGGTCGGGCAGACCACGACCTCGGCGCCGTAGGCGCGCAACACGTTTCGCTTGTCCTCGGAGACCTTGTCCGGGCAGACAAATACGCATTTGTAGCCGCGCTGCTGGGCGACAATGGCCAGGCCGACACCGGTGTTTCCCGACGTCGGCTCGACGATCGTGCCGCCCGGCCGGAGCTCTCCCGACTCCTCGGCCGCGTCGATCATCTTGATCGCGATGCGGTCCTTCACGCTGCCGCCCGGGTTGAGGTACTCCACCTTCGCGGCAACGAGACCAGCGTTCGGCCCGGCGACCGAGCGAAGCCGCACCAGCGGCGTGTTCCCGATGAGTTCGCTGACGTGATCCGCGATGCGCATGCACCTATCGTTCCATGTCCGGGTCAGTTCCTTCGCGGGCTGGTTGGCTCCCACTGAGTCGAACCGGCGTCGACCGTTGTCGGCGCGACCACGTAGATTCGAGGCAACGAACGTCACAAGGCTGTGAGGAGTCCCAATGCCCGAAGCAGTAATCGTTTCCGCCGCCCGCTCGCCGATCGGTCGCGCCGGCAAGGGCTCGCTGGTGAGCATGCGCCCCGACGACCTCACCGTTCAGATGGTCCGGGCCGCGCTGGACAAGGTCCCCGCTCTGGATCCGCACGACATCGACGACCTGATCCTCGGCTGCGGCTTGCCCGGCGGCGAGCAGGGCTACAACATGGGCCGCATCGTCGCAGTCGCCCTCGGTTACGACTTCCTGCCCGGCACCACCATCACCCGCTACTGTTCGTCGTCGTTGCAGACCACGCGCATGGCGTTCCACGCCATCAAGGCCGGCGAGGGCGACGTGTTCATCTCCGCCGGGGTCGAGACGGTCTCCCGGTTCGTGAAGGGCAACTCCGACGGCCTGCCGGACACCAAGAACCCGATTTTCGCCGACGCCGAGGAGCGTACGGCCAAGATGGCACAGGGCGGTGTTGACTGGCACGATCCGCGGGAAGACGGCCAACTGCCCGACGCCTACATCGCGATGGGTCAGACCGCCGAGAATGTCGTGAAGCTCACCGGCATTTCCCGCGAGGATCAGGACCGCTGGGGTGTCCGCTCGCAGAACCGCGCGGAGGAGGCCATCAAGAGCGGCCACTTCGAGCGAGAGATCACGCCGGTGACGCTGGCCGACGGCACGGTTGTCGCCAAGGATGACGGTCCCCGTTTTGGCACCACCTACGAGGCGGTGTCGCAGCTCAAGCCGGTCTTCCGCCCCGACGGCACCGTGACCGCGGGCAATGCCTGCCCGCTCAACGACGGCGCGGCGGCGCTGGTGATCATGAGCGACACCAAGGCTCGCGAGTTGGGCCTCACGCCGCTGGCGCGGATTGTGTCCACCGCGGTGACGGGCCTGTCGCCGGAGATCATGGGCCTCGGTCCGATCGAGGCGTCCCGCAAGGCACTGAAGATCGCCGGCATGACGATCGACGACATCGACCTGGTCGAGATCAACGAGGCGTTCGCCGTGCAGGTCATCGGCTCGGCGCGGGAACTGAAGATCGACGAGGACAAGCTGAACGTCTCCGGCGGCGCGATCGCGCTCGGCCACCCGTTCGGCATGACCGGCGCGCGAATCACCGCGACACTGCTCAACAACCTGCAAAGCCACGACAAGCAGTTCGGCCTCGAGACCATGTGCGTCGGCGGTGGGCAGGGTATGGCGATGGTGCTGGAGCGGCTCAGCTAGCTTTCGCTGCGACGAGATCATGGCTATGTAGGCGTGCACCCGCAATTCGACTACTTATCCATGATCTCGGCGGAAACACACAAATGGGCGGTCACCATCGGTGACCGCCCATTGTGTGTTTCTACGCTAATCGTTCTGGAAGTAGCTCAGCAGGCGCAGGATCTCGAGGTACAGCCAGACGAGCGTCACCGTCAGGCCCAGCGCCACACCCCACGCTTGCTTCTCCGGAACGCCCGCGCGGATCATCTTGTCCGCGGCGTCGAAGTCGAGCAGGAAGCTGAACGCTGCGATAGCGATGCAGACCAGGCTGAAGATGATGGCGACGGTGCCGCCGTCGCGCAGGCCCAGCCCGCCCGGCGTGAAGAAGCTCGCGATAATGTTGCCCAGCGCCAGCACGACCACGCCGATGAGCGCACCGATCACCATGCGGGTCAACCGCGGCGTCACCCGGATCGCTCCCGTCTTGTAGACCACGAGCATGCCGGCGAACACACCGAAGGTGCCCAATACCGCCTGGATGATCAGCGAACTACCGGCCGCGTGACTTCCGCCGAAGCTGACGTTGGCGAACAGGTACGACACAGCGCCCAGGAACAAACCCTCGGCAACGGCGTAGGCAAGAACGATCGCCGGGTTGTCCATCTTGCGACCGAACGTCGCAATCAGCACAAGCACGAAGCCCACGAGCGCACCGCCGATGACCAGCGGCGCAGCCAGCGCGTTGTTTCCGTGCACCAGCACGTACGAGATGATCGCGGAGACAGACAGCACGCCCAACGTGATGCCGGTCTTGGTGACGACATCATCGATGGTCATCGCCCGGCCGGTCGGCCGAGCCTGGTACTGCTGCTCCGGGTACTGCTGCTGGCCGTAGGCGTGAGTGAACTGCCCGGCACCGGCGGTATTCGTGCCGAACGTGGCGTATCCGCCGCTCTGCGCGGGCAGATTGCGGAACACCGGGTTGCTGGTGGTGCGCACCGTGCACATCCCTTCTGTGGTAGGCCACCCCGAGGAGGCGTCTCGTCCAATTCAACGACCGGAAGGCAAGACAAGTTCCCGTCGCAAGTTCGGACAATTCGGACTCTACCGTGCGCTCTGCCACTCCGGCAGGTGTACCGACGCCGCGCGCCGGGAACCACCCTTAGGTGAGCACACCAGAACCGACCGACGACATCACTTCGGAGCTGCTCGAGCAGAGCGAGGGGCTGGATTCCGACGAGATTCCCTCCAGCGACGACGGCGATGACACCGTCGACCCACCCGAGGGGTGGAGTGAGGCGAACCGCTACGGCACCACGGAGCGGGAAGCCGAACTTGGCGAAAGCCTCGACCGCAAGCTGGCGAGCGAGGAGCCTGACGTCATCTGACTGACCGGGTCACAGTGAATTTGCCGTTCCGCCCGATCACCGTCGTGGGACCCACCGTCTCGGCAAGCACGCGACGGTAGTTCAAATGCCTGTTGAAGACGGTCCACAGTTCGCCACCGGTTCGCAGAACCCGTCGCGCCGCCGAGAACATTGCCAGCGCCGCACCGGTGTGCACGGTTGCGCCCACATGAAATGGTGGGTTGCAGACGATGAGGTCAACCGACGCGTCTGGCCGTCCGTCGAGCAGGTTCGCGTGAACGGCGTCGATCTCGGCGTCGTTGCGGGCTGCGGTCGCACTGGTCGACACGACGGCGGCGCGGGAATTGTCGTAGGCGGCGATCGAAGCGTGCGGTCGAGAAAGCGCCAGCTTCGTTGCGAGAATGCCGGTACCGCAGCCTAAGTCGATCACATCGCGCGCCTCCGGATGCATGCGCGAGAGGAACCCGAGCAGGAACCGAGTACCGATATCGAGGCCAGCGCCACGGAATGCGCCCCCGTGGGCGGCAACGACAATGCCGAGGTCTGTGAGCTCGGCGACCTCGGGAAAACTCGATTTCCCGACCGGCTTTGCCCCACGCGCGACGATCACCCGCGATTTCTGCCGGCCCCGGCCCGCCTGGACGTCCGCGAAGCACTCCGCTAGCACCGCATTCATTGCGGGCGACATGTGCTTGTCGCGACCGCCGGCATAAATAACGGCCTCAGGGGCGTAGCGCGCCACAGTTTCGGCAATCTCTGCCAATTGGGCCAGGCTGCGTGGCAGCCGAACGAGTACCACCGATGCGCCGTCGAGCAGATCGGCGTCCAGCCGACACCGCCGATAGCGCTCGCCAAGTCCCAACCGGGCGGCGTTAGCGTCCAACGCCTGCTCGCTGGTCGCCAAATCTTGGTAAACCCGAAGGCTCGGTAGGCCGAAGCGATACGCGGCCCCCAGCGTCAGAGCGCCATAGTTGTCATTGAGTACGGCGACATCTGCGGCGCCGGGCGCTATCGCTTCGGCCGCTGAATCGAGGATAAGCCGGTCCGCGGCGTCGACCGCGAACAGATTCGGCGCCTCGATGTCGGGATGACGCCGCAGATCGGCCAACAACTCCTCGGTGCTCACCGCGCCCATTCTCGCGTGCGCGCGGTGAGCCGGGGTTAGTGGCTGCCCTGCCGGTTCAGGACGGCGTTGCGTTCACGTGCCCGAAAGTCGAGGTCCGACTTGTCATGCAGCAATGCCAAGCCAGCGACGCCAGCAACGACGGCGGCAATAATGAGTACGTTCATGACTCATCCCCTCCCTGAAAGGCTCCCAGTACCGCTGGTATACAGAACCGAGGGTACCGCGTAAGTTGTTGGGTAAACCGTGCGCTCGATCACATCCGAAGGGACGCCCGTGACAACCATCGACATCGACACTCCAGACGGCACTATCGAGGGCCTGCTCACGCAGCCATCGAGCGGCAGCGGACCGTGGCCGGGGGTCGTCGTCATTCACGACATGCTCGGCTACAACAGCGACATCAAGGCCATCTCCGAACGGATCGCAGCGCAGGGCTACGTCGTCATCACTCCGAATCTGTACTCCCGCGGCGGTCCGGCGCGCTGTATCCCGGGGGTCATGCGCGATCTGCTGACCAAACGCGGTCGCGCGCTCGACGACATCATGGCGACGCGTGAACACCTACTCGGCCTGGCCGAATGCAACGGCACCGTGGGCATAGTCGGCTTCTGCATGGGCGGACAGTTCGCTTTGGTCATGTCCCCCAAGGGCTTTGGCGCGTCCGCGCCGTTTTACGGGGTGCCGCTACCCCGCTCGCTCAGCGAGACGCTCGACGGCGCCTGCCCGATCGTCGCGAGCTTCGGCGGGCGCGACCCGGCCGGCATCGGCGCGCCGCAACGGCTGCAGAAAGTGTTGACAGACAAGGGCATTGAGCACGACATCAAGACGTATGCCGGTGCGGGCCACAGCTTCGCGAACAAGCTGCCCGCTCAACCGCTGCTGCGCATCGCAGGCTTCGCCTACAACGAGGAAGCAACCGAGGACGCGTGGCGGCGGGTGTTCGCGTTCTTCGACCGGCACCTGCGCAAGTCGGCATGAGCGGGGCCCCGCGCCTACGTCAGTAGGCCGAATCGACGCCCAGGCCTACGTCAGTAGGCCGATATTCACGCCCAGGCCTACGTCAGTAGGCCGATATCCACGCCCAGGCCTACGTCAGTAGGCCGAATCGACATTGTCGATGGACCCGTACATGCTCGCCGCGTAGTTGCAGGCGGCGACGATGTTGGCGACCGGGTCGTAGATGTTCCACGAGGTGCCGTCGATGTGGAAGGCGGCGAAGGTGGGGTCGATGACCTGCAGCAGGCCCTTGGACGGGATGCCGGCGGCGGCGTTGGAGTCGTAGAGGTTGATGGCCTGCGGGTTGCCGGTCGACTCGCGCATCACGTTGCGCATGATTCCGTCGTAGCTGGCCGGGATGTTGTGGGCGTGCAGGATGTCCAGCGCCTGGCGGATCCAGCCGTCGAGGTTGTCCGGGTAGACCGGCGCGGGCGGCGGAACCGGGGCGGGCAGCGGCGCGGGCGCCGGCGCGACGGCCGGAACGGGAGCCGGCGCAGGCGCGGGAGCCACGTGCTGGACGACGGCCATCGGCGCGACGTTCTCCGAGGCGGCGTGGCTGGTTGGCGCCATCGTCGAGACGGCGACGACACCGAGCACCGCGGCGCCGGCGGTACCGGCGGCGGTTCGGGCAGACATACGCATGGAGGCGCCCAGCAGGGACAGCGCAGAAGCAGACATGACAGGGATTTCCTTATCGGGATTTCGACCGGCGTCACCGGTTGCAGGCAGCGAAGATCCACGGCGGATGCGATCGGCACTCGCCGACGCCGCGTGCAGTTATGAATGGACTGTTTGAGAAGGGGCAGGTGCCCCGTCGGCATGCGCAGCTCGGGCGGCAGCCGACTTAGCAATCGGCTGGTAATTCTCCTCCGGGCGTTGCGCATGCGGAATTGATCCGCATAATCAGCAACAACTCCTTGTGTTTGCCAGACGCTTGTACGTTTTTCGGTTGATCACAGAATGATTGCGCTCGGTTAACAGCAGGTGAACGAAACCCGAACGGCCGGTGACGGAGCCTCTAGTTGATCTTGCCGCCAACGAGTAAACAGCGCATCTACCAGCAGAAACGCGCTCGCTCTTGCCATGATGCAGTTCACAGAACCGATATGTGGTATTGCGCGCGAGCCCGATGAATTTCGCTTTTTCCGAGGAGTCAGAACGCGGGCGAAAGGAAACGATTCACGCGTGACCGCAGTTTGCTAGCGCATAGCTTCGCCGCCGAAAGGTAACTGCCGACACTCCCCTGGCGCTGTTTGAAAATCCGGCCACAGGGGTATGAGGCGGCGGGGCAAGAAGGGATGGATGGGATGCAGCAGGTTCAGAACGCTTCAATCGCTGGGAGTGCAGTCATCGACGGCGCCGCTATTGACAGCGGCCAGTCCGGCACAACCGAACCCTGGAGTCTCAGTACCGCCGAGCTGAAGGACCGACTCGCCCAGATGTTTGATTACTCGGGCCCGGAGCGACGTCCGTGACGCACACGCATGCTGGATTCACGGTGGAGTCGAAACAGTGCCGGGCACATGTCGAGAAGCTCGGAAACTTGGCGATCGTCGAGGTCAGTGGGGCTGTCGACCTCGGCACCGCGAGCATCCTCGAGGCCGCAATCACCAAGGCGATCGGACTGCGCCCCAGGGGTGTGGTCGTCGATCTGGCCGCGGTGGATTTTCTGGCGTCGGCCGGAATGACGGTGCTGCTCGACGGTCATCAGCGCATGGGTGAACCGGGTCGTTTCGCGGTGACGGCGAGCGGCTCACCCGCGGTCCGGGTCATGAAGCTGGTTCAGCTCGACTACACGATCCCGATTTATCACAGCCGAAAAGCGGCCATCGAAGCCCTGCGCTCGGCGTGACCGCCGGTTTGGTATCCGACGACATGGCGCAAGCATCGGGGTCCAGCTTTGCCGTCCGTGCAGAGGCGACCCCCGCGAAGGTCGCGGAAACCCGAAACCGCCTGCGCGACTGGGCGATAGAAAACAAGGTTGACGCCCAGACAGTCAACGACATGGTGTTGGCCACCTACGAGGCCCTGGCCAACGTCGTAGAGCACGCCTACGGTGGCAGAACCGGCGTGTTCCTGGTCCGCGCGCTGGCACACCGGGACCAACTCATCGTTCGGGTGCAAGACTCCGGGTGTTGGACCACCCCGAAGCGGGCGACGAACGGGCTACGCGGGCGGGGTATCGAGCTCATGAAGGCGCTCGCACAGCAGATCGACGTTCGGGGGGCGGAGACTGGAACAGAGATCGAACTGCGCTGGTCTACCGCGGATGTGTGACACGGTATCCGCGACGTCGGGTACTGTGACGACGCCGCGGATGTGTGACACGGTATCCGCGACGTCGGGTACTGTGACGACGTCCCGCCGGTTGAGCTCACAGCCGCGTTTAGCGCGCACTGCGATCCGCAGATTCAGCGCCCCCAGGAAATGCACGCGGAGGAGGCACGTGGAGTGACTCGGTTCGATGCGGGTGTAGAGGAAACCCCGGACTTTCGTATCGAAGCTGCCAACGTCAACGGCATCACCGTTTTGTCGCTGGTGGGCGCGCTCGACATGGTGACCGCTCCGGAACTGAGCAAAGCCATCGAAGCCGCGCAATATCAGCGCCCAAGCGGTTTGATCATCGATATGTCCCAAGTCGATTTTTTGTCGTCCTCAGGTATGAGTGCACTGGTCGCGGCGCAGCAGGAGTTTGGCGACGAGGTCCGTTTTTGTGTCGTCGCGGACGGTCCGGCCACGAGCCGGCCGATGCGGTTGATCGGCCTCGATGAGCAACTCGCCCTTTTTGCGACACTCGATGACGCCCTGGCCGATATCGGAGCAGCGGATCGGTGACGCTCGCGCCACACAACTTCGACTGGTCGCCGGCCGGCCAGCGCGAGCTGTCGACGGCCAACGTCGCCTCGGAAAGCGTCTCCGTCCTCCTTGTCGAGGACGATCCGGCTGACGCGCTCTTGGTCGAGGAACTGATAGCCGATGCGTCGACAGACATCCGGTTGCGGTGGGCCGCTTCGATAGCGCACGCAAACGAAGAGCTCGCCGCCGAACTCCCCGATTGCATCCTGCTGGATTTGCACCTGTCCGACGCGCAAGGAATCGACGCGCTGACGCAGATGCAGCGGTTGGCGGAGTCGGTCCCGGTGGTCGTGTTAACCGGCCTCAGCGACGAGCATTTCGGTGCGTCGGCGGTGGCATCGGGAGCACAGGACTACCTGGTCAAGGGCCGCGTCCAGCCAGACGGCCTGCGCCGGGCCGTGCACTACGCCATCGAGCGAAAACGGGCCGAACGAACCGCGGCCGAACTCCAGGCGTCGCGGCTGCTTGCGGCAGAGAATGCCCGCCTCGAACGCGGCCTACTGCCGTCGCCGATACTCCTTCCGGATGCCGCCGTGGAAATCGTGGCCCGCTACCGGCCAGGGCGGTCGAACGCGCTGCTCGGCGGTGATTTCTACGACGTCGTGCAGACCGCCGACGGGGTGCTGCACGCGGTCATCGGCGACGTCTCCGGACACGGTCCGGACGAGGCCGCCGTCGGAGTGGCATTACGCATTGCATGGCGCACCCTGGTCCTGGCCGGCGTCGCGGGCCAAGATCTGATGCCCCAACTCGAACGCATTCTGCGCGCCGAGAGCCCGGCGAAGCTGGTCTTCGCGACGATGACCAGTCTGGCCATCTCGCCGGACGGCATGACTGCCACGGTGACCCGGGCCGGCCATCCCGGCATGCTGCTGCAGCATCGCGGGCAGGTGGATTGGCTCGAGGCGCCGGGTGGGCCGGCGCTCGGTATCCGCCGCGACGGCGGTGATTGGCCGACACATACGTTTGACCTGCCGTCGGGCTGCGGACTGATTCTGCTGACGGACGGACTCTTCGAGGGCCACTGCGCGGCGAACGAGGCGCGCCTCGGCGAGGCGGGGCTCCTGCGCCTGGCTCAGTCACTCGCATCGCTGCCGGCCGAGCAGTTCATCGACACCCTGATCGACAGTGCCGAGCGACTAGCTGGCGCGCACGGCGGCCTCGCCGATGACGTTGCTGTCGTGCGGATTCAAACGAGAAAGTGAACGCGCAAACTCATGCCCGAAACAGACGGTGCTTCGGTGGATGGTCGGCGTCGATCGGCGCTGACCGTGCAGGGATGGCTGCTGGTCGTGCTGTCGATCATGGGTGTCGTGGTACTCGCCGGCACCCTGGTGGGCGCGTTGTTGCTGCACCGCACCGACGAGGTGACCGACGAGTTGACCAATGGAATTCAGCCGGCGCGCGTCGACGCGTACGTCCTGCAATCGGACTTGTTGAATCAGGAAACCGCCGTGCGCGGGTATGCCATTGCGGCCGATCCGCAGTTTCTCGCGCCGTACACGAGCGGTAAGGCCGACGAACAGCAGGCCGCCGCCCGCATTCGGCAGCACCTGGCCAATCGGACCGATCTGTTGGCCGATCTCGACGCGATCGAACGGGCCGGTAGCCAGTGGCGCGCCGCTTTCGCCGAGCCGTTGATCGCCAATGTCACCCCTGGTGCCCCGAAGCTGGTCGACCAGGCGGCGGCGATGCGCGGCAAAAACGACTTCGACAACATCCGCAAGCTCTTCGACAAGCAGAATGCCGACCTGACTGCCGCACGAGATGCGGCCGCCAATGAACTGAACGGTGTGCAGACCTGGCGCAACACGGTGCTAGCGGCTTTGGTGGCCGCGTTCGTGGTGACCGCGATCCTGCTCGGGATTCTGGTGCGCTGGGCGGTCACCCGCCCGCTGGAGAGCCTGGCCGCGGCGTGCCGGCGAAACACCGAGGGCCGATTCAGCGAACCCATCGGCGCCGAAGGCCCCAAGGACATTCGTGCGATAGGCGACGACGTCGAGCAGATGCGCCAGCGCATTGTGGAAGCACTCGACGTTTCGCAACGGGCCCGCGGCCAACTCAGCCGGCAGGCGGCCACGCTGCGTGAGCAGACCGAGGAACTGCGGCGCTCGAACGCCGAACTCGAGCAGTTCGCTTACGTCGCCTCCCATGACCTGCAGGAGCCGTTGCGCAAGGTCGCGTCCTTCTGTCAACTGTTGGAAAAACGCTACAGCGACAAGCTCGACGAGCGTGGCGCCCAGTACATTTCGTTTGCAGTCGACGGGGCCAAGCGCATGCAGGTGCTCATCAACGATCTGCTCACCTTCTCGCGGGTCGGTCGCCTGACTGCTGCGCACGCGATGGTCAGCCTGGACGGATCCGTCGATAAGGCACTGCATAACCTGACCGCCGCGATCGATGAATCGGGGGCGCAGATAGTTCGACCCGATGACGGCTTGCCAAAGATCTTCGGTGATTCCACCCTGCTGGTGATGTTGTGGCAGAACCTGCTCGGCAACGCAATCAAGTTCCGCCAGCCCGGCCGAGCCCCGCGCATTGTTATCACCTGCGAGCGCAGCGGTGCCGACGACCAAGGCGGCTGGCTGCTCACCGTCTCGGACAACGGCATCGGGATCCCGACGGAATTCGCCGACAAGGTGTTCGTCATCTTCCAACGACTGCACGGTCGCGATGCCTACAGCGGCACCGGCATCGGACTTGCGTTGTGCAAGAAGATCGTCGAGCACCACGGCGGCCGGATCTGGATCGACCCCGCCTATACCGACGGCACCCGGTTCTGCTTCACCCTGCCCGCGCGGACGCCTAATGAATTACCCGCCCCGATCCTGGAAGGAACTGCGGTATGACGGATTCCGGTCGACCGATCGACGTCCTGCTCATCGAGGATGACCCCGGCGACGAGTTGATGACTCGGGAAGCGTTCGAAGACAACAAGATCAAGAACCAGCTCTTTGTCGCGCGAGATGGCGAGGAGGGCCTCGACTTCCTCTACCGGCGCGGAGCGCACAAGGATGCGCCGCGACCGGACTTGATCCTGCTCGATCTCAATCTGCCGAAGTACGACGGTCGCCAGATCCTCGAACAGATCAAGTCGGATGCGGATCTGTGCCATATCCCGGTAGTCGTCCTCACCACATCAGCTGCCGAAGAGGACATCCTGCGCAGCTACAAGTTGCACGCCAACGCGTACGTCACCAAGCCTGTCGACCTCGACCAGTTCATCGCCGCCGTGCGCCAGATCGACGAGTTTTTCGTGCAGGTGGTCCGGCTCCCGAAGCAGTAGGCCTCACAGTTGGGTGTGCAGCAACATGACGTTGTAGTCCGACCAGGTGGTGGCCAGGTAGTAGAGGTCGCGGCCGGACGACCACGGATGAATGAACGCGCCATAGAGTTCCGGCACGTCTTTGCTCGAAACCAAGGTCTTGGGCTCGCTCCAGGGGCCGGTCGGGGTCTTCGCTGTGCGCATCACTATCGAATTGGTTGCATCGGTGGCTAATGCGATGAACTCGCCGAGTTCGGCATTCCACTGGACCGACAGTTCGCTGACCGGACCGGCCATGACCGGCGTGGCGGCCGCTGGGTTGCCGGTCACCCAGTCAGCGCCGTTCCAGTACTGATAGTTAGCGATATCGCGAATCGCCTCCGGTTTCATTCGTGCCAGTCGCGCGTCGCCGGATCGTCCTGGTGGAGTGCCGAATTCGTACAGCCAGTCACCATCGCGCAGGTACGCGCCCATCTGGAAGTTGTCGTATCCGCCGGGCAGGTTCGGCCGGACGGTAAGTGGGTCTACGCGCCACGTTTGTCCGTTGTCGGTCGACATGGCCAACGCCGAGTAGTTAGTCACCCACTCTCCCGGCTTGCCCCATGAGCGCACCGACATGAAGTCGATGTACTGCGTATTGCCCACGGCAACACCGGCCGTCGGAATGGTCGTGATCTCCAGGCCCGGAATGTGCTGGCTAGGAATGATTTCCGTCGCGTGGCCGGGCGCATCAACGGCCGCACTGTCGAACACGATGCCGTGGGACAGGTCGCGGTCGTGGCTGCGCAGCAGTACATTGCTCCGCCAGTCACCGACGAAGCCACACGCCAGATTGTTGACGAAGCCGAACGTGTCGCCGAACGCGGCCAGAATCTGCCCCTGGCCGTTGTCCCACATGATGCCGAGGTCGGTGCCGAGCACGTCGAATTGCTGGGCGCTCTGGTTCGGCGCGAGGGGTCCGGTCAACCGCGCAACAGCGCGCGTCGGGCCGTTCAACATCGGCAGTTGGCCGTTGTGGCCGTTGAAGAAGGGCAGCGGGTTGGCGCCCTGCGCTCCACCGCAGGCGGAAACCGCCGACGCGCGCGGACCAGCCGCCAGGGTGCTGGCGGCGATCGCTGCGATCACCGCCAGCGTCATCACACCGCGCTTGCGAGCCACAACGGCAAGTTAACAGCTTTCCCAACTGCATCAGCAGTCACTTTGATAACAATTGGTCGGCCAATGCCTGGCTCGCCGCCGTTGTGGGCGTCGGCGGTAGTTACGTGACGTGCTCGACGCTGCAATCGGAACCGGGGAAGATCAGCGCCTGATGGCCGTCGTCAAACCGCACCTGATACGGCGGCGCACCATCTGCGCCACGCACTTCCGTGACCTCCGCAACCTGGTCAGGCCGGCCGGTCGTCGCACTGTGTACATGAAGCTTGTCGCCGACTACTGCCTTCATGACCCGAGTTTGCGCCCGACGGCGGTGTGGGAGCAAGAGCGCAATGAGCACTCTTCGCCATGTGCGATGATCGCAGCCGTGACCGAAGCCAAGCGCATCGCCGCCGAGAAGGCCATCGAGTACGTGCAGGACGGGATGATCGTCGGGGTGGGCACCGGCTCGACCGTCGCGTACTTCATCGACGCGCTCGCGCAGATCAAGGACAAGATCGCCGGGACCGTCTCGAGTTCGGAGAACAGCACCGCGAAACTTCGCGCCCACGGTATCGACGTTCTGGACCTCAACGAAACCGGCCCGCTGTCGTTGTATGTGGACGGTGCCGACGAATGCGACCCCAACAAGTGCCTGATCAAAGGTGGTGGCGGCGCACTGACCCGCGAGAAGATCATCGCCGAGGCGAGCGAAACCTACGTCTGCATCATCGATCCGAGCAAGCGAGTCGACGTGCTCGGCAAGTTTCCCTTGCCCATCGAGGTGATTCCGATGGCCCGCTCGCTGGTCACGCGGGAGTTGACCAAGCTCGGCGGCGAACCGATCCTGCGCGACTTCACCACCGACAACGGCAACATCATTCTCGATGTGCACGGCCTGCAGATCTCCGACCCGGTCGGCTTGGAGCGCGAAATCAATGCGATCCCCGGGGTCGTCACGGTGGGATTATTTGCCCGCCGCCCCGCCGACATCGTGATCGAAGGCTCCGAACCGATTCAGGTGTGGTGACTTCAGCGCGGTTCCGGCGTCATATCTGCGCCGCGTGCTTGCTGCACGTACAGCGATAGAAAGTCCTCCTCGCGAAGGCCGATGCCGATAGCGGACCAGATGAGCTGCTGCACCGTCGCACCGACGGCCATCGGCACTTCCAGTTCGCGTGCGGCTCCGAGGCCGAGATCGAAGTCCTTGCGTAGCAACTCGGTTGTGAAGGTCGGCGTCCAGTCGAGGTTCACCAGGTCGGGCGTCCGCTTGCGGACCCAATCCGACCCCAGCACAGTCGCATTGAGGAATTCCAGGAATGCGCGCCGATCGGTGCCGCCCTTCTCGGCCAGGGTGGTGACCTCGACCAGCGCCTGCACCATCATGCCCAGGTAGAGGTTGTGGCACAGCTTGACCAGGCGGCTCTGTTCTTCGGTGCCCGCGTGGACCGCGTGCTTGGCCACTTGCTCCAGGTACGGCTCTACGGCGTCGTATGTCTCGGTTGGACCGGACGCGACAATCACGGCCTCCCCTTCGGCCACCACGTGCGGATTGCCACTGACGGGGGCCGCGAGAAACTGCACGCCGGCATCGCGGGCGGCCGCGCGCACGTGCGCGGAGGTATCGGCCGATACGGTCGAGCAGTCGACGATGATGTTCGGCCGCTGCGCTGCGGCGAGCAATCCTTCCGGACCTGTGACGACCTGTTCGAGGTCCGCGGACGCCGACACCATGATGAAGACGATGTCGGCAGCGCCGAGGTCGGCAATGGCGTCGACGACGCGGGCACCCTTGTCCACCAAGGGATCTGTCTTCGCCTTTGTCCGATTCCAGACGAGGACCTCGTTGCCCGCATCGATGAGGCGACCTGCCATGGCCGCACCCATCCGACCGGTGCCCAACCACCCCAATGTCGCCACGGCGCCTCCTTGCCTCGACTCACAACTCCGACGCTCACCGCATGGGTGATCAATCCACGCGGGGCACGACATCTGCGGCGAGGCGTTCCATCTGCTCCCGATCCTCGGCAACGCTGGCTCCAGTGGGATTGAGCAAAATCATCTCGGCACCGGCATCGCGCACCGCGCGCAACCCATCGATGATCTGTGCGGGCGTGCCGAAAATCGGCACATCTTCGATACCCGGCATCCCGCCGTATATTCGCCGCAGCCCGGACATCACCTGATCCCGCGCCCGCTGCGGATCGTCGTCGACGGCGAGATAGACCCGTTTTCCGATGGTGAACGTCGCGGGGTCGCGCCCCTGCTCTTCCAACTCCCGCCGGACAATTGCCACCTGCTCGGCGAACGCCGCGGTGCTCGAAGAACCGGCGCCGAGGAATGCGTCGCCAAGGCGCACCGCGCGCGCCAATGATCGAGGTGCGTTGGCGCCGAACCAAATAGGCGGGTGCGGGCGCTGCACGGGCTTAGGCTGAATCGGCAGGTCGTCGAGTTGCCGGAACCTGCCGTCGAAGCTGATCAGCGGTTCGTCGGACCACGCCGCCTTCATCAGTTCCAGTCCCTCTGTGAACCTGGAAACAAACGTGGCGCGGTCCACGCCGAATGCCGCGAACTTACGGAACCCGCCACCCGCCGAGACGCCGATGTCGAGCCGGCCGTGGCTGAGCTGATCGACGGCCGTGATGGCCGAGGCGAGCTGCAACGGATCATGTTGGGAGGTGACCAACACCGCAACGCCCAGTCGTAACCGCTGGGTACAGGCGGCCGCGTAGGCGAGCAGTTCCAGCGGCGCAATCGTCGGGGTCGGACCGATCACTTGCTCCATCACCCAGCCGCCCTCGAACCCCAATTCTTCGGCGCGAGCCAGATAGGACCGGACTCCAGCCGCATCGAAGCCGTCGGGAACCTGCTGCGGAATGGAGATCGACAAGCGCACGAACCGACCCTACTCGGGCGGTCCATGCGACCCTTGGTCATGCTCTACGTCAACCTCGCCATCGGCGTGGCCGTCTTGCTTGCGGTTACCTCGGCGGTCATGGCGTGGGCGGGAATCCGGCCCATCCGCACCCCGTGGTGGGCAATCGCCCGCGCCACGACGCAACTCGCGCTGATCAGCATTGCGCTGCGTGGAGTATTCACCCATGCGGCGTGGGTGGCGGCAGCATTGTTGGCAATGTTCGCAGTGGCGACCTGGACCACGGGACACCGGTTGCGCGACCTACCGGGGTCCGCCTACGGCGTCGTCATCGCGTGCGGTGCCGGAGCGGGTATCGCGCTGGTCATTGCTTTCGCCGCGCGCACGTTGGCGTTCGACGCCCGTTATGTCATCGCGCTGGGCGGCATCGTGATCGGCAATACCATGACGGCATCAACGTTGGCCGGCAGGCACTTTCGCAGTGGCGTCCTCGCCCGCCGCGACGAGATCGAAGGGTGGTTGGCGCTCGGCGCCACCCCGAGTCAGTCCGTTCTCGATGTGGGCCGTTCCGCTGCGCACGAGGCGGTGCTGCCGGTGACCGATCAGACCCGCACCACCGGCTTGGTGACGCTGCCGGGCGCCTTTGTCGGCGCGCTCATGGGCGGCGCCTCACCGCTGGACGCCGGGCGGTTCCAGTTGGTGGTGCTCGCGACCATCATCGCCGGCCAGACGATCACCGCGGTCTTGTTGGTCCGCATCCTCGGTCGCAGCCCCACGCTCGTCGCCGAACCTGTCGGTGGGTGAGGGCAAGATGAGGTGGTGCAATTTTCCGAGGCAACCCAGCAGTGGTTCGACGGCGCATTTCCCGCGCCGACGGCCGCGCAGCTCGGTGCCTGGAAGTCGATCGCGGCAGGTCAGCACACGCTGGTCGTGGCGCCCACCGGTTCCGGCAAGACCCTGTCCGCGTTCCTGTGGGCCATCGACCAGTTGGCCACCCGCAGCGAGCACACCGGCAAAACGAAGGTTCTCTACGTTTCCCCGTTGAAGGCCCTGGCCGTGGACGTGGAGCGCAACCTGCGCTCGCCGCTGGTCGGAATAACCCAGACCGCTAAGCGCCTCGGACTGCAACCCCCGGACATCACCGTCGGTGTCCGCTCCGGTGACACCTCCGCCGCCGACCGCCGCACGTTGATCAGGACGCCGCCGGACATTCTCATCACCACTCCGGAGTCGCTGTTTCTGATGCTGACCTCCGCGGCGCGGGAATCGCTGTCCGAGGTGGACACCGTGATCGTCGACGAGGTACACGCTGTCGCGGGTACCAAACGCGGCGCGCATTTGGCCTTGTCGCTGGAACGGCTGGACATGCTGCTGGAGCGGCCCGCACAGCGGATAGGACTGTCGGCAACGGTGCGCCCGCACGAGGAGATCGGCCGGTTCCTCACCGGCACGGCGCCGATCACCATCGTCGCCCCGCCCGCGCCCAAGACGTTCGAGTTGTCGGTGCGGGTGCCGGTCGAGGACATGACCGAACTGGGCGACAGCGAGACACCCGGATCCATCTGGCCGCACGTCGAAGAGAACATCGTCGAGCTGATTCTGGCGCACCGCTCCTCGATCGTGTTCGCCAACTCTCGCCGCCTGGCCGAACGGCTCACGGCCCGGCTCAACGAGATCTACAGCGAACGGTTGGGCAACCCAGTCGCGACCGACCACAAGCTACCGGCACTGCTGGGTCCCAGCACCGAGGTGATCCACGGCGCCGAGCCGCTGCTCGCCCGCGCCCACCACGGCTCGGTCAGCAAGGACCAGCGCGCCATCATCGAGGACGATCTCAAAACCGGCCGGCTCCGCTGCGTCGTCGCGACGAGCAGCTTGGAGCTCGGAATCGACATGGGCGCTGTGGATCTGGTAGTTCAGGTCGAGGCGCCGCCGTCGGTATCCAGCGGTCTGCAACGGGTCGGACGGGCCGGCCATCAGGTCGGCGAGATTTCCCGCGGCGTGCTGTTCCCCAAACACCGCACCGACGTGATCCATTGCGCGGTCACGGCACAACGGATGACGTCGGGCCAGATCGAGGCCCTGAAGATCCCGGCCAATCCGCTCGACATCTTGGCGCAACACACAGTGGCCGCCTGCGCGCTCGAACCGATCGACGCCGCCGACTGGTTCGAGGCGGTGCGACGCACCGGCAACTTCGCCACCTTGCCGCGCAGCGCGTACGAGTCCACGCTTGATCTGCTCTCCGGGCGGTATCCCTCCGACGAATTCGCCGAGCTGCGACCGCGATTGGTGTGGGACCGGGACGCCGGAACCCTGACGGGTCGGCCCGGCGCGCAGCGCCTCGCCGTCACCTCCGGCGGCGCGATCCCCGATCGCGGCCTTTTCGCTGTGTACATGGTGGGCGAGCGCAACGCCCGCGTCGGCGAACTCGACGAGGAGATGGTCTACGAGTCGCGGGTCGGTGACGTCTTCGCACTGGGCGCAACCAGTTGGCGCATCGAGGAGATCACCCATGACCGGGTTATGGTCAGCCCCGCCTACGGATTGCCGGGCCGACTGCCGTTCTGGCACGGCGACGGCTTGGGCCGGCCCGCCGAACTCGGAGCCGCGCTGGGCGAATTCATTCGACAGGACCGAGCCGAAATCGAAATCGCTAGCCGGGACGCGGGACTCGATGATTTCGCGGTGGGCAACTTGCTCGCGCTCCTCGATGAGCAACAGGCCGCGACCGGGCATCTCCCCACCGACAAAACGCTGCTCGTGGAACGCTTCCGGGACGAGCTGGGCGATTGGCGGCTCGTGCTGCACTCGCCCTTCGGCCAGCCCGTGCATGCGCCGTGGGCCTTGGCGGTCGGTGCGCGCCTGCTGGAACGGTACGGTGTCGACGCGGCGCCCACCGCCTCCGACGACGGCATTATCGCGCGACTGCCCGACACCGAGGATCAGCCACCGGGCGCCGAACTGTTTGTCTTCCACCCAGACGAAATCGATGACATTGTCACCGAACAGGTGGGTGGCTCAGCACTTTTCGCATCACGGTTCCGCGAATGTGCCGCGCGTGCACTGTTGTTGCCGCGGCGTGATCCCGGCCGACGTGCGCCGCTGTGGCAGCAGCGCCAGCGCGCCGCACAACTGCTCGACGTGGCGCGCAAATATCCGACGTTCCCCATCCTGTTGGAAACCGTGCGCGAATGTCTGCAGGACGTCTACGACCTGCCCGCGCTGCGTGACTTGTTCGGCCGCTTGGCCCGTCGTCAGCTGCGCATCGTCGAAGTGGAAACGCCGAATCCCTCGCCGTTCGCCAACGCCCTGCTGTTCAACTACGTCGGCACGTTCATGTACGAGGGCGACAACCCGCTTGCCGAACGGCGCGCGGCGGCACTGTCGTTGGATTCCGCGCTGCTCGCCGAGTTACTCGGCCGAGTGGAACTTCGGGAGCTCTTGGACGCCAAGGTTATTGCGGACACTGAGCTCGAGCTGCAACGGATGGTGCCGGAACGGCATGCTCGCGACCTGGAGGGCGTGGCAGACCTGTTGCGCCTGCTCGGTCCGCTGACAACCGTCGAAGCGCAGCAACGCTGCGATGGCCCGGCACAGGAGTGGTTGACCGAACTCGTCGCGTCGAGGCGGGCGTTGCAGGTGAGTTTCGCAGGCCAGACGTGGTGGATCGCGGTCGAGGACGCCAGCCGCATGCGCGATGCGCTCGGCGTGCCACTGCCGATCGGCACGCCGACGGCCTTTGTCGAGCCGGTCGCGGACCCGCTGGGCGACCTCATCGCCCGCTTTGCGCGCACCCATGGCCCGTTCACTGTCGCCGACGCTGCGGCAAGGTTCGGCATCGGGCAGGCCGTGGCATTGGCCGTACTACGCCGCTTGGCCAGCGAAAAGCGGGTGGTGGAGGGCGAATTCCGGCCGGCCGCCGCGGGCAGCGAGTGGTGCGACGCCGAGGTGTTGCGCAGGCTGCGGCGCCGCTCGCTCGCTGCCGCGCGGGCCGACGTGGAGCCGGTGCCGCAAAGCGCGCTGGGCCGATTTCTGCCGGGCTGGCAGCACATCGGCAGCTCGCTGCGGGGCGTCGACGGGGTTGCCACGGTAGTCGAGCAGCTTGCGGGTGTGCCCATTCCGGCTTCGGCGTGGGAACCGCTCGTGCTCAGCGCACGGGTGAGCGACTACTCTCCGGCGATGCTGGATGAGTTGACCTCGACCGGCGAGGTGATCTGGTCCGGCCACGGCGCCATCACCGCCAAGGACGGCTGGGTGGCGCTGCACCTGGCCGATCAGGCGCCGCTCACCATCAGCCCCGCGACGGCGATCGAGTTGACCGCGGTGCAACAGCGGATCCTCGCGACCCTCACCGGCGGCGGCGCATACTTCTTCCGCCAGTTGTCCGACGCCGTGGAGTCGACGGACGATGCCGAAATGATCACGGCGCTCTGGGAACTCGTCTGGGCCGGCCTGGTCGGCAACGATACTTTTGCGCCGGTGCGGGCCCTGATGTCCGGCGGCAGCACGCGAACCACCACGAGTCATCGCACGCCGCGGCGAACCCCTCGGGGCCGCAGCTACTCCCGTCTGCCGCGCGCTGCCTTACCGACGCGAACTGGGCCGCCGACGGTAGCGGGCCGGTGGTCGCTGTTGCCGGAGCCGGAACCCGATTCGACGGTGCGCGCCCACGCGACCGCCGATCTGCTGCTCGAGCGCTACGGTGTGGTCACCAAGGGGTCGGTGGTGAACGAGTCGGTGCCCGGTGGTTTTGCGCTGATGTACAAGGTGCTCAACGAATTCGAGGAGTCTGGCCGGTGTCGGCGCGGTTACTTCGTCAACGGTCTTGGCGGGGCTCAGTTTTCGACGTCCGCGGTGGTGGACCGGCTGCGCGATGCGGATACCCGGGCCAGCACTGCGATCGCGCTGGCGGCCACCGATCCGGCTAATCCGTACGGCGCGGCGCTGGCTTGGCCACACACCGAAGACGGCGGTCACCGGCCCGGCCGGAAGGCGGGCGCCATGGTGGTGCTCGTGGATGGCGAACTCACGCTCTATCTGGAACGCGGCGGCAAGACGCTACTGACGTTCACCGAGGAACATGAGCGACGATCGGCCGCAGCCGAAGCTCTGGCCGCGCTGGTCAAGCACCGCCACGTCGACAAACTGTTGATCGAACGCGTCGACGGGGAGGCAGTGCACGGCAATCCTTTTGCGACGCAATTAACTGCGGCCGGATTCGCGCACACGCCGCGCGGCCTGCGACTGCGACGGTGACGACATGCCCGAGGGTGATGTGGTCTTCCTCGCCGCCAAGCGCCTGCACCGCGCCCTGGCCGGAAAGACGCTCACCGGCTGCGACATCCGCGTGCCGAGATACGCCACGGTAGATCTCAGCGGTCACCGGGTCGACGAGGTGGTTCCTCGGGGCAAGCACCTGCTCGCGCGGATCGGCGAGCTCACCATCCACACCCATCTGAAAATGGAAGGCGTCTGGCACGTTTACGGCGCAGACGAGCGCTGGCGTCGTCCGGCGCATCAGGCACGCATCATCCTGCGGACCGAAGATGTTGCCGCCGTGGGCTTCTCGCTGGGAATCACCGAAGTCCTCCGCCGGGACGAAGAGGTCACGGCGGTCGGCCATTTGGGCCCTGACCTACTCGGCGCCGACTGGGACGCCGCCGAGGCCACGCGCCGACTGTGCCGAGAACCGCACTCTCCCATCGGCATTGCGCTGCTGGACCAGACCAACCTGGCCGGCATCGGCAACATCTACCGCAGCGAGGTGTGCTTCCTCAGCCGTGTCCACCCGGCGACTCCGATAGGAGCAGTCCCCGAACTGGAAGCTCTCACCGACCGGGCACACCGCGTGCTCACCCAAGCCGCGCACCATCCACCCTGGCGAGCCCACGTGTACGGCCGCTACCGAATGCCTTGCCCGCGCTGCGGCGCCAACATTGCGCGGGAAAATCTCGGCGACGGGTACGGCGACCGGAGCGTCTACTACTGTCCGAGGTGCCAGCCCCCGCCCTAACGTCCGATCGGCACGGGCTCGAGAATATGTTCGCGCGCCTCGGGTGCGGCCGCGCGCAACGCGTCGGCCGATGCGTCGTCGGGCTGGGCCTGTGACCGTACTTCGGCAAGCACCCGGGCCGCGTAGGTCCGGACTTCGCGGTCGACGTCCTCGGTGTCCCAACCCAGGATCGGCGCAACCAGATTCGCCACCTGCTCGGCGCAGTTCGCGCCGCGATGCGAATACTCGATGGCGATTCGGGTGCGCCGGGCAAGGATGTCCTCGAGGTGCAGCGCACCCTCCGCGCTTGCCGCATAGACGATTTCGACCTGAAGGTAGCTCGGCGCGTCGGTGAGCGGAGACAGCAGCTCGGGCTGCGCCTTCGACGGCTCGAGCACCTCGTCGATCAACGAGCCGTACCGGTCGAGCAGGTGCTTGATCCGGTATGGATGAAGGCCGTACACCTCGGCCAGGTGCAGCGTTTGGTTCACCAGCGCGAAGTAGCCGTCCGCGCCGAGCAGCGGCACCTTCTCGGTGATCGAGTCGGAGACCCGCGCCGGAATGTCCTCTGCCGCGGCGTCGACGGCGTCTTTAGCCATAACCCGGTAGGTGGTGTACTTGCCGCCCGCGATCGCGACCAGACCCGGCGCCACCCGCGCAACTGCGTGCTCCCGGGACAGCTTCGAGGTGTCGTCGCTCTCCCCGGCCAACAGCGGCCGCAGCCCTGCGTAAACGCCGTCGATATCGCTGTGCGTCAACGGGGTGACCAGCACCCGGTTCACCCGATCCAGGATGTAATCGATGTCGGCCTTGGTGGCCGCGGGGTGGGCAAGGTCGAGGTTCCAGTCGGTGTCGGTGGTGCCGATAATCCAGTGGGTGCCCCACGGAATGACGAACAGGACCGACGTCGCGGTCCGCAAGATAATGGCCGCCTCGCTGACGATCCGATCGCGCGGCACCACAATGTGCACGCCCTTGGACGCGCGCACCCGGAACCGTCCGCGCTGCCGCGACAACGCCTGAATCTCGTCGGTCCAGACACCGGTCGCGTTGATGACCACGTGACTGCGGATTTCGGCGGACCGACCGTCCTCCGAATCATGCACGCGCACACCGGAAACCCGGTCCGCCTCGCGCAAGAAGCCGACCACCTGAGTGGATGTCCGCACCACCGCGCCGTAGAACGCGGCCGTGCGCGCGACCGTCATCGTGTGCCGGGCGTCGTCGACGACGGTGTCGTAGTAGCGGATTCCACCGATCAGCGCGTCGCGCCGCATGCCGGGCGCAAGCCGCAGCGCACCGGAACGAGTCAGGTGCTTTTGTGCTGGAACGGATTTGGCACCGCCGAGCCGATCGTAGAGGAACATGCCGGCGGCAACGTAGGGTCGCTCCCAGCCGCGATGGGTCAATGGGAACAGGAACGGCAACGGTTTGACCAGATGCGGCGCCAGCGTGTTCAGCGTCAGCTCCCGCTCGGCCAAAGCCTCACGTACCAGGCCGAACTCCAACTGCTCGAGGTAGCGCAGGCCGCCGTGGAACATCTTCGACGACCGGCTCGACGTCCCGGAGGCAAAATCCCGCGCCTCGACGAGGGCCACCCGCAGTCCCCGGGTCGCGGCGTCCAGCGCGATCCCCGAACCCACCACGCCGCCGCCGATGACCAGAACGTCGAACTGCCCCTTCTGAAGTTCTTCCCAGGCGTGCTCGCGTTGGGCTGGTCCGAGAAATTCCGTGCTCACCGCGAACTCCCCTCGACGCGAAATCCTCCGACTGCCCTGTTTGTGATCGACTCAGCGTGATCGACTCCAGGCTAGTGTCTTTTGGGAATAATGACGTGCGTGACGCGACACCCGGCGCAATACGTAGCCGCCATCGACCAGGGCACCACCTCCAGCCGCTGCGTGATCATCGACCACGGCGGCCACGTGGTCGGCATCAGCCAGCGCGAGCACGAACAGATCTTTCCGCGGGCCGGCTGGGTGGAGCATGACCCGGAGACGTTGTGGCGCAACACCGATGCCGTCATCGCCGACGTGCTCGAACAGTGCTCGTTGACCGCCCGCGACATCGCCGGGGTCGGGATCACCAACCAGCGCGAAACAACGGTGGTCTGGGAACGGGAGACCGGAAAGCCGATCTACAACGCCATCGTCTGGCAGGACACGCGCACGGATCGCCTGGTCACCGAACTCGGCGGCGACGCCGGCCCCACCCGGTTCCAGCACACCACCGGCCTACCGTTGTCCACCTACTTCGCCGGCCCGAAGGCGCGCTGGATCCTGGACAACGTCGAGGGCGCGCGCGAGCGGGCAGAGGCGGGCGAGCTGTGCTTCGGCACAATCGATAGCTGGGTCATGTGGCACCTGACCGGCGGCGACAAGCACCTCACCGACGTCACCAACGCGTCCCGCACGCTGCTGATGGACCTGCGCACGCTGGCATGGGACCCCGAAATCTGCTCTGCCATCGGCGTGCCGACGGCGATGCTGCCGGAAATTCGCAGCTCGTCGCAGGTGTACGCCGAGGTGAGCCACGGCGCGCTCGCCGGCGTGCCCATCGCGGGCATCCTCGGTGACCAGCAGGCGGCCACGTTCGGCCAGGCCTGCCTGCGGCCCGGCGAGGCCAAGAACACCTACGGCACCGGGAACTTTCTGCTGCTCAACACCGGGACGACCCCGGTCGAGAGCGAGCACGGCCTGCTGACCACCGTCTGTTATCAGGTGGGCGAGGACAAGCCGGTGTACGCGCTCGAGGGCTCGGTCGCGGTGACCGGCTCGCTGGTGCAGTGGTTACGCGACAACCTCGGGATGATCTCCAGCGCGGCGGAAGTGGAGCAACTGGCTTCGACGGTGGAAGACAACGGTGGCGCCTACATCGTGCCCGCATTTTCGGGCCTGTTCGCGCCGCGCTGGCGACCGGATGCGCGCGGCGTAATCGCCGGGCTGACCCGCTACGTGAATCGGGGACATCTGGCCCGAGCCGTCCTGGAAGCCACTGCCTTCCAGACCCGTGAGGTCATCGATGCCATGCACGCCGACTCCGGCGTCGAGCTCACCACCCTCAAGGTCGACGGCGGCATGGTGGTCAACGAACTGCTCATGCAGTTCCAGGCAGACATCCTCGACGTGCCGGTGGTGCGGCCCGTCGTGAACGAGACCACCGCGCTGGGCGCCGCCTACGCCGCGGGCCTCGCCGTGGACTTCTGGGCCGGCGAGGACGACATCCGCAACAACTGGGCCCAGGACAAGCGGTGGGAACCGCAGATGGACGCCGACGATCGCGCGCGCCGCTACGCGGAATGGAACAAGGCCGTCGAGCGCACTTACAACTGGACCTGATCACTCCACCGCGATGTGGGCTATCAGGTTGCGGCCGTCACGGACCGTGGTCGTCACCTTCTGCTTGTACAGCGTCGACGAGCCGTCGCGATGGTCCTCGGTGACCTCGACCGAGTAGGTGTCGACGCCCGCCGGAATGATCGACACGCAGTGCTTGGTGTCACGTGCGAGTGAGTCGATCCCCGCCTGGATTTGTTCGGCCGCTTGCACATTGGCTTCGGGTGCGACGAACGTTCGCGCCAGCTCGCCGTTGCGCGCGACGTAATATGCGTGCTGGAACCCGAGAATCGCGCCGGGCCCGGTCTCGGTACCGCCGATACCGTTGCCGCGCACGACGTTTCCGTTCGCCACCGGACAGTCCGGTTGTAGCACAACGGCGCTCGTCGTCGGCGTCGACACCGCCGAAGTGATCGGCGCCGCGACCGGATCTGCTGGGCTCGACCGCCATACCACCACACCGACCCCGGCAGCGGCGGCCACGACCGCGATCAGCGCGGCCACCACCGGGATCCACGTTCTCTTGCGACCGGTGCGCCGCGGCCCCGTCGGGCCGTCGTCCCCCCAGCTCACCGGCGCCGAAAACAGCCGTTCGTCAGGTTCTTCAGCCATGTGGCTATCCCCTCCCCCACGGCCATTGTTCCAGACTGCTCAGTCTCGCAACGAATCGTGCGCCCTGCCAAGCCGGTCGACGGCCTCCATCAGCACCTCGTCGGAGGCGGTGGTGAAGCACATCCGCAAGCTGTCGCCGTAGCCGTTGACATCGACGGCAAATGCCGACCCCGGAACGAATGCCACACCGATGTCGAGGGCGGCGCGTAAGAGCGACTCGGTGTCGGTGCCGTCGGTGAAGCTCGCCCAGCAGAACATCCCGCCGTCGACCGGATGCATGGCCAGCACATCGCCGAACCTGTCGAGCAAGGCGGCACGAAGCGTCGTGGCGCGTCGCCCGTACGAGCTGCGCACGGTGTCGAGATGCGCTGCCAGCCAGTCCTCGTCGGTCAACAACTCCGCCGCCATTCGGTGGTTCAGGGCCGACCCGCACAAATCGGTACCTTGCTTGACCAGTTCGATTGCCTTGCACACGTGCTCCGGCGCCACCAGCCAACCGGTGCGCAGGGCCGGCGCCAGGATCTTCGACGCACTCGACAGCCTGATCACCCGATCCGACAACGACGCAACCGGTTTCGGTGGCGGATTGTCGAACCAGATCTCGCCGTAGGGATCGTCTTCGATCACCCAGAAGCCGTATCGCTGCGCCAGTTCGGCGAGGCGGGCGCGACGCAGCATACTCAGCGTGGCGCTGGCCGGGTTGTGGAAGTTGCTGACGGTATGCACGAGCGCCGGTCGGGCACCGGCCACGAGCTCGGACTCGAGCGCGTCGATGTCCATGCCTTCCGCCGTGACCGGAATGCCGACCAACCGGGCCTGCGCCGAGCGAAAGACCTGCAGCGCACCGGTGTAGCCGGGATCCTCGACGACAACCGTGTCCCCCGGGTCGAGCAACACCTGCGCCAGCAGGCTCAACGCCTGTTGCGAGCCGTGGGTGATCAGCACCTCGTTGCTGTCGACGGTTCGATCCAGCAGCGCCGATTCCCGCGCTGCGACCACCTCACGCAGGCCGGCCCAGCCGGGTGTCTCGGTGTACTGAATGGAATCGAGGTTCTGCAGGGCCCGCTGCGCCGCCTCGGTGATGCGGTCGCGCGGGACAAGTTCGGGATCCGGCAAGCCGCCGGCCAGGCTCACGATCTCCGGGCGCGCGGTCACCGTCAACAGGTCACGAATGGCCGAACTGCGCATCTCGTCGAGTCGGGCGGCGAGGCGAGGATAGGCGGGCATGGCGATCCTTCGGACGACGTAGACAACGGTTCGTCCCCGGATCCGCGGGGCCAGTCAAGCGGTCGCGATGAGGTGGGCGACCACTGCCACTATCCCATAGGAATGTTCATGATATGAAACCCATATCTCATTATTTGAGATAGAAGTCGGTCAGCTCCGGCTTGGCGAGAAGCTTTGTCATGGTCCGCCGGTCGAACGGCCACAGGTCGATGTTTCCCTCGTCGGTGAGGTACCAGGAGTTGCAGCCGGTGTTCCATACCGTGGGCCCGAGCGCGGCGGCCACGTCGTCGTTGAAGCGCGCGGTGGCGTCCTCGGTGACCTCGACCGTGTCGAACTCGTGGTCCCGGAAGCGTTTCAGCCACGCGACGATATAGCGGGCGGTCAGTTCGGCGGAGTACTGCAGCGAGATCGAACCGGTCGGCGAATTCGGGCCGAGCACGGTGAAGAAGTTGGGGAAGCCGGGGATGGCGGTCATCCGGTACGCCCGCGGACCTTTGGCCCACGCGTCGTCGATGGAGAGTCCGTCGCGGCCGCGCAGATTCATCGGCCGCATGTAATTGTGCGTCTGAAAGCCCGTGGCGAGCACGATCAGATCGACCTCGCGCTCCTGACCGTCAGCGGTGCGGATACCGCGTGGCGTGATCTGCTCGATCCTCTCCCCGACCAGTTCGGCGTTACGGGCACGGATCGCGCGGTAGTAGGAGCCAGAAAGCACCTGCCGCTTGCACAGCGGCTGATAGTCGGGGGTGAGCCGGCGACGCGCTACACCGTCCGGCACTTGCGCGCGCAAACTCAGCCGGGCATATTCCTGCACCACCCGCCGCCGCCAACTCGGCCGGGTCACGATGTCGGCCAGGATGCCCGAGCCCTGCAGCAATGCCTCATACAGTGCGCGGTTGGCCAGCGGCACTCGCTTCAGGATCGCACCCGCCAACGCCGGCTGCGGCAGCCCCATCGGCGCCCACATCACCCACTGCGGCGTGCGCACATAATGCGTCAGGTGCGCGGCGTCGCGCTGCAGTGCGGACACCACCTGTACGCCGGTGGACCCGCTGCCGAGCACCGCGATACGCCGACCGGCCGTCGTGATGTCATCGCGCCAACGGGCAGTGTGGACGACCTCGCCTTCGAACGTGTCCAGTCCGGGGATATCCGGGATGAACGGGTGGTGCAGGACACCGGTGGCGGCGATGACGAAATCCGCGTCCAGTTCCCCGCCGGCGGCGGTGGTGACGTGCCAGCCGGATCCGGTGAACTCGGCGGCCGTCACCTCGGCGTTCAATCGCACGTCCAAACGGAACTTGTCGACGACCCCGTGCAGGTAGCGCTGGATCTCCGCACCCGAGGCGAACACGTGCGACCAGTCGGGCTTGGGCGCGAAGGAGAACTGGTACAGCTGTGAGGGCACGTCGCACGTCAGGCCGGGATAGCGGTTCCAGTGCCAGACCCCGCCGACGTCGGATCCCTTTTCCAGGATCGTGACGTCGGAAAATCCGGCCTTCTGTAGCGTCACCGCGGTGGCAATGCCAGCCACCCCCGCGCCGATGATGACGACGCGCGGCTCCCGCTTGCTCACTTGTCCGCCTTGCGGGCCTGCGCCTCGATCGCCCGTTCGTACGCGCCGCGCACGCTGTGGTCGATCGACGTGAGAGCCCGACGATCACCGATCAGCTTGCGGCCCAACCGCATCAACCGTTCGGGCACTGCCGCGTTGACCAGATCCCAGCCGGCCAGGTAGCCCGGCACGGTGATTTCGGCGCTGCGGTTGCGCACGCTGTCCACGATGGCGCGGGCGACATCCTCGGGATCCACCGTGGGCATCCCGTGTCCGAGCGGCACGCCCGAGGACAGCCGGGTGCGCACCGCGCTCGGCAGAATCGCGCTGACGCTCACGCCGGTGTCGCGATACTCCTCGCGCACCGCCGCTGACAGGCCGACCGCAGCGAATTTGCTGGCGTTGTACACGGCCATGCCGGGAACGACCAGCTTGCCGGCCATCGACGCCACGTTCACGATGTGACCGCTGCCGCGATCGATCATGTGCGGCAACGCAAGTCGCATGCCCTGGATCGGGCCCCAGACATTGACGTCCAGGGTCGCGCGACTGGTTGCGTCGTTTTCGGCGATGAAGTCACCCAGCGGCATGATCCCGGCATTGTTGACGAGGATGTCGATCCGACCGTGGCGGGCGAGGACCGCGCCGATGAACTCGGCGAACGATTCCTTCGATGTCACGTCGAGTCCATAGCCGGTCCCGCCGATGACGGCGGCGCTCTCGGCGGCCGCATCTGCGTCCAGGTCGCCGATGCATACCGTCGCCCCCTTGGTTGCGAACAGTTCTGCGGTCGCCTTGCCGATCCCCCGGGCCCCGCCCGTGATGGCGACCACGGCGCCGTCGATGTCGATCTTCGGATACGCCATCCGCAACCTCCTCCGTTGGGATACCGACGGTATCTGGAGGCGTTCGGTATGTCAACGACATAGACTGACGCGTATGGCCCGATTGACCCGCGCCGAAAGCCAGGCCCAGACCCGGGCCCAGTTGATCGAGACCGCCAAGCAGACGTTCTTCGCGGACGGCTACCAGCAGACCTCGCTCGAGAAGGTCGCCGAGGCCGCCGGTTACTCGAAGGGCGCCGTGTATTCGAACTTCCGCAATAAGGACGAGTTGTGCACGGCCGTGCTCGATGAGGTGCGGCGCGAGCAGATCGGCGAGGTCCTCGCCATAGTCGGGCAACCGGACATGGAGACCCGGCTCGAGCGACTGCGGGAGTGGGCGCAACGCGTGATCGGCGATCCGGGGTGGACCACGTTGGAGGTCGAATTCGCAATCCACGCCCGTCCCGACGACCAGCTCCGCAGCGATCTCGCCGGCCGTCTCGACGGCATTCTCGGCCTGATCGCCTCTGCGCCCAACGTCGTCGGCGACGTCGAATTGATGTTGCCGGCCCGCGAGGTTGCGACGATCCTGCTCGCTCTCGGCGTCGGCTTGGGGCTGTTCCGAGCGATCGATCCGTCAATCCCAATCGACGGGCTCATCGACACACTGCGGATCCTGACTAGTCCAGATCGTCGTGGCGCATCAACTGCCGCGCCGCCTCGGTGACCGAGCCCGACAACGACGGGTAGACCGAGAACGTTTGCGCGAGGTCGTTGACGGTCAGGTTGTTTTGCACCGCAATGGCAATCGGCAAAATCAGTTCCGAGGCGATCGGCGCCACCACCACGCCGCCGATGACCACTCCGGTGGCAGGCCGGCAGAAGATCTTGACGAAACCACGGCGCAGCCCCGACATCTTGGCCCGCGGGTTCGTGTTCAGCGGCAACATGACTGTGCGCGCGGGCACTTCGCCATTGTCGATCGCCGCCTGGCTCACTCCGACCGTGGCGATCTCCGGCCGGGTGAACACCGCAGCCGCAACAGTTTTGAGCCGAATGGGGCTGACCCCCTCGCCGAGCGCGTGGTACATGGCGATGCGGCCCTGCATTGCCGCGACCGACGCGAGCGGCAACAGCCCGGTACAGTCGCCGGCCGCATAGACGCCGGCAACCGACGTCCGGGAAACGCGGTCCACCTGCAGGTAGCCACCGCGATCGGTGTCGATGCCGACCTTGTCGAGTCCCAGCCCAGAGGTGTTCGGCACGGATCCGACCGTCATGAGAGCGTGCGAGCCGGAGACCTTCTTGCCATCCGACAGGGTGACCACGATGCCGTCGCCCACCCGCTCCACGGCGTCCGCACGCGCGTGCTTGACCAGGGTGACGCCCCGCTCGGCAAACACGTCCTCAAGCACCATGGCGGCGTCGGCGTCCTCGTGCGGCAACACCCGGTCCCGGCTCGACACCAGTGTCACCGGGACGCCCATTTCGGTGTAAGCGGAAACGAACTCGGCACCTGTGACGCCGGAGCCAACCACAACCAAGTGCTCGGGCAGTCGCTCGAGGTCATAGAGCTGGCGCCAATTGAGGATCCGCTCGCCGTCGGGTTGCGCGCTCGGCAACACCCGGGGGCTCGCGCCGGTCGCGATGAGGACGACATCGGCATCGAGCGTCCGCTCCGAACCGTCGGCGAGTACGGCACGGATCTGGTGGGCCGCCATCCCCCGCGCTTGATCGGCGAACTCCCCTCGGCCGGAAAGCAATTCCACCCCAACCGATTGCAGCCTCGCCCTAATGTCGGAGGATTGGGCGCGGGCGAGGCTTTTTACGCGGGCATGGACCTGCGGCATCGACACCGTCGCGTGGTCGGGACTGAGCATGATGCCGAGGTCGTTGGCACGCCGCAGATCGGTGCGCAGTCCAGTGGAGGCGATGAAGGTTTTCGACGGCACGCAATCCCACAGCACACACGCGCCGCCGACCCCGTCGGAGTCCACGAGCGTGACGGTGCCACCGTGTTGAGCGGCAACCAGCGCCGCTTCGTAGCCGGCCGGGCCACCACCGATGATCACAATCCGCGCCATGGACCCTCCTGTCATCTGCGGGACACCCGCACCCGGTCGGGCGCGATGAACGCACAATTCTCGTTCATCGCCCCTCCTGTACCTCGCGGGACACCCGCACCCGCACCCACCTGCGGGCCACGCACATACCGTATCGACCCTGCGTGACGGTGCATACAGTCGACTACGTCAAGTCGCGATAGGCTGACCGCCGTGCCGATCTATGCCGCCTACGGGTCCAACATGGATCCCGAGCAGATGCTGGAGCGTTGCCCGCACTCCCCGATGGCCGGCACGGGGTGGTTGCACGACTGGCGGCTGACCTTCAGCGGCGGAGACATCGGCTGGGAGGGCGCGCTCGCCACCGTCGTAGAAGAGCCTGGGTCCAAGGTCTTCGTCGTGCTTTATGACGTCTCGCCCGAGGACGAACAAAGCCTTGACCGATGGGAAGGCTCCGAGCTCGGCATTCACCGCAAGATTCGGCTCCGCATCGACGTGCAGGACGCCGATCCCAATGTGGCCGACGCCAAAACGGGCTCGGTGCTTGCGTGGCTGTACGTGCTCGACGCTTACGAGGGTGGGCTGCCATCGGCCCGCTACCTCGGCGTGATGGCCGATGCCGCCGAAAAGGCCGGCGCCCCAGAGGAATACGTGCGAGACCTGCGAACCCGCAACAGCCGCAACGTCGGCCCCGGAACCCACGAACAGGATTAACGTCGCGGATTGCGGGAAACTCTGCCTGCATGGCTACGTATCGAGTGCTCGATCCCCACGGCGACGTGGTGGACACCAAAGACATCGACAGTGCTGAGGACGCGCACGCATGGTTCGTTGACGTGCGTGCCGACAACTCTGAGTTGGGTTGGCGCATGGAGGTCAAGGATCCCGACGACGCCGGCGGTTGGTCGTTCTTCGATGACACCGAAGGCAACCGTGGATCATCGCAATGACGTCCTGCGCTGTTCTGTTTGATATCGACGGCACCCTCGTCGACTCGAATTACCTCCACGTGCAGACGTGGTTTCGGGCCCTGCGGGATGTTGGGACGCCAGTGCCGGCTTGGCGCATCCACCGCAGCATCGGAATGGACGGATCGACGCTTGTCGACACGCTCACCGATGGTGCCCCGGATTCGGTTCAGGAGCATGCCAAAGAACTGCATTCGAGTTACTACAAGCAGATGTGGCCGCTCCTGGATACCTTTCCCGGCGCTCGCGAGCTGCTCGAACGCGTCGAGAAGCTCGGTCTCCAGGTGGTGTTGGCTACCTCGGCGCCAGAAGACGAGCTGGCCGTGCTGTGCAAGGTTCTTGACCGCGACGATGTGATATCCGCTGTGACCTCGTCGAAGGATGTGGACGAGGCTAAACCCGATCCGACGATCGTCGAGATTGCGCTGCAGCGGGCCGGGGTCGGACCGGAACAAGCGGTGTTCATCGGGGACACCGTGTGGGACACGAAAGCCTGCGTGCGTGCAGGGGTGCCGAGCATCGGTGTGCTGACCGGCGGTATTTCGCGAGATGAGCTCGAATCAGCCGGTGCCGCGGCGGTCTTCGAGAATGTTGCCGAGCTGTGCGAGAGCCTGCAACAGGAGCGGATTACCGGTCCGATTGGCGATCTGCTGGACTGAGTGCGCTTTCGAACACGATGTTGGTAAGCACGCGGACGCCCACGGCGAGTGCTCGTTCGTCGATGTCGAAGGTCGGTTGATGAATGTCGAGCTGGGGGCCTTGGCCGGACCACACGCCTAACCGGGCCATCGCGCCCGGCACCTGTTCGAGATACCAGGAGAAGTCTTCGCCACCGCCCGACTGCGGCGTGTCCGCCAACGCGTCCGGCCCCAATTGGCGAATCGCGTCTTCGAATACGCGGGTGCAGTGCTCGTCGTTCACGACGGGCGGGACGCCTCGGCGGTAGTTCAGCTCGTACCGCACGCCCGTCGGCGCGAGTAGTCCGTGGACGATCTCGCGGACCATCGGCTCCAGCGTGATCCAGGTGTCGTGGTCGCCGGTGCGTACGGTGCCGCTGAGCATGCCCGTTTGCGGAATCGCATTCGGCGCTCGACCTGCGCTGACCGCGCCCCACACCATCACGGTCGACGTCCGGGGATCGATCCGTCGGCTCAACATGCCCGGCAGTCCCGTGATGACCGTGCCGATCGCGTACACCAGGTCGGTCGTCAGGTGCGGACGGGACGTATGACCGCCGGGCGAGTCGAGCACCAACTCGACGGTGTCTGCCGCCGACGTGATGGCGCCGACACGAATCCCGACTCGGCCCACCTCCAACCGCGGGTCGCAGTGCAGCGCGTAGATGCTCGACACGCCGCTCATCGCGCCGGTGGCGACAACGTCAATCGCGCCACCGGGCATGACCTCCTCAGCCGGCTGAAAGACGAACCGGACGCCGACCGGCAACTCGGGCAACTCCCCGAGCGCGAGCGCAGCGCCGAGCAGCGCGGTGGTGTGCGCATCGTGACCGCACGCGTGTGAGACGCCGGGCACCGTGGACGCATACGTCGCGCCGGTGAACTCTTGCAGCGGCAGCGCGTCCATGTCCGCGCGCAGGCCGACCCGCGGGCCGTCGGGGCCGATATCGCAGATCACGCCAGTGCCACCCGGCAACACCTTCGGCGACATCCCCGCGTCGGTCAGCATGCTCGCGACGAAGTCGGTGGTCGCATATTCGCAGCGCGCGAGTTCCGGGTTGGCGTGGATGTGACGACGCCAGGTGACGAGGTCGTCCGCGTGCGAGGCGAGCCAGGATTCGACGTGCGCCCTCATTGTGGCCTGCCGTCTCGTCGTAGCCTGCGGGCATGCAGTTCGAGCAGGCGCGCGCGTTCCGTGTCATCGCTGGCGACGCGGATCGCGGTATTGGCGAGCGCTATCGCGCCGTCGAGAACCGCTTTGTCCGCCGAGGCGTTCACGCTTGCCTTGGCAAACCCCGGATTGTGTGCCACCGAGCCCTCGGAGTCGATCCCGATCACCGGATGAATGCCCGGCACAACGTTGGTCACATTCCCCATATCGGTACTGCCGAGCGGACGTGACTGTTCGAGCCGCGGGGCATCCGGGGCCCTGCCGAGTGCGACAACCTCGTCCCGATACAGCCGAACGAGCGTCGGATCCGGGGTGAGTTCTGTGTAGGTCGGCGAGACCGTCCGGACGTCGTGTGTGCAACCGGTGGCGAGCGCTCCCGCTGCGAAGCACGCGCTCGCTCGCTCGAACAATTCGTTGAGCGAGCCCGCGGTGTTCGCGCGCAGGTAGTAGTGCAGTTCTGATCGGCCGGGAATGATGTTCGGCGCGACACCACCGTCGGTGACGATCCCGTGCAGCTGCTGGCCCGGCGCCAGGTGCTGACGCAGCAGGCCAAGTGCTACCTGCGCAACTGTTACCGCGTCGGCGGCATTACGTCCGAACTCGGGCGCTGCCGAGGCGTGGGCCTCCCTTCCTGTGAATTCGATGGCGATGTCAGCGAGCGCGAGAGAGCTAGCGCCGACGATGTCGAACGGCCCTGGGTGAACCATCAGCGCCGCGGCTACGTCATCGAAGATGCCGCGTTCGAGCAGCAGCACCTTGCCCCCGCCGCTCTCTTCCGCGGGCGTGCCGATCAGCCGGACCGTGATACCCAGGTCGTCCGCGACGTCGGCCAAGCCGATCGCTGCGCCCAGACCGGCGGCCGCAATGATGTTGTGTCCGCAGGCGTGGCCGATTTCCGGCAGTGCGTCATACTCAGCGCAGATGCCGATCACCAGATCGCCGGATCCGTAGCTAGCGGTGAACGCCGTCGGCAGCCCACCGACGCCGCGCTCGACCTGGAAGCCATGATTCGCCGCCAGCTCGGTGATCTTGGCCGCGCTGCGCGTTTCGTGGAACGCCAACTCCGGCTCACTGTGAATCGAATGCGACAGGGCGATTAGTTCGTCCTTCGCTTTCGTCACCGTCGCCGCTGCCGACCTCATGGCGTCAAGTCTCTCACTCGACCGCGGTCAGTTAGCAAAGATCAGGTTCGACGCATCTGTAGGCACCGCCAGCGCGGCCAGCAGATCGCGGTGGAGCCCGGCCTTGATGAGTCCCAGGTTTCCGCCGCGCCGGCCCGCGTTCGCCGCGGCACGAGCGACCGCGCGGGCCAGCACCTCTTCGGCACCAGCCACTTCGTCGACGATTCCGGCGGCCAGCGCGTCGTCGGCGCCGTACCGCCGTGAGGTGGTCATCGCTTCCACCGCGACCTGGTTGACAAGCCGGGTAGTGACCAGCGCGTTCATACCCACCGGAAACGGCATGTTGAGGCTTGCCTCGGGCAAGCAATAGAAGCCGCGGTCGGACCGCATCACGCGAAAGTCGTGCGCGGACGCGAGCATCGCGCCGGCTCCGAAGGCGTGCCCGTTCATTGCTGCGACCGTCGTCATCGGCAACGCCAGCACACGGGCGAACACACTGTGCACCCGATCCAGGTAAGAGTGGGTCTTGTCGAAGTTGCCCGCCAACCAATCGGTGTCCAGGCCGTTGCTGAAGATCTTGCCCGTTGCCGTGGTGACAAGTGCGGCGGGACCCTGGGACGCCTCGACCTGGTCGAGCAAGGCATGCACCTGGTCCATCCAGTCGGGGTGAAACCGGTTGTCGCTGTCCGTCTGGCCCTCGAGACCGAGGTAAAGCACATAGACGTCGCCGTCGCGTTGCAGGTATGGCATACCCGGCACAATAACGAGCGTGACGCGATACGACGGAACACGGGCAGCCGCGGTGATCGCCGACCATACCGGCGCCGCACACCACCGGGTCGCTGTGGTGCTGGGCTCGGGCTGGCAAGCCGCAGCCGCAGAGCTCGGTGAGCCCGCCGCTGAGCTGTCGATGCGCGAGCTTCCCGGTTTCTCGCCGCCCACCGCGGCCGGCCACGTGGGCAAGGTCCTTTCGATACCCGTCGATGGCACCTTCGTGCTGGTCATTCTCGGCCGGTCGCACCTGTATGAGGGTTTCGAACCGGCACGAGTGGTCCATCCCGTGCGAACCGCGTGCGCCCTTGGCGCCGAGACGGTCATCCTCACCAACGCCGCCGGCGGTATCCGCGCTGATCTTCGCGTCGGTGAGCCGGTGCTGATCAGCGACCACCTCAACTTGACCGGTCGATCGCCACTGACGGGTGCACAGTTCGTCGACCTTGTCGATGCATATGCGCGCGAACTTCGAGAGCTCGCGCGCGAGGTCGATCCAACGCTTACCGAGGGCGTATACGCCGGCATGCCAGGACCGCATTACGAAACACCCGCCGAAATTCGCATGCTCCGCACGCTTGGCGCCGATCTGGTCGGCATGTCGACCGTGCAAGAGACGATTGCCGCGCGAGCGCTCGGGGCGCATGTCCTCGGCATTTCGCTAGTTACCAACCTGGCTGCCGGGGTGACGGGTGAAAAACTCAGCCACACCGAGGTTCTTGCCGCGGGCCAAGCAGCAGCTCCGCGACTCGGCAAGCTCCTTCGCGAGGTGATTTCGCGACTGTGACAACGCCTCAGGAATGGATAGCTGGCGATCCCGATCCACGTGATCGTGCCGAGTTGTTGGCTCTGCCCGACGACGACCTCGCGACGCGCTTCGAGCACCCGCTGGCCTTCGGGACCGCGGGACTGCGCGGACAGATGTGCGCCGGACCGAGCGGCATGAACCTCGCCGTGGTCATCCGCACGACTGCCGCCGTCGTCGAGTGGCTGCGCGGTCGCTGCCTCGGAGGCGGCCGGGTGGTTGTCGGCCACGACGCCCGGCACAAGTCCGCGGAGTTCGCTTCGGCTGCGGCAGAAGTGTTTGCAGCGGCGGGCTTTCCGGTGACATTCTTGCCCGCCGCCCTGCCCACGCCAATCACTTCGTTCGCCGTCAAGAGGCTGGATGCCGTAGCTGGGGTGCAGATTACGGCTTCGCACAATCCTGCCACCGACAACGGTTACAAGCTCTATGTCACCGGCGGTGCGCAACTCGTTTCGCCGGCCGATCGTGAGATCGAACAGCTGACGCGACTCGTCGGCCCAGCGAATGCGGTCCCCCGCTCGAGTGTCACTCGCTCTGGGCAAGACCTTGTCGGCCAGTATCTTTCGCGCGTTACAGAGTTGCCGCGTGGGTCCGTCCGCCGTTTGCGCATCGCCGTGACGGCCATGCACGGTGTCGGCGGCGAGGTTCTGGTGTCCGCATTGCGCCGTGCCGGCTTCACGGACGTCCATGTTGTGGAAGAACAATTTGCTCCCAATCCTGACTTTCCGACTGTCGCCTACCCCAATCCGGAAGAGTTGGGTGCGACGGACAGGCTCCTTGGTATGGCGGCAGAAGTGAACGCCGACATCGCAATTGCCCTCGATCCGGATGCCGACAGATGCGCCTTCGGAATCTCCGGACCGTCCGGCTGGCGGATGCTTACCGGCGATGAAACCGGCGCGCTGCTCGCCGATTACATTCTGGGCGCTGCTCCTGCCGATCCCCTTGTCGCGACCACCATCGTGTCGTCCCGTTTGCTTGCTGCCATCGCGGAGTCGCACGGTGCCCGGTACGCGGAAACCCTCACCGGATTCAAGTGGTTGGTGCGCGCGGGACCCGGCCTTGTGTACGCCTACGAGGAAGCGATTGGGCACTGCGTCGACCCCGCGTTCGTGCGCGACAAGGACGGCATTTCTGCATCGGTGCTGATGGCCGATCTTGCGGCAACCACTCTCGCCGGTGGTAAGCATGTGCATGATCTGCTCGACGATCTCGCGGTTCGATTCGGCGTGTATGCCACTGGGCAGTTCTCGCGCCACCTGAGCCGCGCCGACGAGATTTCGACCGTGATGGCCCGATTGCGCGCCGACCCACCGAAAGTTCTTGCCGGCGCATCTGTCTCGTGTGACGACTACCTGGAGCGGCGCGGACCGATGCACACCGATGCGCTTGTATTCAACGGCGGCAACATCCGAATGGTGGTGCGACCGTCGGGAACCGAGCCAAAGGTCAAGTGCTACCTCGAAGTGATTGAGCCAGTTGCCGATCGGGCCGACCTTGCGCGCGCCCGAACGGCCGCCGAGGCACGCTTGAGCGAACTTCGCGAATTCGCAGGCGCGCTTGCGTAGCGCTTTCACGCCGCCTCCCCGGGGATTCGTCTTCGGTTGTGGGCGGGCATGGGTTTTCGGTCGGGGTCGAGGGTTTTCGGTGGGATGAACCAGGGGTGGCCGTCGTCACCGAGGAAAACCTGCCAGGTGCCGCGGTGAATCATGCGGTGATGTGCTCGGCACAGGAGCACCATGTTGTCCAATGTCGTGTGGCCGCCTTCGGCCCAGTGTGTGATGTGGTGGGCATCGGTCCAGTGCGGTGGGCGCCCGCAGCCGGGTACCGCGCAGCCGCCTTCGCGCACGATCAACGCCTTGCGGATGGCAGGGGTGACCAGGCGTTCGCTGCGCCCGACATCCAACGGCACCCGGTTGCCGTCGACCACGACCACGGTGACCTCGCAGTCACAGGCCAGCATCTGGGCGACCTGGCGTGACACCGACCCGGTCCAGGACAGGTGAAACGGCCACCGCGTGTCTTTCACGCGCCCGGCCTCGTCGACGAACGTGGCCTTGCCGACCAGGTCGTTGGCTTCGGCGACCAGCGTCACCTGCGCCCGCCCCACCCCACCATTGCGGCCACTCAACTGCGCATCCACGATGTCGGCGAGGGCGTCGGCGCGGCGCTGGGCGGCGCAGCGTGGGTCGGGTTCGGCGTCGGGGCCCGGGCGCGGCGCGGCCAGCGGTTCGAGGACCGACCGCAGCTTCTCGAAGGTGAGTTTGTCCAGGTCGGCGCGCAGTTTGCCGCGCCCGTCACGACCGGTGCCGTAGTCGAGGCGGTTGAGTTCGGGGTCCTCGGCGACCGGCTCCCGCTCCGGCGCGTGACTCAACACCAGCTCGCGGCCGGTTTCGCACACCGCCGCCGGAGTCCCGGCCAAAGCCACGTCGACCAATTGTTGTTCGGCCGCACCCAGATCAG
This sequence comes from Skermania sp. ID1734, assembly GCF_007489285.1. Taxonomy (GTDB): domain Bacteria; phylum Actinomycetota; class Actinomycetes; order Mycobacteriales; family Mycobacteriaceae; genus ID1734. The sequence continues at coordinate 286,686 of NZ_VLIY01000001.1, forward strand.
CGGCCGGGCAAGCCCGTTGCAGGGCGCTGATCGCTGCAACGATCGCCTCGGCGTGCGCCTCGGAAATCTCCCCGCGCTGTAGCGCCGCGGCCATGACCGGCAGCGTCTGCAGTGAGCGGGCCACCGCGACCTGTCGTTTCGCAATCGCGGGATCCACCCGCCCGGAATCGGCCAGCCACGCCGCCGTCGACGTCGCCCCTAGCTGCGCAGTCAACTCGGCGGCCTCGACCCGCGCCAGTAGGCGAGCCTGCACCCCGGCTAACACGTTCTGGGCCTGCGTCACCTGCGCGATCGAATTAAGAACCTGCTGATCGGTCAGCTCATCGACCGCTAGCAGCGACCACTGCTGCAGCTGTTCGGGGTCGATGATCATCATTCTTCGAACATACCTTCGACCACCGACACATTCACCCCCCACTCGCACCACCGCGCGCGAATTTGCTCAGGCGCGATCGTGGTGGCACACGGCTTCGAGCATGAACCCGAACGGGTCCAGCCAGAACGTTGCGTAGTACGGCGGCGGATACTGCGGAAAATGCTGTGGCGGATGGAGCACCTGACCGTCGCACGCGGTGACATGTCGGTATACCCGGTCAACCTCTGACCGAGTATCGACAATGAAAGCCAGGTGCTGCAGTCCGGCATCGACGCGCGAGTACGTCGACGCGCTAGCCGACGGATAGAAGAACAGATACGTGCCGCGCTTGCCGTCCGCGGGACGATACGCGAATTGATCTGCTGCGCTGAGGAATTGCTCGTACTTCAGCAACGGCAGCAGGGCGTCGTAGTATCTCTTCGCCAACTGCAGGTCCGGCACATTCAGACCGATGTGACCGAGCGGCATGCGTCCAATTCCCTCAGCGCGGCCCGAACTGCCGATCCCCGGCATCCCCCAAACCGGGCACAATAAAGGCGTTTTCGTTGAGTCCCTCGTCGATGCTGGCAACGACGACCCGCTGCAAAGCAGGGCATTCCGACACTGCTGCAAGCCCTTCCGGCGCGGCAACCACGCAGACTGCAGTGACGTCCGTGGCCCCGCGAGAGGCGATCAGATCGACGGTGTGCTTCATCGAGCCACCCGTGGCCAGCATCGGATCCAGCACGTACACCGGAACCTCCGACAGGTCCGGCGGCAATGACTCCATGTAGGGCACCGGAAGGTGCGTTTCCTCGTCGCGCGCCATCCCGACGAACCCGACGCGCGATTGCGGGATCAGCGCGCTCGCCATTTCGACCATCCCGAGCCCAGCGCGCAGGACCGGCACCAATAGCGGTGGCTGCGCGATTCGGAAGCCGATGGTGCCACCGACGGGCGTCGTGATCGGGAATTCGGCCACCGGTGCATCCCTGATGGCTTCGTAAATGAGCATGCGAGTCAACTCACGCAACGCGGCACGAAACGTTGCGTTGTCAGACCGCTCGTCGCGCAACAGGGTGAGCAGCGCCGCAACGAGCGGATGGGAAACCACCTGCGTCTGCATGGTCGAACAATAGCCCGGACAAAGCCGTGGAACCGATCACGCGGCGGCCGCGTCGAAGTGTTTGAAAGCGCAATATCGAGGCGAAAGGCGCCGATGAGCGAGCTGTGGGTGCACACGCCAGGCCTAGCCGAATACAGCGCCGCCGCCAGCAGGCTGGGTGTCGAACTCACTGCTGCCGGTAACAGTGCAGCGGCGGCCGACGTGGGGCTACTCGGACCGGTTTTCGGCCTGATTGGCCAGGATTTCGTCGCTGCATTCGCGAGTGCTCACGCGGCGCACATCCAGTCTCTTCAGCGCCTCGCCGTCGTGCAGGAAAGTCTTTCTGCCGCTGCGGACGCGGCCACGGCAGAGTATCTGCACACCGACGCCAGCAACGCTGACCACGTTGGCGGGGTGTGGGCGTGATGGATCCAGCTCTCCTAGCGCAACCGATGGTTGATCTTCTACAAGGCTTCGGCACCGGACTTCTTGCCGGCGGCGCAGAAATCGATCCCGCGGCCGGCCTGCGGGCGTCGTCCGTTGCGGTGGATGCCGTGCACGGACTCGGCCAGTCCGCGGTTGCCGCGCTCGGCACCAGCTGGTCTGGTGCGGCGGCGGACGCGGCTATAGCGAAAGCCGCTGCCGCCCAGCAGACTGCCGCACAGATCGCAGACCGAGGCAACGCGCTCGCAGCCGTGATGCAGCGTGCGGCGGCGGACGTGCAAGCAGGGAATGCCGAGCTCGAAGGCATCCTGCAGTCGTTCCTCGCCATCGCGGCTGCCGCCGGTCCGGCGCTGCTCACGCCACCGGGCGAACTGATGATCCTGAGTGCAGCGATCGAACACCTGAATCGGGCGTTGGCGGTGGTGGCCCGGGTGCGCGGCCAGCTTGCCACCCATACCTCCGAGATCACGGCCCTGCCCCAGATCGACACACCTGCACCCGCCGAGGCAACTGCACCGGCTGCCACCGCGCCGGCCTCGGCTCAGCCATTTCGCGCTGTCGCCGACGCCGCGACCCGATTCGGGCACGCGTTCGCCGAGTCGGCGGCGCAGCCGGTTGGGGCCTTCGCGTCGGGCGGCCGATCGTCGCTCTACAGCAGTCCTCGCGGCCGCATCGCTGCGCCGCCGGACAGGACGCCTCGCGGCGCTGGCCCTGGCGAGCACCGACTGAACGGAGAGGGGATACAAGTCACGCTCCCGGATGGGAGCACCGCGACCGCCCCCAACGAACGAGCCGCAGCCGCCGTCCGTGCGGCTCTGAGTCAGCAAGGCGTTCCCTATGTGTGGGGTGGAACCACGCCCGGACAGGGCCTCGATTGCAGCGGGTTGACGCAATACGCCTACCACGAGGCCGGCGTGGATCTGCCCAGGCTGGCGCAGGAACAGGGAGCCGGGCATACGCAGATCGACCCCCGCGACGTCATGCCCGGTGACCTGGCGGTATGGGACGGCCACGTGGCCATGGTCATCGGAAACGGCCAGCTTGTCGAGGCTGGCGATCCGGTCCAGGTCGGCCCGATCCGAACCGAAAACCTGGGGATGGACTTCTATGGATTCTTCAGACCAACGGAGTGAGCGATGCTGAGTGCCACTGCCCGCAACCGGGCGAACACGATCACCGTCGAGGCCACCGAAGCTGGCCTACCCGTAGCGGTGCGAATCGACAGGCGCGAGCTGCGGTACGGCGCGGAGTCCCTTGCGGCGGAGGTGACGCGCCTTTGCGAACACGCAGCGGCGGCGGCCGCGGCCCGCAAACGCGTGCTGCTCGCACGCGCGGGCGTGCCAGCTGACGTGCTGGATCGCCTCGGCCTCCCGAACGAGGCCTGCAGCCACGACATCGCGCCCGCGACCTGGATGCAGCGAGCATGACGACCGCCTCTATGCAGACCCTCATCGACAGCGCCGAATCGGCACGGGAGTCGCTGGCGGCAGCCCAGGAGCAGCTTCGCGCAGTGCGCACCCGGTGCACCACTGGAAATGGCGCAGTTACCGCGGAGGTCGATTCGCACGGTGCGCTGTGCGGCCTCTGGCTCGACGAGTCGATCACCGAGTCGGACCCGGACGGCGTTGGCGCGCTCATCATCGAGGCCGCCCACCGCGCGGCCGCGGCGGCAAACGGTCAGCGTTCCGCGATCGTCGCGAACTGCATGGCGAACATTCAGTCGTTCGCCACACCGGTGGGCAAGGTCACAGCATCGGTCGCTGTACGGGTCGAGGGAGGAATAGAGATCGAAACTGCGTCTCGTTAGGCTTGGCGACCATGGCATCCGGCGACATCGTCCCCATCGAGCTCGGCCTCACCGACGGCGATCTGGTGACACTGTGGGCACCACGCTGGCGGGAGGGCGACGACGAGTGGGAGGCCTTTCTAGGCCATGAGGACTCGCTGTACGGCTTCGAATCCGTTGCCGAGCTGGCGGCTTTCATCCGCACCAACGACGACAATGACCTCGTCGACCACCCGGCATGGGCCGTGGTCGTCGCCCTGTCGGCCAGCGAGCTCGAACCGTCCGAAGACCACTGTTTCGACCTGGTCGGAGTGCCCGAACTGGCCGCCGGCGACCCCGATGCGGACACCATCGCAGAACTCGAAGAAACCCTGGCGATGGTCCGCAACATCGGCGAAGTCTGCGAACTCGAGGCCGTGATCAAGTTCTTCGGCGCCCACCCGATTCTCGGTGCGCTGGCCAGCGGCCTGCGAGCATTCGCCGGACGGGACGGAGAAGCGTTGTGGGACCAGATCGGGGCCGCGGTGGCCAAGGGCTGGGACACCGTCCTCGACGCGATCGACGCGATCGTGGAAACGCCTGACGTCGATTCCGCAGCGGTCGAAATCGCCGAGGCGGAACTGCTTGCCGCGGATGAAAATACGGTCGAGGCCGACGATGCCGCCGACGCGGCCGAGGAGGAGTCGGACTTCGAGCCGGTCGATCTCGAAGCGGATGAGGACGACACCGAAGAGGCGGAAGCCGACGAGGAAGAAGAATCCTTCTGGCATGAGGTCGGCATCGACCCGATCAAGATCATCACCGACGAGGGCACTTACTTCACCCTGCGCTGCTACCTCGACGACGACCCGATCTTTTTGGGTGCCAACGGATCTATTTCGATCTTCAGCTCCGACCGGGCGCTCGCGCGCTACCTCGTCGACCACCACGATCACGAACTCGCCAGCGTCAGCACCTACGAAGACGTGCAGACCGCAGCCACCGACGGTTCGCTCGAGATCGACGTCACCGATGAAAACGTCTACGTGCTTACCGGAATTGCCGACGATTTGGCTGCGGGACCGGACTCGGTCGATGCCGAGCAACTCGACCTCGCCGTCGAATTGTTCACCGATGCTGCAGATTTCGCCGATGATCCGACAACCGAACGGGCACTGGCAAAGTCCACACCGCTCGGCTGGTACGTCTCCTATGTGCTCAGCCCCGACGCAAGTCGCCTGGCGCCGAGCCCGCCCTACAATGACGAGGCACAGGCGTGGCGCGACCTCGAAGCTCAATTCGAGGCCCGCATGCGCAAGCGCTAGCCGAGCAGGACGGCAAACCCGGGCTTGATGACATCGTCGATGATCTGCAGTCGCTCGGGAAACGGAATGAACGCCGACTTCATCGCATTGATGGTGAAGCGTTCCAGATCGCTCCAGCCGTAGCTGAAAGCCTTTATGAGTTCGAGCATCTCGTTGCTCATGCTGGTATTGCTCATGAGCCGGTTATCGGTGTTCACCGTCACGCGAAAGCGCAGACTCGCCAGCTTGTCGAACGGATGCTCGGCAATGCTCGGCGCCGCACCGGTCTGGACGTTGGAACTCGGGCACAACTCGAGTGGAATTCGTTTGTCGCGAACATAATTGGCGACCAAGCCCAAGTCTGCCGAGCCATCGTCGAATACGCTGATGTCGTCCATGATTCGCACGCCGTGGCCGAGTCGGTCAGCCCCGCAAAATGCGATGGCTTCGTGGATCGAGGGTAGGCCGAACGCCTCGCCCGCATGAATCGTGAACCGCGCGTTGCTGGCTCGCATGTACTCGAATGCGTCGAGGTGCCGGCTGGGCGGATAGCCGGCCTCGGCGCCGGCAATGTCGAAACCCACCACCCCACGGTCCCGAAATCGCACCGCCAGCTCGGCGATCTCGCGCGAGCGTGCGGCGTGCCGCATAGCAGTGAGCAGGCACACCAGCCGGATCGGTCGTCCCCCGGCCGCGGCGTCGGCCGCGCCGTCCCGAAATCCGGCCAGCACATGCTCGACGACTTCGTCGAGTGAAAGACCCTTCTCCAAATGAAGTTCGGGCGCAAATCGCACCTCTGCGTAGACCACGCCGTCCGCAGCCAGGTCTTCCGCGCATTCGCGAGCGACCCGCTCCAACGCATCGCCGGTCTGCATGACGGCAACCGTGTGCGCGAAGGTTTCCAGATAGCGCTCCAACGATCCACTGTCCGCGGAGATGTGAAACCAGTCCGCGAGACCCGCCTCCTCAGTTACTGGCAGCCGGTTGTAGCCGACTGTGTCGGCGAGTTCGATGACCGTGGCAGGACGCAGGCCGCCGTCGAGATGATCGTGCAGCAATGCCTTCGGCGCTTGCCGTATCGAAGCGAGATCGAGCGGGGCCGGGCCGACATACTCCATGTTCTCGACGGTAGCCGCCTCAGGCCTCGACCCGGTCGATAACCAGAGACGATGCGGGCACGGCGGTCCCGGGGCTGGCGATGTCCCATGCGTCCTCCAGCGCCGCGCAGGCCGCGGAAAGGGCGGCCGGTGTATCGGTATGCAGGCTCAGCACCGGTTGGCCGGCCACCACCCGTTCACCGGGCTTGACGTGAATGTCGATGCCGGCCGCGGGTTGCACCGGGTCACCCTGGCGCGCGCGCCCAGCCCCGAGGTGCCGCGCGGCCACGCCCACCGCCATGGCGTCGAGCCGCCTCAGCACGCCGCTGTCTTGCGCGCAAAGTTGCTCGACGTGGCGGGCAATCGGTAGCGCGGCGTCCGGATCCCCGCCCTGGGCGCGAATCATCGAGCGCCAACGGTCCATGGCCCGGCCGTCAGCGAGCGCGTCAGCCGGGTCAATCGCATCGATGCCGGCAAGGGCGAGCATCTCCCGCGCAAGCGCCAGCGTGAGCTCGACAACGTCGGCCGGTCCGCCGCCGGCCAGCACCTCCACGGCCTCCGCGACTTCCAGTGCGTTGCCCGCCGTGCGGCCGAGTGGGGTCTGCATGTCGGTGAGCAACGCGACCGTGTGCACTCCCGCATCGGCGCCAAGTTCCACCATGACCCGCGCGAGCTCCCGCGACTGCGACAGCTCCTTCAGGAAGGCGCCGCTGCCGACCTTTACGTCGAGAACCAAGGCGGCAGTGCCCTCGGCGATCTTCTTGCTCATGATCGAACTGGCCAGCAGTGGAATCGATTCGACCGTCCCGGTGACATCCCGCAGCGCGTAGATGCGCTTGTCTGCGGGAGCGAGGTCATCGCCGGCCGCGCAGATCACCGCAGACACGTCCGGGTCCGCGAGGATTTCGCGCATCCGCGCGGACGAAAGCTGAGCTCGCCAGCCGGGAATGGCTTCGAGCTTGTCGAGCGTGCCACCGGTGTGGCCGAGCGCACGTCCGGACAATTGTGGTACGGCCGCACCACATGCAGCCACCAGCGGCGTGAGCGGCAGGGTGATCTTGTCGCCCACCCCGCCCGTCGAATGCTTGTCCACGGTCGGCCGCGGCAGATCGGAGAAATCAAGTCGCGAGCCGGAATCGATCATCGCCGCCGTCCACCGGGAAGTCTCGGCTCGATCGAGGCCTCGAAACACGATCGCCATCAACAGCGCGGCCATCTGTTCGTCCGGCACGCGACCCGCCGTGAATCCCGCAACGATCCAGTCGATCTGGGCATCCGTGAGGGCGCGCCCATCGCGCTTGGCGGTGATGATCGAGACGGCGTCGAGACCACTCATCGAATGTGGCCCAGATCGTCGGGACCGAAGGCGTCGGGAAGTAGGTCGGCCAACCGGCGCGCGTCGCCGGTCGTGTCGATCAGCATGTCGGCACCCCCGTGTTCGAGCAGGAGTTGTCGACACCTCCCGCACGGCATCAGAGTCTCGCCGTCGACGTTGCAACAACTCAGCGCGACGAGCCGCCCGCCACCGCCGGCGTGCAAGTTACCGACAAGTACGCATTCCGCGCACAGCGTCAAACCGTATGAGACATTTTCCACATTGCAGCCCACGACAATTCGGCCGTCGTCGACGAGCGCAGCGGCGCCGACAGGGAACGACGAATACGGCGCATAAGCTCGCTGCATGACGTCGTATGCGCTGTCTCGCAACGCTTTCCAGTCAATTTCCGCCATCTGCGGATCCTTTGTTCGACACCGTAGAAACCGGCACTGCATTGTTCGCTGCCAGACCTAAATAGTTTGGCAAGGCAATCCTAAGAAAACAGGATGCGGCACAAAAACCGGCAACTCCACCTACTTCCCTGATTATCGGGGGTTTAGAGTTCACCACAACTCGGTTGAGGTTTTCGTCGCGTCGGCGCAAAGGCATGCGGTCTGGACATCGCCAGGCCACTCACCAGCGCTCCGTCCCGGCCCGGCGCAAACACGAAACCGCGTCCATCAACGATGTTGGAGGCACAGCACTCGATGAGTTCCACGACGGAAGCGGCGACCGCGGCGCCCACGAGAGACACGACGCGGTCGATCTATCGCGGCGATCCAGGAATGTGGTCCTGGGTTCTGCACCGGATCACCGGCGTCACGGTGTTCTTCTTCCTTTTCGTCCACGTTCTCGACACCGCGCTGGTGCGGGTCAGTCCGGAGACCTACAACGACGTCGTCGCCACCTACAAGAACCCGGTCGTCGGTCTGATGGAACTCGCACTCGTGGCGTGCGTGCTCTACCACGGCCTCAACGGCGTGCGGGTGATGCTGGTCGACTTCTGGTCGAAGGGTCCCCGGTACCAGCGCCTGATGCTGTGGATCATCCTCGCTATTTGGGTTGTCGTCATGATTCCTGGCGCGGGCCGCATCCTCTACCAGATCTTCGCAAGGGGGAACTGACATGACCGAGGTGAAGACCCCGGCAAAGGTCATGGCTCGCTCCTACGACCGCCCGGCCAGCCTGGACAACCCCCGTTCGCCGCGCCGGCCCGCGAAAACCAACTTCGAACTGTATGCCTGGATATTCATGCGGTTCTCGGGACTCGCACTCATCGTGCTTGTCCTCGGCCACATGTTCATCATGTTGATCCTCGACAACGGCGTGCACCGCGTGAACTTCGCCTTCGTCGCCGGCCGCTGGTCGAGCCCCTTCTGGCAGTGCTGGGACCTGTTGATGCTGTGGCTGGCACAGCTGCACGGCGGTAACGGCCTGCGCACGGTGATCGCGGACTACTCGCGCAAAGATTCCACCCGCTTCTGGCTCAACACGCTGTTGGCCATCTCGATGATTCTCATCATGGGTCTGGGCACCTACGTGATCTTCACGTTCGACCCCAACATCTCGAATTAGGGGAGCAAAACTTCATGTCTGACAGCAGTGTTGCCGGACGGCCCGTGCACGAGCATCGCTACGACGTCGTGATCGTCGGCGCGGGCGGTGCCGGCATGCGCGCCGCCCTCGAGTCCGCGCCCCGGGTGCGTACCGCGGTGCTGACCAAGCTCTATCCCACGCGTAGCCACACCGGCGCCGCCCAGGGCGGTATGTGCGCCGCGCTGGCCAACGTCGAGGAAGACAACTGGGAGTGGCACACCTTCGACACCGTCAAGGGCGGCGACTACCTGGTCGACCAGGATGCGGCGGAGATCATGGCCAAGGAGGCCATCGACGCGGTGCTGGACCTGGAAAAGATGGGTCTGCCGTTCAACCGCACACCGGAGGGCCGGATCGACCAGCGCCGCTTCGGTGGCCACACCCGTGACCATGGCAAGGCGCCGGTCCGCCGGGCCTGTTACGCGGCTGACCGCACCGGCCACATGATTCTGCAGACGCTGTATCAGAACTGCGTCAAGCACGACGTGCAGTTCTTCAACGAGTACTACGTTCTCGACATCGCCATCACACAGACCGACCGCGGGCCGGTCGCCACCGGTGTGGTCGCCTACGAACTGGCCACCGGTGATCTGCATGTCTTCCATGCCAAGTCGATCGTGTTCGCCACGGGCGGCTCGGGCCGGATGTACAAGACGACCTCCAACGCACACACGCTGACCGGCGACGGCATGGCGATCGTGTTCCGCAAGGGCCTGCCGCTGGAAGACATGGAGTTCCACCAGTTCCACCCGACAGGGCTGGCGGGATTGGGCATTCTCATTTCCGAGGCCGTGCGCGGCGAGGGCGGCATCCTGCGCAATGCCGACGGCGAACGGTTCATGGAGCGCTACGCCCCCACCATCAAGGACCTCGCACCACGAGACATCGTCGCGCGTTCGATGGTCCTCGAGGTGTTGGAGGGCCGCGGGGCCGGGCCGGACAAGGACTACGTCTACATCGATGTCACCCACCTCGGTGAGGACGTCCTCGAGGAGAAGCTGCCCGACATCACCGAGTTCGCCCGCACCTACCTCGGCGTGGACCCGGTCACCGAACTCGTGCCGGTCTTCCCCACCTGCCACTACGTGATGGGCGGCATCCCCACCCGCATTCACGGCGAAGTGCTGCGCAACAACAAGGACATCGTCTACGGCCTCTATGCCGCCGGCGAATGCGCGTGCGTGTCCGTGCACGGCGCCAACCGGTTGGGCACCAACTCGCTGCTGGACATCAACGTGTTTGGCCGGCGTGCCGGCATAGCGGCCGCCGAATACGCCGAACGGCACGACTTCGTCGACATGCCGGACAAGCCTGCCGCCATGGTTCAGGATTGGCTCAAGCTCATCCTGTCCGAACACGGCGACGAGCGACCGGCCGATATTCGCACGGCGCTGCAGCGCAGCATGGACAACAACGCTTCGGTGTTCCGCACCGAGGACACGCTCAAGCAGGCGCTCAAGGACATTCACGCGCTGAAGGAGCGTTACAGCCGAATCACGGTGCAGGACAAGGGGAAGCGATTCAACAGCGACCTGCTCGAGGCCGTCGAGCTGGGCTTCCTGCTGGAACTGGCCGAAGTGACCGTGGTGGGCGCGCTCAACCGCAAGGAAACCCGCGGCGGCCACGCGCGCGAGGACTACCCGAACCGCGACGATGTCAACTTCATGCGTCACACCATGGCGTACAAGGAGGGGACCGACCTGGTGTCGGACATCCGCCTCGACTTCAAGCCGGTGGTGCAGACCCGCTACGAGCCGATGGAGCGTAAGTACTGATGTCGACGACTGCCGCCACTTCTGCAAATACTGAAGCATCGGCCGGAAGCAAGCCGACCAAGCCGCTTCCGGTTCCGGAAGGCTCCGTGATGATCACGGTCAAGGTCGCGCGGTTCAACCCGGACAACGACCTCGGCGCGCACTGGGACAGCTTCCAGGTTCCGTGCCTGCCCACGGACCGCTTCTTGAACGTGCTCATCTACATCAAGTCCTACCTCGACGGCACGCTGACGTTCCGGCGGTCTTGCGCGCACGGTGTTTGCGGCTCCGACGCCATGCGAATCAACGGCGTCAACCGGTTGGCCTGCAAGGTGCTTATGCGCGACATGCTGCCGAAGGACAATAAGCCGCTGACCATGACGGTCGAACCGATCCGCGGCTTGCCCGTGGAAAAGGACCTGGTCGTCGACATGGAGCCGTTCTTCGACGCCTATCGCGCGGTCAAGCCGTTCCTGATCACCACCGGCAATGAGCCCACCCGCGAGCGGATCCAGTCCGCCCAGGACCGGCACCGCTTCGATGACACCACCAAGTGCATCCTGTGTGCCTGCTGCACGACATCGTGTCCGGTCTTCTGGAACGACGGCAGCTACTTCGGGCCGGCGGCGATCGTCAACGCCCACCGGTTCATCTTCGACAGCCGGGACGAGGGCGCGGCCGAGCGTCTGAATATCCTCAACGACGCCGAAGGCGTGTGGCGCTGCCGCACGACTTTCAACTGCACGGACGCTTGCCCGCGCGGCATCGAGGTGACGCAGGCGATTCAGGAAGTCAAGCGCGCGCTGCTGTTCACCCGCTGAGTCGCAGGGACGGCCTGTCCCAGCGGCAGGCCCTCCTCGACGTAGCGCATCGCGCGCATCGCCCGCTGCATGTCGCCGGGTGCGGTATCCATGACACCGAGCACGGCGCCGATCATGGCTCCGGCGAGCGCGCGGACTTCCAGGTCGTCCGGTTCGCGGTCGCAGCGCCGCGCGACCATGTCCGCCATCATGTCGACGCTTGCCGCTACCTGTTGCATTACGGCGCGCTTCAGTTCGGGCACCGCATACAGCAACTGCTGCCGCTCACGCTCGAACTCGCGATCAGCGGCGGGAAGATGCTCGTAGACCTGCTCGACCGCCTGGCGGAACGCGGTGAGCACGGGCACATCCTCGGGTTGCCGCTCGAAGGCTTCGAGAATCAGCAGGTCCAGGTCGTCGGTGAGAACCAGCGCCTCTTTGGTCGGGAAGTACCGAAAGAAGGTGCTGGGCGAGACTTCGGACTCGTCGGCGATCTGCTCGATCGTGGTTTCGGCGTAGCCCTGCTCCCCGAAGAGTCGAAACGCAACGCTGCGGATGGTCGCCCGGGTACGCGCCTTTTTTCGCTCGCGCAGTCCGGGCCGGACCGCTTTTGGCTCGTCAACCGACATGCACCGATTGTGACGCATCACTGTCCTGCCGATCGCGGGCGCGCGGTGCGGCGCGGATGGCCAGCACCGCCGCTAATGCGCAGCTTCCGGTGCACACCCACAGCATCAGGCTCATCCCGGACATGAACGACGCCTGAACGTGTTCGAGCATCGCCGGATCGTGTGCCGCCTTGGCTACCGCTACGCCCGCGTTGACGCCATCGCTGATGGGTTCCGAGTTCAATCCGCCCAGTTGCGAACGATAGCGCGTGGCCAGGACAGTGCCGAGGATGGCCACACCGATCGTGCCCCCGGCCTGTCGCAACGCTTGAATCAGCGCCGAGCCCGAGCCAGCGCGCTGTACTGACAACTCGTCGATCGCCACCCCCATCACGGCCGGCATCACCATGCCCATTCCGGCGCCGACCAACGCGATCCATCCGGCGACAAACCAATAGGGCGGACCCACAGAAGTCGTCGCGCCAAGCGCCAAAGCCGCGGCCAACAGCGCAAAACCCACGACGAGCGCTGGGCGGGGGCCCGCGCTGCGGAGTAGCACGTCCACGATCCGGATACCGATGATCAACCCGCCGATAAGCGGCAGTAACCGCAATCCACTGCCAAGTGCGTCGACGCCGAGAACCGCCTGAAAGTATTGCGGCACCGTGAAAAACAGCCCGAACATGCCGAAGTTGACCAACGTGGTAAACGCGGTACCCCACCGAAACCCCCGCGCGCGGAACAGGTTTACATCGATCAGCGGATACTTCGCCCTACGCTCCCATACCGCAAACGCAGCGAGCATCGCAGTCCCGGAAACGATTGCGAGCCAGGATATCCCGCTCCCCCACCCGCGCTGGCCAGCCTCGATGAAGCCGTAAGTGAGGCCGAGCAACCCGATCGAGGACGCAACCGCGCCGCAGTAGTCCGGTCGATGCGGATCGACCGTTCGCGATTCCGGGACCAGTACCGCAACCGCGACCGCCCCGACGACAACCAACGGCACATTGATGAGAAAGACCGAACCCCACCAAAAGTTGTCCAGCAGCCAGCCACCCAGGATCGGCCCTAACGGGAGGCCGATAGCAGTCGAGGTCACCCAGATCGTCAGCGCGCGTGAGCGCTCGTCTGGGTCGCCGAAGAGCACCGGCAGAACCGCCATCGAGAGCGGGATCATCGTCGCGGCCGCAAGTCCGAGCACCGCTCGGGCGAGAATCAACTGACCGGAGTCGCCGGCGTAACTGCAGGCAAGCGAAGCGGCTCCGAACAGCGCCAGTGCGCCGAGCAGTAGCTTCTTGCGGCCGTACCTATCCCCCAAGGCGCCCGCTGGCAGCATCGCCGCCGCCAGCACCAGGGTGTACGCACTGCTGAACCATTGCAGTTGTGAATTATTCGCGCCGAGATCGGCGGCGAGAGTAGGCAACGCCACTGTCAGGACTGTGACGTCGAGTCCGATGGTCAGCATCGCCAAAGCCAGCGCACCGAGCGCAAACCAGCGGCGGCGGTCCCTACTTGCGATCGACATCGAGGGATCCTTACGGCAGTAAGCTCTATTTGATAGTCACTATCAGTTTAGTCTCGATGTCAAGAGCATCCCGCCTCCACAATCGTCGACAGAAACGGGCCGAATCGGACGAAACCGTAACGGCGAACCGAGCTTTCGGCGTTTCTTTGGCTGATCGATTCGCGGTGGAATACGCTGCGAATCCGATGAAAATCTTCCGCGGTGCTGCTCCCGCATTCGTTGCAGCTGCCCTCGTGGCCGGAATGCTCGCGCTCACTGGCGCGCCAGCGGCGGCGGAACCGACCGCGGCCACCAGCACGCCGTTCAGCACGCCGAACACCGACAGTTGTCCCAATCGGATGGTGCCGCCGAAGCCCATCGACTCCTCCGAAGTGCCCTCGCCCGGCCAGACCAGCCCGTCGCCGGTGCCGGTTCCGGACAAGCCGGTCGGCGGCGAAGAACTGGGCGGTTGTGGCGTCATCACGCCGGCTGGCGCGCCGCCGTTACCCGCTGACATCTCTGCCACCGCGTGGGCGTTGTTCGATCTCGACAGCGGCCAGATTCTCGGCACCAAGGATCCGCACGGGCGGTATCGGCCAGCCAGCTGCATCAAGATTTTGCTGTCGCTCGTTGCGCTTCGCGAGCTAGACATGAACACAGTCGTCACCGGAACCACGGCCGACGCCGACATGGACGGCACCCGCGTCGGTATCGGGCCGGGCGGCAAGTACACCAACGACCAGTTGATGCACGCGCTCCTGATGGCTTCCGGCAACGACGCGGCGCATGCCATCGCCGCACAACTCGGTGGGGACGCGGCCACGGTGGCGAAGATGAACGCCGAGGCAAAGCAACTCGGCGCGCTCGACACGCGTGCGGCGACCCCATCGGGCCTCGACGGACCGGGCATGTCGGTGTCCGCGTACGACATGGCGCTGTTCTTCCGCGCCGCCATGAAGATCCCGAAATTCGCCGAGATCATTCACACCGAGCAGATTCAGTTTCCGGGCTATCCGCCGGATCCGCGGATTCCCGGAGACAAACCGCATCCCGGCTTCCCGATCGGCAACGACAATCACCTGCTGTACAACTACGACGGCGCACTCGGCGGCAAAACCGGTTACACCGACGACGCAAGGCAGACCTTTGTGGCGGGCGCGGAACGAAATGGCCGCCGACTCGGCATAGTCCTGCTCAAAGCCGATGTGCTGCCCATCCGACCGTGGGAACAGGCCGCCCGGTTGCTGGACTGGGGATTCTCGCTGCCGTCCAAGGATTCAGTCGGCCAACTGGTCGACCCGAATTCCAGCGACAGCGCCGAGACAGCGGGAGTTCCGACCCCGGAAGCCAGCGGCGATGTGACGTTGGCTGCCCCGGCCCAGAATTCGGCGCCGGGCAGCACGTCGCATGCCGAAAGCGATCTGGACAAGGTAGGCGGGGTCAAGGCACTGGTCGTGATCGGCGGGATCATCGTCGTGGCACTGTTAATCGGCTGGGCCTGGCGCTCGGCCAGCCGACGTAGCTAGCGGCGCCTGTTCAGCACACCCGCAAGACCGAGCGCGGCCAGCATCCCGGCCGCAAAAACCGCCACCGCCCCGGCAACCGAACCGCGCGCATCGACCCGTGGCGCGATGATCGCCGCATCCGGTGGCGGGGTGTAGGCGAGAGCGAGATTGTCTGGTGACGTGGCCGCCCATGCCGTCGCGAAGAGAATGATCCGCGAGGTGAAGAAGCTGAACACCATGATGCCGACGATCGGGCCGAATACCGCTCCAGCCGGACTGGTCAGCACCGACTGCAGATAAACCTTGGCGACCTGCTTGAACACCTCGAACACTACTGCCGCGAGCAGGGCTGCGCGGGCGGCACTCGCGAGAGTGACCGGCTCGCGAGGCAGCCTGGCGATCACCCACACGAACAGCGCCCAGGAGGCGGCGATCGCCAGCGCAATGGAGATCGCCTTGAGTAGCACCGAAATTCCCGGAGCGTTGTCGAGGTGCACGATCGCGAGCAATCGCTTGGTGATTGCCCCCGCACTGATCGCCGAGAGCCCGATCGAGACCACCAGCGCCAACAAGAGGCCGATCAAGGCGCCGAGGTCGGACAGCTTTGTGACGATGAAGTTGCCCTGCTTGTGCTTTTGCTCCCACTGCTCGGTCAGCGCGGCGCGCAGGTTCGCCATCCAGCCCAGGCCGGAATAGAGCCCACCGACCAAGCCGATGACACCGACGCCGGTCCGCGACGAAATGGCCTGGTCGACCAGGTCGTTGAGCTGCTTGCCCATCGATCCGGGCACGCTGTCGCTGATCTTGTGCTGCGCGGTGTGCAGCAAGCTCTGGTCCCGGGCCAGCACGAAACCGGCCACCGCGAATCCGACCATGAGCAGCGGAAACAACGACAGCACCGTGAAGTACGTGATGCCCGCAGCGAAATAATCACCGCGGCGGTTCTGGTAGCGCGACCCGGCCCGCAAGAGATGATCGAGCCAGGGTCGCTCCTGCCGTTGCTGCTGCAGAATGCCCTTGATGTCGGGAATGGTTCATCATCCTTTCGGAGCGAGGAACCCGACCCTGTCGTATACGGCGGCGAGGGTTCCGGAGGCGACTTCGCGCGCCTTTTGCGCGCCGATCGCGAGAATCCGTTCGAGCTCCCCCTGATCGTCCATGTACTCGGCGACGCGGCCCTGCAGCGGAGTGACGAACTCGGTGAGCGCGTCGGCGACGTCCGACTTCAGATCGCCGTAACCCTTTCCTACGTAGTTTTGCTCCAAATCCGCGACCGGCTGGTTGGTCAACGCACCCAATATCACCAGAAGATTGCTGACTCCGGGTTTGTTTTCGGGATCGAAGCGAATTTCACGTCCGGTATCTGTAACTGCCGAGCGTATTTTTTTGGCCGAAATCTTCGGGTCGTCGAGCAGGCTGATCAAACCCGACTCGGTGGCCGCCGACTTGCTCATCTTCGACGTCGGATCCTGCAGGTCGTAAATCTTGGCCGTGTCCTTGGGGATGTAAGCCTCCGGGATGAGGAAGGTCTTCTTGTACCGGCTGTTGAACCGCTGGGCCAGGTCGCGGGTGAGTTCGAGGTGCTGACGCTGGTCCTCGCCAACCGGCACGAGATGCGGACGGTAGAGCAGGATGTCGGCGGCCATCAGAACCGGGTAGGTGAACAGCCCGACGCTCGCGTTCTCACTGCCCTGCTTTTGCGCCTTGTCCTTGAATTGCGTCATCCGGCTGGCTTCACCGAACCCGGTCAAGCAGCTCAGCACCCAGGTGAGTTCGGCGTGTTCGGGCACGTGGCTCTGTACGAAGATGGTGGCCCGGTCGGGATCGATGCCGAGCGCCAGCAGCTGCGCCACAGCAATTTTGGTGCGCTTGGCCAGCACCTTCGGGTCATAAGCGACCGTGATCGCGTGCAGATCCGGAATGAAGTAGAAGGCGTCGAAGTCATCTTGCAGCGCCACCCAGGACCTGATCGCACCGAGCAGATTGCCGAGATGGAAGGAGTCGGCGGTCGGCTGGATTCCGGAGAGCACGCGCTGCTTGGTTGCGGCAGCGACAGGCGAAGAAGGGGCGGGCATGGTTTCCGATCTTTCCACGCCAACCGATGAGACCAGCGGCACGCCCCCGGGCGCTACCTCCGCACCAACGGCGATACCGGCGAGACCCCCGGCATGCTCGGCCGGCCGTGTCGCAAGTGATTGCGCTCGAGCCGCGCAGCCTGCTGATACCCAACGCTGCTCGTTCCGTGCAGCAGCGGCCGCAACGGCGCCGGAAGGCCGTGCAGCGGCCGTGCATGTGCCGAACGAACTGCCCGCACGGCACTGCGGAACGCGGCCTCGTGCACGGGGGTCCAGCGCAACCCGTACATGTGCCGTATTCGCGGCGGGAGGCTGCCCTGCACCACTAGCGACAGCACCTGTTGAGCCGGCCACGGCTGCACCGGTAGCCCCGGCCGCTTGCTGCCGGACAGGTAGGCGCCGACCAGCTTCGCCTCGTCGGTCAGAAACAGCTCGTCGGAGTCGAGATAGGCATCGAAGCTCGATCGGAACTGCCGGTAACTGGCCGGTGCCGCGGAACGCGGCATGCCGAACAGCTCACCCCAGCT
The DNA here is from genome assembly GCF_007489285.1 of Skermania sp. ID1734. Taxonomy (GTDB): domain Bacteria; phylum Actinomycetota; class Actinomycetes; order Mycobacteriales; family Mycobacteriaceae; genus ID1734. The sequence goes on from NZ_VLIY01000001.1 coordinate 304,443, forward strand.
GACGAAGTCCTGCCACAGCGCTTCCCGCTCCGCCGGACGCAACGGACGAACCAACAGGTCGTGCATCGCTTCGACGGAGTCGAAGGTGAAGGCCATCGTCATGTACATCAGGTGCGGGTCCAGTGCGCTGTAGGGCGTGCCCGCCGGACAGTGCGTACCAGCCGGCTCGTCGAGCACGCCCACGACCTTCGCATGCTTACGCCGAGTGAATTCGAGCGCCCGATCGGCCTCGTCCTTGGTGCCCAAAAACACCGCCTCGAACAGTCGGCCCGTAATGGCCAGGCGGTTGTAGGGCGTCGCCCGGTGTTCGGTGTGGTTGGACGTGCCCACATACAGGCGTGGGTTTGCTGCGCCCACCACCAATGCACGAAGGCCATAGGTGAATCCGACGGCGCGCTTGCTCATTACCCGCACGGCCATCGAGTCATCCGCAAAGTAACCGGCCATGACCACTCCTCCTCAGACCAGCGCCCGGCCGCGAGCGACCCGGCGACGCATGTCCCACAGATAAAAGTTGAAGGGGAACTGCCGTACGGCCCTGGGCGAGCGGGCACTGACCGCACCGATCACCCGCAGCATCGCGTCGAATCGCCGCTGCTGACCTGTCGACCAGCTCAGCCGCATCTGGTCGCGCAACTCCGGCGGCAGAAATCCGGTGGTGACGAACCGATGCATACGGGCGAACGACAGCCGCAGCGGCCACGGCAGCAGTCGCAAATCGACAATCTTCATCAGGTAGTCGCGGACTGTGTCGTCGATGGACGCGGTCGCAAACGTTTCGTGCCAGTACCGCTGGAAGGCCTGCCGATCCGCCGGCCACATGTCGGCGCGTACCTGCAGCGTGGTGCCGAGCCGTTCGCATTCCCGGTAGAGCGCGTCGGCGGTGGCTCGATCGAGCGGTCCGTACATCTTGGTGAGGATGTCCTCGAAGCCCACGAACAGGCAGGCCGCCACCCACAACTGCAATCGCGGGTCGAACGCGTTGTAGGACACCGGGCTGTCCGCCGACGACCGGACCTGCCGATGCTGACGATTGACCGCTTCCCGATACACCCGCCGGTCATCGTCGGTCCCGATCAGCGCGACCGCCAGATAGGTCAGGGTGGTGCGCAGCCGCTTGAAGGGATGCAGGAGCGCGCTTCCGCTGTGCACCTTGCTTTCGACGACGCCGTAGCCGACCGGCGGCTGGCTCAGCTGCATGATCACGTTCGCATTGCCGGCCAGGAATGCCGAAATGCCGATTACGCAGTCGTTGATGTCGAAATTGCCGTCTTCCTGCGTCGCAATGTCGGACCACGATTCTGCAGCTGAAGCACTCATGCAATCTCCTCGTTGAGATAGTTAGACCCTAACTCTCTCACCGCTTCAGACTGCCGTCAAGAATCACCGGCCCGGCGATTGCACCTCCACCGTCGACCACCGGTGCCGCCCGTCGGGATAGGAACTCAGCGCGAGGACGCGGAACGCCACGGGCGACTGTCGCGCGGACCACCAACCGCCGACATAGCGCAATGCGTCGGTAAGCCAACCGAATTCGTCGCGCTGCGAGGCGAGCACGCATTCGGCGTCACGCACCACGATCACGTAGCCGGACGCCGCGCCGAGAAACTCTTCGAGGTCGCGCAGACATTCCTCGAAGGCATCCTTGTTCTCGCCGAAGTAGTACGGAAACTGCAGCGCGGCGGCAAATTCGTCGAAGACACCGGCGATCGAGTTCATCTTGGTTCCGCGCACTGCACGCATCACGTAGTCGGCGGGCAGCTGCACACGGACGTCGTCCTCCATGTGCGGGTCGGCACTTGCGGCGATAACGGGTCCATCGCGGAGGAACTTCTCGATCGAGCTCACGTCACCGCATCCTTGTGAACGTGCGGTAGTGGTCGCCGGTGTACCAGGCTGACCCGTCGCTGCCGGTGACGATGCGCTCGGCGTCTCGGGTCCGGCCGCGCTGCTTGGCATTCACATCCCACTCACGATAGGAAATGGCCACGCCCGCCGAAGTTTTGCGCGGCAGGTCGCCGCCGCTGTTGCGCCAGGTGTCACCACCCTTGGTCCCGGGCGCGTGCGCTGCCGCCGGCCAATCGCCCGCGTCGATGAGCCGCAGTGTCGTGTACGCCTGGGCCGGCACCCCAGGGGCCGTCGTCGCGGCTCGCGGCGCCAACGCGGATGCCGCCGGTGCCGAATGACTGCCGCCGTGGAACGCGACAAGCAACACCACGATCAGGGCGACCACCGCAGTCGCCGCCGCCCGAAGGGCCGCTAGCCCGCGCCGCCTCATCGCCGAACCTGCCTGCAACGTCGAATCACCCCGGGGATGCTAATGCGACCTTGTGCGTACCGACACACTCGGTGACAATCACATTCGGCACCAACTGCCGAAATGGGGTCAGAGGCGGTCGGCAACCACACGACAACGACGTCGGCAGGAGATGTCCGCCATGGAGTCAGCTCGCAGCGCCCGCAAGGCCAGTACCGTCCCGCAACCGGTTGCGGCACTGCATCTGGGCAGTGGAGAGCCCGTTCTGCTGCTGCAGCCGTTCATGCTGTCCCCGCACGTGTGGGAGCGGGTCGCACACATCCTGGCGCGCTCGTATGAGGTCTACGCGCCCGCCCTGCCCGGCCACTGGGGTGGACTGCCATTGACCGGCTGGAATATCACGCCCGGCACCCTGGCTGATGCCGTCGAAGCCAAGCTCGACGAATTAGGCTGGCGCACTTGCCATATCGCTGGCAACTCGCTGGGCGGGTGGATCGCCTTCGAACTCGACCAACGCGGCCGCGCCCAGTCGATCACGGCCATCGCGCCGGCCGGTGGCTGGCGCCGGTTCACCCCGGCGCAACTGCGCGTCGGCCTGACGTTTCTGTCCTTGGCGCCGTTGGTCGGCGTCGGCAAGATGCTGGGCGATTTCGCCGCGCGCAACCGGTTGGTCCAGCGCATCATCCTGCCGTTGATCGTGCAGAACACCAACGCGGTCGCTACCGCGGATGCCCAAGCGGTAGTCGTGGCGGCGTCGAACTGCCCGGCGTATCTGCGATTGCTGTGGACGGGTCTGCGGGCCCCCGGGCTCACCAATCTCGACCGAACCCAAGCGCCCGTGCGACTGCTGCTGTGCGACCACGATCGCATCATCCCGGCCAAGACCTACGGCCGAATGTTCGTCGAAGACCTGCCCGCCTCGGCCGACCGCATCACCTTGCGCGGTGTCGGCCACGTGCCGATGATCGAAGATCCGGCCAGAATCGCGGCCCTGATCACCGAGCACATCGAGTCGACCCGCCCTCAACTGCGCGCGGTATAGCAGCTACTGCAGTGCTTTTTGCAGGTTCTCGTCGAGGGCACCGAGGAACTCTTCGGTGGTGAGGTAGCCCTGGTCGCCGCCCACGAGCAACGCGAGGTCCTTGGTCATCTGCCCGCCCTCGACGGTCTTGATGACCACGTCTTCGAGGGTCTGGCAGAACTCGATGACCGCGGGCGTGTCGTCGAGTTTGCCGCGGTGCTCGAGTCCACGGGTCCAGGCGAAGATGGACGCGATCGGGTTGGTCGAGGTCGGCTTGCCCTGCTGGTGCTGACGGAAGTGGCGGGTGACCGTGCCGTGCGCGGCCTCCGCCTCACAGGTCTTGCCGTCCGGAGTCAGCAAGACCGAGGTCATGAGGCCTAACGAACCGAAGCCCTGGGCGACGGTGTCGGACTGCACGTCCCCGTCGTAGTTCTTGCACGCCCACACATAACCACCCTCCCACTTCATGGAGGAGGCGACCATGTCGTCGATGAGCCGGTGTTCGTAGGTGAGTCCGGCGGCCTCGTACTCGCTCTTGAACTCGCTGTCGAAGACCTCCTGGAAGGTGTCCTTGAACATGCCGTCGTAGGCCTTCAGGATGGTGTTCTTGGTGGACAGATACACCGGATAGTTCTGCTGCAGACCGTAATTGAACGACGCGCGGGCGAAGTCGACAATCGACATCTTGAAGTTGTACATACCCAGCACCACGCCGCCCTCTTCGGGCATTTTGACGACCTCGTGCTGGATGGGCTCACCGCCGTTCTCCGGCGTGAAGGTGAGCGTGACGGTGCCGCCTTCGAAGACCTTGAAGTCGGTCGCGCGGTACTGGTCGCCAAAAGCATGGCGGCCGATGATGATCGGCTTGGTCCAGCCGGGCACCAGCCGCGGCACGTTGGAAATGATGATCGGCGCGCGGAAAATCGTGCCGCCGAGGATGTTTCGAATGGTGCCATTCGGCGAGCGCCACATGTGTTTGAGGCCGAATTCTTCGACGCGCGCCTCGTCCGGCGTGATGGTCGCGCATTTGACGCCGACGCCGTACTTCTTGATGGCATTGGCCGCGTCCACGGTCACCTGATCGTCGGTCGCGTCGCGGTGCTCGATGCCAAGGTCGTAGTACTCGAGGTTCACATCCAGGTACGGATGGATCAGCTTGTCTTTGATGAACTGCCAGATGATCCGGGTCATTTCGTCGCCGTCGAGTTCGACGACGGTGCCCTCGACCTTGATCTTGGACATAGGCGCTCCGCGTCCTCCTGATCCATATGCAGAGGAAGTTCTCCTCGGTTTTACGGCTGCGGCACCCCTTGTGAGAACACCGCGACGTGTTCACAGACAAACGTATACGGCAGCGCGGTCCGACACGGCCATCAGACTCAACATAACGAGCGTACTGCTACACGGTGGTTATCGGCTCGAGGACGAGTAGACCCTCCTTTTACCTAACGCGAAACGGCCGATATCATGGCCCGAGGTCATGAGTGCCAGCACCAAGCCCCGGCTTGCTGGTCGGCAACCCTCCCACGCGGTGGGGTGCCCCGGGTGATGACCAGGTCCCCCGCGACGGGCGTGGGGGTACAAGCGCGTTAGCAGGAGGCTCGCCCAATGTGTTGTTGTACCGGATAGGCCCCGCCCCCGTCCCGACACTTCGCTGTCCGAAATCCAACTGCCCACAGGAGACTTCTCATGGCCGATTCCGCTGCGCCTGAAACCAACGCCGAACTCCCCGGCGAAAACCCTTGGGAGAACTGGTCTTTCGAGACCAAACAGGTTCATGTCGGGCAGGTTCCCGACACCACCACCAACGCTCGCGCCCTGCCGATCTACCAGACCACGTCGTTCACCTTCCGCGACACCGCCCACGCGGCCGCACTGTTCGGGCTGGCCGAGCCGGGCAACATCTACACCCGCATCATGAACCCCACGCAGGATGCGGTCGAACAACGCGTCGCCGCATTGGAAAACGGCGTGGCTGCGCTGTTCCTGGCATCCGGGCAAGCGGCGGAAACCTATGCGATCCTCAACATCGCGGGTGCGGGTGACCAGATCGTCGCCAGCCCGCGCCTGTACGGCGGCACTTACAACCTCTTTCACTACACGCTGCCGAAGCTGGGCATCGAGGTCAGCTTCGTCGACGACCCTGATGACCTGGAACAGTGGCGAGCGGCGATTCGGCCGAACACCAAGGCGCTCTACGGGGAGACGATCTCCAACCCGAAGCTCGACATCTTCGACATCCCCGGCGTCTCGGAGATCGCGCATGCCGCGGGTATTCCGCTGATCATCGACAACACGGTCGCGACGCCATACCTCGTGCAGCCGCTCGCGCACGGGGCGGACATCGTTGTGCATTCGGCGACCAAATACCTCGGCGGCCACGGCACGGCCATCGCCGGAGTGATAGTCGACGGCGGCACGTTCGACTGGACCGTCACCGACGCCGACGGCAAGCCTCGGTTCCCGGGCTTCACCGAACCTGATCCGAGCTATCACGGCGTGGTCTACGCAGACCTCGGCGCCCCGGCATACGCGCTGAAGGCCCGCGTGCAGTTGCTGCGCGACCTGGGTTCGGCGATCTCGCCGTTCAACGCGTTCCTCATCAGCCAGGGGCTCGAGACCTTGAGCCTGCGTGTGGAACGGCACGTGCAGAACGCACAAGCCGTCGCCGAGTTTGTGCAATCGCAGCCCCAGGTGACGTCCGTCGCCTACCCGGGCCTGCCGTCCTCGCCCTGGTACGAGCGCGCGCGTCAACTTGCCCCCAAGGGCGCCGGTGCGTTGGTGACGTTCGAACTGCAGGGCGGCGTGGACGCGGGCAAGCGCTTCGTCGATGCGCTGAGCCTGCATAGTCACGTCGCTAACATCGGTGATGTGCGATCCCTGGTTATCCACCCTGCGTCGACCACGCATTCGCAGCTGACTCCCGAGGAGCAACTGGCCGCGGGCGTCACCCCCGGTCTGGTCCGGCTCGCGGTTGGTATCGAAGGGATTGAGGACATCATCGCCGACCTGCGACGCGGTTTCGAAGCGGCGGCGTCTTGACTCTGCGAGCAAAGTTGGACGGGCCTTCGTCGGCGCTGAATGCGACGAAGGCCCGTCCGCTTGCCGAATTACCGCCTGCTGACGGCACTCTCGTCATCGTGCCGATCGGTGACGTACTGCTCGAGAGCGGCGCAGTAATTCCGGATGTCGAACTCGCCGTACAGCGGTGGGGCCAGCTGTCGCCGAACGCCGACAACGTGGTGCTCGTTGAGCATGCGCTGACCGGCGATTCGCACGTCATCGGACCGGCGGATCACATTCATCCACTCCCCGGCTGGTGGTCGGGCATGGTCGGTCCGGGGGCACCCGTGGACACCGGCGAATGGTGCGTCATCGCGACCAATGTTCTGGGCGGATGCATGGGCTCGACGGGCCCAGCATCGTTGGCAGCCGACGGCAGGGCGTGGGGCTCGCGGTTCCCGGAGATTTCCATCCGCGACCAGGTCACCGCCGAACGACAACTCCTCGATCGGTTCGGCATCCATCGGATCGCGTCGGTCACCGGCGGCTCGATGGGCGGAATGCGCGCGCTCGAATGGATGGTCAGCTATCCAGATCAGGTGGCGTCAGCATTGATCCTGGCCGTGGGCGCACGCGCGACCGCAGACCAGATCGGCACCCAAACAACGCAGATTGCCGCCATTGCCGCAGATCCCGATTGGCAGGGTGGCGACTATTACGGCACTGGTCGCGCGCCGCTGACAGGAATGGGCATCGCCCGGCGGATAGCACACCTGACCTACCGCACCGAATTTGAACTCGACCATCGCTTTGCCAATTCCGCTCAAGACGGTGAAGAACCGTGGGATGGCGGTCGGTATGCCGTGCAGAGTTACCTCGAGCATCAAGCCGACAAACTCTGCTCGCGGTTCGATCCGGGTACCTACGTGCTGCTCAGCGAGGCGATGAACCGCCACGACGTGGGACGCGGCCGTGGCGGTGTGGCGGCGGCGCTCGCCTCCACCCCGGTGCGCTGTGTCGTCGGCGGAGTCGACTCGGATCGGTTGTATCCACTGCGCACGCAGCAAGAACTGGCTGACGGCCTGCCCGGATGCGCGGGGCTAGAAGTAGTGCACTCCAAGGACGGCCACGACGGTTTCCTGACCGAGGCAGACGCGGTAGCGCGGTTGCTGAAGGAAACCATGGATCTCGCTCGGCTCGCGCGCGACTGAGGCGAAAAACTGAGACACACGTGCGCCACCGATTTGCGCTTTTCCACGTAGCGGCAAAAAGCGGTGCAGTCGGTGGAACAATCAGCCCGTGGAACGATCGGCCGGTGTCATCCTGACCTTGCCCCGCGAGCTTCGCGAGGTCCTGCTACTTCGCCTGGTCGTCGGGTTCTCTGTAGAGGATGCAGCCGGCGCGCTCGGGGTCAGTCACGGTGCGGTGCGAGTACGGCAACATCGCGCATTGGCGCGGCTCAAGGAGCGATAGCCTCCGGCCTTAACCGGTGCCTAATGGGTCGATAGAGGCGGCCAGCCACACGATTGCCGCGCCGACCGCAAACATCGCGGCCACATCGAACCGCTTACCGCGCACTGCGAGCAGACCAACCTGAGCTGTCGGGAGCAGTAGCCGGAAGAAACCACCGACAAGCGCGGCACTGCCGAAGACGATCGCCCCTCGCCGCCAACGGTCGGACAGGACGAATATCAGTGCCACGAGGATGATCGCGAGCACCGTCGCCATCGGCAGATGGCACCGGATGGAGCGGATCAGGCCACCGGTCCTCGGCGCCCGATTACGCACCGCCACGAGCCGACAACTGCTCAGCGCGTTCGACGACATTGGCCAACAAGAACGCACGGGTGAGTGGACCGACCCCGCCCGGGTTGGGTGAGAGGTAGCCGGCGACCGAACCGACATCAGGGGCTAGATCTCCCACTCGCCCGTCCGGTCCACGAGCAGCGCCGACATCGACGACGGCGGCGCCAGGCCGGATCATGTCCGCGGTGATCAAACCCGGCGCACCAGCGGCGGCAATGACGATGTCGGCTTCCCGGAGATGACCTGCAAGGTCACGAGTTCCGGTGTGGCACAACGTCACTGTGGCATTCTCACTGCGCCGAGTGAGCATGAGACCGAGCGGGCGGCCCACGGTGACGCCACGGCCGACGATGACAACGTTGGCCCCTGCGATCGGCACATCGTATTTGCGCAAGAGATGAATCACGCCGCGCGGCGTGCACGGCAGCGCGCCCGGCTGGCCGAGGACAAGGCGGCCGAGGTTGATCGGGTGTAGACCGTCGGCGTCCTTCGTCGGGTCGACGCGTTCCAGCACGGCGTTCTCATCGAGGTGCTTCGGCAACGGAAGTTGCACGATGTAACCGGTGCAGGCCGGGTCGGCGTTCAACTCGTCGATGACTGCATCGAGTTCAGCTTGGCTGACATCGGCCGGGAGGTCGCGGCGGATGGAATTGATGCCAACCTTGGCGCAGTCGCTGTGCTTCAGGCGGACGTACGTTGCCGAACCCGGGTCCTCACCGACGAGCACGGTGCCCAGTCCCGGGACGATACCGCGCTCGCGCAACGCCTGCACTCGAGTGGTCAGGTCGGCGAAGATCTCGTCGCGGGTGGCCTTGCCGTCGAGAACGGTTGCTGTCTGCGTCGTGCTCGAATCGATCACCACGCCATTGTTCCAGACGGGTTTGCTACGGCTCGACAACCAGCCCCGTCGCACGGGCAAACTCGACGGCTTGACTGATTTCGATACGCGCTTTACGGACTTTGGCGCTGCTCCACAATTCCGGATCGATGAGTGCGCCGCGCAAGTCCGCGCCGGTGAGGTTTAGCTGAGATGTGCGGGCACCGCGGAGATCCGCGCCGTTGAGTTGGGCGCCGGTGAGATCGGCGTGCACGAGGTTGGCTTCACGAAGACGACAGCCGGAGAGGTCGACGTTACGCAAGTCCGCCTTGCCGAGGGTGGTCAAAGTGAAATCGACGTCATCGAAAGTTATTGGGCGCAGCCGGCAATTCTCGAACGTCGAGCCAAGTAAGGACGACGCTCGAAAAGTGCTGTGCCAGAGTGTTGTTCTGACGAACGTGCATGAACGAAACGCCGTGGCATTGTGGTTGGATTCGCTGAGGTCCGTGCCAGTGAAGTCGCAGCGGGTGAAGATCACTCGGTCGGTGCGCAGGCCGCTGAGGTCGGCGTCGCGGAAGGTGCAGTCGGTGTAGGAGCGGGCGGTCCAGTGGTCGCGGGCATAGACCGTGTCGGAGAAGTCTTCGCCGGTGATCTCTTCTGCCGACTCTTCGCTCATGGGCTGGTCTGTCCTTGCTTGCTCGTGGGGCCACTAACCAATCCGTTGGTAATGTCTTCCCAAAGACGATCTTGTCGGTTAATGTCCGATTCCGTCGATAGTGACGGTAACCAGTTATCTCATGGGGGGCACAAGTGCGCCGTGCGCGAAAGTCGATTCGGCGAGCCGGGTTCATCGCTGCGGGGATTGCGGCGGCCGGCGTCGCGGGCGGTGGAGTGGCCTCGGCGGATGTTCCAGCGGGATTTCCGTTCGGCGGGACCTCGCCGTTCACAAGCGGATTCCCGTTTCCGACCGCTACGACACCCATGACGGCACTGTTCCCGCCGACGGTTGGAACTAGTTTCCCATTCGGCGGACCCGCTCCCTTCGGCCCCGGAGTGCCGTTCGCGTACTCGTCGCCTTTTGTCGACAACTTAATGAGCAAGCTTGGGGTCGTTCCCCCTCCGTTTCCATTCTTAGGACTCGGTACGGGAGCGCGCACTTACCCTATGCTCGCTGATGCGTCGCCGAATGCAGCACAGCTTGGGAGCGTGGTGATCAATAATTCCCCGACCGAGCCCGGTGGCGTAGTCGGAACGTACAAGTTCGATTCTGGTGCGACTGGAAGGCTTATCGCGTTGCAGGCAACCGATGCGTGGGGTTACGCGAAGCCTGGTACTTATGTGACCGACCTGACGACATTCCAGCCGGGCGACTCGGGCATCGGTGCACCAAACTGCACTCGGCCAGAATTTAGCTTGATCGATAGCAAGCCGACTTGGACAACTGTCTGTACCTAAGCATGTAGTTGATTGGATTATCCGACAGAACGGGTCGCCACGCTTACGACGCTCGCATCCGGCGAACACCAGTTTTTCACCCGGTCGCAGACGTATAGCGACTGCCGTGACGTTCACGATTTCAGCCTGGTTGACTTGACCCGTGTTTCGCATTCTGTTCCACCAACCCTGCATCCCGCCGAACACTGGCAACGCGATCCGGCTGTCCGCGGCGACCGGCGCCGAGCTGCACCTCGTTCGGCCTCTCGGATTCGACTTGTCGGAGCCCAAGCTGCGGCGGGCGGGTTTGGATTACCACGACCTGGCATCGGTGACTGTGCACGACGACTTGGACGCGGCGTGGCAGGCACTAACTCCTGCACGAGTTTTCGCATTCACGGCGCACACCACCAAGTCGTATGCGGCGATCGACTACGAACCGGGCGATGTGCTGCTGTTCGGTCCCGAACCGACCGGACTGTCCGCGGAGGTGCTCGCCGACCCCCACGTCACTGCGCAATTACGCATTCCGATGCTCGCCGGCCGGCGCTCACTCAATCTTGCCAACGCGGCATCGATCGCGGTGTACGAGGCGTGGCGGCAACACAACTTTCGCGGCGCGGTCTGAACCGATCGCACCGCGTGACCAATCTTGGTGCATTCGAGCGGAATTCCGCATCCACCGGCACAGAATGGACACGGGGTGCACCGTCAACGGAAGTCCCGAGACTTGTGATTTACTCGTAAATCCATGCGCTGCAATCGGTCTGCTACCACCGTCACCGCGCCTTCGGCATTCTGCACCTTGCCGCGGATCAATAGCGCGGGGGCGGTCTGCGCCAACTTGCGATAACGCGTCCACAACCCGACCGAACACACCACGTTGACCATGCCGGTCTCGTCTTCGAGGTTGATGAACGTGACCCCCGCCGCGGTCGCCGGCCGCTGCCGATGGGTCACCGCTCCCCCCACAAGCACTCTGCTGCCATCCGGCAAGCTCAGCAGTCGAGATGCGGGCACCACACCCAACGCGTCGAGTTGTGGGCGTAGGAACTGCGTCGGATAGCTGCCCGGCGAAATTCCTGTCGACCACACATCAGCCACCGCGAGTTCGATATCGCTCATGCCTGGTAGCGCAGGGGCCCTCGTGGCTGCACCAAGACCGGGCAATTTGTTGGGCCGCTCCCCCGCGGCCGCACCGGCCGCCCACAGCGCCTCGCGCCGATTGATCCCGAGGCTGCTGAGCGCACCCGCTGTCGCCAGCGACTCTGCCTGCGACACACTGAGTTCGACTCGACCGGTGAGGTCGAGAAACGAGGAATACGGCCCATACTCTGCCCGTGCAGCCACGATCCGCTCCGCCAACTCGGTTCCAATATGGCGGATCGCGGCAAGCCCGAGTCGAACCTCGGTGCCCTGCCGTTCGAGTGTCGCGTGCGCGAGACTGGCATTGATGTCCGGACCATGCACGGCGACGCCATGACGTCGGGCATCGGCGACCAGCGACTGGGGCGAATAGAAGCCCATCGGTTGCGCACGCAGTAGACCGGCGCAAAACGCCGCCGGATGATGCAGCTTGAACCAGGACGAGTAGAAGACCAGCGAGGCAAAGCTTTGTGAATGACTCTCCGGGAAACCGAAATTCGCAAATGCATAGATCTTCTCGTAGATGTGGTCGGCCACCTCGCCGGTAATGCCGTGCAGCCGTTCCATGCCCGCGTAGAGGCGGTCCTTGAGTCGCTCCATCCGTTCTGGAGACCGCTTGGAGCCCATCGCGCGTCGCAACTGATCGGCCTCTGCCGCGGTGAAACCGGCAACATCGATGGCCATCTGCATGAGCTGCTCCTGAAACAGCGGAACCCCGAGGGTGCGGCCCAGCGAATTCTTCAGTGACGGGTGCTCGAAAGTGGCCTCCTCCTGCTCATTTCGCCGCCGAATGTAGGGATGTACCGAGCCACCCTGAATAGGACCGGGACGAATGAGCGCGACTTCGACCACGAGGTCGTAGAACGTACGTGGTTTCAGCCTCGGCAACGTAGCCATCTGAGCGCGCGACTCCACTTGGAAAACACCCACCGAATCCGCGCGCTGGAGCATCTCGTACACCGCCGGTTCGGCCAGATCCAACTTCGCCAAATCGACCTCGATGCCCTTGTGTTCGGCGACCAGGTCGATCATGTAGTGCAGCGCGGAGAGCATGCCGAGTCCGAGCAGATCGAACTTGACCAAACCGGTTGCTGCACAGTCATCCTTGTCCCATTGCAGGACCGTCCGATTGGCCATTCGAGCCCACTCGACCGGGCACACATCGGCGATCGGGCGGTCGCAAATCACCATGCCACCGGAGTGGATGCCCAAGTGCCGGGGAAAGTTCTCGATCTGTTGAGCAAGATCGAGAACAGCTTGCGGGATATCGGTTCCGGTCTCCCTTGCCACTCCGGTCCAGCGGCTGACCTGCTTGCTCCAAGCGTCCTGCTGGCCTTGCGAAAAGCCCAGCGCCCGAGCTACATCGCGGACCGCGGACTTACCGCGATAGGTGATCACGTTGGCTACCTGCGCCGCATATTCACGTCCATATTTGTTGTACACAAACTGGATCGCTTCCTCGCGTCGATCGGATTCGATATCGACGTCGATGTCGGGTGGTCCGTCGCGTTCTGGTGCGAGGAACCGCTCGAACAGCAAGCCATTGCGTACCGGGTCGACATTGGTGATGCCGATGGCGTAGCAGACCGCCGAGTTGGCCGCCGAACCGCGCCCTTGGGCAAGAATATTGCTTCGCTTGCAGAACGACACGATGTCGTGCACCACCAGGAAGTACCCCGGAAATTTCATCTGCGCAATGATTTTCAGTTCATGCTCGAGTTGCTGATACGCCTGCGGATTGGACTCGGGCGGTCCATACCGCTCGTGAGCGCTTGTGTAGGTCAACTCCCGCAACCAACTGTCCTCGGTGTGACCTTCAGGGACGTCGAACGGCGGCAATTGCGGCGCTATCAGCTTGAGGTCGAACGCACATTCACGAGCAAGTTCGGCCGCATTGGACACCGCCTCCGGATACTGCGCGAACAAATCGGCCATCTCGGCACCGGAACGCAGGTGCGCTCCCCCACAAGGCGCGAGCCAGCCAGCAGCCTCGTCCAGACTCTTCCGGGCCCGGATGGCCGCCATGACCATAGCCAGCCGACGCTGTTCGGGCGTAGCGAAATGAGCACCCGTGGTGGCGACCACAGGCAATCCGAAACGACCCGCCAATGCAGACAACTGGGCATTGCGCTCGCCGTCTTCGGCCACCCCGTGATAGGTGAGCTCCACTGCGACCCGATCTGTGCCGAAGCGATCGATCAAGTCATCCAAGGCCTGTGCGGCAGCATCGATTCCAGCTGTTTCCAGCGCATACCGGACATGGCCTTTGCGGCAGCCAGTGAGGATCTGCCAGTGCCCACCGGCGGCTTCGGTGAGCTCGTCGAAGTCGTAGCGCGGCCTGCCCTTCTCACCGCCACGCAGGTGCGCTACCGCGAGCTGACGCGACAACCGGCGATAGCCTTCCTGCCCACGCGCGAGCACGAGCAGATGGCGACCGTCCGGGTCGCTGGCTCCGGCACGTGGCTCGGTCGCATCCAACGACAGCTCCGCCCCGTACACGGTCGGGATGCCGAGTTCCTTGGCCGCCTCGGCGAACCGAACCACGCCGTAGAAACCGTCATGATCGGTGAGCGCAATGGCCTCCAACCCAAGCCGGACAGCCTCCTCCACGAGTTCCTCGGGATGGCACGCGCCGTCGAGAAAGCTGTACGCCGAATGCGTATGCAGTTCTGCGTATGGCACTCGCGCCTGGCGAGCTGGGTCAATGTGCCCCGCGCGGTAGGCGCTCCTTTTGCGCGACCAGGCAGGACTGTCACCGCCATCCCCGGGGTACATGGCGTCCGGGTTGGTGCGACCCGGTCGGCCCGACAGGACACGCTCCAACTCTGCCCAGGTCGGTGGTCCGTTACTCCAGCCCATCGCTCCTCCTAATCGAACGTATGTACTAACAGTAGCGCTGGCGTCCGACAAAAACTGTGCGAGCGATCACACTGGGCCAATGACCTTACTTTGGAGTAAGTTGTGAGCTGTCGCCATCACCGAGGAGCCACGATGACCAGGGATAATGGGCCGTTGGCCGGACGAAACGTCATCATCACCGGGGCGTCGTCCGGAATCGGACGGGCGGCCGCGCTCGCCGTGGCACGAAAGGGTGGCACAGCGCTGCTGCTAGCGCGCCGCGCCGACGAGCTGGACCGCGTCGTCGCCGACATCCGGGATGAGGGCGGTGTCGCGTACGCCTATCCCTGTGACCTCACCGATACCGACTCCGTGCAGCGCACGGTCGACCAGATCTGCGTCGAACACTCCCACGTCGACATGCTGGTCAACAACGCCGGCCGATCGATTCGCCGTTCCATCTACCGCTCCACCGACCGCCTGCACGACTTCGAGCGCACCATGGCAGTCAATTACTTCGGCGCGGTCCGGATGACGCTCGCCCTGCTGCCGCATATGCGGGAACGCAAGTTCGGACACATCGTGAACATCAGCAGCGCAGGCGTGCAACTGAGCACACCACGATTCGCCGCATATCTGGCCAGCAAGGCGGCACTGGACAAGTTCGCCGACGTCGCCGCGGCGGAGACGCTCGCCGACGGAATCACGTTCACCACGATTCACATGCCGCTCATCGATACGCCGATGATCGCGCCCACCGGTAGTCGCAACGTGGTACCACCGGCGTCACCGGAGTGGGCTGCTGCGACGGTCGTGCGCGCGCTCATCGAACGGCCCAAACGCATCGACACGCCCGCCGGAACCCTGGCGGAGTACGGAGCTCTGTTTGTGCCCGGACTCAAGGATAGGGCGCTGCACCGGTACTACCGGATGTACCCGGATTCACCGGCAGCCAAGGGCGAGGCGGCTGCAACCACCCTGACTGAGCCGAAAGCCCGTCCATCACAACCGCCTTCGCCGCTGGAACGCCAAGCAAAGCGGGCGGTGCGGCGAATCGCCCGGCTGGTTCCCGGCACTCACTGGTGAGGCAGTTCGCGAATCTCGCGTACGCGCACCACTTCCACAGGCTTCGGCTTGGCCCCGCAACTCACCGCTCGCGGCACGAGCTTCTCGATGCCGACTTCGACCCACCAGCTGCGGCCGTCGCGGTGCGCCACCAACACACCCGAATCCTGCTCTCCCACCGCAAGAGCCGAGATGTCGGTGTCACCGGTCAGGTCCCGTACAGCCACCTCGGCCGCCTGGGCGGCCGGCCGGTAGCAACTGCGGCCCCGCAATCCGGGCAGCGCGACCTTTCCGCGCATCGCCGCTTCAACTACATGCGCACTGGCCGTTGCGTCGAGTCGTCCGTAGGAGTATCCGGTCGGCAACACAATGACCGACGGCGCGAACCGATGTCCCCCCGTGTGCGAGCACTCCCACACCGCCGCAGGGAATTTCGCCGCCAACTGGGCGGCGACCGGCCGACCGTACAGCGCGCAGCATTGATCACGCTTGCCATGTGCGCAGACCAGTACCACCGGATCCTCGACAGTCGTTCCGATGCCCGGCGCCGCACCCGAAATGGCCGTCAGATCGAGGTCGAGCAGTTCCGGGTAGTCATCGATCTCGAGTCGTTCACACCACGTCGTGTCCGGTCGCGAGTTCGCCAGCAAGACGGTGTGTCCACCGGTTGCGCGCCCAGGCCGCCGGATAACCATCAACCGAACGTCGGCAGCGGCTGTCCGCCTACCCAATTCGGCAGAGATGTCCGAGCCGAGCACCTGATCGTCGAGCACGTCGCGACCCCAGGGCCCGGGATGCTCGACGCACAGCCACCCCCGCACGTGCGCTGCGCTTCCGGGCAGCGGCTCGTCGATAGCTGACAGCGCCGAACAACGTAATCCGCTCGCGGTCGTCACTCGACCAGCTTCTTTCCTTCGGCGAACGATGCGACGAACGCGGCGATCCGCCGGGCGCGGGTCTCCGGCCGTTTCGCGGTCTGCAGCCGGTAACACACCGCATACCGGTTCTGGCTGTTCAGGGTGGCGAAGAACGCTTCTGCGGCCGGGTTCTTGGCCAATTCAGCGAGGAAATCCGCCGGTGGTTCGGCATTGCGGGGGCTGTCGTAGGCGCGCTCCCACCGCCCGTCGGCCTTGGCCCGCTCCATCTCGGCTGCCCCCGCGGCAGCCATCAAGCCCTGCGCGAGCAGCTGTTCCGCCTTCTCGCAGTTCCGCTTGGACCACGGGCTGCGCGGCCGACGCGGGGTGAAGCCTTGCAGATAGAAGTTCTCATCCAACCGCTTGACCTGGCCGTCGATCCAGCCGAAGCACAGCGCCTCGTTCAAGGCCCCCGCATAGTCGAGTGAGGTCACACCGGACCCCTTCTTCGCGAACTTGACCCACACGCCTTGCGGTGTGCTGTCGTGGTGCTGCTCGAGCCAGTGCCGAAAGGCCGCGGAATCGACGAAGTACTCGGTCGCACGCTCGGCAGGCATAACCTCCACTTTAAGATCACCGAAGTGGATAACAGCCGACGACCACCCGCCGGTGAGCCCAGTGCGTTGTTGCGGCCGGATCTCGCCGAGCCCGTCCTGGATCTGTCGCGGCATCATCCCCGTGAGTCGTTGCGGCCATTCGTCGACTATGTGTGGGTGGCGCGGTGGACGTTGACCGGGCCGTACCGACAACAGGTACTACCCCAGCCGCGGATACACGTCGCCGCCGAACACGACCACCTCCTCGTGCACGGCGTGAACCGCAAACCGTTCGAGCGCACCTTCACCGAATCCGGCCAAGTGGTCGGTGCCGCATTTCGTGCGGGCGGCTTCCGCCCGTTCCTCGACGCAGCAGTGGGCACATTGGAAGGCAAAGTCATCGCCGCGGCCGCGCTGCCGACCGGCCACTTCACCGCCGATGACGCACCGATTGCGCGCCGCCTGCTCACCGAGCCCGACCTCTCGGCACTCGTCACTGGGTTGCAGGACTACCTGGAAGCCGCAGCGCCCCAAGCAGATCCGATGATCGACGAAGTAGCCCACATCATGAAACGGATCGAACAGGACACCGGCATTCACCGGGTCGAGCAGGTCGCGACCATGGCGGGTGTCAGCGCCCGGACGCTGCAGCGGATGTTCACCGAGTACGTCGGCATCGCACCCAAGTGGGTCATCCAGCGCCGCCGATTGCTTGATGCTGCCGAACAGGCGCACAGCGACGATCCGGTCGACTGGGCGGCGCTGGCCGATCAACTCGGGTTCAGCGACCAGGCTCATCTGGTTCGGGCCTTCACGGCCGCGGTCGGGACGCCGCCGGCGACGTACGCAAAACAGACCCGCGGACACTAACCGCACGGCGCGGGGAGATTCGGTGCGTGCAGGCCGGCGAGGCCGGCACATCCGGACAGGCCTTCTCAGTCGCGCATGAGGAACGGCATCACCGCGGCCGCAAAGTCGCGGTACCTGTCGCGGTGGATGCTGTGCCCGGTCTTGAAGCGGATCACCTCGCAACTCGGGATGGCCGCGTGCATGATCTCGAGCTTGACAGGGTCGACCATGCCGCCCGGGCCACCGACCAGGATCAGGGTGTCGGCCTCGATGTCGGCGAGTTGGTCCCACCACTGCTGATTGGGCTGGCGAAACTGCTGCAGCGCGCTCGTGGTCATCGACCGATCGAACGCGATCAGCGCGCGCGGATGCCGGACTGCGCTGGTCACCGCGTGCCAGAGCTCGGTCCACGTAGGTAGCCGGCGCGAGAGCATCGGGATCGGATCGCCGGTCCGCCGCGGCAACGGACACTCCTCGATGACAACGCGACGAACCAGGTCGGGCCGCTGCTGGGCGAGCAAGGAAACCGCATAGCCACCCAACGAGTGCCCGACCATGTCGAGTTCGCGCAGTTCCAGGCCATCGCAGAGGCGGTGCAGATCGTCGGCGAACTCGGCGAAGATGTAGGAGGAAGTGTGCGCGCTGCGCCCATGGCCACGCAGGTCGGCGATGATGACGCGGCGTCCCTGGTGAACCAAATCGGCGGCGAAGCGGTCCCAGGTGTGGCCGTCGCCGCCCATGCCGTGCACCAGCAACACCGGGTGCGGGTCCTCGCCACCGGAATCGCGATAGGAAATCGTCACGCCGGCAAGCGAGACCTTCGTCGCTGTCATCTCCACGATCGCTGAGCGTAGCGGGCAGGCTACTCATTCGTAGATTCCCTCCACGCACCAGCTCTGGTTGCGACACATCAGCAAGAGCGCTTTCGGCTGGTCGATTTCGGCCGCTGTTTCGAACATGACCTGCGCCCGCGCCGCCGAGAGCGCGCCGGCTGAATCCCACCAACGCTCGTCGACCAGCCACGGTCCCGCCCAGCCCTGCAACTGCCAGATGCGGGTACCCCAGCGCAGGCGTGCTGGGGCGGAGCTGAATACCCCGCGCTCGGTAATGAGGACCCGATTGCCTTCGCTGTTCTCGAGCATCACCTCTGGCCGGCTGTCCAGAATGGCCGTCGGCGCCGGAGAAGGCAGCTGACCTGGCCACGGCAGGGCAGGATCTGTTTCCGGCGCCAGCTCGTCGCCCAGCGGCACCAGAGTGATCCGCTCGGCGGGGCCACGACCGCCGCTGAGGACTCCGACCTGAACGGCATCACCACCGAGCAGGCCTTGCACCCGCACCAGGGCCCGCCGCGCCCGTTCATCCTCTTCGCCGACGCCACCCCACAGTCCCAGCTGCAATGCCCCGGCGGCGACCACTTCGACCGGCTCGAGGCGCAGCAGGACGATTCCCGCCGTCGGCCTGGACTCGCTGCGTCCGGTGAGCCACCCGTCGAGCTGCCAGCGAACCCGGTCTGCGGTGCCCTCGGGTGTGAGCGGCTCGGCGCATCTCCAGGTCCGGGACAAATGTTCAGCGTTACCGGTGCGGGCCTGCACCAGCAGCCGGGTGCAGGCCACCGACGCGGCGGCCAGTTTGGTGTGCAACCGTTCGGCCAGTGCTCGACCGGCGAACGCGGCGGCATCGACGCGGTCGATCGGCGGATCGCAGTGCATTTCGACGTCCAGATCCGGCGGTAGTGGCCGTGCGGAGGGCGGGCGTTCCGGCTCGCCGCGGGCGCTGCGGTGGGCGAGCACAGCATCCGTGCCGAACCGGGATGCCACGTCCACCGGCGAGATCGCCGCAAAGTCCCCGATTGTGCGTAAACCCAAGCGCTGCAACAGGTCCACCAGCTCCGTACGCTCCGGCGCAGCCAAGCTCGGTTCGGCGGCGAGTTCGGCGATGGGCAAGGGCGCAAGGAACTGCGCGCCACCACCACGCGGCACGATCGCCGCATGCCGGGCGGCAACGACGGCGGTGCTCAACTCGTCGGCAATGCCAATCTGGCACTCCACTCCGGTGGCCGCCGCCTCGTCGACCAGTCGCTCGGCGGCAGCGTACTCGGATCCGAAATATCGGCTGATCCCACGCGCAGCGACCACGACAAGTCCCGGTCGTAGCACCTCGATTCCGGGAGCCACGGCATCGATGGCCGCCGCGGTCGGTTCGAACAATCGAGCATCACGATCCGGGTCAGCAAGCGCCACATGCAGAGTCGGACATCGAGCCTGCGCCTCACGCTTACGTAGCCCGCGCCGGACACCGTCGGCCCGCGCCGCTGTCGAACAGGCGATCACCCTGTTGGACTGGAGAACGGCGACGGGATGGGTGGGGATCAGGTCGACGCTGGCCGCCGCCGCGATCGCGGGCCAGTCCGGACACCACAGCGCCAGCACCCGAGACCTCACCACGACACCGCCTGCGGGAACTCCACATCGGATTGTTCAGCAGCGGGCACCCATTCCATGGCGCCAGCGCCGGGTTGCAAATCCAGCCGGGTAGTCCGCAGCCCGCAGGCGCGGCCCTGGGCCCGCACCGCCACCTGCATCGACCGCAATCTGCCCGTTCCGCGACCCAGACCCCGGTAACCGACCACGCGGGCGTCGAGTCGCAGTTCCACACCGCTGAACTGTCCATGCGAAACCAACAAGGTCGACCCCCTGCTGCGCGCACGGGCAACCACCGCCCTTGAGCGGGACGGCGCCACCTGTCCACCGCCGAGATCAAGGACAACCAGATCCAGACCGTCCAACAGCACCGCGGCGACCTCCACCGGATCCGGTCCCGGCTCCGGAATCAGCGCTATCCGCCGCAACTGGGCACCCATCTCCGTGGCGGCCAACAAACTCAGGCCAGGACGACCGATCACGCCGGCATTGCCACCATTGCCGGTAACCGTGGCCAGCAAGCCGAGCAGCAGCGAAGTTGCGCCCGAGAACGAGACCACCGAACCTTTGGCCAATCCGCCGTTGGGCAGGATGGCGGCCAGGGCCTCTGGAACGGGCAGCACCTCCTTGCGGAGGTAGGTGTTTGCGGCTTCACCGCGGGCCGGAACCGCCGCCATGCGCCGGCGAAGATGGTCGAGCCGTTCCTGCCTGGACAGCCCGGTAAGCTCGCCGAATTCGACTGGAACGGTCACTGCAACCCCCATATGGAAATGAATATGTACTCGAACATGTATTCGAATACACCGAGGGTATGCCGCCTCTTCCGGACCCGTCAAGCCCGTCCGAGAGCTCATCGGAGCCACTCGCGCGTCAAGTAATCTCACTGTGTGAGCGAGCGCCAGCAGACCGGGCACCACCCAGCGGTGGGACCGGACTATCTCGTGGCTGGCCGCTATCGCTTACAGGCAAAACTGGGTGGCGGCGGCATGGGCACAGTGTGGCTCGCCCACGACAAACTGCTCGACCGGGATGTGGCGATCAAACAGATCACCTCGACAACCGGGCTCGGCACCGAGGCCGCAACCCGGCTACGTAACCGGGTTCTGCATGAGGGTCGAACAGCTGCCAAGCTGTCCCACCATCACGCGATTGCCATGTATGACGTAGCACTGGACGGCGGCGAACCGTGGCTGGTGATGGAGCACCTGCCCTCGCGCAGCCTGGCGCAGGCACTGACGGTCGTCGATGCGATCCCGCCGTTCGAGGTCGCTCAAATCGGCACTCAAGTAGCCGACGCGCTCTCCGAGGCCCACGCCGTCGGCATCCTGCACCGTGACATCAAGCCCGGAAACATCCTCATCGCTGATCGTGGCCGTCACGTCGGCACCGTCAAGATCAGCGACTTCGGCATCGCCCGCGCCAAGGGTGAAAACGACGAGCCGGACGGAGTGATCACCGGCACCCCGGCCTATCTCGCTCCCGAGGTGGCCCGGGGCGACGACCCGACAGAGGCCAGCGACGTCTTTTCGCTGGGCGCCACCCTCTACACCGCGGTAGAAGGCCAGCCGCCGTTCGGCATCGACACGGACTCCCATGCCCTGCTCGAGCGGGTGGCCCGAGCGGAAATCATTGCACCCCAACGCGCGGACTTTCTTACCGAGCCACTCCTGCACATGCTTGAACCAGACCCCGCCCGTCGGCCCACCATGGCTCAGGCTCGTGATGAACTGGCCGCCGCGGCCGCCACCAACGCCGACTACCTTCTGGGCGCGCCGATCCATGAAGCAACAGGCAATGTGCCGCATTGGGCCCTGCGATCGGCAATCGGACGCAGCCGACCGCGCCCGGCGCCGACACTGGTTGCCGACACCCGACCAGCAACGCATGTCGGATTCGATCGGAACTGGACCGCAACACCGCCGAGGGCCATGCCCCAACGCATCTCGGCGCCCGGCCGTACCCGCGACACTCAAACGAATCTGCTGCACATGACGCTCGTCGCGGGCGTGCTGGTGGCCGTGATCGTGGCGATCGTCGCAGTGGTACTGGCGCTGTCCTAATCAAGCCGGCGCCGGTGCGCCCACCGGGTCAACGCATTCCGATTGGACTGCTGGGTCTTTCGCAAAACGTTCGACGCGTGCGTCTCGACCGTCTTCACCGAGATGAACAGGTCCTCGGCAATCTCGCGATAAGTGTATCCGCGCGCCAACAGCCGCAGGACCTCCAGTTCACGCGGCGTCAGTGAATCCAGCTCCGGATCCAGGGGCGGCTCGGGTGTCGCGGAGCGGCCGGTGAACGAATCCAGCACGAATCCCGCCAGCCGCGGGCTAAACACCGCATCGCCATCGGCTACGCGACGGATCGCCGCCGCAAGTTCCCCGCCCGAGATCGTCTTTGTCACGTAACCGCGGGCTCCGGCCCGGATCACGGCAATGACGTCTTCGGCTGCGTCGGAAACACTCAGCGCCAAACACACCGGACCGCTGTCGATTCCGGAAAGCACTGCGAGGCCCCCGCCGTCGGGCATGTGCACGTCGAGAAGCACCACGTCGGGACGGGTCGCGTTGATCCCGGCCACCGCCTCGGCAACGCCGCCGGCCTCACCGACCACGTCCATGTCACGCTCCCGACCGAGCTCCGCACGAACCCCAGCCCGGAACACCGCGTGGTCATCGACCAGAAAGACCCGCCGACGTTGTGCCACTGCCGATTCGGTCACTCGCTACCTCCGCTCGACGTGAACTGTGCGACCGGCATGGTCATTCGAATCTCGGTGCCCTTTCCTGGGCTCGTGCGGATTGCCACATCGCCGCCGCGCCGACAGATGCGCCCGCGAATCGATCGGGCCAGACCGTGCCGGTCCAAACCGACGCTGTCGAGATCGAAGCCGCAGCCCCGGTCGCGGACAAAGACATTCACATTCTCGGCATCGGCCTCGGCATACAGATCGATGTCGGGCACGCCGGAGTGCTTGGCCGCATTCACCAATGCCTCTCGGGTAGCACCGAGCAACGCGGTGAGCGCGGGTCGTGCCTGCTCCCCACCGAGCGCCTCGTCACCGACGGTGACGGCGGTGACCTTCACCCCGTACTGATCCTCGACCTCACCGGCGATCGCCCGCAGCGCCGCGGCCAAACTGGCGTGCGCGTTCTCCCCGCCGTCGAACAGCCAGGCACGCAACTCCCGCTCCTGACTGCGCGCCAAGCGCACCACCTCTTGCGGGCACTCCGACTGCCGCTGAATCAGCGCAAGCGTCTGCAGCACCGAATCATGCAGATGCGAGGCGATTTCCTCGCGTTCGGCGTTGCGAATCCGCGCCGCGCGTTCGGAATTGAGCGCTCGAACCGTGCGCAGCCACAGCGGAACCGTCAGCAGCGCCACACCGAGCAGCGTGACGGCCACCGCCAGCAATGCGGCCCCGAGGTCGTTGAGGTCGATACGGGCAAGCACCACCACGCCGAGACCGACGACCACGAGCGTCATACCGCCGAGAATTCGCGACCAGGTCAGCACCGACGGCCGCTGCGGCAAGCCCAGCACCGAACGTGGGCCCCCCGAATCGAACTCACGCCAGACCAGCGCGGCCCCGACACCGACCACGCCGAACGGCACGATGATCTGCGCTGCGGTGCCGCTGACCAGCCAGGAAAGCCCCGCGGACACAGCCAGACCGATGAACATCACCCCGTAGGCTTGGCGCCGCTCCGCGCGCGTTGGACGCGGGCCGTCCGGCCCGCTCGGGGTGAATATCCACAGCAGGCCGTATGCGACGATTCCCGCGCCCGCGAGTGCGTTCAGGAAGACGAACGCGACTCGCACCTTGAACACGTCGACGCCGAGGTGGTCGGCGAGGCCACCCGCGACGCCGCCGATGATCCGTCCGCCGGACCGACGCATGAGTCGTCCGTCGACCGGTTGATTCGGCGCAACAAGCAGCGGTAGCACGCCCTCGATACTGCCCGATTCGCCCTGACACCGGCATCCGGGTTTGCCCCGATATCGGCGCTGAACAGCGCGCAAAGATCAGGGTTACCCCCGATGTGCAGCGCCGCCCGCGCCGACAGGATTGGCTCATGCCCACAAACTCGCCGCTTCCTTCGACGAAACCGAGCTTTTCCGATCAGCTGCACGAGATTTGGCGGACACGACCGATGCGGCTGCCCGATCAAGGCCCCTTCGCCGGCGTCGCCGCTGGCATCGGTCACCGGTACGGCGTCGACCCGATCCTGGTCCGGGTCGCCTTCGTGGTCTCGACGATCTTCGGCGGCGCCGGGGTCGTGCTGTATCTGTTCGCCTGGCTGACGTTCACCAAAGCCAACGATGGAAACTCCGCCGCCGAGGCGCTGTTCGGCAAAGGCCACAGCTCGCAGTCGCAGACCACCACCATCGTGCTCATCGTCGCGCTGGCCATCGCCGTGTCCACGATGGGACCGCTGGGCATCGGCATGGGTGGATCGGGACTGATCAGCCTGGTGCTGATGCTCGGCGGCTGGTGGCTGCTCCATCAACGACAACCGCTGCCACCGCCCGCGCCGGCCATGGCCACCGGCCCAATCGGTTATTCGACGCCGACGCAGTCTGTTCGGGAAGACACCACGGTCACGGACAGCCAGCCTGAACCGTTTGGCCCGAGCCCCACGCCGCCGGACTGGGACCCATTGGGTGCGGCACCTTTCGCCTGGGACCTGCCCGAACCTGGCCCCGCGGCGCCGCCTCCGGCACCCCGTCGCCCCAAGTCGCGGTTGACCACCGTCGTCATCGGCCTGGCGATCATCGCGGCCGCGGCCACCGCCGCAGTCGGTGCCATGGGCGCGGGCTGGGTCACCGCTCCGCGGGTCGGTGCGGCTGCGTTGGCTGTCATCGGCTTCGGCCTCATCGCGGGCGCATTCGCCCGCCGCGGCCATGGCCTGCTGGTGCTGGTCTGGCCCTTGATCGGGTTCTGCGTGTTGGCATCGGCCGTAGGACCGATCTCGGTCGATGGTGGGCGGCAATGGCGACCTGCCAACGTTGCGGAACTGCGCCCGACGTATTCGATCGAGGGCGGGGGCGCCGTGCTCGACTTGCGGTCCATTCAGCTAACGAAGGACACCACTGTGGGCCTGCACGCACGGGCGGCTGGAGTCGAGGTTCGAGTGCCGTCGGGGATGAATGTCCGCACACACTGCGATCTGGATTTCGGCGGCTGCCCGCCGGAGGGGCTCGACGGCGGCACCGACGGCACCAACGGCCCAGTGCTCACGCTCAACATCGACGGCGGATTCGCAGGAGTGGAGATCAAACGTGGATAACACCGACAACACCCAGACAACCCAGCGCAACCGCCCGTCGGCGATGCTGCTGATCTCCGGCCTGGTCGCGCTCGTAGTCAGCGCCTGGACGATGCTTGGCGCGCCAAGAATCCACGGACTGCATGTATTTCCGCTCGGCTGGGTTGTCCTCGGGGCGGCCCTGTTAGTGGGCGTCCTGCTGGTCTGCTGGCGCCCAAAAAAGTAGGCCAGAAGGCATTACTCCCACTCGATGGTGCCCGGCGGCTTGCTGGTCACGTCGAGCACGACCCGGTTCACCTCCGCGACCTCGTTGGTGATCCGGGTCGAAATCCGTTCCAGCACTTCATAAGGCAGCCGTGTCCAGTCCGCGGTCATGGCGTCTTCACTGGACACTGGCCGCAGCACGATCGGGTGCCCGTAGGTGCGGCCGTCGCCTTGCACACCGACGCTGCGCACGTCGGCGAGCAGCACCACAGGGCACTGCCAGATCTGGCGGTCCAGGCCCGCGGCGGTGAGCTCCTCACGGGCTATCGCGTCGGCTTGACGCAGCGTGGCGAGTCGATCGCGGTCCACCGCACCGACGATCCGGATGGCCAGCCCCGGTCCTGGGAACGGCTGGCGGTTGACGATCTCCTCCGGCAACCCCAGCTGCCGGCCGACGGCGCGCACCTCGTCCTTGAACAGCAGCCGCAGCGGCTCGACCAACTCGAACTTGAGGTCCTCGGGGAGCCCGCCAACGTTGTGGTGGCTCTTGATGTTTGCGGTCCCCGTGCCGCCGCCGGATTCGACCACGTCCGGGTACAGCGTGCCCTGCACCAGGTACTCGGCACCCGAACCGCCGGTCTCACGCACGATCTCGGCCACCGCGCCCTCGAAGCTGCGAATGAACTCGCGGCCGATGATCTTTCGCTTGGTTTCCGGGTCGGTGATGCCGTCGAGTTCGCCGAGAAAGGTGTCCACCGCATCCACGGTGACGAGCTGTGCCCCGGTGGCCGCGACGAAGTCCTGCTCGACCTGCTCGCGTTCACCCGCGCGCAGCAGCCCGTGGTCGACGAAGACACAGGTCAGCCGGTCGCCGATGGCTCGCTGCACCAGCGCAGCGGCGACCGCCGAATCCACACCGCCCGACAGGCCGCAAATCGCGTGGCCGTCACCGATCTGCTCGCGAACCTGCGCGACAAGTTGCTCGGCGATGTTTGCCGCCGTCCACGTCGGCCGGATTCCGGCGACCTCCCGCAAGAAACGGGTGAGGACGTGCTGGCCGTGGGGTGAATGCAAGACCTCCGGGTGGTACTGGACGCCGGCGAGTCGGCGCCTGCGGTCCTCGAAGGCCGCCACCGGTGCTCCCGGCGTAGTTGCCGTGACGTCGAACCCGGCCGGGGCCTCGACGACGGCGTCACCGTGGCTCATCCACACCGGCTGCCGCTCGGGCAGGCCACCGTGCAGCAGTCCGCCGTCGACGCTCATCTCCGTGCGGCCGTATTCGCGGGTGCCCGTCTGCGCGACGCTGCCGCCGAGCGCCTGCGCCATCGCCTGGAACCCGTAGCAGATGCCGAAGACCGGCACGTCGAGGTCGAACACTCGCGGGTCGAGTTGCGGCGCGCCCTCGGCGTAGACGCTGGACGGTCCGCCGGACAGCACGATCGCCGAGGGCTTTTTGGCGGCCAGTTCCTCGATCGTGGCGTTGTGCGGCACGACCTCCGAGTACACGCTCGCCTCACGCACACGACGGGCGATCAGCTGTGCGTACTGGGCGCCGAAGTCGATGACGAGGACTGGGCCGGTTACCTGGGTTGCTGGCACCGGCACAGTCTAGTGGCCGCTAAACCGGCGCCGATCAGGCCGACTTGATCTCCACAATGGGCAGTTTCAACGCGCCGGGCGCATCGGCGGGCACCACGGGATGGTTCGGCGCGACCGGGTTGATCCGTCGGTACGGTTCGCCCGGATCTGGACGCAGATCCTTTTCGCCCTTGTTCGGCCACAGCGCCGACGCGCGCTCGGCCTGCGACACGATGGTCAGTGATGGATTGACGCCCAGGTTCGCCGACACCGAGGCGCCGTCGTGCACGCTCAACGTCGGATAGCCATATACGCGGTGGTACGGGTCGATGACGCCATGTTCGGGATCCGCGCCGATCGCAGCACCGCCGAGGAAGTGCGCCGTCAACGGAATGTTGAACGCCTCGCCCCACGTTCCGCCGGCGAGACCGTCGATCTTCTTCGCGATGCGACGGGTGGCCTCGTTGCCGACCGGAATCCAGGTCGGGTTCGGCTGACCATGTCCTTGCTTGCTTGACAGCTTTCGCCCGAACACGCCCCGTTTCGTGAATGTCGTGATCGAGTTGTCGAGGTGCTGCATCACCAGCGCGATGATGGTGCGCTCACTCCAGTTCTTCACGGTCAGAAACCGGGCAGCGTTCAGCGGATGCACGATGAACAGGAACAGCAGCTTCAGCCAGCGCGGAATTCGCCCGCCGCCATCCGTCATCAAGGTCTGCAGCAGACCCATCGAGTTGGAACCCTTGCCGTACCGAACCGGCTCGATATGAGTATCAGAGGTGGGATGGAACGACGAGGTGATCGCGACGCCCTTGGTGAGGTCCAGGTTTGGGTCGACCTTGCGTTTGGCCGCGCCCAGGATCGACTCCGAGTTGGTGCGGGTCAGCACGCCGAGACGGTCGGACATATTGGGCAGCACGCCCTGATCACGCATCTTGAACAGTAGATTCTGGGTGCCCCAGGTTCCGGCCGCCAGCACCACATGGGCCGCGGTGTAGGTGTGCGGCTTCTTGCGCACCCAGGCGCCGGTGCGTTCGGTGGCCACGTCCCAGGTGCCGTCCGGCATGGGGTGGATGGCCGTGACGGTAGTGAGCGGAATGATCTGTGCGCCGGCCTTTTCCGCGAGGCCAAGGTAGTTCTTCAGCAAGGTGTTCTTGGCGCCGTGCCGGCAGCCCGTCATGCATTCGCCGCATTCGATGCAGCCGGTGCGGTCGGGGCCCACCCCGCCGAAGTACGGGTCCGGCACCGTCTTGCCGGGCTCGCCGAAGAACACACCCACCGGCGTTTGCACGAAGGTGTCGCCGACACCCATGTCATCGGCGACGGACTTGATGATCTCGTCGGCTGGCGTCATGTGCGGGTTGCGGACCACCCCGAGCATGCGCTGTGCCTGCTCGTAGTACGGGCTGAGCTCGTCGTGCCAGTCGGTGATGTGTGCCCACTGCTGGTCGTTGAAGAACGGTGCCGGCGGCTTGTAGAGCGTGTTCGCGTAGTTGAGCGAGCCGCCGCCCACACCTGCTCCGGCCAGGATGAGGCAGTCGCGTAACAGATGAATGCGCTGGATGCCGTAGCAGCCGAGCTTCGGCGCCCAGATGAACTGGCGCAGGTGCCAGCTGTTCTTGGCGAACTCGTTGTCGGCGAAACGACGACCCGCCTCGAGCACGCCGACGCGGTAGCCCTTCTCCACCAAACGCAGTGCGGTCACGCTGCCGCCGAATCCTGACCCGACGATCAGCACATCGAAGTCGGTCGCCCGCTTGTCAGGCGTTGCCGCATCCGTCTCACCCATGACCGGCCTTTCCGTTGTCGACCAACCGTTCACAGCGAGTATGTACCGCACGTCACACGAATGGGCGAATAAGGCCAACCTCAATCAGGCGCGGACGGCAAGCCCGACCTTTTGGAACTCCTTGAGGTCGGAGTAACCGGCCTTCGCCATGGATCGGCGCAGCCCGCCGACGAGGTTGAGCGAGCCGAAGGGATCGTTCGACGGCCCGTTCAGCACCTGCTGCAAGCTGTGTGTCTCGTCGAATGCGACCGGCAGAAGGGCACCGCGCGGCAGCGACGGGTGGGCGGCAGCCGACGGCCAGTACCAGCCACGGCCCGGCGATTCGGCCGCCAACGCGAGCGGCGCACCCAGGACGGCGGCGTCGGCACCGCACGCGATCGCCTTGGCCAACTGGCCCGAAGACGCGATGTCGCCGTCGGCGATGACGTGCACGTACCGCCCGCCGGTCTCGTCCAAGTAGTCGCGCCGGGCGGCGGCCGCGTCGGCGATGGCGGTGGCCATCGGCACTCCCATGCCGAGTACCTCGCCGGAGGTCGTCGCACCGGCCAGTGAGCCGTAACCGACGATCACGCCCGCCGCTCCGGTACGCATGAGGTGCAGGGCGGTCCGATGGTCGCTGACGCCGCCGGCCACGACCGGAACGTCGAGCTCGGCGATGAACGTCTTGAGATTCAGCGGCTCATCACCACCCACATGTTCAGCGGAAATGATGGTGCCGTGAATGACGAGCAGGTCGATACCGGCCTGTACGAGAGCCGGAGTGAGCACGCGCGCATTCTGTGGCGAAACCCGGACCGCAGTGGTGACGCCGGAATCGCGGACCTGCGCGACCGCGGCGGCGAGGAGATCCGGCTGCAACGGCGCCGCATGTAACTCCTGCAACAGCGTGATCGTCGCGTCGACATCAGCGTCGGACTCGGCCACCTCGATCAGCTTGTCGATCTTGGCCTCGACGTCAGCATGCCGGGCCCACAGCCCTTCGCCGTTGAGGACGCCCAGTCCGCCGGCCCGGCCCAGCTCGATCGCGGACGCCGGCGACATGATCGCGTCGGTGGGATGGGCCAGGATCGGAATCTCGAACCGGTAGGCGTCGAGCTGCCAGGCGGTGGAGACCAACTGCGACGAACGGGTGCGCCGTGACGGCACGATGTCCACGTCGTCCAACTCGTAAGTGCGTCGGGCTGTGCGGCCCATGCCGATCTCAACGAGGTCGCGCACGCGTATCCTCTCTGCCGTTTTGAATGAGCGCTGCGGTTTGAATGAGCGCTGCCGTTCGAAGGAGCGCTGCCGTGGTGGCAGTTCGCGCTAGCGCGCCGTGTAGTTCGGGGCCTCGACCGTCATGGTGATGTCGTGCGGGTGACTCTCCTTCAATCCAGCCGCGGTGATCTGCACGAACTGCGCCTCTTGCAGCTCGGGGATCGTGTTGGAGCCGGTGTAGCCCATTGCCGCGCGCAGGCCACCGACCAACTGGTGGATCACCTGCGACAGCGGTCCGCGGAAGGGCACCCGCCCCTCGATGCCTTCGGGCACCAGCTTGTCCTCCGCAAGCACGTCGTCCTGGAAGTAGCGGTCCTTGGAGTAGGACTGCGAAGCACCCGACTGACTCGACCGGCCCTGCATGGCGCCCAGCGAACCCATTCCGCGGTAGCTCTTGAACTGCTTGCCGTTGACCAAGATCAGTTCACCCGGCGATTCGGCCGTACCCGCGAGCAACGAACCGAGCATCGCGGTCGATGCACCGGCCGCCAACGCCTTGGCGATGTCACCGGAGAATTGCAGACCGCCGTCGGCGATCACCGGCACGCCGGCCGGCTTACACACGGCCACCGCCTCGAGGATGGCGGTGATCTGCGGGGCGCCGACGCCAGCGACAACCCGCGTGGTGCAGATGGAGCCCGGACCGACGCCCACCTTTACCGCGTCAGCACCGGCTTCCACGAGCGCGGCCGCGCCCGCGCGGGTGGCGATATTGCCGCCCACCACCTGAACGCGGTCGCCGACCTCGCGCTTTACCCGGTTCACCATCTCCAGGACCTGCACCTGGTGTCCGTGTGCCGTGTCGACCACGAGCACATCGACCCCGGCGTCGACTAGCGACATCGACCGCGACCAGGAGTCCGCACCGACGCCGACCGCCGCGCCGACCAGCAACCGTCCATCGCGGTCCTTGGTGGCGTCCGGGTGCTGTTCGGTCTTGACGAAGTCCTTGACCGTGATAAGCCCGGTCAGCCGGCCGTCACCATCGACGATGGGCAGTTTTTCGATCTTGTGCCGGCGTAGCAGGCCGAGCGCTGCCTCGGCGGTGACGCCCTCGCGCGCGGTGATCAGCGGCGCCTTGGTCATCACGTCCGCCACTCGGCGGCTCTGGTCCACCTCGAAGCGCATGTCGCGGTTGGTGATGATGCCCACGAGCGCGCCCGTTTCGTCGGTCACGGGCAGCCCGGAGATGCGGAACCGCGCGCACAGCGCATCGACCTCGGCCAGGGTATTGGTCGGTTTGCAGGTGACGGGGTCGGTCACCATGCCGGCCTCGGACCGCTTGACGGTCTCGACCTGCGCGGCCTGGTCCGAGGGGGCAAGGTTGCGGTGCAGGACACCCATGCTGCCCGCACGGGCCATGGCGATGGCCATCCGGGCCTCGGTGACGGTGTCCATCGCAGAACTGACCAGCGGAACCCGCAGCGTGATCTCCCGGGTAAGCCGACTCGATGTGTCCACGGCACTCGGGATGAGGTTGGAAGCGGCCGGCAACAGCAAAACGTCATCGAAGGTCAGACCGAGCATCGCGATCTTGTTCGGGTCGTCACCGCCGGTGCGAACCTGCCCAGGAACGGCATACAGCTGCCTTCTGGCCTCTGGTCCGGCGAAAGTTGTCATCCGGATCGCCCTCCTCGGACATGCGTGCGACGCTCGACGTCGCGTACTCGATGATTCACACTGCAGTTGACCAGTGAATGCTCCGGCGAGAAGGACTATTCCCGCACGCTGATCCATGGTATCGGCTCCGTGCAGTGCTGTTGTCGGCCGGAGTCCGGTGTGACTCGCTGTCGGGTGTGGCTGGCGAAGAGGCCGTAGGACTGCGTACCGTTGTTGTTGTGCGAGACCAACTGCCACCCGGCCTGCCACCGGATCCGTTTGCCGGCGACCCCGCGGACCCCGCGGCTGCGCTCGACGCGATCGAGCCCGGCCAGCCGTTAGACCCGCAGGAGCGCCTTGCCGTGGAAGAAGATCTGGCCGACCTCGCTGTGTACGAGGCGCTGCTGAGCCACCGCGGCATTCGCGGTCTGGTGGTGTCGTGCGAGGACTGCAACTCCGATCACTACCACGACTGGGACATGCTGCGCGCCAACCTGCTGCAGCTCCTGGTGGACGGCACGGTGCGCCCGCACGAGCCCGCCTTCGACCCAGTTCCGGAGGCCTATGTCACCTGGGACTACTGCCGCGGCTACGCCGACGCCTCGATGAACGAGGCACTCTACGGCGACAGCGGCTTGGACGGCTGAGAAGTTATAGCCCAAACAGCGCAAAGGCCCGCCATCGGCGGGCCTTTGTCGTGATAAAAGCTAGTGAGCGCTATCAGGGGACGACGGACGACGTCGCCGCGGACTGCTGCTGGGTCTGCTGTTGTTTCGTCTGCTGTTGTTTCGTCTGTTCTTGCGTCGTTGACACCGGCACCGATGCCGGCGTGGTCGGTGCGGTCTGCTCGCTCGCGGAGTCCGACTTGGTGCCCGTCGCCGGTGCGGTAGACCCCTCGGTCGCAGTCGACGGCGCGGTCTGCGCCGGCGCGGACTGACCAGTGCTCTCAGTGACGATACTGGTCGGCAGTCCGGGAATCGTGGGCAGCGACGGCAGGGTCGGCAGTCCAGGTGGCAGCGGCAGCACCGGACCGGCACTCGTCGGCGCGCTTGCCGGCGTTGTCGCCGAGGCGCCGTTCGACTGGCCACTGGTGGCCGATGCTGAGGTCCCGCTGGTTGCCGACGACGGCGCCGTCGAGGCCGCGGGAGCTCCCGGCAGCACTGGCAGTTGCTTCTTGAGCTGATCCATCAAGTCGTTGAAGCGCTTCACCAGGTCATCGTGCTGCGATGGGTCCTTGACGTCCGGAATGCGGGTCTGGACGCTGTCGAGGTGCTGCTTGGCCTGAATCGGGTCGCCCTGGCTGATCAATTGCCGGGCCTGGTCGAGATCGTTGGTCGCATCGAGGTTGGCCATAGTGGAATCGGCCTGCTCGGAGAAGACGACCTGCTTGACCTTCCACAGCGGGTCGCCGGGGCTTGCGTTGTAGGAGAAGGCCGTCATGCCACCGACGACGACCGCTATTGCGGCCGCGGCGCCGAGGATGGGACGGACGAGGCGCAGCCGGGGACCACCGACGGTCCGGGCCTGCCGCGCGCCGATCTCCTGGTTGACGAGTGCGACGATTTCATCGAGATCCGGACCGGCTGGCATCGGTGGCGTGACGATCTCTGCGCGCCAGTTCGCCAGCAGTGCGGCGACCTGGAACTCCTCGGAGCTACCGGTGGCAACCGGACCATCGCCAGCGATCGCGTCGATCAGCTCGTCATCGCGCCGAACGGCCGCGATGTCTACTGGGCCGCTGTCGCCGCTCATGCCGGCGTAGGGATCTACGCGCCGCGATCCGTTGTTGCCGCGCTTGTTGTCCCTAGCCATACATCTCACCTGCCTTCGCAACCTGGGCCCTGAGCTTCGCCATGGCCCTGTGCTGGGCCACCCGAACAGCTCCTGCGGTACTTCCAACGGCGGTTGCCGTTTCCTCGGCTGACAGACCCATGAGGACTCGAAGAATCAGAATCTCTCGATGCTTGTCCGGAAGTGTCGCCAACAGTGATTTCATCTGTCTGCTCGCCTCCGAGTCGAGAGCCTGTTGCTCCGGCCCGTTCTCCATGGATATGACATCTGGTACTTCGGCCATCGAGTCCGCCTTGTTACGCCCGGCGTTGCGATGCGCGTCCGCGACCTTGTGTGAAGCAATTCCGTATACAAACGCCATGAATGGCCTGCCCTGGTCTTGATACCGAGGCAATGCGGTCATCACGGCGAGGCATACCTCCTGCGCCACGTCATCTGCAGAGAGTTGCCCACGCTCTGCAGACCCGACCCTGGCTCTGCAATAGCGCACAACCAATGGCCGGATAATCTCTAAAACCTGGGCTAAAGAGGATCTGTCGCCCTGCGCTGCGGCAGCGACGGCGGAGTCCAACTCCTCACCCGTATTAGTCATCGTTAGAGAATTTCCTGGCGTTACAGTGGCGCTCACCCGCACCGCGCGTGCTGGGCAACGTGGTCACTTTGCGGGCACCCTCCCCGATCGGGCGTGCTTCCACGAACCGTGGAACGTACCTAACAATAGCCACCGTTGCGCCGCCTCCAACGAACCCGCTCGGGCGTGCGTCGGGAAAATGATCCGAATTATTGGCGAAATATCCCACCGCGCTGAGTGATCGACATCTCATAGTGCGGTGCGGTGCGAGGAGTGTCGCGCTCGCCCGGCGACACCGTCGCGGCCGCGAGACCGTCGAGCAGCATGGCCGCCGCCCACCGCAGCGGCAGCAAGTCGTGTTCGTCACACGCAGCGGCCACGGCCAGCGCCTGCTCGCGCGCCGAGTGTTGTTCGCCCACAGCACAATAGGCACCAGCCACGAGCAGCTGCGATTTGATCCGATGACGTAGCGAGGGCGCCATCGCTGCGAATTCCGCGGCCGCAAGCGCATGGTCGAGACCGGCATGTGCGCAGCCGGACGCCAGGGCGACCTCGGCACGAACCCAGTGCAGCCGGATTCGCTGCCGCCACCCCAGTGAGGCCTGTTCCAGCTCTTCACCGCACCGATCGAGCAGGCGGGTCGCCAGCGGCAATCTGCCCACTCCCAGCGCATCCGCGGCAAGTCCGGTCAGCGCGTCGCACGCGGCAACACCGTCCGCCGCCGAGTCGGCGAGCGCAGCAAGTGCCGCACCGTCGAAGGCGCTGGCCTTACGGTGCCAGCCGAGTTGGCGCAGAAACGACGCGCGGGTACTCAGGATCAGCGACTGGGAAACCGCCCTCGGCGCGGGCAAGAGTTGGCGCGCGAGCGCCTCCGCGCGGGCCAGTTCGGCCCGGGCCCGGGCATAGCGTCCCTGTCCGCCGAGCGCCACCGCCCGAAGCCACGATTGGTCCGCAGTCACCGGTTGCGGCAGCATCGATAAACCCGGGCGCGCGCCGAACGCGGCCGCCTCGAGCAGGATGGCTGAATCGACGTCGCGCACGTCCGAAACCATATGCAGTGCGAGTCGCCGTGCGCTATTGCGAGGACCCGACCGTAGCGAACTGAACGAAAACAATGGATTTCACCGACAGTGCCGATCGTTTCAGTCAGGTAAATCAATGTCTCGACTAGCGAGCCAACCATTCACCTCTCGGATGGCCTTTATTCGCCCGCAGTTCAGCACCAGTCGGGTGATTTCGCGAGTTATTCGGCTAGTCGATGACAAATAGCCAGGCAGCGGGCGCTCACGGGGTTTCCGCCATCGACCTCACTCCGATATGCAGGCACAACGCCACCGAAAAGTAAACGGCCAGATGGTTAATTCTGGGTGAGATGACGCCAGCGCGCAGCCGCCGATGAACTATTGACGATTTTCTTGCCCAGCCCATAGCGTTGCCGAGTTCGGGCACCAGATCAAGGAGTGCGCATGCGACAGCCGATTCGACTCCCCGGCCCCAACGCCGACCAGTGGGACTGGCAACTGCACGGGCGCTGCCGTGGCGCGGACTCGTCGGTGTTCTTCCATCCGGAAGGCGAACGCGGCCGTGCACGCCTGCAGCGTGAGGCCCGCGCCAAAGAGATCTGCCGACAGTGTCCGGTCATTGCCCAGTGCCGTCGGCACGCGCTGGAGGTTTGTGAGCCCTACGGCGTGTGGGGCGGTATGTCCGAGACCGAGCGGGAAATGCACAGTCGGCATGCGCGCGGCCGCCTGGCCGTGTGAGCTGGCGGCCACCCCATCCGTGGCCCTGTCGGCCACGAATGCCCTGCGACAGTTCCCTCTCACGGGCATGGAGGTAGCGAGCAACCGAACGAGCACCGACAACACAACACCGAACGGATGGCTGGACGCGACCACAGCAGGCTACGGTGGCACGTCATGAGACGTTCAGGGCCTTCATGAGCGGGCCGCAAGGGCCCGATGCCAACGACGCGTGCGGTAGCGAGCTGGGCCGACTCCAATCAGCTCGCGCCTCGGAAGCGGCTGCGCTAGCCGATCTGCTGGTGCGGTCGGCGGCCGGCGACCAACACGCGTTCGCGGAACTCTATGACCGAACCAGCGCCCGGATTTACGGACTGGTTCTGCGCATCGTTCGCGACGGCGGCTTCGCCGAGGAGACAACCCAGGAGGTTTATCTCCAGGTGTGGCGCAACGCCGAGGCGTTCGACCAATCGAAGGGCTCAGCCCTGTCGTGGCTGCTGACCTTCGCGCACCGCCGGGCAGTCGATCGGGTGCGGGCAGAGCAATCCAACAGCGTTCGCGAGGTGGTGTACGAGGCGAGCAACTATCGCGGCGAATTCGACCAAGTCAGCGACGAAGTCGACCGCCGGTTCGAGCGCCAGGCAGTTCTCGACTGCCTGGAGACGCTGACAGAAACCCAGCGGCAGGCGATCGAGATGGCCTACTACGGCGGCCGGACGTATCGGGAAGTAGCTGATGACCTCAACGCAGCCCTGCCCACAGTGAAGTCCCGGATACGGGACGGATTGGCACGACTACGCGGATGTTTGGGGGTGAGTTGATGGACGACGACTACACCGACCTGGCGCTTGCCGAAGCGCTCGGCAATGCCACCCTGGAGGAGCGCCGGGCGGCCGCACAACTGCGCGCCACCGCTGGGCCGGCCCTGCGGCACGAGTTCGACGACACCGTTGCGGCCACCTCTCAAACACTCGCGGCGCTTGCATTCGTCACCGCGATTGCGCCACCGCCGACCCTGCGCGTCCGAGTGCTGACCGCAATCGGCCAGGCTGGCGCGGCGTCGCCACGACGATCCCGACCGCGGCGATGGCTTATCGGTGTCGCAGCGGCCGCTGCGGCGGTGGTGCTCGTGGGGATCGGGGTGATCGTCGGACACCAGACCGTGGGAACACCGACCACCTCGACCGCCGAGCAGGTCATCACCGCGGCCGACGCGCGGACGACAACTGCACTGTTCCCGCGCGGCGGAGCAGCGACGGTCGTCTACTCGAAGTCCGCCAATGCTGCGATCCTGCTCCTGAGCGGAGTGCAGGCGCCGCCGACCGGCCGGGTCTACCAGATGTGGCTCGTGGGCAAGGCACCACAACCCGTTTCCGCCGGGATCATGACGGGGCAGCAGGTCAGCGCGGCCACAACAGTCGTGCCCGACCTCGACGGGGCCACCGCGCTCGCGTTCAGCGTCGAGCCACCGGGCGGTTCGCCGCAACCCACCACACAGCCATTCGCCGCGATCAAACTGGGTTGAGATAGCAAGCGGCCGCTCACCCGCAAAGGCGTGAGCGGCCGCTCGAAACCCGGTCAGTGACCGTGGCTGTGCCCGTGACCAGCGGTCTCGTCGGCCTCGGCCGGTTTATCGACGACCGCACTCTCGGTCGTGAGGACCATCCGGGCCACCGACGCGGCGTTCTGTACGGCGGACCGGGTGACCTTGACGGGATCGACGATGCCGTCGGCCAGGAGGTCGCCGAACTGCAGCGTCGCCGCGTTGAAACCGGCGGCACCCTCGGAATCGGCGACCTTGCTCACCACGACGGATCCGTCACTGCCCGCATTGGTGGCAATCCAGTACAACGGCGCCTCGAGCGCCTTGGCCAGCACCTGCACCCCGAGCTTGACGTCGCCGGACAGAGTGTCGGCCAGCGCGTTCAGCTCGCGCACTGCATGGACGAGGGCCGAACCGCCACCGGGGACGATGCCTTCCTCGACCGCCGCCTTGGCCGCGCTGACCGCGTCCTCGACCCGGTACTTGCGCTCCTTGAGCGCGGTCTCGGTGGCGGCGCCCACCTTGATCACCGCGACACCGCCGGCCAGCTTGGCCAGCCGCTCGGAGAGCTTCTCGCGGTCCCAATCGGAATCGGAATTCTCGATCTCCTGGCGCAACTGCTTGATCCGGGCGTCGATGGCCTCCGCCGAACCGCCGCCCTCGACGATGGTGGTCTCGTCCTTGGTGACCACCACACGCCGAGCGTGGCCGAGCAGATCGAGGCCGGCCTCGCGCAGGCTGATGCCGATGTCGCTGTTGATCACCGTCCCGCCGGTGACGACAGCGAGATCTTCCAGGAACGCCTTGCGACGATCGCCGAAGAAGGGCGCCTTCACCGCGACGGCCTTGACCGTCTTGCGGATCGCGTTGACGACGAGGGTGGACAGCGCCTCACCCTCGATGTCCTCGGCGATGATCAGCACGGGCTTGCCGGACTCGGCGATCTTCTCCAGGATCGGCAGGAAATCGTGCAGCGCGCTGATCTTCTCCCGGTACAGCAGCACCAGCGCGTCCTCGAGGACCGCTTCCTGTGCGTCGAGATCGGTGACGAAGTACGGCGAGAGGAAACCCTTGTCGAACTGCACGCCCTCGGTGATGACGAGTTCGGTGTGCAGCGTCGAGGACTCTTCGACCGTGACGACACCGTCTTTACCGACGGTGGTGAGCGCCTTGCCGACCATCGCGCCGATCTCCTCGTCACGCGAGGAAACGGTGGCTACCTGCGCGATGGCCTCCTCACCCGCGACCGGCTTCGCGGCCGCGAGCAGGATTTCGGCGACCTTGTCCGCCCCCTGGCTGATGCCCTGACCCAAAGCGATCGGGTTGGCACCGGCGGCGATGTTCTTCAGCCCTGCGCGAACCAGTGCCTGGGCAAGCACGGTCGCGGTGGTCGTGCCGTCTCCGGCCACATCGTTGGTCTTGGTGGCGACGCTCTTGACCAGCTGCGCGCCGAGGTTCTCGAACGGGTCCGCCAGCTCGATTTCGCGAGCGATCGTGACCCCGTCGTTGGTGACGGTCGGCCCACCGAAGGACTTTGCGAGCACCACGTGGCGTCCCCGCGGACCGAGCGTCACCCGAACCGCGTCGGCAAGCCGGTCCACGCCGCGTTCGAGAGCCCGGCGAGCTTGCTCGTCGAACTCGATGATCTTTGCCATTCTTTCCAGTTGCTCCTGTGTAAGACGATTGCGAATGTCGTTGGCCCTAACGCACTCCGCCCCGGGTCCGGATGACGGACTCCAGGGCGGATGTGCTGGGCGATTTCGTCGGCCAGTTACTTGGTAACGACGGCGAGCACGTCACGCGCCGACAGGATCAGGTACTCCTGACCGGCGTACTTGATCTCGGTGCCGCCGTACTTGCTGTAGATGACGGTGTCGCCTTCCTGCACGTCCAGCGGGATGCGCTTGTCACCGTCTTCGTCCCACCGGCCCGGTCCGACTGCGACGACGGTGCCCTCCTGGGGCTTCTCCTTCGCCGTGTCGGGAATAACCAGGCCGGAGGCGGTCGTCGTCTCGGCCTCGTTGGCCTGGACGAGGATCTTGTCCTCGAGCGGCTTGATGTTCA
Organism: Skermania sp. ID1734; assembly: GCF_007489285.1. Lineage (GTDB taxonomy): Bacteria > Actinomycetota > Actinomycetes > Mycobacteriales > Mycobacteriaceae > ID1734. The sequence continues at coordinate 343,951 of NZ_VLIY01000001.1, forward strand.
CGCTCGCCACGATGAGCCCTCCACTTTCATGGGGTTTCCGTAAGTCCGGAAATCCCGAACTTACGAGTAATCAACAGTGTTGTCCTTCACGATGTTGACCCAGTGCAGACCCGTCGTCGCGGGTGCCGGACCTGCGCAGCGTCACCTAGCACTCTATACATGCGAGTGCCAGCGCTCAAGGTCCGAGTCTGCTTAATTGGTGCGTCTCGGACGCGCGGACGGTTTTCTTTGCTTCGATGCGTTGTGTAACGTTCGGATAACGGCCGAAGGGGTGGCCGCGATAGGCAAGGAAGGACGCGACGGCAACGCCGCACCGCGGCAAGGCCAACATCACCCAAACGACGGGAGGTGGATGATGAGAACGGCTCTGGGCGTGTCCGTAGGCAACGACGTTGTCTGCTCGGCCCTCGTCACCACCACACCCAACGGCGTGCGCACCTTCGAATACCGGATGATCGCCGCGGACGATCAAGCCAACACCGACACCGGCGATCTGGTTGCCTCCTCGATCGATCTGATGACCACCCAGCTCCCCAGCCGGGCCGTGCAGCCGGGCGGCATAGCGGTGGCTTACCGCAGCGCCGAACAGGAACAGGCGGTCCGCGCTGCCGCCGGCGGACGCCGGCGGGACCTGCAACTGGTGCCGGAGACCGCGGCCGCGCTGACGTATCTGCGCAGCACCGGCGAGGTCGCACAGCACGAGACGATCGCCATCATGGATGTCGGCGCGACCGGGTGCACAGTCACCGTCCTCAACCAGGTCGACGGAACCACCACGACAACCGAACGCACCGACAACATCAGTGGCGCAGCGATCGACGATCTGGTCACGGCCCGGCTGACCGCGCTGGCCGAACACCGCGGCCGTCGAGCGGACCGGGAGTATCTGGCGGCGCGGGCACGTGCCGCCAAGGAAGCGCTGTCCAACAGCGATGCCGCCACCATCGACACCGTCGATTCCGGGCAGATCCGGTTGCGCCGCGACGAGTTCGAAGAACTGATCGCGCCGATGCTGCAGGGGGCAGCGGAGTTCACCCAACGCGTCAGCGAGGCGGCGCCACAACGCCCGCAGCTGATTGTGGTCATCGGCGGCGGCGCGTACACGCCCGGCCTCCACCACGCGCTCGTGGACCGACTCGGCTTGCCGGTGCTGCTCGTTGACGAGCCGGAGGCGGTGATCGCCAAGGGCGCCGCGCTGATGGCTGATTCCGTCGGCCCAGTGCGATACCCGGTGGTGAGCATGCCAGCCGATCACCCGGTGGGCACCTTCGCCAAGGTGGCGGGCGCTTTACTCGGCGCTGTCGTGGTCATCGGACTGCTCGTCGGCTACGGGGTGCAAGCGCTGTCCGCGGCAGGCACCACGCCCGATTTGGCGCCGGCGGCCACGACGGTGGCGCGGCCGACCAGTGCGGTCGCGACAACGACGGCAGCGCCGCCGCCGGCCATGCCGGTGCAGAGCCGGCACACCCCCACACCGCCAACCAGCGACTATCCGGGCTGGGACGGCGACCCGGGACAGACCGGTCACACGACCGAATCCGCCCCGCTACCGACGACAACGGCCGGCGTTACCACCACGACGACCACGTCGCCGAAGACGTCCACACCCACCCTGCGCCCCGGTCCGGGCCTGCCCGAAGTTCCGTGGCCGCAGATTCAGCAGTGGTTCCCGGGGCAGTCGACCTCGCCAGAGACAACGAGCACCACGGCGGCACCGCCGACCAGCGCGGCACCCGCAGCACCGAACGGCTTCTCCGGTTCCGCGACGAACACCCCCGCACCCGTGGTCTCCCCCGCGCCAGTCGAGCCGCAGCAACAACGGCCACAGGTGGCGCCGAACGCGCCAGCGCCGCGGATGGGCTGGCCGAACACCGGATCGACCGGCTAAAGCTGGCTGACGCCTACAGACAGGCCAGGATCCGAAGCGACGCCCAGTTCGGACGGTGCGGCACCACCGGCAATGATGTGCGCCCCCAGCGAGGCGATCATCACGCCGTTGTCCGTGCACAGCCGCGGTTTCGGCACGCGCAGGGTAATGCCGGCAGCGGCGCAGCGTTCCTCGGCCAACGACCGGATCCGCGAATTCGCGGTGGCGCCACCGCCGAGCACGAGGGTATTCACTCCGGTGTCCTCGACGGCGCGAAGCGCCTTGCGGGTCAGTACATCGGCGACCGCCTCTTGAAAGCTGGCCGCGATGTCGGCAATGGGCAAGGGTTCGTCGGCGCGCTGTTTGCCTTCGACGTATCGGGCGACCGCCGTTTTGAGGCCGGAGAAGGAGAAGTCGTAGGGGGCATCGCGCGGGCCGGTCATGCCGCGCGGGAAACCTATGGCGCGCGGATCACCGTGCTGCGCCGCCCTGTCGAGCGCTGGACCACCCGGAAATCCGAGCCCGAGCAGCCGGGCCACCTTGTCGAAGGCTTCACCGGCCGCGTCATCGACGGTGCTGCCGAGTTCGGCGATCGGCTGCCCCAAATCCCGCACGTGGAGCAGGTGGGTGTGCCCGCCGGAGACCAGCAGGGCCACACACGGCGGCATCGGACCGTGCTCGAGCGTGTCCACCGCGACATGCCCGCCGAGATGGTTGACCGCGTAGAACGGCACGTCCCACGCCAGCGCATAGGCTTTCGCCGCGGCGACACCGACCAGCAATGCGCCGGCGAGTCCGGGCCCGATGGTGACCGCGAGTGCGTCGGGCTTTTCGACGCCCGCCGCGGCGAGCGCGCGACGCATCGTCGGCACTATCGCCTCGAGATGGGCACGCGATGCTACCTCCGGGACCACCCCACCGAAACGGGCATGCTGGTCGACGCTGGAGGCCACTTCGTCGGCGAGCAGTTCGCACGTGCCGTCCCCGCGCCACCGGACGATGCCGACTCCCGTTTCATCACAAGAACTTTCGATACCCATGACGATCATGACACTGACTCCGCGACTGGTTCACGGCGCATCGTGAAAGCGTCGGCGCCGCTGGGCTGGTAATAGTTCGGCCGAGTTCCCACGATGTCGAAACCGAACTTTCGGTACAGCGCAATGGCCGCATCATTATCCGTGCGCACTTCCAAAAACACTGCACCGCCGTGACTCTCGGCGGCAACGAGCAGCAGGCGCAGCAGCTGCGAACCCAGCCCGAATCGCCGGTAGTTGCCGGCAACGGCAATCGTGTGCACCTCGGACTCGGGAAAGAACGTGCTGCCGCGCAACGCAATTCCTGCATACCCGACAACCGTCGCGTCGTCGAGCGCCACGAAATAGCGGTTGCCGCTATGCGTCAGTTCCGAACGGAAAGCCGAGGCACTCCATGGTGAGTCACCCGGAAACAACTCGAGCTCCAGCTTGGCGCACTCGTCTACATGGGTGTCGGCCATCGGCACAATGCACACACTCATCGACTCGGCACCGCTCGCTCCACGGCGTCGGGCCGCCGAAGATACAACGGCACAAGTGGTTCCGGGTCAGTGCCCGCGAGGCGCGAGGCAGCCACCCGGACCAGACCGACGGGCGAGGGACTCTCCACCGGCTGCACCGGCAGATCGAACAGATCCACGAACAGCGGTGAACCGGCGATCATTTCGGCCAACTCCACATCCAAGTCGTGCGGCTTGCACACGCCGGGGCCGTCAACGCGAATCCCGTTGCGGTAGCGGGACCAATACACCTCTCGACGCCGAGCATCGGTCACTACCAAGAGTTCTCGATCGGTGGCAACGTCAGCGGCGATCGCATCCAGACTGCACACGCCGTGGACGGGAATGTTCAGTGCATCGGCAAACGCAGCGGCCGTAGCCATTCCGACACGCAGGCCGGTGAACGGGCCGGGACCACAACCCACCACGACCGCGTGCACGTCAGCGGGTCGCAGCGACGTTTCGGCCAGACACTGCTGGATCTGCGGGGTGAGCAGTTCGGCATGCGCGCGGGCATCCACTTTCACCCGGGTGACCAACGGGGTCGAGGCGGAGCCGACATCGACCAGCCCGGCCGTCACGGCCGGTGTGGAGGTGTCGATAGCCAGCACGATCATGACGGATTGACCCATTCCCATTCGACGGCACGGACTTCGGTGTCCGGTTCGCGGCGCAGCCGCACCCACAGATGCCGCGTTGCCAAGTGTTCCACCATGCCCGCACCCCACTCCACCACGACCACCGCATGCTCGAGATCGGTGTCGAGGTCCAGAGCGTCGAGCTCATCGAGTGGGCTTGCGCTGTCGTGCAACCGATAAGCGTCGACGTGCACCATTGCGACCGGCTCCAAGTCGCCGCCCCGGTTACCGGCTCGGTGCTGGCGCGCGATCGTGAACGTCGGCGAGCTCACCCGGCCTGAGACGCCGAGCCCGGCAGCAATTCCGCGCGCCAGCGCGGTCTTTCCGGCGCCCAGCGGACCGTCGAGAATCACCAGATCGCCGGCCCGCAGCTGCTCGGCCAGCTCACGGCCGAACGCCTCGGTGTCGGCAGTCGTTGCCAGCCGCACCTCACCCAACGCCCAGCTCGCCCCCGCCGGTGAAACGCCGAGCCGTGCGGCCGCGCACGGCGGTGACTATCTCGTAGTGAATCGTGTGCAGCATGTCCGCCCAGTCCTGGGCCACGGGCTCCCCGGCCTCACCATTGCCGAAGAAGACGGCCTCGTCGCCCTCTTGGACATCGGTAGCGCCTGGGCCGAGATCGACGACCACCTGGTCCATGCACACCCGCCCGATTCCCGGCCGCCGCGCGCCACCGAGCAGGACCTCGAACCGTCCGCTCAGCGCCCTCGGCAGCCCGTCGGCGTAACCGAGCGGCAGCAGCGCCACGACTGTGTCGTGCGGCGCGACCCAGTCGTGCCCGTAAGAGACGCCCTCGCCCGCAGCGACCTCCTTGACGAGGGCAACCCGGGCCCGCAACGTCATCGCGGGCCGCAACCCGAAATTGCCGAGCTCGGGAACCGGCGAGAGTCCATATATCGCGATGCCCGGCCGAACCATGTCGAAGCGCAGGTCTGTGCGGGTCAGCGTGGCCGCCGAATTCGCGAGGTGGGTCACCTCGGGGTCGAGGCCCGCCGCGCGCGCCGCCGCGATCGCATCCTCGAACCGCTGCTTCTGTTTGTCGATCACCGGGTGATGCGGTTCGTCGGCGTGGGCAAGGTGGGAGAAGATAGCGCGCAGCCGCGCGGTCCCCTCCGCCGTGAGCCGCTGCAATTCGGCGAGCACCAACGGATATTCCTGCATCGACGCGCCATTGCGGTTCAAACCGGTGTCGACCTTGATGGTCACCGTCGCCGTCGTGCTGATGGCGCGTGCCGCGTCGGCCACGGCCTGCAGATGCTTGACCGAGGAAACCCCGATTTCGATGTCCGCGGCGATGGCAGCGGCGTAGTCGGCGTCCGCGGTGTTCAGCCAGCACAGGATCGGGGCGTCGATGCCCGCGGACCGCAATTCGAGCGCCTCGGAGATGGTCGTCACACCGAGCTCGGCGGCTCCGGCGGCAAGAGCGGCACGACTGACCTCGACCGCGCCGTGGTTGTAGCCGTCTGCCTTCACCACGGCCATGACCCGGGCCGGACCCGCGTGCTCGACGAGGATCCGCGTGTTATGCGCGATCGCATCGAGGTCGATGACCGCCTCGATTTGCGACACGCCGGCCCGGGACTGGGTGGTCGGCTTGTCGGTGCTCACGGCTTTCGAGTTTGCCATTGTTGCCGCGTTTGTTCCGAATCTGGCCTGCCGTGAGCTTGCGCGCGCAAGGTCCGCACGGCGTCGCGGACCCGGTCGAGCAACGGCAGCGCGGAGATCGGCGCGCCGACGGCACCGCCATCGTGGGCGGCCAAGTTCGCCGCCAGCGCGTGTGCCCGTGCCCCCGCAGCTGCCGCGACGGCCGGATCCAGGCCAGCGGCCAGTAACGACCCGATGATGCCGGAGAGCACATCGCCGGCCCCGGCGGTCGACGCCCACGACCCGCCGGCTTCGTTGACCAGCACCTGACCGGTTGGCGATGCGATCACCGTGGCGCGGCCCTTCAGCAACACGGTTACTCCCCAGTCGGCGGCGAGTCCGGTCACGGCAGCAACGCGATCGGCACCGACCTCTTCGCCGGTGAGACGGGCGAACTCGCCGGCGTGCGGGGTCAACACTGTGGGCGCCGATCGACCACGAACAAGCTCACTGTGTTCGGCCAGGACGGTGAGCCCGTCCGCGTCGATGAGCACCGGGAGGTCCGAGCCGAGGACCAGTGCCAACCGCTCGCGCGTCTCATCACCGGTGCCACCGCCGGGTCCGATGACCCAGGCCTGGACCCGGCCAGCAGACTCGATGTCTGGTGCCGCAACAACTTCGGGATAGCGCGCGAGGACCTGGACCGCGGCCGACCCGGCATAGCGGACCATTCCCGAGGTCGCGGCCACCGCGGCGCCGCTGCACAGCACCGCCGCACCCGGATACTTCTCGCTTCCGGCACTGATCCCAACCACGCCTTGGGAGTATTTGTCGTCGTGCGGGCCAGGCACGGGCCACAGCCGCCCGACCTCGTCGGCGTCCAGCGCGCCCAGCCCCGACGGGTCCAGGCGCAGCCCGATGGGCACCAGCTCCACTCGACCGCACTGCGGTGCCGCGAGCACGTGGACGCGTTTATAGGCGCCGAATGTGACTGTGACGTCCGCGCGAACGGCCGGACCAGCGACCGCACCCGTGTCCGGGTCGACACCACTGGGCAGGTCGGCAGCGACGATCGGGGCGCGTATCTTGGCGACGAGTTCGGCGGCGTCCGGGCGCAGCGGCCCCTTGCCGGAAATGCCGACGATTCCGTCGATGACCAGCTCCGGACCGTCCAGCGTCGAGCCCACTCGACCACCCGAATTACGAAGCGCAGCAAGGCCTTTGACGTGGGCGCGGTCCGGCTTCAGAAGTATCGCGGTGACGGCGGCGCCGCGACGTCGCAGCATTGAACCAGCGAACAGCACGTCCCCGCCGTTGTCGCCCGAGCCGACCAACAGCGTGACCCGCCGCCCGACGATGCCGCCGGTGCGCCGGCGCAGTTCTGCCGCGACGGCGACCGCGAGGCCGGTCGAGGCCCGCTGCATGGGCACGCCCTCGGGCACGCGGGTGAACAATTCCGCTTCGGCGGTTCGTACCTCATCCGCCGTGTAGTAGTAGCGCATCCTCTCCACCAACCGCCGGGCCGTTTACGCTTTCCCCATGAACCGCGACCATTCGCTGCGACGTCTTCTCACGCTACCCATAGCAACCCTCGCAGCGGTGGCTGTTGTGTCGGCCTGCTCGCCCAATGACGAATCGAAGTCAGCGCCGAGTTCCACCGTGCCGGGCGTTGCCACCTCGGCCCCGACCGCAACGTCACAGGCTGCGGCAGCGGCGGCGACCGTCGAAGTCAAGGACATGAAGTTCTCACCGGCGACGGTGACGATCAAGGTCGGACAGACCGTCACCTGGAAGTTCGACGACAACGGCATCCCGCACACAGTTTCCGGCCTGCGCGACGTCGGCATGGGTATCGACAGTCCGATCCAGCGCGACGGCACCTACAGCCACACCTTCGACACTGCCGGCACTTTCGACTACATCTGCAGCCTGCACCCGCAGATGAAGGGCACGGTCGTCGTCAAGCCGTAGCGAAGCTATTCGACAGTGACCGACTTCGCCAGGTTGCGCGGCTTGTCCACGTCGTAGCCGCGGGCTTGGGCGACCTCGGCCGCGAACACCTGCAGCGGGACCGTGGACAGCAGCGGTTGCAGCAGCGTCGGCGCCGCCGGGATCTCGATGAGGTGGTCCGCGAACGGCCGGACCGTCTCATCGCCTTCCTCGGCGATGACGATCGTTCGCGCGCCACGCGCCTGGATCTCGCGGATGTTGCTGAGCAGCTTGGCATGCAGCACGGCCCGGCCCTTCGGCGAGGGCATCACCACCATCACCGGCAGGCCTTCCTCGATGAGTGCGATCGGGCCGTGCTTGAGCTCGCCGGCGGCGAAGCCCTCGGCGTGCATGTAGGCCAGCTCCTTGAGCTTCAGCGCACCCTCGAGCGCCACCGGATAGCCGACGTGGCGACCCAAGAACAGCACGGTCGTGGAATGCGCCAGCTCACGCGCTAGCGCCCGCACCGGTTCAACGGTTTCGAGCACCCGATCGATCAGCTTCGGCATCGCCTCCAACTCGGCGAATTCGTGGGCAACCTCGTCGGGGTACTTGGTGCCGCGTGCCTGCGCCAACGCAAGGCCGACCAGGTAATTCGCCGTCACCTGCGCAAGGAACGCCTTGGTGGAGGCGACGCCGATCTCCGGCCCGGCCCGGGTGTAGAGCACCGCGTCGGACTCGCGCGGGATCTGTGCGCCGTTGGTGTTGCACACGGCCAGCACGCGGGCTTTCTGAGTCTTCGCATGGCGGACCGCCTCGAGGGTGTCCGCCGTTTCACCGGACTGCGATATCGCGACGACCAGCGTGGAGCGGTCCAGGACCGGATCCCGGTAACGGAATTCGCTGGCGAGTTCCACCTCGACGGGAAGCCGTGTCCAGTGCTCGATCGCGTACTTGGCGACCAGACCGGAGTGATAGGCACTGCCACAGGCGACGACGAACACCTTGTCGACATCGCGCAGTTCTTGATCGGAGAGTCGCTGCTCGTCGAGCACGATCTTGCCGTCGGCGAAGTGCCCGAGCAGCGTGTCGCCGACAGCGGCCGGCTGTTCTTCGATCTCCTTGAGCATGAAGTAGTCGTGGCCACCCTTTTCTGCGGCCGCGAGATCCCAGTCGATCTTGAAGTGCCGGGAGTTGACTTCGTCGTCGTTGCCGTCGAAGTCGAGGATTGTGTGACCGTCGGCACGGATCACCACTACCTGGTCCTGGCCGAGCTCCACGGCATTGCGGGTGTGCTCGATGAACGCCGCGACATCGGAACCGACGAACGTTTCGCCGTCGCCAAGGCCGACGACCAGCGGCGTGGAGCGACGCGCCGCCACGATCATGTCCGGGTGGTCGGCGTGGGCGAACACCAGCGTGAAGTGGCCCTCGAGGCGCCGCAGCACCGAAAGCGCGCTGCCCACGAAATCGCCAGCCGTCGGTCCGTCGTGATACGCACGCGCGAGCATCTGCACCGCAACCTCGGTGTCGGTGTCGCTGGAGAATTCGACACCGTCGTGTTCGAGTTCGGCGCGCAGCGGCGCGAAGTTTTCGATGATGCCGTTGTGGACTACGGCGATCTTGCCAGCCGTGTCGCGGTGCGGGTGCGCGTTGCGGTCGGTTGGACCGCCGTGCGTCGCCCAGCGGGTGTGGCCGATGCCGGTGGTACCGGCGAAACGTTCGCGGCCCGCCTCGGCGAGTTCTGCCTCGAGGTTGGCCAACCGGCCCGCCTTGCGTTCGACGGCCAATCCACCGTGACCGTCGAGGATCGCGATCCCAGCGGAGTCGTAACCGCGGTACTCCATTCGGCGCAATGCCTCGACCACTACGTCCAAGGCGGCGCGGTGGCCGACATAACCCACGATTCCGCACATGGTGCTCCAGCGTACTGGGATTGCGGGCCCGCTCGCGCACCGTCCGGCCACGGTGCGACGCTCGGTCGGATAACGTCTTGTCCGTGTCATCCTCCGTCAAGGCGTTGATGTCAAAACTGGCCAATCGCGGTCCGCATCGCGTATTGCGCGGTGACCTGGCAATTGCCGGCCAGCCGGGAGTGGTCTACACGCCCGGATCCGGGCTCGGACTGCCCGCGGTTGCGTTTGCACACGGCTGGCTCGCGGGCGCCGACAACTATCGGACGTTGCTCGAGCATCTGGCGTCCTGGGGAATCGTCGCGGTGGCGCCGAACAATGAGCGCGGCCCGATGCCTTCGCACGTCGGACTGGCCGCGGACCTGCGAACCTGCCTGGACATTTGCACCGGCGTCCGGCTGGGCGCCGGTGACATCAGCGTCAACCGGGAGCGGCTCGCATTCGCCGGCCACGGCATGGGCGGTGGGGCTGCAGTACTGGCCGCGGCGCGGCGTCCCGTTGCGGCGGTGGCCGCGCTGTACCCGGCACCGACCTCACCGGCGGCCGAGTCCGTGGCGCCGGAGGTGAAAGCGCCGGGCCTGATCGTTGCCGCGGCCTCCGATATCGACGGACCGGATGCGAACGCGGCCAAACTCGCGGCCGCCTGGGGTGGCGACGCGGTGTTGCGCGCGGTCGACAAGGCCAGCCACAACGGCCTCGCCGAGGGCCGACGCGTCCTCGCCGCGCTCGGTGCCGGCAAAGCCGACAAGAAGACGCAAAAGGCGACGCGAGCGCTGTTGACCGGCTTCTTGCTGTACACGTTGACCGCGGACAAGACCTACAGCGACTTCGCCGACCCCGACGCCACGGTGCCCAAAACGCATGTCATCGACCCACATGCGCCTCAGGACGAGGAGCATCGCGGTCGACTGGGTCAGGTCAGCCAACTCTTGGGTCGATAGCAGATCTCGTCCGGATCCTCGGTCTGCTGCGCCTTCGGCGCACGGCGTCGATCGGCCGCCGCGCCTGTTTTGGTCATCGACCGCGCCGCCGCCGTTGCCTCGGCCTGGATGCGGGCGCAGGCTTGCCGGTGTTCTGCGGCGATGTGCTCGATGATGTCGGCATACGTCACAGCGGGCCGGCCTCGGCAAGGATGGCGCCGACGTCTGGCGGCGGGGCGGGTGCCGGTGCCGCGGGCGGAGCGGATTCCTCAGATGTGGTGCGCCGCGCCGACTGTGCCGCTAATACCGGCGGCACCGGATTGGGCGCTGGTGGCGGCGCTTGCGGCACCTCGCCAACCGGCGGTGCGGTTGCCGGAACCTCGGGGGCGATGGTCGGCGTGCCGTCGCGGCCGAACTGCAAGGTGTAGGTCTCGGCATGACCATCAGCGCCGGTCACGTCAAGACTCACTTCTCCGCCGGTCGCCTCCGCAATCCGCACATGCGTCCCCGGCACATCGAATTCGATCGCGGGCGCAGGATCGGGGCCGGTGGCGGCGGCACCGGTCTGCTCCGGCGGTGGTTGGTTGCCGCTTGGCGGCGAGTCATCACCGGGTACCTGCTCTGGATCGTCTGGTGCGTGCTCAGCGATCTGGTCACCGATCGCGGTGATCGTGTCGAGGACGGTCTCCGAAAGCGCTTGTGCTACTTGGCCACCGGCCTTGATCGCCTCGACCGCCACCGGGGTGAACTCGTCGATGAGGCTCACGATGGTCTCGCCGATGCCGTCAAAGGCGCCGCCGGTGGCCGCACCGGAGTCGCTGGCGGTAGTCGTGTCGCCGTCCGAGGGTTGCGTGCTCGCACCGGTGTCATCACGCTCCTGTTCGGAACTGTCGTCCACCTCGGACAGCGCATCACCAAGCGTTGCGAGGATGGTCCGCACCGCGTCGTCGGTGTGCTGGCACAGCTGCATGAAGCCGGTCAGGATCGCCTCAGCTCGCGGCGCGAAGACATTGCTCAGCCAATCACTGCACAACTGCGCCACTTGTTCCGCTGCTGCGGACTCGTCGGCCGTGAGCTGCGGGAACAGCCGTAAGACTGGATCGGTAACGCGCCCCGTGTCCGCAGCCGCGATGACGCCGTCGACATCCGCCAAGGTGGCCCCGGCGATGTGGTCGGAGGCAAAGGACGCCGCGGTGTCGGCCTTGCGTTGCACAACCGAATGCAGAGCGGTCGCCGCCGCCCCGAATGCCGCGGCGGCATTGTCCAGTGTTGTCGTAACCCCGGCCACGCGGGCGATACGCGGCACGGGCGCCGAGCCGTCGACCCAGGCGGAGGCCAACTCATCCGCCAGCCCATCCTGTCGCGAATAATGTTCGCACGCAGCCAAGTTGGCCTGTTCCACCGCGGCTGCCGCGTGGGCCAGCTGGCCGAGGTTAACTCCGCGCTGCTCGTCATAGGATTCGCGCAACTGCTCCGGTGTGTATCCGTCCGGTGCGATGCGGAGGTAGCGTGCCGCGAGTTCCTGGACGTGTCGAAGTCCGTGGACGCCGGTGTCCAAAATGTCGCTGCTGGATCTGACGTCGCCGCCTCCGGCTCTCACCGCACCGCCCGTCCGATGGTGGTCGCGCTCTCCTCGTCTTCAGCGACAATTCGATCCACCATCGCGCGCAACGTTGCGGCAGTGAATTCGGTCGCGCCATGCCAGTGGGTAAGCAATTCGGAAACTCGCACGAGGCCGTCATCGATTCGCCGGCCCGCGTCCGCGTACTGCGCGCCGGTGTGCGCGGGACCAAAACGGCAGTGATGCATTGCGGTTTGGCCACCGCGCAACTCCTCGGCAGAAGTAACCAAGGAGTCCGCAATCTCGCGTACCTTCGCCACATCCACGTTCATGAACCGCCCCCATCCCGAGTCCTCAGCAGGCCAGGTTGGCCCCTATCGAGATGGACGCACTCGTGGTCGTGGTGGTTCCGTGGGAGTGCCCGTCAGAACGGAAATCCGGTTCCAAAGCTTGGTCCGCCAAAGAACCCGCCGCCACCGGTCGGACCCGTCGCTCCCGGGAGTCCCGTGGCGCCGGTCGGCCCCGACGTTCCGGGCGTCCCGGCTTGGCCGTTTTGGCCAGGGAAAGCGAAGCCGCCACAGCAGTACCCACCGTTGCCGGTGCCGATTGTGCCGGCGGTCCCACCGTTACCGCCGGCACCGCCGATTCCACCGGCGCCGTTGGCGCCACCAGCACCGCCCGGACCGCTGAGCCCGAGAAGCCCACTGGTGCCCCCGGCGCCGCCGGCACCACCATTGCCGCCCGCACCGCCGGCGCCACCAGTACCGCCAGCGCCGCCGTTGCCTGCATTGCCGCCAATAGCGAATCCACCTATGGAACCACCGTTGTCTTTGCCAATGTTGCCGCCATTACCGCCATTTCCGCCGACAGCACCGGCCCCGCCGCTACCTCCGGCGCCGCCGGTACCCCCGGCTCCGCCGCTACCCACCAACGAGGCACCATTGCCGCCCTTACCGCCGGCACCCCCGGTTCCGCCGGCGCCGCCGGCGGTACCTTGACCGCCGGCCCCGCCGTTTCCGGCATTGCCACCCTGGGCGTATCCACCGATCGTCAGGCCGTTGCTGTCGGCGATGCTGCCGCCATTGCCGCCGTTCGCGCCTTGTCCACCGTTGCCCCCGTCGCCGGCGTTTCCGCCGACCGAAATCCCTGCGATATTCGCGCCATTGCCATTAGCGATATTGCCGCCATTTCCACCGGAAACCCCTGGTGCAGTGCCGTTTGCACCATTACCGGCGTTGGCGCCAACGGCGTAACCCCCGATCGTCGCGCCGTTGCCGTCGCCAAGCGATGTCCCGTTTGCGGCGCTGCCGGCGGATGGATTGACGCCCGCGAGCCCGGCCACACCGGCGCCCCCGGCCCCGCCGACGCCGCCATTGCCGAGGAGCAGACCGGCGTTGCCGCCATTACCGCCGGCCGCGCCCAAACCACCCATGCCGCCTGCGCCGCCGTTACCAACCAGCAGTCCGCCGAGTCCGCCGTTGCCACCTGCCTGGCCCGGCATCAGCCCAGGACCACCGGCGCCTCCGTTACCGACCAGGCCCGCATTTCCGCCATTCTGGCCCGGACCACCGGCGCCCCCGTTGCCGACCAGTAACCCGCCGTTCTGGCCCGGACCACCGTCCCCCACCAGGAGTCCGCCGGGACCGACCAGGCCCAAGACCGGCGTGCCGGTTCCTACTCCGAATAGCGAGAGCAGCGGGTTGGTGGCGATCGGCGCCGGAGTCGACGGAGTCGTCGTTACCGGTGGGGTAACCGTGAACAACGAGGAGAAGAAGGCGGAGAAGCCGAAGTCCGCCGCGCTGGGCGTCGGTGCCGCGTCTGCCATCCCTGTGGCCGAACCCGCACCGAGAACGCCAACCGTCGCGGCACTGGCAACCATTACCTTTCTCGACCGACCTAGCGCAACACGCTGCCGATGCTTGGCCATCAGATGTTCCTTCCGACAAAGGACGCACATGGGTTTGCTAAACAATCGGCAATGCGACCGGTTTGTTACCCACACCACATACCCCGTGGTCGCTTTAATCGAACCGTTACCAAACCGGGCGTAGTCGCAGGATTTCGACCGCAGGCTCATTCCGCGGATCGAGCGTTCGAGTCGTCAGATAATCGTCGAGATGTTGACGCTGTGCGTCGTTCATCGCCTCGGCGCATTGCCGGGCAATCGCGTTGCGCACGTTGTCGTCCTGCACGGCCAACAGGTCAAAAAACGCTTCCCACAAATCGCCGTCGACGATCGCGTCGAGCAGCCCACCCGCGGCCCGCGTACCGGCCCTGGCGAGCGTCTCGCCGATGCGGCGCCGCAGTTCGTCATCGCTGTATTCGGCAACCACGAGCGCACCGCGCCAGGCATCGGTCTGACCACCGGCGACCAGCTCGTCGATCATGAGCGGGAGCATCCGCTCGTTTTCGAAGAGCGGATTAGCGGCAAGCTGGTGCAACGTCGGCGGCTCGAGATGTTCGGCGAACCGCAACAACTCGACCGCCGCTCCCTCGTCGATGAAGCACCGTAGAAGGTCGGCGATGGCCTTAGGTTCTATCTCGTCGAACATGGTCTTGCCGACGACTGCGATCAGATCCGCGTCCAACCGGGATATCACCGAGAGCGCCGCCAGCCGCAGCTGCGTCGACCCGGCCGCCACGGATCGGACCATACGCCCGATCCGGCCGGGCGAGGACTGCAGTATTTCGCGCACCACGTAGCTGACCGTCACACCAGAGCGCACATACGAGCCCGCGAAAAGCAGTCCCTCATCGTCCTGCACACCCTCCTCGACGGCGCGAATCAACTCGGGCGTCGCGAAGTCGACGAACAAACCCGCGGTGGTGTAGTCGTGCAACCGCAGGATCTCGTTGGCGATGTCGACGATCGGTTTCGGCGGTGCCAAATGGGCGAGTCGCTCCACGGCGCGCGGGTCGAGATAGGGCGCAGCCGCCGCGGCGTAGGCCGGATCCAGCATCGTGATCGCGGCGACCGCCTTCTTCGGATGCACCAATCCGATCGCTCCACCGGCACGACCGCCCATCATCGGCGGCACCACCGCCTGCACGATGGGCAGGGCAATGCTCAGCGGCACGATCGGCACCAGCATGCACAACCGTCGGAACTTCTCGGCATGGTCATCGAAGATCCGGTAGGACATCCTGGTTTGCAGGTCGTGCACCTCATCGGCGCTGAGCCGCTCCAGAAACGACACCTTTTCCACTGGGACATGCAACGTGCGCGCCACCAGTTCCACCTGCGCCTTGGTGACCAGCTCGCTCATAGGTCACCGAACATGATCTTCTTCGCGGGCCTGCGCAGCGGCCAGGGCAGTGCGGCCAAAACTCCGTCGATGGATTCATCGAGCGCCTGCCGCTCGTCGCGACGGGCAATCTCGAGCATCGCCAAAAGCTCGGCGCATTCCGACTCGGTGAGTTTGTCCAGCACGGCCACCTGGTCACCGATCGCGAGTTCGAGGTCTTCGCGTGCGCTCACCGAGCCCTCCCGTGTTCTGCGAACTCCGACTCCCCTACCGCGATTGCATCACAAAAGCAGCAACGACCGGAGGCGTTCGCAGCTAAACGGAGGCGACTATGCCGGCCAGTTCGTCGGCGACCCGCTGGGCCGTTTCCGTGTCCGACGCCTCGACCATGACGCGCACCAGTTGCTCAGTTCCGCTGGGCCGCAACAGCACTCGGCCGGCGTCGCCGAGACGCAGCTCGGCAGCGGAAACAGCCTCGGCAACGCTGGGATGCGCGGCGACCACGGCTTTATCGCTGACCCGGACGTTCACCAACACCTGCGGCAACGTCTGAACCACGCCCGCCAATTCGGCGATCGGCTTGCCGGTCTGGCCCATCCGGTGCAGCAGCCGCAGTCCGGTGAGGATGCCGTCGCCGGTGGTTCCGTACTTGGGCAGCACCACGTGCCCGGACTGCTCGCCACCGAGGCTGTACTCGCCGTTGCGCAGTTCTTCCAGCACATACCGGTCGCCGACCGCCGTGGTGCGCACGGCGACCCCGGCGGCGCGCATGGCGATATGCAGGCCCAGGTTGCTCATCACCGTGGCGACCAGTGTGTTGTGCGCGAGCTCGCCCGTTTCGGCCATGGCAATCGCGAGCACGGCCATGATCGCGTCGCCGTCGATGATCGCGCCCGAGGCGTCGACCGCGAGGCAACGGTCGGCGTCGCCGTCATGGGCGATACCGATATCGGCGCCCGCCTCGACCACGGCACGCCGGATCTGGTCGAGGTGGGTCGAGCCGCACCCGTCGTTGATGTTGAGACCATCCGGCTCGGCGTTGATCGCGATGACGTGCGCACCGGCCGCCCGATACGCAGCCGGCGCGATTTCCGACGCGGCGCCGTGTGCACAGTCGACGACCACCGTCAACCCATCGACGCGCGCAGGTACGGCTTCGGCGAGCCTGGCCAGGTACTTTGCCGCCGCCTCATCGTGGACGTTGCGCACACGCCCGATCGCCGCGCCCGTGGGCCGCGGCGGGTTGCCGATCTCCATCGCGGCTTCGATGCGATCCTCGACGTCATCCTCGAGTTTGTGCCCACCGGCAGCGAAGATCTTGATTCCGTTGTCCGGCATCGGGTTGTGCGACGCGGAGATCATGATGCCGAGGCAGGCATCGTAAACGCCGGTCAGATAGGCGACGGCCGGGGTCGGCAGAACACCGACGTTGATCACGTCCATCCCCGCCGCGGTGAGGCCCGCGGTCACCGCAGCCTCGAGCATCTCCCCGCTCGCCCGCGGGTCACGCCCGAGGACCGCGACCGAATGCTCGGTGCCGGGTCGCGACAGCGTTTCTGCGGCGGCACCGGCGATCCTCAGCGCCAACTCGGGACTGAGCAACTCGTTGGCCAGTCCGCGTACGCCATCGGTTCCGAACAGTCGACCCACTCGCACTACTCCTCAGACACACAGGTACCCCGCGCGCGAGCGCCGGATGCGCAAATACGACACGGGAGCAGGCGCCCGAAGTGTCGGACGCCCACTCCCGTGGACGATAACTCGAGCGATAAATCAGCGCTTCGAGTACTGCGGCGCCTTGCGCGCCTTCTTCAGACCGTACTTCTTGCGCTCGGTGGCACGCGGGTCACGCGTGAGGAAGCCGGCCCGCTTGAGCGCCGGACGGTCCTCCGCGGTGACCTCGACGAGCGCACGGGCGATGGCCAGGCGCAACGCGCCAGCCTGACCCGACGGGCCGCCGCCGTGCAGGCGAGCGTGCACATCGAAGCTCTCGGTGCGCTCGACCGTCACCAGCGGGGCCTTGACCAGCTGCTGGTGCACCTTGTTGGGGAAGTAGTCCTCGAGGGTCCGTCCGTTGAGTACGAACTGGCCGGTGCCCGGCAGCAGCCGGACCCGAACCACAGCTTCCTTGCGGCGGCCGACGGTCTGCACCGGACGGTCGATCACGATCGGGGCCTGCGGGACCGAAGCCGGTTCGGGCTCCAGGTACTCCTCCGAGACAATTTCGACGGCGGTCTCTTCAGCGGCGTCGTTCAGGTTCAGTTCGTCCGGTGCGGTCACTGGGCCACCTGCTTGATCTCGAAGGGCACTGGCTGCTGCGCAGTGTGGGGGTGATCCGGGCCCGCGTACACCTTGAGCTTGCGGCTGATCGAACGGCCCAGCTTGTTCTTCGGCAGCATGCCGGTAACGGCCTTCTGCACCACCCGGTCGGGACGGGTATCCATGGCCTCGCCCAGCGTGCGGGACTTGAGCCCGCCCGGGTGGCCGGAGTGACGGTAAAGGCGCACGTAGTCGCGCTTGTTCGCGCTGATGGCGACCTTGTCGGCGTTAATGATGACGACGTAATCGCCGCCGTCGACGTTAGGGGCGTAGGTCGGCTTGTTCTTACCGCGCAGCAAGTTCGCTGCCTGCACGGCGAGACGGCCGAGCACTACGTCAGTGGCATCGATGACGTGCCACTGACGGGTCACGTCACCCGCCTTCGGGCTGTACGTAGGCACAGAGCTTCCCTGTCTCTTCGATGGTGGTGCCAGCCAGGCGAACATGGTCGAGTGGCTCCCGCCGGCCGGTGGAGACGCGGGACTCGCTTTACACAGGGCAGAAAACACCCGGCGTACCGAACGCCAACGGGCAACGATACCGGCCGCTGGACGCGCAGGTCAAAGCGAACTATCGAGGTCGGCCTTCACCCGACGTGCATCGCGGATGTCGAGCAATTTGTTCAGGACCACAATCAAGACGCAGATACCCAGCAATGCCACGAGGGCATAGGTGAATGCATTCCATTCCCAGCCACTGCCCCCGATCTGGGGTTGCAAGGCAAACAGGTGTGCCCCGACGTCGCTCGAGCCCATGCCCACCGCGTCACTCCTTCGCCGTATCTGCGGAGAAATCTGGGTCATGGTAGCCACGGCGAGAATCCGGGCTCGCATTGTGGCAGGCGTGTCGTGCTGGATGCGGCGACAATTGTGAGCAGCAAGGGCCGGTCATGTCCTTGCCCACGACCCGTCCCAGCACCGCAGAAAGGGCCGGCATGAAGCGCAACGCGCGGCGCTCGGCGTCATTGTGGACCGCAGCAGTGGCGTTTCTGAGCGTCGGCGCGCTCACCGGTTGCACCACGCACACCCAGGGTCGTGCGGTGTCGATATACAACGACCCGTTCGCGGTCGCCGGTTTGCCGACCACCGACGGTCCGACGGGCCCGCGACCCGGCGTCGCCGCCGCCAACCGTCCGGTGACCAACACCGACCATGGGCCGGTTGACACCCTGGCTACAAACGCAATCGACGACATCGAGGGCTATTGGAAGACCGAGTATCCGAAGGTGTTCCGCGGGACGTTCGAGCCCGTCGGGGAATTGGTCTCCTGGGACTCCACGGCACCGCGGCGATCGGCGCTTCAATTCTGCGGCGATCGGACCGCCGGGTTGGTCAACGCCGGTTACTGCGTCAGCGACAACACCATCGGGTGGGACCGGAAAACGATGCTGCCCAGCATGATCGACTCGTTCGGGCCGATGGCGGTCGTCATGGTGCTGGCGCACGAGTATGGCCACGCGGTGCAGCACCACAGCGGCCTGGCCACCGAAGACGATCCTGGCATCGTGCGCGAACAACAGGCCGACTGCTTCGCGGGCGCGTTCATGCGCTACGTCGCCGAAGACCACGCTCCGCATTTCACGCTCAACACCAGCACCGGACTGAACTCCGTTCTCGCCGCTACGGTTTCGATTCGCGACGCCGATCCGAACGACCCCGACTCGGTGCACGGTTCCGCGTTCGAGCGCGTCACCGCAGTACAGATCGGCTTCACCGACGGGCCAACGGCGTGCGCCAAAATCGATGCCGACGAAATCGAAGCCCGTCGCGGCGGGCTCCCGCAGGCCTTCGACGATCCCTCCGATACCGGAGAACTCCCCATCACAGCGGACACGGTGAAAGAGTTCGACAAGGCGCTCACCTCGATCCTGCCGGTGCCGAACGAGCCGAATCTCAGCCTGTCCGGCAGCAGCATGCGGTGCGCCGACGCCCGGCCCACTCCCCCGGTCTCCTACTGCCCAACTTCGAACACCATCGGCATCGACCTAGCCGAACTCGCCAAACGCGGCACCCCCAACACCGAACCGGAGTCGGGGCTGCCGGTCACCGTCACTGGTGACTACACCGCGTACGTCCTCGTCGCCTCCCGCTACACGCTTGCTGTGCAAAAGAGTCACGGACAGGCGCTGTCCGATCCCAAGACCGCCCTGCGCGCGGCCTGCCTGTCCGGCGTCATCACCGCCGCACTCGGTTCGCCGGACCGCGACCCCACCCACGGTGACTTCGTGCTGTCTCCCGGAGACCTCGACGAGGCCGTCTCGGCACTACTCAGCGACGGCCTCGCCGCCAGTGACGTCGACGGCCGGACCGTACCCAGCGGATTCTCGCGCGTCGACGCGTTCCGGGCCGGCGTCCTCGGCGGCGAAAACGCCTGCGCCAACCGCTACTCGTGAGTGGGTTTCAGCCGCCGAAGCTGGCCGCTGCGGCGTTGTTCGCCGCTTGCATCGCGGCGTTTCCGTCGCTGACCGCGAGTGCGGCCGCGTTGAGCATCGAGTTGAGTTCGGTTGTGCGCTGGTGCCATTGGGCCTGCAGAGTGGCAAACGCCTCGTTGGCCTCGCCCTGCCAGGCGTTGTCGACAAAGCCTTTGACCTCACTGTGAAACGACTCCAGATCATCCATGATGGTCTGGGCAAGCGACTTGATGGATTGTGCGCCCTCTTCGACGGAGCCGAAGTTGGCAGCGATCACTGGGCTCGACATGACGAACTCCTTAATTATCAGTGTGGGATGGCTGACGGATTGGCAGAGCTAGAGATTGAGGCTGCTACCTACAGAGGCGATCTTCGACTTGTGGTCCTCGGTGGTCGTGACGTACGACGAACCGGCGCGCGCAACATTTTCGGCGGTCTCGACCAGTCGCTGGTTCAATTCGCGCGCGAGCTGGAAGTAGCGATCCATCACGTTGTCGAATGCGAGGCGGGCGCTGCCTTGCCACGTCGCGGTCGTCGCGTCCGAGGCGGCGTCAACCTGAGAGATCTTGGCGTTCAACGCATCGTGTTTCCCGCGCATGTTGGTCGAAAAAGCATGAATCGCTTCCGCGTCCGCGGACAAATACCCGGCCATCTGCTGGCACCTTTCATTGGTCGCACCCTTACACCTACTTGGACGCTGCGGGGACGGATCGGTTCCCGTTGCAGCCGAAATAATTCACGCTGACTAGGCCGGACCGATCCGAACCGACCGCGTCACCTGCGCGCAGGCATCGGACACCGCCGCCCAGCCATCCTCGACAAATTGGCAACCAACACTGACTTGAAGGTCATGATCCACAAGGACGTACCAATTGACCTGCGAATCGTCTTCGGCCCGTTCGTGGTAGGCGACGGTAGGACGCTCCGCGAAGACGACCCCGTTCTCGAGGTTGTCGAAACGTGGTGCTCGAGTCGTGATTTGCATAGCCAGCAGCCGGTAAACCTCCTCCATACCGGCATCGGGCGCGAGCGATGTCTGCGTCAGCACGATCCGACGGCGACTCCCATCGTCGGGACGCAATTCGAGTCTGCTGTCGGTCGCCGCGCCGCGGACCGACCAACCGATCGGCGGGTCGAACCGTACGCGGGCGAAATTAACTGCCGCAGCTATTGTTTCGGTAACACGCGCCGGTGTCGGGGGCGCGCTGACTTCCGGTGGTCGCGTTGTGACGGCCGTCGGCTGCGCATCCGCGATCGCGGTAGCCGAATCGGTAGCACGCGACCGAACGCCAAGGAGCACTATTAGTCCCACGACTAGCGCGGCCGATAGGCACCCCGCAATAGCCAGTACCTTTCGACGCGAGTCGCGCTTGTCAGTGAAGGTCAGTGTTACCGCTTGCTCCAGCCATCCAGCCGCCGGTAGTCGGGAAACCGCGGGGATCGCTGCCGGTTGTGCAGGCGGCTCGAGCCCAGTTGCGACTTCTGCGCCGCTGACCGCAACGACCCGGTCTCCTACTATCCCGGATGCCACAATCGAGGCTCGCAGTGCACTCAACGACAGATCCGAGCCGGAGGTCACAAGAATCTCGCGGACGCGGCCATCGTCGAGGAGGCCCTGAGTCGCGGCGCGGACGGCGTCCTCGTCGATTTCCGCACCGGTGATCGTCGGTTCGAAGGCGCACGAGCGAAGCTGCGGCCCGCCCGGATCGTCGACGACCACGGTCATGGTGAGCCCAAACGTGTTCAGTTCGACGACCATTCGTGCGTGGTGAGCTCGCCAGGGCCCAGCCGGGTTGGCACGGGCTACGGCCGACGCGACGGGGATCGTCGTCACATCGTCGGCGAGTTGTCGCAACGGTGTTTCCAGGGCACGGCGACGCGGGGTGCCCCAGTGCGACGGATGACTCAGCCGCAGCGATTCTGGCCTGTTCCCCGCAAGCCCAACGCCATCCAGGGCGTAGCTGACCAATCCGGACAGCGCCGCAGCAAAGGTAACGGAGTCCCCCGCGACGGTGAGCACTCCGGGGTCCACGCCGTCGCATACCCGTACGAGGTCGTACTGCGAGCCGACCGCCGCGTCGGCGAACAACAAGCCTGATCCGTCGTGGGCGACGACCGCCGGACCGGACCACTGGGCTTGTCCGTGCCGAACCCACAGCCATTCGCTCGTCAGGTGAATCAAGACCGGTGTCGTCATCGCGATTCGTTCCACGCGAACTGCACCAGCGCAGCGCCGCCCCGCGTGACGAGCGTGCCGCGACCTGGCGGCATTGCACTAGCCCGCACGTCACCGACAAGTGGGCCTTCCTCCCGGCTACCGCTCATCACGACGCCCGCCGCACCCACGTCACGCAACCGAGCGATCACCGGTTCGAACATCGCGCGTGCAGCACCGCCGGACCGCCGCGCAACAATCAGGTGTAGCCCGATGTCCTTGGCTTGCGGGAGAAACTCCAGCAACGCGGCAACGGGATTGCCGGCAGAGGTCACCACCAGGTCGTAGTCGTCGATGATCACGAAAATCTGTGGGCCGCTCCAGGAATGGGTGCGCAACTGCTGCTGGTCGGCATCCGGTCGCGGCAACCGGGCCCGCAGGTAGTCGGCGAGATCGTTCATATTCGCCGCCAGCGCGGTCGACGTGGGCGCATAGGCGGCCAAGTGCTCGGTTTCGACCACCCCGAGCATGGTCCGACGGTAGTCGCCGATGACGAGCTTGGCCTGCTGGGGCGTGTTCGACGCCAGAATCGATTCACAGATTCCGCGCAACAGCGTGGTCTTGCCGCATTCGCTGTCGCCGAAGATCAACAGGTGCGGTTGGTCGCCGAAGTCAATGTAGGCGGGCGCCAACTCCGACTCGTTGATGCCGACCGGAATCCGCTGGCAGGGCCCGTCAACCATGTCAGGCCAGTTCGCCTGCTGCAGCAACGCCGCGCGGTCGACCTGTTCGGGCAGCATTCGGATCGCGGGCGCCGACCGCCCAGCAGCGTTGTGCGCGATTCGAGCGACCGCATCCGCAACACCGGCACGCAGGTCGGCAGTCGACGACTTTCCGTCGATCCGGGGCAAGGCCAGGAGCAGGTGCAATCCGTCGCGCGTCATGCCGCGGCCCGGTCGCCCCTGGGGTACGAGCAGTGCAAGCCTGCGCCCGAGGTCGGAATCCGAAGGATCGCCGAGGCGAAGCTCGATTCGCGTCCCGAGTTGGTCCTTGAGTGCCGGTCGCACCTCCGCCCAGCGCGATGCCGCAAGAACCACATGCACTCCGTACGACAGCCCTTGTGCGGCAAGGTTGGTGATTACCTGCTCGAGTTGCTCGAAGTCCTGCCGGATGCTGGCGAAACCGTCGATGACCAAGAAGACGTCGCCGAACGGGTCTTGGCTCGCACTGTCGATTTTTGCGCGCCGCCGTCGGTAGTCCGCTATCGATTCGATACCGAGGGCTCGAAACAGCGACTCCCGTTGCCGCACAATCGTGGTCAGTTCTGCGACGGTCCTACGCACTCGCTCGCGGTCCATCCGGCCGGCGACTGATCCCACATGCGGCAATCCGGCCAGTCCAGATAGCGTTCCGCCACCGAAGTCAAGGCAATAGAACTGCACGTCTTTGGGCGAGTGCGTCAAGGCCATCGACACGACGAGCGTGCGCAGCGCGGTCGACTTGCCCGATTGCGGCCCACCCACCACTGCCACGTTTCCGAGTCCGCCGGAAAGATCGACGGTCAACCGATCGCGACGCTGATCGAATGGGCGATCGATGAGCCCCACGACCGCCCGCAGAGGTGGCGATTCGCCCCCGTCAGGAGCGGCCACAAGTGCGTCGAGCGTCGGCGACTCGTTCAACGGCGGTAGCCAAATCCTGTGCGCCGCACGGCCGTGGCCCCGCATGCGGTCGGCGACGACGGTGAGCACCGCCGGGGCGTCGACCGTGGGCGAGGCTTGCACCTCGTCGGCGCTGTCGGGGGCGGACATGGCCGGTTCGTCGAGGACTACCGCGGCGGCGGTGAACGGACGGGGCCGGACCGCGACCGGCCGGTCGCGATCCGCATGAGCAGTACGGCGCACCGGCTCGTAAGGCCCGGATACGTATAGCGCCTGGAATCGCTGGATCTCGGCGGCATCGGACTTCAAGTAGCCCGCCCCTGGTTGCGCCGGCAAATGGTACGCGTCTGGAACGCCGATCACAGCTCGCGATTCGTTAGCCGAAAAGGTCTTCAGGCCAATTCGGTACGAAAGGTGACTGTCGAGCCCGCGCAACCGTCCCTCGTCCAATCGCTGACTCGCCAGCAGCAGGTGGATATGTAGCGACCGGCCAAGTCGGCCGATCGCGACAAACAGGTCAGCGAATTCCGGCTGTTGGCTGAGCAGTTCGGAAAACTCGTCGATTACGACGAACAGCGCGGGCAATGGATCGAGGTCTGCCCCACCGGCTCGCGCCTTCTCGTATTCGGAGACATTGGCGAAGTTCCCGGCCGCGCGCAGCAGTTCCTGCCGACGGTTCAACTCACCAGCCAACGCGTCGCGCATCCGGTCGACGAGCGCCGTCTCCTCTTCCAGGTTGGTGATCACCGCGGCCACGTGGGGAAGCCCGTCTAGGCCGAGAAACGTTGCGCCACCCTTGAAGTCGACGAGTACGAGGTTGAGTTGCTGGGGTGAGTGGGTGGCGAGCAAGCCGAGCACGAGCGTTCGCAAGAACTCGGATTTTCCCGACCCAGTTGCGCCGATACACAGACCGTGCGGCCCCATGCCATTCTCGGCCGCTTCCTTGAGGTCGAGTTCGACAGGCGAGCCGTCCGCTCCCACCCCGAACGGCACCCGCAGTCGCGCGCGGCCGTGACGAGGCCGCCACGCGACGTCGGGATCAAAGGCGCCCGGATCGACAATTCCGATCAATTGGGGCCACTGCACACGCTTTTCTGAGTCGTCGGCTGTCTCGGCGTCCCGCGAATGCGTGCGATAGGGAGCGAGCCGACGCGCCGACATCTGCGCCTGGTCCACGCTGATCTGGTCAGCCGTGGCGAATATTTCCAACCCGGCAGCACTTCGCGCGCCGAGGCGGCCGTCGCTAACCACCAATTGGAGGCCCCGGTTTGCTGCCAGTCGCGGACAGTAGCCGCTCAGGTCGAGCACCGTCACGCTGTCGAGCCCGGATTCGACCAGCCCATCTGGTTCGGTACCGGTGTCGAGCACACCGCCGTCGACCACCAGGATCAACTGCGCAACCCCCGCTTGGGCCGGCGCGCTCCGGGAAAACCTTGCACGCAAGCGTAATTCATCGCCCAGCGCATCGGTGAACTCGCGAATCGAGCCGTAGACCATTCGCCGGGCGCCGGCACCGTCCATCTCGCGCGGATGCTGAACGTGCGGCAGCCATTTGCACCATTCCCATTGCGAAGCTGTGTCGGGCCCGCACACAACAGCGGCAACTAACTGGTCCGGGCCGTGAAACGTGCTCAGCCGCAGCAGCATCGCGCGCACCAGCGCACGCGCCGCGGCGCGGTCACCATCGATGGAAATGGCGGCGAAACTCCGTAGCGACACCGCCGTCGGAAGGTCCGCGACCACCGCGTGCGTGCGAACGAACCGGCGCAGTGACACCGCGGCGACCGGGTCCAACTCCTCCACCGGTCCGGTTTCCGGAGCCACCAGCCGGGTGGCGAGACGTTGACTACCGCGACCCACCCGTACGTGGCAATGATCCGGGTCGCTCGTTCGCCGCTCCCACATCCGGTCGGTTCCGGCCAAGGTCCACAACAACTCCGGCTGCGGATGGCTCCACAACAGGGCGGCTCGCTGTTGCGCCGAAGTGCTTTCGACATCGCGGCGCAGCTGGTCGAGGTAGCGCAAATAGTCCTTGCGATCTTCGTTGAGCTCCGCCGTCTTGGCGCCCCCGCCACGCCCCTGTCCGGCGAACATCCCGACCATGGACAGCACCATCATCGCGGGAAAGAGCAGGCTCATCGGGTTTGCGCCGAACCCGCCCGAGGTGAACAGCAGCGCCATCATGCCGACCATCGCCAGCACCATCACGACGGGCAGCATCTTCATCAGCACGTTCGCCGGCGTCACGCGCGGAACCTCCGGTGGCGGCTGCAGCGTCAACTCGCCGCCGGGCGCACGCGGCGCTTCCCTTCTGGCTCGTCGAACAAAGCGAACAGTGCTCATGAATCCCCCGATTCCCCCGTGCGGCGGTCGCTGACCTCGGACGACCCCCACCCGAGCAACCGCGCGCCTAGGTTAACTCACGGCGCCGACAAACCTGACAAACTGGAGCTACCAGCCGCAATGCCGTAGAGTCCAGGCACAGCGCTCGTCGTGCAAGGGGGAATTGCGCCAGCGCTTTTCGGGGGGAGAAGTCGTGACCGACACGCCAGTGGTCGGCACAGCACAGCTGTGCCGGATGACAGTTCTTGCGCGCAACACGCAGGTCGACGTGGCAGTGCCAGCCGACGTGGCCATTGCGCTAGTCATGCCATCAATCGTGGACATGATTCGTGGCCACCACAACGATCTCGACCAGCCGAACGAACCTGCACAACAGCAAGATTGGACCCTTGCCAGGATTGGTGAACCGGCACTGCCTTCGCATCTGAGCCTGAACGAGCACGGCGTTCGTGACGGCGAACTGCTCATGCTCCAGCTCGCCGACGCCCCCACGCCGCCGCCCCTGTTCGACGACGTCATGTATCAGGTCGCCAGCGCGGACACCGGTCGGTGGTCGCCGGAGGGAGCGCGCGTGGTCGGTTCAGCCGTTGCCGTGGCGGCGACGCTGACCAGCTGCATCGCGGTGCTCGAGTCGCCGCTCGGGGTGGTCCGGATGCTGGGTGCGATGGCGGCCGCATTCGTCGCGGTACTGCTGCTCATCGCCTCAGCGGTGGTAAGTCGGCTATATGCCGATGGCCGAAGCGGGGTGGTGTTGTGCGCATGCGCGCTGCCCCTGACCGTCACGGCGGGCGCCGCGTTCGTGCCCAGCCCGATCGGTTGGCCCAACATTCTTCTCGCCGCAGCACTCGGCGGGGCTGCTGCGGTCCTAGCGCTGCGACTTGCGGTCGTCGGACGACGATTGTGCACCGGAGTCGCCACCGCGTCAGTTCTTGTCCTTTGCGTCGCCTTGACCGCCATGTACGCCGACATGTCGGTGCGTGCGCTGGGCGCGGTCGCGACCGGGTTGGCTTTGACCGCGCTTGCAGTGGCGCCCCGAATCTCTATTGCGCTCGCACGATTGCCGCTGCCCGCAGTGCCTGCCGCGCAGGCGGCGCTCAGCGATGCCGACGACGCCGCGCTTCCCGACATCACCGACTTGACCCGCCGCGCGGAGGTGGCCCGCGCAAGTCTCACGGGATTGATCGGCGCAACGACAACGGTCGCGGCCGCGGGCGCCCTTGCAGCGGCATTCTCCACCGGCCACCCATACTGGCCGGGTTTTGCGTTGTCCGCAGCCAGTGCGGCGGTACTGGTTTTCCGTGGACGTACGTATGCGAGCGCAGAGCACGCTTACGTCCTTATCTTCGGCGGGTCGTGCATCTGGCTGGCGATGCTCGGCGGTTCGGCCATTACGGCGCCGCAACCACTTGTCGTCTTCGCGGTAGCCATCGCCGTGGCCGGTGGCGCACTCGCTATCGGAATCATTGCACCGACACAGGACTTTTCACCGCCCGCCCGCCGCAGCGTCGAACTTCTCGAATACGTTTGTGTCGCAATAGTTCTACCGTTGGTGTGCTGGGTGGCTGGCCTCTTCGAGGTGGTGCGCGGGCTGTGATCGCCGCTCGGGTGCTCATAGCTGGCATGGTGGTGCTGCTCAGCGCCGCAACGGGCGCCGCGGCCGCGCGCGGTGGACCACCGCCGATCGATGCCAGTCGGCTTCCCGCGGACGCGGCACCGGCGCCACCCGATCCGACCGAACAGCGAAACACCTGTTTTCATACGGCAGTTCGCGAGCCCGAGCCCGTCGTGCCCGCAGCTCAGCGCTGGCTGAACCTGGAACCGGCGTGGCGATTCACCAAAGGTGCCGGTCAACTCGTCGCGGTGATCGACACCGGAGTTTCTCGTAGCCCGCGGCTGCCCGGTCTCATCGCCGGCGGAGACTACGTCGGCACCTCAGACGGCACCGTCGACTGCGATGTACACGGCACCGCGGTAGCCGGCATCATCGCGGCCAGCGAGGCCGACGGCGACGGATTCGCCGGAGTCGCACCGCAAGCACGCATCATCTCGTTGCGCCAGTCGAGCGGACTCTTCGACGTTGCCGGACGCTCGCCCGGCCAGCGAGACGATCAAATCGCCGATGGCTACGGCAACGTCGCCACGATGGCTTCCGCGGTCCGGCATGCGGCCGACATGGGCGCGACCGTCATCAACATTTCCGAGGTCGCCTGTTCGACAGCCCACATCAACGACGCCGCCCTCGGTGCAGCGGTGCAGTACGCCGCGACGGTCCGCAATGCAGTCGTCATTGCGGCGGCTGGCAACACCGACCGCTGCAGCGCCGCCAATCCAGGGCCGGATCCGCTGCACCCCAACGCCGATCCGTGGGACCGCATCACCACCGCCGTCAGCCCAGCCCGATTCGACGACTACGTGCTCACCGTGGGGTCCGTCGACGCCCACGGCGCTGCCTCGAAGTTCACCGTTGCCGGCCCTTGGGTGGACGTGGCGGCGCCCGGAGAGAACATCGTTTCCCTCGATGCGCGCGGCGCTGGTACCGCAACCGGCAAGCGCGACGACAAAGGAAACGTCGCAGCGTTTTCGGGAACGAGTTTCGCCGCGCCCTTTGTCGCCGGGACCGCCGCGCTGGTGCGTGCGCGGTTCCCGCAGCTCACCGCCCGGGAAGTCATAAACCGGATCGCGGCGACCGCGCACAAACCGGCAGAAGGCTGGAACCCGTACGTGGGCAACGGTGTCATCGATCCGTACGCCGCGCTGACGGCCGAGGTGGCACCCACGACGGCGTCGGACTCGCCACGAACGCTCCCCAGCCCGCCAGCCGAATCGGCAGATCGCTCGGCGCAGTACCTCGCACTGGGCGGCTCCGCGGCCGTCGCCGTGCTGCTCGGTCTCGGTGTGCTGGCATCGCTACCGCTCGCGCGAGCGTCGCGCAGATCAGTTCGCTGAGGCGTCCGGCAGCGGACCGGGCGCCGGATCCGGCGCCACACCGTCGTGTACGAGGAGCGCCTGCGCCCGACCAAGCGTCGGACCGGCGGCAAGCAACGCAACCATCGACCAGGGCGCCTGGTGTGGCCGCGCATCGAATCCGAGCGCCTTCGCTGCGTCGAAGTCGCTGACACCAAAGCGGACTCCCGTGTCAGCGATGTAGTAGATCGAGTCGGCGCGGGAACTGTCCGCCAACCCAGTCGTCTGCACAAATGCCCCGGTTCCGGGACGGATGTAGGCGGTGTCGGCGCGGTCTCCGCTGTGGTCGGACTGCACCAACTGCACCGGCGCCGCACCGGCAGCCACTGGCAGACTCCGACCGATCAACACCCCGATCTCGGCGCCACGGGTTTGCCCGTCGAGGACCGGTTTCCAGGACAGGCAGGCCACCGGCTTTTCGGCCGAATCGATCACGGTGGGAGCCGTTTCCGGGAAGGTCGCGACATCGAGTGCCGAGACGAGCGGAACTCGGGTCAACGTATCGGGGGTGATCTTCTCGATGTCGGGGTTGCCCTGGGAATCGGCGAACCGGATCAGATCGGCCGTCGCCGGACTGACAGCCTGGACGCCCTCGCGCAGCAACACGTAGTACTGCCGCTGCTCGCCACGCTGCACCGCGACCACCGAGCCAATCTTCTTGCCGGACAACGTATAGCTCGGCGCGGAGCCGGCGCCGTCGATGTGCGGAGCGGTGATCGGCGGCACCTCGGGTATGGAATTGAGCAAACCGGCGCTGATGGGCCGCGGCGAAACACCCGAGAGCGCATAGGCGTTGGTAACCGCATGGTCGCGCAGGTCGATCCTGGCACGCTTGCCGTCATAGACCAGATACGTTGCGTCCCTGGTCTGGACGAGCAACGCCTGACGCTGACCCAAGGGACCGGCGTGATCACCGAGTTCTGTCGCACCGATGATCACCGAGGTCGTCGATGCACCTCCGTTCACGTCGAGCGCGTCGCACACGGTCCATGCGCCGGACGCACCGGAACGATCGAACGGCAGCGCCGACGGCGCACCGGGAATGCCGACGAGCGCCCCGCGCGCGTGGGTGCCGAGCTCGGATTCCTTGACCAGTACAGGGTTTGCGGGATCGTTTGCCGCCAGTCGGGCCGAGGCGAGGTTGAGCACTGGGTGGACGGTATCGCCGAGAACGACGAACATTGCTCCGGAGTCCTGGCCGACAACGATCTTATGGTCGCCGATCTTCGCGGCGGGCCGCAGCACTGCGAGCACCGCGCACGCACCGACAGCGAGCACGGAGAGGACCGCGCCTACCGCAAGGGCGCGCGACTGCGCACGAATCGGATCGTGCAACATGCGCACGTCGCGCCGGACCAGCGCATGTTCCATGCGCCGGGCGAGAAATCGATAGCCGCTGACCTGCGACCGAGTGGTGGGCTCGGATCCCATTTCTGCTTCCCCCCGAAACAGTGCTGGTCCCCGGATTCACGGGGTCGTCCCATGCTCTCAGATCTCGCCATGTCGGGCGAATCGCACGAACACACCGATCCGATGTGTCGCCACGATGCCGTACAGTCGTGTGTGCACGCGCCGCCGGGGGGGAGGAGCGGTGCGGCATCAGTTCGGGGGAATCATGGGCGAAATGGTTTGTGCCCAAGCGTTAGGCATCGGCGTCGCGGCGCTGAGTCTTTTCGGCGGCGCGTCGATCTGGGTGGCGGTGGTCGCGGGCACCTGCGTGGGCGCGACCCTCGCGCTACAGGTCCGCGGCCGCTCGGTGCTGCGCTGGGCGGCCACCGCCGCGCTTTTCGCGCGGGACTCCGGGTACGAACTCGGAACGATAACCGATTTCCGTGGCCCCGGCGGTCGGCCGACTGGACTGTATTGGGATGGTGACCGAGTGGTCGCGGTGCTCGAGCTCAGCGCTGCGCCCGGC
This sequence comes from Skermania sp. ID1734, assembly GCF_007489285.1. Classification (GTDB taxonomy): domain Bacteria; phylum Actinomycetota; class Actinomycetes; order Mycobacteriales; family Mycobacteriaceae; genus ID1734. The sequence continues at coordinate 374,912 of NZ_VLIY01000001.1, forward strand.
GGAATATCTTATGCGACAAAAGAATCCAATGAGCCAGCGCACACAGTACCGTTAGCGGTGTTCGCATCGTTGCTCACCCAGCACGACATCATGCTCGCGGGCATCGACATTATCAGCCACGGGCGGCGCAGCCAGGGGCCGAGCATTGCCGCCAGGGAATATGAGCGGCTGCTCGGCCGGCTGCAGGCACCGACATCGCAGACCGTGTGGCTGGCGGTCGCCCTCGACGTAGTGGCCAACGCGGAAGCCGTCCGACGGCGAGGTGGAGGCACCCGGGGAGCCGCTCGTGCTGTCACCATCGCCGCGACCCGTATCGTCCGAGAGCTGGAGCGACAAGGTTGTCCCGCAAGGATATTGACAGGCACCCATATCAAAGACGCCGTCCTCACCATCAGCGGTGGCACCGATCCGCGGACCCTCACCCAGCACTGGCGGTACGCGGTCGTCGGCAGTGCTGTCAATACCGGCGCCGTAAGCAAGCGATGCGACACCGCGTTATTGGCCGCAACGTGGTCGGTACCGGCAGAAACGACATCCGTGGCGATCCGGTTGCGGCCCGGATCGGCGCTGCATTCGGTGGCGGTTGGCGCATCCTGGCGGCTCTCCGGCGCAACAGCACCACATGCGCCGCCGGGTTCCGCAGCGGTGCACGGCCACCATCGCGATGCGTTGCTCGCTCACCTTCCGCTCGCGGCTCCGCGAAGTGATCGGGTAGTTCCCCTGCGGGAGTGCACTGTCGACGACTGGCAGCTGCCGACGGTCGGATGCGGACAACTCATCGGATCAGACCCGCAGGGACGCGCCGTCCTCGCCAGGCTGACCGGCACCGGCGTCGCCAACGTGTACCTCGCGGGCGGCATGCTGCTCGCGCAGCAAGTGGTGTTTCGGGCGTTGGCGACGGGAGCGCGAATCCTGATTCGCACCGACCGCCCCCACGCGTGGGAACGATTGACCGCGGCGGTCACCGATTCCAGCTGCCTCCATATCGACAGCCCAGCAACCCTTTCCGATGCCGGATACACTGCAGTAGTCTCCGACGGTGTCAGGTCGGACCCGCGACCGGATGCGACGATGATTCACCTGTCCGCAGACCGCGCCACGTGGCCATCGGAGCCGCCGGACATCTCGATCGAACAACTCGACGGCGCGCCCAACACGGTCGTGCTGCGAGCCGGCGCGAAAAAGGTCGAGGTGACGCTCATTTCGACGGCGAGTGAGACGTCCATCCTCGATCGAGAGCTATCACGACAACTCGTCGCGGCGGCGTCGTAGGTAGCGACGCTGGCCCGGGCTCGCCGCCAGTTCGATCGCCCGGTCGTAGGATGTGCGAGCCTCGGCGAGTCGGCCTGCTCGCCGCTGCAGATCCGCGAGCGCCGCGTGGTACGGGTGGTATCCATCGAGCGACAGAGTCTCGGCGATGGCCAAACCTGCTGTGGCACCCTCAGTCTCGGCAACGGCGATGGCCCGGTTCAGGGCCACCACGGGCGTCGGCGCGATTGCCCAAAGCTGGTCGTACAGCGCGACGATCTGCCGCCAATCGGTGTGCTCGGCGTGCATGGTGTCGGTGTGGACCGCATTGATCGCCGCGAGGATCTGATACTGGCCGGGCTGCCCACGGCGCAAACACCACCGCGCCAGTTCATGCCCCTCGGCGATGAGGCCACGGTTCCACGCCGTCCGGTCCTGCTCGGCCAGCGGCACCAGCACGCCGTCGGCAAACCGCGCGGGTCTGCGGGCATCGGTCAGCAGCATCAGCGCAAGCAACCCAATGACTTCCGGTTCATCGGGCATCAACGACCGCAACACGCGGGCGAGCCGAATCGCCTCCGCGCACAGGTCCGTTCGTACATCCGAGCCGGATGACGGCAAATAGCCCTCGTTGAAAACCAGGTAGATCGCGGCGAGCACACCTCGCAAACGGCGCGGTAACTCGGCATCCCGAGGCACCGCGTAGGGAATCTTTGCGGCGGCTATCTTGCGTTTGGCCCGGGTGATCCGTTGCGCCATGGTGCGTTCCGGCACGAGGAAGGCTGCGGCGATCTCGGCGACGCTCAACCCGCCGAGCAGTCGTAGCGTCAGGGCCGTGTGGACCTCGGTGGCCAGTGCCGGATGGCAGCACGTGAAGAACAGCCGCAGGCGGTCGTCCGGGATGGTCGACAGCGGTTCGCTGTCGTCGCTAACAGTCATGCTGTGCGCCTCGGCCTCTCGGGCGTCCCGGCTCGATTCTCGACGCAACCGGTCGATCCCCCGGTTGCGTGCAGTGGTGGTCAGCCAGGCACCGGGGTTGGGCGGCATGCCCTCGACCGGCCACCGTCGACTCGCCTCCACGAAGGCCTCCGCAGCCATGTCCTCGGCGAGATCGATGTTGCCGAAGCGACGGATCAGGGTCGCCACCACCCGGCCGAACTCGGCGCGAAAGACCTCGTCGAGGGCGGCGGCGACACCCGCATCCGCAGCCATTGGAACCTAGGCCGGCTCGTCGGCGAACGGGCGCACCTCTACCTTGCCCCGGCACGCGGCCGAACCCTCCGCCGCCAGTTCGATCGCCCGGTCCAGATTCGGTGCTTCGATGACCCAGAATCCGCCGAGGAATTCCTTCGACTCGGCGAACGGTCCATCCGTGGTCACGACGTCATCGCCGGTGCCATCCACCACCGTCGCGGTACTCACGTCGTGCAGTCCGCCGGCGAAGACCCAGGCGCCGATCTCGCGAAGCTTGGCGTTGAACTTGTCCACGGCGGCGTAGGTCTGCTGCATTTCCTCGTTGCTCGGCGCCGCCGCACCCTCGGTGCCCCACACGGAAAGCAGGTACTGCGTCATGGCGTACTCCTTCGTTTCGGTTCGTCAGGACAGTGGATTTCGTTCTGCCCTCACATCCTCTACGAATGAGCCGACCCGCATGCGACACCGGTCGTCAACGTTTTTTACGCCGCACTACTGGGTGATGACCGCTGCGTCGTCGCTGGTTGCCCAGGACGCGACGAACACACTCATCGGGATCGCCTCCACCCGACCGGTCCGGATGCCGCTGTCGTTGAGGTACACGACGCGGCGCGTCAGATCGATACCGGTGACCACGACCGCGTGGTCGGCGTGTGTGCGATTGCCCGGCTGGTGCCAGAGCATTTCGGCATTCACGCCGACGATCACCTTCTGGCCGCCCTCGAGGTCGCGAGCAAGGTCGACCACCGAGTCGGGCGCGCCGGGAAGATTGCGGTCAGTGTAGGTGGCGCCGATGCCGTAGTAGGACAGCAGTTCCGGCAGATCCTTTGGCGATGTTCCCGCCTTGCGAGTGGCGGTATCGGTGTCCTGATACACCGGTCCGCCGTCTACGGTGCTCGGCAATCGCTGTGCGACGCTGAGTATTTCCCGCTCCGACGGTTGCCGGCCGGTGATCTCGCCGACCACATCGGCGACCGCCATCTCGGCGCAGTCGCTGTCACGGTGTTGCAAACGCCAGTGCTGCGCGGCCGAAATCGGATCCCCATACACGGTCGATACCGGGGCGTGGTCGGTTTCCGCGGACGCGGCACCAGCGAAGGCTGCGGAGGCGACCGCGCCCACCAGCGCGGCGCCGGCAGCGGCGCGGACGAAACGAGAGAGCGGAGCAGCAACCATGAGGGCCTCGTGGAATGTGGGAGGAACCGGACAGGGAAAGAATCCGGGCGTGTGCTTGCCGAAAACTGGCCACTTTCTTGGCGCTTTGCCGCACTGGAGAATGTCGACATGGCGATCCTGGACATCAGCGTGCTCGGACCGTTACAGGTAACGGTCGACGGTGAGACGGTGCCGTTGGGCCGGCCCAAGCAGCGCGCGGTGCTGGGGTGTTTGATGGTCAGCCGCAATCGCGCCCTGTCGGCCGACTCCTTGATCGCCGCGGTGTGGGCGGCCAGCCCGCCGGCCGATCCGCGCGCGAGCCTGCAGGTGTACATCTCCAAGCTGCGCGAACTACTCAAGGACCGCGGCATCGATGCCGCTCGCGTGATCGCCAGCGCACCACCGGGCTACCGGCTCACCCTCGACAACGCGCACTGCGATGTCGGTAGGTTCGCGACGCGCAAAGCGGCCGGGCTCGACGCCATCACCAAGGGCAGCTTCGCCGAGGCGAGCCGGCACCTGTTCGCGGCGATGTCCGAATGGCACGGCCCGGTACTCGCCGACCTGCGCGACTACTCGTTCGTCGACCCGTTCGCGTCCGCGCTGGACGAGGATTTACTGACCGTGCAGACAGCATGGGCGCAGTCGGAGATCGCTTGCGGCCGGGCGGCTGCGGTCGTGGGTGACCTGCGCCAGCTCACCACCGACCACCCCTACCAGGAACCGCTCTGGGCGCAGTTGATCACCGCGCTGTACGTGACCGGTCGACAGTCCGACGCGTTGGACGCCTGCCGCCAGTTGCGCGCGGTGCTCTCCGACGAACTCGGGATCGACCCCAGCCCGCAGATTCAGGACCTCGAAGGCAAGATTCTCCGGCAGGAATCGCTGGACGTCGAGATCAACGAACCATCAGTGCCGGTATCGGACTCCCAAGCCCGCACGGTTCTCGAGACGCAGCGCCATGCGCACCAGGCAACGCTTCGCGACCATGACGGCGAGCAGCACATCCTGTCCGCCGGTACCACCCGAATCGGCCGGCACCCCGACAACGATGTGGTGGTCAATGACGTCCGAGCCAGCCGTCATCACGCGGTGATCATCGACACCGAGACCGGGTTGATCCTGGAAGACCTGCACTCAGCCAACGGCATCCGGCTCAACGGCGAGCGGTTGCTCGGACGCCGCCTACTCGCCGACGGCGATTGCATCCGCATCGGCAGCCACGAATACACCGTGCATCTGACTACTTGAACGCGCCCTGATTCTTCCACCAATCGATCAGATCCATGCCCGCGCCGGCATTGGCGGCGAAGGCGATGCCGAGCGCCTTGTTCGGCTCGCTCTCCCACATGACCGCCGGCACCGGCGGCTTGTCGGTGCTCGTGAAGCACATCATCCGGCCCACGATCGCCGACTCGCCATGCGCGCTGTAAGTGCCGGGCAGGGTGCCGTCGGCGCACTTGGCTCCCAAAAAGATCTTCTGGTCACCGTCGTAGTGGGAATTGAGGTCGGCGACGGTGTGGAACAGGAAGAAGTTGGCGGCGGGCACGCCTGCACCGGCATTCGCCGAGCAGTACAGCTTGGCGGTCTCGTCCGAGTCCGGGTCTTGATGGTCACAATTGGCCTGCGAGTATCCGGGCGGCAGCACGCCGAGCAATGTGGTGTCGGCGGCCGTGTAGTCGCCCGGCCCCGAACTGGTCGTTGGTGGCTCGCTCGGACCCGACGACTGCGGGGCTGTCGCGGGAACCATCGCCATGTGCGTATTGTCGTTCGGCACCGGCTTCGGCCGGATGCCCCAGAACCACACCGCAAATCCCGCGAACGCGAGCAGCACAACCACCGCGGCCAGGGCCAGCCACATTCGGCCTTTACCCTTTCGACCGCCCGACCCGACCGGCATCGGCTCGTAGGGTGGGTACTGCGGGAACTGACCGGGGGGCGGCGGCGTGAACTGCGGGCCGCTCGGCGGTGGCGTCAGCTGCTGGGTATTGGGCGTCTGGTAGGGCGGCACGGGTGGCGATCCGCTCCATGCCTGCTGCCAGGGTGGCGGCGTGGTTGTGCCGGCCTGCTGGGTCGGTCCGGGCGCCGTCGCTGCGAATTGTGCGGGAGTGCCAGGCCGTTCCGTGGGCAGGTCGGTGGGCAGCACCGTCCCGGCCGAGCGTTCGAGGATGGTGTTGGCCTCCTCCTGGTCGCGTTCGGTCAGTGCGTCGGTCGCGGCCGCGGCCAGGTCACCGGCGCTGGCATACCGGTCGGCCGGATCCTTGGCCATCCCGCGGGCGATGACGCCGTCGAAGGCCGCCGGAATTCCGGGGCGTGCGGCGCTCGGTTTCGGTGGCGGCGTAACCAGATGAGCCTTGATCACCGTGCGCAGGCTGTCGGTGGGGAACGGTCGCGAACCCGTGAGGCATTCGTGCAGCACACACGCCAACGAGTACACATCCGAGCGGTTGGTCACTTCCGTGTCGTCGAACCGTTCCGGAGCCATGTACGCGTACGTGCCGATCGCACTGCCCCGGGTGGTGAGCCGATCGTCGGTGGTGGAGCTGGCCAGCCCGAAATCGACCAGGTAGGCGAAGTCGTCACGGGTGATGAGGATGTTCTCCGGTTTGATGTCGCGGTGCACCAACTGATCAGCGTGTGCGGCGTCCAACGCCGCCGCCACCTGCCGGATGATCGCCACCGCCCGAGCGGGCGCGAGTGGACCGAACCGGCGCAGTATCTTTCGCAGGTCCGAGCCCTGCACGAGTCGCATGTCGAGGAACAGCAGCCCGTCGATCTCGCCGTAGTCATGGATCGGAATGATGTGCGGTTCCTGCAACCGCGCCGCGGAGTGCGACTCGCGGCGGAAGCGCTCCCGGAACTCGTCGTCGTCGGTGGCCTCGGCGGGCAGGAGCTTGAGCGCGATGGTGCGGTCCTTGATGGTGTCGTAGGCCTCGTAGACCTCGCCCATGCCACCGCGCCCGAGCAACCGCTGCAAGCGATACGGCCCGAACATCGTGCCCACCCGGGAGGGGAAGTCCGCGCCAGCCATCGTCTTGCCTCCGTCGCTGTCGGGCCCAACGGGCGACCGGCACTTCGGCGCTTGTTGCGCAGAAAAATTGTAGTTCCGATTAGTCCAAATGATCACGCCTTGATCAACGGCTTATCGAAGCCTGCGAATAGGCGATTCCGACCGCGAACCTAGGATCGTCGGTATGCCCGTCGACCGGATGCTGCCCACTTCCGAAGCCCACGACCTGATCGAGTTGACCCGCGACATCGCGGACAAAGTGCTCGAGCCGAAGGTCGTCGACTACGAGAAGCACGAGAAGTTTCCCGACGGTGTCTTCGAGGCGCTCGGCGCGGCCGGACTGCTCAGCCTGCCCTACCCAGAGGAGTTCGGCGGCGGCGATCAGCCCTACGAGGTCTACCTCCAGGTGCTCGAGGAGCTCGCCGCCCGCTGGGCAGCCGTCGCGGTGGCGGTAAGCGTGCATAGCCTGGCGTGCTACCCGCTGTTTGCGTTCGGCTCCGACGAGCAGAAGCAACGCTGGCTCCCGGACATGTTGGGCGGCAACACGATCGGCGCGTATTCGCTGTCCGAACCGCAGGCTGGATCCGATGCGGCCGCCCTCGCCTGCAAGGCCACCAAGACCGATGGCGGCTACACCATCAACGGTGCCAAGGCCTGGATCACCAACGGCGGTCGCGCGGATTTCTATTCGCTGTTCGCGCGCACGGGCGAAGGCTCGCGCGGGATCTCCTGCTTCCTCGTGCCGAACGACACGGCGGGACTGAGCTTCGGCAAGCCCGAGGAGAAAATGGGCCTGCGCGCGGTGCCCACCACGACCGCCAACTACGACGACGCCTTCGTCGCGGACGAGCGATTGATCGGTGCCGAAGGCCAGGGCCTCGCCATCGCGTTCAGCGCGCTGGACTCGGGCCGACTGGGCATCGCCGCGGTGGCCGTCGGGCTCGCCCAGCGGGCGCTCGATGATGCGGTGGCCTACGCCAAGGAGCGCAAGGCCTTCGGTAAGCGGATCATCGATCATCAGGGCCTCGGCTTCGTGCTCGCGGACATGGCCGCGGCCGTCGACGCCGCCCGGGCGACCTACCTCGACGCTGCCCGGCGGCGCGACCGCGGGTTGCCCTACTCCCGCCAGGCCAGCGTCGCCAAATTGACGGCCACCGACACCGCGATGAAGGTCACCACCGACGCGGTTCAGGTGTTCGGCGGCTACGGCTACACCCAGGACTTCCCCGTCGAGCGCTACATGCGGGAAGCGAAAATCACCCAGATCTTCGAGGGCACCAACCAGATTCAGCGACTGGTCATTGCCCGTCAGCTGGCGCAGTAGGCGCCGAAACCACCGTGTCGCCCCACACGGCACGGGCACCGGACTCCCCGACCCGGTAGATCTGCACCACCGATGCCGCCGCGCTGGCCACCGCGAGGATCGCCACAACCGCGGCCAGACCGCGACGCACCCGGCCCGCTCGCCGCTCCGAAATATCCAGCGCCACAATCAGTGCGGCGATCACCAGCATCGGCACGACGAAGTAGATCATGGTGTCGCCGAGGTGGGTGTGGGTGTGCAGCGCCGGGCTGCGACCGATGCGGTGTTCGAGCCATTCGCCGGCGTCGGTGGTCAGCGGAGTCAACACGACGGTGGCCGCGGCAAGCGCGACGAGCAGCCACAGCAGCCGTCGGCGAGCCGCCGGCCACAGCGCGCACATCACCAACAGCAGCGCCGTCATCGGCACGAGGACAACAACGAAATGCACCAACAGCACGTGCGCGGGCAGACCACTGATCGTCGACATGACCCACAAGTATTGGCGACCATCCTGATGATCTCCTGTAGACGTGCCGTGCGCTCACTGTCAGGCGACAAATCGGCGCGCGGCCGCGGCGAAGTTCGCACCGCAACGCGGATCCCGCGCGACGGTGCTGACATCGGCGAGGTGATCGACATCGACCAGCACCGGCAACGGGGTCACCGAATTGCCCGCGGCCAGCAAGGCCTGGCGGGTCAGTTCACCGGTCGCATCGGTGGACATCGGTACGTCGATGAGCACCTTTGCCGCCGCGGCATCGCGTACGCCGAGCGCCCACCAACCGCCGTCGGCGGCCAAGCCCAGCACCGTGTCCGAACGCTCGAGCAGACTCATGGCCTCGGCGAGCAACGCGGGGTCGGCTTGCGGAGTGTCCATGCCGACCTGCAGGATCGGCATTTTCCCGACCAGCGCCGCGGTGTCGAGATGGGCGTTGGCCAACCGTTCGGCAAACCCGGAACCGTTCTGTTCGATCACCTCGAAATGCTCCAACGCGGCGGTGATCTCGTTCGCGCGTTCGGCCGCTGCCAGGTCGCCGCACAGCGCCACCACCCGGCGAGCGGCCGGACATTGCGCGGCCGCGGACAGGGTGTCCAACAGCGCCGCGGCGGCCAATTGGGCTGCCTGTGCGGGCGTCAGAGGCGGAGACAACCGGGTCTTGGCGAAGCCCGCTACCGGGGCCTTGGCAACGACGAGGATGGCGGCGTTCACCCGCGCACCGCCCAGAAGTCACGGACGGTGCGTACGGTGCCGGTCAGCGATCCGGACACCTTCGACTTGCCCCCGGCACGCGGCGCATAAGTGATGTCCCGCTCGACCACTGTCCATCCGGATTCTGCTGCCCGGCAAAGTAATTCGAGCGGATAGCCGAATCGGGGGTGCAGCGGTCCCAACTGCAACAGCGCCTCCCGGCGGACCACGCGCACCGGACCGATGTCATGCACCGGCAGTCCGAAGCGGCGCCGCAGACGGTAGGCCAGCACTATATTCGCGATCCGGGCGTGCAGCGGCCACCCGGCTTTGCTAACCGGCCGTCGGCGACCGACGACCAGATCAGCGTTCGATAGTTCGGCAACCAGCGGCGGCAGTTCCTCCGGCGCCATCGACCCGTCGCCGTCGAGGAAAGCCACCACCTCGGTTTCGGCCGCATCCAGCCCGGCAGCCACCGCGGCGCCGTAGCCGCGTTTGGGTTCGCGTACTACCCGGGCGCCGTGGGCAGCGGCCACGGCGGCGGTGTCATCGTCGGATCCGTTGTCGACCACCAACGCCTGATACCCCGCCGGGATACGGGCAAGCACGCCCGGCAACGCCTCCGCCTCATTGAGGCAGGGGATGATCACGGTCACAGTCGAAGGCACGTACGCACGTTAGCGGAGTCGGTCGACGTTGCCCCTATCGTGTGATCTTGTGACTACACCCCGATGGGCGGTGCGCCGCGACCTCATTGCCGCGGCGCTTGCGGCGCTGCTCGTCGCTGCGGCTTTCCTCGTCCCCCACCTTGCATCAGCGGACTGGCGCAAGTCGTTGTATGCGGCGACGGCGCCGATTTTCGGTTCGTGGCTGCCGCATGTGGGGTGGGGCACCGTTCCAGCGATAGTCATCGCCGCGGTCGTTGCATTGGCCGGTCCACGCATTGCCGCTCGGCTGCGCTGGCGCGGCCTGCTCGCGGTGACATGGGCGACGTCGGTGGCCTGGACGATGGCACTGGCCATGGTGGATGGCTGGCAACGCGGCTTCGCCGACCGACTCACCACGCGCGACGAATACCTGCACGAGGTTCCCGGTGTCACCGACATCCCGGCGATGGTGCGTGGGTTCAGCGGCCGCATCCTCGACTTCCAGCCACATTCGTGGACCACCCACGTCTCCGGTCACCCGCCGGGCGCGCTGCTCGTCTTCGTCTGGCTGGATCGGATCGGTTTGCACGGCGGCGCCTGGGCGGGGGGACTATGCGTGCTGGTCGGCACGAGCGCGACGGTGGCGGTCCTGATTGCGCTGCGCCGACTCTCGTCCGAACGTGTCGCGCGAGCGGCCGCACCGTTTCTGGCATTGGCGCCAGCGGCGATCTGGATCGCGGTGTCGGCCGACGCTTTTTTTGCCGGCGTGGCCGCGTGGGCAGTGGCGCTGTTGTCGCTCGCTGCGACCATGCGGGCGCGGCGGGGGCTGGTGGTCGGCTTTTCCTCGGGCGTGCTGTTCGGGTTCTCGATCTACCTCAATTACGGCCTGGTGCTGCTGGGTGTCTTCGCGCTGGCCGTGCTGATCGGCGCGCGGTCGTGGCGACCGCTCGTCCCCGCCGTCATCGGCGCGTTCGCCGTCGCGGCGGCGTTCACCGCGGCCGGGTTCTGGTGGTTCGACGGCTATCACCTGGTGGTGCAGCGTTACTACCAGGGCATCGCCTCGCAGCGACCGTTCGACTACTGGGGGTGGGCGAACCTGGCGGCGGTGGTGTGCGCGACCGGCTTGGCGGTTCCGGCCGCACTGCCGCGAGTGCTCACCTGGCGCGCTCTCCGCGCGTGGGAGGGGCTCACCCTGCTGGTCGGGTCGGCGGTGTGCTGCATCCTGGCGGCGGACCTGAGCGCGCTGAGCAAGGCCGAGACTGAGCGCATCTGGCTGCCGTTCACCATCTGGCTCATGGCCGCCCCGGCACTGCTGCCGCTGCGGCACCGCCGAGCGTGGTTGGCAATCCAGGGATTGGGCGCGCTGGTGCTCGTGCACCTGATCTTGACCAACTGGTAGCTATGGGCTCGGCTGCGACACCGCGCCGGTCTCGCGCAGCGGGGCGAACGCGAACTCTGCCAGTCCCTCTCGCGGCGTGATCTGGGCGGTGAACTTCAATTCCGCGGCCGCCTTGACCGGGCTGGCCACGATGTGCCGCACGTCGCCGCTGCGGTACTGGCCGGTGATCACCGGCGCGGGTCCCCCGCGGGCCTCGGCGACAATGCTGGCGACCTCGGCGATGCTGATCGGCGTGCCGGAGCACACGTTGAATGCAGTGAAGCCCTTACCGTCCCAGTCACTAGCCGCGACATTCGCCGCGGCCACATCGGCCACATGCACGAAATCGCGCATCTGTTTGCCGTCTTCGTAAACCGTCGGCGGGCGGCCGGCTTCCAGCGCGGAGCGGAACATCGCCGCCACCCCGGAGTAGGGCGTATTGCGCGGCATGTTCGGGCCGTACACGTTGTGGTACCGCAGCGCGACGACGGTGCCCCCCGTCGCTGCACTCCATGCCAAGGCATAGTTTTCCTGCGCCAATTTGCTTGCGGCATAGGTGCTTCGCGGTTGCAGCGGGGCATCTTCGTCGACCAGGTCCCAGCTCAGCCGCTCACCGGTGTCGGGATCGAGATTGTCGAACCGGCCCGCATCGAGGTCTGCGCGGTTGCGTGGCGCCGGGACCACGATCTTGTCGCCTGCCCGATAGCGTCCTTCCCCGTAGACCACCATCGAGGACGCGAGAACCAGCTTTCGGCATCCCGCGCGCTCCATCGCCGCAAGTAGTACGGCCGTACCGAAATCGTTGTGGCTGGCGTACGCCGGCGCGTCCTGCTGGCTCACTCCCGCACCGACGACGGCAGCCTGATGGCATACCACGTCGATGCCGGCCAGTGCGTCGTCGAGGGCTTCCGAGTCGCGAACGTCGATGCGGTGCAATGACATATCTTCCGGCGGTTCGGCGTGCGCCGACGGTAACAGCGCATCCAGCGCGAGGACGTCATGTCCGGCAGTCGCGAGCGCCGAGCGCACGTGTGCGCCGATGAAGCCGGCGGCGCCGGTCAGCAACACTCGCATCAGGGCAACTCGATCGGCAGCCGCATGCCCTCGTGCACGCTTCGGCACTCGGCGCACGCCTGCGCCGAATCGATGCTCGAAATCGCCTTGCGTACGAGCTCCTTGAACGGTTCGATGTTGCGCTGGAACTCGGCGAACACGTCGACGGCCCGCACCCCCGCACCCACCTCGATCCCGGCATCGAGATCCGTGACCAAAGCAATTGCGGCGTAGCACATTTCGAGCTCGCGCGCGAGAACGGCCTCGGGGTGGCCGGTCATGTTGACCAAGCGCCAGCCCTGGTTGGCGAACCATTGGCTCTCCGCCCGGGTGGAGAAGCGCGGGCCCTCGACCACCACCATCGTGCCGCCCTCGACGACGCCGGGTTGCATTGCGGCGTCGCGCATCTGGCTGCAGTACGGATCGGCGAAACTCACATGGATGCCGCCGCCGTCGAAATACGTGTGCGCCCGCCCCGACGTCCGGTCCACCAGTTGGTCGGGCACCGCGACCGTGCCCATCCCCAGCTGCGGGGTCAGGCTGCCGACCGCGCACGGTCCGAATACCCGCTGCACACCGATCGACCGCAGCGCCCACATGTTGGCCCGGTAGGGCACGGTGTGTGGCGAAAACTGGTGCTTCACACCGTGCCTCGGCAGGAACGCGACGGGGTGTGCGGCAACCGTTCCGACGGTGATCGGCCCGCTCGGCGTGCCGTACGGCGTATCGACCTCGATGACCTGCGCATCATCGTCGAAGAAGCCGTAGAAGCCGCTGCCGCCGATCACGCCGATCATCGGAGTGCGCTTATGAGATGGGGGCATGGGAAAGATTCTGTCAGGTTGCGGTGAGTGCACCCGCGCTAGCAACAGCCATCCGCGATCGGCCCGCGGGTCTCGCGGGTCTGCGCGTTTCGGGCCCCGAGTTGATCCGCTTCCGGGTAGTCGACTCGGATCAGGCTCAAGCCATGGGCCGGAGCTACGGTCACCGCACTCGACCGTTCGCGTTGCGCGAGCAGACCGCTGGTCCACGCGACAGGACGGCGCCCCTCCCCTACTGCGAGTACCGCGCCCACGAGACTGCGCACCATCGACCAGCAGAACGCATCGGCGCTAACGTAAGCATCCAGGCGGTGGCCACGCTGCTCCCACTCGAAGCGCTGCAATTCCCGCACCGTGGTGGCGCCGTCACGACGCCGACAGAAGGCGGCGAAGTCATGCAGTCCGAGCAGGTTGCTCGACGCCGCCTGCATCGCAGCAACGTCCAATCCCGGCTTCGCCGCCACCACGCTGCGGGCCGCCAACGGGTCCACCCCGTACGGGGCGGTGCTCAACCGGTAGACGTAGTGCCGGCGCAGGGCGGAAAACCGCGCGTCGAAGTCCTTCGGGGCTTGCTCGATCCCGGTGATTCGCACGTCCGCGGGCAGGAACCGTGCCATCCGACGCAACAGCCTGTCGAGGTCCTCGGGCGCTTGCGTAGCGTCGAAATGCGCGACCTGTCCCTCGGCGTGCACGCCCGCGTCGGTCCGGCCGGCGACGGTCAGCTGCACCGGTTCGCGCAGCACGGTGGACAACGCCTCCTCGAGCACACCTTGGACCGTGCGCAGGCCCGGCTGGCGGGCCCAACCCGTGAAATCCGTGCCGTCATAGGCGACACCCAGGCGTAAGCGAACAGACCCGCCGTCCGGAACTCCGGGGGCGGGTCTGTTCGATAGTGGCGCGCTCACTACTCGGCGGCGTCGTCCGTCTCACGCTGCGACGGCGGCAACTGGTAACCAGCGGCCTCGGCCGCCTCGGCATCCTTGAACCAAATCTCGGCAACCGTCGAGTTGTAGAAACGGGTGCCCGGCAAGTGGTACAGCTTCGAGTCGGCGTTGCCCTTGACCGGGAAACCCTCCGGCTCAGAGCCGTCCTCGAGCGCCGGGTGGCTGCCTTCCGGAGCCGTAGCCTCGGCGTCGGCAACCGCGTCGACGCCCTCGGCTGTCGCCTCGACAACCTTGCTCGGCGACTCGGTGCGCTCGGTGGCTGACAGAGCGCTCGACTCCTCAGTCACGCCCTCGGCAACCGCGTCAGCGTTCGCAATCTCGTCCGGGGTGGCCTCCGCTTCGACCTCCGCTACCACGTTGGTCGGCTGTTCGGCGGCCTTCTTCTTCGACGCTGCCGCGCGGGTGGCGCGGCTGGCCTCCGAGGAAACCGTCTTCTCCCGAACCAGCTCGATGATCGCCATCGGGGCGTTGTCGCCCTTACGCGGAACGGTCTTGATGATGCGGGTGTAGCCGCCGTCGCGGTCAGCGAAGGACGGACCGATCTCCGCGAACAAGGTGTGGACGACGTCCTTGTTGCGGATCACCTTCATCACCTCACGCCGATGCGCCAACGTGCCGGCCTTGGCGTGGGTGACCAGCTTCTCCGCGTACGGACGCAGCCGCTTGGCCTTGGTCTCCGTGGTGGTGATCCGGCCGTGCTCGAACAGCGACGTGGCCAGGTTGGCCAGGATCGCTTTCTGGTGCGAAGCCGACCCGCCGAGACGGGGACCCTTGGTGGGCTTGGGCATTTCTGTTTTCTCCTAGAGCTGTTCAGTCTCGGCGTAGTCCTGGTCGTGGTCATTGAACGACCCGGCGTCATCGCTCCAGCTGCCGGTGGCGGCGTCGTATCCGGCGACGGTCGTCGGGTCGAACGAGGCCGGGCTGTCCTTGAGCGACAGACCCAGCGAGTGCAGCTTGACCTTGACCTCGTCGATGGACTTCTGCCCGAAGTTGCGGATGTCGAGCAGGTCCGATTCGGTGCGGGCCACCAGTTCACCAACTGTGTGCACGCCCTCGCGCTTGAGGCAGTTGTACGAGCGCACGGTGAGGTCGAGGTCCTCGATCGGCAGGCTGAACGAGGCGATGTGGTCGGCCTCGGCCGGCGACGGACCGATTTCGATGCCCTCGGCGTCCACATTCAGTTCGCGCGCGAGCCCGAACAGTTCCACCAGCGTCTTACCAGCCGAGGCCAGCGCGTCGCGGGCGGTGATGGAGTTCTTGGTCTCCACGTCCAGGATCAGCTTGTCGAAGTCGGTGCGCTGCTCGACGCGGGTCGCCTCGACCTTGTAGGTCACCTTCAGCACCGGCGAGTAGATCGAGTCGACCGGAATGCGACCGATCTCCGCGCCCGAGGCCTTGTTCTGCACGGCCGGCACGTAACCGCGGCCACGCTCCACGACGAGCTCGATCTCGAGCTTGCCGCGGTCGTTGAGGGTCGCGATGTGCATGTCCGGGTTGTGCACGGTCACCCCGGCAGGCGGCACGATGTCACCGGCGGTGACGGTGCCCGGGCCCTGCTTGCGCACGTACATGGTGACCGGCTCGTCCTCTTCGGAACTGACGACCAGGCCCTTGAGGTTCAGGATGATGTCGGTGACGTCTTCCTTGACCCCCGCAACAGTGGTGAACTCGTGCAGCACCCCGTCGATGCGGATGCTGGTGACCGCCGCGCCCGGGATGGACGACAGCAGCGTGCGGCGCAGCGAGTTGCCGAGCGTGTAGCCGAAGCCGGGCTCGAGCGGCTCGATGGTGAACCTGGACCGGTTTTCCGCGATAACCTCTTCGGCCAAGGTGGGTCGCTGAGAAATCAGCATGGTGTTCTCTTCCTCCTACGGGCGCCCGCTATTTGACGCCCACGTTGGGTGGCCTGTGCGTGAATTTTCACCGCGGGCGGTGAAAATTCACGCACAAGCGATAGTTACTTCGAGTAGTACTCGACGATCAGCTGTTCCTGCAGCGGCACATCGATCTGCGCGCGTTCCGGCAACTGGTGCACGAGGATGCGCAGCCGGCCGGGGATCACCTGCAGCCAGCCGGGAACCGGGCGCTCGCCCTGGGTCTCGCGCGCGATCTGGAACGGCAGGGTTTGCAGCGACTTCTCGTTGACGTCGATGATGTCGTACTGCGAGACGCGGTAGCTGGGCACGTCGACCTTGACGCCGTTGACCAGGAAGTGGCCGTGGCTGACCAGCTGACGGGCCTGGCGACGGGTGCGGGCCAGGCCGGCACGGTAGACGACGTTGTCGAGACGGGTCTCGAGCAATCGGAGCAGGTTCTCGCCGGTCTTACCCTTGAGGCGGTTGGCCTCCTCGTAGTAGCGGCGGAACTGCTTTTCCATCACGCCGTAGGAGAAGCGAGCCTTCTGCTTCTCCTGCAGCTGCAGCAGGTATTCGCTCTCCTTGATCCGCGCGCGACCGTGCTGGCCGGGCGGGTAGGGGCGACGCTCGAAGGCCTGATCGCCTCCGACGAGGTCAACACGAAGCCGACGCGACTTGCGCGTAACGGGACCGGTGTAACGAGCCATGTGTCTTTACTTCCTTTCCCGTTAGACCCGGCGCCGCTTGGGCGGACGGCAGCCGTTGTGCGGCTGCGGAGTGACATCGGAGATAGTGCCGACCTCGAGACCGGCGGCCTGCAGCGAACGGATCGCGGTTTCCCGGCCGGAGCCTGGGCCCTTGACGAACACGTCAACCTTCTTCACGCCGTGCTCCTGCGCCTTGCGGGCAGCGTTCTCGGCAGCAAGCTGCGCGGCGAACGGGGTCGACTTACGCGAACCCTTGAAGCCGACGTGCCCGGACGACGCCCACGAGATGACGTTGCCGTTGGGGTCCGTGATGGAAACGATGGTGTTGTTGAACGTGCTCTTGATGTGCGCGTGGCCGTGCGGGATGTTCTTCTTATCGCGCCGGCGAGCTTTCTGGGTCTTCTTCGGACCGCTGGTACGTGACTTGGGAGGCATGGATTACCTGGCCTTCTTCTTGCCGGCGATGGTCTTCTTCGGTCCCTTGCGGGTGCGCGCGTTGGTCTTGGTGCGCTGGCCGCGGACGGGCAGACCACGACGGTGACGCAGGCCCTGGTAGCAGCCGATCTCGATCTTGCGGCGGATATCGGCCTGCACCTCGCGGCGCAGGTCACCTTCCACCTTCAGTTCGGAACCTTCGATGTAGTCGCGCAGCTTGGTCAGCTGCTCGTCGTCGAGGTCCTTGGCGCGCAGGTCCGGGCTGACGCCGGTGGCGTCCAAGATCTCCTTGGAGCGGGTACGGCCGATGCCGTAGATGTAGGTGAGTGCGATCTCCATGCGCTTTTCGCGCGGGAGGTCAACGCCCATTAAACGAGCCATTGTCGAGGCATTCCTTTACGTTGCGGAGGTCTGCTCCCAGTCCGTCCCCTCTTCTGGTGGGGCCCCGGCCTCCGGTCCGGGGGTAGTGCGCGCGGCTCGAGCTCGTCGCCCGATCGTCACCGCGCGCTTGGCGCTGGGAGATCTTCTTTGCAGTTGTGTCGTACCGATCGGCATCGGTGCCAGGCAGAAAGCCGGTGATCAGCCCTGACGCTGCTTGTGACGCAGGTTGTCGCAGATCACCATGACCCGGCCCTTACGGCGGATCACCTTGCACTTCTCGCAGATCGGCTTGACGCTCGGGTTGACCTTCACGTCGTTCCAATCCTTTTCATCACGTCCACGCAGAGTGGACCCACGTGAACACAGCTATCCCCGGTCGGAACCGACCGGGGAAGTTTTGGCGCTGCTACTTGTAGCGGTAAACGATGCGACCACGGGAGAGGTCGTAAGGCGAAAGTTCGACGACGACCCGATCCTCGGGAAGGATGCGAATGTAGTGCTGCCGCATCTTTCCGCTGATGTGAGCGAGGACCTTGTGGCCGTTCTCGAGCTCAATACGAAACATCGCATTGGGCAACGGTTCGACTACGCGTCCCTCGACCTCGATGGCCCCGTCCTTCTTTGCCATATCCTCCGCGATCCCGGCATGATGCCTGGTAACTGTGGTTGCAACCTTTGCAGCGTGGCGTGCGCCGACGATCTAGCTTACCGGCATTTGGCCAATCGGGCCAATTGGCCACCTGCTCCCCCGCAACTGGCACTATCGATGGCCATGCGTGCACTGGTACAACGCGTCAGTTCCGCCAGCGTTTCAGTCGACGGCACGGTGACCGGCGAGATCCGTCCAACTGGGCAGGGACTGCTCGTCCTCGTCGGCGTCACCCATTCCGACACCCGCGAGATCGCGCAGCGACTGGCGGCCAAACTGTGGCAGTTGCGCATTCTCGATGACGAGCGCTCGGCCAGTGAGGTCGACGCGCCGATTCTGGTGGTCAGCCAGTTCACCCTCTATGCCAACACCGTGAAGGGACGGCGACCGTCTTGGAATGCGGCCGCGCCGGCCGCTGTCGCCGAACCACTCGTCGAATCGTTTGCCGACGCGCTGCGCGGCCTGGGGGCACATGTACAGACCGGGATATTCGGGGCGCACATGCAGGTGGAGTCGGTCAACGACGGGCCGGTGACCGTCCTGCTGGAGCTGTAGCTCAGCTGGGCCGCGGTGTGAGGATTCGCGGGCCGTCCTCGGTCACCGCCACGGTGTGTTCCCAGTGCGCCGCCCGACTGCCGTCGACGGTGACCACCGTCCAGTCGTCGGCGAGCACCTTCGTTCGCGTTGACCCGAGGGTGAGCATCGGCTCGATCGCCAGCGTCGAACCCACCACCAATTCCGGACCCCGTCCGGGCGCACCCTCGTTGGGCAGGAACGGGTCCATGTGCATTTCCTGGCCGATGCCGTGCCCGCCGTAGCCATCAACGATGCCGTACTTGCGGCCGTGCGCTTCCTCGGCCGCGTGGGTGCCCTGCTCGATCGCGTACGACACATCGGTCAACCGGTTGCCCGGCAGCATGGCCGCGATCCCGGCTTCCATAGACAGCCGGGTCGCCTCGCTGAGCAGCTCGTCGGCCTCGATCACCGTGCCGACACCGAACGTCCACGCCGAGTCACCGTGCCAACCGTCGAGAATGGCCCCGCAGTCGATCGAGATCAGGTCGCCGTCGGCGAGGACGTCCTCCGCTGACGGGATGCCGTGCACCACCCGCTCGTTGATCGAGGAGCAGATCGAACCCGTGAAGCCGTGGTAGCCCTTGAACGACGGAACCGCACCGGCGTCGCGGATAACCTGCTCGGCGATCGCGTCGAGTTCGAGCGTGGAAACGCCGGGTTTCGCCGCTTCCCGAACCGCGACCAAGGCGGCACCGACAACCGCGCCGGCCGCAGCCATCGCGTCCAGCTCCCCCGGCGTCCGGAACGGAACGACCTTGCGCTTGCGGCCGAACACCATGGTCGTCTCGTGTCCTACTGGCCGAGCGCCCGCAACGCGCGAGCGTTCACTTCGTCGACCTCGCCGAAGCCGTCCACGGTGACGACCAGGGCGCTGTAGTAGTCGAGCAACGGCTCGGTCTCAGCGTGGTAGACCTCGAGGCGGTGGCGGATGACGGCTTCGGTGTCGTCGGCGCGACCACGCGAGAGCATCCGCTGCACGACGATGTCCTCGTCCACGACAAAACGGAGCACCGCGTCGAGCTTGACGTCGAGGCCCTCGAGAATCTCACCGAGCGCGTCGGCCTGACCGACCGTGCGCGGAAAGCCGTCCAGGATGAAGCCGGTGGCCGCGTCGGGTTCGGCAACGCGTTCCTTCACCATCTTGTTGGTGATTTCGCTCGGCACCAGGTCGCCCGCGTCGAGGTACTTCTTTGCCTCGATCCCCAGCGGGGTCTGTTCCCCGATGTTGTACCGGAACAGGTCCCCGGTCGAAATGTGCGGAACGCCGAGCTTCTGCGCCAGCAGGACAGCCTGCGTTCCTTTACCGGCTCCGGGTGGGCCGAGCAAAACGATTCTCACTTGAGGAACCCTTCGTAGTTGCGCTGCATCAGCTGGCTTTCAATCTGCTTGATCGTGTCGAGGCCGACGCTGACCAAAATCAACACCGAGGTGCCACCGAACGGCAGGTTCTGTACCCCGCCGTTGGCACCGATGTCGAGGAACAGGTTCGGCAGTACCGCGACCACGCCGAGGTAGATCGACCCCGGCAGCGTGATCCGACTCAACACGAAGTTGAGGTAATCCGCGGTTGGGCGCCCGGGCCGGATGCCCGGAATGAATCCGCCGAACTTCTTCATCTCGTCGGCGCGCTCTTCTGGATTGAACGTGATCGCCACGTAGAAGTACGTGAAGAACAAGATCAGCCCGAAGTAGATGGCAATGTAAACCGGATTACCAGGGTTGACCAGGTATTCCTGAATGATCTTCTGCCACCAACTCGGATTGGCCGCCGTTGATGCCGAAGTCAATTGTGCGACAAGATTGGGCAAATACAGCAGCGACGAGGCGAAAATCACCGGAATAACGCCGGCCTGGTTGACCTTCAGCGGCAGGTACGTCGATGATCCGCCGTACATCCGGCGGCCAACCATGCGCTTGGCGTACTGCACCGGGATACGGCGCTGACCCTGCTCCACGAAGACGATGCCCACGATGATCAGGAATGCCGCGAGACAGACGAGACCGAAGACCAATCCGCCGCGGCTGTCAAGGATGTTCTTGCCCTCCGACGGAATGCGCGAGGCGATACCGGCGAAGATCAGCAGCGACATGCCATTGCCGATGCCGCGTTCGGTGATCAACTCGCCGAACCACATCACCAGCGCGGCTCCGGCGGTCATCACCAGCACCATGGTGATCAGGCCGAAGATGCTCTGATCAGCGATGATGTCTTCCTGACAGCCCTGCAACAACTGACCGCGCGCGGCGAGGGCGATCAGGCCGGTGGCTTGCAGAATCGACAGCGCGACGGAGAGATAACGCGTGTACTGCGTCATCTTGGCTTGGCCGGACTGGCCTTCCTTCTGCAACTCCTCGAAGCGCGGAATGACGACGGTAAGCAACTGAATGATGATGCTCGCCGTGATGTACGGCATGATCCCGATCGCGAAGACCGACAGATGCAGCAGCGCCCCACCGGAGAAAAGGTTGATCAGCTGGTAAATGCCAGCATTCTCGCCGCCGGAAATCTGGTCGATGCACTTCTTGACATTGCCGTAGTCGACTCCGGGCGACGGCAGTGCGGCACCGAAGCGGTACAGGGCGATCAACCCCAGCGTGAAGAGAATCTTCCGCCTCAAGTCCGGGGTCCTGAAGGCCGACGTGAAGGCGGAAAGCACTAATCCTCCTGGCATTCAACACAGCCGCACCCATTGCAGCGGTGCGGCGTTGACGTGGCCACCTCTCGGGCAGGCAACTGAAAAGAACTCTAACAGTGGGCCGAACCAGTTCTGCCGTCGCGCCAAATGCCCGGCGCGACGGCAGAACGACGTCCTATGCGAGTTCGGTAGCGGTCCCGCCGGCGGCGACGATCTTGTCCCGGGCAGCGCCGGAGAACTTGTTGACGGTGACCTGCGCGGCCACCGAGATCTCACCCTCGCCGAGCACCTTCACCAACTCGTTCTTGCGAACGGCACCCTTGGCGACGAGGTCGGCAACGCCGATCTGCCCGCCTTCGGGGAACAGTCGCGCGATGTCACCGACGTTGACCACCTGGTACTCGGTGCGGAACGGGTTGTTGAAGCCCTTGAGCTTGGGCAGCCGCATGTGAATCGGCATCTGCCCGCCCTCGAAGGCGGCCGGGACGTTCTTGCGGGCCTTGGTGCCCTTGGTACCGCGACCCGCGGTCTTACCCTTGGAACCCTCACCGCGACCAACCCGAGTCTTCTCGGTCTTGGCACCCGGCGCGGGACGCAGGTGGTGCAACTTGATGGTCATTTAACTTCCTCCACCGTGACGAGGTGGCGCACGGCGTTGATCAGGCCGCGGTTCTGCTCGTTGTCCTCACGGATCACCGACTTGCGGATGCCCCGCAGGCCCAAGGTCCGCAGGCTGTCGCGCTGATTTTGCTTGGTGCCGATCGTGGACTTGATCTGGGTGACTTTCAGTTGCGCCATGATTAGGCCCCCTGTCCTGCACGGGCCCGCAGCATGCCGGCCGGAGCCACGTCCTCGATCGGCAGGCCACGACGAGCGGCCACCTCTTCGGGACGCTGCAGCTGCTTGAGCGCGGCGACGGTCGCGTGCACGACGTTGATCGCATTGTCGCTACCGAGCGACTTGGACAAGATGTCGTGGATGCCCGCGCACTCGAGCACGGCGCGCGCCGCGCCACCGGCGATCACACCGGTACCCGGGCTGGCCGGGCGCAGCATGACGACGCCGGCGGCCGCCTCGCCCTGCACCGGGTGCGTGATGGTGCTGCCGATCATCGGGACCCGGAAGAATCCCTTGCGGGCCTCTTCGACGCCCTTCTGAATGGCGGCCGGAACTTCCTTGGCCTTGCCGTAGCCGACACCGACCATGCCGTTGCCGTCACCGACGATCACCAGGGCGGTGAAGCTGAAGCGCCGACCACCCTTGACGACCTTGGAGACACGGTTGATGGCGACCACGCGCTCGAGGTGGTTGCTCTTCTCGGCCGAGTCGCGACCGCCGCGGCGGTCGTCGCGCCGATCGCGTCCGCCGCGGTTGTCACCGCGGCCTTCGTTGCTTGGTCCGTTCGCTCCGGCGGGTCCGCTGCCACCGTCACGCCTTTGACGTCCCGGCATCAGGCGTTCCTTCCGTTGTTCGGGCTAGTGCAATCGGTGTGCTTGTGCATTAGAACTTCAACCCACCTTCGCGTGCGGCGTCGGCGAGCGCGGCGATGCGGCCGTGGTAGCCGTGACCACCGTGGTCGAAGACCACAGTGTCGATACCGGCAGCCTTGGCCCGCTCGGCAATGAGCTGGCCGACCTTGGCGCTGAGCGCCTTCTTGTCGCCCTCGGCGTTGCGCAGGTCGGCCTCGATGGTCGACGCGGCGGCCAGCGTGTGGCCTTTGGTGTCGTCGACGAGCTGCACGTGGATGTGGCGCGAGGACCGGTTGACCACCAGCCGCGGCCGCTCCGGGGTGCCGGAGATCTTCTTGCGCAGGCGCAGGTGCCGACGGGTCTTCGACAGCCGCCGAGTGGTGGAAGCGTCCTTGCCCAGCGGGATCCGCTTGGCCTTCTGGTTTTCCGTCTGGCTCATATCACTTACCCGTCTTTCCGACCTTGCGGCGGACCTGCTCGCCCGCGTAGCGAATGCCCTTGCCCTTGTACGGGTCCGGGCGGCGCAGCCGGCGGATGTTCGCGGAAATCTGGCCGACCTTCTGCTTGTCGATGCCCGAGACCGAGAACTTGGTCGGCGACTCGACGGCGAAGGTGATGCCCTCGGGCGCCTCGATCGGCACCGGGTGGCTGTAACCGAGCGCGAATTCCAGCGTCGTGCCCTTGAGGGCGACGCGGTAACCAACGCCGAAGATTTCCATCTTGGTGGTGTAGCCCTGGGTGACGCCGGTGATCATGTTGGCGACCAGGGTGCGGTGCAGGCCGTGCAGGGCGCGGCTGCGGCGCTCGTCGTTCGGCCGGGTCACGGCGATGGCGCCGTCGTCGTTGCGGGCGACGCTGATGGGCTCGGCGACGGTGAGGCTCAGCTCGCCCTTCGGGCCCTTCACCTTGACGTCCTGGCCGTCGATGGTGACGTCGACGCCGGACGGAACCGGCACGGGGTGCTTACCAATACGCGACATGTCTGCTGACCTCCCTTACCAGACGTAGGCGAGGACTTCCCCGCCTACACCTTGCTTGGCCGCCTGGCGATCCGTCAGCAGGCCGGACGACGTGGAGATGATCGCCACGCCGAGGCCGCCGAGGACCTTGGGCAGGTTGGTCGACTTTGCGTACACCCGCAGACCCGGCTTGGAAACGCGGCGCACGCCGGCGAGGCTGCGCTCGCGGCTCGGGCCGTACTTCAGGTCGACGATGAGGGTCTTGCCCACTTCGGCGTCTTCGGTGCGGTAGTCGGCGATGTAGCCCTCACGCTTGAGGATCTCGGCGATGTTCGCCTTGATCTTGCTGTGCGGCAGCTTCACCTGATCGTGGTACGCCGAGTTGGCGTTGCGCAGACGTGTCAGAAAGTCTGCGATCGGATCGGTCATGGTCATGGTTCGACCTCGACACCTTTCTCGCTGCGGTTCCCATGCAACACCGCGCACGCGCGATCGTGGGCCTACAGCAATTCGGCTGGTCCGCCCCGGCTCTTGCCGGACGGAATGAGTTCGCGTCGCCGGGCATAGCTGTGCCCGGGCAACCGCTCAAGTGTAGGCAACGTCGTGGCCGCGGCCAAATCGAAGCCTGACGACGAACGGGTGGTTAGCGGTCCGCGCCTCGGCGACGGTCCGCTAACCACCCGTTCGGTAACAGGTAACGAATTACCAGGAGCTCTTGTGCACGCCCGGCAGTTCGCCGCGGTGCGCCATTTCGCGCAGGCACACGCGGCACAGGCCGAACTTGCGGTATACGGCGTGCGGCCGGCCGCAACGCTGGCAGCGGGTGTAGGCACGCACCGCGAACTTCGGCTTCTTCGCGGCCTTGTTGATCAGTGCTTTCTTGGCCATCAGTTCTCCTTGAACGGGAAGCCGAGGTGACGGAGCAGGGCACGACCTTCGTCGTCGTTGGTCGCGGTGGTCACGACGGTGATGTCCATACCGCGCGGCCGGTCGATCTTGTCGACGTCGATCTCGTGGAACATCGACTGTTCGTTGAGACCGAAGGTGTAGTTGCCGTTGCCGTCGAACTGCTTCGGCGAAAGGCCGCGGAAGTCACGGATACGCGGCAACGCGATCGACGTGAGGCGGTCGAGGAACTCCCACATCCGGTCGCCGCGCAGCGTGACGCGGGCGCCGATCGGCATGCCCTCACGCAGCTTGAACTGCGCGATCGACTTGCGGGCCTTGCGGATCTCCGGCTTCTGGCCGGTGATCAGCGCCAGGTCACTGACGGCGCCGTTGATGAGCTTGGCGTCGCGTGCGGCGTCGCCCACACCCATGTTGACGACAACCTTGACCACGCCCGGGATCTGCATCACGTTGGCGTAGTTGAACTCTTTGTTGAGCGCGTCGCGAATTTCGTTGCGGTAGCGCAGCTTCAGGCGGGGCTGGACCTTCTCAGTGGTAGTCATGCTCAGATGTCCTTCCCGTTGCGACGGGAGATACGGACTCGCTTGCCGTTCTCGTCGGTGCGGTAACCGATGCGGGTCGGCTTGCCGTCGGAGTCGATCACCATCACGTTGGAAGCGTCGATGGGTGCTTCCTGTGTGACGATGCCGCCCGACTGCGCGCCCCGCTGGTTCGCCGAAACAGAGGTGTGCTTCTTGATCCGGTTCACGCCCTCGACGAGCACCCGGTTGTCCTTCGGGTAGGCCTGAATGACCTTGCCCTTGGCGCCCTTGTCCTTACCCGAGATGACGAGCACGGTATCGCCCTTGTGCACCTTCATGTCAGAGCACCTCCGGGGCCAGCGAAACGATCTTCATGAAGCGCTTGTCGCGCAGTTCGCGCCCGACCGGGCCGAAGATGCGGGTTCCACGCGGGTCACGGTCGGCCTTGATGATGACCGCGGCGTTCTCGTCGAAACGGATGTAGGAACCGTCCGGACGCCGGCGCTCCTTCTTGGTCCGCACGATGACGGCCTTGACCACGTCGCCCTTCTTCACGTTGCCACCGGGGATCGCATCCTTGACGGTGGCGACGATAATGTCGCCGATTCCGGCGTAGCGGCGCGACGATCCACCGAGAACGCGGATGCACAGAATCTCCTTGGCACCCGTGTTGTCGGCGACGCGCAGCCGCGACTCCTGCTGAATCACTACCTTCTCCTTGACCTGGATCTGTAATGCACGCCGGATTACCGACCCGACGGGCATGGCCGTGCCGCCATCCGCACAAGCGCCTGCCTGCAACTTTGATCAATTGCAGTGGGTTCGCCGCCGGATTGCGGGCGATACACCCGCAGGCAACCGCTCAAGTGTAGGCGAAGCCGCAGGTGGAGACCAAATCGATGATCGACTGAGTCAATCGAACCCGACAAAACGCCAATGAAGGCTATGCTAACTTAGGGTCACCTATCCAAAATCGACGGGAGTAATCGATGACCACCCGAATTCGCCGCCTGGCCGCCGCGCCGATGGCCGCTGCCGCGATCTTCACCGCAGCCGGCTTCGCGGTCGCCGTAGCACCGACCGCGGTCGCCGCACCGGCCACACCATCACCCGGTGAGTTGCAGGCTAAGTTGCAGTCGGCGCTGAACGGCGACGCGAACGAACTCGAATCGGGCGACGCCGCCGCGCTCAACGTGGTCCGTGACCGGATCAGCCAGATCCCCGGCTACAACTGGAGCGTTTCCGGTCCGGTCGCCGTTGACGGCGACGCCCTGCATGCGACATTGCACAGCCGGTTGGGGAACTACGACTACCCGGTGAATCTCACCTGGGTCGACGCCGGCGGCACCTGGAAGCTGTCGCAGGCCAGCCAGGACGAACTCGTCGGCATGGCGACGCTGCAGAACCCCAACTGAGCGTCGAAACGAAAATGACCCCCGCCAGCTCGGGCGGGGGTCATTTTGTTTCGGGCTTTACTTCGCCTTCTCCAGGATCTCCACGAGCCGCCAGCGCTTGGTGGCCGACAGCGGACGGGTCTCCATCAGCTGAACGCGATCACCGATGCCGGCGATCTCATTCTCGTCATGCGCCTTCACCTTGGTGGTGGTGCGGATGATCTTGCCGTAGAGCGGGTGCTTAACCCGGTCCTCGAGCTCGACGACGATGGTCTTGTTCATCTTGTCCGAGACCACGTATCCGACCCGGACCTTACGGCTGCCGCGCTCCTGCGTCACTGCACTTTCCTTCTCATTGCTAGTCATGCGACATCACCCGCCGGCCCGGTGGCAAGACCTAGCTCGCGCTCGCGCAGGACCGTGTAGATGCGCGCGATCTCGTGCCGGACGACGCGCAACCGACGGTTGTTGTCGAGCTGGCCGGTCGCCATCTGGAAGCGCAGGTTGAACAGCTCTTCCTTGCTTTCGCGCAGCTTGGCCGCCAACTCGTCGTCGGAGAGCTCGCGGAGCTCTGCGGCTGGTGTTCCGGTAGCCATCAGAACTGCTCCTCCCTGGTCACGATCCGGCACTTGCACGGCAGCTTGTGCATCGCGCGGCGCAGCGCCTCGCGAGCGATTTCCTCGTTCGGGTAGCTCATCTCGAACATGACCCGACCCGGCTTGACGTTGGCGATCCACCACTCCGGCGAACCCTTACCGGAACCCATTCGGGTTTCGGCGGGCTTCTTGGTGAGCGGGCGATCCGGGTAGATGTTGATCCAGATCTTGCCGCCACGCTTGATGTGCCGGGTCATGGCGATACGAGCCGACTCGATCTGCCGGTTGGTGATGTAGGCCGGCTCGAGCGCCTGAATGCCGTACTCACCGAACGCGACCGACGTACCGCCCTTGGCGTTGCCCGAACGGCTGGGGTGATGCTGCTTGCGGTGCTTGACCCGCCGTGGCATCAGCATGGTCTCAGCCCTCCTGTGTTTCTGCCGGAGCCTCGGCCACCGCAGTGGCAGCGCGCCCGGCCTCGGTGCTGGTCGCAGTGGTGCCCGAAGCACCCGAGCGACGCGGACGGCTCGGCCGCTCGCGACGCGGACGGTCACCGGCCGGAGCGGCAGCGGCGGCGAGCTCGCGCTTGCCACCGACGATGTCGCCCTTGTAGATCCAGACCTTCACGCCGATCCGGCCGAAGGTGGTCTTGGCCTCGTAGAGCCCATAGTCGATGTCGGCGCGCAGCGTGTGCAGCGGCACCCGACCCTCGCGGTAGAACTCCGAGCGGCTCATTTCGGCGCCACCGAGGCGGCCCGAGCACTGCACCCGGATGCCCTTGACGTTGGGCTGACGCATGGCCGACTGGATCGCCTTACGCATGGCGCGACGGAACGCGACACGGTTGGACAGCTGCTCGGCCACACCCTGGGCCACCAGCTGAGCCTCCGACTCGGCGTTCTTGACCTCGAGGATGTTCAGCTGCACCTGCTTGCCGGTCAGCTTCTCCAGGTCGGCGCGAATACGGTCGGCCTCCGCGCCGCGGCGACCGATGACGATGCCCGGACGTGCGGTGTGGATGTCCACCCGGACGCGGTCGCGCGTGCGCTCGATCTCCACCTTGGCGATGCCGGCGCGCTCCATGCCGCTGGCCAACAGCTTGCGGATCGCGACGTCTTCCTTCACGTAGTCCGCGTACTGCTTGTCCGCGTACCAGCGCGACTTCCAGTCGGTGGTGATACCGAGGCGGAAGCCGTGCGGGTTGATCTTCTGTCCCATTTATTTGGCTCCCTTGCTCGAGGCGCCACCGCGACGGTTGCGAGCGTTGCCGGCCTTGCTCGGCACGCTCTCGACCTCGATGGTGATGTGGCTGGTGCGCTTGCGAATCCGGAATGCCCGGCCCTGGGCACGCGGTTGGAACCGCTTCAGGGTGGCGCCCTCGTCGACGTAGGCCGTCGAGATGACCAGGGTGTCCGGGTTCAGCCCGAGGTTGTTCTCGGCGTTGGCCGCCGCGCTGGCGACGACCTTGGCGACCGGCTCACTGGCGGCCTGCGGCGCGAACTTGAGTATCGCGAGCGCGTCGGCAACCGAACGGCCGCGGACCATGTCCACGACGCGGCGAGCCTTCATCGGCGTCACCCGCACGTGCTTGGCAGTGGCCCGAGCGGTCGGGTTCTGAACTGGTGCAGTCATTCTCCGTTACCGCCTCTTGCTCTTCCGGTCATCCTTGATGTGGCCCTTGAACGTGCGGGTCGGCGCAAATTCACCGAGCTTGTGGCCCACCATCGACTCCGAAACGAACACCGGCACGTGCTTGCGGCCATCGTGGACCGCAAACGTGTGACCGATGAAGTCGGGGATGATCGTGGAACGACGCGACCAGGTCTTGATGACCTGCTTGGTGTTCTTCTCGTTCTGGGCGTCCACCTTCGCAAGGAGGTGGTCGTCGACGAACGGGCCCTTCTTCAGGCTGCGTGGCATTTGTTACCTCCTCCTCTAGCGCTTCTTGCCGGTACGACGGCGGCGGACGATCAGCTTGTCACTCGGACGGTTCGGCTTGCGGGTGCGGCCTTCCGGCTGACCCCACGGGCTCACCGGGTGGCGGCCACCCGAGGTCTTGCCCTCACCACCACCGTGCGGGTGGTCGACCGGGTTCATGACCACACCACGCACGGTCGGGCGCTTGCCCTTCCAGCGCATCCGGCCGGCCTTACCCCAGTTGATGTTGCTCTGCTCGGCGTTGCCGACCTCGCCGACCGTGGCGCGGCAGCGCACGTCGACGCGACGGATTTCACCGGAAGGCATACGCAGCGTGGCGTAGGGGCCTTCCTTACCGAGCAGCTGGATGCTCATGCCCGCGGCGCGGGCCAGCTTGGCGCCACCGCCCGGACGCAGTTCCACGTTGTGCACGGTGGTACCGGTCGGGATGTTGCGCAGCGGCAGGTTGTTGCCGGGCTTGATGTCGGCGGTCGGGCCGGACTCGACACGGGCGCCCTGCACCAGGTCCTTCGGCGCGATGATGTAGCGCTTCTCGCCGTCGGCGTAGTGCAGCAACGCGATGCGGGCGGTGCGGTTGGGGTCGTACTCGATGTGCGCGACCTTGGCCGGGATGCCGTCCTTGTCGTTGCGGCGGAAGTCGATCAGCCGGTAGGCCCGCTTGTGACCGCCACCGCGGTGCCGGGTGGTGATCCGGCCGTGCGCGTTGCGGCCGCCGGACTTGCTCAGCGGACGGATCAGCGACTTTTCCGGGGTGGACCGGGTGATCTCGGCGAAGTCCGACACACTGGCGCCACGACGGCCCGGTGTTGTCGGCTTGTATTTACGGATAGCCATTACGCGACCGGTCCTCCGAAGATCTCGATGGGCTTGCTGTCGGCCGAGATGGTCACGAGCGCGCGCTTGGTGTTCTTGCGCTTGCCGTAGCCGAACCGGGTCCGCTTGCGCTTGCCCTGACGGTTGGCGGTGTTGACGCTGGTGACCTTCACGCCGAAGACCTTCTCCACGGCGATCTTGATCTGCGTCTTGTTCGAATCCGGGTGCACCAGGAAGGTGTAGGTGCCCTCCTCGATCAGCCCGTAGGACTTCTCGGAAATGACCGGCGCGAGCAGGATGTCGCGGGGATCAGCGATGGTTGGCATTCGGATCACTCCCCATCTTTCTGGGCAGACTCAGCCGGCCCGTGAATGAACGCGTTGAGCGCCTCCACGCTGAACACCACGTCGTCGCTGTCGAGCACGTCGTAGGTGTTGAGCTGGTCCGGGGCCAGAATGTGCACGTCCGGCAGGTTGCGCGCACTCTTCCACGCGGTCACGTCATCGCGGCCCACCACGAGCAGGAACTTGCGACGGTCCGACAGCTCACCGAGGAACGACTTGGCGTTCTTCGTGGACGGCGTCTGACCGGCGACGAGCTCGGTGATCACGTGGATGCGCTCGTTGCGCGCCCGGTCCGAGAGGGCACCACGCAGCGCGGCGGCCTTCATCTTCTTGGGAGTGCGCTGGCTGTAGTCACGCGGCTGCGGGCCGTGCACGGTGCCACCACCGGTGAACTGCGGTGCGCGGGTCGAACCCTGGCGCGCGCGGCCGGTGCCCTTCTGGCGGTACGGCTTGCGACCACCACCGCGGACCTCGCCGCGGGTCTTGGTCGAGTGCGTGCCCTGCCGTGCCGCGGCGAGCTGAGCCACCACAACCTGGTGCATCAGCGCGATGTTCGCGGTGACGTCGAAGATCTCGGCCGGCAGTTCGACGGTGCCGTTGGTCTTGCCGCCCGGCGCTTTCACGTCGAGCTTGAGCTTCGTCTCGGTGCTCGTCATGCTCGTGCACCACCCTTCGCTGCGCTCTTGACGACCACCAGGCCACCCTTGCGGCCCGGGATCGCACCCTTGATCAGCAGAATCCCGTTTTCGGCGTCCACCTTGTAGACCGACAGGTTCTGCGTGGTGACGCGGTCGTTACCCATGCGTCCCGACATCCGGGTGCCCTTGAACACGCGGCCCGGCGTGGCGCAGCCGCCGATGGAACCGGGCCGACGGTGCACGGCCTGAGCACCGTGGCTGGCGCCCTGACCGGCGAAGCCGTGGCGCTTCATGGTTCCAGCGAAGCCCTTGCCCTTGCTGGTGCCCGTGACGTCGACGAACGCGCCGTCCTCGAACACGTCGGCGGTGACTTCCTGGCCCACCTCGTAGCTGCCTGCGTCCGCGAGCCGAATCTCCACGATGTGGCGGCGCGGGGTGACGCCGGCCTTGGCGAAGTGGCCGCCGACCGGCTTGTTCACCTTGCGCGGGTCGATCGCGCCGAAGGCCAGTTGCACGGCGCTGTAACCGTCGCGCTCTTCGGTACGAACCTGGGTGACGACGTTCGGGCCCGCCTTGACGACGGTCACCGGAACGACGCGGTTGTTGGCGTCGAAGACCTGCGTCATGCCGAGCTTGGTGCCGACGATGCCCTTCGCAGGCCTCACCTTGTTGTTGTTCTCGCTCATTCCTGGTCCCCGGCTCACTGAATGTTCACGTCGACGCTGGCCGGCAGGTCGATGCGCATGAGGGCGTCAACCGTCTTGGGCGTCGGGTCGAGGATGTCGATCAGCCGCTTGTGCGTGCGCATCTCGAAGTGCTCGCGCGAGTCCTTGTACTTGTGCGGCGAACGGATGACGCAGTACACGTTCTTTTCGGTGGGCAACGGCACCGGTCCGACGACCCGGGCGCCCGTGCGGGTCACCGTCTCGACGATCTTGCGCGCGGACGCGTCGATCGCCTCGTGGTCGTAGGCCTTGAGCCTGATGCGGATCTTTTGTCCCGCCACGCTGAGTGTCCTTTTCTTGCCGCTGTTGGTCCCGCTGACGCGGGAGCCCGTCTTGAAGAAATAGGCCCACCGGCTCGTACCGCCGGGCCTACTCGTCTAGCACAATCTCGTGCAGCTACCGGCCCATGACCTGGCTGGTCGGAGAGCAACGCCCGGCGGCCGACACCCACACGGGGTCATCGATCCGCTCGCCGCTGTTCACCTGTCATGGTTCTCCGGTCCACGCGGTCGGGCGTGTCGCCTTTCCGCACATTCTTCAGCCCTCCTCCGATCGACTCGGTGGGCATCCAAACGTGTCCCGGATGCGCTCGAAAGAACGCTGGGTTACTGCTCGTGGTCCTGCAATTCGCACCTGAGTGAGCCCACACGAAGGCGTGCCCGGCTCAAGGCAACCCGAACAGTATGCCGCAGCGCCTCGGTGAGTTCAAATCCGCCTCAACACCCGCGGCCGAGGCCCAAGCGCATGCACTGCGCAGGCACGGTTGAATGGACGGATGACCAACACCAACGAGGTGGATGTCTGCGTCGTCGGACTCGGACCCACCGGCCAAGCCGTCGCACACCGGGCGCTTTCGGCCGGGCTGACCGTGACGGCCATCGACCCGCGCCCGGACCGGCTCTGGGGCCCGACCTACTCCTGCTGGATCGATGAACTGCCCGGCTGGCTGCCCCGTCGCGTCATCGCCTCGCGGATCGACAAGCCGACCGTGCATGCCAACGCCGAGCACCGGATCGACCGCCCGTACGCCGTGCTGTCCAAGCCGCTGTTGCGTGCGGCCATGCCCATCGACGGCGCGACCGTGATCGCCGGCCGCGCGGCTCGGGTCGAGGGCCACCTCGTGGAGACCGCCGATGGTCGGACCGTTCGCGCGGCGGCCGTCATCGATGCCCGCGGTCTGCCGCCCACCCAGAACCGACCAGCCGCGAGCGCGCACGGCATCTTCGTCGACGCCGACCGCGCCGCCGGGTTCGTCGGTGCGGGTGAAGGCCTGCTGCTGGACTGGCGCGACGAAAACGGCGCCGGTCCCGATGAGCCACCGTCCTTCCTCTATGCGGTGCCGATCGGAGACGGCACGGTGATCTTCGAAGAAACCAGCCTCGGACTGCACGGCGGCATGTCACAGAAGGAGCTGCGGCGCCGCACCGTCAACCGCCTCGCCGCGCACGGCATCGCGCTCACCGGCGACGAGCCCAGCGAGGCCGCGCACTATCCCTTAGATCAGGCGCCACCGAGGCGGCGGCACCGCAACCAACCGATCCCCTTCGGCTCGCGCGGCGGCATGATGCACCCATGTACCGGCTACAGCGTCGCCGATTCGCTCGCGTTGGCCGACACCCTGATCGATGCGCTGCAAACCGGCGACGATGCCGTGCGCAAGCTCTGGACCACGAATGCGCGACTCGTCTATTGGATGCGCATGCGCGGGCTCAACGGATTAGGCCGACTGACCACGCCGCAGTCGCGGGCGATGTTCGAGTCCTTCTTCACAGCCTCACCGCGCGGTCAAGCAGCGCTGCTCTCCCAACATGACGACGCAATTGGGCTTGCCGCGGTGCTTGTTTCCACCGTCGCGCACACCTGGCCGTTCCACTGGCGCTTCGACCTGGTCGGCTGGACCAACCGCCATCGCTGGGATCAGTCGGCGAGGTTGTAGAGCCAGTAGCGCCACAACTCGCCCGCGTAGCTCTCGATCGGTGGCACCGAAACATCCGTTCCGGCGAGCGCAGCGACCGTTCTGGTGGAGTCGAACCGGCACGTGAACTCGGTGTGCTCGATGACTTCGGCCGGCACGCCGAGCGCCGGCGCGACAATCCGCTGAACCCCCGGAATCCGCATGGCCAGCGTCATCGCGGGATGCGGCAGTACGGCGCGCAGGTGCGGGGCGCTCGCCTCGTCGGCGAACAGGTTCATCACGTCGATGGTTTTCTGCGGTTCTGGGTTCACCAGGTGAAAGGCGCAACCGTCGAGGTCGGGAACATGCGCGATCTGGTCCATGGCCTTGGCGACATAGTCCACCGGCACCACGTTGGTTTCCCCGAGATCGGGCACCAGCAGCGGTATCCGGTTCGGGATGCGACCCGCCGCCCGCAGCGCCCGGAAGAAGTAGTACGGACCGTCGATCTTGTCCATCTCGCCCGTCTTGGAGTGCCCGACCACGATGGAGGGCCGGTACACCCGCCACGGCCGCGCACATTCGCGCCGGACTATCCGCTCCGATTCGAACTTGGTGCGGTGATACGGCGAGGGCAGTTCCTGGCCCTCGTCGAACATGTCCTCGGTAAACACGCCCTCGTAGAGGCCCGCGGCCGCCACCGACGACGTGTGGTGCAGCGATCCGACTTCCAGCCTGTTGGCGACCTCGACCGCGTTGCGGGTGCCGCCGTTGTTGAGCCGCTCGTTGTCCTCGTCGGAGGCAGTCATGTCGTAGATGGCCGCCAGGTGGAACATTCGATCGATCCGACCGCGGTGCTCATCGATCCACTCCCGGTCGATTCCCAGCGCCGGTTGGGCCAAGTCGCCCACCACGGGATGGACCAGTTCGGGTGAACCCCACTGCGCCGCCCGGTTCGCAAGCTTTCGCTCCGACCCCGCGCGGACGAGAACGTGCACGTCCTCGCCGCGACGCAAGAGCTCCGGAACAAGGAATCGACCGATGAAACCGGTTGCGCCGGTTACCAGGTATGCCATTGGTTCACCCTAGTAACGCACCGGCTCACCCGCCTAGGCTCGCCGCACCTTGACTCATCCGTAATTGTCCCTTTACGACCTTGCCGCTGGCGTTGCGCGGCAATTCGTCGACGATGACGAGCTCTTTGGGGTGCTTGTAGCGGGCCAGGTTTTCGTTGAGGAAAGGCTCCAACTCCGCGAGCGTCAGGTCCGCGCCGTCGGCGAGCGCGACCACAGCCACCGGCACCTCGCCCCACTTCTCGTCGGTACGCCCGATCACCGCGGCCTCGCGGATTTTCGGGTGCGCGAACAGCACGTTTTCCACCTCAGCGCAGTAGATGTTCTCGCCGCCGGAAATGATCATGTCCTTCTTGCGGTCGACGACGTAGATGAAGCCTTCCTCGTCCTGTCGCACCAGGTCGCCGGAGTGGAACCACCCGCCGGCGAACGCCTCGGCGGTGGCCTCCGGTTTGTTCCAGTAGCCCTGCATCAGCGTAGGCCCGCGGTAGACAATTTCCCCGACCTCGCCAGGCGCGACGTCGTTCATCTCGTCGTCGACGATCCGGGTGGCGATCGTCGGGATCGGCTTGCCGACCGAACCGAGCTTCCGGATGGCGTCCGTCCCGTCGAGGACGCAGGTGATCGGCGACATTTCGGTCTGCCCGAACACCGCGACGTTCAGCGCGTCCGGGAAGGTCTCCGACATCGCGCGCAGCACCGTGTCCGACGCCGGCGCCGCACCCCAACTGATGACGCGCAGCTTCAAATCGCGTTGGCGCACAGTCGGATCCGCGCAGATAACCTGCCATTGGGCCGGTACGAGGAACACCGAGGTCGCTTGCTCGCGCTCCCAGGCGTCCAGCGTCTCGGAGGCGTTGAACGCGCCCAACGGATGAATGACCGTGGTGATTCCGAGCACCAGGTTCGGGGCGATGCTGCCCAGCCCGGCGATGTGGAACAGCGGCGCCGCGCAGAAGTAGATGCTGTCCGGGGCCGTCTGCAGAGCCCGGATGCAGGTGAACGCCTGACCCTGCATGTTGCCGTGCGAGAGGATCGCGCCCTTGGGGCTGCCGGTGGTCCCGGAGGTGTACATGATCAGTGCAGGCGTGTCCTCGGGAATATCGAGCGGCGAGTGCTTGTCACCGAGTTCGGCGACCAGCGACTCATAGGCGAGGGCATCGCCGATCGGTTCGGCGCCGAGCACCACCGTGAACTCGAGCGAAGTCTCCCCGCCACGCACCGCCGCGACCAGGGGCGCGAGCGCAGCCTCGGTGATGACCGCCCGCGCCCCGCTGTCGGCGACGATGTAGCCGAGTTCCGGCGGGGTCAGCCGAAAGTTGACCGGCACCGCTATCGCACCGAGCGCATTGATGGCCAGCACGGCCTCGACGTATTCGGGATGGTTGAGCAGCACAATCAACACCCGGTCGCCGAAGCCGACGCCGCGGCGGGCCAGGGCATCGGCGAGCGATTCCGACCGCTCGTGCAGTTGCCGCCACGTCGTGTTCGCGCCGCGGTAGCGAAGCGCCACCTGGTCCGGCCGCATCTCGGCGTGCATCTCGACCTGGTTGTTCCAGTGATTGCGCCGGGCCCGCAGCGGTTGCTCGGTGGCGTTCTTCCGCACGAGTTCATTCACTGCCCAAACACCGCCTTACGCTTGGCGAACAGCGCGTCGACGCCCTCCCGGAAATCGGCCGAGCCGAGCAACTCGATCTGTCCGCGCTTCTCCTCGACAAGAACCTCGCCGAACACACTCAAGCTTGCCCGGTTCAAGGCCGCTTTGGTCAGCTCTTGCGCGCGTCGGGGCCCGTTGGCGAGTTTGGCTGCCACCGCCTCGACCCGCGCGTCCAGTTCGTCGGCCGGCAGCGCCGCGTTGACCATGCCGTCGACGACCGCCTGCGTTGCGGGCAGCCGCTCCCCCAGCAGCGCCATTTCCTTCGCCCGCGCCCGGCCCGCCGACGCGGCCACCAGCGCCGCGGCTCCGCCGTCGGGCATCAACCCGATGTTGATGAAGGCCAACAGCAGATAGGCGTCCGTACTGGCATAGACGAGGTCGCAGGCGAGCGCCAGCGCAACGCCGATCCCCGCGGCCGCACCGTTGACCCGCGCGATCACCGGAACCGGACAGTCGATGATCGAGCGCACCATCCGGTTGGCGGCGTTCATGGTTTGCTCGTGATCCGGCTCGTCGCCCGCTAGGTCGGCCCCGGCACAAAAGGCCTTGCCTGCTCCGGTCAGAATCACCGCCCGGACGGTGGGGTCGGCGGCGAATCCGGAGAAACAATCGCCGAGCGCGATCATCGCGTCCATATCGATCGCGTTGAGTCGGTGCGGTTTGGTGAGGGTCACTCGCGCGATCGCACCGTCGCGAACAACCTCGAATCCAGCGGTGAGAGAAGAGGTTCCCGACATTGCTAGCTCCTGACGGCGATCGGTTCGGCGACGATTTCCCGAAGCCGGCCCGTGATGATGTCTTCGGCCTCGGTGACCATCCGTTCGACCAGTTCCGCCACCGTTGGGATGTCGTGAATCAGGCCCTGCGATTGACCGGCCGACCAGATGCCGGCGTCGAGATCGCCGTTCTCGAACACCTTTCGTCCGCGCTGGCCGCTGACCAGGTCGCGGATGTCGTCGAAGCCGCCACCGGACTTCTCGATTTCAACGACCTCGCGGCTGATGGCGTTGTCGGCAACCCGGGCGGTGTTGCGCAGCGTGCGGAAGATGAGCT
Source organism: Skermania sp. ID1734 (assembly GCF_007489285.1). Lineage (GTDB taxonomy): Bacteria > Actinomycetota > Actinomycetes > Mycobacteriales > Mycobacteriaceae > ID1734. The sequence continues at coordinate 412,077 of NZ_VLIY01000001.1, forward strand.
GGGTGTCGAGTTCGCTGTTGGCGACGATCTGTTCCTTCACCTGCTGGGCGACCGGTGATTCCTGGGTGCACATGAAGCGCGTTCCCATGTTCACCCCGTCGGCGCCGAGCGCGAGCGCGGCAACCAGTCCCTGTGCATCGGCGATGCCGCCCGAGGCAATCATGGGAATCGTCAGGTGCCGGGCCGCGGCCGGAATCAAGATCAGCCCCGGTATGTCGTTCTCACCGGGGTGGCCGGCGCATTCGAACCCGTCGATGCTGACTCCGTCGACGCCAACCTGTTGTGCCTTGATGGCGTGCTTGACACTCGTGCATTTGTGCAACACCTTGACGCCGGCGTCCTTCAGGTGCGGCAGATGCGTCGCCGGGTTGCCGCCCGCGATCTCGACGATCTTCACTCCGCTGTCGATGATCGCCTGCCGGTATTCCTCGTACGGTGGCGGCGTGATCGACGGGAGGATGGTCAGGTTCACCCCGAACGGCTTGTCGGTCAGTTCGCGGCAGCGCTCGATCTCGAGCCGCAGATCGTCCGGCGTGGGTTGGGTGAGTGCCGTGATGAATCCGAGGGCGCCCGCGTTGGCGACAGCCGCCACCAACTCGGCACGGCCGACCCACATCATTCCGCCCTGCACTATCGGATGTTCGACCCCGAAAACTTCGGTGAACCGCGTTCGCAACATCTTGCCCGACCTCTCTGTCGACACGTCGTCCGCTAACCACACATCCTTGCGAATTGTGGTTAACTTATGGGCAACGTTCGCGACTGTCAACAACGGGCGATCAGCAGGGGCACACCGTTGGGAGCCGCGCGCGGATGGCAGGCTCTAAGAAGCACGAAACGGCGATGGAAGGAGCGGGCGATGCAGGCGCACTCGGCGACCAGCGACGCCGGCGCGACATCACCGCCGGTGCGGCGGCGGCCGCGCGATCGAAAGTCGCAAATCATCAAGGTCGCCTCCCGCGCCTTTTCCGAACGCGGTTACCACCCAGTCGGCGTTGATGAGATCGCCGCCGAACTCGGCATCTCCGGCCCGGCGATGTACCGCCATTTCCCGAACAAATACGCGCTGCTGGTTGCCTGCGCCGAGACTGGCGCGCAGCTATTGCTCAGCAGCACAACGCAAGTCGACGGTTCGAGCGCCGAACCGGCGGATCAGCTGCGCGGCGTGATCGCCGGGTTGGTGGGCGCGACCGTCGACAACCGGCGCGGCGGCGGGCTGTACCGCTGGGAGCGGCGCTACCTGGAACCCGAGGACCGCAAGCGGCTGCGCGGCATCTACGACGCCGTCAACGCCGCTCTGGAAAAGCCGTTGCGCGGACTACGCCCGGACCTGACCGACGCCGACGCACAACTGCTCACCAACGCAGCACTCAGCGTGATCGGCAGCATCACCGCGCACCGCGTGACCGCACCGGCGCAACGACTCGAGGCGATCGTCGCCGAACTGGCCTGGCAGGTGCTCACCACCGAGTTGCCGCCGCCACCGGACCCAGCCGAGCCGCCACGCGTGCGCGAACCGGGACTTACCGTCTCGGCCAAGCGCGAGGTGCTGCTGACCGAGGCCGTCAAAATATTCAGTGCCCGCGGCTACCACGAGACGAGTATCGAAGAAATCGGCGCCGCGGCCGGAATGAACGCCTCGAGCGTGTACCGGCACTTCCCCAGCAAGGCCGAACTGCTGGCGGCCGCGTTTTACCGGGCCGGCGACAGGCTGGCGGTATCGATCGCCGACGCACTTGCCGAATCCAGTGATGCGCGCCAGGCAGTCGAGCGACTCGCCGAGCGCTACGTCGAGTTGGCGTTCGCCAGCCCGGAGCTCATTGCCGTGTACTTCGCCGAGTTCGGAAACCTGCCCGAGAGCGAACGATCCAATTTACGCGCGATTCAGCGCCAAAACGTCGCGGAGTGGGTGCACCTGCTCATCGAGACGGGTATCGATCCAGTCGATGCTCGGCTGCGCGTGCATGCCGCGCTGGGCGTGGTGGTCGACATCGGCCGACTCAACCGATTCGACCGCCGCCCCGCAACGGTGCGCCGGGTACAGCAACTGGTGAACGCGGTGGTATTCGGCAACTAGCCGCGGGCGTGACGAGCCTTGAAGACCGCGCGCGCGATACGCAGATGCCGCGGCTTGCGATCGAGGGTGAACAGGTCGAACGGACCCTTGTACTTGCGCCGCACGATGGCCTTGCTCCGACTGAACTCGCGCAGCCCGTCCGCACCGTGCACCCGACCGAATCCGGAATCGCCGACACCGCCGAACGGCAACTCCGGCACGGCTGCAAAGCCGAGTACGGAGTTGATCGTGACCACACCGGCCCGCAGTCGCTCCGCCGTGCGCTGCGCCGTCTTCAGATCGCGGGTGAAGATCGAGGCACCGAGGCCATAGGCCGACGCGTTGGCCCGCGCGACCGCGTCGGACAGGTCCTTCACCTTGTTGACGACGGCCACCGGGCCGAACGTTTCGGCGGTGACCGCGAGCGAGTCCTCGCTCACGTCGGTGAGGATGACCGGTTCGACGTACGGCTCGCGGATCGACTCCGGTCCGCCCAACGCAGCGGTCGCGCCGTGGGCGATGGCGTCGCGGATGTGTTCGCGAATCACCTCGATCTGCGCGTCGTTGGTGATCGGACCGTAGGAGGCCGTGCGGTCGGCCCCGGGCCGCAACCGCTTGGCACCGGCGACGAATTGCTGCAGGAACCGGTCGTACACGGATTCCGCGACGTAGATCCGCTCGATGCCCGCGCAGGTCTGCCCAGCGTTGCCGAATGCGCCGAACAGCGCGGCCTCCACCGCCTGCTCGATGTCCGCATCGACGTGCACGATCATCGCGTCCTTGCCGCCGGACTCGATGGTCACCGGGGTAAGGGTATCCGCACAGGCCGCCATGACTTTGCGCGCTGTCGCGGTGGACCCAGTGAACGCGATCTTGTCCACCCGCGACCGGCACAGGGCGGCGCCTGTCGACCCGTCACCGGTGACTGCTTGCAGCACAGGCTGATTGGGCGCCAGTCGGCTCCAGCTTTCCGCCAGTTGTGTGCCGACACCGGGTGTGAGTTCGCTCGGCTTGAAAACGACGCTGTTGCCGGCGGCCATGGCGTAGGCGATCGATCCCAGCGCGCTGAAGACGGGATAGTTCCAGGACCCGATGACCCCCACCACTCCATAGGGCTCGTAACCGACGGTGGCCACCTGGTTCTTGGCGAACAGTCCGCGGTGCACGCCGTGCCGGCCGAGCACGTCACGCGCATTACGCGCCGCCCAGTCGAGGTGCTCTACGGCGAGCATGACCTCGAGATACGCATCGCCGTATGGCTTACCGGTTTCCTGGGCGACCGCTTCGGCCAAATCCTTGGCCGATCGCGCGATGGAACGCTTCCAGTCGAGCAGCCATCTTTTGCGGCCCGAGAAACCGAGGTTGCCCCACCACTGCTGCGCGGATCGCGCCTCCCGAACCGCGCGGGTGAGTTCGCTAGCGGTCATTTGGGCGTAGTCGCCGGTGACCTCGCCGGTGCGGGGGTCGAAGGACGTCAACACCCGCGTGCCGGTAGTGGACGGCGTCGCGGTCGCGGGAGCATCGGGAGCCTCGGTGCCGTTCACCGTTTCAGCCATGTGGTCTCCCTCCGAGCGTCGTGGGGTGGTGATCCGGGCGCTGCTTTGGGCCTCGCGTCAAATATATGTGAAGGACGGCAATCGCTCCTGAGTCGTTATCTTGGCCACATCTGCCCCAATTACCTCAATTAGGTGATGGGCGTTGTGGTTTCATTGCGCGCCCGCAGACAAGCCACTCGGTTCAGAATCGTGGCGCCGCTCGCCGACGGATCTCATACGGCAGCCGTGACGTGGTGTCCAGGTAGCATCGCCTCGACCGACGCTGTAGGAAATCCGACGATTCTCCCGGGGTGGTGACACTCCCCGGGCAGCGTCACCAAGGAGATGGGAAGCGATGGCTGGATCCACTGACGCCGCCGTAGTGGTCGAGGGCATCGAAAAGTCGTTCGGCGACGTCCACGCCCTGCGTGGGGTGACGTTCACTGCCGAACGCGGCACAGTCCTCGGCGTGCTGGGCCCCAACGGCGCCGGCAAGACCACCACTGTGAAGGTGCTGTCCACACTGCTGCGCCCGGACCGCGGCCGAGCGGTCGTGGCCGGCCACGACGTGGTCAGCGACGCCGCGGCGGTGCGGCGTTCGATCATGATGACTGGCCAGTACGCCGCGCTGGACGAGAACCTGTCCGGTCGCGAGAACCTCGAACTCTTCGGCCGGCTCATGGGCCTTCCGAAGGCCGCCGCACGGCGTCGTGCGGACGAATTGCTCGAACAATTCGACTTGGTCAGCGCCGGTCGCCGCCCGGTCAACGGCTATTCCGGCGGCATGCGGCGCCGCGTCGACCTGGCCTGCGGACTCGTCGTTCGCCCGGAGGTCGTCTATCTCGACGAGCCGTCCACCGGGCTGGACCCGCGCAGCCGCCAGTCGGTGTGGTCGCTGGTCAACGCACTCAAGGATCAGGGCATCACGGTCCTGCTCACCACCCAGTACCTGGAAGAGGCCGACGTCCTCAGCGACAAGATCGTCGTCATCGACAAGGGGTCGGTGATCGCCGAAGGCACCGCCGATGAACTGAAGGAACGCACCGGCGGCAGCTTCTGTGAGGTGGTCCCGCTGCAGCTGGCCGATCTGCGTCGCACCCTCGACGCGCTCGGCGACCTCGTCCCGGCGGACGTCCGCAATGAAGCGCTGACTGCCGGCGCCGATCGGGTGTCGGTGCCCGCCCCCGACGGCGCGGCCACGCTGGCCGTGGCGGTGCGCCGGCTCGACACAGCGGGTGTGCGCATCGCCGATATCGCGCTGCGCCGGCCGTCCCTCGATGACGTCTTCCTGGCCATCACCGGTCACGCGGGCAGCCACGTATGAGCGAACCGCCGGCGCTGACCGCGCCCCTCACCGATGGACAGGTGCCGTCCGATGTGCGTCTCGGCTGGTCGGAGTCGCCGCCGCCGAAGGTTTCCGGGCTGCAGCAGTGGTGGGCGCTGACTGCGCGAATCCTCGCCGTCATGGTCAAGACCGAACTGCCGGTCGCGATCATCACTCCGCTCATCTTCACGCTCGGCTTCTATCTGCCCTTGCGGTACGTGATGAAGTTCCAGGGGATCGATTATGCGCAATTCGTCATGCCGATCATCGTGCTGAACACAATGTCGTTCACGATGAATTCGGTGGCGTTGCGGTCGGCGTACGAGGCAGCCAGCGGGTTGTCGGACCGCATGCGCACGATGCCCATCTCCGCGCTGGCCCCGTTCGGGGCCCGAATTGTCAGCGGTGTGATCCGCTCGATCATTTCGCTCATCGCTGCGTTGCTGTACGGATACGCCATCGGCTTCCGATTCGTGGCCGGGTTCGGGCAGGCGGTGTTGTTCTGCGCGTTCTCGCTCGCGGTCGGCACCATGCTGTCCATCGGTGCCGACGGACTGGGTTCTTATACGAAGAGCCCCGAGGCACTCAGCCAAGCGCTGACGTTGCCGGTGATCATCTTCGGCATGTTGTCGACGGGATTTGTGCCGGAAACGGGCTTTCCGCACTGGATCCGTCCGTTCGTCCGCAACCAGCCGATCTCGCAGTTTTCGGTGTCGATGCGTGACATGGCCGAACATGGCGTGAGCTTTCATGTGCTCTGGCCGTCACTGATCTGGTTGGGACTCGGATTCTTGGTGTTCACGCCGTTTGCGGTGTGGGTGAATGGACGGCGCGGATGACTGCTGTGGATACGACCCGGACTAGCGCCCTCGCGCTGCCCGCGGCGGAGCGGATCCGGAGTGAAAACTCCATCATCGCGCTGGCCGAGCAGAGCGTTGTGCAATGCAAGCGCCTGGTGATCACCTGGCTGCGCGACATACCGACGCTCGCGCAGGCACTCGCGTTCCCGGCGCTGACGCTGGTGATGTTCAAGATCGTCCTGGGCGATTCCATCACCATGGCGACCGGTATGCCCAGCGTCTACGGTCAGGTGCCGATGATCATGCTGGTCGGCGCGATGACCGGTGCCACAGTCAGCGGCATCTACCTCAACGTGGAGCGACGGACGGGACTGCTCAGTCGCTTCGCGACCATGCCCGTCCACCGCGCCTCCGGGCTGGCGGGACGGCTACTCGCCGAGGCGCTGCGGGTGTTGACCACCTCGATCGTGGTGATGCTCACCGGCGTGATTCTCGGGTTCAGGTTCCACCAGGGATTCTTTGCCGGCGTGGCGTTGGTTTTGTTGCCGGTGCTGTTCGGCGTCGCCTTCGCGTTGCCCATCACGGCAATGGCAACCGTTTCCGGCGGCGCGCGGTTGGTGGAATTGACCGGCTTGCTGATCACCCTGCTGATGTTTTTCAACTCCGGGTTCGTGCCGGTGCTCGCCTACCCCACGTGGCTGCAGAGCACGGTGGCCAACCAGCCGATGTCGTGCGCCATCGAGGCGATGCGCGGGTTATCGCTGGGGGGTCCGGTCCAAGAACCGCTGCTGAAGACCGTCGCGTGGTGTGTCGGGTTGGTGGTGGTGTTCACCTACCCAGCGGTGCGCGGCTACCGCGCGGCGGCAGAGCAGGGCGGAGAATAGAGCTCCCACTCACTCGATCCCGAGCGGCGCGCTGATCACTGGCCAGGAGTCCTTCAAGTCGTCCTGCCAGTACTTCCAGCTGTGCGTGCCGGACGGCGGGAAATTGTAGGTCGCCGGAATGTCGAGTTCGTTGAGCCGCTTCTGCAGGTTCAACGAGCAGACGCGCGTGACGGCTTCGATGCCGCCACCGACGGTGATCTGCGCGACGATTCCGTCCGGCCCTGGGTCTGCCTGCGGCCCCACGTCGTACTTGCCGGGCAAACCACTGCCCGACGAGATGTACAAAGTGACGCCCCGCAGTTTGTCCGCGTGAATCACCGGGTCGTTCTCCCGCCAGAGCGGATCGGTCGGCGGACCCCACATGTTGTCGGTGTTCCCACGGCCGCGTCCCTCGACCAGGAAGCGCACAGCCGCCTGGCCGAGCGGGTCGCTGGTCTGCGCACAACCGCTGTAGGCCGCCGCGCTTTCATACAGTCCCGGCGCCTGCTCCGGCAACTGCAGCACGCTCGTGCCGGACATGGACAACCCGGCGATCGAATTCTTGCCGTTGGTGCCGAGCGCGGCGTTGATGATCGGCGGCAACTCTTCGGTCAGGAACGTCTTCCATTCGTTGACGCCGAGCACCGGGTCGGGCCGAATCCAGTCGGTGTAGTAGCTGTAGGCGCCGCCGATCGGGGTGACGACATTGACTTTTTTGTCGGCCAGCCAGGGCATCACGTTCGTCTGGTTCTGCCAGATTGCACCGTCTTCGCCGCCGCCGCCGCCGTTGAGCAGGTACAGCACCGGTCGCGGCTTGCTCACATCGTCCGGCCGCTGAATCTCGAGGGGGATGTCCTTGTTCATCGCGGCCGAGTACACGTACAGGGCGATCCCGCGGCCGTGGGCGAATGTCGGATCCTGGAAGAACTTGACCCTGCTGATGTGCGATCCATCGGCGGACGTCACTTTGGCGAGCACGTCTTGCTTGTCGTAGATCGGATCGGAAGCGGCTGCGGCGGACCCCCCGCCGAAGGCCGGAAACGCTAGCAACGTCATGGCCGCGACGAATCCCAGCCGGGCTGCGATGGCCTTGCTCGTGGTCGATGTCATGTGTCGATCCCCCCTCAGGTCCTTAGATTCCCAGTGGCGCGGAGAGGACCGGCCAGGAGTTCTTCAGCTCGTCCTGCCAGTAGCCCCAGCTGTGCGTGCCATACGGCGGGAAGTGGAAAGTCGCCGGAATGTTCAGCGCGTTAAGCCGCTGTTGCAGGTTATGCGAGCAGTAGTCCGTCACGGATTCGATTCCACCGCCGAGTCCGGTTTGGGCGGCATATCCGGCTACACCCGGCTGCATGTAGGGGCCGTTCATCACGTCATACTTGCCGGGAACGCCGTTGCCGGAGGAGATGTAGAGGGCGACGCCGCGCAACTTGTCCGCATGCAGCACCGGGTCGTTCTCGGCCCACAAGGGGTCGCCCGGCGGGCCGTACATGTTGTCCGAATTGCCGCCCTTGCTCCACAGGTCGATCGTCGCGCGGACCGCGGTCTGGCCGAGCGGGTCACTCATCTGCGCACACCCGCTGTAGGCGGCCGCACTCTGGTACAGGCCGGGCGCCTGCTCGGGCAGCTGCAACACCGTCGTACCCGACGTCGACAGCCCAGCAATCGCGTTCTTGCCGTTCGTGCCCAGCGCCGCGTTGATGATCGGCGGCAACTCTTCGGTCAGGAACGTCTTCCACTTATTGACGCCAAGGACCGGGTCCGGACTCTGCCAGTCCGTGTAGTAGCTGAACTTTCCCCCGATGGGGGTGACGACATTCACCTTCTTGTCGCCGAGGAACTTCATCACATCGGTGCGCAACTGCCACGTGGCGCCGTCCTCGCCACCGCCGCCGCCGTTGAGGAGATACAGCACGGGACGCGGGGCGCTGACGTCGTCGGGACGCTGCACCTCGACGGGAATGTCCAGGTTCATTGCTGTCGAGTGCACGAATATCGCCAGGCCGCGGTTTTGCGCGAAGGCCGCATTCTGGAACGTATAGGTCTGGCTGATGTAGGAACCATCCGGTGCGGTGACCTTCGCCAGTACATCGTTCTTGTCGAATACCGGGTCCGCCGACGCAGCGCCCGTGGCGAGGACGGGAAACGCGAGAACCGCCAGGGTCGCGACCGAAGCTAGCCTCGCTGCAGCCTTGCGCAGCCGTGCTGACGTCATCAAGTCGGTCCCTCTCGGTTGCGGCACCCTGGTCACAAGCAGTGCCGGCGGATTTCGCTCGTCGTCCCGCCGACGGTTGGCGACCACGAGCACGAACTCGGCGGCTGGCGCAGCCAGCGTCGTGTCCTGATCGTTAGCCGATGGAACTCTAACCGTCGACGCGGGAGAACGAACTTGTCGGTCGCGTCATCTATATATGTAACCGTTCCATCGCGATGTTTCGTAACAGCCCGTTATTTTTGCAGGTCGGCGGTTGCCGCCACCGCGACCCGCACGGTACGGACTCTGCTCGCTAATCTCGTATGAGCGGATTTGCACGAATCGCCGCGGCGCTGCAGCGCTCGCACGAAATGGAGGTCGGTTTGATGGATCGGACACCCGAGGGCCAGCCTGCGGGCTCGGCGTCCGGTCCCGGTCGTCGTTCCACGCGGCGGCGGTCTCGTCCGACCACACGGACCACGTTGCTGCCGCAGGTACTGTCCGCGGCCGTCGAGGCACGCGCGCACGGTGTGGGCCTGGTCTGCGGTGACCGCTCGTGGACGTACGCCGAACTGGATGCCTTCTCGACTCGGCTTGCCCGGCTGCTCATCGAGCGTGGTGTGGGCCCAGGCGATCTGGTCGTGGTGTCGATCCCGCGGTCGATCGAGTCCGTCGCGGCAGTGTGGGCGGTGGCGAAGTCCGGAGCGGGGTTCGTTCCGGTCGATCCGGCCTACCCGGCCGAGCGCATCGAGTTCATGATCAGCGACTCCGGCGCCAAATCGGGATTGACCGTCGCCGCCGCCCGGCCCGACCTGCCGGATCTGCTCGACTGGATCGAACTCGACACCGCAACCACCGCTACCCAACTCGACGCTCAGTCGACCGAGCCGGTGTCCTATGCGGACCGCATACGCCCGCTGCGTGCCGAACACGTGGCGTGGATGATCTACACGTCCGGTTCGACGGGTCGGCCCAAAGGCGTCGAGGTCACCCACACCGGCATCGCCGGTCTCGCCGCAGACCAGCGGGAGCGGTTCGGCGTCACCTCAGAGTCGCGCGTGCTGCACGTGTGCTCCCCCAGCTTCGACGTCTCGGTTCTCGAGCTGCTCCTCGCTGTCAGCGCCGGCGCCACCTTTGTGGTCGCGCCCGCAACGGTTTTCGGTGGAACCGAACTCGAGTCGCTGATCCGCGATCAGGGCGTCACCCACGCGGTCATGACGCCGTCGGTACTGTCATCGATGCAGCCGTCGGGTTTGGACACGCTCGAGGTGGTTGGCGTTGCCGGCGAAGCCTGCCCGCCGGAACTGGTTGCCCGCTGGGCACAACCGGTCGGAGCAACCGGTGCGGTGCGGCGGTTCCTGAACGCCTATGGCCCCACCGAAACCACGATCATCAGCAACGCCACCGGCCCGCTGGCGGCCGGCGACCGTGTCGGCATCGGACCGGCCATCCGCGGCGTCACCGCCGAAGTTCTCGACGCCCGCCTGCACGCAGTGCCGCTTGGCGTTGTCGGCGAACTGTACATCGCCGGACCCGGGGTGGCCCGCGGCTATCACAACCGGCCGGGACTGACGGCAACCCGGTTCGTCGCCCACCCCGGCGGAGAGCCGGGCGCCCGGATGTATCGCACCGGCGACGTCGTGCGGCCACTCGACAACGACATCGAGTACCTGGGGCGCAGCGACTTTCAGGTCAAGATCCGCGGATACCGCATCGAACTGGGTGAGATCGACGCGGTCCTCACCAGCTTCGAGGGCATCGACTTCGCGGTCACGGTCGGCCATCAGACACCCGCCGGCCCGGTGCTCGTCTCCTACATCTACGCGTCCCGGACGGCACCCGATGTGCACGCCGTCCGCGACCACGTAGCGGAAGTCTTGCCTGCCCACATGGTGCCGGGCCTCATCATGACGCTCGACGAAGTGCCGTTGACGCCGGTGGGCAAGCTGGATCGGGGCAAGTTGCCCCCACCGGTCTTCGAGGCCAGAGAGTTTCGGGCGCCACAGACCACCGTCGAAAAGATCGTGGCCGACGTGTTCGCCGATGTGCTGGGCACCGACCGGATCGGGCTCGACGACGACTTCTTCGACTTGGGCGGCAACAGCCTGGTCGCAACCCAGGTGGCGGCGCGGCTGGGCGCGGCGCTGGATGTCGCGCTGCCGGCGCGACTGCTGTTCGAGACGTCCACGGTCGCGGGACTGGCCGCCACCATCGAACCGTTGCGCGGGCAGGGCGGCCGCGTCGAACTTACGCCGCAGGACCGTAGCGGCCCAATACCGTTGTCGCTGGCGCAGAACCGGATGTGGTTCCTGAACCAGTTCGACCCCTCGTCTGCCGCCTACGCCATCCCGCTCGCCGTGCGACTGAGCGGCCGCGTCGATCCGGATGCCTTGCGCGCCGCGATCGCCGACGTCGTCGAGCGGCACGAGGTGCTGCGCACGGTGTACCCGGAAACCGCCGACGGTCCGGTGCAGGTGATCCTGCCGGCCGCGGACGCGGGCATCGACGTCGACGTCGTGCCGGCTACCGAGTCGGACATCTTCGCCGCCGTCGCCACCTTCCTCGGTCAGCCTTTCGATGTGGCCAACCGAGTTCCGCTGCGGGTGCGGATATTTCAGCTCGACGCCGCAAACTATGTCCTCGCCGTCGCCGTGCACCATATCTCCGGCGACGGCGCCTCGATGGCGCCGCTGGCCCGCGACGTCATGCTCGCCTACGCGGCCCGGGTCACGGGCGAGGCTCCTGCCTGGTCGCCGCTGGCGGTCCAGTACGCCGACTTCGCTATCTGGCAGCGTCGGGTGCTCGGCGATGAGTCCGATCCGGAGTCATTGCTGGCCAAGCAGGTTGCGTATTGGCGCGAGCAACTGTCCGGGTTGCCGGAACAGTTGGACCTGCCGTCGGATCGGCCGCGTCCAGCGCAGCAGTCCTTTGCCAGCGCGCGGGTGTCGATGCGCGTCGACGCCGACCTGCATGCCCGGTTGGCCGAGTTGGCCCAGGCGAACAACGCCACCCTGTTCATGCTCACCCACACCGCGCTCGCAGTGGTGCTGGGACGGCTGGCCAACAGCACCGACGTGGCGATCGGCGCTCCCTACGCGGGGCGCGGCGAAGCCGCTCTGGACGACCTGGTCGGCATGTTCGTCAATACCGTCGTCTTCCGCTCGCAGTTCGAACTGTCCGATTCGTTCACCAAAACTCTTGCTCGCCAACGCGATACGGACCTGGCCGCATTCGCCAACGCCGACGTCCCGTTCGAACGGCTCGTCGAGGTGCTCAACCCCACTCGCTCCACCGCCCGCCACCCGCTGTTCCAGGTGCTGCTGGCCTTCCAGAACCTCGGCCAGACCCGTTTCGAATTGCCCGACTTGACCGTCGACGCCCTCGACACCGAGGTGAACGCGACCGAGTTCGACTTACAGATCGGCCTTGCGGATGCCTACGACGCCACCGGCGTCCCGCTCGGCATCGACGGCACCATCACCTATGCCACCGATCTCTTCGATACGAGCACCATCGAACGCATTGCGGACCGGTTCGTGCGCGCGCTGGAGGCCATCGCCACCACGCCCGACATCGCGGTCGGCGACATCGGCCTGATCGACGCGGACGAGCGCGCGTTGGTGTTGCGCGAGTGGAACGCGACGGCCAAACCATGGCCAGCCACGACCGTCCCACAAGCTCTTTCCGAAGCGGTTGGCGGGCAGGATGATTCGATCGCCGTGGTGGCCGCCGACGGTGCCACGCTCAGCTATCGCGAGTTTGCGGCTGCGGTTAATCGCTTGGCTCGCTGGCTGATTGCCGAAGGAGTCGGGCCGGAGGATCGGGTGGCCATTGCCATGGGCCGCTCCGTCGAGCAGCTCATCACGATGCACGCCGTACTCACCGCGGGCGGCGCGTATGTGCCGATCGACCCGTCACATCCCGCCGAACGCAACGCGTACGTGCTCGAGACCGCGGCACCCACACTCGTGTTGACCAGGACCGCAGACGAATTCACCGCTACCGAGGCGGTCTCGGTCGACGGCCTCGACCTGTCGGCAATTCCCGCCGCCGACGTCACGGACGCCGACAGATTTGCCCCGCTTCGCCCACACAACGCCGCCTACGTGTTGTTCACCTCCGGCTCGACGGGCCGGCCGAAGGGCGTGGCCGTTCCGCATTATGCGGTGGTCAATCAGTTGCGTTGGCTCAGCGGTGAATACCAACTCGGCACCGACGACGTGGTGCTGGTCAAGACACCCTTCACCTTCGACGTGAGCGTGTGGGAATACTTCGCGCCACCGCTCGTGGGCGCGCGAATGGTCGTGGCCACGCCGGACGGGCACCGGGATCCCGCGTATCTTGCCCAGGTCATCGCCGAACAGGCAGTGACGATCACCTCTTTCGTGCCGTCGATGCTGGCGGTGTTCACCCAGGCAACCGCCGCCACAGACCTGGCATCGCTGCGCGCGCTGCTGGTTGCGGGCGAAGCGCTGCCGTTGACCACGGCTGCCGATGTGTGGGAACTCAACCCTGCGACGGCGGTGCACAACCTCTACGGGCCAACCGAAGCAACGGTCCACGCCACCGCGCACCGCGTCGTCCCCGACGACCCGGCGAACGTGCCGATGGGCACCCCCGTGGCGAACACCGGTGCGTTGGTACTGGATTCGCGGCTGCAGCCTGTTCCCGTGGGTGTCGCGGGTGAGCTTTATCTGACCGGCGTCCAGGTGGCTCGCGGCTACTTCGAACGGCCCGATCTGACGACGGAACGCTTCGTCGCCGACCCCTACAGTGAGCTCGCCGGCGCGCGGATGTACCGCACCGGCGACCTCGTGCGCTGGCGCGCCAATGGCGAGCTGGAGTATCTCGGGCGCACCGACTTCCAGGTGAAGCTTCGCGGGCTCCGCATCGAACTCGGTGAAATCGAGGCTGCGCTCCGTGAACAACAGGCGGTGACCGCCGCGGTGGCGGTCGTGCATCGAGATCCCAGCGTCGGCGACCAGCTGATCGCGTATCTCGTTCCTGCGGCGGGGCAAATCATCGACACCGGGGCTGTCCGCGACGCCTTGGCCGCCCGGGTGCCGGCATACATGATTCCGTCGCAGTTGATCGAGCTGGCGGCGTTGCCACTCAACGCTTCCGGAAAGCTCGATCGCAGAGCGCTGCCCGAGCCGGTCTTCGCCGCACGGGAGTTTCGGGCCCCGCAGACGCCAGTCGAAGAAATCGTCGCGAACGTCTTTGCCGAGGTACTCGGGATCGAGCGGGTCGGCGCCGATGACGACTTCTTCGAACTCGGCGGCAACAGTCTGCTCGCTGCTCAGGTGACCGCGCGGATCGGCGCGGCGCTGGATGCCCGGATCCCGGTTCGGGTGTTGTTCGAGGCCTCCACCGTGTCCGCACTCGCGGCGCGCGCCGAATCGCAGGCGGGTCAGGGCCGCATCGCGTTGACCGCGCAACCGCGCGGGGATCGGGTCCCGCTCTCGCTGGCGCAGACCCGGATGTGGTTCCTCAACAGGTTCGACCGTGAATCCGCCGCGTACACGATTCCGTTCGCCGTTCGCCTCACCGGTTCCGTGGATGCCGCGGCGTTGACTGCGGCGGTCGGTGACGTGATCACCCGCCATGAAGTGCTGCGCACCATTTACCCGGAAACTCCGGACGGCCCCGTCCAGGTCGTCTTGCCCGTCGCCCAAGCGCGTATCGACGTTGTGATCGTGGATACCACCGAGGCCGAATTGGTCGCTCAGATAGCCGAATTCGTCGCGGCGCCGTTCGATGTGACGAACGAAGTGCCCATCCGGGTCCGGCTCTACAGACTCGCTCGCGACAACTACGTGCTGGCCGTCGCCGTCCACCACATTTCCGGCGACGGTTCGTCGATGGGGCCGTTGGCGCGGGATGTAATGACCGCCTACGCCGCCCGCGCCAACGGCGACACCCCCGGTTGGGCGCCGCTCGAGGTGCAGTACGCCGACTATGCGATCTGGCAGCGCCGGGTTCTGGGCGAGGAAAGTCACCCGAACTCACTGCTCACGCAGCAGGTCAGCTATTGGCGCGAACAGCTGGCCGGGCTGCCCGACCAACTGGATCTGCCCGCCGACCGGGCACGCCCGGCCGTAGCGTCGCAGACGGGGGCGCAGGTCCCACTGACCATTCCCGCCGATTTGCATGCGGGCCTGGTTCAGCTCGGTCAATCGCACAACGCGACGCTGTTCATGGTCGTTCACGCCGCACTGGCACTGCTGTTCGGCCGGCTCGGCAATACCGACGACCTGGCCATCGGCACCCCATACGCCGGGCGCGGCGAGGCGGCGCTCGACGACCTCGTCGGCATGTTCGTCAACACTGTCGTCTTCCGCACCAACCTCGACTCGGCGGAGCGATTCACCGATCTTCTTGCGCGGCAACGAGAAACCGATCTCGCCGCCTTCGCGCACGCTGATGTGCCGTTCGAGCGGCTCGTCGAGGTGCTCAAGCCGGCGCGGTCCACCGCGCGCCATCCCCTGTTCCAGGTGATGCTCGCGTTCCAGAATCTCGGCACCGCCCGCTTCGAACTGCCCGGCCTCACCGTCACCGGAGTAGACGCCGACCTGCGCCTCACCCAGTTCGACCTGCACGTCACGCTGTCCGACAGCTACGACGCGTCGGGTAAACCCGCCGGCATCACCGGCACCATCACGTACGCGACCGACCTGTTCGACGAGCCGACCGTCACGCGCTACGCCGACATGCTGTCGCGAGTGTTGACCGCGGTGGTCACCGATCCGACGGCGATAGTCGGGGATGTCGACCTGATCGGGCCCGACGAGCGCGCTCGAGTCGTCACCGAATGGAACGCGACTGAGCACCCGATCGACCGGACGGCGATGATGCTCACGCAGTTCGAGCGAACCGTCGCCGAGCACGGCGATCGCCTCGCCGTGGTGAGCCCGGAAGGCCGGGAGCTGACCTACCGCGAATTCGCGTCGGAGGTCAACCGGCTTGCCCGGCATCTCATCAGTGTCGGCGTCGGGCCGGAGGCGCGGGTCGCCATTGCCATGCGTCGCAGCCTCGAGCAGCTCACCGCGATCTATGCCGTGCTCACCGCGGGCGGAGCGTACGTTCCGGTGGATCCCGACCATCCGGCCGAACGCAACGAGTACGTGCTCACCACGGCGGCACCGGTGGTGGCGCTAACCACCAGCCGTGACCAGTTCAGCACCGGTACCGGCGTCGAACTCGCCAACGTCGACAGTCTCGACCTGTCCGGGTATTCGGACGCACCGCTCAGCGATGCCGATCGGCTGAGTGTGCTGCGACCGGCCAACACCGCCTACATCATCTTCACCTCGGGTTCGACGGGCCGGCCGAAGGGCGTAGCCGTTCCGCATGGTGCGGTGACCAACCAGTTGCTGTGGATTCAAGGCGAATACGACCTTTCGCCCAGCGACGTCTACCTGCAAAAGACCGCCGGCACGTTCGACGTCAGCGTGTGGGGTAACTTCTGGCCGCTCGCGGTCGGCGCGTGCCTGGTATTGGCCACCGCCGACGGCCACCGGGATCCGCAGTACCTGGCCGATGTCATCCAACAGCGCTCGGTGACGGTCACCGACTTTGTGCCGTCGATGCTCAGCGTATTCACGGCGAGTGTCGAGTCCGATCAAATCGCCTCGCTGCGAGCAATTTTCGCGGTCGGTGAGGCGTTACCGCCGGAAACCGTCGCGGCCTTCAGCCGCAAGTCCCCGGCAGCTTTGCACAACCTGTACGGACCCACCGAAGCGGCGGTGTCGATCACCTTCTTCCCCGCGCACACCGCGATCGGCGCACGCGTGACACCCATCGGTGGGCCGGTGTGGAACAGCCAGGCCTACGTGCTGGATGGCCGACTCCGGCCGGTGCCCGTGGGTGTCGCCGGCGAGTTGTATCTCGGTGGAATCCAGCTCGCCCGCGGGTATCGCAAACGCCCGGACATCACGTCCGACCGCTTTGTGGCCGACCCGTTCGGGCCGCCCGGCGACCGCCTCTACCGCACGGGCGACCTCGTGCGCTGGAACAGTGCCGGTGACTTGGAGTACCTGGGCCGCACCGACTTCCAGGTGAAGTTTCATGGTCAGCGCATCGAACTCGGTGAGATCGAGACCGCTCTGCTGGCCCAAGACGGCGTCAATCAAGCGGCGGCATTGGTGCTCGCCACCGACAGCGGCGACCAACTCGTGGGCTACGCGGTACCCGAGCCCGGAGCCGAGTTGGACCTCGATACGCTCCGGCAGGGACTGGCGCAGTGGTTGCCGTCATACATGATCCCGACGGCGCTGGTGGTGCTCGACGCGTTTCCGCTCAACCCGTCGGGCAAGCTGGACCGCAAGGCACTGCCCGCACCGGTGTTCACCGCCAAGGAATTTCGCGCGCCGACCACTCCGGTGGAACAAATCGTCGCGACCATCTTCGCCGATGTGCTCGGCCTGGACCGGGTCGGCGCCGATGACGATTTCTTCGAATTGGGCGGCAACTCGCTGCTCGCCACGCAGGTGACTGCACGACTCGGCGAGCAACTCGACACCCGCATCCCGGTACGCGTCTTGTTCGAGTCGTCGACGGTCACCGCACTCGCGGCGAACGCGGAATCGCACGCGGGCGAAGGTCGGATCCCGCTAACCGCCCAGGAACGCAGCGGCCCGATTCCGTTGTCCCTCGCCCAAACTCGCATGTGGTTCCTCAACCGGTTCGACAGTGAATCGGCGGCCTACATCATTCCACTGGCTGTGCGGCTGTCCGGGCGCGTCGATCTCGACGCGCTGCGCGCGGCGATCGGCGATGTGGTCACCCGTCACGAGGTGCTGCGCACGCTGTATCCGGAGACGCCGGATGGTCCGGTTCAGGTGGTGCTGCCGGTGGCGGAGGCGGCGGTCGAGGTAGCAGTGACGCCGGTGGCCGAGTCGGACGTATTCGAGGCAGTCACGGGCTTTTTGTCGAAGCCGTTCGATGTGACGTCTGAGGTCCCGCTGCGGGTGCGGGTGTTCGAGCTCGACGGGCAAGACTACGTGCTGGCCGTTGCGGTGCACCATATTTCCGGCGATGGCTCGTCGATGGGTCCGCTGGCTCGGGACGTGATGGTTGCCTATGCGGCGCGTGCCAACGGTGAGGCGCCGGGGTGGTCACCGTTGGCGGTGCAGTACGCCGATTACGCGTTGTGGCAGCGGCGGGTGCTGGGTGACGAGTCGGATGCGGAGTCGCTGCTGTCGCGCCAGATCGGTTACTGGCGTACTCAGTTGGCGGATCTGCCGGAGCAGTTGGATCTGCCGTCGGATCGGCCGCGTCCGGCGCGTCAGTCGCTGGCGGCGGCGCGGGTGCCGATCACGATCGAGGCGGGCCTGCATGCGCAGTTGCAGGCGCTCGCCCAGAAACACAACGCGACGTTGTTCATGGTGGTGCACACCGCGCTGGCGGTGCTGCTGGGGCGGCTGGGCCGCACCGACGACGTCGCTGTCGGCACTCCGTATGCGGGTCGCGGTGAGGCGCTGCTGGACGAGCTGGTGGGCATGTTCGTCAACACGGTGGTGTTCCGCACCCGGTTGGACGCCGGTGAGTCGTTCGTGGATTTGCTTGCCCGCCAGCGTGATACGGACCTGGCCGCGTATGCGAACGCGGATGTGCCGTTCGAGCGGTTGGTGGAGGTGCTCAATCCGGAACGCTCCACCGCGCGGCATCCGCTGTTCCAGGTGGTGCTGGCGTTCCAGAACATGACGCAGGCGCGTTTCGAGCTGCCCGGGTTGAGCGTGTCGGGTCTGGACGTGGACACGGCCACCAGCGATTTCGATCTGCAGTTCATGGTGGCCGACAGCTACACCGACGACGGCTCCCCGGCAGGCATTTCCGGCATGGTGACCTATGCCACCGACCTGTTCGACCCGGACACGGTGTCGGGGTTTGTCGGGCGTCTGGTTCGGGTTCTCGGTGAGGTTGCGGCCGCGCCGCAGACCGCGGTCGGACAGATCGAGTTGCTGGGCGCCGACGAACGCGCGGACCTGCTGCACCGGCATGGCACGCCGGCGGTGCCCGGGCGGGTGCTGGCGGACATGCTCGTGGAGGCGGCCGCCCTGGATCCGGCGCATCCGGCGCTCGTGTTCGAGGACCGGCAGTGGAGTTACGGCGAGTTGGACGAGCGGTCGAATCGTCTTGGCCGCTGGTTGATTTCGCGGGGCATCGGGCCTGAGGACCTGGTGGCCGCGGCGATTCCGCGGTCGGTGGAATCGGTGTGGGCGGTGTGGTCGATCGCCAAGTCGGGCGCGGCGTTCGCTCAGATCGACCCGCGGCACCCGCGTGACCGTATCGAGTACATGCTCGAAACCGCGCGCTCACGGATCGGGTTCACCGTCTCGACGGTGCGTGAGCAACTGCCCGACGACATCGAATGGGTCGCACTCGACGATCCGGAATTCCTCGCGACACTGCAGGATTGGCCGGCCGAGACGATCACCGACGCCGACCGGGTGCATCCGGTCCGGTTGAACAACCCGGCGTATGCGATCTTCACCTCCGGCTCGACCGGGCGGCCGAAGGGTGTGGTGGTCACCCACACCGGTTTGGCCAACTTCACCGTCGAACAGGTCGAACGCTACGAGCTGAGCCCGGCCGATCGCACGCTGCATTTCGGTTCGCCGAGCTTCGATGCCTCGATTCTGGAGTTGTTGCTGGCCATCGGCGCATCGAGCACCATGATCGTGGCTGCTCCGACGATTTACGGCGGTGAGGAACTCAAGGCGCTGCTGGCCGGCGAGCGGGTTACCCGCGCATTCATCACCCCGGCCGCGTTGGCGTCGATCGATCCGGCCGGTCTGGACGATTTGGTCTACGTCTCCGCCGGCGGCGAGGCACTCGCACCGGAGTTGGCCGCCCGCTGGGCGAATACCGACGCGGCCGGGGTCCGCAAGATCTACAACGGCTACGGGCCCACCGAGACGACGGTGATGACCAACATCAGCGACCCGGTGCTACCCGGCGAGCCGATCAACATCGGCGGCCCGATCCGGGGCATGGCGTGCCTGGTGCTCGACGACCGGCTGCGTCCGGTGCCCGAGGGCGTCGCCGGTGAGCTGTACCTGTCGGGAATCCAGCTGGGCCGCGGGTACGTCGGACGTCCCGACATCACCGCCGACCGTTTCGTCGCCGATCCCTACGGCGTTCCTGGCGAGCGGATGTACCGCACCGGTGACGTGGTGGCCTGGCGCGGCAGCGTCCTCGAATACGTCTCGCGGGCGGACTTTCAGGTCAAGATGCGCGGGTTCCGTATCGAACTGGGCGAGATCGAATCGGCGTTGCGGGCGGAGGATTCGGTGGATCAGGCCGCCGTGTTCGCCCACCGCTCCCCCACACTCGGCGACCAACTCGTCGCCTATGTCGTGCCGGTCGCTGGTGCACAGGTCGACCCGGCCGCGCTGATCGCCGCGGTCGGTGACCGGCTGCCCGGTTACATGGTGCCACGCGCCGTCATGGTGCTCGATGCGTTCCCATTGACCGTCAACGGCAAGCTCGACCGAAAGGCTTTGCCGGAGCCCGTGTTCGAGAGTCGGCCGTTCAAGGCGCCGTCCACGCCGGTGGAAGAGATTGTGGCGGGTGTGTTCGCGGATGTGCTCGGGGTGGAGCGGGTCGGCGCGGACGACGATTTCTTCGAGTTGGGTGGCAACAGCTTGCTGGCCACGCAGGTCACCGCGCGTATCGGTGCGGCACTGGACACTCGGGTGCCGGTACGCGTCGTGTTCGAGGCATCGACCGTGTCGGCGTTGGCCGCGCAGGTCGAATCGCACGCCGGTGAGGGCCGTGTCGCGTTGGGCCCGCAGGAGCGGCCGGATCGGATTCCGTTGTCGTTGGCGCAGACGCGGATGTGGTTTTTGAATCGGTTCGATCGGGAGTCGGCGGCGTACACGATTCCGTTTGCGGTGCGTCTTACCGGTGCGGTGGATGTGGCGGCGTTGACTGCGGCGGTTGCGGATGTGGTTGCGCGGCATGAGGTGTTGCGCACGGTGTATCCGGAAACTCCTGAGGGCCCGGTGCAGGTGGTGCTGGCGGCGACCCAGGCTCGGGTTGATGTCGACGTGGTCGACGCGGTCGAGGACGAGCTGGTGGGGTTGGTGGCCCAGTTCGTCGCGGCGCCGTTCGATGTGACTGCGCAGATTCCGTTGCGGGTGCGGTTGTTCCGGCTCGCTGATGACGATTATGTGTTGGCTGTGGCGGTGCATCACATTTCCGGTGATGGTTCGTCGATGGGGCCGTTGGCGCGGGATGTGATGAGCGCGTATGCGGCGCGGGCTGCGGGTGAGGCGCCGGGCTGGGTGCCGTTGGGGGTGCAGTACGCCGATTACGCGATTTGGCAGCGGCGGGTGTTGGGTGAGGAGTCCGACCCTGCCTCGTTGTTGTCGCGGCAGATCGGGTATTGGAAGTCGCAGTTGGCGGGGTTGCCGGATCAGTTGGATTTGCCGGCGGATCGGCCGCGGCCGGTGCGGCAGTCCTTTGCCGGTGGCCGGGTGCCGGTGGTGATTCCCGCCGAGGTGCATGCGGGGTTGGTGCGGGTGGCCCAGGCCCAGAACGCGACGATGTTCATGGTGGTGCATACCGGTTTGGCGGTGTTGTTGGGCCGGTTGGCCGGTGTCGATGATGTGGCGGTGGGCACCCCGTATGCGGGTCGGGGTGAGGCGGCGCTGGACGATCTGGTGGGCATGTTCGTCAACACGGTGGTGTTCCGCACCCGGTTGGACCCCGCGGAATCGTTCACCGACCTGCTGGCACGGCAGCGGGAGACCGATCTGGCGGCGTTCGCGCACGCGGATGTGCCGTTCGAACGGTTGGTGGAGGTGCTGAACCCGGCACGCTCGACCGCGCGGCACCCGCTGTTCCAGGTCGGATTGTCGTTCCAGAACCTGGCCGCCACCCGCTTCGAGCTGCCCGGGCTGACCGTGGCCGGCGTCGATGTCGAGTTGGCGCTGTCGCAGTTCGACCTGCATTGGATCGTGTCGGACACCTATGACGAGTCCGGTGCGGCGGCCGGGATTTCGGGCATGGTCACGTATGCGACGGATTTGTTCGACCCGGACACCGTGTCGGTGTTTGCGCAGCGGTTGGTGCGGGTGTTGACCGCGGTCGCGGCCGATCCGGGCGTGAGGGTCGGGGATATCGACCTGCTCGACGCCGGTGAACGTACCCGGGTGTTGACGGAGTGGAACGCGACGGCGCATCCGGTGCCGGAGGTGACGCTGGCCAGCTTGTTCGCGGATGCTGTTGTGGCGCATGGGGATGGTCCGGCGGTGGTGGATGTCGACGGCACGGTGGTGTCGTATGCGCAGTTCGCGGGGCGGGTCTATGGGTTGGCGCGGTGGCTGATCGACCACGGTGTGGGTCCGGAGGATCGGGTGGTGGTGGCGATGAGCCGGCACCTGGATCAGCTGGTCGCCTTGTACGCGGTCGTGGTCGCGGGTGGGGTGTATGTGCCGGTGGACCCCGATCATCCCGCGGAGCGGTCGCGGTATGTGATCGACACCGCCGCCCCGGTCCTGGTGCTCGATTCGCTGGCGGGCATCGATCTCGACGGCCTCGACACGGCGCCGGTGACGGACGCGGATCGGCGGGCGCCGCTGCGCGCGGGGAATGCGGCGTATGTGATTTTCACTTCCGGGTCGACGGGCCGGCCGAAGGGTGTCGCGGTCAGCCATGGCGCGGTGGCCAATCAGATGCTGTGGGTGCAGGACTTCTACGCCATGTCGGGCACGGATGTGGTGGCGGTCAAGACCCCGTTCACGTTCGATTTGTCGGTGTGGGAGTACTGGTCGGCGCTGACGTGTGGGGCGCGGGTGGTGCTCGCCCCATCGGGGGTGCCGCAGGACCCCGCCCTGTTGTGGGGGCTGCTCGAGCAGCAGCGGGTGAGTCTGTTGCATGTGGTGCCCTCGATGCTCGACGCCTTGTTGGGGGTGCACGAGGGTCGGCTGCCCGCCTCGCTGCGGGCGGTCCTGGCGATCGGTGAAGCGTTGCCGGCGGTGACCGCGCAGCGCGCGATCAGCGTCAACCCCGATATCGGGGTGTGGAATCTGTACGGGCCGACGGAGGCGGCGGTGTCGGTGACCGCCCACCCGGTCACTGTTGCGGATACGGTGTCGGTGCCGATCGGTGCGCCGGAGTGGAATGTGCAGTGTTTCGTGCTGGATGAGCGGTTGCATCCGGTGCCGGTCGGGGTGGCCGGTGAGTTGTATCTGGGCGGTGCCCAGTTGGCGCGGGGCTATCACGACCGGGCGGAGTTGACCGCGGAACGGTTCGTCGCCCACCCGTGGGTGGCCGGGGCCCGGTTGTATCGGACCGGGGACGTGGTCGCCTGGACTGCCACCGGTGAACTCGACTACGTGGGCCGGTCGGATTTTCAGGTGAAGGTGCGCGGGTTCCGCATCGAGTTGGGTGAGATCGAAACCGCCCTGCACGCTGTGCCTGGTGTCGCCCAGGCGGTCGTGTTGGCGGTGCATGATGCGCGGTTGGGGGACCGGCTGGTGGCCTACCTCGTGCCCGAACCAGGTACCACCCTGGACATCACGGCCGTGAAAACGCAGCTGGGGCAGCGTCTGCCGTCCTACATGGTGCCCGCGGCGTGGGTCGCCCTGGAGGCGTTGCCGTTGACGGTCAACGGCAAACTCGACCGCAAAGCGCTGCCCGCGCCGGTGTTCGAAGCGAAAACGTTCCGGGCCCCGGCCACGCCGGTGGAAGAGATCGTGGCCGGGGTGTTCGCCGACGTGCTCGGCCTCGACCGGGTCGGGGTCGACGACGACTTCTTCGAGTTGGGCGGCAACTCGCTGTTGGCCACCCAGGTCACTGCGCGCGTCGGTGCCGCGTTGGACACCACCATCGCGGTGCGGGTGGTGTTCGAAGCCCCCACCGTCGCCGGGCTCGCCGCCCACGCCGAATCCCACGCCGGCGACGGACGGGTAGCCCTGACCCGCCAAGACCGACCCGAGCGAGTCCCGCTGTCGCTGGCGCAGAACCGGATGTGGTTCCTCAACCGGTTCGACACCACCTCGATCGCCTACACGATCCCGTTCGCCGTCAGACTGTCCGGTGACGTCGACATCGACGCCCTACGCACAGCCGTCGCCGACGTCATCGCCCGGCACGAGGTGCTGCGCACCGTCTACCCGGAAACCCCCGACGGTCCCGTCCAGGTCATCCTGCCCGTCGAACAGGCCCACATCGACGTCGATGTCGAGGACGTCGACCCCGCCGGCGTGTTCGAGGCCCTCGCCGGCTTCGTCACCACTCCCTTTGACGTGACCACGCAAGTGCCCGTACGCGTCCGCATTTACCACGTCGCCGGAGACGGTTACGTGCTCGCCGTCGCCGTGCACCACATCTCCGGGGACGGCTCGAGCATGGGCCCCCTCGCACGGGACGTGATGATCGCCTACGCGGCCCGCGCCAACGGCGACGCCCCGTCCTGGGCGCCGCTGGCCGTGCAGTACGCCGACTACGCCATCTGGCAGCGCCACGTCCTCGGCGAGGAAACCGACCCCGACTCCGTGCTGTCCCGACAGGTTGGCTACTGGCGCACCCAACTGGCCGGCCTGCCCGAACAACTCGACCTGCCCACCGACCGACCTCGACCGGTCATCGCCAGCTACGCCGGCGCCAAGGTCGACATCGCCATCGACGCCGATACCCACACTCGACTGGTCGAGCTCGCCCAGAACCAGCACGCGACAATGTTCATGGTGGTGCACACCGCCCTCGCGGTGCTGTTGGCACGACTGGCCAACACCGACGACGTCGCCATCGGCACACCCATCGCCGGTCGCGGTGACGCCGCGCTCGACGACCTGGTCGGCATGTTCGTCAACACGATCGTGTTCCGGACCCAGCTGCAGGCCGGGGAATCGTTCACCGATCTGCTTGCCCGGCAACGAGATATCGACCTCGCCGCCTACGCGCACGCGGACGTGCCGTTCGAGCGCCTCGTCGAGGTACTCAACCCGGCCCGCTCCACCGCCCGGCACCCGCTGTTCCAGGTCATGCTGGCCTTCCAGAACATGGGGCAGACCCGCTTCCAACTGCCCGGGCTGACCATCGAAGGCTTCGAGATCGAGTCGGCGGCAACCGAATTCGATCTACAACTGATGCTCGCTGACACCTACGACGAGAACGGCGGCCCTGCCGGGATCGGCGGACAGCTCATCTACGCCACCGACCTTTTCGATCACGCGACAGTCGCCGGCATCGCCGACCGACTCCGCCGCGTCCTCGTGTCGGTCGCGGCAACACCGGCTATTCCGGTCGGCGACATCAACTTCCTCGACGCGGCCGAACGCATCCGCGTTGTCTCGGAGTGGAATTCGACGCAACACGCAGTCGCCGAGGGCACGCTGCCGTCGCTGTTCGATGCTGCCGTCGCCGCATTCCCCGACAACGTTGCCGTGGTCGCCGACACTGGTACCGAACTGACCTACGCGGAATTCTCTTCGCAGGTGAACAGGTTGGCGCATTGGCTCCTCGGCAACGGCGTGGGGCCGGAGGTACCGGTCGCCATCGCGATGAAACGGTCACTGCCGCAGATGACCGCCATATATGGCGTCCTGGCCGCGGGCGGAACGTACGTACCCATCGACCCCGAGCACCCGGTTGAACGCAACAGCCACATTCTGGCCACCACCACGCCTCGACTGGTGCTGACCACCGGCAGCGACGAATTCACCGGCGCTGAATCCATCCGCATCGACACACTCGACCTGTCGAACCTGCCGGACAGTCCGGTGACGGACGACGACAGGCCGACGCCGCTGCGGGCCGAGAACACCGCGTACGTGATCTTCACGTCGGGATCCACCGGCCAGCCCAAGGGCGTCGCGCTGCCCCATCACGCGGTGATCAACCAACTGCAATGGCTGATCGGCAATTACGACATCACCCCCGATGATGCGGTGCTGATCAAGACGCCGGCCACCTTCGACGTCAGCGTCTGGGAGTACTTCACCCCGCTTCAGGTCGGCGCCCGCGCGGTACTTGCCAGCGCGGACGGTCACCGCGACCCCGCCTATCTTTCTGCGCGAATCGCCGAAACCGGAGTCACGCTGACATCTTTCGTGCCGTCGATGTTGGCTGTGTTCGCGGCCGGGGCAGCATCAGCGGAGCTGACCTCGTTGCGCGCGTTGATCGTCGCCGGTGAGGCGTTGCCGCAGGCCACCGCAATTGCGGTGAACGACCTGAGCCCGTCGACCGTCGTGCATAACCTCTACGGCCCCACGGAAACCACGATCCACGTGTGCGGCCACCCGACCCGGCGCGACGACCCGACGAACGTCCCGATCGGTGGCCCCGCTTGGAACACTCTCTTCTACCTGCTGGATTCGCGGCTACACCCCGTTCCGGTCGGCGTGGCCGGCGAGTTGTACATCGGTGGCGACCAGCTCGCCCGCGGCTACCACGGGCGTCCCGATCTGACGGCGGAACGCTTCGTCGCCAGCCCATTCGGCGCGGGCGAGCGACTGTACCGCTCCGGCGATCTCATGCGCTGGACGCCGGATGGCGAACTACAGTTCATGGGCCGCACCGACTTCCAGGTCAAGCTCCGCGGACTGCGCATCGAACTGGGCGAGGTCGAGGCCGCCCTGCACCAGTCCCCCAGCGTCGCCGGCGCGGTGGCGGTGGTGCACACCGACCCGACCGTCGGTGACCAGCTGGTTGCCTACCTCACCGCAGAACACGGCACCGTGCTCGACGTCGATGCGGTGCGCGACGAGTTCACATCGCGTTTGCCGGGCTACATGGTGCCCAACCACATCCTGGTTTTGCCGGAGATGCCGGTGACCGCCTCGGGCAAACTCGACCGAAAAGCCTTGCCAGTGCCCGTAATCGAAGCCCGCGAGTTCCGGGCACCGTCGACCCCGACAGAAGAGGCGGTCGCGGCGGTATTCGCCGAGTTGCTCGGCGTCGAGCGGGTCGGCGCCGACGACGACTTCTTCGAACTGGGCGGCAACAGTCTGATCGCTGCGCGGGTGGCATCGATGCTCGGACAGTCGCTCGGTGTGAAGGTGCAACTGCAGTGGCTGTTCCTGCACCGCACCGTCGCCGACCTCGCGGCTCGCCTCGCTACTCCCCAGCGGGCACCCGACGCCGATGACACCCTCGGCGTCATCATGCGCCTCCGCGATGGCGATCCGACGAACCCGATCTTCGTCATCCACGCGGCCTCCGGCATCGCGTGGCCCTACGTTGCGCTCGGGAATTACCTGGATTCACAACGGGCGATCTACGGCATCCAAACGCCGGCCATGACGGAACCCGATTTCCTTCCTGAATCACTCGATGACATCGCCGACCGCTACGTCGCGGAAATCCGACGGATGCAGCCGCAGGGTCCGTACACGTTGGTCGGCTGGTCTCTCGGTGGGCTGTTGGCGCACACGGTCGCCGCCAAACTGCAGCAGCGCGGGGAAACGATTGCCGCGCTGGCCATGCTCGACTCGGGCATCGCCGGCGTGGACCAGGAAGAGAAGACCCTCGAGGACGAACTTGTCGAACTCTGGGAGTCCATCGGGTACGTGCACGAGCCGGGCCAGGCGCTCGACGACATCTCGGTGGAGAAGGCCAGCGAGTTGCTCACCGTCATGGGCGGGGCGCAGACCTCACTCACCCCGGAGGCCGTGCAGCGCATCTTCCGAGCGTCGGTCCGGTCGGTCAAGTTCGTCGAGACCTACGAACCGCCCGTTTACGACGGCGACGTGCTGTTCATAACCTCGAACGACCACGCCACCCCGCAGGCGCTACTGGCCGCGTGGCAACCACACATCAACGGAAAGATCGACACGCTGCCCTCACGGGTGAACCACACCGAAATGCTCAACCCGGAGGGTCTCGATGTGTTCGGTGCGACGCTCGACGCGTGGCTGAAGGACCGCCGCAACCGCTGACGGAATGCAGGTTGCGGTTTAGGGCAGGCAGAAGGCGAGATTCGCCGACCCTGGCATGGGGATGTTGACGCAGAAGGTCACCGACCCAGCCGCCGGGGTCGGAGTTACGGGGCTTGCCGTGCTGGCCGAGGCCGCTGGAGCAGCGACCAGTCCAACTGAGGCGGCGATTGCCGCGGTGACGAGCGCTTTTGCTGCGAATTTAGCGGACATTTATGGATATTAAGTCTCGGGTAATACAAGGTCAACAAATCGGCGTGCTCTGCCTCCGCACAGTCGGCGTGTCGACCCGCCGCGCGTGTCAGGAAATCTTCCCTACGCGCGGCGGATGTCGACCACGGTCGGACCGTCGCTCGCCGCGACGTCGACCGCATGCGGACCGGTCACGATGACACCGGCGAGTTCGTTGAGCTCGTCGGGGTCCAGCGCGTCGGCGTCGGACGCCACCACGAGGTGGGTGACCTCCTCCTCGGCCAGCCAGTCCCCGATCGCGTCGGTGTCCGGCGTCGAAACAGTCAGTGCCGCACCCGCGGTGGCCGCGACGAGCACCTCCACGACAGCACCGTAGGAGTGCTGAGATCCGAGGAGCGCGGTGGTGGACTCCGGATCCACCGCACTCTCCCGTGTCACCCGGTCCACATCGGCCGCGAGGTCGTCATAACTGACAGCATCGCCGGTCACCGCGACGAAGGCGGCGTCCGTGCCGGCGAGGTCGCGGGAGCGTTGTGCAGCCGACACCGGCCGTGGCGACTCACCGGAAATCATTGCGGCTGTGACGGAATCGTCGAGGATGAGCCACTCGATGCTCCCGGCGCTCGGGAGCGTGTCGCGGGTCGTGACGCCCACCACGACCTCCGGGAGCTGATGGGGAGGTTCCTCCGAGTTGATCGGCAGCGCCGCGGCTCCTGCTTTGAGGACGGCCCAGGTGGTGATGACGGATTCGACTGAGCGATCCAGCGCGACCGCGACGGTGGTGCCGGGGCCGGCGCCGCGGCTGATGAGCACCCGGGCCAGTTGGGAGGAGCGCCCGTCGATGGTTTGGTAGTCGTATTCGTCCTCGCCGGCGAAGACGGCCGGCGCGTCGGGGGCCTGCTCGACCGAGGCGGTGAGGGCGGGCAGCAGGCCGGTTCCGGGAAGCGCCGAAACCGGTTCGACGGGTTCGAGCCGGCGCGGCTGCACGCGTTCGTCGTCGTCGAAGATGTCGATGTCACCGACGGCGGTCGTCGGGTCGGCTACCAGCGCGGCCAGCACGCGCACCAACCGGCGACCGAACCGCTCGACAGTGGCCTCGTCGAAGAGGTCTTTGGCGTAGGTGAAGCCGGCGGTCATGCCAGCAGCTGCCCCGTCCGCTTCATGGCGTTCCTCGATGGCCAGCAGCAGGTCGAACTTTGCGGTGGCCTCACCGGCATCCACCGCGCTGATCGTCAGCCCGGGCAGCTCCAGATGCACCTGTTCGAAGTTCTGGAACGCCAGGCTCACCTGGAAGATCGGGTGATACGACGCCGACCGGGCTGGGCGCAACGCTTCCACGATCTGTTCGAACGGGATGTCGGCGTTGGCGAACGCGGCCAGGTCGGCCTGGCGACTGGCCTCGAGCAACTCACCGATCGGGGCGTCGGGCTCGACCCGGGTGCGCAGCGGCAGGGTGTTGACGAACATGCCCACCAGGTCGTCGAGGACGCGTTCGCCGCGACCGGCGTACGGGGTCCCGATGACGATGTCGCTGCTGCCCGACAACCGCGCCAGTAACGCGGCCAGACCGGCGTGCACGAGCATGAACACGGTCGAATTGCGTTGCCGGGCAACGGTGGACAATCCGGTGTGAATCTCGGCGGGGATGTCGAACAGCACGGTGCCCCCGCGCATGGACTGCTGCGCCGGCCGTGGCCGGTCGAACGGCAGGTCGATGCGTTCGGGGATACCGGCCAGGCTCTCGCGCCAGAACGCCAACTGCGCCGCGGCCACCGAATCCGGCTCGTCCGGGCTGCCGATCACCCGGCGCTGCCAGATGGCGAAGTCGGCGTAGTCCACCTTCAGCGGCGACCACGACGGCGCGTCACCACCGGTGCGGGCGACGTAGGCGGTGATCAGGTCCCGCGCCAGCGGCGCCAGGCTCGCACCGTCGGCACAAATGTGGTGCACGACGATGGCGAATACATACTCGTCGGCAGGAGCGGAGCCTGCGGAGCGACCAGAAGACACAGGAGCGGAGCCTGCGGAGTGACCAGAAGATTCGGCGGCTTTGAACAGCCGTGCCCGCACCGGCGCGGCCAGGGTCACGTCGAAGCCCTCGGTGACCATGTCCACCACCCGGGCGAACACGTCGGCGTCGTGCACGGGTGACAGGTCGTAGTCGGCGGCGACCTGCGCCAGCGGCAGCACCTGCTGATAGGGCACGCCGTCGGCCACCGGGTAGCGGGTGCGCAGCGGCTCGTGCCGCTCCACCACGTCGGCGACCGCCGCCGCGAACGCGGCGGTGTCCAACTCACCGGTCAACCGGATCGCCATCGGGATGTTGTAGGCCGGCGAGGCGGTGTCGAGCTGGTTGAGCACCCACATCGGCTGCTGCGCCAACGACAGCGGCACCCGCTCGGGACGTTCGGCGCGGGTGATCCGCGGCCGCACCGACCCGGACTCGGCGGCGGCGATCCGCGCGGCCAATGCGGTCACCGACGGGCACTCGAACAGATCGCGCACCCCGACGGTGACGTCGAGGGTCTCGTTCAGCCGCGCCACCGCCCGGGTGGCCGCCAGCGAGTTACCGCCGAGGTCGAAGAAGTCGTCGTCGGCGCCGACCTGCTCGACTCCGAGCAGATCCGCGTACACCGCCGCGACCGCCTGCTCCATCGGGGTCTGCGGTTCGCGGAACACCTTGTCGCTGACGAACTCCGGCGCCGGCAGCGCCTTACGGTCCAACTTGCCGTTGATGGTCAACGGCAACGCATCGAGCACCATGATCGCGTCGGGCACCATGTAGCCGGTGAGGAACTCGGCCACCGATTCCTTGACGTGGCCGGCGTCGATGCTGCGTCCGGTTTCGGGCACCAGATAGGCCACCAGTTGCTCGCCCACCCGATCGTCGGTGCGCACCACCGCGACCGCGGAGGCGACACCGTCGTAGCGCATCAACGCGGACTCGATCTCGCCGAGTTCGATGCGGAAACCACGCAACTGCACCTGTTGGTCGCTGCGCCCGGCGTACTCGAGTTCCCCGCGAGCGTTCCAGCGCCCAACGTCGCCGGAACGGTACATCCGCTCCCCGGGCGCACCGAACGGGTTGGCCACGAACCTGCTCGCGCGCAGCTCGGCGCGACCGAGGTAGCCACGCGACACCTGCGGGCCCGCCACATAGATCTCACCGGCCACCCCGACCGGGGTCGGCCGCAACCGCGAATCCAGCACATACACCGTCAATCCCGGCAGTCCGCGACCGATCACACTGGCCGAGGCACCCGCGGCCAGCTCGGCATCGAGCGCCAGGAACGACACGTGCACCGTGGTTTCGGTGATGCCGTACATGTTCACCAACCGCGGGCTGGTGTCGTCGTGGCGGTCATACCAGCGCGAGAGCTGACCCAGATCCAGCGCCTCACCACCGAAGATCACATGCCGCAACGCCAACGGCACCCCGTTGGACCGTTCGGCCTCGGCGAACTGGTAGAACGCCGACGGAGTCTGGTTGAGCACGGTCACACCCTCACGGGCCACCAGAGCCGCGAACTCGCTCGGCGAGCGCGACGTCACGTAGTCCACGACCACGACCGAGCCACCGAACGCCAACGCGCCCCACAACTCCCACACCGAGAAGTCGAACGCGAACGAGTGGAACATCGTCCACACATCGGTGTCGTCGAACCCGAACAGCGGAGCCGAATTCGTCAGCAACGCAACGACATTGCGATGGCACACCGCCACACCCTTGGGGATGCCGGTCGACCCGGAGGTGTAGATCGCATACGCGACGTTGTCCGGCGTCAACGGCGCCCGCCGCTGCGCATCGGTCACCGGCGCGTCGCTGAGTTGCGGATCGACCTCGTCGACCAACACCACCGGCACCGCAGTGTCGGGCAACTTGCCCGCGTCCTCGCGTCGCGACACCACACACACCGGCGCCGCGTCCTCGAGCACGAAACTCAGCCGCGCAGCCGGGTAGTTCACATCCAGTGGCACGTACGACCCGCCGGCGCCGAGCACGCCCAGCATGGCCACCACAACGTCCACCGACCGCTCCACCGCGATCGCGACCATCGATTCCGGACCCACCCCCGCCTCGATCAGGGTGCGCGCCAACCGGTTCGACCGCGACGCCAATTCCGCATACGTCAACGACACGTCACCGCAGCGCACGGCCGTCGCTTCCGGATGCGCGGCGGCCGCAGCAGTGAACAGGTCGACCAGCGTCTGGTCCGGGATGCTGGCGCCTGCGGTGTTCCAGGCGGTCAACACCTGCTCGCGTTCGGCCGCATCGAGCAGTTCGATGTCACCGACCGCGGTCTTCGGATCGGCCGTCACCGCGGCCAGCACCCGCCGGAACCGGTCGGCGAACGCCGCCATCGACGCCTCGTCGAACAGGTCGGTCGCATACGTCAAGACCGCGGGAACATCGGCGCCAGGCTCGGACTCGGCGACGGTGAGCTGGATGTCGAACTTCGCCGAGGTGGTTTCGATCTCCACGCCGGCAACCGTGAGCCCAGGCAACTCGAAGCGGGTCTGCCCCATGTTCTGGAACGTCAACGCCACCTGGAACAGCGGGTGCCGTGCGGTGGAGCGGGCCGGGTTGAGCACCTCGACGAGGCGCTCGAACGGCACGTCCGCGTTGGCGAATGCCGCCAGATCGGCCTGCCGGGTCCGGCGCAACAACTCCGAAAATGCTTGTCCCGGCTGGACATCCGAACGCAAGACCAGCGTGTTGACGAACATGCCGACCAGGTCGTCGAGTTCGGCCTCCCCACGCCCCGCGATCGGCGCACCGATCGCCACGTCGTCGGTGTTGGCCAGCCGCGCCAACAACACCGCCAACGCCGCATGCACCACCATGAACGTGGTTGCACCATTCGCGGCCGCGACCGCGCGCACCGCGTCGAACAACTCCGCATCAAGGGTGAAGCTGTAGTCACGGCCCTGCTGCGACGCCTCCACCGGCCGCGGTCGGTCGGTGGGGAGGTCGAGTTGGTCGGGCAGTCCGGCCAGTTGGGTGCGCCAGTAGTCGATCTGGCGCGACAGTACGGATTCGGGGTCGGTTTCCTCGCCGAGGACGTGGCGCTGCCAGATCGCGTAGTCGGCGTACTGCACGGCCAGCGGCGCCCACGCCGGGGCGTCGCCGTTGGCGCGGGCCGCGTAGGCGACCATCACGTCGCGTGCCAACGGGCCCATGCTCGAGCCGTCCCCGGAGATGTGATGCACCGCGACGGCGAGCACGAACTCGCTCTCGCTCAGTTCGAACACCTTCACCCGCACCGGCACCGACACCGCCACGTCGAACGGCTCGCCCACAAACCCGGCCACCGCCGCGAACACCTGCGTCTCGTCGACGACCTCGACATCGACGTCGATGTGGGCCTGCTCGACCGGCAGGATGACCTGCACCGGACCCTCCGGGGTCTCCGGATACACCGTGCGCAACACCTCGTGCCGCGCGATCACATCAGCGACCGCCGCCCGCAACGCCGCCAGATCCACCCGACCCGACAACCGCACCGCCAACGGAATCGTGTAGGCGATGGAGGTGGTGTCGAACCGGTTGAGGAACCACATCCGGTTCTGCGCCAGCGACAACGGCACCCGATCAGGTCGCGGCTGCGCCACCAACGGCGTACGCCCCTGCCCCGCCCGCGACTCCGCCAGCGCCGCCAGCCCGGCGACGGTGGGCGCTTCGAACACGACCCGCACCGCGATGGTGGTGTCCAGGGCCGCCCCCACCCGCGCGGTGACCTGGGTGGCCAGCAGACTGTTGCCGCCGAGTTCGAAGAAGTCGTCGTCGACCCCGACGCGGTCGAGGCCGAGCACGTCGGCGAACACCCCGGCCACGATCTCTTCCACCGGGGTGGCCGGGGCCCGGAACGTTTTCGCTTCGAACACCGGCGCCGGCAGCGCCTTGCGGTCGAGTTTGCCGTTGACCGTCAACGGCAACGCCTCCAAGCTCACCCACGCCGCGGGCACCATGTAGGACGGCAGACGCTGTCCGAGTTCGGTCTTCACCGCCGCGATGTCGAGCTCACCGTCGGTGGGGACGAGGTAGGCCACCAGCCGGTCCCCCAACCGCGCATCCTGCACCGCGAGCACCACCGCCTGGGCCACACCAGCCACGGCGTGCAGGGCGGTTTCGATCTCACCCAACTCGATACGGAACCCGCGCACCTTCACCTGAAAATCCGACCGACCCACATAGTCGAGTTCCCCGGCGGGAGTCCAGGCGACCACGTCCCCGGTCCGATACAACCGAGCCCCGGCCACCCACGGGTGGGCGACGAACCGTTCCGCGGTCAACTCCGCGCGGGCGTGATAGCCCCGCGCCAACTGGGCGCCACCCAGATACAACTCACCGGCCACCCCGGGCGGCACCGGATGCAACCGCTCATCCAGCACGAAACACTGCACATTCCACTCCGGGGCACCGATCGGCACCGACACCGTATCGGCGGGGCCGACCGCATGCGCAGTGACCGACACCGCCGCCTCCGTCGGCCCGTACAGATTCCACACCCCGCACTCGGGGTTGACGCTGATCGCGCGCTGCGCGGTCACCGCCGGCAACGCTTCACCGATCGCCAGGACCGCCCGCAACGACACCGGCAGCCGACCCTCGTGCACCCCCAACAAGGCGTCGAGCATCGAGGGCACCACATGCAACAAACTCACCCGCTGCTGCTCCAACAGCGTCCACAACAACACCGGGTCCTGCGGCACCCCCGATGGGGCGAGCACCACCCGCGCCCCACACGTCAGCGCCGACCAGTACTCCCA
The DNA here is from genome assembly GCF_007489285.1 of Skermania sp. ID1734. Taxonomy (GTDB): domain Bacteria; phylum Actinomycetota; class Actinomycetes; order Mycobacteriales; family Mycobacteriaceae; genus ID1734. Next base: position 446,696 of record NZ_VLIY01000001.1, read on the forward strand.
CACCGACAAATCGAACGTGAACGGGGTCTTGACCGCCACCACATCCGTGCCCGACATGGCGTAGAAGTCCTGCACCCACAGCATCTGATTGGCCACCGCGGCGTGCGACACGGCCACACCCTTCGGCCGGCCCGTCGACCCGGAAGTGAAAATCACATACGCCGCGTTCCCCGCGCGCAGCGGCGCCCGCCGCTCCGCGTCCGTTACCGGCGCCGTGTCGAGGCTGTCGAGATCGATGCCCGCCAGCGAATCGAGCACCAGGACCGGGGCGGCGGTGTCGATCACATACCGCGACCGCTCCGCGGGATGATCGGGGTCGACCGGCACATACACCCCACCCGCGACCACGACCGCGTACAAGGCGACCAGCTGATCCAGTGAGCGGCTCATCGCCACCACCACCCGATCCTCCGGCCCCACGCCATGGTCGATCAGCCACCGCGCCAACCCATTGACCCGCCCGGCGAACTGCGCATACGACACCACCGTGCCGTCGACATCCACCACCGCCGGACCATCCCCATGCCCGGCCACCGCATCAGCGAACAGACCGGCCAGCGTCACCTCCGGCACCGGATGCGCCGTCGCGTTCCACGACTCCAACACCCGAGTACGTTCAGCACTGTCGAGCAGGTCGATATCACCCACACTCACGCCCGGATCGGTCGCGACCGCGGTCAACACCCGCACCAACCGCTCCGCGAACACACTCACCGTGTCCGGGTCGAACAAGTCGGTCGCATACGTGACCATGCCCGAAATCCCGGCCGCCGCACCGGTGTCGTCATAAGAATCCGACACGATCCAATGCAGGTCGAACTGCGACAGCGCCAACTCGACATCGACGCCGGCCACGGTCAGCCCGGGCAGCTCGAAGCGGGTGGCGGCCAGGTTCTGGAACGACAAGCCGACCTGGAACAACGGGTGCCGCGCGGTCGAGCGTGCCGGGTTCAGCACCTCCACCAACCGTTCGAACGGCACATCGGCGTGCGCGAACGCCGCCAGATCGGTCTCCCGCTGCCGTGCCAGCAGGTCGGTGAACGATTCCGCGGGGTCGAGTCGGGTGCGGAACACCACCGTGTTGACGAACATGCCCACCAGATCGTCCAGCGCCGCCTCACCCCGACCCGCATACGGGGTGCCCACCGCCACATCATCGGTACCGGCCAACCGGCCCAACAACACCGCCAAACCGGTATGCACCACCATGAACATCGTCGCGTTCTGGGCCTGGGCCACCCGCACCAACCCCGCGTGCACCTGCGCGGGAATCACCACCGGCACCCGGCCACCGGCAAAGGACTGCCGCACCGGCCGCGGCCGATCCGCCGGCAGATCCAACTGATCCGGCAACCCCGCCAACTGCGACTTCCAATACCCGATCTGCCGCGACAACAACGAGGCAGGGTCGGACTCCTCACCCAACACCCGCCGCTGCCAAATCGCGTAATCGGCGTACTGCACCCCCAACGGCGCCCACCCCGGCGCCTCACCGTCAGCGCGCGCCGCATACGCGCTCATCACATCCCGCGCCAACGGCCCCATCGACGAACCATCACCGGAAATGTGATGCACCGCCACAGCCAACACATAATCGTGCGCACCGAGCCGGAACAACCGCACCCGCAACGGAATCTGCGCAGTCACATCGAACGGCGCCGCCACGAACTGGGCCACCAACCCCACCAGCTCGTCCTCGACCGCGTCGACCACGTCGACATCCACCCGCGCCTGGTTCGCCGCCAACACCACCTGCACCGGACCCTCAGGAGTTTCCGGATACACCGTGCGCAACACCTCATGCCGCGCCACCACATCCGCAACCGCCGCAGTCAACGCCGCCACATCCACCGCACCGGTAAGACGCACCGCAAACGGAATCGTGTACGCCGCCGACTCCCGATCGAACCGGTTCAAAAACCACATCCGCGTCTGCGCCAACGACAACGGAATCCGATCCGGCCGCTCCTGCGGAGTGAGTTCAACGTGGCCTTCACCCGCCTGGGATTCCGCCCGAGCGGCCAACGCGCTCACGCTGGAGGCCTCGAACAGCATCCGCACGGGAATCCGGGCATCCAATGCGGCACCGATGCGCGCCGTCACCTGTGCCGCGAGCAGCGAGTTGCCACCCAACTCGAAGAAATCATCGTCCGCGCCGACCCGCTCCACCCCGAGCACATCCGCGAACACACCCGCCACAATCTCTTCCACCGGCGTGGACGGCGCGCGGAACTCGCGCGCAGCAAACACGGGCTCCGGCAAAGCCTTTCGATCCAGCTTGCCGGAAGCGTTGAGCGGCAGCGCATCCAACACCACGAACTGCGACGGAACCATGTACGCCGGCACGCGGCTGCCGAGTGCCGTACGGATCGAGTCGATCTCGATACTCTGCCCGGACGCGGCCACGAGGTACGCCACCAGCTGATCGCCGAGCGCCGACTCGCGGTGCACCACGGCAACTGCTTCAGCAACGGCCTGCTGGTCTCGTAGCGCGGCCTCGATCTCGCCGAGTTCGATGCGCAGACCGCGCAACTTGACCTGGAAGTCGGTGCGGCCCAGGTACTCCAGCTCGCCTTCGGACCGCCACCGCACCAGGTCACCGGTGCGGTACATCCGCGCACCCGGCGTCTCGGCGAACGGATCCGCGACGAAACGCTCGGCGGTCAGGTCGGCACGCTCGAAGTAGCCGCGCGCCACCTGCACACCGCCCAGGTACAGCTCGCCGGCCACCCCGATCGGCACCGGACGCAACCGCGAATCCAGCACCAGTGCAGTGGTATTGGCTACCGGGAGACCCATGGGGACGTTCGCCGGATCGGTCGGTGCCGCCTGATGCGCGGTGGCGTGCACCGTCGCCTCGGTCGGTCCGTACAGGTTGTGCACGGCGAGATCGGGCTTCAAGGCCCAGACCGCGCGCACTGTGGACAGCGGCAATGCTTCACCGGCGATCAGCAACGCGCGCAACGATTCCAGTTCTGTCGCCGCTGCAGTGGTCGTGAACACACTCAGCATCGACGGCACGAAGGACGTCATCGTCACCGAGTGCTGCGCGATGACCGCGGCGAGGTACGCGGGGTCGCGATGTCCGTCCGGTGTTGCCACCACTGCACGCCCGCCCGTCAGCAACGGACCGAAGTACTCCCAGACACTCACGTCGAAGGTAAACGGCGTCTTGACCAGCACCACATCGGCTGTGCTCAGGCCGTATTCGGCAGTCAACCACTGCACTTGATTGGCCATGGCGCCGTGCGGCACCGCCACACCCTTCGGCCGGCCGGTCGAGCCGGACGTGAAGATCACATAGGCCGTGTTCGCGAGGCGCAGCGGTGCGCGACGATCGGCGTCCTCCAGCGGTGCGTTCGAATAGCCGGACAGATCAAGAGAATCCAGCTCGGTCAACACCACCGCGGGCGCGGCCGTATCGAGCACGTAGCGGTTGCGCTCTTCGGGATGGTCCGGATCCAGCGGCACGTAGGCGCCGCCAGCCGCAAGCACCGCGTGCATCGCGATCAACTGATCGACCGACCGCCGCATCGCGATCGCGACCCGATCCTCGGGTCCGACGCCCGATTCGATCAGCCAGCGCGCCAAACGGTTGACGTGTGCCGACAATTCACCGTAGCTCAGCTCTTCGCCGTTCGGGCCAACCACCGCGAGCGAGTCCGCATACCTCGCGGCCGACTGCGCAAACAACGTGGGCACTGTAGCGGTTTCGTACGCGGCAGCCGTGTCGTTCCACTGCTCGAGCACCAGTGCGCGCTCGGCACTGTCGAGCAGGTCGATGTCGCCGACCGTCACTTCGGGATCCGCGACGACCGCCGTCAGGACCCGCACCAGGCGGTTCACAAAGCCAGTGACCGTGGACTCGTCGAACAGGTCGGTGGCGTAGGTCAGCGTGCCCTCGATACCCGTCGGGGCGCCGTCGTCGCCGTAGGTGTCGGTAACTGTCAGGTGCAGATCGAACTGCGACGTCGCCAAATCGACGTCGAGTCCGGCTACCGCCAGCCCGGGAAGCTCGAAGTGCGTGGTGCCGAGGTTCTGGAAGGCGAGCAGTACCTGGAACAAAGGATTGCGCGCCGTCGAACGGGTCGGGTTGAGCACCTCCACCAACCGCTCGAACGGCACATCGGCGTTCGCGTACGCGGCCAGGTCGGTATCGCGCTGGCGGGCAAGCAGTTCGGTGAACGGCTCCGTCAGGTCCAGCTGCGTGCGGAACACCACCGTGTTGACGAACATGCCGACGAGGTCATCGAGCGCGCTGTCGCCACGGCCCGCGTACGGCGAGCCGATCGCGAGGTCGTCGGTGTTGGCCAGTCGCCCAAGTGCCACGGCAAGTGCCGTGTGCACCACCATGAACAGCGTCGCGTTGTGGGCGTGGCCCAATTCGGCCAGGCGAGCATGCAGTTCGGCATCGATCTGCACGGGGACCCGCGCACTCGCGAAGGACTGTTGTGGTGGCCGCGGCCGGTCCGACGGCAGGTCCAACTGCTCCGGCAGCCCGGCCAACTGCTCACGCCAATACCCGATTTGCTTGGCCAGCAACGATTCCGGATCGGATTCCGAGCCGAGAACCCGACGCTGCCAGATGGCGTAATCGGCGTACTGCACCGGCAGCGGTGCCCAGACCGGAGCGTCGCCGTTGACGCGAGCGGCGTACGCCAGCATGACGTCGCGCGCCAGCGGCCCCATCGACGAGCCGTCACCAGAGATGTGGTTGACCGCGACGGCGAGCACGAATTCCACCGCACCGAGCTCGAAAACCCGCACCCGCAGCGGTACCGCGGTGGTGACATCGAAAGGCGCACCGATGAACTCGGCCAGCACCGCGAACAGGTCAGCTTCCGACGTGGGCACAACGTCGACGTCGATCATCGCCTCGGCTGCGGGCAGGATCACCTGCACGGGACCGTCCGGCGTCTCCGGGTAAATGGTGCGCAACACTTCGTGTCGGGCCACCAGGTCTCCCACGGCGGCCCGCAACGCGGCGATGTCCACCTGGCCCGACAGCCGAACCGCCAGCGGGATTGTGTACGCGGCGGACTCGTTGTCGAAGCGGTTGAGGAACCACATCCGGTTCTGTGCGAGCGACAACGGAATCGGTCCGCTGCGGTCCTGCGGTGTCAGCGCGACCCGGCCCTCGCCGGCATGCGAACCGACGCGTGCCGCCAGCGCGGAGACTGTGGACGCCTCGAACAGGGTCCGCACTGGGATCCGGGTGTCCAGCGCCTCGCCGACCCGTGCGGTGACCTGGGTAGCGAGCAGCGAGTTTCCACCGAGGTCGAAGAAGTCGTCGTCTGCGCCAACGCGTTCCACGCCGAGCACGTCGGCGAACACGTCGGCCACGATCTCTTCCACCGGCGTCGACGGCGCGCGGAAGTCCTTGGTCTCGAATACCGGTTCCGGCAAGGCCTTACGGTCGAGCTTGCCGCCGACCGTGCGCGGGAACGTGTCCATCGCGATGATGGAGCGCGGAATCATGTAGGGCGGCAGCCGGTCGGCCAGCCACTCTTCGATCTGCGCTCCGTCGGCAACCTGCCCGGCCTTGGGCACGACATACGCCGCGAGGATGTCGCCGGTGGCGGCCTTGTAGCCGATGACGACGGCCTGGTCGACCGATTCGTGCGCCCGCAACGCGGCTTCCACGTCACCGAGTTCGATGCGGTAACCGCGGATCTTCACCTGGAAATCGCTGCGGCCCATGTAGTCGATGAAGCCTTCGGGCGTCCAGCGCACCACATCGCCGGTTCGATACATGCGCTCACCAGGACGGCCGTAAGGCGACGCGACGAACCGGTCGGCGGTCAGTGCCGCGCGGTTGTGGTATCCGCGGGCCAACTGGGCGCCGATGAGATACAGCTCGCCGGCAACGCCGACAGGGACCGGCTGCAGCCGGGAGTCGAGCACCGCGCATTGCACGCCGCGGGTCGGACCACCGATGGTCACGCGCTCGCCACGTGCGAGGGGCCCCGCCACGTTGGTGACGATCGTCGATTCGGTGGGCCCGTAGGCGTTGAAGAACCGCCGCTGGCCGGTGGGATCTGTGTTGGCCCACTTGGCCACCAGCGTCGCTGGCACCGCCTCGCCGCCGGCCACGACGTCGAGAAACTCGTCGAGTCCGCTCGGGTCGACCGATTCGAGCGCGACGGGCGTGATGATGGCGTGCGTGACTCGTTGTTCCTTGATGAGCCTGGCCAACTCGTCGCCACCGTAGACGGTGGGCGGCACCACGATCATCGTTCCGCCCGGCCCGAGCGCGAGCAGGAATTCCATGACCGAGAGATCGAAGCTTGGCGACGCGAAATGCAGCACCCTGGCCTCGGCCGAGATGTGGTACCGGTCCCGCTGATCGATCATGAAGTTGATCAGACCGGTATGGGTCACCACGACGCCCTTCGGCCGACCGGTCGAGCCCGACGTGAAGATCACATACGCCGGGTGAGCCGTCCGGAGCGGTCGCACCCGATCCGCGTCGGTGACCGGATCCCTTGGCATCGCGTCGATTTCGGCCAGGAACGCCGGGTCGTCGAGCATCTTCCAGTCGATGTTGTCGGGTAGCCCGTCGCGCACCGATGAGACGGTGAGACCGATTCGTGCGCCGCTGTCGGAGAGCATGTCGGCGATGCGCTCACGCGGGTGTCGCGGGTCGATCTGGGCAAACGCCGCACCGGATTTGGCGACGCCCCACACGGTCAGGATCGACTCGACGGAGCGGGGAACGGTGGTGGCGACGAGGTTCTCCGGCCCCATGCCCTGGTCAATCAGCCAGCGACCCAGTTGGTTCGAGCGCGCATCGAGTTCGCGGTAGGTGACCTGGTTGTCCCCCATGACCAGCGCGAGCCGGTCGGGGTCGTAACTTGCCGCCGTCGTGAGCAGATCGGCGAGCGTACGCGGCGGGAGTGCCGGTGCGCCAAGCCGTTGCAGCAAGTCCGCGCGTTCGGTGGGGTCGAGAATATCGATATCGCCGACAGCGGTTTCCGGGTCCGCGACGAGCGCGGTGAGCATCCGGACGAGGCGCTGCACGATCGATGCCACCGTGGACTCGTCGAAGAGGTCGGTAGCGTAGATGACCTGACCACTGATGCCGTTGGGCGCGCCGTCATCTGTGTAGCTGTCGGCCACCATGAGTTGCAGATCGAACTCGGTAGCAAGCGAATTCGCGTCCAGCGTCTCAACGGTGAGCCCCGGCAATTCGAAGCGTGCCTGCCCCATGTTCTGGAAGCCGAGAATGACCTGGAACAGCGGGTGCCGGGCGGTGGAGCGGGCCGGGTTGAGCACCTCGACGAGGCGCTCGAACGGCACGTCCGCGTTCGCGTAGGCGGCGAGGTCGATATCGCGCTGCCGGGCAAGCAGATCGGTGAACGATTCCCCGGCCTGCAGCTGGGTCCGGAACACGATCGTGTTGACGAACATGCCGACCAGGTCGTCGAGCGCGGCGTCACCGCGACCGGCGTACGGCGTGCCGATGGCGACGTCGTCGGTGTTGGCCAGTCGTGCCAACAGCACCGCGAGGGCGGTGTGCACCACCATGAACAACGTCGCGTTGTGCTGCTGCCCCAAACGTATTAGCTCAGCATGCAATTCGGCGTCGATGTCGATCGACACCTTGCCGCCGGTCAGCGACTGCCGGGCCGGTCGGGGTCGGTCGGTGGGGAGGTCGAGTTGGTCGGGCAGTCCGGCCAGTTGGGTGCGCCAGTAGTCGATCTGGCGCGACAGTACGGATTCGGGGTCGGCTTCTTCGCCGAGGACCTGACGCTGCCAGATGGCGTAGTCGGCGTACTGCACGGCCAGCGGCGCCCATGCCGGGGCGTCGCCGTTGGCGCGGGCCGCGTACGCGACCATCACGTCCCGTGCGAGGGGCCCCATGCTCGAGCCGTCGCCGGAGATGTGATGCACCGCGACGGCGAGCACGAATTCGTTGTCGCCGAGTTCGAACACCTTCACCCGCACCGGCACCGCCACCGCCACGTCGAACGGCTCGCCCACAAACCCGGCCACCGCCGCGAACACGCCGGCGGGGTCGACGTCCTCGACATCGACGTCGATGTGGGCCTGCTCGACCGGCAAAATCACCTGCACCGGACCCTCAGGGGTCTCCGGATACACCGTGCGCAACACCTCGTGCCGCGCGATCACATCAGCAACCGCCGCCCGCAACGCCGCCAGATCCACCCGACCCGACAACCGCACCGCCAACGGAATCGTGTACGCAATCGAGGTGGTGTCGAACCGGTTGAGGAACCACATCCGGTTCTGCGCCAACGACAACGGCACCCGATCAGGTCGCGGCTGCGCCACCAACGGCGTACGCCCCTGCCCCGCCCGCGACTCGGCGTGGGCGGCGAGCCCGGCCACGGTGGGGGCTTCGAACACCACCCGCACCGCGATGGTGGTGTCCAGCGCCGCCCCCACCCGCGCGGTGACCTGGGTGGCCAGCAGACTGTTGCCGCCGAGTTCGAAGAAGTCGTCGTCGACCCCGACCCGGTCGAGGCCGAGCACGTCGGCGAACACCCCGGCCACGATCTCTTCCACCGGGGTGGCCGGGGCCCGGAACGTTTTCGCTTCGAACACCGGCGCCGGCAGCGCTTTGCGGTCGAGTTTGCCGTTGACCGTCAACGGCAACGCCTCCAGGGCGACCCACGCCGCCGGCACCATGTAGGACGGCAGACGCTGTCCCAGCTGCGTTTTCACGCTCGCAATGTCCAGGGTGGTACCTGGTTCGGGGACGAGGTAGGCCACCAGCCGGTCCCCCAACCGCGCATCGTGCACCGCGAGCACGACCGCCTGGGCCACACCGGGCACGGCGTGGAGGGCGGTTTCGATCTCACCCAACTCGATGCGGAACCCGCGCACCTTCACCTGAAAATCGCTGCGCCCGACGTAGTCGAGTTCACCGGTGGCAGTCCAGGCGACCACGTCCCCGGTCCGATACAACCGGGCCCCGGCCACCCACGGGTGGGCGATGAACCGTTCCGCGGTCAACTCCGCCCGGTCGTGATAGCCCCGCGCCAACTGGGCACCGCCCAGATACAACTCACCGGCCACCCCGACCGGCACCGGATGCAGGCGCTCGTCCAGCACGAAACACTCGGTGTTCCACTCCGGGGCACCGATCGGCACCGACACCGTATCCGCAACGGTGACCGCATGCGCGGTCACCGACACCGCCGCCTCCGTCGGCCCGTACAGATTCCACATCCCGCAGTCCGGGTTGACGCTGATCGCGCGCTGCGCCGTACCCACCGGCAACGCTTCACCGATGGCCAGGACCGCCCGCAACGAGACCGGCAGTCGGCCCTCGTGCACCCCCAACAACGCCTCGAGCATCGAGGGCACCACATGCAACAGACTCACCCGCTGCTGCTCCAACAACCCCCACAACAACACCGGGTCCTGCGGCACCCCTTGTGGGGCGAGCACCACCCGCGCCCCACACGTCAGCGCCGACCAGTACTCCCACACCGACAAATCGAACGTGAACGGGGTCTTGACCGCCACCACATCCGCCGCCGACATCCCGTAGAAGTCCTGCACCCACCGCATCTGATTGGCCACCGCGGCGTGCGACACGGCCACACCCTTCGGGCGGCCCGTCGACCCCGAAGTGAAAATCACATACGCCGCGTTCCCCGCCCGCAGCGGCGCCCGCCGCTCCCTATCCGTTACCGGCGACGTCGCATACCCCGACACATCGATGTCGTCCAGCGAATCGAGCACCAGGACCGGGGCGGCGGTGTCGACCACATACCGGCTGCGTTCGACCGGGTGGTCGGGGTCGACCGGCACATACACCCCACCCGCGACCACGACCGCGTACAAGGCGACCAGCTGATCCAGGTGCCGGCTCATCGCCACCACCACCCGATCCTCCGGACCCACACCCTGGCCGATCAGCCACCGCGCCAACCCATACACCCGGCCCGCGAACTGCGCATACGACACCACCGTGCCGTCCACATCCACCACCGCCGGACCATCCCCATGCCCGGCCACCGCATCAGCGAACAGACCGGCCAGCGTCACCTCCGGCACCGGATGCGCCGTCGCGTTCCACGACTCCAACACCCGAGTACGTTCAGCACTGTCGAGCAGGTCGATATCACCCACACTCACGCCCGGATCGGTCGCGACCGCGGTCAACACCCGCACCAACCGCTGCGCGAACACCGACACGGTGTCCGGGTCGAACAAATCGGTCGCGTAGGTGACCATGCCCGAAATCCCGGCCGCAGCACCGGACTCGTCATAAGAATCCGACACGATCCAATGCAGGTCGAACTGCGACAAACCCAGGTCCGCGTCCAGCGGTTCGACCTCGAGGCCCGGCAAAGCAAACTTCGCCTGGGCGAGGTTTTGGAACGACAATCCGACCTGGAACAGCGGGTGCCGGGCGGTCGAGCGTGCCGGGTTCAGCACCTCCACCAACCGTTCGAACGGCACATCCGCATGCGCGAACGCCGCCAGATCCGTCTCCCGCTGCCGTGCCAACAACCCCGTGAACGACTCCCCCGGGTCCAACCGGGTCCTGAACACCACCGTGTTGACGAACATGCCCACCAGATCGTCCAGCGCCGCCTCACCCCGACCCGCATACGGGGTGCCCACCGCCACATCATCGGTACCGGCCAACCGGCCCAACAACACCGCCAAACCGGTATGCACCACCATGAACACAGTGGCGTTATGGGCTTGCGCGACGCGTACCAGTCCCGCATGCACCTCGGCGGGAATCACCACCGGCACCCGGCCCCCGGCAAAGGACTGCCGCACCGGCCGCGGCCGATCCGCCGGCAAATCCAACTGATCCGGCAACCCCGCCAACTGCGACTTCCAGTACGACACCTGGCGCGCCGCCAACGACTTCGGGTCGGACTCCTCACCCAACACCCGCCGCTGCCAAATCGCGTAATCGGCGTACTGCACATCCAGTGGTGCCCAGCCTGGGGCGTGCCCGTCGACATGGGCCACGTACGCGGTCATCACATCCCGCGCCAACGGCACCATCGACGAACCGTCACCGGAAATGTGATGCACCGCCACGGCAAGCACGTACTGCGCCTCGCCGATCTGGTACAGCCGCACGCGAACCGGCACTTCGCTGGTCACATCGAACGGGATGGTCATGAACCCGGCCACCACGCTCAACAGGTCTTCGGCCGCGACCGATTCGACCGGCATGTCCACCCGTGCCTCGGCAGCGGGCAGGATCACCTGCACCGGACCGTCGGCGGTCTCGGGATACACCGTCCGCAAGACCTCATGCCGGGCAACCACGTCGGCAATCGCGGTCCGCAAGGCCTCGACATCGACCCGACCGGACATCCGCAGCGCGAACGAGATCGTGTACGCCGCCGACTCACGGTCGAAGCGGTTCAGGAACCACATCCGAGTCTGCGCCAACGACAACGGGATAGCGCCCGAGCGGTCCTGACGTGTCAGCGCGATACGACCCTCACCGGAATGCGACTCGACGCGCGTCGCCAAACCGGCAACCGTCGACGCCTCGAAGACCTCGCGCACCGGCACCCGAGTGTCGAGTTCGGCGCCCACCCGTGCCGAAACCTGCGCTGCCAGTAGCGAGTTCCCGCCGAGCTCGAAGAAATCGTCGTCCGCGCCGACCCGCTCCACCCCGAGCACATCCGCGAACACACCCGCCACGATCTCCTCGATCGGAGTCGATGGCGCCCGGAAAGCCTTCGCCTGGAACACTGGCGCGGGCAAAGCCTTTCGATCCAGCTTGCCGTTCGGCGTCAGCGGCAGTACATCGAGCACGACGATCGCGTCGGGCACCATGTACGCGGTCAAGAACCCACCGACGAAGGTCCGCAGTTCGGCAGTGTCGATCACCGAACCTGCCTCTGGCACCACGTATCCGACGAGCTGGTCGCCGGCGTGTTCGTCGGACCGGACGATGGCGACCGCCTGCGCGACACCGTCAAACCTCAGCAGCACCGACTCGATCTCGCCGAGTTCGATGCGGAAGCCGCGCAACTGCACCTGCTGGTCGCTGCGCCCGGCATACTCGAGCTGCCCGTCGGCGTTCCAGCGCGCGACGTCACCCGATCGGTACATCCGGGCACCCGCCGCGCCGAACGGATTCGCCACGAATCGGGATGCCGCCAGTGACGGGCGGCCCACATAGCCGCGCGAGACCTGCTCACCGGCGACGTAGACCTCGCCCGCCACGCCGACCGGCACCGGACGCAAGCGCGAATCGAGCACGTAGACGGTCAGTCCGGGCAGAGCCCGGCCAATGACACTGCCAGTCGCGCGCGCGGCCAATTCGGTGTCGACACCGAGGAACGACACATGCACCGTGGTCTCGGTGATGCCGTACATGTTCACCAGCCGCGGCTGCACGTCACCGTGGCGTTCGAACCAGCGTCCGAGCTGGCCGAGATCCAGCGCCTCGCCGCCGAAGATCACCCAACGCAGACTGGAAACGGCAACGCCGCCAACGCGTTCGGCCTCAGCGAACTGGTAGAACGCCGACGGCGTCTGGTTCAGCACCGTCACGCCTTCGCGCGCGACGAGCTCGACGAAATCGGCCGGCGACCGCGAGGTCGAGTAGTCGACCACCACTACGCTGCCGCCAAAGGCCAACGCTCCCCACAACTCCCACACGGAGAAGTCGAAGGCGAAGGAGTGGAACATGGTCCACACGTCGGTGTTGTCGAAGCCGAACAGCTCGTTGGTGTTGGTCAGCAGTGTCACCACGTTGTGGTGCGCCACCCCGACACCCTTGGGTACGCCCGTGGAGCCGGACGTATAGATGATGTAGGCGAGGTTCGCCGAGCTGAGCTCGGACACTCGCTCGTCGTTACCGATCGGCTGGTCGCTGAACCGCGACAACGCATCCCGGTCATCGACCAAAATCACATCGACGCCGTGCGCGGGCAGCTTTGCGGCATCCGCAGTGGTCGACACGACACACACCGGCGCCGAATCGGTCAGCACGAAGCTCAACCGCTGCTCCGGATAGTTCACGTCGACCGGAACGTATACGCCGCCGGCCTTGGCCACACCGAGCATCGCCACCACGAGTTCGAGCGACCGCTCGACCCCGATAACCACCTTCGATTCCGGTCCCACGCCGCGCGCAATGAGCGCGCGAGCCAACCGGTTCGACGAGGCATCCAGCTCGGCGTACGTCAACTGCGAGTCGCCGAACCGCACCGCAATTGCGTCCGGGTTGGCCGACACCGAAGCGTCGAACAGGCTCACCAATGTCAGTGCCGGGTCGACCGTGACGCCCGGGGTGTTCCATTCCGTCAGCACCTGAATGTGCTCGGCGTCGGTCATGATCGGCACGTCACCGATGGCCATCGACGGTGTCGCCGCGACCGCGGTGAGGAAGCCGACTATGCGCTCGGACAAGCGCATTGCCGTGGATTCATCGAATACGTCGGTCGCGTACGTGATGGCGCCGGTGATGCCTGCGGGTTCCCCGTGGTCGTCGTAGGCGTCGGTGACCGTGATGTTCATCAGGTCGTAGGGCACCATGCCGGAGTCGATGTCGACCGTGGAGACGGTCAGGCCCGGCAGTTCGAAGCGGGACTGGCCCACGTTCTGGAAGGACAGGCCCACCTGGAACAGCGGGTGACGCGCCGTCGACCGCACCGGGTTCAGCACCTCGACGAGCCGCTCGAACGGCACATCCGCATTCGCGAACGCGCCGAGGTCGGTCTCGCGCACGGCATCCAGCGTTTCGGCGAAAGACGCACCGTAATCGAGTTCGGTGCGCAGCACGAGGGTGTTGACGAACATGCCGACGACATCCTCGAGCGCCGCGTCACCGCGACCGGCGAACGGGGTGCCGATGGCGACATCGTCGGTGTTGGACAGCCGCCCGAACAGCGCCGCGATCGCCGCGTGCACCACCATGAACAGCGTGGCGTTGTGCTCGCGGGCAAGGGAATTCAGTGCCGCATGCAGTTCCGCGTCGACGTTCATCGGCACTGTCGCGCCGCGGTTGGACGGCCGTGCCGGGCGCGGGCGGTCGGTCGGCAGCTCGAGCTGTTCCGGGATCCCGGCGAGCGCGCCGCGCCAGTAGTCGATCTGCCGGGAAATGAGCGACGTCGGATCGTCTTCCGATCCCAACACCACCCGTTGCCACAGCGCGTAGTCGGCGTATTGCACGGACAGCGGCGTCCATCTCGGTTCGCCACCATCGACGCGAGCCGCATACGCCAGCATCACATCCCGGGCCAGCGGGCCCATGGAGAAGCCGTCGCCGGAAATGTGGTGCACCACCAGGCACAACACGTGTTCGGTGGGACTGATCTCGAACAACCGCGCGCGGAACGGGGGTGCCGCCGACACGTCGAACGGCGTCTGCACCAGGTTGCGGATCTCGGTGAACAATTCCGCTTCGGTCACCAGCACCGGTGACAGATCCGGAATGACCCGCGAGGTCGGAACGATCAGCTGATAGGGCTGGCCATCGGCGTCCGGGTAGCGGGTGCGCAGCGCCTCCTGGCGATCGAGCACGTCGGCGACCGCGATCTGCAGCGACTGCCGGTCCAGGAGGCCTGACAGCCGGACCGGAATGAGGATGTTCTCGGCAGCCGATTCTGGATTGAACCGGTTGAGGAACCACATCCGCTGCTGCGCCAGCGACAGCGGGAGCCGCTCGGGTCGCTTCTGTGCGGTCAAAGCCGGTGCGCCCGACTCTGTTTCGCTGGATTCCAGCCACGCCGCCAGCGCAGCGACAGTCGAATTCTGGAACAGCACACGCACCGGAAGCCGCACGTCGAATGCGGCGCCGACCCGTGCCGCCACCTTGGTGGCGATCAGCGAGTTGCCGCCGAGATCGAAGAAGTCGTCATCGGCACCAACGTTTTCGGCGCCGAGCACATCAGCGAACACACCGGCCACGATCTGTTCGAACGGCGTTGTGGGCGCGCGGAACTCGGCGGCCTCGAACACCGGCGCCGGCAGCGCCCGGCGGTCCAGCTTGCCCGACGGATTCAGTGGGAACTCGTCCAGCACCACGAACGCGGCCGGAACCATGTACGCCGGCACCAGGCTGGCCAGGTGCTCGCGAGTGGCGTCGATATCGATCTCGGCGCCGGGATCGGCGACGAGATAGGCCACCAGATTGTCGCCGGTGGCAGCGTCGGAGCGCACGAGCACCACGGCCTGGGCGACGCCGGGAGCGGACAGCAGGCCGGCCTCGATCTCGCCGAGTTCGATCCGGAGTCCGCGCAACTTCACCTGGAAGTCGGTGCGACCGATGTATTCGATCTCACCGGAGGTGTTCCAGCGCACCAGGTCTCCGGTGCGATACATGCGGGTGCCATCGCCCATCGGATTGGCGACGAAGCGATCGGCGGTCAGGTCCGGTCGACTGTGGTACGCACGTGCCAATTGGACACCGGCGAGATACAACTCGCCCGGCACGCGCGGCGGAACCGGCCGCAACCGCGCGTCGAGAACGTAGACCTGACTGTTCCACACCGGCTTGCCGATGGGCACCGAGGTGACGTCGGCGTCCATCACGCGGTGGTAGGTGATGTCGACGGCCGCCTCGGTCGGGCCGTACAGGTTGTGGACTCCCACGCCCGGCAACAAGGCGCGCAACCGCTGCGCCAACTGCGCGCCGAGCGCCTCGCCGGAGGCGAACACCCGGCGCAGCGAGGTGCAGGTGCCGGCCCCGTCATGGGCGACGAAGACGGCCATCATCGAGGGGACGAAGTGGATGGTCGTCACCTGTTCGGCGCGGATCACGTCGACCAGATATTCGGGGTCGCGATGCCCGTCCGGGCTGGCCACGACAAGCTTCGCCCCAACCTGCAGGGGCCGGAAGTACTCCCAGACGCTCACGTCGAAGGTCGCCGGCGTCTTGAGGAACACGACATCGGTGTCGTCGATCCGGTAATCGCCCTGGTTCCACAACGTCCGGTTCACGATGGCGCGGTGCGGGATGGCCACGCCCTTGGGCCGTCCGGTGGATCCCGAGGTGAACAGGACGTAGGCGGTGTTCGAATCGCGGAGTCGGCTGTGCCGTTCCGCGTCGGTGACGTGCGCGTCCGAGTAGCCGCTGACGTCGACCTCATCGACCGCGACAACCGGCGCCTGCAGCGGCACCTCGAAACCGTCGCGTGTGCTGGTCAGCACAACCACGGGATCGGCGGTCTCCAACACGTACTGACTGCGCTCGAGCGGGTGGTCGGGGTCGACCGGGACGTAGCCGCCACCGGCGGTCAGGATCGCATACATCGCGACGACCTGGTCCAGCGAGCGACGCATCGCCAGGCCGACAAGCTTGTCCGGTCCGACACCCGCCTCGATCAGGTAGCGGGCCAACCGGTTCACCCGTTGCGCAAACTCGCGATAGGTCAGCCGCTCGCCGTCCGGCTCGATCACTGCGATCGAATCACCATGCGTTGCAGCAGATTTCTCGAACAGCGAGACGAGTGTTTGGCCGGACTGAATCTCGTGCCGGGTGTCGTTCCACTCCTCGAGCACCTTGATGCGCTCGTCGGGGTCAAGCAGATCGATGTCACCGACCGGCAACTCGGGCTTGGTGACCGCGGTGTGCAGCAGTCGCAGGAACCGCTCGGCGAAGCCGGCCACCGTCGATTCATCGAATAGGTCCGTGGCGTAGGTGAAATAGCCGTTGATGCCGATCGGGGCGCCGGTGTCGTCATAGCGGTCGGAGACGATCAGATGCAGATCGAACTGCGACTGACCGAGTTCGATATCGACGCTGGACACGGTCAGCCCGGGCAGTTCGAACCGGGTCTGAGCGAGGTTCTGGAAGGACAGTCCCACTTGGAACAACGGATGCCGCGCGGTGGAGCGGGCCGGGTTGAGCTCCTCGACCAACCGCTCGAACGGCACGTCCGCATGCGCGAAGGCGGCCAGGTCGATCTCACGCTGGCGGCGCAGCAGGTGCGCGAACGACTCGCCGCGGTCCACCTCGGTGCGGAAAACCACGGTATTGACGAACATGCCGATCAGCTCATCGAGCTCGGCCTCGCCGCGGCCGGCGAACGGCGTGCCGATGGCGATGTCGTCAGTGCCGGACAACCGCGCCAGCAACACCGCAAGGGCGGCGTGCACCACCATGAACAGCGTCGCTCCCCGCGCACCGGCGACGTGCGCCAGGCCCGCATGCAGGTCGGCGTCTATCTGCACCGGCACCTTCGCACCGCGGAACGACTGCACCGTTGGACGCGGCCGGTCCGTGGGCAGCTCGAGCTGATCCGGCAACCCGGCCAACTGCCGCTTCCAGTACGAAACTTGGCGTGAGGCAAGCGAAGTCGGGTCGTCGACCTCGCCGAGAACCTCGCGCTGCCAGATGGCGTAGTCGGCGTACTGCACCGGGAGCAACGACCAGCCGGGAGCGTCCCACATGACGCGCGCCGCATAGGCGGCCATCACGTCGCGGGCCAGCGGCGCCATCGACCACAGGTCCGCACTGATGTGGTGGACCACCATGCCCAGCACGTGTTCGGTGTCGCTGACCCGGAACAGCCGGGCATGCAGCGGCACCTCGGTGGTGACGTCGAAACCGATCATGCCGAGCTCGACCAGGTAGGAGGTGAGGTCCTCGCGCGCGACAGTCACCGGCGTCAGGTCCGGAACCACCTGTGCCGCATCGAGAATCACCTGCTGCGGCCCGTCCGGAAGCTCGGGGAACACGGTACGCAGCGACTCGTGCCGGTCGATCACGTCGATGATCGCCACCTGCAGCGCCGCGACGTCGAGTTCGCCCTCCATGCGGATGGCGACCGGCATGTTGTAGGCGGCATTCTTGCCGTCGAACCGGTTCAGGAACCACATGCGCTGCTGCGCAAGGGAAAGCGGCACCTGCTCGGGCCGCTCCCGGGCGACCAGCGCGACGCGGCCGCCGCCGGCATGCGACTCGAGCCGGGCGGCGAGCGCCTCGACGTTCGGCGCCTCGAACAGCAACCGCACCGGAACTCGGGTGTCCAGCGCCGCGCCGATGCGCGAGGCGACCTGGGCCGCGAGCAGGCTGTTGCCGCCCAGTTCGAAGAAGTCGTCGTCGACACCGACGCGTTCGATGCCGAGAACGTCGCTGAACACATCGGCCGCGATCTCCTCGACCGGCGCCGACGGCGCGCGGAACACCTTCGCCTCGAAGACCGGCGCGGGCAGCGCCTTGCGGTCGACCTTGCCCGACTGGTTCAGCGGGAAAGACTGCAGGACAACGAATGCCGCGGGCACCATGTAAGACGGCACCAACTGGGTGAGTTCTTCGCGAACCCTGCCGACCTCGATCTCATGGCCAGGCGCGGGCACGAGGTAGCCGACGAGCTGATCGCCGGTGCGTGCGTCCGAACGCGCGATCACCACCGCAGCCGCCACACCTGGGATCGAGCCGAGGGCGGCCTCGATCTCACCGAGCTCGATCCGGAAGCCGCGTACCTTCACCTGGAAGTCGGTGCGGCCCAGGTATTCCAGCTCGCCGGCGTTGTTCCACCGCACCAGGTCGCCGGTGCGGTACAGGCGCTCGCCCGGTGCACCGTACGGGTCGGCGACGAAGCGTTCCGCCGTCAGGTCCGGGCGGGCGTAGTAGCCCCGAGCCAACTGGATGCCGGCCAGATACAGTTCACCGGCGATGCCCGGGGCGACCGGGTGCAGCCGACCGTCGAGGACCAGCACCCGGGTGTTCCACTCCGGGGAACCGATCGGCACCGTAACGGTGTCGGCCGACGAAACCCTGTGCACCGTAACCGAAACCGCAGCCTCAGTCGGTCCGTAGAGGTTGTACACGGTGGCCGCCGGGCTCGCGTTGCAGGCGCGCTGCGCCAGACCGGCGGGCAGCGCCTCGCCGATGGCGAGAATTCGCGTGACCGAATCGCCCAAACCGGTTCGGGCGTCGACGAGCAGGGCGTCGAGCACGGACGGCACGACGTGCAGCGTGGTGACCTGGTACTCGCGGATCAACTCGTTGAGGTAGCTCTGATCGCGGTGGCCCTCGGCCGCGGCGATGACCAGGCGCGCGCCGGTGACCGCGGTGGTCCAGTACTCCCACACCGACAGGTCAAAGGTGGCGGCGGTCTTCAACAGCACCGCGTCGCTGGCGTCGAGCGCGAAATATCTGCGCTTCCACTGCAATTGGTTGGCGATAGCGCGGTGCGGAACGGCCACGCCCTTCGGCCGCCCGGTCGATCCGGACGTGAAGATGATGTAGGCGGTATTCGCGGGCGACAACGGCGCAATGCGTTCGGAGTCGGCGACTTCGGACTTGTCGAACAGCGACAGGTCGAGTCGATCGATCGCCACGACGGCGTCGGTCGCGTCGGCGGCGAAGTCGTCGGCCGTCCTGCTCAGCACGACCACCGGCGCCGCGGTTTCCAGGACGTACTCGGTGCGCTCGGTCGGGTGGTCCGGGTCGACAGGAACGTAGGCACCGCCGGCGACCACCACCGCGTACATGGCGATGACCTGGTCGAGCGAGCGGCGCATCGCGATAGCGACCCGGGCCTCCGGGCCGACGCCGATGGAAATCAGGTAGCGGGCAAGACGATTCACCCGCCCGGAGAAGTCCGCGAAGCTCAGCCGGGTGTCGGCTTCGTCGTCGATGACGGCGGTCGCGAAACGATGCTTGGCTACAGTCTCGGCGTACAGCGAGGCCAGCGTCGCCTCGTCGTCGACCACGTGCGAGGTGTCATTCCACGCTTCGAGCACGTTGATCCGCTCGATGCGGTCGAGCAGTTCGATGTCGCCCACCGGGCGCTCGGGCGCCGCGGTGACCGCCGCGAAGACCCGCAGCAACCGATCGACGAAGCCCTGCACGGTCGACTGATCGAAAAGGTCTGTGGCATAGGTGATGTAGCCGCTGATGCCGACGGGCGCCCCGGTGTCCTCGGCGTACGTATCGGACACAATCAGGTGCAGATCGAACTGCGACAGGCCCAGGTCGACGTCGAGCGGAGCAACGGTCATGCCCGGCAGTTCGAGTTGCGCCTGCACCAGGTTCTGGAACGACAAGCCCACCTGGAACAGCGGATGCCGGGCGGTGGACCGCGCCGGGTTGAGCACCTCGACCAGCCGCTCGAACGGCACGTCTGCATGGGCGAAGGCCGCCAGGTCGGTTTCGCGTTGGCGGGAAAGCAGTTTGGTGAACGACTCCGCACCATCGACCCGGGTGCGGAACACCACCGTGTTGACGAACATGCCGACCAGGTCGTCGAGTTCTGCCTCGCCGCGGCCCGCGAACGGGGTGCCGATGGCGATGTCGTCCGTACCCGACAGGCGCGCCAGCAGCACCGCCAGTGCGGCGTGCACGACCATGAACAGCGTGGCGTTGTTGTGCTGCGCCAGCTCGGTCAGCCGGCGGTGCAACTGCGCATCGACGTCGATGGGCACGCGGGCACCGGCGAAGGACTGCACCGGCGGGCGCGGCCGGTCGGTCGGCAGTTCCAACTGGTCCGGCAGCTCCGCGAGCTGCTCGCGCCAGTACGACACCTGCTGCGAGGCGAGCGATTGTGGATCCTCGTCGGAGCCGAGCAGTTCACGCTGCCAGATCGCGTAGTCGGCGTACTGCACCGGCAGCGGCGCCCAGCCGGGCTCGTGGCCGCTCACCCGCGCCGCATACGCCGTCATCATGTCGCGGGCCATCGGCGCCATCGACGAGCCGTCGCCGGAGATGTGGTGCACCACCACCGCGAGCACGAATTCCTTGGCGGCGCTGCCGTTTCCGGACGTCGCGGGGCGAACTTCGAAGACCTTGACACGCAAGGGCACCTCGACGGTGACGTCGAACACCGCCGAGCAGAACTCGGCCACCGCGGCGACGAGTTCGGCCTCGTCCACTGCGGTGATTGCCACCTCGGGCAGCGCCTCGCCCGAGGGCAACACCACCTGCACCGGCCCGGCGGGGGTCTCGGGATAGATGGTGCGCAGGATTTCGTGGCGGGTGATCAGATCGCCGAGCGCCAGCCGCAGGGCGTCGTAGTCGAGGTCGCCGGACAGCCGCAAAGCGATCGGGATGTTGTAGGCGGCCGACTCGCGATCGAATCGGTTGAGGAACCACATCCGTTGCTGCGCAAGGGACAGCGGCACCTGCGCCGGACGTTCCTTGGCGGTCAGGGCGACTCGTCCGCCGGTGCCTACCCGCGACTCGAGGCGGGCCGCGATGGCGCCCACCGTCGAGGCCTCGAACAGCAACCGCACCGGGACACGGGTGTCCAACACGGCGCCGATACGAGCCGCCACTTGAGTGGCGACCAACGAGTTTCCACCCAACTGGAAGAAGTCGTCGTCGACACCGACCCGCGAGGCGCCGAGAACCTCCGAAAACACCTCCGCCACAATCTGTTCCAGGCGAGTGCTCGGCTCCCGGAACTCGCGCGCCTGAAAGACCGGCGCCGGCAGAGCCTTTCGGTCCAGCTTGCCCGATTGGTTGAGCGGTAAGCGGTCGAGCACGACGAACGCCGCGGGCACCATGTAGGACGGCAGCGTCGCGGACACCTCGTTGCGGACCTCGTCCACAGCTGCGGCAACACCCGCGTCGAACACCAGGTAGCCGACCAGCTGATCGCCGGTCGGCGTGTCCGAGCGCACCACCACCGCGGCCTGGTGCACGCCGGGCACGGCGGCAAGCGCCGACTCGATCTCGCCGAGCTCGATGCGCTGACCGCGCAGCTTGACCTGAAAGTCGCTGCGCCCCACGTATTCCAGTGCGCCATCGATGCGCCAGCGCACCAGATCACCGGTGCGGTACAGCCGCTCCCCCGGCGCTCCGAACGGGTTCGCCACAAAACGTTCGGCGGTCAGATCCGCGCGGCCGAAGTAAGCGCGGGCAAGTTGTCGGCCACCGATGTAGGCCTCGCCGGACGCGCCGATCGCGACCGGGCGCAACTTGGAATCGAGAACGTAGATCTGGGTGTTCCACTCGGGCCGCCCGATCGGTGCCGAGGTTTTGTCGGCCGCGCTCACCCGCCAATTGGTGACGCTGACCGCGGCCTCGGTGGGTCCGTACAGGTTGTGCAGCCGGGCGCCGAGCGTCTCGCGGAACCGGGTGGCCACGGCGGGCGCGAGCGCCTCACCGATGACGAAGACGTCGCGCAGCGTGGCACATTTCGCGGGGGCGACCTCGGAGAGGAACACCGCCAACAGCGACGGCACGAAGTCGGTGACGGTGACGCCGTGCTCGGCGATGACCTCGGCAAGGTAGTGCGGATCCTGATAGCCCTCGGGGGTCGCGAGCACCAGGGTGGCGCCGGTCAGCAGCGGCAGGTAGTAGCCCCACACCGACAGGTCGAAGGTGGCGGCCGTCTTCTGCAGGTACACATCAGACGTGCCGACGCCGTACTGAGCGGCCATGAACAGCATCTGGTTGACCACAGCGCGGTGCGGCACCGCCACGCCCTTGGGCCGACCGGTCGATCCCGACGTGAAGATGACGTAGGCGAGGTTCCCCGGGTCGATCGGACCGCCCCGATCGTCGTCCGTGAGCGGGGCCGAGTCGTATCCGCTCAGGTCGGCGGTGTCGATCTCGTAGGTCGGCACCGACACGTCGAGATCGGCGGCATCGCGCGAAGTCGTGAGCACCAGCACGGGCTGTGCGGTCTCGAGGATGTAGTTGGTGCGCTCGGCGGGATGATCAGGGTCGATCGGCACGTACGCGCCGCCGGCCTCGAGCACCGCATACATGGCGACGACCAGGTCGATCGAACGGCGCATACCCAGCGCCACCAGGGTCTCCGGGCCGACGCCATCGGCTCGGAGCCGGCGCGCCAACCGGTTCACCCGCGCGCCGAACTCGGCGTAGCTCAACCGCTGCGACGGGTCCCGCGGGTCGGCGAAGACGAGCGCCGGAGCGTCCGGTGTCCGCGCAATCTGCGCCGCGAGCAGCCCGGTGAGCGTCGCGTCGGGAACCTCATGCGCGGTGGCGTTCCACGCCCGGGTGGTCAGCTCACGTTCGGCAGCGGTGGTCGCCGGCAGGTCCCACACCCGCTGATCGCCGCCGGCCTCGAGGAACGCGGCAAAGAAGTGCAGGAAGCGCTCGTGGTGGCGGCTCGCCTCGGCGTCCGACAGGAAGTGCGGGTTGGTTTCGAAATCGAGGTGAACCCGGGTGCCGGCATCGGACTGATACACATTGAGCGCGAGGTCCTCGATGCTGCCGGTGGTGAGGACGTTCAGTTCGCCGGGCACCGTGCCGAACATCAACTCCCGCTCGAACAACATGATGTTGACGACGGGGCCGAAGAACACTCGAGTTCGCTCGGCCGACGGGGTATCGCGGCGGATGTCTTCGTGGCGGTAGCGCTGGTGGCGCAGGGCGCCGGACACCGCGACGGCGACCCGGTCCAGCAACTCCGAAATAGTGGTCTCGTAGTCCACCCGCAACCGCAGCGGGATGATGTTGGACATCATGCCGCCCGAGCGCCGCATCATTGCGGTGGTACGACCGGTCACCGGCAGGCTGAGGATGACGTCGTCGCGGTCGGTGGTCTGGGCCAGGTACGCCGCGAATGCGGCGATGAGCATTCCCGCGCGCGAAGATTCCATGCGACCGACCGCGGCGTCGAGAGCGGCCGTCGCCTCGGTGGACAGCGCGCCGTGCACGATGCCGTTGATCGGCGCGGGTGGTGGCGGCGGACCGCCCAGGCTGGTGCCCTCTTCGAGCCCGGCAACGCGCTCTGCCCAGTACTCCTTGTCCGCACGGAACCGGGGGCTGTCCCGGTAGGCCATCTCCGCGTCGTAGATCTCTTGCATGCTGCTGGCCTTGGAGGGACTGATGCCCCGGCCCTCGACGCGTGCCGTGTACCGCTCGGCGATGCGGTTCATGCTCGTGGTCGCGCCAATGCCGTCGAGGACGGTGTGGTGCGCGCGGGTGTACCAGAAATAGCGGTCGTCGGCGATGCGCAGGATTGCCGCGAACATCAACCGGTCGTTGACCATGTCGATCGGCTTGCTGTACTCCGCCTTCATCCAGGCGCGCGCCGCCGCCTCGGGATCGGCGTGGTCGCGCAGATCGACATAGTTGGTGTGCGCGTCGAGCGTGGTGTCGACGACCTGATAGGGCTGCTCGTCGCCCTCCGGTTCGATGATCCGGACGAGCGCCATCTCGAACTCGATAGCGGTGGCTTCGCTGACCTCACGGAAGAGGTCGACGTCAAGGTCGCCGCGCAGGTCGACGTACTGGGCGATGTTGAGCGGCACCTCGGGGTCGAGGTGCTGGGCGTACCACATACCGAGCTGGGCCGGCGTCAGCCGGAAGGCGCCCGCCGGAACGTCACCAACCGGGCGCTCGTCACCGTCGTTCGGGTTCAACCCTTACCTCGCCTCCCTGGAACTCCACATGCCGAACTGCGGTGCGTCGCCCACCCGCACCGCAATTGGCTGCCGCTTGACGCCGCCACGACCATCCCGGCTCGCAGCGGCGACGCGCGCCGACATCACTGTTTCTGGTCCAACCCCATTTGTACGATTTAAGGCCCACTGTCTATCCGCCGGTCCGTCCAGCCCTGTTACAAGGCAACGTATCAACGACGGCCGACTCCTCGGGCGGAACGGTTGCGCATCACCGGACCAATCTACCGTCCGAGCCACCGTCACAGCAGGTTCAGATGCCACAGCGTTGCCGGGCCGGGTCATAAAGGTGCGATTGCGCACACATCTGGGGGCGCAGCGCCCAGCCGACCAGGATGACGGCGGCCTGCCGGAAGCCCGCCTGCGTCACTCGATCGGCGATGTCGGCAAGTGTCGCCATGATCACTTGCTGTTCGGGCTGGCTGGCTCGATAGACGACGGCGGCCGGGCAGTCGGCGCCATAGTGCTCGCGCAGTTCGGCGGCGATGGGCTCGATCCGGGTGACTGCCAGGTGCAACGCCACGGTGGCTCCGGTGGCCGCGAAGGCGCCCAGCGATTCGGCGTTGGGCATCGGCGTGGAGCGGGCCTGCGTCCTGGTCAGGACCACCGATTGCGCGAGCCTGGGCACTGTCAACTCGGCGCCCAGGATGGCGGCCGCGGCCGCGTAGGCCGGCACACCCGGCGTGACGTCCCACGGCACGCCGGCGGCGTCGAGGCGCGCCGTCTGCTCCGCGAGCGCCGAGTACAGCGACGGATCGCCGGAACACAGTCGAGCAACGTCGTGCCCGTCGGCAGCGGCCGTCACCAGATGGTCGGTGATCTGGTCGAGGTCCAGGTGCTGAGTGTCGATCAGCCGGGCATCAGGCGGACAGTGCCCCAGCACGGCGTCGTCGAGGTAGGTGCCGGCATAGAGACAGACGTGACTGCGCCGTAACAGCTCGACGGCCCGCACGGTCAATAGGTCGGCCGCGCCCGGACCGGCGCCGATGAAATGCACCGTCATGGCGACCAGACTATTCGGCGGCTACCGGGCGCCCGTCCTCCGGACAATCCGTTCCGCGTGCCGCAACACGGGCGAATCGACCATGCGGCCCTCGAAGGCGAACACACCGCGCTCCGTCTCGGCTGCCTTCAACACCCGGGCCGCCCAGTCGGCTTCGGAAGCGCTCGGCTCGTACGCCTGCCGGATCACGGGAACCTGGCTGGGATGAATGGCGACCTTGCCGTCGAACCCGACCGCGACGGCGTCAAGCGATTCCGCGCGCAGGCCGTCCAGATCCTTGATGTTCAGATAGACCGCATCGAGCACGAACTTCTCGTACGCCTTCCCGGCCAGCAGCGTGGCCGAGCGCACGTGCCGGGCGACATCTCGGTAGCTGCCGTCGTCATGCCGACTGGCATTGCCGCCGAGCCCTGCGACGAGATCCTCCGCCCCCCACATCACGGCGACCACGTTGTCCTGATGAACCAATTCGGCGACCCGGACCGCGCCCATCGGCGACTCGATGAGCACGATCACCTCGAGCAGCGCCAGCTCGAAGACCTGTTGCGGGGACTCGCATTTCGGCAGCATCACGCGGCGGTACTCGGTCGACTCGAGCGCGCGCAGGTCGAGTTTGTGGTCGTCGGTGCCCGCGGCGTTGATCCGCACCACCGTCGTGTTCGGGTCGAGCGGGGTGGCGGCCAACGCTTCTCGGGCCGCTGCCTTGTCCGCCGGTGCCACTCCGTCCTCGAGGTCGAGGATCACCACGTCGGCGACGGCGGCGGCTTTGGCGAACCGTTCGGGACGATCGGCCGGGCAGAACAACCAGGCGGCTCCGGGAGGGGTCCAGGTAGTCATTGGGCGGGCCTCATCCGGACCAGCGTCTTACGGCTCGCGGTCGCCACCACGTCGCCATGCTGGTTGCGCGCGGTGTGCGCGAAGGTCACGATGCCCTCCCCGGGACGCGACTTGGACTCCCGCTTGTCGGTGATCAGCGTCTCGGCGTACAGCGTGTCGCCGTGGAAAACCGGCTTGGGAAACGCTATTTCGGAAAAGCCGAGATTCCCGACGATGGTTCCCTGCGTCAGCTGCGCAACCGACAGCCCCACGAGCGTGGACAGCGTCAGCATCGAGTTGACCAACCGCTGGTTGAACGGCGGCAGATTGTCGCTGAACGCGGCGTCGAGATGCAGCGACTGAGTGTTCATCGTCTGGGTAGTGAAGGCGACGTTGTCGGCCTCGGTGATGGTGCGCCCGGGCCGGTGCTGGTAGAGCACGCCGATCTCGAACTCCTCGTACCAGAGCCCGCGTTGGACAACAACTTTCACCGGCTGCTCGCTCATAGTCCAACCTCCCGCGCGATCAGCATCAACTGCACCTCGGTGGTACCTTCACCGATCTCGAGGATCTTGCTGTCCCGGTAGTGCCGGGCGACGGGGTATTCGTTCATGTAGCCGTAGCCGCCGAAGATCTGGGTGGCGTCGCGGGCGTTGTCCATCGCCGCCTCGCTGGCGCACAGCTTGGCGATGGCGGCCTGCTTCTTGAAGGGCTTGCCGGCCAACATGAGTGCGGCTGCGTCGTAGTAGGCGGTGCGGGCTACGTGTGCGCGCGCCTCCATCCGCGCGATCTTGAATGCGATCGCCTGGTTGTGCCCGATCGGGTGGCCGAAGGCCTCGCGTTCCTTCGCGTACTTCACGCTCTCGTCCACGCAGCCCTGTGCGGCGCCAACCGACAGCGCGGCGATGGCAATTCGGCCCTCGTCGAGGATGCGCAGGAAGTTGGCGTACCCGCGGCCGCGTTCGCCGAGCAGATTCTCCTCGGGCACGCGAACGTCGTCGAAGGACAGCGGGTGGGTGTCGGAGGCGTTCCAGCCGACCTTGTTGTAGGCGGGTTCGGCGGTGAATCCGGGCGTGTCGGTGGGCACCAGGATGGACGAGATCTCCTTCTTCCCGCCCTCGCGGGTGCCGGTCACCGCGGTCACGGTCACCAGCTTGGTGATGTCGGTGCCGGAGTTCGTGATGAACTGCTTGCTGCCGTTAATGATCCACTGGCCGCTGTCGAGTTTGGCGGTCGTCTTGGTGCCGCCCGCGTCACTGCCGCCGCCCGGCTCGGTGAGCCCGAACGCGGCTAGTGCCTTCCCGCTGGTCAACTGCGGCAACCATTCCTGCTTCTGCGCCTCGTTGCCGAAACGGTAGATCGGCATGGCGCCGAGCGAGACTCCGGCCTCGAGGGTGATTGCGACGCTCTGGTCGACCTTGCCCAATTCCTCCAGCGCCAGGCACAGCGCGAAGTAGTCACCACCCATGCCGCCGTATTCCTCCGGGAACGGCAGGCCGAACAGGCCCATCTCGGCCATCCCGGCAACGACTTTGTAGGGGAAGGTGTGGTTGGCGTCGTGTTCGGCGGCAACCGGTGCGACGACGCTGTGGGCGAAGTCGCGCACGGTCTTGGCGAGTTGCTGGTACTCGTCGGGTAGTTGGCCGGTGGCGAGGTAGTCGGGCATCAGGCGTCCTGTTCTTCGGGTTGTTCGGCTGTTTCGGTTGATATGGGCACGATGCGGGCGAGCAACTGATCCACCTTGACCTGCTCGGCCGGACTGACCAGGATTTCGACGGTGCCGTCGATCGGTGCGGTGAGCGAGTGCTCCATTTTCATTGCCTCGACCACCACTACCGGAGTTCCCGCGGTCACCGCACTGCCGTTCTCGACCGCGACCGCGATGACGGAACCTGGCATGGGACTGGTGATTTCGGCTTCGCCGGCGTGCACGTCGCCGGCCCGGACGCTGACTTCGCGCACCCGCCGCACCGTGTGGGTGCCGGTCGTTCCCGCCAGCCAGATGTGTCCGTCGACCTCGGCGGCGAGATAGTCGGCGCGCAGCCCGTCGACCGTGACCGAAAGCCGGTCGCCCGTCAGCGATGCCGTGAGCGAACGCCACTCGCCGTCTTCGATGCGCACCTTGGCGTCTGCCGGGCTCCCGATGATTCGTACGTGGTCGGTGCGCGCACCCGTCGCCAGTCGGACCGAGGTCGGCGCGGGCGCACCCACCCGCCAGCCGTCCGGCACGGACCACAGGTCGCTCGCCGCGGCGGACCAGGCCTGCAGCCAGTGGTAGACGCCTGCCGCGATGAACACGTCGTCGGACGGTTCGGGCGCGGCATAGTCGACGATCCGACGGTCGATCAGTCCGGTGTCGAGTCGGCCGGCGACCACGTCGGAATCGCCGAGCAGAAAGCGACAGAAATCGATGTTGGTGACCACACCGAGTACCGCGGTATCAGCAAGAGCGCGATCGAGCTTCCGTAACGCGATGGCTCGATCATCAGCGTGTGCAATCACTTTCGACAGCATCGGGTCGTAGTCGCTGCCGATGACGACGCCGGCACGCAGGCCCGAATCGACGCGCACACCCGCCCCGCTCGGCTCGACCAGGTCGACCACCTCGCCGCCGGTCGGCAGGAAGCCCCGTCCCGGGTCCTCCGCGTACACCCGCGCCTCCACGGCGTGGCCGGTCAGGGTGATGTCCTCCTGAGCCAGGCTGAGCTTCTCCCCCGCCGCGACCCGCACCTGCCACTCCACCAGGTCGACGCCGGTGACCATCTCCGTCACCGGGTGTTCCACCTGTAACCGGGTGTTCATCTCCATGAAGAAGAACTCGTCGGGACGGTCCGCGGACACGATGAACTCGACGGTGCCGGCGCCGGTGTAGTCGACGCTGCGCGCGGTGTTGCAGGCCGCCTCGCCGATGCGGGCACGGGTTGCCTCGTCGAGCAACGCCGACGGCGCTTCCTCGATGACCTTCTGGTGCCGGCGTTGCAGGCTGCACTCGCGCTCACCCAGATGAATCACGTTGCCGTACTTGTCCGCGAGCACCTGGACCTCGATGTGCCGCGGTCGCAACACGAATCGCTCGAGGAACAGGGTGTCGTCGCCGAAGGCCGACGCGGCCTCGCGCCGGGCACTCGCGAGGGCGGCCGGCAGTTCGGCCGGATCCTCGACCATGCGCATGCCCTTGCCGCCACCACCGGCCGAGGGCTTGACCAACACCGGGTACCCGATTTCGTGTGCCGCCTCGATCAATTCGGGGTCGGTGAGGCCTGGCTTGGCGATGCCGGGCACGACCGGAACATCGAACTTGGCGACGGCATTCTTGGCGGTGATCTTGTCGCCCATCACCTCGATGGCCCGCGCCGGTGGCCCGATGAAGGCGATCCCAGCGTCGTCGAGCGCCTTGGCGAAGGCCGCATTTTCGGACAGGAACCCATACCCGGGATGGACGGCCTGCGCGCCGGTCCGCTTCGCGGCGTCCACGACTTTGTCGATGTTCAGGTAACTTTCGCGCGCGGCTGCCGGTCCGAGGCGAACCGCGACGTCGGCTTCGCGCACGTGCCGCGCGTCGGCGTCCGGGTCGCTGTAAACGGCCACCGAGCGGATACCCATCGCGCGCAGCGTGCGGATGACCCGGACCGCGATCTCACCGCGGTTGGCAACGAGGACAGTGTCAAAGTCAGTCATCTCAATCACATCCGGAAGACGCCGTAGGAAACGGGCTGGATCGGGGCCTGTGCGCATACCGAGAGCGCAAGGCCGACAATGGTTCTGGTGTCGGCGGGATCGATCACGCCATCGTCCCACAGGCGCGCTGTCGAATAGTACGGATTGCCCTGGGACTCGTACTGCTCACGGATCGGCGCCTTGAACGCCTCTTCCTCTTCGGGTGACATTTCGCCACGCACGGTCGAGAGCACGGACGCGGCCTGCTCACCGCCCATGACCGAGATGCGCGCATTCGGCCACATCCACAGAAAGCGCGGCGAGTACGCGCGGCCGCACATCGAGTAGTTGCCGGCGCCGTAGGACCCGCCGATCACGACGGTCAACTTCGGCACCCGCGCACAGGCCACGGCGGTCACCATCTTGGCGCCGTGCTTGGCGATGCCGCCGGCCTCGTAGTCACGGCCGACCATGAACCCGGAGATGTTCTGCAGGAACAGCAGCGGCACCGTGCGCTTGTCGCACAGTTCGATGAAGTGCGCGCCCTTCATGGCGGACTCGCCGAACAGCACACCGTTGTTGGCGATGATCCCCACTGGGTGGCCGTGGATGTGCGCGAAGCCGGTGACGAGCGTCTTGCCGTATTCGGCCTTGAATTCTTGGAATTCGCCACCGTCGACCAGTCGGGTGATCACCTCGTGCACGTCGTAGGGCGTGCGCGGGTCGGTGGGCACCACGTCGTAGAGCTCGTCCTGCGGCGCGATCGGGTCGCGCGGCGGCGCGATGTTCCAGGGCCGCTCGGCCTTGGGACCGAAGGTACCGACGATGTTGCGCACGATGCGCAGCGCATCCTGGTCGTCTTCGGCCAGGTGGTCGGTCACGCCGGACGTCTTGGAATGCAGGTCGCCACCGCCGAGTTCCTCGGCCGTGACCACCTCGCCGGTGGCCGCCTTCACCAGCGGCGGACCGCCCAGGAAGATGGTGCCCTGGTTGCGCACGATCACGGCCTCGTCGCTCATGGCCGGGACGTAGGCGCCGCCGGCCGTGCACGAGCCCATCACCGCGGCGATCTGCGGAATGCCCTGGGCGCTCATAGTGGCCTGGTTGTAGAAGATGCGACCGAAGTGCTCACGGTCCGGAAACACCTCGTCCTGCTTCGGCAGGAACGCGCCACCCGAGTCGACCAGGTAGATGCACGGCAGGTGGTTCTGCAGGGCGATCTCCTGTGCGCGCAGGTGCTTCTTGACGGTCATCGGGTAGTAGGTGCCGCCCTTGACGGTGGCGTCGTTGGCCACGATCAGGCACTCGCGCCCGGCCACCCGGCCGATGCCCGCGATCACGCCGGCGCCGGGGCAGTCGTCGTTGTACATGCCGTTGGCCGCGAGTGGGGCGATCTCCAGGAACGGGCTGCCGTCGTCCAGCAGGGTGTTCACCCGATCCCGCGGGAGCAGCTTGCCGCGCGACACGTGTCGCTCGCGCGATCGCTCGGAACCTCCCAGCGCCGAAACCGCCAGCCGTTCTTTCAATTCCGCAACCAGCGCGAGGTGCTGCGCCCGGTTGCCCGTCCTGACATCAGAGGTGATCGTCAAGGTTCCGTCCTGCCGTCTGAGTTAATCGACAATAACTGGATTCTAAGATAACCTGCATTAACTGAACTTGTCTAGAGGAGAGGCGCGATGAGTATTGAGACGGAGACTCCGACGCGCCGCGAGCAGATGAAGGCGAACCGGCGCAACCAGTTGGTGCAGGCTGGGGCGCGGCTGATCGCCGAGCGCGGTTTCCTGGGCGTCCGGCTCGAAGATCTGGGTGCAGCCGCAGGCATCAGCGGCCCCGCCGTCTACCGGCACTTCTCCAACAAGGAAGCGCTGCTGGTCGAACTGCTGGTCCGCATCAGCCAGCGCCTGCTCGACGGTGGGACCGCCGTCGTCGAGCAGTCCACAGACCCGGCCGAGGCGCTCGCCGGACTGATCGAGTTCCACCTCGACTTCGCCCTGGGCGAGCCCGATCTCATTCGCATCCAGGATCGCGATCTCGAGAACCTGCCGACCGCGGCCAAGCGTCAGGTCCGCAAGGCCCAGCGCCAGTACGTCGAAATCTGGGTCGGCGTGCTGCGTCAGCTGGATCCCGCCCTCGGCGAGACACAGGCGCGGGTGCAGGCGCACGCCACGT
This sequence comes from Skermania sp. ID1734, assembly GCF_007489285.1. GTDB lineage: Bacteria > Actinomycetota > Actinomycetes > Mycobacteriales > Mycobacteriaceae > ID1734. Next base: position 478,632 of record NZ_VLIY01000001.1, read on the forward strand.
TCGGGCTGATCAACTCGACCCCGCACAGCGCCAGCACACTGCCGCCGGCCGTGGCCCGACCGGTGCTGCGGCAGATGGCCGCCGCGGCTCTGTCGGCGCCCGTCAGTTGAAACTTCGCTCGCGCAACCGGCGGCTGAGCCGATGCGCTTGCTGCAGGAGCAGTTTCCCGAGCAGCGGCCTTCGCTCGGCCGGAAAGCGGCTCTCCACGCCGGTCAGGCTCAACGCCCAGGCCGGTGATCCGCGATGGTCGAACACGGCCGCGCCCATCCCCCAGCTGCCCGGCACCAGCAGCGCCGGGTTGACGGCATAACCGGCCACGCGGGTCGCCTCGATACGCTCGCGGACCGCCGCGCGGGCATGCTCAGGCCCCCACGACGCGGCGAGGTCGACACTGGACAGATAGTCGTCGATCTCGCGCTCGGACAGGTGCGACAGGATGGCCAGGCCTGCCGACGCGACGCCGAGCGGTAGCCGCAAGCCGACGTGCAAGACATGCGAGCGCAGCGGAAAGCTGCCTTCTTCCTCGGCCAGACACACCGACTCGTCGCCGCGGCGGGCGGACAGAAAGGCACTCTCCCCCGTCTCCCTGGCGAGGTCACGCAGGATGTCGTGGGCCAGTTCGGTGATGTCATAGCGTTCGGCGGCCAGCGATCCGAGCAGAAACAATTCGGGGCCGAGCGACCAGCGTCCGGTCTTGGGATCGCGATCGAGCAGCCCCTCCGTCGCGAGCGAGGACAACAGTCGGTGCGCGGTCGGGCGGGCCAGCTCGGCGGTTCGGGCCAGATCGGTAGTGGACGCCCCGTTGGGCTCATGCCCGGCGACCGCGCGCAGCAGCGCAGCGACTCGGCCGATCACGTGCGATCTCTGCGCACCATCCACGCGCCCAGCGTAGCGTTCACTGAGTGAACGTTTGACGGATCGCCGTTCAGGTGCCGAGAAATAGCGGCTACCGGTGCGGAGTTCCCTTGACGCGGGCAAACACAACGTTCCAGAGTCGGCGTGTCAGCAACGGTGAACGCTAGGAGGACTTCAATGCCCACCCTCTACGACTCGCCGCGCGACGCGGTCGCCGACATCGAATCGGGGGCATCGATCGCGGTCGGCGGGTTCGGCCTCTGCGGAATACCGGATGCGCTCATCGCAGCCATCGCCAACACCGCAGCGACCGACCTCGAAGTGTTCTCGAACAACTGCGGCGTGGACGGCCAAGGTCTCGGAATCCTGTTGGAAGCCCACAAGATTCGTCGCGTGGTCGCATCCTATGTGGGCGAGAACAAGGAATTTGCCCGGCAGTACCTGTCCGGCGAACTCGAGGTGGAGCTGACACCGCAGGGGACGCTGGCCGAGCGGATGCGCGCCGGCGGCGCGGGCATCCCGGCGTTCTTCACGCCCGCCGGGGTGGGCACGCCGGTGGCCGACGGCGGACTGCCGTGGCGATACAACACCGACGGTTCAGTCGCGGTGGTATCACCGCCCAAGGAGGTCCGCGAGTTCGGCGGAACCCGCTACGTCCTCGAGCAGTCCATCAACGCCGACTACGCGCTCGTTCACGCAAAGTACGGCGACCGCGCCGGCAACCTCGTATTCGACAAGACCGCAATGAATTTCAACCCGCTCGCGGGCATGGCCGGGCGGATCACCATCGCGCAGGTCGAGCACCTGGTCGAGCCGGGAGCTATCGATCCGGCGACGGTCCACCTGCCCGGAATCTTCGTGCAGCGAATCGTGGAAACCGGGCCCCAGCACACCCAGATCGAGAAACTGACCATTCGCCCGGGAGGCGCATCGCGATGACCGCAACAACCACCACCGGATGGACCCGTCCGCAAATGGCCGCTCGGGCGGCCGCCGAACTGCACGACGGTGAATACGTCAACCTCGGAATCGGGCTGCCGACGCTGATCCCCGGATTTCTGCCCGAAGGCGTGTCCGTCACGCTGCACTCGGAAAACGGGATCCTGGGCACCGGACCGTATCCCACCGAGGACGAGGTCGACGCCAACCTGATCAACGCCGGCAAGGAAACGGTGACTGTGAATCCCGGTGCGGCGTTTTTCCATTCGGCCTTGTCGTTCGGAATGATCCGCGGCGGGCACATCGACACCGCGGTGCTCGGCGGCATGCAGGTGTCCACCAATGGCGACCTGGCCAACTGGATGGTGCCCGGCAAGATGGTCAAGGGCATGGGCGGGGCGATGGATCTGGTACACGGAGCCAAGCGGGTCATCGTCGTCATGGAGCACACCGACCGCGACGGCAATCCCAAGATTCTCGAGACCTGCACGCTTCCACTGACCGGACAGCGTGTGGTGCACCGGATCATCACCAACCTTGCCGTCATCGACGTGCGCGGTGACGGTCGGCCACTGTTACTCGAGGAGCTCGCGCCGGGCGTCACCGTCGATCAGGTGGTCGCGGCCACCGGTGCGGAACTCGAACTCAGCTGACGGGCGAAATGGACGGTGCGGGCCGTCAGGAAAAACAGGTCCGGGCGGCTGTCGATGCCGACGGGCTCCGCTTGATCCAGTAACCGATCCAGTGTCGCGAGGTCGTCAGCGTCGAGGTGATCGGCGAGTCCCGTCCGATAACGCTCGAGCAGCTTCCGGACTGCTCGCCGGACTGGATCGGTCACCGGCGCCGGGTGGTCGACCAGGAACGATCGACTGTGCGCACCCACCAGGCCGGCCGCGCTCAGCATGGCGGGCCAGTCCTCGACCACCGGCACCGAATCCGGCACCTCGGCGCGCATCCGGGTGAACCGTGCCGCCAGGGCGGCGTCGAGGCGAGCCTGCAATCCGGGACGGCCGATCCCGATGTCGCGCGGCAACCAGCGCGCCGGTAACCCGCCCTCGGCGATCGCGACGGCGCCGCCGGGGCGCACCAAACCGGCAACCTGCGCCAGGGCCGCGCGCTGGTCGCCGACGTGGTGCATCACTTGCGCCGACCAAACCAGGTCCGATGCGGGCAGCGCAGCGAGGTCGTCCGGCAAGGCGGCGACCTCGGTGCGCAGCCGCACCCCGACCCGCCCGGCGCGCTCCTCGGCGCGGGCCAACAGTTCCGGCGAACCGTCGACCGCAACCACTTCCGCATCCGGAAATCGTTGGGCGAGTAGGCAGGCCGCCACTCCGGGTCCCGATCCGATGTCGAGGATTCGCCGCGGTGTCAGATCGGCGAAGGTATCGAACGCGCCGTGCAGGTAGGGGCTGTGCAGCTCGGCTTCCAGTTCCAACTGGTCGGCCATGGCCGACCAGTCGATATCGTTAGCGTGCATTCAACCACTATGACGAATGCATGATCACCCCGCGAATGTTCTTGCCGTCGCGCAGGTCCTGGTAGCCCTGGTTGACTTCTTCGAGGGTGTAGCGGTGGGTGACCAGTTCATCGAGCTTGAGCTGGCCGGCGTCGTAGAGTCGCAGCAACCGCACGATGTCGTACTGCGGGTTGGCCGAGCCGAACAGCGTGCCCTTGATCGTCTTTTCGAACAGCGCCATCTCGCAGCCGGAGACGTGCACGGTGAGCTTGGCCGGGTCGGCCAGGCCGGTGATCACCACGGTGCCGCCCTTGCCGATCGCGGCGAATGCTGCCGAGACCACCTCCTCGTCGACGGTGCCGACGGTGATCAGCGCCTGATCGGCCATCTGACCCCAGGTCAGCTCCGTGACCTTCTCGGCGGCCTCCTCCGCCGTGGCGAAGGCATGGGTGGCACCGAACTTCATTGCGGTGTCGCGCTTGAACGCCACCGGGTCGACCACCACAACGCTCTTGGCACCGGCGTGAACGGCGCCCTGCACCGCGTTGATGCCGATGCCGCCGATCCCGTAGATCACCACGGTGTCGCCGGCCCGCACCCCGCCGGCGTAGTTCGCCGTGCCCCAACCGGTGGGCACCCCGCAACCGACCAGCACGGCCGTCTCCAGCGGCAGCCAGTCATCGACCTTGACCACCGAGTGTTGCGAGATCGTGGCGCGCTCCGAGAACGTGCCGAGCATGCACATGGCGCCGAAATCGGTGTCACCCGAATGGAATCGGAAGGTGCCGTCCGGCATGGAGCCCTCGAGGATGGTCGCGCCCATGTCGCAGAGGTTTTGCCGGCCCGTGGAACAGTACCGACAGCTGCCGCAGTTCGGGATGAAGCTGCACACCACGTGATCACCGGGGGCGACCTTGGTGACGCCGGGCCCGACCTCCTCGATGATGCCGGAGCCCTCGTGCCCGCCCACGATCGGATAGCGCGGTGGCAGGTCGCCGTCGGTCAGGTGCAGGTCGGAATGACACAGCCCGGCGGCGGTGTACTTGATCAGCACCTCACCCGGTCCCGGCCCATCCAGGTCGAGTTCCATGAGCTCGAACGGCTTGCCCGCCTCGAGCAATACAGCTGCGGTGGTCTTCATTGAACTTCCTCTCTTACAGCGCGATGTTGACGGACTTGGTCTGGGTGTAGAGGTCGATGGCGGTCGCACCGAGTTCACGGCCCCAGCCCGATTGCTTGTAGCCGCCGAACGGCATCGCGGTGTCGAAGCCGTTGTACTGGTTGACCCACACCGAGCCGGCCTTCAACTGCTTGGCCGTGCGGTGCGCCTTCGAGATGTCCCGAGTCCAGATGCCTGCGGCCAGGCCATACATGGAATCGTTTGCGGCCGCGGCGACTCCGCTATCCGCCGAGAACGGCAGCGCGGTGACCACCGGTCCGAAGATCTCTTCCCGCACGATGCTGAACTCCGGGCGCACGTCCACGAAGACGGTCGGCTCGACGAAGTAGCCCTTGTCGCCGAACCGCTTGCCGCCGGTCAGCGCGCGGGCGCCGTCGGCCAGTCCGTCCCGCAGGTAGCCGGTGACCTTGTCGAACTGTTCCTGGGATACCAGTGGGCCGAGTTGGGTGGTGGGGTCGAGACCCGGGCCGATCTTCACCTGCGAGGCCGCCTCGGCCACGGCACCGGTGAAGTCGTCGAAAATCTTGTCTTCCACGAAGAGTCGAGTGCCGGCCACACAGCACTGGCCGTGGTTGAACAGCCACGCGTTGAGCGATCCGGGCACCGCGATGTCGAAGTCGGCGTCGGCGAAGACGACGTTGGGGCTCTTGCCGCCGAGTTCCAGGGAGACCTTCTTCAGGTTGCCCTTGGCCGCGTCGACGATCTTCTTGCCCACCTCGGTGGAACCGGTGAAGGCGATCTTGTCGACCTCGTCGTGGCCGGACAGCGCCGCGCCGGCGTCGCCGAAGCCGGTCACGATGTTCACCACACCGGGCGGAATCCCGGCCTCCTGGAACACCTCGCCGAGCAGCAGCGCGGTGAGCGGGGTCTGCTCGGCCGGCTTGAGGATTACCGTGTTGCCGGTCGCCAGCGCCGGCGCCAGCTTGAAGGCCGCCATCAGCAGCGGGAAGTTCCACGGGACGATCAGCCCGCACACCCCCACCGGTTCGCGCAGCGTGTAGGCGTGGAACTCCCCGCCCGGCGCGAACGGCATGGACACGTTGATGGTGGAGCCCTCGATCTTCGTGGCCCAGCCCGCGTAGTAGCGGAAGATGTCCGCCGACCACGCGACATCGACGGCGGTGGCGATGCCCGCGGACTTGCCGTTGTCGAGCGCCTCGAGCTGACCGAACTCCTCGGCCCGCTCGCTGAGGATGTCGCCGACGCGCCACAGCATCCGCTCGCGCTCGTTCGGTTTCATCGACGGCCACGGCCCGGTGTCGAAGGCGCGCCGCGCCGCACGCACCGCCTTGTCGATGTCGGTTGCTTCGCCGTGGGCGACCTCGACGAGTCGCTCACCGGTCGCGGGATCATAAGTCGGGAAGGTGCGGCCGGAGGCCGCGTCAACCCAATTTCCGTCTATCAGAAGCTTTTTGGTGCCGCGCAGGAACGCCTGCACGTCTTCGCGAATCGCGTACTCGGCTACGGCCGTCATCGGAACTCCTCGAAGTAGGGGTGTGACACCCGCCATACTTCGCCCGATTGACGGTGGCTAACTGTCCGAGGTTCGGACAGTCACTCCTTGCGCGCTGCCGTTGCCTCGGCCAGCTCCGCCAGTGCCGCGCCCGTGTCGGTAGCAAGGCGCTGCAAGTGCGGCAACGTGTCCCGGCACCCGATGAAGCCGAAGTTGACGGTGTCGGCGTAGCTCTGCAGGGTGATGTTCAGCGCCATGCCGTGCATCGGAATGGACACCGGGTACGTCGCTTCGAGACGGCTGCCGTTCATGTACAGCGTCTCGGTCGGCCCGGGCACGTTGCTCACACACAGATTGAAGCTGTACGGCCACGGTGAGTCGACACCGGTGAAGGCGCTGGCCACCTGAATCCCCGCGGGTGCCATCAGCCCCGCGCTGTAGGCCAGGATCGCGTTGCGTGACAGCGTCTGCATTTCCGACTTCGACGCCGTGGTCGCGGTCCGGATCCGCGCGAGCCGTTGGACCGGGTCGTCGATGTCGGTGCCGATCGGCACCAGGATCGCGCCGACGGCATTGCCGCCGCCTTCGTCGCCCTTCGCCCGCACGTTCACGGGCACGAACGCGACGAGCGGCTTGTCCGGCAGTTCGCCCATGTTGCCGAGGAACGTGCGCAGCCCGCCGCCGATGATGGCCAGCGCCACGTCGTTCAGTGTCGCGCCGTGCGCGTGGGCAATCTCGGAAAGCTCTGCGCGCGAATACTGTTGGGTGGCAAAGCGGCGATTGCGGCTGATCCGGCTGTTGAGGATCGAGTGCGGCGCCTCCGCCGACCCGGTGAGGTTGTCACGGCCGAGTTGAGTATTGACCGCCGACTTGGTCAGATCGAACACCGAACGCGTACCGTCCGCCAGGGTCTTCGCCAGGCCGCTGATACCGCCGCCCGAGCCACCATCGGCGTGTGACGACCCGCCTCGCTTGGGCGTTGGCATGTTGAAGAACAGCGGGTTGTCACGACTGTCCGGGTCTGGGCTGAGGCTGCGGGCCAGGATCCGCATGCCCGAGTAACCGTCGACAAGCGCATGGTGGATCTTGACGTAGATCGCGAACCGGCCGCCCTCGAGCCCCTCGATCAGGTGCAGTTCCCAAGGCGGACGCGAGAAGTCGAGCTGGTTGCTGTGCAGCCGGGACACGAGGATGCCCAGCTCGCGTTCGTCGCCCGGACTCGCCAGCGCCGACCTGCGCACGTGGTAGTCGAGATCGAATTTCTCGTCCACCACCCAGGACTGGACGGGGCTGCGCAGCATCGACGGCTGGCTGAGCTTGCGGTTCCAGGGCGCGAAGACCTCACGGTCGCGGGCATCGTCGAGCATGCGCCGTAGGTAGTCCGGCGGCGCGTCCGCGGGCGGGGTGAACGGCAGGAGACCACCCACGTGCATCATCGTCTGCGGGGTCTCGCCGTAGAGAAACATCATGTCTTGCAGGCCCAGCCGCTGACGAGTCGCGCTCATTGCTTCCCCTTGATGTAGTTCACCCATCGATGTCGAGCGCACGCATCCGCGCATACAGCGTGCTACGGCTGATCCCCAAACTGGCCGCTGCATGCACCTTATTACCCGCGCACTGCTGCAGGGCGGCAATGATCGCCTCCCGCTCGGCCCGTTCGCGCCCGGCCAGCCGGGAGACGCGCGAAGAGACTTGGTAACGCTCGGGCAGGTCGGTCAGCTCAATGCGGTTACTCGAGCGCTGCTGCGCGGCACTGCGGAGCACCACGGCGAGTTCGCTGAGGTTGCCGGGCCAGTCGGACGCGCGCAGCGCTTCCAGTGCGCGCGGCGTCAGGCCCAGTCCCGGCGCGATGCCCTCGAGCATGCCGCGGGCGATATCGGCCAACTCGGCACCCCGCTGCCGTAGCGGGGGCAACTGCATCCGGGCCGGGCAGCGGGCGAGCACGGCCGCAACGGACGCCGAGACCTGTTCGACCGGGCCACTGGTCAGGATGACCCGCGGACCGTGCGGCACGGAAAGTAGTTCGGCCACAACAGGAATAGCGGTCTCCGGCAGTAATTGCACGTTCTCGACAGCGACCACCGCAGGATCGGTGGCCACCACCCGGCCCAACTCCGTGAGCCAGGCCGCCGATCCCTGCAGGGCGAGCGTAGCCGCGTCGAAGGTGACCGCATCGCCCACCAGGTCACGCATGGCGGTGGTTCGTCCCGACCCCGGCTCCCCACAAATCGCGACGTGCTGGTCACTGTCGCGCAACTGCTGCAGCTGGACACGAATACGCTCGCCGGGCGCCTCGGCGTGAGCAGACTTGCGCGGAATGGGTCGCATCCGGCGCTGCGGACGCAACAGGAAGAGCGCGCCACCGTCGGTCCCGGCCACCGGGTCTGCCTGAACCTGCGCGATGTTGCCGGACGACAGTCGCAGTTGCACAGTTCGCGACTGATCCGGACGCAGGTCCGCAATCAAAGCGCGCAGCGCAGCGTGGTCGGAACCGTCGAGCAGATCGAGCGCCACCTTGTTGCTCAGCAAAATGTCTTCACCGATCGCCGTCACCGCCAGATTGCGTTGCGGCGACACCCGCTGGAAGGCGTCGACGAGACGCCGCTGCGACATCCGCGAACCTTCGAGCAACCGGCGCTCGATGTCGGCGGCCGCCCGCGCCAGAAACGGCGCAAAAAGCGGATTCGCTTGTGCCGCAGCTGCGGTCATATCAAGAATGCCCTCGACGCGGCGGGTCACCGGGTGAATGATCGGCTGGCCGTAACAACTGAGCCCCTTGAACCGCTCCAGGAAATGCTCCTCGCCGTTGACGACGATCGCCTGCCTGGTTTCCAGCGGTGTGCCCAACGCGTTGGTGCCGACTCTGTCCTCTCCGAGTGACGACCCGACCACGGCGCCGAGCCTTTCGAGTCGCCGTTCCAGTGCCGGAGTGTCGAACACCTGCCCGACGAGGCGGCCCTCGTTATCCGCGAGCAGCACGCACACGCCGGTTCCGGTGATCTGCAGCCTGATCTCGTCGAGAACCGGCCGGGCGGCACGCAGCAGCGGATCGGCCGCGTCGAGTTCGATGACCGGGTTGGTGTCTGGCTTATCGCCCGGATCGACCCCGCTGAGCGCGGACCGCTTCCAGGACAGCGCGATTTCCGGCCGGGCCGGTATCTGCCCGCCGAAGTCGACACTGCCGGCCATCGCACTCACCGACTAATCCTGCTGGATCAACTCGATCGAGCGCTCCCGCATCTCTACCTTGCGGACCTTCCCGGTGACCGTCATGGGGAACTCCTCCACCACGTGCACGTACCGGGGAATCTTGAAGTGCGCGAGCTTGCCCGCACAGAACTCACGCACCGCGGCGGTATCCAAAGGTGTTGCGCCCTCCCGCATTCGGATCCACGCCATGAGTTCCTCGCCGTACTTGGCGTCCGGAACGCCGATAACCTGGGCGTCGAGAATGTCGGGATGGGTGTAGAGGAACTCCTCGATCTCGCGCGGGTAGATGTTCTCGCCGCCCCTGATCACCATGTCCTTGATGCGTCCGGTGATCGCGATGTAGCCGTCGTCGTCCATCGTCCCGATGTCACCGGTGTGCATCCACCGCGCCTTGTCGATCGCTTCGGCCGTTTTTTCCGGCTGCTCCCAGTAGCCGAGCATCACCGAATACCCACGCGTGCACACCTCCCCCGGCTCGCCGCGCGGAACCGTCAAACCCGTTGCCGGATCCACGATCTTGATCTCCAGGTGCGGCCCGACCCGACCGACGGTGGCGGTGCGCTGATCGATCGTGTCGTCGGCGCGGGTCTGGGTGGACACCGGCGAGGTCTCCGTCATGCCGTAACAGATGGTCACCTCCGACATGCCCATCCGCTCGATGACCTGCTTCATGACCTCGACCGGGCACGGCGAGCCGGCCATGATGCCGGTTCGCAGGCTCGACAGGTCGTAGGACTCGAAGTCCGGCTCGGCGAGTTCGGCGATGAACATCGTCGGCACGCCGTATAGCGACGTGCAGCGCTCGGCCTGCACGGCCGTCAGCGTGGCCTTCGGTTCGAACGACGGCGCCGGAATGACCATCGCCGCGCCGTGGCTGGTGCAGGCCAGGTTGCCCATGACCATGCCGAAGCAGTGGTAGAAGGGCACCGGAATGCAGACTCGATCCTGCTCGGTGTAGCCGCAGATTTCACCGACGAAGTAGCCGTTGTTGAGAATGTTGTGATGGCTGAGGGTGGCGCCTTTGGGGAATCCGGTTGTGCCCGAGGTGTATTGAATGTTGATCGGGTCGTCGGTGGACAGCTCGCGCTGCGCCGCGGACAGCACCTCCGGCTCGCCGGCCCGCCCGGTTTCCAACAGGGCCGACCACTCAGGGCTGCCGAGCAGCAGGACGTGCTCGAGTTGCGGACAGCTGCCGCGAACCTCGGCGATCATGGCGGCGTAGTCGGAGGTCTTGAACCGCGGCGCCGCCACGATCGCTCGAATGCCGGCTTGTTGCAGCACGTATTGCAACTCGTGCGAGCGATAGGCGGGATTGATGTTCACCAGGATCACGCCGATCTTCGCGGTCGCGTACTGGACGATGACCCACTCGGCGCAGTTCGGCGCCCAGATCCCCACGCGGTCGCCCTTGCGCAGTCCCAAGTCGAGCATTCCCAGCGCTGCCGCGTCGACCTCGGCGGCCAGTTCCTGGTATGTCCAGCGCTTGCCGGCGGCCATGTCGACGAGCGCGTCGCGGTCGCCGAAGCTCCCCACCGCGCGATCGAAGTTGTCACCGATGGTGTCCCCGAGCAGCGGCGTCGGCCACGCGCCCGAAGCATAGGCGGGCGGCCCCGACTTCGCGGTGGTCATAACAGCTCCTTCCGCTGGCATAAACGTCTGCCGCCGACCATAGTGATTGGGCTCACCAACCGGCTACCCCCGGATAGGGGTGGCAAAAAGCACCGCGGCGCGCTCGGCCAGCATGATCGCGGTGGCATGCGGTCCGCGACTGAGCGGCACCGGCACGATGGACAGATCGGCAATCCCAAGACCGCTCACGCCGTGAACCCAACACCGCTCGTCCACAACAGCATTCGGGTCGCTCGCGGGGCCCATGCTGCAGGTCCCGGTCAGATGCTGAGCAGTACCGAGGTGCGCGGCGACGAACCCGTCGTCGCCGACAGCGCGGTGCTCCTCGATGACGCCGCGCTCCTTCAGTCCGTCGAGTAGGTCTGCAGCCAAACGCATGCCGTCGCGCAGTCCCGAGCGGTCGCTACCCTCGGTCAAATACCGGTGCTCGATCCGTAGCCCGCCACGTTCGTCGAGCCACATTCGTCCGCGCGATTCCGGCCGCATCAGCGCGACACCGAGATAAGGCTCGGCGCCGGCGCCGGGTATCAAATGCGAAAGCGGATGCGTGTACGCCCGTATTTCCAGCGCTCCGTGATGCAACGCAACCTGGACGGCGACGGCATCGAGCTGTGGCGCTCCGGTGGCGGTGTAGCGGTAGGGCACAGCGGTTTCCGGGTGGTCCGCGAATGACGCGCCGACACCCGGCCGGTCGCACACCACCGGAATTCCCGCCCGGCGAATGTCATCGGCCGGGCCCACGCCGGACCGCAGCAGCAACTCGGCGGAGCCGATCGCGCCGGCCGCAAGCACGACGGTCTGCGCGGGCAAGACGCGCGTCGCCACACCCGCGGCGATCTCGACGCCGATCACAGTGCCACGATCGAACACCACCCGATGCGCCGCGGCCCCAGCAAGAACGGTGAGGTTGGACGGCCGACGCCGGAGATAGGCCATCGCGGCATTGACCCGCACCCCGTCGTCGACGTTCAACGGAACCAAGCCGACCCCGTCTCCGGTCGAGTCATTCAGGTCGGCCACGTCGGCGAAGCCGCGCTCGATGGCCACCGCACGGAACTCGGAACTGACCCGGGTGAGATCGGCCGGCCTCGTTCGCTGCACCGGCATGGGACCGCCACCGCCGTGCACCGGTCCGTCGAAATCGCGGTCGCTTTCGCTGGCCCGGAAGTACGGCAGCACCGAGTCGTAGGACCACAGCGGACTGCCCGCGATCCGGCTCAGCTCGGCGAAGTCGCTCGGTAGGGCGCGCACGAAATAACAGCCGTTGATCGCGCCCGATCCGCCGACGACGCGGCCGCGCACCAATGCTGCGCTGCGGCCCGGACTGAGCTCGGTGGCGAACGTCTGAACCCAGCGACTGCCAGGGTCGGCCGGCATCCGATACGCGTCCCGGATACTGGACGGCCAATCCCATTTCTCGAGATAGCTGGCACCTGCCTCGATCAGTGTCACCGAGCGTGCCGGATCCTGCGCCAGCCGTGCGGCCAGCACGCTGCCGCAGCTGCCGCCACCGACCACCACCACGTCGGCGGCTGAACCAGCGTGGCGATTCAACTCGAAAAGGTTGGCTTCAACGCCTCGACGCTGCGCGCCCGCAGCGCGCCCTGCCACAGCCCGGCACCGTAGGCCGCGTCGTCGAGCCGCTTGAACGCGACGTAACGCACCGGATCGAGACCTCCGGCCTCACGGTGCTTGACCCAATCGGCGGCGCCTTCGGCCAACGCCATCGCGATCGCGATCTTCCTGATGCGTTGGGAAAAAATGATGGCCAACAACGTGATTGGCCAATAGTGCCGGAACATCGCGGAGGCGAGTTGCCAGAGTCCGGCGGCGAAGCCGCGGGCCACATAGATGGCCGCGACCCGGGTCGGCTGATCGAGTTCGGCGAAGACGCGCCGCATCCGCAGGACCGCGATGGCCACGGTCACCATCGAGCCGAGGAGCCCGAGCCGCGACAGCGTCGCGAGCAGCACGGCCGCGGCGACTGTCCACGGCGAGATGGACAGTGGCGCGACCTGGCCGGGATGCCGGGCGGCCAACGGCGCCGCTCCGGTTCCGTAGAACATCTTTCGGCCGAACCACTTGCCGAAGGAGACGCGGTGGTCGTGCGCAACGCGCGCGGCGGGCTCGTACCGCAACCGCCAGCCCGACTGCTCGAGCCGCCAGCACAGGTCGACGTCCTCGGCGACCTCCATGGTCTCGTCGAAGCCGCCCTCATCGAGCAGCGCCGAGCGCCGGACCAGCATCGCGGCACTGGGCACGTAGGACACGGTGCCGCGCGCATGGACCGCCGCCTCGCGCCGGCCCAGATCGAGCGAGGACCGGCTGTGCTCGTAACGGGCCACCTGGTTCGATTCCGCGTCGAGCGCAACTATGCGCGGCGCCACCAGCGCGACGGAGGGATCGCTGAAGTGGCCGAGCATCACCTCGAGCCAGCCGGCCTTGGGGACGACGTCGGAGTCCAGAAAGGCCACGAATTCCGTCGTGGCGGCGCGTAATCCGGTATTGCGCGCGGCCGCAGGTCCACGCGGCACCTCATGCCGCAACACCGTCACCTTGCAGCGGCTTTCCGCGCACGGCGGCGGCGCGTACGGAATATCGGAACCATCGTCGATAACGATGACGGAGTGCCCGCGCAGGGCCGCGAGCAGTCGTGTCATGCCTTCGGCGTTATTGCGCAGCGGGACGATGACCGTCACGTCATCGGTCGACGGCAACAACTTCGGCCGCGGGTTGGCTACCCCGGAGTCCAGCAGCCGACGGGCCACCACCGCCGTCTTCGGGTCGGTGACCTCGAGAAATCCATCGCCGATCATTTCGGCCGCCGCGGGCGCCAGTTTGAGCATCCGCGTTGGCGAGCCGCCGATCAGTACGCGTCCCCCGGAATACGTTCGAACGCTCGGATCGATTCGAACCCCGAATCCATCGGGGAGTCGACCTTGGCGCATCAGGCGACGATAGTCGAGCTTTTGCAGTTATAGAAACCTGGTGCGAGTTGGTGGGAAAGATACACAAACTCCTCCATCGCCACTCCCGTGCCATTTCGGTTCGCTTACGAAAGCAAACCGTTTGTACCGACATTCCATCGGTCCAGCCGCCCCCGTGCGTTGGCGATCAACATATCGAATATCTGCGCTCCCGCGGTCGGGTTTGCCCGAACCGGATCTCCGAGGACACCGTTGCGGGAAATGGCGCCCACTCCGCTGGCACGCAATCGCGGCAGTAACCCGGCGATCGGTTCGGTCACCCCCACCTCGGCCCGATCCATCCGCACCCGATCCGGTGCAAGGTGCAACATGAGCGAAGTCTCGGTGTACCCGGCATGCGCGTCACCGTCGGCGACCGCGCACGGCAGCCACGCGCAATCGCGGCCCTCCCAACGCAACAAAGCGATCGCTTCAGCGAGCGCCGCCGCGTTTCCGCCATGGCCGTTGACGAAGACCGCCCGGCGCGCCCATCGAAACGCCGACCGGCCGTATTCGACGATGAGGTTCGTCAGTGCCGCTTGACCGATCGAGATGGTGCCGTTGAATCCCTCGTGCTCGCCGCTGGACCCGTAAGCAATGGCCGGGGCGAGTTCGGTGTCGGGCAGCGCGGCCGCGACCGCTGAGGCAATGACGGTATCGGTATCGAGCGGCAAATGCGGGCCGTGCTGTTCCAGCGACCCGACCGGCACGGCGAGCGTGTATGCAGCCGACGGTATTTCGGGCCATACCCGCCCGGCCAAATCGCTCACACTTTTGACGCGCCCATATCGATGGTCAATTGGGTACCGGTGACAGTGCGCGCGGCATCGCTGGCGAGATAGAGCACCGCTTCGGAAATATCGTCCGGGTCCGCCAACGGATAGTCCGTGAGAATCGAGGCGAAACTCGGCAGGTATTGCGGAAACGTCGAAAAGACCTTTAATGCACTCGGATCGGTACCCATCGGCGTATTGACGCCATAGGGGTGAATCGAGTTCACCCGGATCTTGTACTGGCCCAATTCGATTGCCGCACTCTTGGTCAGGCCGACGAGCCCGTGCTTGGCCGCCGAATAATGTGACTGCACCGGCATGGATTTAACGCCGGCCAGCGAACTGACCACGATGATCGACCCACCGTTGCCGGCCTCGATCATGGCCGGAATAGCGGCCTTCAAGGTTTTGAAAACGCCGGTGAGGTTGACATCGATCAGCGTGGACCACTGGTCGTCGCTCATTTCCCACAAGCGATTCCAGTTACAGATCGCCGCGTTGGCCACCACGACGTCGAGCCTGCCGAACTGTTCGATCCCGCGGCGCACCACCTCCGTCAATGCGGCGCTGTCGCGCACGTCGGCGACCTCGAGCAGCGCCTTGCGGCCCTGGTCCTCGACCAACTGCGCGGTAGTGGCCAGGTCGTCGGGCGTGGGTGCTGCATAGGTGTTGTCGGACGTCACCTCGGCGCAGATGTCCACGCCGATGATGTCGGCGCCTTCCCGCGCCATCCGCACCGCGTGGTTGCGCCCCTGCCCGCGCGCGACGCCGGTGATGAACGCGACGCGACCATCGAGTATGCCCATGTAGCCAGCCTTCCTATGCGCCGAGCACGCGTTCGAAACCGGACGGGACGAGCACATCCGCCGGGGAGAGATCGGCCACCGACGAGTGCCCCAGGCCCAGCAGCGCCGAGTCGATGCCGCCCCGCAAGATGTCGAGGACGTTCTCGACTCCGGCCTGCCCGTTAGCCGCCAGTCCCCACAGGTATGCGCGGCCGATCATGACCGCCCGCGCGCCCAGCGCCACCGCCTTGACCACATCACTTCCCCGCCGAATGCCGCCGTCGAGCAGCACCTCGATGTCGTTGCCGACGGCCTTGGCCACGGCGGGCAGCGCCCGAATCGAGGCGGGCGTGCCATCCAGGTTGTTGCCGCCGTGGTTGGACACCGAGATTGCCGAAACGCCCGCGTCCACAGCACGTTTGGCATCGTCGAGGCGCATGACGCCCTTGAGCATGACCGGCCCGTCCCACTGCGAACACACCCAGGCCACGTCGTCCCAGCTCGGCGGCGGCGTCGCCATCCATTGGCCGTACGCGCCGAAGAACGTCGGCGCCTGCTCGCCCGGTTCGACGAGGTTCGGGGCGGTGAGGTCGGGGATGCTGCGCGCCTTGGCGAACTGCGCGGCCCAGCGCGGGCGCGTGATGGCCTCGGGCGCGAACTGCACCATTGTGCGCAGGTTCATCCGCTCCGGGATCACCGGCGAACCCCAGTCACGGCCATGCGAGAACGACCAGTCGAGCGTGAGGATGATGCCCACGGCGCCAGCCGCGCGGGCCCGCTCGAGCCGCTTGGTGATGCTGTCCCGGTCGCCGAGCCAGTAGATCTGATAGAAGGTCTGCGGGTTGGCCGCGATCACCTCCTCTACCGGCTTGCTCGCAAACGAGCTCAGCCCCATCGCGACACCGCGTGCGGCCGCCGCCCGCGCCACCGCCACCTCACCGTCCGGGTGCACGGCCTGCACACCGGTCGGCGAGATCAGCACCGGCATCGAAATGTTTTGCCCCAGCACGGTTGTCGCGAGCTCGCGCTTGGCCGACAGGCCGGCGACGTGCGGCGCGAACCCCAGTTCGGCAAACGCGCCGGTGTTGTCATCGAGTGTGGTGCCGCGCTCCGAGCCGGCAATCAGCGCGCCGTAGACGGATTTGGGCAGTCGCTTCTTGGCGCGGCGCTGCGCCTCCGCCACAGATTCGAACCATGCATTCTTGGCCATACGATTACACCTGCTACTTCTGGAATTGCATTCCGGCAAGGGGATTCTCGTCGCAGGATCGCGACGGAGGTCGGGTGGTCAGGCGCAGCGCCACCGGCTGGTTGCGCCGCTTTCCGGTGCGGGAGTGGTCGACGTGCGACTGCGGGATCGTGCGGCCTTCGGCGGCCAGCGCCGATTCGCCGTAGCCCTGCACGCATTCGGGGTCCGGGCCGTCCATGGGCAGCCCGGTGAAGAACTTCGCCGCCATGCAACCGCCGCGGCAGGAGTCGTAGTGCTGACAACTGCGGCACGCGCCCCCGGTGGTCGGCTCACGCAGCTGCCGAAACAGTTCCGAAGTGCGCCAAACGTTTTGAAAGCCGCCGTCGGTCACGATATTGCCGGCCAAGAACTGCTCGTGGATCGCGAACGGGCAGGCGTAGACGTCGCCGACCGGGTCGATCAGGCACACCACCCGCCCGGCCCCGCACAGGTTCAGCCCGGGCAGCGCGTCGCCGTAGGCGGAGAGGTGGAAGAACGAGTCACCGGTCAGCACGCCGTCGCCGTGCGCGACGAGCCAGTCATAGAGTTCACGCTGCTGCGCCGCGGTTGGATGCAGCTCATCCCACACATCGGCGCCGCGGCCGCTCGGCCGCAGCCGGGTGATCCGCAACGTCGCGCCGTATTCGTCGGCGAGCGCTTTGAACTCATCGAGCTGGGAAACGTTGTGCCGGGTGACCACCACCGAAATCTTTGCGTCGCTAAAGCCTGCGGCAGCAAGGTTTTTCAGCGCCCGCACGGCCATGTCGAACGACCCGGGACCGCGCACGGCGTCGTTGACCTCGGCGGTCGCGCCGTCGAGGGAGATCTGCACGTCGACGTAGTCGCTCGCGGCCAGCCGCGCCGCTACCGGTTCGGTGATGCGGACACCATTGGTGGAGAACTTGACTCCCACATGATGCTCGGTGGCGTAGTCGACCAGCTCCCAGAAATCCGGTCGAACCGTCGGCTCACCACCGCCGATGTTGACGTAGAAGACCTGCATGCGCTCGAGTTCGTCGATGATGCCCTTGCACTGTGCCGTGGTCAGCTCGCCCGGATCGCGGCGTCCTGACGACGACAGGCAGTGCACGCAGGCCAGATTGCAGGCGTAGGTCAGTTCCCAGGTGAGACAGATCGGCGCATCGAGGCCGCGCTCGAACTGGTCCACCAAGCGCACCGGGGCAATTGTGCTAGTCAAGGCTTCACTCTCCAACACGCATGAGCATGTGCGAATCCGCAAGGGTGGCAAGTGCCTTCGCGTATTGCGCCGCACCTGCAGCGGTCACTCCCGCAGCCTCGACGGCGGCGGCGGCCGTCGGATACTGCGGAAGGGACTCGACGATCTTGACGATGGTCGGGTTCTTCAGAAACGACAGCTTGCGGGTGCCGAAGTGATACAGCAAGGCGCCGAATGGTTCCGGCCGCAGCGCCACCTTCGGGTGCAGCCGCCACCGCGCTTCGAGGTCGAACCCGTCCATCGTCATGGCAGTCATCTCGGGCTCAGTACACGCCGCACATGCCGTCGATGGAGACCTCTTCGACAAGGGTCTCTTCGACAAGTTCGTCGGCGGTGGTGTCGATTTCACGGATCTGATCGGCCATGGCGTCCTCCTAAGGTTTTGTGACGTGGTTCACCACATTAATGGCATCGAGTGCATAAAAGCAACACCTAACTGCGTAGTCTTGTCGGCTCCGACCTCGCTCCGCTCCTCGCGCTTCGCGCTGCGATGCTCACTCGGCCTCGCCTCTAGGCTTGTGCTCATGTCACGCAGCACCGGCGCCAAGCTCGGCCGGCGCCCGGCCACCACGAAGGACCAGATCAGCCAAGTCGGCATCGAACTCTTCGACCTGCACGGCTTCGACGCCACCAGCGTCGACGACATCGCAGATGCCGCCGGGATCGCCCGCCGCACCTTTTTCCGGTACTTCCCGTCGAAGAGCGCCGTGCCGTGGGGTGACTTCGACGTTCATCTCGGGGACATGCGCCGCCAATTAGCGTCGTTGCCCGACGATGTTTCACTGGCCGACGGCCTGACCGTCGCGCTGCTCGACTTCAACAACGTCCCGGCCGACCAGGCGGGGCTGCACCGAAAGCGGATGCGGGTCATTCTCACCACGCCGTCATTGCAGGCCTATTCACTGGTGATGTACGAGGGTTGGCGCGATGTCGTCGCCGAATACGTCGCGGCGCGCACCGGCACCAGCCCCCGCGATCATGTGCCCCGAACGACCGGCTGGTTACTGCTCGGGGTGGCCATGTCGGCATACGAGCAATGGCTTGCCGATTCCGCGGAGTCGTTACCGGATTTATTGCGTCGCGGGGCATCTGCGCTCAGCGGCGGCTTAGCCGCGCTGATGCAATAAGGGGTGAGAATTTCGACAGATTCGGTCATTGGGCGAATGCGGTTTACACTGCAGAAAAGGGGAATCTTTTTCGATAGCCGCACCAAAGCATGGAGTCAGACGTCTAATGAGCGAGCCGACTGCAGTCCCGCGCCGGGGTACCGCCGGGAATGCAGCGACTGGCGGGACGCTTTCCGAATCCGAAATCGTCGAGGCGGCGCTGCGCGTGGTCCGTCATGACGGCGTCGAGAAATTGTCGATGCGACGACTCTCCCGCGAGCTCGGGGTTTCGCCGATGGCCCCGTACTATTACGTTTCGGACAAATCCGAACTTCTCGATCTTGTCGCCTCCGCCGCGCTGGCTGGAATAACAATCCCCGGCGCCGATTCGGGTACCTGGCAGGTGCGGTTGCGCGACCTGATCGGCCAGATCGACGAAAAGCTGCGCAAGCATCCAGGCCTCGGCGATCTCTTGATCGAGCAGATGCTGCGCAAGCATCTCGAGCTGATCGCGGGTCTCATGCATATCCTGGCCGATGCGGGCTTCAACGACCGCAACGTGCTTTCCGCCTACGCGACCGTGCACACCTTCCTGTTCGGGCGCGGCCGGGTGGGCCGCACCCGCGGTGGCCAGAACCAGTCGATGCCCGACCTGCTGCAGCGGGCCAGCGAGTACCTCCCCGATCTCACCGGCAAGTACTTCTATGAATTCGGACTCAATACGGTGATCGACGGCCTCGAGGCGCAGCTTGTCCGGCAGCGCGCCGAGCAGTAGTATTTCTAGAACACGTTCTAATTTTGTTAGGGGAAGTCTGCGATGAACACCGTTGACGTGCCGCACGGCTCTCGTTCGGCCGTGCTCACCGTCGCCGAAGTGGTCACCGAGACCGCCGACACCAACTCGCTGGTATTCGACGTCCCAGCCGACCTCAGCGAGAAGTTCGCCTACAAGCCGGGCCAGTTTCTCACGCTGCGGGTGCCCAGCGACCTCACCGGGTCCGTCGCCCGCTGCTATTCGCTGGCCAGTTCACCGCACACCGACGACCGGCCGAAGGTCACCGTCAAACGCACGGCCGACGGCTACGGCTCGAACTGGATCTGCGACAACGTCAAGGCCGGCGACCAACTCGAGGTGTTGCCGCCGTCGGGTGTCTTCACGCCGAAGAACCTCGATGACGATCTGCTGCTCTTCGGCGCCGGCAGTGGCATCACGCCCATCATTTCGATAGTGAAATCTGCCCTCGCACAAGGCAGTGGCAAGGTCGTGCTCATCTACGCCAACCGCGATGCGAACTCGGTGATCTTCGCTGAGGAACTGCGGGCCTTGGCCGGCAAGCATCCCGATCGGCTCACCGTGGTGCACTGGCTCGAGACTCTCCAGGGTCTGCCCACCGCCGGACATCTCGCCGTGCTCGCCGCGCCGTACACCGAGTACCACGCCTACATGTGCGGCCCCGCGGCATTCATGGACGCGGTACACGACGCGCTCGCCGCCATGGGGGTGCCACGGTCCCGGGTGCACGCCGAGGCCTTCAACTCGCTGGCCGGTGATCCGTTCATCGACTCCGCGCCGCTCGAACTGTCGGCCGACGATGAAGCCGATGCTGCCACCGTCGAGGTGGAACTCGACGGCGAGGTGCACAACCTGCAGTGGCCGCGCAAGCAGACCCTCGTCGACATCATGCTCGCCAAAGGCATCGACGTGCCGTACTCCTGCCAGGAAGGCGAATGCGGTTCGTGCGCATGCACGGTGCTCGAGGGCGCCGTCGAAATGGACAACAGCGAAATTCTCGATCCGGAAGACATCGCCGACGGGTATATCCTGGGCTGTCAGGCACACCCGGTGACCGACCACCTGAAGATTCAGTTCTGAATTACTCCGCGAAGGTGGCCCACGCGCGAGCGACCACCTCACCGCTGCGGTTGACGCCGAGCACGCTTACGTCGACGCGCGACTCGCCGTCTTGGCGGTATCGCTGCTGGACCGTGCCGGTGCACACGAGTTCTTCGCCGGGCGCTAGCTCGCGCCAGATGCGGGTGCGGAAGCGGCGCACCGACTCCGCGCCGAGCCAGTCGGTGGCATAGGCGGCGAGCCGGCTGGCGGCGCGCATACCGACCGCTGAGTCGACACCCTTACGCCAGGTTTCGGCGACCAATCTGCCTGAGGGGTCGAAGAATTCGTTGACCGTCTCGGTCGCGGTCACCAGCGACACCGCGGTCAGCCGATCACCGGCGTGCGGCGGCGGTCCGGCGAACCAGAAGTTCTGCTCGACGGGGCTGGTCAGTACACCCTCGAACTCGGCTGACCCGTACGGTACCTGCGCCGCAAGGAATGTCGGTGGCACCACTGGGTTCTCGGTGTCCCAATAGGCCGCGTCGTGGGCCTGCGTGGCATCGGCGAACTCGCGGATCCGCTCGGGGTCCACGTACACATCGAAAGAGTGCCGATCCAATGTTGCGGTGTTCATAGCGCAGTGACGGTAGTACCGCCCCTGGTGGCACGACTTCCGCGTTCCCGCTGATTGGGAGCGGTGAGGCACTTATCGCCAAACCTGTCCACTGACCGGGAAGCGGGCCACCCATCGGTTATCGGCGGACGCACCATCGACCGCATCACGCAACTTCGCCTGCAGACATGGAGGTCTTCGATGCCGGCTCAGCACAACGGTGCTCTTGCAGAGGAATTCAGGCAGATCGAGGCCGCGGCAGCGCCGACACGGTTCGCCCGCGGCTGGCACTGCCTCGGTCTGTTGCGCTCGTTCCAGGACGGCGAGCCGCACGAGATCAAAGCGTTCGGCACCACCCTCGTGGTGTTCCAATCCGAGACCGACGGCAAAATCCACGTGCTCGATGCCTATTGCCGGCACATGGGCGGCAATCTCGCCAAGGGCACCATCAAGGGTGACTCGATCGCCTGCCCGTTCCACGACTGGCGCTGGGGCGGCAACGGCAAGTGCACGGGTATCCCCTACGCCCGTCGGGTGCCGCCGCTGGCAAAGACGCGGTCGTGGCCCACGCTGGAGCGCAACGGTCAACTGTTCGTCTGGCACGATCCGCAGGGCAGCAAGCCCACTGACGAGGTGACGATCCCGCAGATCGAGGGCTTCGGCAGCCCGGAGTGGACCGACTGGACCTGGAATTCGCTGCTGGTCGAGGGGTCGCACTGCCGGGAGATCGTCGACAACGTGGTCGACATGGCGCACTTCTTCTACGTGCACTACGCCTTCCCGCGGTATTTCAAGAACGTCTTCGAGGGCCACGTCGCCACCCAGTACATGCGCTCCACCCCGCGGCACGACATCGAAGTGGGCACCAACTACGACGACCCGAACTCCAGGCTGCGTTCGGACGCTTCGTATTTCGGACCGTCGTACATGATCGACTGGCTGTGGAGCGAGGCCCAGGGCATGACGATCGAGACGGTGCTGATCAACTGCCACTACCCGGTGACAGCCAACTCGTTCGTGCTGCAGTACGGCGCCATGGTCAAAAAGCCGCAGGGAATGTCGGATGAGGCCGCAGCCGCAATGGCGGCGCAGTTCGCCCAGGGCGTCGAGGTGGGCTTCGAGCAGGACATCGAGATCTGGAAGAACAAGGCGCCCATCGACAATCCGCTGCTGTCCGAGGAGGACGGCCCGGTGTACCAGCTGCGCCGCTGGTACAAGCAGTTCTACGTCGACGTCGAAGACGTCACCGAGGACATGACCAAGCGCTTCGAATTCGAGATCGACACCGAGCGCGCCGTGCAGAGCTGGGAGGCCGAGGTGGCCGACAACCTCGCCAGCGGTCGAGTCCTGCAGACCAACGCCTGACCTTTCGAGACCAAGGAAATCCAATGCCTAACAAACCAATCGACAACATCATGGCGATTGCCGACCAGTTGCGCGATCAGTCACCGGAGGCCGAGCGCATCGGCCAACTGCCGGACGAGACGGCAAAGAAGCTCAAGGCGGCCGGCCCGATTCGGTTGCTGCAGCCGAAGAGCTACGGCGGGTTCGAGGCCCATCCACGGGAATTCGCTGAGACGGTGATGGCCGCGGCGTCGCTGGACCCGGCGACCGGCTGGATCTGCGGCATCGTGGGCGTGCACCCGTGGCAGCTGGCCTTTGCCGATCCGAAAGTGCAGGAAGAGGTATGGGGTGCCGACCACGACACCTGGATGGCCTCGCCCTACGCGCCGACCGGAATCGCCCGGCCGGTGGACGGCGGCTACATCTTCAACGGCCGTTGGCAATTCAGCTCCGGTACCGACCACTGCGACTGGATCTTCTTGGGCGCCATGCTCGGTGACGCCGACGGCAACATGGCGATGCCGCCGACCATGCTGCACATGATTCTGCCGCGCAAGGATTACCAGATCGTCGAAGACTCCTGGAACGTGGTGGGGCTCAAGGGCACCGGGTCCAAGGACATCATCGTGCGCGACGCCTTCGTGCCCAACTATCGGGTGATGAACGGCGACCACGTCATCGACGGCACTGCGCAAAAGGAGTATGGCGTCACCGAGACGCTGTACAAGATGCCGTGGTCGAACATGTTCCCGCTCGGCATCACCGCGGCCGTCATCGGGATCGCCGAGGGTGCCCTGGCCGCACACCTCGACTACCAACGCGACCGCGTTGGTGCGCAGGGCACCGCCATCAAGGACGACCCCTACGTGCTGTTCGCCATCGGCGAGGCCGCCGCGGACATCAATGCCGCCCGACAGGAACTACTGGCCAACGTCGACAAGATGTGGGGCATCGTCGAATCCGGCAACGAGGTGTCTTTTGCCGAGCGCGCCGCCGGCCGGCGTACCCAGATTCGCGCGGCCTGGCGGGCCGTGATGGCCGTGGACCAGATCTTCGCCCGTTCCGGCGGCAACGCACTGCGCATGGACAAGCCGTTGCAGCGGTTCTGGCGCGATGCCCACGCCGGCCTCAATCACGCCATCCACGTGCCCAGCACGGTCTACCACGCCTCCGCGCTGAGCTCGCTCGGAATTGAACCCGCGCAGCCGTTGCGCTCGATGATCTAGCTGGAAGGAATCGACAATGACCGACATCAAGAGCCTGGGCTATGTCAAAGTCCAGACCAACGACATGGACCGCTGGCGAACCTTCGCCTTCGACGTCCTCGGGTTTGCCAAGGGCTCGGGGCCCGATGAGAACGCGCTGTATCTGCGGATGGATGAGCGGGCCGCGCGCATTGTCGTCGTTCCCGGCGACACCGATGAGGTTGTGACGATCGGCTGGGAGGTGCGCGACCACGCCGCGCTGCTTCGCGTGCAGGAGCGGGTCGAGGCCGCAGGCATCGCCGTCAAACCG
Source organism: Skermania sp. ID1734 (assembly GCF_007489285.1). Classification (GTDB taxonomy): domain Bacteria; phylum Actinomycetota; class Actinomycetes; order Mycobacteriales; family Mycobacteriaceae; genus ID1734. The sequence continues at coordinate 502,755 of NZ_VLIY01000001.1, forward strand.
CTGTCTCTGGAAGAGGCCGACGCGCGACGCGTCGAGGAGGTGATCACCTTCCAAGATCCGACCGGTGCGACCCTCGAGGTGTTCCACGGTGCCGTGCTCGACCACAGCCCGGTGGTGACCCCGTTCGGCGCCAAGTTCGTCACGGGCCCGCAGGGCCTGGGCCACGTCGTGCTGCCGACCATGGACCCGGGCGGCGCATTCGACTTCTATACCGAGGTGCTCGGATTCCTCCCCCGCGGCGCCTTCCGCATCCCCGCACCGCCGGAGTTCGGCCCCATGCGGGTGCGCTTCATGGGTGTGAACGAGCGCCACCACAGCCTGGCGTTGTGCCCGGCGCCGCACGGCGGAGCCCCGGGACTGGTGCACATCATGGTCGAGGTGGACAGCCTCGACGCCGTCGGTCAGGCGCTGGACCGGGTGATCCGGGATGGTTTCTCGGTCTCTTCCACGCTGGGCCGGCACACCAACGACAAGATGGTGTCGTTCTATGTGCGCGCACCCGGCGGCTGGGACGTCGAATTCGGCACCGAAGGCATGCGGGTCGACGAAAAGTACTACACCGCAGAGGAAATCACCGCAGACAGCTACTGGGGCCACGACTGGTCCGGCAGTGAGCCGCTCGCGGCGATGTAGTTGGCCGAGTCTCCCCCGGGCTGCAGGAATGCTCGTTCACCTGCAGTCCGGGGTTTCCACGTTTCCGGGGTGAAAAAGTTTTGTGTGACAACAGCCACAGGACGTGCTATCAATAGATATATGCCTATTAGAAATACTCTGCTTAGGCACTAGCTCAGCATCGCACGGAGGCACCATGTCCACTCAGCTCGAAGCCTGCACCCCGAGCGCGGTCCTCGACCGGGTCTCGCTCGTCCTCGACGCCTTCGACGGCCCCGGCCGTCTCACCCTGGCCCAGATCGTCCGGCGCACGGGATTGCCCCGGTCCTCCGCCCACCGCATGCTCGAGCGACTCGTGCAACTGCGATGGCTGCGTCGCGAGGGACGCGACTATGAACTCGGCATGCGCCTGGTGGAGCTGGGTTCCCTTGCCGTCCACCAGGATCGGCTGCATCGAGCCGCCATGCCGTTCTTGCACGAGTTGCATCGCGCCACCGGCTTTGTGGTACACCTCGCGATCTTGGATGGCGCGGATGTGGTTTACCTGGAAAAGATCGGTGGCCGCCTCTCGGCAGCTGTCCCGACGCGCGTCGGCGGACGGCACCTGGCCCATTGCACCGCGGTAGGTCGGGCGATCTTGGCCTTTTCCGACGAACGTCGCGTTGCCGCTTTGGGCAATGCCGATTTGCTGAGCCGAAAGACCAAGTATTCGATCTCCACGCAGGCGCAGCTGCGCGCGGAACTCAATAAGGTTCGGGCGCATGGGATCGCGTTCGAGCGCGAGGAGTCGTTGCCCGGATTCGGTTGTGTCGCAGCACCGATCGGCAACATCGGCGAGGCGGTCGCGGCCGTGTCGGTGTGCGGACCTGTCGACCGGATGGCGTTCGATCATCGGCTGGCCGCGCCGGTTCGCATGACAGCACTGGGCATTTGGCGCAACATCGACGACGGACCGGTCAAGGTGCAGCCGACACTGCAGCAGGCAAGGCCGCTGCGCGCGTTGCAGTACGCCTGACTATGGCTCGATCCGGAAGAGTTCCGCGAATCGCCCGAGCAGCTTAAGGTTGCCTTTTTCGATGGTGACCACGCCTTGCGTCACGGCCTCGGCCGGGGTCAGGGTGCCTGCGATCAGGTGCCGAATGCCGGGGCCGGTGGCAAACCGCAGTTCAGCCTCACCGCTAGGCAGCGAGCCACCGACCGGCGGTGCCGGGGGCGCAATCTGGACCACGGTGAGCTCGCGGTCGCGGACCTGGCCCCGCAATTCGACTGGGCCCACCCGAATCTGGAAATCCAATGGCGCTGATGCAGATTCGGGCCTGAACGCCGTTCGCAGCGCCATCGTCAGCGAGTCTGCCGTGACAACGTCGTCGTCCTTGGGCTCGCCCATCGACCGGAATCCCCACCGGCCGAGGGCCAGCACGATCGGCTCGAGTTCCCGCCCGTAGTCGGTGAGTTCGTAGACGAGACCGCAGCGCGCCAGCGCGACGCGGCGGATCACCCCGCCCTCCTGCAACTCTTTCAGGCGTGCGGAGAGGATGTTGGTCGGAATCTTGGGCAGGCCCTGCTTCAGGTCGGTGTATCGACGCGGACCGACGAGCAGATCACGGATGATGAGCAACGCCCAGCGTTCCGTGACCAACTCCACGGCAGTAGTGACCCCGCAGTACTGCCCGTAGCTGCGCGCCGCCACTCAGGCCTGAGCCTGCGCGGCCGAGTATTCCGCCGGGCCTTGCTCCACGGCTTCCGGCGCCATCCACAGGAAGGCCACGATGTTGCCGTCGGGGTCCTCCAGATCACGGCTGTACATGAAACCGAGGTCCTGCGCCGGTCGCGGTTCGGAACCGCCGGCGGCCAGACCGGCCTCGGCCACCGCGTCGACTTCCTCGCGGGAGTCCCGGGAGAACGCGATCTGGACCTGTGCCGAGGTTGCCGGGTCGGCAATCTGCTTGTCGGTGAAGGTGGCGAAAAACTCGCGCTTGAGCACCATCAAATAGATGTTGTCATCCCACACCAGGCAGGTGGCGTTGTCGTCGGTGAACAGCGGATTGATGGTTGCGCCAAGGGCGGTGTAGAACGCGGTGCTGCGGGCGAGGTCGGCGGTTGCGTAGCTGACGAAGATGTTTGTGGACATGTGATGATGCTTGCAAAAAGCAAGTTCGCTTGTCAATAGCAAGTGCGCGGTATTATCGACCGGTTGCGTGAGATCTCCGAGAAGTTGCATTGAGGATCTGCGAAGTAGGCATTGGCGGCCGACGAAACCTCCGCTGCGACAGGCTCTTTCGTCACCCGAGCGGACTCATGCCAAATGCCCGGACGCGATCGCGGTTTCGCGGGCAATCACATTTGAGGCACCGCAAAGCGTTTCGCGGGCAATTTTTCGTTGGTGCCGCAAGGCGTGGCGCGATTTGGACATTTCGGGTAAACTCGAACACATGGGCGAATACGGGGGGATCCAGTGTCAGACCCCGGATCTGCGCGCGGCCACCCTGTATGCCGCACTCACCGACGCCGACCGCCTCGAGAACCAGGCCGCGGCCACCCGCGTGCTCGCCGCCAGCGACTGGGCCGAACACCTCACCACCGGGCCCCGCCCCCGCGGGCGCGACCGGGACTGGATGACCCGCTACGCCGCCAGCGAAGTCGCCGCCGCCCTGTCCTGCTCGGCACGCATCGCGCAAAACTACATCGGCATCGGCACCGCCCTGCGCTACCGACTGCCGCTGGTACGCGCCGCCTTCCAAGCCGGCGACATCGACTACCGCCGCGTCGAGGCCATCTGGCGCGCCACCACCAACACCCCCCAAAACCTCCTCACCGCCATCGAACCCCAGATCGTCTCCGCCGCCAGGACGCTGCCCCCGGGCAAACTCGGCACCGAAATCGAACGCCTCATCATCACCACCGACCCCGCCTTCGCCGCCGCCCGCCGCCGCTGCCACCACAGCGAACGCCACGTGAACCGTCACGGGTTTTCTGCCGCTCCTGTTTGAGTGCAGGAGGATGCAGTTATGGGCAAAATAATCGACCCCGCCGTGAAGGAACGCGCCTTGCGGTTGATCGCTGATCATCGTCAGGACTACCCGAACGACACCGCTATGTGTCAAGCCATCGGCAACAAGCTCGGCCTGGGCAAGGAAACCATCCGGCGATGGCTGGTCCAGGCCGACGTCAACGCCGGATCCCGCCCCGGAGTGAGCACCGACGCGCAGGCCGAGATCAAGGCGTTGAAGGCGGAGGTCCGTAAACTCCGCGAG
>NZ_VLIY01000010.1 GCF_007489285.1 Skermania sp. ID1734
TACCCGTCGTCGCCTTGGTAGGCCATTACCCCACCAACAAGCTGATAGGCCGCGGGCCCATCCCACACCGATAAATCTTTCCACCACAGAACATGCATCCCATGGTCCTATCCGGTATTAGACCCAGTTTCCCAGGCTTATCCCGAAGTGCAGGGCAGATCACCCACGTGTTACTCACCCGTTCGCCACTCGTGTACCCCGAAAGGCCTTACCGTTCGACTTGCATGTGTTAAGCACGCCGCCAGCGTTCGTCCTGAGCCAGGATCAAACTCTCCGTTGAAAACTCACAACCACACCCCACAGGGCGCAATCAGAACAAACGAGAGAAACAATCCACTCGAAAAAACGCTGACCAAAAAACAATTTCAGCCAGCAAAAACCCACCCCCCAAAGACAGGGAAAAAAAGGAGGGCAGGCACAAAAACAAATTTGGCACTGACATTCATCGACACACTATCGAGTTCTCAAACAACACACACCACCAACACCACCAGGCATCAACAGTGCAACCCCACCACAGTACATCAGCCTCGACGCGATGTCGAAGCCCAGCACTTCCGGAGGGCAAGCCACAGCGGAATCACTTCCGCCTGAGCTCGGATCTTCGAGCAAACTCGTCCGACCTCGTCTCCCGGGCTTGCGCTCCGGGTCGGCGTCCGTGTCGCTCTGACTCGAAGAAAACTACGCGCCCGAACCTCGCTCGTCAAATCCGCAGTTCACCGGCGTAATTAGGCGGAAACACGCAGGTAACCGGCACCGGCGTGCAGGGCCATCGCCGGTGAATCACATCGATGTGATTCGGTTCACTTCTCAGTGGCGCCGAGCTCCGGCGAAGTTGCGCTTCCCGCGCCGCAGCACCAACCACCTGCCGTGCAGAAAATCCGTCGCTCCCGGCGTCCAAGCCTCATCGCTGATCCGCTGGTTGTTGACCGAAGCCCCGCCCTCCTTCACGGTCCGGCGCGCAGCGGCCCGGCTTTCGCACAGGCCCGTGGACACCAACAGATCGACCACCGTCGGCGATTCCGAATCCGGCAGTTCAGTGATCGACGCCTCGGCCAACGCCGCGGCAAGCGTCGGCTCGTCCAAGGCCGTCAGGTCATCGCGGCCGAACAGCGCTCGGCTGGCGTGCTCCACCGCGCGAGTATTGGCCTCGCCGTGAACGAGATTCGTCATTTCCGCGGCGAGTCGGCGTTGCGCTTCCCGGGCCTGCGGGCGCTCCTCGGTCGCCTTGGCAAGGTCGAGCAGTTCGTCAGGAGGCAAGAACGTGAACCACTGCAAGTACCGCATCACGTCGGCGTCTGCGGTGTTGACGAAGTACTGGTACCAGGCGTACGGCGAGGTCATCTCGGGATCGAGCCACAGGCTGCCACCGCCCGTGGACTTGCCGAACTTCTTGCCGTCCGACGAGGTCACCAGCGGCACCGTCAGCGCGTGCACATGCGCGCCGTCCACCCGGCGGTTCAGCTCCACCCCGGCAATGATGTTGCCCCACTGATCCGAACCGCCGACCTGCAGCGTGCAGCCGTAGGCGCGCCGCAGATGCAGAAAGTCGTTGGCTTGCAACAGCATGTAGCTGAATTCGGTGTACGAGATACCGTCGGATTCGAGGCGACGCCGAACCGTGTCGCGCGCCAGCATCACGTTGACGGAGAAGTGCTTGCCGACGTCACGCAGAAACTCGATGGCACCGAGCCCCGCCGTCCAGTCGAGGTTGTTGACGATTCGCGCGTCGGTCGGCCCGTCGCCCAGATCGACGAAGCGCTCCAGCTGAGAGCGAATTCGCTGCGCCCACGCCGCGACGGTGTCCGCCGAGTTCATCGTTCGTTCCCCGACGTCGCGGGGATCGCCGATCATCCCCGTCGCACCACCGGCCAGGACAAGGGGCCGATGCCCGGCCCGCTGGAATCTGCGCAGTGCCAGCAACGGGACGAGATGACCGGCGTGCAAGCTCGGAGCGGTCGGGTCGAACCCGGCATAGAGAGTCAGCGGTCCGGACTCGGTCGTCTGGCGCAACTCGTCCAGGTCGGTGGATTGTGCGATCAGCCCGCGCCAGGTCAACTCGTCGATGATGCCGTTCACTCGGCCAATCTTTCCGCACCCCGATTGGCGTCCGGGTCCGGACCCGCGACCCGCGCACGGGGACGCTCACTCGGGCCCGCACCACCGGCGCGCGGGCTGCGCCGATATGCCGAAACCGCCGGAGATTCCGGCAGCCACAACCGCCACGGCCGGTCGTGGGCGGTGCTCACGCCGACGCGCGGTCCACTCGCCCATACCTGTTCGTCGGCCAGCGCCAGCCGCACAGCCGAGTCCGGCTCGAAGAGTCGAGTCCCGTAGTCCGCCATCGTGATTCCCAGTGCCGCGCCGAGATTTCCCGGGCCGCGCGCCAAGTCCGCCGGGCGCCGCGCTGTCGGACGGCGCGATGCGGCGAGTTCCTCGCCATCGATGACCTCACCAGCACGAATGAGAACCGCTCCGGCGACACCGTCCGGCCCGCACGTCACGTTGACGCAGGTGTGCATGCCGTAGCTGAGATACACATACAGCGAGCCAGCGGGACCGAACATCACCGCATTGCGCTTGGTTGGGCCAGGGTACGAATGCGCTGCCGGATCCGGCCACGGCCCGTCCGGGTCAGATCCGTACGCCTCCACCTCGACGACCCGTACTGACACGCCGTGGCCAGACAATGTCGCACCGAGCAATCGGGCGGCGGCACGCGGCGGATCGAGTGCGGCAAGTTCGTCGACGGACACCTGCCTATTGTGCCGACTCGCCTGTTGACGACGCCCACGGCGAGGGTTATAAATTCACTATCCGATGAGTTCATCAGTCGATGAATTCCTAGACCGTGGAGGTCTCGATGCCCGTCATTGGATCTGTCACCGCCGTCGACGTTCGCGGTCTGAACGTGCGTCGTGGAAAGAACCACGTGCTGAACGACATCAATCTCACTGTCACCGAGGGATCCATCACCGGCCTGCTCGGACCGTCGGGATGCGGAAAAACGACGCTGATGCGCAGCCTGGTCGGCACCCAGATCGTGGCATCGGGGACCGTCACGGTGCTCGGTCAGCCAGCCGGCTCCGCCGCGTTGCGCCGGCGCGTTGGCTATGTCACCCAGTCCCCCAGCATCTACAACGACCTGTCCGTACGCGACAACGTCACCTACTTTGCGGCGCTTTACGGACGTCCCCGCAGTGCGGTCCAAGAGGCGATCGACTCGGTCGGCCTCGGCGAACGGGCCGAGCAGCGCGGCGATGCACTCTCCGGCGGGCAACGCACCCGCGTGTCCCTGGGCTGCGCGCTGGTGGCGGATCCGGCGCTGCTGATCCTCGACGAGCCGACGGTCGGCCTCGACCCGGTATTGCGCGCGGACCTGTGGGATCGGTTCGCCGCGATGGCCAGATCGGGCCGCACCCTCGTGGTCTCCAGTCACGTGATGGACGAGGCCGAGCACTGTGACCAATTGCTGCTGATGCGCGACGGACACCTGCTCGCGCAGTTGAGCCCAGCCGAATTACGCTGCCGCACGCGCGAATCCAGCCTCGAGGACGCATTTCTGGCCTTGATCAGGAGCACCGAAAGCGAGCACGCGGCATGACCACCCTCACCACGACGCGCTACACCGCCACGAGCGTGCGCGTACTCCGCCAGTTGCGCTCCGACCGCCGGACGGTCGCCATGATCGTCGTCGTTCCGTCGGCGCTGATGGCCCTGCTGTATTTCGTCTACCAGAACTGGCCGACCATGCCCGGCCAGCCATCGCTGTTCGACCGGATCGGCATCAGCATGCTGGGCATCCTGCCCTTCGTGGTGATGTTCCTGATCACGGCTATCGCAATGCAGCGTGAGCGAAGTTCGGGAACTCTGGAACGACTGATGACCACTCCACTGTCCAAGCTGGATCTGTTGGGCGGTTACGGCACCGCCTTCTCGGTGGCCGCGATCGTGCAGGCAACGGTGGCCTGCGTGGTCAGCTTCGGGTTGCTCGGGCTCGACTCCGTGGGCAGCCCGGCGTGGATCGTCCTGGTGGCTGTCGTCGACGCGACTCTCGGTGTGGCGCTCGGGCTGTTGTGCAGCGCGTTCGCGCAGACCGAGTTTCAGGCCGTGCAGTTCATGCCGGTCATCGTGTTGCCGCAGCTCTTTCTGTGTGGCCTGCTGGTGCCGCGCGGTCAATTGCCGGACTGGCTCGAATGGATAAGCAACGTCTTGCCGTTGAGTTACGCGGTCGATGCGCTGCAACAGGTCTCGGATCAGGGTGCGACCGCACAGATGTGGCGTGACCTCGTCATAGTCGCGGTGTTCGCGGTGGTCGCGCTCGGTTTGGGCGCGGCGACGCTGCGACGCCGGACGCCATGATCAAGGCACAGCCCGTGCGCGCGAGGTCAGGACGCCGGCCCGGGCAACCCGCAACTCGGGAGGCAATTCTCGCCGCCGCACGGAGTCGATTCGCCGAGGTTGGCTATGACAAGGCGTCGATCAGATCGATCGCGAGCGGTGCGGGGGTCGATTCGGCGCTGGTGCATCACTATTTCGGCACCAAGCGGAACCTTTTCATTGCGGTTGCGCGGATACCGGTGAACCCGGAAACGGTCCTCGCAGCACTGCAGGGCGCGCCCGTCGACGAACTCGGCGCGACGATCGTGCGGACGGTTGTCGGGGTGTGGGATTCACCCGCCGGCGCGGGACTCGTCGCGGCCTTGCGTGGGGTCATGGCGGGCGGTCAGGAATCGCTGATCCGCAGCTTTCTCCTCGACATCGCCCTCAAGAACGTGGGTGAACGCGTCGACGACCCACCCGGCTCGGGTCGGACCCGGGTGGCGTTGGTCGCCTCGCAAATGGTCGGCCTGCTCGCCGCGCGCAAGATCCTCGAGGTGGAACCGCTGGCGTCGATGCCGCTCGATGAGGTTGTCGACCACATCGGCCCGACGCTGCAGCGCTACTTGACCGGCCCCCTCCCGCGGGCCAGCAAGGCCTGATGCTCGGTCTCATCGACCTCGCGCGCCTCGTCGATCAGCAGGACCGGGATGCCGTTCTCGATCGGATACGCCAGCCGGAGCCGCGGGTTGTACAGCACCTCGTCGGCCACATAAATCAGTGGCCCCTTGTCCTTCGGGCACGCCAGGATGGCGAGCAGGTCGTCGTCGATCGAAGACATAAATTCTCCTGGGTCAGGCCGGGCCGTCGAGGAAATCGTTGCGGACGGCGTCGGTCAGCACCTGATAGGTCTGCGATTCGTTGTCGAAGTACCAACTGCGGTAGCCCGGCTGTGGCACACCCTCCTCGCGCAGTGACGACGCACTGGGCCGGAACGACGGACTGACGGGAATGTCATCGACGATCTGCACAAAGTCCGGGCGCTGGTCGAGCGAGACTCGGCGCATCGCATCGGTGATCACGTCCACTGACAATTCGGTACCCTCACGCAGCGTCAGCGCCACCACGGCGGCCTTGTGATCCTGCACGTCGACGCCATACACGACAGCCAGATCGACCTGCCCGATGGTGTCGAGAGCATCGACCACCGGCTGGGCATATACCGGTCCGTGCGGCGTGATCACCACGGAACGCTGGAAATCGACCAGCCAGTAATCGCCGTCGGCGTCGCGCCGGAACAATCCTTGCGTCGACGTCCACGAGTCGCCCTGAGCGAACACGCCGCGTAGGAAACCGGTGCCGTTACTGATGTCGATATTCGCCGACACCCGCCCCAGCAGCAGCCCGACCTCACCGTCTTCGCAGCGGCGGACGAAACCGTCGGGATCCTCGATCAGCCGGCCGGTGACCGGATCGTAGGCGGCCAACTCGATCGGCGCGGTACCGGGAACGGGTCGGCCCTTGCAGCCGATCTTCGTGCCGGCGACGTTGGCCAGCACCACGTCACCCTCGGTGGAGGCATAGAACTCCAGGACCCGCGCCGGCGCGAACTTCTCGATGGTCTGCTGCCACAGCCCCACCGGCATACCGGAGCCGATGAACAACCGAATCGGATGGCCCTGCGGCATGACGAATCCCGGCGCGTCGAGCACCTCCCGCATCATCGTCCAGGTGTAGGTCACGACGCTCACGCCGTAGCGCTCGACTTCTTCGGCGAAACGCGCCGGGTCCAGTTCGCGCGCCAGCGCGATGCGCGAACCACCCGCTACGGCGCCGCCGAGGCTCACCAGCAGACCGGACGAATGATGCAGCGGCGCAAGGCAGTAGACGGTGTCGTTGCGATCGAGGTCGGCGGCCGAGGCGGTGCCGAAGGCCGATACGGCCCACCGGTAGTTGGTGATGTACTTCGCCTCGAGGCGGCGCCCGAGGCCGCTGACGAGGATGAAAGCGAGCTCGCGCGCCCGGCCCGGGTTCGGGCGATACCAGCCCGGCAACCGGACCGCGTGCGGATCGATCTGTTCGAGGTCGATGATGTCCTCGCCGATCTCGACCTCGAGCGCGCGCGACTCACCACCACCGAGGACCAGCACCCGCTTACCGGTGGCGGCGACCTCCTTCAGGTTGTCCGGGTCGGTCACCACGGTGTCGATCTCGGTCAGGTCTATCGCGGCGGCCAGGTCGCTGCCGGGCGAGAGCAGCACGGCCACGGCGCCGAGTCGCGACAATGCTGCGACGGTGACCAGCGCACTCGGGCGGGTTTCCATCAGCACACCGATCCGCACGGCGGGGCGGACGCCCACCTCGATCAGGCCGCGGACCACGTTGTCGATACGGGTGTTGACGGCGGCGTTGGTGTGCACCCGGTCGTCGAAGAGGAAGCACTCACCCACCGGCGCCCGCCGGCCCTGCTCGGCCAGCAGGCTGCCGAGCGAAATTCTGGTGTGCGGCTGAATCTGACCCAACCGGGACAATCTCGGCAATGCGCGCGCAGCCTCACCCGAAAGCTCGACCGTGCCGCGCATGGCGTTATTGGCAAGCCCCATCAGTTCCCGCCCGACACCCGCGCCGACCTCGACGACCGAGGCGGCCGTGTGCGCGATACGCGCAGCGGCAGTGACGCCCGACTCCGAGGTGGGCTCCTGGTACTCCATCGGATGCACGATTTCCGGCTGCGGACCCTCGTCCTCGCGCCACTTGACCCAGTCGGCGACGGCGGGCCAGGTCTGCCGGGCGGCCGACGATCCCACGACCAGGCCGAAGTGCCCCGCACGCAGCGTGACCTCGTACACGTCGGCGTGCGGTGCCGCGCGGCGGATACCGCGCACGGCCACCGGTTGCCCGATGTCGTCCACCTCGCCGACGAAAGACAGTATCGGGCAGGTGATTTCGGCAAGCGAGACGACCTGGTCGTTGATGATGAACCCGCCCGACATCATCCGGTTGTGCACGACGAACTGCTTGAGCACGTCGGCCACCGCGGGTCCGGACCACGGCACGAAACCCTCGCCCATGAGGAATCGGCGCTGTTGCTCGCGGGGCAACAGCGCCTCACGGTCGTGCAGCTGGCGGACGAAGTCGATCCGCGACTTGAGAGTCTTGACCGGGTCGAGCAACTGGAAGCCGGTGGCGGCCATCCGGTCGGTGATCGGAATCCGGTTGAACACGTGGTCGGCCAGGAACCCGGCGCTGCGGGTCGCAAAGCCGGCGGGGAGCCCGAGGGGCAACCCAGCGACCAGGTCCACCGGGCTGCCGAACGTCACCAGGCTCGCCAGGTTCTTGCTGCGCCGGTACGCGGCCGACTGGTAGCAGAACATGCCGCCTTGCGAGTAGCCGCCCAAATGCACGTCGCGTCCGGTGTAGCGGCGGATGGTGTCGACGATCTCGCTGACCGCGACGACGTGGTCGGCGAGATTGCGGTCGAGGCCGCCTTCCTCGGTGGCGGGCGAGCCGAAGTCGACGACCAGCGGATCGATGCCGTGCTCGTGCAGAATCGTTACCGCACTGGATGTTTGGGTGACGTCGTAGACATCGGCGGACAGCATCATCGGGGGGACCAGCACCAGCGGCGGGCGCTCGCCGGGCGCGACGTCCGGGAAGTAGCGGCGCAGCCGGTACATCGGCTTGCGCTCGATGATCTCGAACGGGGCGGGCACCCGACCGGTCTCCAGGCCGCCGTAGCGCATCACCTCGAGTCCGTTCTGGGCGGTGGCCACCAGCCGCTGCAGCGGACCGATTAACGACGTTGCTTTGATCTCCACCAGACACTCCCGCCCACGCACATCCACTGCGATTTCACCGCCTGGGTAGAAGCTTCCCATATCCGCGCCTTACGGCCGCGCGGATATGGGTTGTATTGGTTACGCCAACCAGCTTCGCAGTTGCTCGGCACGCTCGGTGACACCGGCGAGTTGCTTGGCGACCTGCACGCCGGCCGTGCCGCCATGGGCGTCGCGGGAGGCGATCGACCCGGAAACCGTGAGCACCTCGCGAACCTGCGGCGTCAGGGCCGGGCTGATGCCGGCCAGCTCTGCATCGGTCAACTCGTCGAGCCCGACACCGCGGGATTCGGCCAATCGCACGCAGGCACCCGCGGATTCGTGCGCGACTCGGAACGGAATCCCTTGCCGCACCAGCCATTCAGCGATGTCGGTGGCCAGCGTGAAGCCTGCGGGAGCCAGCGCAGCCATCCGGTCGGTGTGGAAGGTGAGAGTCGAGACGAGGCCGGCGATGGCGGGCAGCAGCAATTCCAGCTGGGCCACCGAATCGAAGACCGGCTCCTTGTCCTCCTGCAGGTCGCGGTTGTAGGCGAGCGGCTGGGCCTTGAGCGTGGCCAGCAGACCCGTCAGGTTGCCGATGAGTCGGCCGGCCTTCCCGCGGGTCAGCTCCGAGACGTCCGGGTTCTTCTTCTGCGGCATGATCGACGAGCCGGTCGACCACGCGTCGGCAAGCGTGATGTAGCCGAATTCCGCTGTGCTCCAGAGGATTATTTCCTCGGCCAGCCGGCTCAGATCGACCGCGATCATGGCGAGGACGAATGCGGCCTCGGCGGCGAAGTCGCGCGCCGAGGTGGCGTCGATCGAGTTCTCCGCGGCGGCGTCGAACCCGAGGTCGGCGGCAATGGCGTCGGGATCCAGGCCGAGCGACGATCCGGCCAGCGCGCCGGAGCCGTACGGCGAGACTGCGGCGCGCCGGTCGACGTCCTGCAACCGGTCGATGTCGCGCAGCAGCGGGTGCGCGTGGGCGAGCAGGTGGTGTGCCAACAGCACCGGTTGGGCGGCCTGCAGGTGGGTCTTGCCCGGCATGACGGCGTCGGGATGCGCGGCCGCCTGGCCGACCAATGCGTCGACGACGTCGAGAACACCGGCGCCGACCCGGCGAATCGCGTCGCGCAGCCACATTCGAAACAGCGTGGCCACCTGATCGTTGCGGGAACGACCGGCGCGCAGTCGTCCGCCGAGCTCGGCGCCGACGCGCTCGATGAGCCCGCGCTCCAACGCACCGTGCACGTCTTCGTCCGATTCGGCCGGCGCGAACGCGCCACTGGCGACATCAGCGGCGAGCTGGTCGAGACCGGCCAGCATCGCCGCGAGGTCCGTATCGGTGAGCAGTCCCGCGCGGTTGAGTACGCGGGCGTGTGCCTTGGATGCGCGAATGTCGTACGGCGCCAACGCCCAGTCGAAGTGGGTCGACTTGCTCAGCGCGGCCATCGCCTCGGCAGGTCCGCTGGCGAACCGCCCGCCCCACAAGGCTCCTGCAACGGTGCCGCTCAACTGCCCGTGACCCCGCTGATGCCTTGGTCGCGCTTGGCGGCCACCTTCGATGACAAACCGTGGATCTGCACGAATCCGCGCGCCAACGACTGATCGAACGTGTCGCCCTCGTCGTAGGTGGCCAGGTTGAAGTCGTACAGCGAGTGCTCGCTGCGCCGGCCCGTCACCACGGCGTTGCCCCCGTGCAGGGTGAGGCGGATGTCGCCGGTGACGTGCTGCTGCGTTTCGGCCAGGAAGGCGTCGAGGGCGTACTTGAGCGGCGAGAACCACAGGCCGTCGTAAACGAGTTCACCCCAGCGCTGCTCGACGACCCGCTTGAACCGGGCCAGCTCACGCTCGATGGTGACGTTCTCGAGCTCGCGATGCGCGGTGATCAGTGTCATGGCGCCTGGCGCCTCGTACACCTCGCGGCTCTTGATGCCGACGAGGCGGTCTTCGACCATGTCGATGCGGCCGACGCCGTGCCGGCCGGCCCGCCGGTTGAGCTGCTGGATCGCCTCGAGGACGGTGACGTGCTTGCCGTCGATCGCGACCGGCTTGCCCTTTTCGAAGGTGATGATCAGCTCGTCGGGGGCCTGCCAGTTGAGGGTGGGGTCGTCGGTGTAGTCGTAGACGTCCTTGGTGGGCTCGTTCCAGAGGTCCTCGAGGAACCCGGTTTCCACGGCCCGGCCCCAGACGTTCTGGTCGATGGAGAACGGCGACTTCTTGGTCACGTTGATGGGCAGGTTGTTCTCCTCGGCGAAGGCGATGGCCTTCTCCCGAGTCCAGGCGTAATCCCGCACCGGCGCAATTACTTTCAGGTCCGGAGCCAGTGCACCGATACCGACCTCGAAGCGCACCTGGTCGTTGCCCTTGCCCGTGCAGCCGTGCGCGACGGTGTTCGCACCGTGGTACTCGGCCGCCTCGACGAGGTGCTTGACGATCAGTGGCCGGCTGATGGCCGACACCAGCGGGTAGCGGTCCATGTACAGCGCGTTGGCCTGCACGGTGGGCAGGCAGTATTCGTCGGCGAATTCGTCGCGGGCGTCGATGACGATGGATTCGACGGCACCGCAGTCCAGCGCGCGCTGACGGACGACGTTCATGTCCTCGCCGCCCTGGCCGAGGTCGATCGCGACCGCGACCACTTCGGCGCCGGTCTCCTTGCCGATCCAGCTGATGGCAACCGAAGTGTCCAGTCCGCCCGAGTAGGCGAGGACGACGCGATCGGCCATGGTTATGTGCTCCTTACTGCTTGCGCCTGGTCAGGCGAGTTGTTCGATCTTGGCGGCGAGCTCTGCGCCGGTGGTTGGCTCGCGCGCGATCACCAGAATGGTGTCATCCCCCGCGATGGTGCCGACCACCTCGGGTAGGCAGGCCCGGTCGAGCGCGCTCGCCAGGTAGTGCGCCGCACCCGGCGGGGTGCGTAGTACGGCCAGGTTTGCGCTGGCGTCGGTGGACACCAGCAGTTCGCCCAACAGTCGGGCGAGCCGGTCGGTGCCGCCGGATACGCCGCGCACCGGGCTGCCGTCCTCCGGCACCACGTACACGCCGGTACCGCCGTCGGCTGCACGAAGTTTCACGGCACCGAGTTCCTCGAGGTCGCGCGATAGCGTCGCCTGCGTTGCCTCGATGCCTTCCGCCGCCAACAGCGCGGCCAGCTCGGTCTGGCTGCGGACGGGCTGGGCCGCGAGGATTTCCACGATGCGCGCCTGCCGGCCGGCCCGGGTGCGCGCCACCGGGCTGACGGTCATGACCCGCTCCGTTCGAGCAGCCAAGCCAGCAGCGCCTTCTGTGCATGCAGCCGGTTTTCGGCCTCGTCCCACACCACACTCTGCGGGCCGTCGATCACATCGTTGGTGATCTCCTCGCCGCGGTGCGCCGGCAGGCAATGCAGGACAACGGCGTTCGGGTCGGCTTTGGCCAGCAGCTGGGCGTTCACCTGGAAGGGCCGAAACGGACCGATGCGGTCGCGGCCGTCGTCCTCCTGCCCCATCGAGGTCCAGGTGTCCGTGACGACCGCGTCCGCGCCATCGACCGCGGCGACCGGGTCGGTGGTGACGGTCAGTGTCGCGCCGGTGTCGGATGCGCGGCGCCGGGCCGCCTCGATGACGTCCGGCGAAGGGATGAACCCTTCCGGTGCACCGATCGTGACGTCGACGCCCGCAGTGGCGCCACCGAGCAGCAGCGAGTGCGCCATGTTGTTGGCGCCGTCACCGAGGTAGGTCAGCTTGAGTCCGGCGAGCCTGCCCTTGTGTTCGGTCAGCGTCTGCAGGTCGGCGAGCACCTGGCAGGGGTGAAACTCGTCGGACAGCGCGTTGACGATGGGAATCGTTGCGCCAGCGGCCATGTCGATGAGCCGCTGCTGTTCGAAGGTGCGCCACACGATCGCGTCGACGTAACGCGACAGCACGGCGCCGGTGTCGTGCAGGGTTTCGTCGCGACCGAGTTGCGTAGTGCGGCCGTCGACCACCACCGCGTGCCCGCCGAGCTGAGCGATGCCGAGCTCGAAGGAAAACCGGGTGCGGGTGGAGTTTTTGTCGAAGATCACGCCCACCCCGCGTGGGCCCTCGAGCGGGCGCCGCGAGAACGGCGCCTTCTTGAGTTCGGCGGCCAATGCCAGGATTTCGGCCTGCTCGGCGGGGGTGACGTCGTCGTCGCGCAGGAAGTGTCGCACGGTCACTGGCCACCGCCTTGATCGAGGATGCCGGGTAGCGCGTTGACGAAACTTTCCGCCTGCGTCTCGGTGAGGATCAACGGCGGCGCGAGCCGGATCACGTTCGGGGCGGGCGCGTTGATGAGGAACCCGGCCTCCCGGGCAGCGGCCTCGACGGCGGGCGCGACATCGGCGGTCAGCACGATACCGAGCAGCAGGCCAGAACCGCGGACATGATCGACCAGCGGATGATGCAGACCCTCGATGGCGTCGGTGATGGTCTTGCCCAAAGCTGCTGCGTGGCTGACCAGGTCTTCCTCGGCAATGGTCCGCAACACCGCGAGCGCGGCGGCCGTGCACACCGGGTTACCGCCGAACGTGGTGCCGTGCAAGCCGGGCCCCAGCAGCTCGGCGGCTGGTCCGGCCGCGATGCAGGCGCCGATGGGCAGACCGCCGCCGAGGCCCTTCGCCAGCGTCATGACGTCCGGCACGATGCCCACCGCGTGGTGGGCGTAGAACCAGCCGGTGCGACCGATGCCGGTTTGCACCTCGTCGAGCACGAGCAGCGCGCCGTGGCGCGCGGTGATCTCCCGGGCCGCCGCCAGATAGCCCTCGGGCGGGACGATCACGCCGCTCTCCCCCAT
This sequence comes from Skermania sp. ID1734, assembly GCF_007489285.1. Taxonomy (GTDB): domain Bacteria; phylum Actinomycetota; class Actinomycetes; order Mycobacteriales; family Mycobacteriaceae; genus ID1734. The sequence goes on from NZ_VLIY01000010.1 coordinate 12,930, forward strand.
GATCGGCTCCAGAAACACTGCGGCAGTGTCGGAATCGACGGCCTCGTCGAGCGCTTGCACATCCCCGTAGGGAACATGCACGACGCCGGGCGGCATCGGCTCGAACGGTGCCCGCTTGGCGGGCTGGCCGGTCAGGGCAAGCGCGCCCATGGTGCGCCCGTGAAAGGCCTTCTCGGCGGCCACAATCTTGGGCCGGCCGGTGGCGCGGGCGATCTTGAACGCCGCCTCGTTGGCTTCGGCGCCGCTGTTGCAGAAGAACACTCGCGCCGTATGGGTGTCGGTGACACCGAAATGCGCGAGCAGCTGCTCGGCCAGCGCTATGGCCGGCTCGCTGGCATAGAGGTTCGAGACGTGCCCGAGCGTCGAAAGCTGTTGGGCCACCGCGTCGCGCACAGCTGGGTGAGCATGCCCGAGGACATTGACCGCGATACCACCGAGCAGGTCGAGGTACTGCTTGCCGTCCGCGTCGTAGACGACGGCGCCCTCACCGCGAACGAGCGCTACCTTGGGGACGCCATAGTTCGGCATGAGGGCGTCGGCCCAGCGGTGTTGCAGCTCTTCGGTATTCATGAGTCGAGGTCCTTTGTGAGCATCGCAGCGAGTACCGCAGCGCAGCGAGGAACGGAGCGAGGAGCGGAGCAAAGGACCGAGACGGGAAACAGAGTCATGAGTCGAGGTCCTTCAATACCACCATGGTCCCGATCCCTTCCCCGGTCAAAAGCTCCAGCAGCACCGAATGCGCTACCCGCCCGTCGATCACGTGCGCCGACGGCACCCCGGCGCGCACGGCCCGCAGGCAGGCTTCCATCTTCGGCACCATCCCGGCGTCGAGTGTCGGCAAAAGCACTTCCAGTGCGGCCGCATCGATCTTGGTCGTCAGCGACCCCCGATCGGGCCAATCGGTATACAGGCCTTCGACATCGGTGAGCACCACCAGCTTTTCGGCGCCGATCCCCTCCGCCAGCGCGGCGGCTGCGGTATCGGCGTTGATGTTGTGCACCACCCCGTCCGCGTCCGGTGCGATCCCGGTGACCACCGGAATGCGTCCCGCGGCAATGAGATCCAGGACGGCCGCGGGGTTCACCGTGGTCACGTCACCGACCAGGCCGATGTCGGTGGCCTGGCCGTCCACCTGCACCGTGCGCCGGGTCGCGGTGAACAGGTGCGCGTCCTCCCCGGAAATGCCGACGGCGTACGGGCCGTGCGCGTTGATCAAGCCGACCAGCTCGCGACCCACATGACCGAACAGCACCATCCGGACCACGTCCATCACCTCAGGCGTGGTCACCCGGAAGCCACCGCGGAATTCGCCTTGCAAGCCAAGACGATTCAGCATCGCGGTGATCTGCGGTCCGCCGCCGTGCACCACCACCGGGTGCACGCCGATGGTCCGCAGAAAGACCATGTCTGCGGCGAACGCCCGCTTGAGTTCGTCGTCGACCATCGCGTTGCCGCCGTATTTGATCACGACGATCTTGCCGTGGAACTTCTGCAGCCACGGCAGCGCTTCGGCGAGTACCTGCGCCTTCTCGGCCGCGGTCAGTTCACCGACGTTCATGAGCTGTACGCCGAGTTCTCTTCGACATAACCGTGCGACAGATCGGTGGTCCGGATCGTGGCCGCGGCGTCGCCGGCACCGAGGGTGATGTGCACGGCGATGTCGGACCCGCTCAGGTCCACCTCGCGCGCACCCGGCGCACCGACGCTGTCGATGCAGACCGGATTGCCGTTGAAGGATACCGAGATTCGTTCGGGATCCAGCTGCACCGGCGCCATGCCCACCGCGGCAAGCACGCGTCCCCAGTTGGGGTCCGAGCCGAACAGTGCTGTCTTGACCAGGCTGTCGCGCGCGACGACGCGGGCGGCGACCACGGCCTCGTCCTCACTGGCTGCCTCGGCGACGGTGACCTTGATCCGCTTGGTCACGCCCTCGGCGTCGGCCATCAACTGCTCGGCGAGGTCGTCACAGACCGCCAGCACGGCCGCCTCGAGCTCTTCTTGGGACGGCGTGACCCCGCTGGCGCCCGATGCCAGCAGCAAGACGGTGTCGTTGGTAGAGCAGGCGCCGTCGACGTCGAGTCGGTCGAAGGTGAGCCGAGTGGCGGCCCGCAGCGCCTTGTCGAGGCTGGCGGCATCCGCGACCGCGTCGGTGGTCAGCACGCACAACATCGTGGCCAGCGCGGGCGCGAGCATTCCCGCGCCCTTGGCCATGCCGCCGACGTTCCACTTGTCGTCGTGGTGAAACGCCGCCTCCTTGGGCACGGTGTCGGTGGTCATGATCGCGCGCGCCGCGTCGTCGCCACCGGTCAGACCGCCCGCGAGTTCGTGCACGATCTCGGTGATGCCCTTGCTGACCTTGTCCATCGGCAGCCGGTCCCCGATCAGACCGGTGGAGCACACCGCCACCTCACCTGCACCAGTTTCGGTACCCCAATTGCTCAGCGCTTCAGCAAGTTCCTCCGCGCTGCGATGGGTGTCCTGAAACCCGCCAGGGCCGGTGCACGCGTTGGCGCCGCCGGAGTTGAGCAGGACCGCACGAAGTTCCCCGGTACTCAGCACTTGCTGGGTCCACAGCACCGGCGCGGCCTTGATCTTGTTCGTCGTGAAGACACCCGCTGCCGGGTAGTCCGGCCCCTCGTTGAAGACGAGGGCCAAGTCCGGTTTTCCGTTGGCCTTGATGCCCGCCGCGATCCCCGCGGCCCGAAATCCCAACGGCGCGGTAACGCCCTGCGTGCGAACCAGTCTGCCGTTCATGGCGCCACCCCCACAGTCGACAGTCCCGCGGTCTCGGGCAACCCGAGCGCCAAATTCATGGATTGGATTGCGCCGCCGGCGGTTCCCTTGGTGAGGTTGTCGATCGCACACACCACCACCAACTGTTCGGCATCGGCGTCTACCGTCACGCCGAGCACCGCGGCATTGGAACCGACCACCGAACTGGTTTGCGGGAACACCCCTTCGGGCAGCACGTGGATGAAAGGCTCATCGACGTAGGCCTTTTCGTACACGGCCCGCGCTTCCTCGGCGCCAACCTTCGATGGCGCGGTACAGGTTGCGAGGATGCCGCGGGGCATAGGCGCGAGCACCGGCGTGAACGATACGGCCACCGTGGCATCGGTAAGCGTGCTCAGGTTCTGCTTGATCTCGGGCGTGTGCCGATGCGTGCCAACTCCGTACGCGCGCACCGAGCCCATTACCTCCGACGCGAGGAGGTTCGTCTTCAGCGACCGGCCCGCGCCCGAGGCGCCGCTGACGGCGACAACGGTGACGCGGGGCTCGATGATCCCGGCCGCAACCGCCGGTGCCAGCGCCAGAGTGGCCGCGGTCGGATAACAACCCGGCACCGCGATGCGAGTAGCGTCGCGCAACTTCTCGCGCGCGCCCGGTAGTTCCGGCAAACCGTAGGGCCAACTGCCCGCATGCTCGCTGCCGTAATAGCGCTGCCAGTCATCTGCACTGGTCAGCCGGAAATCGGCGCCGCAGTCGATGACCACCGTCGAATCGGGCAACTGTTCTGCAATCGTTGCCGAATTGCCGTGCGGTAGTGCCAAAAAGACGACATTCGCGGCGGCGAGCTCGGTTACCGTGGTCGGCGCCAAGACGCGGTCGGCAAGCGGCAGGAGGTGCGGATGATGCTCGCCGAGAGTGCTGCCGGCATTACCCCCAGCGGTCAACGCGGCGATCTCCATCCTTCCGTCCCGGTAGGCGGGGTGATCGAGCAGCAAACGCAGGATCTCACCACCGGCGTACCCGCTGGCACCGGCGACCGCCACGCGCCAGGCCGCGCCCTTCGTTTCCACCATGTGATGATTATGCACCATCGTGCAACTACATTCAGGAGTAGGGCATGAGAATCGCCGGACTGGCCACCATTGCGGCGCTCGCGACCACGGCTTTGCTCCTCGCGGGCGTGGCCGGCGCCGCGCCCGGAGACAAGTATGTCGCACTCGGCGACTCCTACACAGCGGCGCCGGGATTACTTCGCCCGGCGGCGGGCGCCCCGCTGCTGTGCACGCAGTCCGCTATCAACTATCCGCACCTGGTGGCCCAGCAACTCGGGCTGACGCTCAAGGACGTCAGCTGCGCCTCGGCCACCACCGCTGACCTGTCGAAGTCGCAATACCCCCTGGTTCCGCCGCAATTCAACGCACTGACTCCCGACACCAAGGTGGTGACCGTCGGCATCGGCGGCAACGACGGCAACACCTTCATGGACATGGTCATCGAGTGCACTGTGCTCAACGCGGCATCGATCATCGACAAGGGCGCGCCGTGCAAAGCGGTCAACGGCTCGAAATTCTCGGACACGATAGCTGCGGACGCGCCGAACATCGGCGCGGCGATACATCAGATTCACGTCCTGTCGCCGGCAGCCAAGGTGTTCGTCGTCGGCTATCCCGACGTGCTGCCGCAAAGCGGCCGCTGCTACCCGCAGATCACTCTGACCAGCGCGGACATGGCCTACGCCAACGGGATCGAGCTGCAGCTCAACCAGGTGCTGCACGATCAGGCCGCGGCCAACGGCGCCACCTACGTCGACCTCTACACGCCCAGCATCGGCCACGACGCGTGCAAGTCCCGCACCGTGCGCTGGGTTGAGCCGCCCGTGATGGGCCACCTCAACGCGACCCCGGCACACCCGAACGCCGCCGGTCAGGCCGCCGCAGCGCAGACCGTGGCGGCCGCGATTCAGTCGGGCGGCGCCTAGCGGCTGGCCGAGTTCATGGCTGCGGAGGCGTTTGCCGAGTAGTCGAGTGCCTAGCCATGATCTCGGGCGCTAGCCAGCAGAGTTAGCGTGCGCTCCGAGCGGAAGAACGGCGCCAGCCGCTCGCGCACCAAACCCGCCAGCACCCCGTTCGCCTTGGCCGCTTCGAGAATCTCCGGCGCATACCGGGAAATCTCGGCCGCCACCGTCTCACCGTCGAGGCCGATCTCCGGCAGCAGCTCCGCCACCCTGCGATGCCCGTAGTGATCGAAGAACGCGTCGATGCCTTCGTCGATCATCTCGGCGAGGTAGTCGGTGTTGCGGGCGTGTTCGACGATGGCGTAGATGGTGACGATCAGGTCGCGTAGTTCGGCCTGTGAGAGGTAGTCACGCAGCCCACTCACCGGCTCGTCGGCGTGCAGGTCCCAGATTTCCATGGCCGCGCCGTGCAGCGGAGCATCCCGGATCAGCTCCTTGATCGCGTTGTTTGTTCGGCGCAAGGCAAATTGCGCGCTGCGACCGGCCAGGTCACCGAGAAAGTGGCGCTCCTCCGTGGACCGCATCCGCGCGGCGGCCCGCTGACCCATGGACAACACCGAGGCGACCCCAGGGACCCGCTCGGCGCGTTCCCGGCTGGACTGCATGAAATCGGTGACAAGTTTGTTCACAAAGCGCGAGGCCACGTTGGCCACCAGCGGGCTCTCGGTCAACCGCTCCAACAGCAGGTCGTGCAAGGTGTGCATCTCGAGAAACTTCTGCACGAGGTCGGAGACCGAGTCGCGATCGATCACGTCGCCCAGGTGATGTTTCTCGTTCGCCGAAGCGTCGTAGACCGCATCGGCGAAGATCGCCACCATGTCCTCGACCATCGCACTGCCGCCGATTCGGTCGACGGCGACCCGGGCTGTCTGCTTGACCGCAGTCACGTCGATGACGTCGCTGACGATCATCGTGTCCGCAACGGCCAGGACATCGACCGTGATTTCCGAGATCACCTCGTGCAACCGGTCGCCGCTCAGTTCGTCGAGGATGAACTCGACCTGCGCATCGAGGAGTTGCTCAGCCAGCGCGTCCGGAGTGGTCATCGACAAGCACCTCTAGCCGCGCAGCTCCGCGCCGACGGCGCTCGCGGCTGCCGCAACCGCGGCGTCGCGGGCCGCGCTGGCCTCGTCTTCGGTGAGCGTGCGGTCGTCAGCGCGGAAGCGCAAGGCGAAGGCAAGCGACTTACGCCCGGAACCAAGTTGGGTTCCGGTGAAGACGTCGAAGAGGCGAATGTCCTCGAGCAACTCGCCCGCGCCGTCGCGCAGCGCCGCGGCGACCGATGCCGCGGGCACCTTCGCGTCGACGACGACCGCAACGTCCTGCAGCACGGCCGGGTACGCGGAGATCCTCGGCGCGGGCAGGACCTCGCTCAGCGGGATGGCGTCGATGTCGATCTCGACCGCGCACGTCCGGGGCGGCAATCCGGCCCGCTCGAGCACGGCGGGATGCAGCTCACCGGCATGTCCGATGACCACATCGTCGACGACCAGCTCGGCGCATCGTCCCGGATGCCAGGGCGCGTACTGGGCAGGCCGCCGCTCGATCGCCACCCCGGCAGCCGCACCGATGACATCCGCCGCGGCAAATGCGTCCGTGGCGTCGGCAGGCCGCCCCGCGCCCCAGGGGCCATTGAGTTCGCGTAGGCCGGTCAGCACCACACAGGCATGCAGCGGCTGCGACGGCAGCGAGGCCAGCAGCGCGTCGTACTCCTCGTCGCTCGGCCGCCGGTCGACGGGTAACGGTTCGACAGCGCGGGTGTCGGGTCCGGGCAGCACCACCTGGGCGAGCCCATAGATGCTCAGATCCCGTTGTCCCCGCGCGATGTTGCGGGCGGCCACCTCGAGCAAGCCCGGCAACAGCGTGGTGGCGAGTTCGGGACGATCGGCGTCGAGCGGATTGAGCACCCGGGTGGTCGCCCGTCGCGGATCGTCGCTATCGAGCCCCCAGGATTCGAAGACGTTGTGCGGCAGGAATACCGGCGGCGGAACCTCGACATAGCCGCTGTAGGCAAGCGCCCGGCCGATACCGCGGCGGCGGCGCTGCTGCGGGGTGAGGCCGCGACCGGCCGGCGCGCTGGGCAGCAAGGACGGGATCTGCTCGAGCCCCTCGAGCCGCAGGACTTCCTCGACGAGGTCCGCTGGTTGCATCAGATCGGGCCGCCAGCTCGGCGGACGCACCGCCAGGTGCCCATCGGATTCCGCTACGGCGCAGCCGATTTGACGCAGTCGCCGGGCCGCGGTGCCGTCCGGGTAGACCACTCCTGCCACGTGGTCGGGCAGGTGTGGATCGATGAGGATGGTGCGCTCGGTCTCGCCCGAATCAACCCTGACGTCGGTGAGCGCCGGTTCCACCCGGCCCCCGGCGATCTCGACCAGCAATTCCGCTGCCCGGTCAAGCGCGGCGATGTTGACCTGCGGATCGACTACGCGCTCGAATCGCTTGCTGGCCTCGGAGGTGAGCTTGTGACGCCGGGTGGTGCGGAAGACCGCCAGGGGATTCCAGGTCGCGGCCTCGAGCAGGATCTCCGTCGACCCGGGCCCGACCTCTGTGCTGGCGCCACCCATCGTGCCGGCGAGCGAGATCGCGCCGGAATCGTCGGCGATGACCACGTCTTCGGGGTCGAGGGCGCGTTCGACGTCGTCGAGGGTGCGCAGCTTCTCCCCCGCCTCGGCGCGGCGAACCACCAACGGGCCCTGCACCTTCTCCGCGTCGAAGGCGTGCAGCGGCTGCCCGAGTTCGAGCATCACGTAGTTGGTCACGTCCACGGCCGGCGAAATCGGGCGCACACCCGCCAGCAGCAGGCGGCGCTGCAGCCAGAACGGGCTGACGGCCTTCGGATCGATGCCGCTGACCTTGCGCAGCGCGAAGCGGGTCGCCAGGCTCTCCGGCTCGAGCGTGACGGGCCAGGCCAGCACATCGGAGCCGGGCAAGGACTCCACCGCCGGATCGGCGAAGTCGAGATCGAACCCGCAGGCGAGCTCGCGGGTGAGGCCGCGCACGCTGAAGCAGTAGCCGCGGTCGGGCGTGATGTTCAGCTCGATCACCGTGTCATCGAGGCCGAGCAGCGTGTTCGCGTCGGCGCCCGGTTCCGCGGAACCCGCTTCCAACACCAGGATTCCGGAGTGATCCTTGCCGATCCCGATTTCCGATGCCGAGCACAGCATTCCGTCGGAGACGTGACCGTAGGTCTTGCGGGAGGCGATCGCGAAGCCGCCCGGCAGCACCGCACCCGGCAGCGCCGCGACCACGAGGTCTCCAACCTTGAAATTGCGGGCGCCGCAGACGATTCCCCGCGGCTGCTCTTCGCCGACCGCCACCTGGCAGTACCGGATCGGCTTCTTGAACTCGGTCAGTTCGGTGATGTCCTCGACACGTCCCACCACCAGCGGTCCCTGGATAGGCGTCAGCTGATGGACGTCTTCGACCTCGAGACCCACTCGCACGAACCCGGCGTCGAGTTCCGCCGCGCTCACCGACCAGCCGGGGTTGGCTCGCTGCAGGATCTCGGTGAGCCACGATTGCGCTACTCGCACTGTGTGATTCGCTCTCTAGTCGGTCGGATTTCAGTTGCGGACGCCGAACGGCAACGTGAAGCGAACGTCGCCTTCGACGATGTTGCGCATGTCGGGAATGCCGTTGCGGAACTGCAGGGTTCGTTCCAGGCCCATGCCGAACGCGAACCCGCTGTACTCTTCCGGGTCAATTCCACAGGCACGCAACACGTTCGGATTGACCATGCCGCAGCCACCCCATTCGACCCAGCCGGCGCCGCCCTTCTTCTGCGGGAACCAGATGTCGACCTCGGCCGACGGCTCGGTGAACGGGAAGTAGTTCGGACGCATGCGGGTGTGGGCGTCGGGGCCGAACAAGGCGCGGGCGAACGCGTCGAGCGTGCCGCGCAGGTGCGCCATGGTCAGCCCCTTATCCACAGCCAGCCCTTCGACCTGGGAGAACACCGGGGTGTGTGTCGCGTCGAGTTCGTCGGTCCGGAAGGTACGACCCGGGCAGGCGATGTAGATGGGCAGCTCGCGGGTCAGCATTGCACGGATCTGCACCGGCGAGGTGTGGGTGCGCAATACCTGACGGGAGCCTTCCGGCGCGATGTGGAAGGTGTCCTGCATCGTCCGCGCCGGGTGGTCCGGCAGGAAGTTCAGCGCGTCGAAGTTGAAGTGTTCGGTCTCCACCTCCGGACCCTCGGCGATTTCCCAGCCCATGGCGACGAAGACGTCGGCCACCTCCTCGGCGATGACCGTGATCGGATGACGGGCGCCGAGGGGACGACGCTGGGCCGGCAGCGTCACATCGATCGTCTCGGCCACCAAGACCGCAGCGTCGCGTTCGGCGAGGAGATCGGCGTACCTGGCGTCGTAGGCGGTGGCGACCTGCTGGCGGGCGACGTTCACCCGCTTGCCTGCGTCGGCTCGTTCATTGCCGGGCAGCGAACCGAGCGCGCGTCGGGCCAGCGCGATCGGCGAGCGTTCACCGAGATGCGCGGTCTTTGCCTCGGCAAGCGCCTCGAGCGTCGACGCGGCAGCAAACGCCCGCTCCGCCGCCGTCGCGGCGGCGTCGAGCGCCTCCGCGGTCAAGCTGGCGGGGTCGATCGGCTGCTTGTCTGATCCCTCGTTCTTTGCCACTGATTGTGAATCTCCCGTCGCTTCGCTCGCCCCGGCGGTGCACGCTCCTGGTTCGCCTCGGCTCAACTTGCCCATCCTAGGCGATCACCATCGGGCGACGTCAGCGGTGACGTTGGGCCCGCGAACTGGCGTAGAGGCAGATCGCCGCTGCTGAGGCGAGATTGAGGCTCTCGGCACGTCCCCGGATGGGGATCCGAACCCGATGGTCCGCCGCGGCGGAAATCGCCGGATCCAGCCCGTGTGCCTCGTTGCCGAACAGCCATGCGGTGGGGGTAGCCAGAATGCTGTCGGCGTCGTCGAGATCGAGGTCACCGTCGGCAGCGGTGGCCGCAATGGTGAGCCCGGCGCCGCGGAGCCGGTCGAGCACGCCGTAGACGTCGCGGTCGCGGACTATCGGCAGGTGAAAAATGCTGCCCGCCGAGGACCGGACGCACTTGCCGTTATGCGGGTCGACGCTGTCACCGGCGAGAATCACGGCGTCGGCGCCTACCGCATCGGCGGTGCGGATGAGGGTGCCGGCGTTGCCAGGTTCACCGATCTCCACGGGCACGGCCACCAGCCTCGGTGCTGGTTCCACCGCTTTCTCGATCGGCGCGTCGAGGAGTTCACAGACCGCGACCACGCTCGGCGGGGTGACGGCATCACCGAGGGCCTTCGCAGCGCGTTCGGAGACCAGCGACACCGTGACGCCGAGGGTCCGCGCACGGGTGAGCGCCTCGTTGACGCGGCGCCCACCCATCCCCGTGTGGAAAATCTCGCGAACTTTTCCGTGCTCGATGGCCGCTTCCACGCAGTTCACGCCCTCGACCAGAAAGAGTCCCGTCTTGCGGCGCTGCGCGGCACGCTGCAGCTTGACAGCAGAAACGACCCGCGGGGTGCGCTCGGTGAGTGGCGCCTCCGGAGACGGAGGCACTGAGCGCGACATCGCGGGTCGTCTAGTGGTGGGTGTCAGGCAGCCTCGCCGGCCGGGGCGTTGACGTCGGCGGGCAGCGCTGCCTTGGCGATCGCAACCAGGCCGGCGAACGCCTCCGCGTCGGAGACGGCAAGCTCGGCCAGAATCTTGCGGTCGACCTCGACGCCCGCGGCCTTGAGGCCCTGGACGAAGCGGTTGTAGGTCATGTCGTTGGCGCGCGCGGCGGCGTTGATGCGGGCAATCCACAGCTTGCGGAAGTCACCCTTGCGCGCACGGCGGTCGCGGTAGGCGTAGTTGAGCGAGTGCAGCTGCTGCTCTTTGGCCTTGCGGTACAGACGCGAACGCTGCCCCCGGTAGCCGCTGGACGCGGCGAGTACGCTGCGGCGCTTCTTCTGTGCGTTTACTGCTCTTTTGACGCGTGCCACTGGTCAAATCCTGTCGGGTTCAAGGGGCGCCGCAAGGGCGCCGAATGGTCGGGGAGAGTTTCGGTGGATCCCGTGCGGATCTAGATGCCGAGCAGGCGCTTCACCCGCGGCGCGTCCTGCGGGCTCACCACGTCCTTGCCGTCGAGGCGGCGGGTGCGGCGAGTGGGCTTGTGCTCCAGCAAGTGGCGACGGTTGGCCTGCTGACGCAGCAACTTTCCGCGACCGGAAACCTTGAAACGCTTCGAGGTGCCGCTGTGGCTCTTCATCTTGGGCATGAGTCCCTCAGTTCTTCCATCTTCCATATGCCCGCAGGCACGATCTGTCGGCGCCTGCGAGCAGGCTCTGATATGCGCGAAGTGCCTTAGTTGGCTCAGCTCGCCGTCGCGTCGCCCGGCTCGGCGGGGTGACTGGCGGGCCGCTGCGCGCTGGCGGCGCCCTGCTGGGCCTTCGCTCGGGTCTTCGCGCCCTTGTGCGGTGCGAGGACCATGGTCATGTTGCGGCCGTCTTGCTTGGCAGAGGTTTCGACGAAGCCCAACTCAGCGACGTCTGCCGCCAGGCGCTGCAGCAACCGGAAGCCCAGTTCGGGCCTCGACTGCTCGCGTCCGCGGAACATGATCGTCACTTTGACCTTGGACCCGGCCTCGAGGAAACGAACAACGTTGCGCTTCTTGGTCTCGTAGTCGTGGTCGTCGATCTTGGGCCGAAGCTTCTGCTCCTTGATGACCGTCTGTTGCTGATTCTTCCGAGACTCGCGCGCCTTCTGCGCCGTCTCGTACTTGAACTTGCCGTAGTCCATGATCTTGCAGACCGGCGGACGGGCATCGGGTGCGACCTCGACCAGATCGAGGTCTGCCTCGAAGGCGACGCGGAGTGCATCTTCAACACGCACGATCCCAACCTGCTCACCGCCCGGCCCGATCAGGCGGACCTCGGGGACGCGGATGCGATCGTTGATGCGAGTCTCAGTGCTGATGGGACCTCCTAGGTTTGGGGACGTTTGTCGCTTGCGTAGTTGTCGTGTCCAGTTGTGTGGAGACCAGGTCCGCGACGAAAAAACCCCGCGGCGGTGAACACACCGACACGGGGCCCGTCGACCGGTCATCGAACACAACACCCGCGGGTGCGCGAACATTCCCCATGCCTGGGGACCCATGCGCCAGCATGGTGACCGGACCGCTGATCAGTCTGCGCCAAACAACGGTGGGAGCGGGCTCCACTTGTCTGCCCTGAACATATCCGAAAGCGAATCTGGACATACCCAGGGCGGTCGTGCCCAAAAGCCTAGCATTACTCGACGTCAGCACAGAAATCAGCGCCCTCCCCGCAAGTCACCCGGTACTTGTCGCGGCGCTGCAGTCGATCGACTGCAGCACGACGCGAAGTAGTGGGTGACTTCGCAGGGTGCGATGCTCGTACCGTGACCCACACCGATGACACCCAGGCGAACGCAGACGCTACGGTCCGCGAGCTTGCCGACATCCCCGCCGTCGAGGTCATCAGCCGCGCGGCCGTCATGCTGATGAGCTCCGCGGCCGAGAAGCTCGGGCTTTCCGATGCCGACCCGGAGTCCAGCCCGCACCGTGACCTGGACGAGGCGCGCCGGGTAATCACTGCGCTGGCTGGCCTGATCACCGCGTCGGTGGAATACCTCGGTCCGCACGCCGGTCCGATGCGCGACGGATTGCAGTCCCTGCAGCGGGCGTTTCGGGAAGCATCGGCGCACCCCGACGAACCCGGCAAGGGACCGGGCGAAAAATTGACCGGGCCGGTCTACTGACCGTCGTCGCGCCGCCGGTCGGTATTCGGCCGCTCGGCGTCGGCGTGATTGACGCCTAGCACCCGGTGAATGGTGTGCAATCCACTGCGCACTGGGCCTTCGGGTGAGATGTCCTCGAAGGCTTCCAGCATCTCGCCGAGGGCGTCGCGAATCTGATCGACCGTGGACGGCGCGGCGTGGGCGACCGCCGACGCCGGTGCCCGTACTGCCGAGGATGCGCCGGCGACGGCAGATGCGGCGGTACTTGTCGCGGTTCCGACGGCTGAAGCCGCTGTCGATGTCGCCGAACCGACCGCTGAGGCGGCCGTTGCCGCCGCCGTTCGCGCGGTCTCGTAGGCGGTCGAGTGCGCCGCGGCGGCCGCGGCCCGCGCTGCCTTGGCCTCTTCGGCGGCCCGAATCTCGTTCTCGGCCTCTTCGTGCACCAGTCCGAGAACTCGCAACAACTCCTCGTTCACCTCGGCCGCGGCCTCGAACGGGGTCTGATGGCCGCACTTGGGCACGGATCGCAATGTCGCGTTGGGAATCGCCGACGCGAGGGCGTCTTGGTCCTTGGGCGGCACGATCCTGTCGTTTTCGCCCTTGATCACGGCAACATGCGCGCTGAGCGCGGGCAGTCCGGACCGTTCGTCGTGATCCATGGCGGCGGCGAGCAGGTCACCGAATTGCCGAAAACCATTGTCGTACATGATCGCAACGGTCGGGCGAACCGCCGTCTTCGAACTGCGGTGGGCAACGGCGAAATAGCGGACACCGAGTTCATAGGGCGCCAGCCCAATCAGGTGCGCGACAAACCGTGGCAAGAGGTCGAGCAGGCGGAAGATGCCGACTGCCTCGCGTCGCATGGCCCAACTGACGGGCGCCAGGATGCGCCACAACCCGAACCTGGCGGTTTTGCCCAACGGGCCGGCGGTGGTCGAACACAACACGTAGCCGCCGATGCGCTCGGCGAGGTCGGGCCGCACCGCGGGCAATGCCAACGCGGTCATGCCACCCATCCCGTGCCCGGCGATGACCAGCGGCCCACGCGGCGCCGTCTGGTCGATCACCCGGCCCAGGTCGTCGGCCAACTGACGAACGCCGCGAATGTTCTGGTCCAGCTTTCGTTTTCCCGAACGGCCGTGGCCACGCGCGTCGTAGCTGACCATCCGGACCTGGTAGTCAGCAAGCGCCGCGCGTTGTTCCCGCCACGCTGCTGCGCTCAATCCCAAGCCGTGAACGAACAGCAAGGTGACCAACGCGTCGCTGGGGCCCTGCATTTCGACGTGCAGCTTTGTCCGGTCGGCGGTTTCCACGTTGGCCACCCGCCCGGCCCGACCCTTGTGTGCAAGCAGCCGCCACGGCTCGCCGTCCCAGTGATCAGTGACCCAGAACCAGTAAGTCAGCACCAGTCCACCGCCGAAGACCACCACAGCCACCGTCCACAGCAAGGTGTTGCTCAGGTTGTAGCGCTGGATGAGCAGATAGAACACCAGCACCACGATCGCGAGTGCCACGATCGCGACGATGCCGGCGAGCACCAGAAATTCCAGCAGGCACGCACCGCGTTTCCGGCGGCGACCCTTGTACTGCGCCGCTTCCGCCATCGCATACCTCCCTGTTCGGCCCTGCTGGCTCGATACTAGGTCGGGAGCTTGCGGCGAACGGCAGTTTTGCGCAGCTAGAAGACGTTATTCGGCAGTTACATCAACCGACCGCGGCGGCCCTTCGGCTGGGTGACGCCTTCTTCGGGTTTCGCTTAGCGGTGCGTTTCCCCGGCGAGGCGGCAGTGCGCCGTGGCTTGAGAACGTGCCGGAGGAACTGGCCCGTGTAGCTCTCCTCGATCGCGGCGACCTCTTCGGGGGTGCCTTGCGCGACGACGGTTCCGCCGCCCGAGCCACCCTCGGGCCCCATGTCGATCACCCAGTCCGACGTCTTGATGACGTCGAGGTTGTGTTCGATCACGATGACCGTGTTGCCCTTGTCAACAAGTCCGTTGATGACGGCCAATAGCTTGCGGATGTCTTCGAAATGCAGGCCGGTGGTGGGCTCGTCGAGGATGTAGATGGTTCGCCCAGTGGACCGCTTCTGCAATTCGGCCGCCAACTTGACGCGTTGCGCCTCGCCACCAGACAGTGTCGGCGCCGGCTGGCCGAGCCGGACGTAGCCGAGCCCCACGTCGACGAGCGTCTTCAGGTAGCGGTGAATCGAGGTGACCGGCTGGAAGAATTCCGCTGCCTCCTCGATGGACATGTCGAGCACCTCGGCGATCGTCTTGCCCTTGTAGTGCACCTCGAGCGTTTCCCGGTTGTACCGCGCACCGTGGCAGACCTCGCACGGGACATACACGTCCGGCAGGAAGTTCATCTCGATCTTGATGGTGCCGTCCCCCGAACAGGCCTCGCAGCGACCGCCCTTCACGTTGAACGAGAAGCGCCCCGGCTGGTAGCCGCGGACTTTCGCCTCGGTGGTCGCGGCGAACAGCGTCCGGATCTTGTCGAACACGCCCGTGTACGTCGCCGCGTTGGATCGTGGCGTACGCCCGATCGGTGACTGGTCGACCTGGACGAGCTTGTCGAGGTGGTCGAGGCCGTTGACGCGGGTGTGCCGCCCAGGGACCTGCCGTGCGCCGTTGAGCTTGTTCGCGAGCACCGTCGCGAGAATGTCGTTGACCAGCGTCGACTTACCCGACCCGGATACGCCGGTAACCGAGGTCAGTACCCCGAGCGGAAAGCTCACGTCGATGCCGCGCAGGTTGTGTTCGCGCGCGCCCACGACGGTGACTTGGCGACGTTTGTTCACGGGCCGGCGCACCATCGGCACGGCGATCTCGGAACGACCGGACAGGTATGCGCCGGTCAACGATTCCGGATCGGTGAGCAACTCCTGGTAGGGACCGCTGTGCACGACGCGGCCACCGTGCTCACCGGCCAGCGGCCCGATGTCGACAACCCAGTCCGACGCACGAATCGTGTCTTCGTCGTGCTCGACGACGATCAGCGTGTTGCCGAGGTCGCGCAGCCGGGTGAGCGTGTCGATGAGGCGTCGATTGTCGCGCTGATGCAGCCCGATCGATGGCTCGTCGAGCACGTAGAGCACGCCCACCAATCCGGACCCGATCTGGGTGGCCAGCCGGATTCGTTGGGCCTCGCCGCCGGACAACGTCCCCGCGGCCCGGGACAACGACAGGTACTCCAGGCCGACGTCGAGCAGGAATCCCAGCCGTGCCTGTACTTCCTTGAGGACTTGGCCGGCGATCGCTTGCTCGCGCGCTCCCAGAGTCAGCTGGTTGAGGAACTTGGAGCATTCCGCGACGGAAAGTTCGCTGACCTCGGCGATCGACTTGCGCTCCGCCCCCGCCGCAATGGTCACCGCAAGGATCTCGGGGCGCAGCCTGGCTCCGCTACATGCCGGACAGGGCACGTCCCGCATGTAGCCGTCGTAGCGCTCCTTCATTTGCTCCGACTCAGTTTGCTCCAACCGTCGGTGCAGGAACGGCATGACGCCTTCGAAGTCGGCGTAGTAGGAGCGCACCCGCCCGTAGCGGTTCTTGTACCGCACGTGTACCTGGTCGGCGCTGCCCTCCAGCACCGCCTTGCGCGCCTTGGCCGGCAGATCCTTCCATGGGGTGGACATCGAAAAGCCCTGGATCTCCGCCAAGCCGGAAAGCAGCCGGCCGAAGTACTCCGACGTCTGACCCATCGACCACGGCGCGATCGCGCCGTCCTCGAGGCTCAGTTCCGGATCCGGCACCACCAGGTCCGGATCGACCTCCTTGCGAATCCCTAGGCCGGTGCAGTCCGGGCAGGCACCGTAGGGCGAGTTGAACGAGAACGACCGCGGTTCCAGATCGTCGACGTCCAGCGGGTGCCCGTTGGGGCACGCGAGCCGCTCGGAGAACCGACGTTCCCGGTCGTGGGCGTGCTCGTCGCGGTCGACGAAATCCAACACGACAATGCCGTCGGCCAGCCGCAGCGCGGTCTCCACGGAATCGGTGAGCCGCTGCTTCGAACTCGGCTTGACCGTCAATCGGTCCACCACGACCTCGATGTCGTGCTTTTCCTGCTTCTTCAGCTTCGGCGGGTCGGTCAGCGGGTGCACGACGCCGTCCACCCGCACGCGGGCGTAACCCTGCGAGTTCAACTGGTCGAACAGGTCGACGAATTCGCCCTTGCGCGTCCGGACCACCGGTGCGAGCACCTGGAAGCGGATGCCCTCCTCCATGGCCAGCACCTGGTCCACGATCTGTTGCGGCGTCTGCTTGGCGATGCGCTCGCCGCACACCGGGCAATGCGCCGTTCCTGCCCGCGCGTACAGCAGCCGCAGGTAGTCGTAGATCTCCGTGATGGTGCCGACCGTCGAACGCGGGTTGCGGTTGGTCGACTTCTGGTCGATCGACACCGCCGGCGAGAGGCCTTCGATGAAGTCGACGTCCGGCTTGTCCATCTGGCCGAGGAACTGCCGGGCGTACGCAGACAACGACTCCACATACCGTCGCTGGCCCTCGGCGAAGATCGTGTCGAACGCAAGGCTCGACTTGCCGGAACCGGACAGGCCGGTGAAGACAATGAGGCTGTCCCGCGGCAAATCCAGATCGACGCCGCGCAGATTATGTTCGCGCGCGCCACGTACAACCAGGCGATCCGCCACAAGCATCCTTCCGCAATTTCGAACCGGCGAGACTCCAGGCCCGCCCTGGTCGCCATGCTATGTGCACCCACCGACAAGTTTCGACGGCCGAGCGTGAGGGGAGAAACGCCGACCACCCCAAGCCCTGTTGGCGGCCCTCCATCGACGGTAGCGTGCGGTCCTATGGAGTCCCATTCGGTACCGATCGACACCACCTACACCGGTCATGTTTCCGCCGGGTCGGCAGCGCAGCAGCGCGACGTCCCCGGCGCGACGATCATCAAAATGTCCGTCGGCCCCATGGATAACAACGCCTACCTGCTGCGTTGTTCCGAGACCGGGCTGTGCCTGCTGATCGACGCGGCCAACGACGCGGACCGGCTGATCTGGCTGCTCGAACAGGAAGCCCCCGCCCTCGAGCTCATCATCACCACCCACCAGCACGCCGACCATTGGCAGGCGCTGCAGGAGGTGGCCGCGACGACCCGGGCCGCCACGGCTGCGCACCCGCTCGATGCGCAACCGCTGCCGGTCAAGCCGGACCGCCTGCTGAACGACGGGGACACAGTTCACGTAGGAGAGATGGCCCTCGACGTTATCCACCTGCAGGGACACACGCCCGGGTCCATCGCACTCGTACTGACCGACCGCGACGGCCAGGTACATATCTTCACCGGGGACTGTCTCTTCCCCGGTGGCGTCGGCAAAACGACGAATCCGACGGACTTCGCCAGCCTGCTCGGCGGCGTCGAGTCGAAGCTCTTCAACCGCTATGCAGACGCGCATATCTATCCCGGCCACGGAGACGACACCATGCTGGCCGACGAGCGGCCGAAGCTGACCGAGTGGCGCGAGAGGGGCTGGTGACCGGATGCTCCGCACAACAACTCTCCTCGGTGCGTGCGCCCTCGCTCTTGCTGTTTCCGGGTGCTCGGGCGGCGACGGAAACAACCAGGCATCCGGTGCGCCCACCACGCCGGCGACGAAAGCGGCCGTCTTCACCTGCCGCGGCGAGCCGCAGGTTCGACCGGCGACCATCGACTCGGTCTTCTGCGCCGACATGGGTCTCACCGTCACCTCGATCACCTGGCAGTCGTGGGGCGACAACAACGCCGTCGGCACCGGCACGGAGAACAAGAATCTCTGCGAACCCACCTGCGCGGCCGGCAAGATCCAGCACCGACCGGTGACGGTCACGCTGTCGAACCCGCAGGACGGCGGATTCTCCAAGATCACCCTGACCGCGGGCGACGGCACGTCGGAAAGCTATCCGCTACCGAACAGCCACGCGGGCCACTAGGTAACTAGTCGGAGCCGCCTGGATCCGCCGCGCCCGCTTGTTCGTCTCGCGCGGCCCAGTCGAGGAGTTCATCGAGGAGGTACACCGCGTCGTCGATGCCGGCGTCGAGATCGCCTAGCCGCGCAAAGCGTTGCGGCACTGTGGCAATAGTGAAATCGGCAGGCTCGATGGCGGGTATTTCGTCCCACGTCACCGGCGTCGACACGGTAGCCCTCGGCACACCACGCACCGAATATGCGCTCGCGATGGTGTGGTCGCGCGCGTTCTGGTTGTAGTCGACGAACAACTTGTGCGGGTCGCGGTCCTTGCGCCACCACGTCGTCGTCACGTCCTCGGGAGCGCGGCGCTCGACCTCGCGTGCGAACGCCAACGCGGCCCGGCGCACATCGGAGAATCCCCATTCCGGTTTGATCCGGACGTAGATGTGCATCCCCTTGCCGCCCGACGTTTTGGGCCACCCGACGGCGCCGAGTTCGTCGAGCACCTCATGCGCAACCGCGGCCACCCGCCGCACCCTGTCGAATCCGCACTTCGGCCCGGGGTCGAGGTCGATGCGCCATTCGTCGGGGAATTCGACCGCGGGCGCTCTCGTGTTCCAGGGATGGAACTCGACCGTAGACATCTGCACCGCCCAGACGACCTGCGCCAACTCCGTGACACACAGCTCGTCCGCGTGCCGTCCGTAGCGCGGAAAGGTGACCCGCACGGTGCGCACCCAGTCCGGAGCTCCGGTGGGCAACCGCTTCTGGTGCACCTTGTCGCCGCTCAGACCGCTGGGGAACCGGTGCAGCATGCAGGGGCGCTCCCGCAGCGCACGGACAATGCCGTCACCCACGGAGATGTAGTAGTTGGCGAGGTCGAGCTTTGTCGCGCCGAGTTCCGGAAAGTACACGCGGTCCGGGTTGGTTAGTCGCACCGTTCGCTCGCCGACGCGCAACTCGACAGCGGGCGAGGCGGTTTTGTCCGGCATGGCAGTCAAACTAATCGCATGCACCAATTCGCGCTGTTGTTCATTCTGTTGCTCGGGGCTGTGCTGACAGTTCCGCTCGGCGACAAACTTGGGCTGCCGGCACCGGTGCTGATGACGCTCGCCGGAATTGTGTTGGCGCTGTTGCCTTTTGTGCCGGACATCGACATCTCCCCCGAGTACATCCTCCCGCTACTGCTGCCGCCGCTGCTCTACGCGGCTGTGCAGCGAACGTCGTGGCGGCAGTTTGCCGCGAACTGGCAACCGATCTTCCTGCTGGCGGTGGCGCTGGTCTTCGTCACCACCGCGGCGGTGGCGGTAGTGGCCAATTCGATCGTGCCGGGGCTGCCCATCGCCGCGGCGGTCGCGCTGGGCGCGCTTGTCGCGCCGCCGGATCCGGTCGCGGTGAGCGCGGTCGCCGGATCGCTCGGGCTGCCGCGCCGGCTCGTATCGATCCTCGAGGGCGAAGGGCTGTTCAACGACGTCACATCGGTGGTGCTGTACAACGTCGCCATCGCCGCCGTAGTCAGCGGCTCCTTCACCTGGTCGGTCGCCGCCGCCGAGTTGGCCCTCTCAGCGATTGTCGCGGTAGCCGTGGGCGTGCTGGTCGGGTTCGCGGGCGCCCGCTTGATGACATTGCTCGGCGACGCGACGCTCCGGGTGGGGCTGACTTTGCTGCTCCCCTACGCGAGCTACGTGATTTCCGATCAGTTGCACGGGTCGGGCGTGCTCGCCGTGTTGGTGACGGCGCTCTTCCTCAACGAGAAGCGTTCGGACGCCGACGATATCGAGGGCCGCCTGACCGGCAGGTCGTTCTGGACGGTGATCGACACACTGGTGACCGGCGTCGCGTTCGGCGTTATCGGCCTCGAACTGCATACCGTGCTGGGCACCGCCAGCGGTGAACTCGGGCAAATGCTGGTGTGGGGAATCATCGTCTCGGCCGTTGTCATCGCGGTGCGGTTCGCCTGGCTGGTGCCGGCTGCCGCCGCGGTGCGCCGGACCAAGCAGGCCCTCGACCCGGACGCCGAACTTCCGTCGAACTTTCGCGAGACCATCGTGATGTGGTGGTCCGGCATGCGCGGGGTGGTGACGGTCGCCCTGGCGCTGGCCGTTCCCTTACAGATCGACAAGGGCTCGGCGTTTCCTGGGCGCAATCAGATCATCTTCATCGCCTTCACGGTCATCATCGCCACACTGGTGGTGCAGGGCCTGACGCTGCCCTGGCTGGTCAGGACACTCCGCGTCACCGCCGACACCGCGCGGGAACGTGCCCTGGAGAGCCAGCTCGCGCAATCCGCTATGAGTGCGGCCCGAACTCGGCTGCACGAACTCGCCGAGTCGGAAGAGCTGCCCGATGACCTTGTCGAGTTGCTCACCCGGCGCATCATCGAGATGGGTGTCCGAATCGACCCGGACATCGGCGACGACGAACGGCGGGAAAGCCACCGGGAACGCCTGGCCCGCGTTCGCGCCTTCCGGCGCGCCCAATCCGAGATCATGTCGGCCGCAAGGCAAGCCGTACTCGCGGCTCGTCATCAGCCGGGCAGCGATCCGGAGTTGGTGGACCGGGTGCTGCATCAACTCGATGTCCGCAGCCTGCGCTGAACGTTTCGTTGCGGAGCTGTCGGGGAATGCGGGGACGGTCCGTGTGACTCACGATGGAGGTTGCCAGATGCTCGTCCGCCGCATCGCCCGTCCGCTACTGTCGTCCGTGTTCATCGCCGGAGGTATTGAGGCACTGCGCAATCCGCAGCAGCGCGCCGAAGCGGCCGCCCCGATCGTTCAGAAGGGTGAGCAGTCGCTGCCCAGCAACGTCACCGCAAAGGTGCCGACCGATCCCGTCACTCTCGTCCGGATCAACGCCGCCGTCCAACTCGGTGGCGGCGCGCTTCTCGCGCTCGGCAAGGCGCCGCGGCTGGCGTCGCTCGCACTCGCTGGAACGGTTATCCCGACAGCGATCACCGAACATGACTTCTGGCAGGAAAAGGACCCGGTCCGCAAGGCCGAGAAGCGTTCAGAGTTCATCAAGAGCGTCAGCCTGCTCGGTGGACTGATGATCGCG
The DNA here is from genome assembly GCF_007489285.1 of Skermania sp. ID1734. GTDB lineage: Bacteria > Actinomycetota > Actinomycetes > Mycobacteriales > Mycobacteriaceae > ID1734. The sequence continues at coordinate 34,363 of NZ_VLIY01000010.1, forward strand.
GCGGCTGACACCGAAGGCAAGCCATCGCTGGCGTGGCGCGGACGGAAGGCCGCGGGTCGGGCCACTGCGGCGGTGTCTGCGGCGTTGCCGGCGGGGATGGCGGCCGACGGTGACAATGCCGAGCGGTTGCGGGAGCGGCTGCACCACGTGGCCGAAGTCGTGCGCGAGCGGGGACCTGAGCTTGCGGACGCCGCCCGGGAGCGCGGAGCCGAGCTTGGCGAAGCGACCAAGAAGCGCGGAGCTGAGCTCGCCGAGGTAGCAAGGGAGCGCGGAGCCGAGCTTGGCGAGGTGACCAGAAAGCGCGGAGCCGAGCTTGGCGAGGCGACCAAGAAGCACGCACCGGGCCTCGCGGACGCTGCACGTGAGCGCGCCGCGGAACTCGCCGAAATAGCCCGACAGCGCGCCGCCGAACTGGCCGATGCTGCCCGAGACCGGGCACCCGAACTGGCCGACGCCGCCCGCGATCGCGCGCCGGAACTCGCCGAGGTGACCAGGAAGCGCGCCCGCGAACTGGCGGAGATAGCGCGGGAACGCGGGCCCGAATTCGCCGACCTGGCTCGCGAACGCGGCGCCAAGCTCGCCGAAGTCGCGCGCGAACGCGGGCCGGAATTCGCTGAACTCGCCCGCGACCGCGGCCGGGAGCTAGCCGAGACGGCCCGAGACCGCGGGCCCGAATTCGCCGACCTCGCTCGTGAACGCGGTGTCGACTTGGCCGACACGGCGCGCAAGAAGGCAAAGTCGCGCTGGCAACGCTAGCCGGTTTAGCTGCTGCTTCGGCGCGCTGAGCGGATTCGCACTAGACTCCGCAAGGCACTTTTCAAGCCGAAGCTACCGAGGAGACGTGTTGGTGCAGGACCGCCGCGACGAGCTACTCGAACGCGAGCAGGCCCATGAACAGGCGTACGTGTCGAATCTGTACGAGCATCTCGACGGCATGCGCGCCTACGCGGAGAAGCGGCTGAGCGAGGTCCTGCTGGAGCGGGGCGGCACTCCGCAGGCTCGCAGTGAGCGGGAATCGTTCACCCACCTGTACTCGGACGACTTGGCCAAGTACGACGCGGCGGAGAACGGCCTCTGCTTCGGCCGCATCGATCTCGTGGACGGCGAACGCCGCTACGTCGGCCGGCTCGGCATTCTCGACGAAGCCAACGATTTCGAGACGTTGCTGCTCGACTGGCGTGCGCCGATGGCCCGCCCGTTCTACCTGGCTACGACAGCCGCCCCGGACGGGGTAATCCGGCGCCGGCATATCCGCAGCCGCAACCGGCGGGTCACCCGAGTCACCGACGAGTATCTGGATCTCGACGCTGCCGAACTGGCCGGGATGTCCACGGCCGACGGTGGCGTCGGCAGCGAAAGTGCGCTGCTGACGGCACTCAATGCGGCCCGCACGGGCCACATGATCGACATTGTCGAAACCATTCAGCGCGAGCAGGACGCGATCATTCGCTCCGAGCACAAGAGCGTTTTGGTGGTGCAGGGTGGACCAGGTACGGGCAAGACCGCCGTCGCGCTGCACCGCGCGGCGTACCTGCTCTATACCTACCGGCAACAGTTGGCCAAGAGCGGCGTACTGATCATCGGTCCCAACTCGACGTTCCTCGACTACATCAGTCAGGTGCTGCCGTCGCTCGGCGAAACGGGGGTGCTGCTGTCGACGATCGGTGACTTGTATCCGGGCGTGCAGGCGACCGTCGAAGAGTCGTTGCGGGGCAGCGAACTGAAGGGCTCGCTCGCCTTCATCGATGTGCTCAAGAATGCGGTGCGGGAGTATCAGCGGCTACCCGATGCCGCGATACCGCTGCGCTTCGACTCGTATGTGGTGACGCTGGACCGCAAAACGGTCTCGAGGGCCCGGGGTCGGGCGCGGTCGTCACGGCGGCCGCACAATTTGGCCCGGCCGATTTTCATCACGGCGGTCGTGGATGCGCTCGCGGACCAGCTCGCGGCGACCTTGGGCGAAAACGTCGTCGGTGGCACGAATCTGCTCAGCCGCGACGACATCGCCGACATTCGGGCCGAGATGCGCTCCGATGCGCGCGTCATGGCCGCTATCGACGAGTTGTGGCCGGAGCTCACCCCGCAGCAGGTCCTCATCGATCTGTTCAGTTCGCCGGAACTGCTTGCCGCCGCGGCCCCGGACCTGTCCCCCGCGGATCGCGAGTGCCTGTTCCGCAACGATGGTCAGTTCAGTGGCTCCGACGCACCCCTGCTCGACGAGCTCGCCGAACTGTTGGGTGTGGACGACACGGCGGAGCGCGAGCGGGCCCGACGGCGCTGGCGCGCCCAGATCGCCGAAGCGCAGGGCGCATTGGACATCCTCACCGGATCGGCGCCGCAGGATCTGGAGGACGAACTGGATCCGGAAATCTTGATGGCCTACGACCTCATCGACGCCAGCCAGCTAGCTCAACGCCATACCGTGGGCTCGCGGCTGACCACCGCCGAGCGCGCCGCCGGCGATCGAAGCTGGACCTATGGCCATGTCATCGTCGACGAGGCACAGGAATTGTCGGCGATGGCCTGGCGAATGGTTATGCGCCGCATACCGAATCGCTGGCTGACAGTAGTCGGCGACGTCGCGCAGACCGGTGATCCGGCGGGGTCGTCCGCGTGGAGCAGGTCGCTGGAACCGTATGTGGCGCAACGCTGGAAGCTCACCGAACTCACGGTGAATTACCGTACGCCCGGCGAAATCATGGCGGTGGCCGCCGACGTGCTGCGCGCGATCGACCCGGCGAGCGAAGTCCCGAAGTCGGTGCGCGACACCGGCATCAAGCCGTGGGCCCGCCAGGTAGCGCAAGAGGAGATCGCGGCAGAAACGCGGCGACGTCTCCAGGATGAGCGACAGCCCGGACTCACCGCGGTTATTGCATCGCATGCTGATGTCGCGAAGCTGGCCGACCTCGCCAGCGATGACGTGCGAGTGACCACGGTCCGCGACGCCAAAGGCCTGGAATTCGACTCGGTGCTGATCGTCGAGCCGAAACACATTCTCGCTGAATCGCCGCGCGGGATGAACGACCTCTATGTGGCGCTCACCCGCGCGACGCAACGTCTGGGCGTTGTCTACTCCGGCGAACTGCCGGAGGTTCTCTCGGGACTCCGCCCGCTGAACTAGCGGACGGTGTGCACGATCAGAACGTCGGACTTGGACTTACGCGCGACATCGGAGGGCACGGAGCCGAGCAGGCGACCGGTGAAGCTGTTGAGCCCGCGGTTTCCGATCACCAGCAGGTCGCAGTCAACTTCTTCGACGAGTTCGAGCAGCGCCTCCACCGGAGCGCCGACGATCGGCCGTTCCACGATGTTCTTCGCGCCAACGGCAGTGGCCTTCTCCTTGGCCGTGCGCAGAATCTCGTTGGTCGGGGCGGAACCCCGAACCTGGTAGGCGTCGTCCTTCAGCACATCGGCGGCCGCGCCGACTTCACGCTCGTCGGTCGGAAAGTACGCGCAGGCGATGATCAGCTTGGCATCCGCGTCACTAGCCAGCGAACCAGCCTTTTCGACGGCCTTGTACGACGATTCGGAGCCATCGGTACCTACGACAATGGTCCGGTAGGCGCTCATTCATTCCTCCAATTGGGCAAGTATGCGATCCTGCTGACCATATCGGCATCGGCACCGCTATAGGCGGATTTGAGGGAGAACACACACGGCGATTAGCTGGTCATTTCACGCCCGCGGCGTCCATTCCGCGCAACTCCTTCTTGAGGTCGGCGATTTCGTCCCGCAACCGGCCGGCAAGTTCGAACTGCAAGTCTCGCGCCGCGCTCATCATCTGGTCGGTCAACTCCTTGACCAGATCCGCGAGTTCGGCCCGCGGCATCGATTTCACATCGCGCCCTTCATATACGCCGGCGCTGACCGCGCGGCCCGGCTCACCTTGGGCACGTCGGCCGCGGCTGGCGTTTCGACCTGAGCCACCGACGGCCACCTCGCTGTCGTCCGCCTCCCGATAGACCTGGTCGAGGATGTCGGCAATTTTCTTGCGCAGTGGTTGTGGATCGACGCCCATTTTTTCGTTGTAGGCAATCTGCTTGGCGCGACGGCGTTTGGTCTCGTCGATGGCGTGCTTCATCGAGTCGGTCATCTTGTCCGCGTACATGTGCACTTCGCCGGACACATTCCGGGCCGCGCGGCCGATGGTCTGGATCAGGCTGGTGCTGCTGCGCAGGAAGCCCTCCTTGTCCGCGTCCAGAATCGCGACGAGCGACACCTCCGGCAGGTCGAGGCCTTCCCGGAGCAGGTTGATGCCGACCAGCACGTCGTACTCACCGAGCCGCAGTTGCCGCAGCAGTTCGACGCGGCGCAGTGTGTCGATCTCGGAGTGCAGGTAGCGCACCCGCACGCCCAAGCCGAGCAGATAGTCGGTGAGATCTTCGGCCATCTTCTTGGTCAGCGTGGTGACCAAGACCCGCTCGTCGCGCTCGGTGCGTTGCCGGATCTCGTGCACCAGGTCATCGATTTGGCCCTTCGTCGGCTTCACCACCACCTTGGGGTCGACCAGGCCGGTGGGCCGGATCACCTGTTCGACGAACTCGCCACCGGTCTGGCCGAGCTCGTAAGGCCCCGGAGTGGCCGAGAGGTAAACGGTCTGGCCGATCCGGTCGGCGAACTCTTCCCAGGTGAGCGGCCGGTTGTCGACCGCCGAAGGCAACCGGAACCCGTACTCCACCAGGTTGCGCTTGCGCGACATGTCACCTTCGTACATGCCACCGATCTGCGGCACGGTGACGTGCGACTCGTCGATGACGAGCAGGAAGTCGTCGGGAAAATAGTCGATCAACGTCGCCGGCGCCGAGCCTGCCGGGCGGCCGTCGATGTGGCGCGAATAGTTTTCGATGCCTGAGCAGAAGCCGACTTGGCGGATCATCTCGAGGTCGTACTGGGTGCGCATGCGCAGCCGCTGGGCCTCGAGCAGCTTGCCCTGCCGCTCGAGCTCGGCGAGGCGCTGTTCGAGTTCGGCCTCGATGTCACGAACCGCCCGCTCCATCCGCTCCGGGCCGGCCACGTAATGGGTTGCCGGGAAGATCCGCAGCATGTCCACCTTGCGGACCACGTCGCCGGTGAGGGGATGCAGGTAATAGAGCGCCTCGATCTCGTCGCCGAAGAACTCGATCCGCACCGCCAACTCTTCGTAGGACGGAATGATCTCGACAGTGTCCCCGCGCACCCGGAACGAACCGCGAGTGAACGACAGGTCGTTGCGCGTGTACTGCACATCCACGAGCAGCCGCAACAGCGCGTCGCGGTCCACCTCGCGGCCGACCTCCAATTGGACCGAACGATCCAGGTACGACTGCGGCGTACCTAGGCCATAGATGCACGACACCGACGCGACCACCACCACGTCCCGTCGGGACAGCAGGCTCGACGTCGCCGAATGCCGCAGTCGCTCGACGTCGTCGTTGATCGAGGAGTCCTTCTCGATGTAGGTGTCCGTCTGCGCGATGTAGGCCTCGGGCTGGTAGTAGTCGTAATACGACACGAAGTACTCGACTGCGTTGTGCGGCAACATCTCTCGTAGCTCGTTGGCCAACTGGGCGGCGAGCGTCTTGTTCGGTGCCATCACGAGCGTCGGGCGCTGCAGCCGCTCGATGAGCCATGCCGTGGTCGCCGACTTACCCGTGCCGGTGGCGCCGAGCAGCACTACATCCTTTTCACCCGCCTGGATTCGCCGTTCGAGTTCGGCGATGGCCTCCGGTTGGTCACCGGCGGGCTGATGCTCGCTGACCACCTGGAACCGGCCCTCGGTTCGCTCGATTTGTCCGACTGGCCGGAACTCCGAATGGGCCACCGGCAGCTCGGTATGCGCATCGTCGGATTGCGGAATTTCCGTTGCAAACGCCATGTGACAAGACTAGGTCGAGACACCGACAAGTACTGCTCGCCGAGCAGCCCCCAACCCGGCCGGTGTAGCGGTAAGTTGGCGATATGAAGCGCGTGGATCGATCGGTCGATACTGCTCTCGAAGACGAAGAGCTGCACGTACACCAACCCAAAACCGAGGTGTTCAACCTCGTCGAACGCACGAATACCGATCCCAAAGGATTCGTGCGACCGGTCCAGGAATTCAAGGTGACCCCGTGGGGTCTGTACATGGCCAGAACCGCCGACCATCCCCGCTTTCATTACCTCGAGTCCTGGCTGATTCCGTCGTTAGGGCTACGGGCGTCGGTCTTCCACTATCACTACAACGACCTGCACAAGAACTTCTACCTGGACGTTGGCGAGTTCACCCCGGGAGAGAAGTCGTGGACGTCCGTCGACCACTACCTCGACATCGTCGTGCACCGCATGCAGGATGTGGAGGTTCTCGACACCGACGAGTTGCTCGCGGCGGTCAAGCTCGGCTACTTGGACATCAAGTCCGCCTCGAAGGCATTCGAGCATGCGTTCGCCGCGGTGGCCGGATTGGCCCAGCACGGCTACCGCCTCGACAGGTGGCTGGCCTCCATGGACATGCAACTCACCTGGCACTAGTCCAACCGGTTTGCCGGGCCCAGTCCCACGCACGCCGGTACGCCGTGTCGAACCACGGCTGCTTGGCCGCTCGGTAGTCCGGCAGCGTGGCGTGGGCGCCGCTCGCTGTTCGTTTCAGGGCGGCGTAATCGTCGCGGGCCGTGGCGTCGGCGCGTAGCCAATCAGCCAGTAGCAGTGCAAACTGCTGGCCGGGCCAGCCTGCCACCCGCAGGTCGATGCTGACCGGACGCGCCGGATCTGCGCCGCCGTGCCGGCGTAGCGCCCACACTCCGGGGTCCACTTCGCCACCCAGCGACGGCTCCGTCGAGTCCTCCGTGACGTCGTCGATCTTCGGAAACCCGGCCTCCGCCAACACAGGTGCCAAGCCATCGGCGGTCTCGAGATCAGCAACGGTGACTTGTAGGTCGATCATGTCGACCGCTGGCAGCCCGGGCACCACGGTGGATCCGACGTGGTCCACCCGTAGCGCCTTATCGGCGCACACCAGCCGGAGCCGGGCAATGAGACGCTCGGCCTGCACCGCCCAGTCCGGGTTCGGCTGCCGAAGTTCCGGTGCGGGCTCAACGACGTTGTGCAGCCGGACATTCTGCTCGAAAGGCACCAGTCGCTCGTGCCACAGTTCGTCGATGTGTGCACGCAGCGCCGCCGCCGCACCACCGTTGTCCAGCCACACATCGGCCACAGCGCGGCGTTGCTCGTCGCTGGCCTGCGCGGCGATTCGCGCCCGCGCGTCGGCCTCGGTGACGCCCCGGTGCTGGGCGAGTCGATGTATGCGAACGTCCGCGTCAGCGTGCACGACGATGACGAGGTTGAACAGCGGCGCCAGGTGGTTCTCGACCAACAGCGGAATGTCTTGCACCACGATGGCATCCGCGGGCGCGGCGGCAATGGTCTCGGCGGTGCGCTGCCCGATCAGCGGATGCAGAATCGAATTCAGCCGCAGCCGCGCGGCGTCATCAGCAAAGGCCTTGGCCGCCAATGCGGCTCGGTCCAGGTTGTCGCCGTCGAGGATGTCTGGACCGAACGCCTCCACCAGCGCCGCCAGTCCCGGTGTGCCGGGTTCGACCACCTCGCGGGCGATGCGATCTGAATCGACAACCACCGCACCATGTTCGGCGAGTGCTGTCGCGACCGTCGACTTGCCCGCGCCCATCCCACCGGTCAGCCCAATTCGTAGCACTGAAACAGTGTCGCACTCAATGGTTGTAATCCCAGAACTGCAACCACTTCACCGACCCGAACAGCAGCAGGCAAGCACCGTAGACAACCAGTACAACTCCCGCGCCCAGGACGCTCGCCTTCACCCCCGCACCCTCGATGGGATCGAGCCATCTGCCGAACCAGCCCGAGACCAGCGGCATGAGGAACCACGTCATCACCGCCACACTGCATATTTGGCTGAGCCACAGCGCAAGCCATTGCGGGATGCCGGCGCCGTCCATGACCGGGCCGAGAAATCGCGACAGCGTCAACACCGTCGGGTACAGGACCAGCAGCACGATCATCGCCGTCTTCCACCGCGGCGTGACCTTGGTGGCGCCATTCTCCGTGCGCACCGTCGAACCGAACGGCGTGGTGGTGTGAGTGACCTCGGCGAAGTCCTCGACCAGATTTCGCCGCAGCCCGGGCAGCGCCGCAGCGCGCTCGCGTGACCGCAACCAGTTGAGCAGTTGGTGACCGGTGCGAAACCGCAACACCGACAACCACTCCCCGCCCGTTTCCGGCGGGAAAACCCCGGTGCCCTCGAATCCCGCGAAGCCGGTGGTGAGCTCGATCAACTCGTGCTGAGCGGCAAGGAATTCGGCCTCCTTTCCGGAAGAGACGCGGTGGCGGAAGACACCCACGCCAGCCGGGGGCAGACCACCGTCGACGACAACGAGGTCGGTCGTCTTGCGCAGATAGCCTCGCGTCTCACCCATCGTGACCAGCCGCTTCCACGCCGGGCTGTCGAGCCAGTCATGGAGTTGGTCCTCAGTCGCGAACGTAGTCGCGAAACCCCAATCGAGCATTGCCTCACCGGTAACGGCGCAGCGAGCCTCCAGACATCCAGCGGCGTGCGCATCGGCGGCACAGTCGTCGAGCCACGCCGCGAACCCCGCGCGATCTGGCACCGGGTGGAACATCGAAATCGCAGTGGCAGTGTGCATTTCGCGAGGTTCTCCAGATCCAGCTGCTAGTCTGCCCGCACCCGGCGGCCTTGGACGTACACCTCGGCTACCGCGGGTTCACGCAGTCCCATCAGCAGCGCAAACAGCGTCTGGTCACGCGCGAGGCCCGGATCGTCCGAGCGCACGCCGTAGTCGAGCGCCGCCTGCAGTGCCGGAACCGCGGCCGGCTCGATGACGACGAAGTCGGCCTCCTTGCCGATATCGAAGTTGCCGAACCGGTCTTCCATATCCAATGCGCGTGCCCCGGCGAGCGTTCCGGTGAACAGCATCTCGGCTGGATGCATCGACACTCCGGCAGCACCCGGCTCGGAGATGTGCACCTTGAACGCCTCGGCGAGCACCCGGAAGATTCCCCATTCGTCGCCGCCGCCGAAGTCGGTGCCCGCGGCGACGTTCACCCCGGATGCGACGGTGCGCAGCCACGGCATGGTGCCGGAGCCGAGGAACTGCTGCGACACTGGGCAGTGCGCCACCGACGTGCCCGTTTCAGCCATCCGCTCGAGCTCGACGTCCTGACAGTGCACGCAGTGCGCGAGAATCGAGCGCCTGCCCAACAGGCTCTTTCCGCCGACACTGGACCCCGGCAGAAACTTGCCGTCGTAGGTGTCGAGGTAGCTGTCCACCTGGTAGGCCTGCTTCGTGGAGTCGACCTCCCCGGTGCCGGGCCGGTTGTTTTCGTTGAGGTGGGTGTGGAAGTACACCCCCCGGTCGCGAACCGAATCATATAGGTCGCCAAGGCTTTTCAGCGTCTCCGGGGTTACCGACAACGAGAACCGGGGGACGATCGCCACATGTAGCAGCGCAGTAGCGACATCGCCGGTGTCGGCGGCATGCCATTTGTCGATCTCCTCCGTGGTGAGCCGAATGGCATCGGCTTCCGAGGTCATCAACGGCTCCGCGGATTCCGGGCCCACCGTCTGGATCCCGCGCCCGCTGACGATACGCAGGCCCACTCGCTGGGTCTCGGTGAACAGAGCGTCCTGTGCATGCAGAAAGGCCGACCCGAAGACCATGGCCGCGGTGGTCCCGACGGCGATGCGACGCGAGCAGAACTGCACCGCTGCCTGCTGCGCGAACCCTGGATCGGCGAATCGAGCCTCCGACGGAAACATGCACAGCGTCAGCCATTCGAGCAGCTGACCGCCGCCATAGGAGTCGCCGGCATAGGTTTGCGGAAAGTGGATGTGCGTATCGACGAAGCCGGGCAGCAAAAACCCCGGATGATGATCGAAGACGGTGGCATTGTCTTGCGGCGGAACATTCTCTCGCGCACCGCAATAGGTGATCCGGCCGGACTCGTCGATGACCAGTGCGCCATCCGGAAACGACGCGAGCGCAGCCGCGGCCTCCGTGACCTGCGGGTTGCCCGCAATATGGAAGATATGTCCGAGATGAACCTGATTCATCCCCAGAGCAGACCACTGTTTACCGCGCGGCGGAATAGGTTGCGCCGAAAAAGTCGGCGGGCGGGTGTGGATATCATCCGGAGCGAATGAGCGCCCGCGCGGGAGAAGCGACCATACATATTTCGCGCCGCAACCAGCGGCTCCGGCACACACTCGTATACACAACTCCCGCCGCAACCACCGACGGGCGCGCCCGACGATCTCGTGCTTACCAGGCACAACACGCCGAACGGGCTTAGCGCGCAAATACAACGGATGCGACAGTCACTCGGTTATCTTCAGCTCGGCAATTCCTATCGGAAATATTTGGCGGAGTGGCGAAGAGCAAAGGGAATCGCATGCGCAGCACGATCCACGGTGGCAAGCACCGTCTAGGCATGGAACACGGTGTGCATTGCATTCAGATTCCCGAGGTTGCAGCGGCATTGGCCGCGCATCGCCGAAACTGGGTGTCGGCGTTGGTCAATCCGGCACGGCATAGCTTCGCCGCCATTCGCAAACGCGCCAGTACGGCTCCCGCACAGCGCTGGGTACCGGCGCCAGTCGGCTGATCTCGCCTCCGGTTTCCACCCGAGAAACAGTTTTCAACCGAGACACAGTTTTCAACCGAGACAAAGGGTCCCGGGCCGCGCTCTTGCGACCCGGGACCTTTTCGTCCGCTATTTAGCTGTTGCCGGACAGCTTCTCACGCAGCGCGGCGAGCTGGGCGTCGCTGGCCAGCGAACCACCCGTCGGGGCGGCGCCGGTCTCGGCCCGCTCGGCGCTCTCCGAGGAGTAGTTGCCCGAACCACCGGCCGCGGCCTCGGCGGCGGCGTCGGCGGCCATCTTCTCCATCTGCGCGGTGTGCATCTTGTGGCGCCGCTCGGCCTCCGCGTAGCGCGACTCCCACTCTTCCCGCTGCTTGTCGTAGCCCTCGAGCCATTCGTTGGTCTCGGGATCGAAGCCCTCGGGGAAGATGTAGTTGCCCTGCTCGTCGTAGCTGTCGGCCATGCCGTACTTCGACGGGTCGAAGTCGGCGTGGTAGTCCTCGTTGGCCTGCTTGAGACTCAGCGAGATACGGCGACGCTCGAGGTCGATGTCGATGACCTTGACCATCGCGTCGTCGCCCACGCCAACGACCTGGTCCGGCACCTCGACGTGGCGCTCGGCCAGCTCGGAGATGTGCACCAGGCCCTCGATCCCCTCCTCGACGCGGACGAACGCGCCGAACGGCACCAGCTTGGTGACCTTGCCGGGCACGATCTGGCCGATCGCGTGGGTGCGGGCGAACTGACGCCACGGGTCTTCCTGGGTGGCCTTCAGCGACAGCGACACGCGCTCGCGGTCCATGTCGACGTCGAGCACCTCGACGGTGACCTCGTCGCCGACCTGAACAACCTCGCTCGGGTGGTCGATGTGCTTCCAGGACAGCTCGGAGACGTGCACCAGACCGTCGACACCGCCGAGGTCGACGAACGCACCGAAGTTGACGATCGAGGAGACCACACCCTTGCGGACCTGGCCCTTCTGCAGCTGGTGCAGGAACTCGCTGCGGACCTCGGACTGGGTCTGCTCGAGCCAAGCCCGCCGCGACAGCACCACGTTGTTGCGGTTCTTGTCGAGCTCGATGATCTTGGCTTCGATCTCCTTGCCGACGTACGGCTGCAGGTCACGGACCCGGCGCATCTCGACCAGCGACGCGGGCAGGAAGCCGCGCAGGCCGATGTCCAGGATCAGACCACCCTTGACAACTTCGATGACGGTGCCCTTGACGGCCTCGTCCTTCTCCTTGAGCTCCTCGATGGTGCCCCACGCCCGCTCGTACTGCGCGCGCTTCTTCGACAGGATCAGCCGGCCTTCCTTGTCCTCCTTGGTGAGAACAAGGGCCTCGACCTCATCGCCCACGGAAACGACCTCGTTCGGGTCGACATCGTGCTTGATGGAGAGTTCGCGAGACGGGATGACGCCTTCGGTCTTGTAACCGATGTCGAGCAGAACCTCGTCCCGATCGACTTTGACGATGGTGCCTTCGACGATGTCTCCGTCGTTGAAGTACTTGATCGTCTTGTCGATGGCGGCGAGAAAGTCCTCGGCGGAGCCGATGTCGTTGACGGCTACCTGCGGCGAGGTGACGGTGGTGGAGGGCATGTGTTGGGTTGCTCCGGACAGGTTGTGGGTCGATAGATGGACAGTTCATTGCGCGGGCATGCGCTCTGAACCAACACCAGCAACCAACAATCAGCGACCAACATCAGCGCAGCGCGATCACACTCGCGCGGATCAGGGTACGCGACCCCGTTCAAGCTGGGCAAACCGGGACGCGCCCAAAGATCTATCGTAAGCGCATGTCCGTCGAGGAGCCACCACACGATGCGCGCGAAGACCGGCATGCGCAGGCAAACGCCCTGTTGGGCGCGGTCGGTGTGGATCGGCGCACACTCGATTCGCAGGCCAGTGCGCGTGCCAGCCGGGCCTGGTGGGACGCCGATGCGGCCGATTATCACCGCACCCACGGCGAGTTTCTCGGCGTCGATACCGCCGAGGGCGAGTTCGTCTGGTGCCCCGAAGGTCTGCACGAGGAGGATGTGGAACTTCTGGGGCCCGTCGTCGGCAAGCGGATCCTGGAGGTCGGGTGCGGTTCGGCGCCCTGCTCCCGTTGGCTCGCGGCCCACGGTGCCTCGCCGGTGGGCATCGACATCTCCATGCGGATGCTTGCATTCGGCGCCGGAGGTGTGCCGTTGGTCCAGGCGAACGCCGAGGCGTTGCCTTTTGCAGACGCGAGCTTCGACGCGGCGTGCTCGGCCTTCGGCGCGATCCCCTTTGTGGCCGACTCGGCCGGCGTGATGCGGGAGGTCGCCCGGGTGCTGCGACCGGGCGGACGCTGGGTCTTCGCCGTGAACCACCCGATCCGCTGGATTTTTCCCGACGACCCCGGCCCGGCCGGTTTGACCGCGACCATTCCGTACTTCGACCGGACACCGTATGTGGAGGTCGACGCCGATGGCGTCCCCACCTACGTGGAGCACCACCGCACCATCGGCGACCGGGTGCGCGAGATCGTCGGCGCCGGGTTTCGGTTGCTCGACATCATCGAACCGGAGTGGCCCGAGGGGTTCGACCGGGAATGGGGGCAGTGGTCGCCGCTGCGCGGCGAGCTGTTTCCGGGGACGGCCATCTTTGTGTGCCAGCTGCCCTAGTTTCGCGTTTCGACTGAGCAGTTCGCTCCCCGTGCGCGAAACGCGAAGTGTGCACTGGAGCCGCGAACACTCACCGAATCTTGCGCCCCGCCTCGTCCAACGCCCGCCGCAGCGCGTATTCGATCTGCGCGTTGACGCTGCGTAGATCGTCGGCCGCCCACTTCGCCATCGCGTCGTAGACGGCCGGATCCAGCCGCAGCAGCAGTTTCTTTCGATCGACCACGAGCTCAGGCGTAGAGCGTTCCCGTGTTGACCACCGGCTGCGTCGCCCGGTCGCCACACAGCACCACCAGCAGATTCGACACCATCGACGCCTTGCGTTCCTCGTCGAGTTCGACCACGCCCTGTTCGGCCAGCTTGTCCAACGCCATGCCCACCATGCCGACCGCGCCCTCGACGATCCGCGAGCGGGCCGCCACCACCTGGGAGGCTTGCTGGCGCACCAACATGGCCTGCGCAATCTCCGGTGCGTACGCCAGGTGCGTGATCCGCGCCTCGATGACCTCCACACCCGCGGTTTCCGTGCGCTCACGCAGTTCGATGGTGAGCTCGCTGGCGACCTCAGCGCCGTCGCGCAGGCTGGTCCGCTCGTTGTCGTGCGAGTCGTACGGATGCGTGGTGGCGAGGTGGCGCACCGCCGCTTCGGACTGAATGGCCACGTACAGCTCGTAGTCGTCCACGGCGAACGCCGCCTTGCCAGTGTCGGTGACCTTGTAGACCACCACAGCCGCGATTTCCACCGGGTTGCCATCGGCGTCGTTGACCTTCAGCTTGGCGGTCTCGAAGTTGCGTACCCGCAGGCTGATTCGCCGCTTGGTGCTCAGCGGCACCACCCACTGGAAGCCGGCGTCACTCACCGACCCGACGTAACGGCCGAAGAACTGCACGACCTTGGCCTCGTTCGGGTTGATGATCACGAAACCCGTCGCGGTCAGCACGAGGATCACCCCAACCACCACCGCGACGATTGCCGCGACCGGGCTCTGGGTGACCCCGGCGGCAACGCCGATCGCGATCGCCACGAGAACCCACAGGCCCAGCACCACAAACCCGTTCACCCGCAGGGCACGACGCTCCATCTCAGCTCCTAGCTATCGAAGTGATATCACGACGATAGCTAGTCAGAGAAGTTTGGACAAGAAGGCCTGCGTGCGCTCGTGCCGCGGATTGGACAGCACCGCACGCGGATCCCCCGCTTCTACGACGACACCACCGTCCATGAAGACCAATTGATCGGCGACCTCGCGGGCGAATCCCATTTCGTGGGTGACGACGACCATGGTCATCCCTTCGCGCGCAAGCTCGCGCATGACCCGCAGAACTTCGCCGACGAGCTCCGGGTCCAGTGCCGACGTCGGCTCGTCGAACAACATGAGCTTCGGCTCCATCGCCAGCGCACGGGCGATCGCAACACGCTGCTGTTGACCGCCAGAGAGCTGCGCGGGGTAGGCATCGGCCTTGTCCGCCAAGCCGACTCGATCCAGCAGCTCCCGAGCATGCCGCACTGCCTTGTCCTTCGGGACCCGCTTCACATGGACGGGCGCCTCGATCACATTCTCCAGCGCCGTGCGGTGCGGAAAGAGGTTGAAGTGCTGGAACACCATGCCGATGTCGCGGCGCTGGCGGGCGGCCACGCGCGGATGCAATTCATAGAGCTTGCCGTTGCGTTCCGCGTAGCCGACCAGTTCGCCGTCGACGTACAGCCGCCCGGCGTTCACCTGCTCGAGGTGGTTGATGCACCGCAGAAACGTCGACTTCCCCGAGCCGGACGGACCGACCAGACACAGCACCTGACCGCGCTCGACCTGCAGCGTGATGCCCTTCAGCACCTGCAATGCCCCGAAGTTCTTGCAGACCTGTTCGGCTTGCACCATCGGCGTCATTGGTGCTCACCCTGCGCATCGGCCAGGGCCTGCAACTGTTTTGTGGTGAGTCGGCGCGAAATGCCCTTGGAGTAATAGCGTTCCAGATAGTACTGGCCGACCATGAGCACGCTGGTGATGGCCAAATACCAGGTTGCGGCAACCAGCAGCAACGGAATTGGCTCGAAGTTCACGCCGGAGATGTCGCGAGCGACGCCGTAGAGTTCCTTGCTGTAGGGCACGGCGGTAACCAGGGTCGTGGTCTTGAGCATGCTGATGAGTTCGTTGCCGGTAGGCGGAATGATCACCCGCATCGCCTGCGGCAACACGGTGCGGCGCATCGTCAGCGACCATGACATGCCGAGCGCCATAGACGCCTCGGTCTGACCTTCGCTGACGGAATTGATTCCCGCGCGAACGATCTCGGCCATATATGCCGCTTCGTTGAGCCCCAGCCCGATCATCGCAAAAAAGAAGGCGGCGTCGAGGTCCTGAATATCGAAGTGCGCCAGCTGTGGTCCGAACGGCACGCCCAGGGTGATCGTCTTGTACAGCGACGGAAACAGGCCCCAGAACACCAGCTGCACATACACCGGGGTGCCGCGGAAGATCCACAGATACACCCAGCTTGCCCAGCGCAGCACTGGATTCGGCGAGAGGCGCATCACGGCCAGCAGAATGCCGAGCCCGATGGCGATCGCCATGGCCAGTACCGTCAATTCTATTGTGCGCCAGGCACCAGCGGAGATCCTGCGGTCGAACAGGTAGCGGCCGTAAATGTCCCAACCGTAGGCCGCATTGGTCGCGGCGCCATAGACGAACAGCCCAGCCAGGATCACGACGACAGCCGCCGCAATCCATCGTCCCGGCCGTCGCAACGGTACTGCCTCGATTGCTGCCGGCTCAGTCGTGCGGGTGCTGACCTCGGTCACCGTTGACCTCTCTTACTGTGTGGCGCCGTTGATTTCGGACTTGACGATCATGCCCTGCTGCACTCCCCACGCGGTCGCGATGGTCTTGTACGTGCCGTCGTCGATCAGGTGCTGTAGCGCCTGTTGCAGTGCTCTGGCTAGCGTCGAGCCTTTGGCGACCGGCCACCCGTAGGGCGCGGAATCGAAAATCGGACCGGCCGCCTCGATCCTCCCGCCGCTGCGTTTGATCGCGTACGCGGTGACCGGCGAGTCCGCTGACATCGCATCCACCTTGCCGAGAATCAGCGCCGTCGTCGCATCGTCCTGCCGATCAAATTTGACCTTGTCAATCGGCGGCTTGCCGGCGGCGACGCATCTAGCGCTGCGATCGGGCACATCGTCGGTGTCCTCGACGGTGGTGGTCTGCACGGCGACCTTTTTGCCACAGGCGTCGTTCGGGTTTACCGGTTTGCTTGGACGTTGGGCCCACTGCACACCGGCGCGGAAATATGTAGTGAAGTCGACGGATTTTTCCCGCTCCGCCGAATCCGTGAACGAGGACATCCCCATGTCATAGGTGTCGGCCTGAATGGCCGGAATGATCTTGTCGAAGTCCGACTCGACGTAGTCCGGCGTCACGCCGAGCACCTTGCTGACCGCATTCATCAAGTCGACGTCGAACCCGACGATGTTGCCGGCGGAGTCCTTGAATTCGTCTGGCGCGTAAGGAATATTCACGCCGATTACGAGCTTGCCAGAGTCCCTGATCTCCGTCGGCAGTACCGCAGCGATGGAATTGACCTTGGATACATTGACGTTGACCTTCGGGATCGTGGCGGCGTCCTCGTTGTTGGTCACACAGCCGGTCAGCATGGTCGCCACTGCGGCGGTGACCGTGATCGCCGCGCAGCGAACGAACGTGGAATCCATTGCCACGGCAGCCTCCCCTGTCGTTGGTTCAGTGCAACTTATAGCCGCCGCAACTGGGCGAGCACGCGCTCAGTGAATTCACTCGTCGACGCCCTTCCGCCGAGGTCTGCCGTCGCGACACCGGCTGCGAATGTTTCGCTAATCGAGTGCTCGATGCGCTTCGCCGCCAAACCGAGCGACGCACCGTGACCGTGTTCGGCCAGCCAGCGCAGCAGCATCGCGGCCGAGAGCATCAGTGCGGTCGGGTTGGCTCGATTGTGTCCGGCGATGTCTGGCGCAGCCCCGTGCGCGGCCTGGGCCATCGCCCGATTCTCCGAACAGTTCAGCGACGCGGCCAGACCGAGCGACCCACTGAGCTCGCCAGCCAGGTCCGACAGGATGTCCCCGAACAGATTCTCGGTCACCACCACGTCGAACGTGTCGCCGCGGCGGACGAGGTGCGCGGCCATCGCGTCAACGTGCTCGTCGTCGACAGCGACGTCCGGGTAGTGCTGCGCCACCTCCCGGCAGACGTTGAGAAACAACCCGGTAGTGAGGGTAAGAACGTTGGCCTTGTGCACAACGGTCACCCGTTTGCGCCGATCCTTTGCGAGCCGACAGGCCATGTGCGCGATGCGTTCACACGCGGTTCTTGTGACGACACCAACTGACATGGCGACATCCGGCGTCGGCATGAACTCCCCCGCCCCCGCATACATGTTCCGGTCGCCGTACAGGCCTTCGCTGTTTTCCCGCACGATCACGAGGTCCATGCCGGGCGTCACCGCGCGCACCCCACGGAAGGCCCGCGCCGGCCGAATGTTGGCGAACAGGTCGAAGCGCTTGCGGATGATGGCGCCGGGCGCCTTGCCGCGCACCTGCGCCGGGTACGACGCGCTGTCGTGCGGGCCCATCACCCAGCCTGGCAACTCCTCGAGTTGATCGAGGGTGAAGTCCGGCACCGGAACCCCATGCTCGGCTATTGCCTTGTGCCCCAACGGCAAAGGGACCCACCGCACCGGATCGGCACTGACGACCGACAGCGCCTCGTCGACCACCCGACGGGTCGCGTCGACGATCTCGGGACCGATGCCGTCACCCTCGATGAGCCCGAGTCGCACTCCGCCGCTTGTTCGCTGAGCACTCACCGGACCATCATTGCTGATCATGGTGCAGTCGGTGGAATTGCTGCTCGACGACGCCACCGACGCGAAGATTCGCGCCCAGTGGCAGGCGCTCGCCCGGGCCGGGCTACCGAGCCTCGCCCGCAACCAGGCCGAAACCAACCGCCCGCATATCACCGCCGCGGTGGCTGACGAGATCTGGCCACGGGTGGACCGCGCATTGGAGCGGTCGCTGGAGTTCTCCCCCATCCCCGTCCGGCTCGGCGGTGTGGTGGTGTTCGGCGGACACCGCGCGATCCTTGTGCGGTTGGTCGTGCCGTCCGAAGCCTTATTGCAATTGCACCGCCAGATCTACGAACTTGTTCGCACCAGCCGCGGGGTAGCCGCGCACACCGCACCCGGTGAGTGGACACCGCACATCACGCTCGCGCGCCGCGTCGGGCCGGAGCAGATCGGCCCAGCGGTAAGCACGGTCCTGCGCGCGCGGGACATGGCCGGTAGCGTCGTGGGTATCCGGCGCTGGGATGGCGAAAATCGCCGAGAATGGCTGATCGCCTCCGGCTGAGCCTGGCGGTTCACCGGAAGAAACGCGGCTCGACGAGCGTTGGAACGCATGTCGCAGCCCGATACGACAACCGAAAGGGACCACCGTGGCAACCATGACCCTGACCCAGGACAACTTCGACGAGGTCGTCACCAGCAACGACATCGTGCTGGTCGACTTCTGGGCTTCCTGGTGCGGGCCGTGCCGCAGCTTCGCACCGACGTTTGAACAGTCCTCGGACAAGCACCCCGACGTGGTGCACGCGAAGGTGGACACCGAGGCCGAGCAGGGTCTCGCGGCTGCGGCCAACATCCGGTCCATCCCGACGATCATGGCGTTCCGCGAAGGTGTGCTCGTCTACGCACAGCCCGGCGCGTTGCCACCCGCCTCCCTTGAGGACCTGGTCACCCAGGTCAAGGGCCTCGACATGGAGAAAGTGCGCGAGCAAATCGCCAGTCAGCAGGACGGGGCCAAGTAGTTTGTCGGTGCCGCGGCGCCTAGTGCGCCGCGGAATCCCAACTGCGTCCGGTGCCCACCGACACCTCCAGCGGCACCGACATCGAAATCGCCGAGGCCATCTTGTCGCGCACGAGCGCCTCAACGGCTTCGCGCTCGTCGGCGACCACCTCGAACACCAATTCGTCGTGGATCTGCAGCAGCATGCGCGACCGTAGTCCGGCTTCGGCCAGCGCCTTGTGCACGTTGATCATCGCGACCTTGATGATGTCGGCTGCGGTGCCCTGAATCGGCGCGTTCAACGCCATCCGCTCGGCTGACTCGCGTCGCATCCGGTTGTCGCTCGTGAGATCCGGCAGGTAGCGGCGCCGGCCGAACAGCGTGGACGTGTAACCCACTTTGCGGGCCTGGTCGACAGCCTCGCGCAGGTAATCGCGGACTCCGCCGAAGCGCGCGAAGTACGTCTCCATCTGGTCTTTGGCTTCTTCGGTGGTGATCTTCAGCTGTGTCGAGAGTCCATAGGCGCTCAGGCCGTACGCGAGGCCGTAGGACATGGCCTTGACCCGGCGGCGCAGTTCCGGCGTCACTTGGTCGATCGGCAGCGAAAAGGCTTTGGACGCAACGAAGTTGTGCAGGTCCTCCCCCGTGTTGAACGCTTCGATGAGCCCCTCGTCGCCGGATAGGTGAGCCATGATCCGCATTTCGATCTGGCTGTAGTCGGCGGTCATCAGCATGTCGTAACCCGGGCCGACCACGAAGCCGTCGCGAATCTCGCGGCCGGCGTCGGTCCGAATCGGAATGTTCTGCAGGTTCGGTTCGGTCGACGACAACCGACCGGTCGCGGCGATGGTCTGGTTGAACGTCGTGTGGATCCGGCCGTCGTCGGCGACCGCCTTGAGCAGGCCGTCGACGGTCACCTTGAGCCGGGTGACGTCCCGGTGCCGCAGGAGGT
Source organism: Skermania sp. ID1734 (assembly GCF_007489285.1). Lineage (GTDB taxonomy): Bacteria > Actinomycetota > Actinomycetes > Mycobacteriales > Mycobacteriaceae > ID1734. The sequence goes on from NZ_VLIY01000010.1 coordinate 54,357, forward strand.
GTTCGAGAAACGGGTGCGGGTTCTTCTCGAACAAGCCTTGCAGCGCGTCGGCGTCGGTGGTGTAACCGGTTTTCGTGCGCTTGGTCTTGGGCATGTTCAGCTTTTCGAACAGCACCACCTGCAACTGCTTCGGCGACCCCAGATTGATCTGCTCACCGATCACGCTGTAGGCGGCCTCGGCGGCGTCACGGATCTCGGCGGCGAATCGGGATTGCAGCGCTTCGAGGTGATCGATGTCGACGGCAATGCCGAACGACTCGATGTCCGCGAGAACGGCGGACAGCGGCAGTTCCATGTCGGACAACAGCGGCTTGGATTCGATCTCGTCGAGTTCGGTGTCCAGCGCGTCACCGAGATCGGCGACTGCACGCGATCGCAGAATCTCGGTCTCGGCGGTTTCGGCGCGCAACTGGTCATCGTCATCGAACAGCGAGAGCTGCCCCTGCTCGGATTTCTCGACGCGCAACTCACGTTTGAGGTAGCGCAAGGACAAGTCGTCGAGGTTGAACGTCCGTTGTCCGGGCCGCACCAGATATGCGGCAAGCGCCGTGTCGGTGGTGAGCCCGGCGAGCGTCCATCCGCGACCACGCAGGGCGTGCATCGCAGCCTTCGCCTCGTGCAAAGCCTTGGGTTGTTCCGGGTCGGCCAGCCACGTGCCGAGCGCCCGCTCGTCCTCCGGGGTCAGCGCGGTCAGGTCGACGTAGCCACCCTCACCATCGGCCGCCGCGATCGCGATCGCCGTCGCGTCCCCGCCGTATGGGACACCGGACCCCACCACCGAAAGTCCGTTGCGCCGACCGGAACTCCCGTGGGCTTTCAACCAGTCTGCGAGTAATCCCGGGCTGATGGCACCGCCGCTGATTTCGAAACCCTCGTCGGCTTCAGGTTCCGCGGACGCAAGTGTCTCGAAGAGTCGGTCCCGTAGCACACGGAACTCGAGGTCGTCGAAGAGTCGGTGGATGCGATCGCGGTCCCACGCGCCGTGTTCGAGTTGATCCGGTGTGTACGGCAGCGGCACGTCACGGACCATCTCGGTGAGCTGGCGGTTGAGCAACACGCTCGACAGGTTTGCGCGCAGCGCGTCGCCGACCTTGCCGCGCACCTCGTCGACGCGGTCCACCAGCGCATTCAGGTCACCGAATTCGCGAATCCACTTGGCCGCGGTCTTTTCCCCGACGCCCGGGATGCCGGGCAGGTTGTCGCTCGGGTCGCCGCGCAGCGCCGCGTAGTCGGGGTACTGCGTCGGCGTCAGTCCGTACTTGCTGAACACCTCTTCGGGAGTGAATCGGGTGAGGTCCGAAACGCCCTTGCGCGGGTAGAGGACCGTGACATTCTCGTTGACCAGTTGGATGGAATCCCGGTCACCGGTGACCACTAGGACTTTGAAGCCCATCGGCACGGCTTGGGTGGTGAGTGTGGCGATGATGTCATCGGCCTCATAGCCCGACAGCGCCATCACCGGAATTCCCAAGGCACCCAACACATCTTTGGTGAGCTCGACCTGGCCGTTGAACTCGTCCGGGGTGCGGCTGCGGTTGGCCTTGTACTCCGGATAAGCCTCCGACCGGAACGTCTGCCGCGACACGTCGAACGCAGCGGCGATGTGGGTGGGCTGCTCGTCGCGCAGGATGTTGATGAGCATGGCCGTGAACCCGTAGACCGCGTTGGTGGTCTGGCCGCTTTGCGTCTTGAAGTTCTCCGCCGGCAACGCAAAGAACGCTCGATATGCCAGTGAGTGGCCGTCGAGCAGCATCAGAGTCGGCTGGGCGGGTTCTGCGACGGGGGTGGTCGAACTTGTCGACCGCGGACCGGTGGCGGTGGCTGGGCTCACGCAGTCGAGTCTAGAAACACATACCGACAGGTCCCGCTTCGGCCGAACTCGTCCGGCGTCAGTCGGTACCGAGGTTGTCCAGGACGACCTCGGCGACCGCCTTCATCGTGGTGCGGCGATCCATGGCGGTGCGCTGAATCCACTTGAACGCTTGCGGTTCGCTGAGGCCTTGCTTGCGCATCAAAATGCCCTTGGCGCGCTCGACCAGCTTGCGGGTCTCCAGGCGGTCGTTCAGGCCGCGTACCTCGTCCTCGAGGGCGGTGAGCTCGGAGAATCGGCTGGCCGCCAACTCGATGGCCGGGACCAGATCGGTCTTGGAGAACGGCTTGACTAGGTAGGCCATAGCGCCAGCGTCACGGGCGCGTTCGACCAGGTCACGCTGGCTGAAGGCCGTCAGGATGACAACAGGCGCAATTCGCTTCGACGCAATCTCGGCGGCCGCGTCGATACCGTCGCGACGCGGCATCTTCACGTCCATGATGACGAGATCCGGACGCTGTTCTTCGGCGAGATCGACGGCGTGCTGACCGTCGCCGGCCTCCCCGACCACCTCGTAGCCCTCTTCGGCGAGCATCTCGGCCAGGTCCATCCGGATCAGGGTTTCGTCTTCGGCGATAACGACGCGCCGCGGTCCTTTGCCGGCCTTGGTGGCAGCCCCAACACCTTCTGCAGCGGTCATTTGCCTCGTCCCCTCTAGATCATCGGCGCGAAGCCGAACACACGCGATATGCAAGGGTACCGGTGGTTGACTGCGCGGGCGCATTCTCTACAGTGGTGTACCGGCGCGCCGCCGCGCCATGCCCTCGTATCCCAATTGGCAGAGGAAACGGATTCAAAACCCGTCCAGTGTGAGTTCGAGTCTCACCGAGGGCACCAAGCAGGTGCAGGTTAAGGCCCTTCAGGACACGCCCGACCCGGCCTTGTCCCAATACTTCTTGCGCAGTTCCTTCTTCAGGATCTTCCCAGCCCCGGATATCGGCAGTTCTGATACGAATTCTGCGCTGCGCGGCACCTTGTAGTTCGCGATGAGTTCCTTGCAATGCGCACGCAGCTCCTCGGCCTCGACGCTATGTCCGTCGCGGAGCACCACGACGGCGTGCACCCGCTCGCCCCAGTTCGGGTCCGGCACACCGATGACCGCCACTTGTGCGACAGCCGGATGCTTGGACACGGCGTTTTCGACTTCCGCCGAGTACACGTTCTCGCCACCGGTGATGATCATGTCCTTCATCCGGTCGACCACGAAGACATAGCCGGCGTCGTTCATATAGCCACCGTCACCGGTATGCATCCAACCGTTGCGCACCGCGTCAGCGGTGGCCTCCGGTTTGTTCCAGTAGCCCAGCATGACGTTGTCGCCGCGCACGATGATCTCCCCGACCGTGCCACGGGGCACCTCGACGTCGTTCTCGTCGACAATGCGGACTTCGGTGTGCGGCGCGGCGCGGCCTGCAGAGCGCCGCAGCGTCCAATCCTGATGGTCGGCCGGCGAAAGCAGCGTCGCGATCGGCGCCAGTTCGGTCATTCCGTAGGCCTGGGTGAACTCGACCGAAGGGAACGCCTCGGCGGCGCGTTCGAGCACCGCCTCCGACATGGGGGAGGCACCGTAGAGGATGCGACGCAAGCTGGTGACGTCGTAGTCCTTCAACTGCGGGGCGTCGACCACCATCTGCACCATCGTGGGCACCAGCAGCGCGTCGGTGACCCGGTGCTCGTCGACGGACTGGAGCATGCCGTCCACGGTGAAGGAGGGTACGAAGACGTGGGTGCTGCCCATGACATTGCCGACGGTCCACAAAGCGATGTCGGCGAGGTGGAACATCGGCGCGATGTGCAGCATGCGTCCGCCGGGGGTGACCATATGCCCGGTGGCCAGCGCGCCCAGAGCTGAGGTGCACATCGCGTTGTGACTGAGCATCACGCCCTTGGGATCGCCGGTGGTGCCACCGGTATAGAAGATGCCCGCCAGGGCGTCCCCACCGGTGCGCGTGTCCTCGACCGGTTCGCTCTCCGAAATCAGGGTCTCGTAGTCGAGCATGCCCTCAGGGGTTTGTTTGTCGCCCATGAAGATGACCGTCTCCAGCGACGGAAACGACTCCCGCAGCGCCGGTATCACGTCGACGAAAGCGTCGTCGACCAGAAGGACGCGGGTGTCGGAGTCGCGTAGCGAGTAGGCGATCTCGGCGGCGCTCCACCGGGTGTTGACCGGGGTGATCGCCGCGCCGATCCATGGCACGCCGAGGTAGAACTCGTGGTAACGGTCGGAGTTGAGCGCCAGGGCGCCGACTCGGTCACCTGCCCGCACCCCGAGGTTGCGCAGCGCACTGCCGAGTCGCGCGATCCGGTCGATCGATTCAGCCCGAGTACGCACTCGATCGCCGTAAATGGTGGCGATTGCGGTCGGGTCCTGCTGGACATTGCGGTGGAGGGTCTGAGTCAAGTACACGAGATTTCCTTCAAGGTGCGACGCTCGTCGGTGCGTGTGATTCCCCTAACTAGGCTAAGTGAATTGTCACTAGCTGTAAATACTCTGCAAGGGCCACATTTGTTGCAGATATAGCTATTAAGTGGAAAACGGCTTGTCGCTGTATTGCCGGAAGCGGGTCAGACGTCGAGCAAGCGGCGGCAGATGAGTCCGGTGCATGCCGCGATGTTCTCGAACGAGTGCAAATGCGGGGTACTGGCGATGTCGTTCACAGTGGTCAACGCGGCCTGTACCCGTACGCGCGCATCCGTGGGGTCGTGCCCGGGATGCACCTGGCGCAGCAACGTGACCCATTCGGCGATGTAGTCGCGTTGCATCCTGCGCGCATTATCTTGCTCTTGCGGTTCGAGGTTGCCGAGTTCCGTTGTGAGTAACCGGATTACATCGGCATTCTCGAAAACGAATGCCGTGTAGCTGTACAACAAGCGTTCCAGGGCGTCGGCGGGACCGGTGGCGCGCTTCAGTTCGCGGTACATATCGCCACGAAGCATCTCGTTGCCACGCGTGATGGCCGCGGCCAGTATCTCAGCCTTGCTGCTGAAATGGTTGTAGATACTCGGCCCGGCAATTCCGACACGCTCGCCGATGTCGTCCATGCTCACCGGCGTGAATCCCTGCTCAGCGAACAGATGGATCGCAGCGTTGAGGATCGCCGCGCGCCGCGACGGCGACCACGTACCGGGTTCGGCCGCCGTCTCGCCGCGCGCGGCCAACGGCGGGATCGGCGTCGCCATCGCCGCCTGCAGCATCTGGACCAGTAGTTCGTCGCTCACCGTGAGGTTGTGGAACGACACGCTCGTGGCCACGGCCAAGAGGGCCCATGCCAGCAAGTCTGATTCGGCCGCACCCAAGCCCGACTGCTGCCGACACAACAGATCCGCGAGCTCGCCGGCGATGTCGCGGATCTGTCGGCGCAGTTCGCTTCGAGCCTCGACCGTGAGGTGGCGTGCCTCCCGCCGCCACAGCACACCGATGCGCCGATGCTCGAGCAACGTTGTCGCCAATACGGTCGCGATATCCGGTGCAGTCTCTGCAGACATTTCCGTGATTGTGGCCTGCAATGTCGCAAGTGCGCGAGCCACAACCTCACGCAGCAGATCCTGCTTGTTGTTGAAGTGTCGGTACAGCGCCGAGGGGCCGATCGCCACGGCCTCGGCAATGTCGCCGACGCCGACGTTCGGATAACCGTTGCGGTAGAACAACTCACCCGCGGCCTCGAGGATGAGTTCGCGACGGTTGGCTGGCCGCGTGCCGCGCGCCGGGCGAACCAGTCCCGACGCGGTACTCACGGCCGCGTCACCATCGAAAGTACCCATTGCGATCTGAACCTACCGCGCTGATCACATTCGGAGTGAAACCTCACAGCGATCGGGCGATGAGTTCCTTCATGACTTCATTCGGCCCCGCGTAGACCTTTTGGACGCGGGCATCGGCGTAACGCCGTGCGATCGGATATTCGAGCATGTAGCCGTAGCCACCGAACAATTGCACACACCGGTCGATGACTTCGCATTGCACATCGGTCGCGTGCGCCTTGGCCATAGACGCGACGGCCGCGTCCAATTCGCCGCGTAGGTGCGTGTCGATGCAATGGTCGACGAATACCCGAGCGGTGCGGGTGAGGATCGCGCACTGCGCCAACTCGAAGCGAGTGTTCTGCATCTCGAACAACGGGGCGCCGAAAGCCCTGCGCGCCTTGGTGTATTCGATCGTCTCAGCCAGCGCCGCCTCGGCCACGGCGATGGCGCCGTCGGAGATGATCAGCCGCTCATGGGCGAGTTGGTTCATCGCGTAGTAGAAGCCTTTGCCCTCCTCGCCGAGGAGATTTTCGACTGGTACCCGCACTCGGGTCCGTGCGCGCGACCAGCACCACGATGTCGGCATGCTTGCCGTTGGTGATGAACGTCTTTGCGCCGTTGACGATGTAGTGGTCGCCATCACGAATCGCATTGGTGCGTAATGCCTTCAAATCGGAGCCGCCGCCAGGCTCGGTCATCCCCAGCGCGCCGATGTATTCCCCACTGGCCGAATCGGCGTGCCCATCAGAAGTTGAACCCACCGCCGCAGACGAGCGTCTGAGCGCTGACGTAGTCCGATTCGGGAATGCAGAACAGATACACCGCACCCGCGGCCTCAGCCGGGGTGCCAGCACGCCCGAGCGGAATCATCTGCTCCATGGCGCTGAGCAGGTTCGGGTTCACGCCGACCTTGATTTCCTTGCCCGCCACGTCGATCGTGCCGCCACTGTCAGCGGGTGCATCAGTGAGTCGGGTCTTGATCAGTCCGAACGCGACCGTGTTGACGGTGACGTTGTAACGGCCCCATTCCTTGGCCAGCGCCTTGGTCAGGCCGGTGACGCCGGCTTTGGCCGCCGAGTAATTGACCTGTCCGGCATTGCCGCCGGTGCCGGCGAGGGAGGAAATGTTGACCACCTTGCGGCATGGCACCGGTTGGCCTGCTTCCTTTGCCTGTTTGACCAGTCCCGCGATCACCGGTTGGGCGGCACGCAGAATCCGAAACGGTGCCTTCAGATGGACGTCGAGGATGGCGTCCCACTGTTCGTCGGTCATCTTCTGGATCACCGAGTCCCATGTGTATCCCGCGTTGTTGACGACGATGTCGAGTCCGCCGAAGTTGTCCACGGCAGTGGCAACGAAGCGCTCACCGAAGTCGGCATCGGTCACCGATCCGATGCAGGCCACCGCTGTGCCGCCAGCGGCTTCGATGGCGGCGACGGTTTCCTTCGCCGGTTCGCCGTCGAGATCGTTGACCACCACCGAGGCGCCCTCGGCGGCGAGTTTGACGGCGATCTCGCGGCCGATACCACGGCCGGAACCGGAGACGATGGCAACCTTGTTGTTCAGAGTTCCCATGTGTGGCAAGTCCTTTCAGGCAGCGACCACGGCAGTGCCGGTCAGCGTGACCGTGCCGTCGGCGAGGGTGACTTTCAGGTCGAGGGTGGCACGGAGTTCCCCGTCGATCTCGTCTATCGCGGTGACTGTGCCGGTGGCGGTGGGTTTGGCATGGACCGGCGTGATGGCGCCGAAGCGCACCCCGTAGGAACGGATCGCGTCGGGTCCGACCCAGTCCGTCAACAGCCGGCCGAGGTAGGCCATCGACAACATGCCGTGCGCGAACACATCGTCGAGCCCAGCCGACTTGGCGACATCGAGATCGATGTGCATGGGGTTGTGGTCACCGGAGGCGCCGGCGAACAAAGCCAGCGTCGTCCGGGAAATCGGCGCAATCTCAAGCGGTGGCAGCGCGGTGCCGACCGACACCTCTCGCATCGCTGTCATGGGCGGACCTCCGGGTTCCGTACGACGATCACGGATGTCAGCTCCGCCACCACGCTGCCGTCGGTCCGAGTCACCGTCGACTCTTTGACGACGAATTCCAGCGCGCCACCCTTCTTGCTGTACACGTCGGTGATCCGTGGGGTGGAGGTGAGGACGTCACCGGCATGGGCCATCGAGTGGTAGCGGAACTGCTGTTCGCCATGCAGGACGTGGCGCAGGTCGATGCCGAGCTGGCCTAGCCATGCGAAGGGGTCCGGGTTTTCCAGTTCGATAGCGAACAGGAAGGTCGGCGGTACCGGCAGTGTCGGATACCCGGCGGCGCGGGCCGCGGCCTCGTCGGTGAAGACCGGGTTGGTTTCGCCGATCGCCTTGGCGAAGAACCGCAACCGCCCGGCGTCGATGGTCATCCGGCTGGCCGGCAGTGCGGTGCCGATGGCGCTGGTGTCGATTGCCATGCTCAGCCCAGCTTCTCGTACAAGGTGACGACGGCTGCGCCGCCGAGTCCGATGTTGTGCTGCAATGCGACCCGTGCACCGTCGACCTGTCGGTCGCCGGCCTGACCGCGCAGTTGCCACACCAGTTCCGTGCACTGGGCGAGACCGGTCGCACCGAGTGGATGCCCCTTCGACAACAGCCCGCCCGATGGGTTGGTCACCACCTGTCCGCCGTAGGTGTTGTCGCCGTCGGCGATGAACTTCTCGGCAGAGCCTTCCGGCGTCAGCCCGAGCGCCTCATAGGTGAGCACCTCGTTGGTGGTGAAGCAGTCGTGCAATTCCACGACCGGTATGGCAGTCGGTTCCACGCCGGAGGCCTCGTAAACCTGCGCCGCCGCAGCCTTCGACATGTCGTAACCGACGATCTTCATCATCGAGTGGTCCTCGAATGTCGAAGCCGTGTCCGTGGTCATGGCCTGCGCCCGAATCACCACGTCGGTCGAGAGTCCATGTTTGCGGGCGTAGTCCTCGCTCACCAGCACCGCCGCGGCCGCTCCACAGGTCGGCGGGCAGCATTGCAGCCGCGTCAGCGGTCCGTAGATGTGCGGTGACGCGAGGACCTCCTCGGCGGTGACCGGATCACGGAAGACCGCATACGGGTTGTTCGATGCGTGCCGGCGCGCTTTCACCGAAATCTCGGCGAACACCCTCGGGTCCGTCCCGTACCGCTCGCAGTATTCGCGCCCGGCACCGCCGAAGAATTGGGCGGCAAATGGTGCTTCACTCGGGTCTTGCAGTTCGTGTACCACCCGGTTGAAGCTGTCGAAGGGCGACGGCCGGTCCGCATAGGCCATGGCCAGCGCTCCCCGCTGCATCTGCTCGAAGCCCAGGGCCAGCACCACGTCCGCGACGCCGTACTCGACCGCTTGGCGCGCCAGATACAGCGCAGACGAGCCCGTTGAGCAGTTGTTGTTGACGTTGACCACCGGAATCCCAGGTGTGCCAACACGATACAGGGCGGCCTGTCCCGAGGTGGAATCGCCGTACACGTAGCCGACATACGCCTGCTGAACCGCGTCGTAGCCGACACCGGCGTCGGTCAGGGCTGCGCGGACCGCACGCTCGCCCATCACGTCGTACGACTCGGTCCGGCTTGGCGTGGTGAACGGAATCATCCCCACCCCGGCGACACAAACACGATGGCTCATTGGATCTCCAAACTATTGTTCCTTCACATAGGAGACCACGAGCTAAGTGAATATGCAATAGTCTGGTGGTACGAGCGCCAGCAACCGCGAACCGCGTGCAGGTAGTCGGTGCATCGATTAGGAAACATCGATGCCGACCGGCGATACGCCGTCGATGCCCGACATGGGAGGTAGTTTGGCGCCGTGACCTTTACATACCGTGCGCCTGTCCGCTACCTCGAGGTCGACCAGCAGGGTGTTGTCTTCAACATGTGGTACCTCGCCTACATGGACGAGGCGTTCGGCGAGTTCGTGGCTCACACCACGCCATGGGCGGACATCTTCGCTCTCGGCGCCGACGTACAGCTAGTGCACTCCGAGCAGGACTGGTCCGGATCGCTGCACTGGGGTGACACGGTGCATGTCGACGTCTCGCTCGAGAAGCTCGGTCGCACCTCCTTCACGATCGGATTCGCAATTCACTCAGGCGATTCCAGCCGCCGTGCGCTAACCGCAAGCACGGTTTACGTCTGCATCGCGAAAGATGGGTCCGGAAAGATGGAGCCGCCGCCAATCCTTGTCGATGCGCTGCGCTTCCAGAACGCTGCCGGGTCCTGAGCCGGCACGCTCGGCGCAGCTACCGCTAGCCTTCAATTCGCCGCCTCATGACCGTGATTCAGTACCACGGCCCGGCCCATTTCAGCGGTGCTGCCGGCAAGCACGGCGTAATCAACATGGTGGATCACCGCGACGTCGACGGGTATCGTCGTCGTTCGTGCCGAGGGGTGAACCTGCCGTGAGTTCCGACTGGACCACCCGCGCGGAAACCGCCGACGATGCCGCCGCCACGCGCCGGATCAATCTGGCCGCCTTCGATACTGCCGAAGAAGCCGACTTGGTGGAAGCACTGCGCCGCGACCCCGCCTGGATACCGCAGCTATCGGTGCTGAGCATCGGTGAGGACGGCAACCCTGCGGGCTACGCCTTGCTCACCAGGTGCCACATCGACCAGACACCCGCCCTGTGTCTGGGGCCGTGCGCAGTGCTACCCGAACGTCAAGGGGTCGGCGCGGGTTCGGCCGCGATACGCGCCGCTCTGTCGAACGCCACCGAACTCGGCGAGCACTACGTGGTGGTTCTCGGCCACCCCGGGTACTACCCGCGGTTCGGGTTTCGCCGAGCGTCCGGATTCGAAATCCGGCTTTCGATCGAAGTGCCGGACGAAGCGCTGATGGCGCTCAGCCTCGACGGCTCGCCCATGCCGTCCGGCACGGTCCGCTACGCGGCACCTTTCGGCATCAACTGACCACCCGCACGCGGCGGTACAGCACGTCGTCCTAGCGGCTAGATCCGACGCGGCTTTTTCCGGCACGACAATCACGACATTGAGAATCGCTGGAGTCCGCGGCCCTAAGACCGCTGGGCACTCAGGACGGTGCGCACTGCGGCTTCATCGCCATCTATATCGACCAGCTCGTGAACGTTGTCGAGCGTGAGCATGCCGGCGGCGAGCCCGAGGATTATCGGGGGTTCGGCCCGAACGATCGCGTCGAGTTCGCGGCCCTCGTGCGGACTCACCTCGATGCCTGCGGGCGTTGCCTGCACCTGGATCAGTTGGCCGTTGACGGATAGGCCGATGGCCGCTGACGACTCTGGGGAGATCCGTCCGGCGAAAAGGGCTGGGAGGGCGATCAGGAGCCACTCATCATGGAAGTGGTCGCCTTCGGGCCCGCGCACCATCAGTGGAGCGGACCAGCGAATCAGACCCTCGATCGGCTCGCGCAACGCCGCGCCCCACGGGGTGAGGGCGTACACGACCGTCGCACCGTCCTCAGCCAACCGTCGTTCGACCACCCCTGCTGCTTCGAGATCCCGCAACCGGTCTGTGAGCAGATTCGTCGCGACACCCGGAAGGCCTTCAATGAGCTGCCGGTAGCGGGCGGGAGCGATGAGCAACTCACGAACGATCAGCAGATTCCATCGATCACCCACCACCTCGAGGGCTCTGGCAAGTCCGCAGTACTGACGGTAATTTCGACCCATTTCGACCATCCACTTGATAATTTAAAGCGCGCTTGATTATATCAAGTACAACCGAAGAAGGATGGTCTATGACAGCCACAGTCAGGCCCGACTGGGTCGATGATGAATTGTTCCCGTTCGAGAGTCGGTTCATCAGCATCAACGGTCACACTGTCCACTACGTGGATGAAGGATCAGGGCCCATCCTGCTGTTCCTGCACGGCAACCCGACTTGGTCGTTCGACTACAGCCAGGTCATCCAGTCACTGCGGCACGAATTTCGTTGCGTCGCAGTGGACTATCCCGGATTCGGGCTGTCGGTGGCGGCGTCGGGGTACCGGTACCTGCCCGCCGAACATGCCCAGGTGATCGGTTCGTTCGTGAAAGAACTTGCGCTGAGGGAAATTACGCTGGTCGCTCATGACTGGGGCGGCCCGATTGGGCTGGCAACCGTGCAACGCCATCCCCAGGCCTTTGACCGGCTGGTTTTGACCAACACGTGGGCATGGCCGGTGGGCACTCCGCTGGTGCAAATCATGTCCCATGCGATGGGCAGCGCGATCGGTCGCCTGCTGATTCGTCAACTCAACCTCTTCGTCGACGTCATGGTCCCGCTCGGTCACCGCTTGACCAAGCCCACCGACGAGCAGATGTCCCACTACCAAAAGGCCCTCGACACTCCCGCGCGGCGAGAGGCCTCGGCTGTATTCCCCCGTGAAATTACCGCCAGCCGCCGCTTTCTCACCGACGTCGAAGCGGGTTTGACTGGCATTGCGGCACTTCCGACGCTGATCATCTGGGGAGATTCCGACTTCGCGTTCGGCAGCAGCGAATTGCGGCGGTGGGAGCAGACCTTTGCCGATCATCAGACCGTCATCGTCAAAGGTGCCGGCCACTTCGTCCCCTCCGATGCGCCCGAACAATTCGCCGCAGCGATCCGCAACTGGAACGCACAGCACTAGTCGTATCCGCCTAAGCCCGGCGGGGTGACCTCCAAGCACGGGTCAGGAGGTAACCCCATGCCTCGAGAGATACTGCCGAAGCACGTCGTTGAATTCGTCGGCGCGTTCGATTTGGGACCAGTGACCGCATTGACTGAAGATGTGGGCGTCTGCAGTCGGGATCGTGTGCAGTAGCTCCAGTGTGCGCGAGACGGGAATGACCACGTCCTGCATGCCATGTATCAGCAGGACCGGGATTTCGAGCGTGGCCAAGGCATCCAGGTTCAGCGGCAGCGCGTCGCGGTCTCGATCGCGGGCCGCGACGACCTTGACGAGCCTGTCGGCCGCGGTGTCGTTCAGGGCGGCTCGATAGCGAAGGCGCACTAGCTCGTCGGTGATGAGCGAGGTATCCACTACGAACTGCTCGAGGGTGCGGCGGATGCCGGCCTCGGACAGTTCGGGCCGGGAATGACCGGCCAACGCAGCGGTTTTCTTCGCTCCCCCGGTGCCCATCGACACGATGCCCAGCAGACGTTCCGGAAAATCGATGGCGAACTGCATGGCCACCCAGCCGCCGATGGAATTGCCCACAAGCCAGGTCTTTTCGATATCGAGGGCGTCCAGCACCCGCACCGCGTGCCGGACCCATTCCCGGATGCCGTATTCGGTGCCTGGTGCCACGACCGTCTGTCCGTAGCCGATGGAGTCGATCGCGATGCAGCGACCCTGTTCGGCAATGCTGGGCAAATTCAGCCACCAGTTCGCCGCTGCAGTTACGCCGGTGCCGGAGCCGTGTAGGAACAGGATCGGGGTGCCCGCGCCCAGCTCGTGATAGTGAGTGAGCTCGCCGTCGGCGGTCGGCAGCCACTTGTCCTCGAGACCGAAGAAGGCGTCGGTCCGGTAGTCCGGGATGTGCAGAGTTGTTGCCATTTAAGAATCCTTTTCGGTGGAATGCGGTCTATGGCGGCTCGGGTCGATGGTCAACGGTGGCGGGTGAATTTCTCGATGACCGTGTGGACCCCGACGATGTTGTTCACCAGCTGCGTCACGCGGACATCCGCCGCGATGGAGCACAGGCTGTAGGCTTCATCGGCGCTGAGGCCTTCGTCCGTCAGCCAATTCACCAAGTCGTCCACCGCGTCGTGCGCGGCGTCCTCGAGAGTTGCTCCGAACCCGGTGGAGATGAAGTGGTGCGCGGTCTCAACGCGGGGGGTGCGCAACCCAGCGGCCGGCTCCACCGCGAACCGCAGCCGCACATGGTCCATGCCGGTCTCGATGGCGGTTTGGTTCACTTCACCGTCGCCCTGAACCGCGTGTCCGTCGCCGCAGTAGAATCCAGCGCCGTCCCTGAACACCGGCAATTTCAGACGAGCGCCGACCACCAGTTCGGACAGGTCCATGTTGCCGCCGAACGGTCCGGGTTCCACGGTGCTGCGGGGACCGTCGTCGGCGGGGGCCACGCCCATGATTCCCAGGAATGGCTTCAGCGGGACGGTCACGCTACCGCCGATGGTGGTGGTCATTGATCTGCGATCCAGCATGAAGTGGCGGATCCTGCCGTCGGGGAACCGGTTGCGCAGCACTCCGCGTCCACGAGGATGGGCCACCACCAGGTTGAATCCGTATGCGGCAGGCACAAGTTCGAGGACATCGACCACCAGTGCATCACCTGGACGGGCACCGCGCACGTGGATGGGTCCGGTAATCGAGTGCGGGCCGAGTGCGTCGGGGAATCGCTGACGCAGACTGGGAAAATCCGTCATAACCGTCTCCGGCGTGACCTGGTTGCCCCAATGGCCCCACGTAGACAGGATGACCTCGTCGCCGGAGTCCACCGAGAGCACCGGCGCGGCGGCGGGATCGATGACTCCCACCCGGACCGTCTGCGGCTCCGCAGGCAAATGGTGAACGGTTGCCGTGGACACCTGCACGGCTGCCTCCTGCATCATCGCTGGCTCGTTGCGGATCCGGCCGGCGCCTGACGGATCGACGCCAGCAACATTTGGACCGCGCTGGTGGCACCGGACTTGTTGTTTGCAAACAGGATTCGCGCGAACTGTGCTCCCAGGTAGGGATGAAATCCGAGGTCGTAGAGGGCGCGGAAGTCCCGTTGCTCGATGGCCGTACGCTCTGCCGGCGTCAGGTCATAGCGGTCGAGGACGCCAGCCTGATCCTGCTCGAATTCGTGGCGCAGGTCGGCATTCCACTTGAGGTCCTGCACCAGATCGTGGGACACCAAGGCTCGGTTGATGTTTTCCAGACTCATGACGTGTTTCTCCTAGTGCCCAGCCGGTGCGGATGTCATGTCCCAACTGACGGCCCCGATGCCGCAGCGCCACTGGTCCCAGGCGGTGTAGCCGAGTACGTTGCAGAACCGCTCGCCGATGGCACCCATGACCAGAATCCAGCTGAGCAGTTCCCCGGTCCCGCCTATGCCGGCCTCATCGAGGCGTTGCGGGGTGATCTCGGTGAGGACCTTGTCGTGATCGCCGTTGGCAAGCAGGTCGAGGAACCACTGGTCGAATTCCTCGTCGATCCAGAAGTCCCGTACGCCGCCGGGTTCATGGCTCATGCCGCCGGTGGCGAACAGTCCTACCCGCAGGTCATCGGGCAGGTCGTGCTCGATGACGTCCGCGAACTGCTGCCCGATCTCGTAGCAGCGGTGCTGATCGGGGAAAGGCGGAACCGTCAAGTTCTGCAGGATTGGGATGATCGCCACACCGCTGGCTTCGATCTCGGTCTTGACCACAGGAACGGAAATGTTGTCGTCGAAGTTGAGGTTCTCCCGCGTCGCGGTGACGTGGGTGCCCCGCTGGCTGAGGCCGTTGACAACCTTCTCCGCGATGTCGGGACGCCCGGGAATGGTGTATTCGCCGCAACCCAGCCAGTCCTTGAAAAACTCGGCCGGCCCACGGTGCTCGGGCGCCATTCCGATCACGAAATCGGGGTACGACCGAATCCGATTGTTGGCCATATGGTCATTGGCCACCATGATGATCACATCGAGGTCGGCCTCGCGGATTTGTTTCGCAATAGTGCCGTAGGCGGATGAAACGATCTGCTGCGATTCTTTCGGGGCTTGATCGAACATGCCGATCAGGCCCGGCGCGTGGCTCGCGGCCACCGCAAAGACGATTTTGGCCATGGTGAAACTCCTCGGGTATTAGCGGAATGTCAGCGAGTGCCCGCACGCAGCGTTGCGGTTTCGGCCCCGCGGATTTCGAAAGTGTCCGGGTCGATGTCGACGCCGTAGACCGCGCGCGCGGCGTCGAGGGACACCACACCTTCGCGCACGTCGCGCAGCACCAGCTCGGCGTCGCGCAGATGAGGGTCGCCGAATCCGCCGCCGCCGCTGGCCACGACCTCGAAGACGTCGCCCTCGTTCAGCGTGTAGAAGGAGTTGGTGTCGATCTGCTCCGGTTCGGCGCCCGGTCGGGTCAGGGTCAGCGTCTGCACGATGCCGGGTTGGCCGCCGAGAAGTCCCACCGGAGCGGTCTCCGGCCGGAACCCACTGCCGTATGTGGCGCAGGCGATGTCATTGGCCTGCACGCGCCAGCGGTAGCGCACGCCCAGTCCCCCACGCCACTGGCCACCGCCGGCACTGTCGGGAAGGTATTCGAGTTCCTCGAGCAGGTACGGCGTGTCCAGCTCGTGAAGTTCAGGGTCCGGGGTACGCAGACCGCCCAAGGTGTTCGCCGGTGACAGGTGGTCCCAGCCGTCGAATCCCTCGGTCGCGCCGCTGCCGCCCTTGCCCAAGAAATGCAAATCGCCGAACGCCCGCCCGGTGCGGGGGTTCATCCCCATCGTGGCCGGGGTGCACCAGCGTGCCCACCCGGCGTGGGCGCGGCTCGGAACGGCCTTGGCCATGGCCATCCACACTGTCGCGGCGATCGCTTCGCACGTGGGAACCGTGCAGGCAGCCACCGGTGCCGGGGCGTCGGGATTGACGATGGACCCCTTGGGGGCAACGATCTCGAGCGGCTCGATCGCACCGCTGTTGTAGCGAATGTCGGGGTCGATGGAGCCGAACAGCGCAAGGTGAGCCGAGGCCACCGTGTTGGCGATCGGGCTGTTGATAAACCCTTGGGCCTGCGGGTCGCTGGCGCTGAAATCGAAGGTGAGCTTTTCGCCGTCGACCTTGATGGTCACCGCGACTCGGTAGGGCCGATCCCGGTCGATACCATCGTTGTCGATCAAGGTCTCGGCGCTGTATTCCCCGTCGGGAATGGTGGCGATTTCGGCGCGAACCTGGCGAGCGCTGGCGCGCATCAGTTCGTCGGTGGCCGCCCGAACCGTTTGGGTGCCATACTTTTTCAGCAATGCGTGCAGCCGACGCTCGCCGATGGCGGTGGCACCGATCTGGCAGTTCAGCACGCTCTCGACCAGCGACCGCATGCGGACGTTGCTGAGGATGAGTTCCCAAGCGTCCTTGCGCAGTGTGCCGCGGTCGATGATGCGGACCGGTGGAATGCGAACGCCCTCTTCCTGAACATCGCGGGCACCGGGATTGAACCCGACCACACCCCCGCCGCCGACATCGGCGTTGTGTCCCTTGGTCATTGCCCAGAAGACGAGTTCGCCGTCGAAGAAGACCGGTCGGGTGATGGTGATGTCGGGCAGGTGGGAGCCGCCGTTGAAGGGGTCGTTGTGGATGAAGACGTCACCGTCATGAATGTCGTCGCCGAAGAATTCTGCGATGGCGCGCTGGGCAAACGGCGTGGCACCGCCGATCACCGGAATGTAGTGGGTCTGGGCCACGAGCTGGCAATCCGCACCGAAGATGGAGGTGGCGAAGTCACGTGCCTCCACGAAGATCGGTGAGCGCGACGTGCGCAGCATGGTCTGGCCGATCTCGCGCGTGATTCCGTCCAGGGCGTTGCCGATCACCGCGACGAGGATGGGATCGGATTTAGTTGGTATCTGGGTCATTTCGGATTTCCTTTCAGTCCGCTGCGCGGGCCGGTTCGATGACGTAGGTGCCCTGGGCGTCCACTGTCAGGGTGTAGCCCTCGATGAGGACGACGGTCGTGGTCGGCTGCTCGATGACCGCGGGGCCGAAGACGCGGTTGTCCCGTCGAAGCTCGAGACCGTCGTAGACATCCACCTGAATCTCCGAGCCGGAGAAGATGGCTTCGCGGGTGCCCTTGTGGGCCGCGGACGGATCCTGGCCGGCCGACGGGTCTTCGGCGAGGGCGGGCTTGGTGGTCCGACCGAACGCGGTCAAGCGCACGTTGATCAACTCGGTGGCCTCCCCCGGCATCGAGTAGCCGTTGAGCGACTCGTGCTTTTCCTCGAAATCGGCAACGAGCTGCTTGAGCGCCGCAGGCGTGAGTTCGCCGTCGAACTCCAGCGGCACTTCGATCTCATCGAATTGGCCCACGTAGCGCACATCGGCGGTGAAGATCAGATCGATCGCGTCCGGGTCTACATTTTCCGAGCGCAACGTGACAATTGCTTCGTCCCGCATCTCCCGATACACCGCGCTGACCCGGCTCAGATCCAGCGAATCCATGTCGGAGACAAAGGTTCTCGCATACATGTGCTTGAGGTCGGTCAGCAGCGTTCCGACAGCGCAGAACACCGACGACTCGCGGGGGACGATGATGCGGCTGATGCCGAGTTCCTGGGCGATCGGCACGGCGTGGATCGGTCCGGCGCCACCGGCTACCACCAGCGTGAATTCGCGGGGGTCGACACCGCGCTTGACCGAGACTGCATTGACGGCCTCGGCCATGGTGGCGTTGACCACCCGGTAAATGCCTTCGACCGCTTCGGTGACCGACAGGCCCAACGGTTCGGCAACCTTCTCCTCGACTGCCTTGCGGGCGGCGTCGACGTCGAGGGTGAATGCGCCATCGCCGAACAGGTCTGGGTTCAGGTAGCCCATGAGTAGTTCGGCGTCGGTGGTGGTGGGGTTCTGCCCACCCCGGCCGTAGCAGGCGGGACCGGGTGTGGCGGTGGCGCTTTGGGGTCCGACGCGCAGGATGCCGCCGGAGTCCACCCACACCAGAGAACCCCCGCCCGCACCCACGGTGTGGATGTCGAGCATCGGCAGGGCCACCCGATAGCCGCCGATCTCGCTGTCGCTGGTGAGCAGTGGTTTGCCATCGCGGACGAGTGCCACATCGAAGCTGGTGCCGCCCATGTCCACGGTGATGACATCCTCCGAACCGTGGCGGCGGGCGTACTGCAGGGCTGCTTCCGGTGCGGCAGCCGGTCCGGACATCAGCGCGTTGACGGCCATCTCGCTGGCGATTTCGGGCGACATCACCCCGCCGTTGGACTGCACGATGAGCAAGGTGCCGCCGAAGCCGCGGTCGGCCAACTGCCGTTTGATGTTGGCCAGGTACTTCTGCAACTTCGGGCCGACAAACGCATTCAGCACCGTTGTGCTGTGCCGCTCGTAGGCGCGAATCTGCGGCAGCACGTCGCTCGAAATCGTGACGAAGGCGTCCGGGAGCTCTTCGCGCAGAATTTCCGCGGTCCGTTGCTCGTGAGCAGGATCTAGGAAGGACCACAGGTAGGAGATCGCCACGGCGTCGACGCCTTGGTCCCGGAACAGCTGGGCAGCCGCTCGGACGTCATCCTCATTCAGCGTGACGAGCTCATTGCCCAACACGTCGATACGTTCGCGCACGGTGGCCACGAGGTCGCGGGGCACGAGGGGAACGGGCGGGGCGTACTTCGAGTCGTTCTGGCGGTCCCGGATCCCGCGGCGCATGTTCAGCAGATCCCGGAATCCGCGCGTCGTGACGAAGCCGGTCTTCGCGCCTTGGCGGGTGAGGACGGCGTTGGTCGCGATCGTCGTGCCGTGCACGATCGCGGACACGCCGCTGAGGAACTCTTCCAGCGATTCGCCGACAGCGTCCGCCGCCTTGGTCAATCCGTTCAGCAAACCGACCGACGGGTCGTGTGGCGTGGTGGGCGACTTGTAGATCCGCCCCTGCCCGTCCCCCTCGACCACGAAGAGATCGGTAAAGGTGCCCCCGATATCTATCCCGACCCGTCGACCGGTCGTGTTGCTTGTATTAACCATCGAGACTCTCCGTAAATGATCGGCGTGGACATTTTTCAGGCATGACGAATAACCGTGGGCGCAATAAGCGACGAATTTGAGGGAAAATCAATCGAGCGGTGAGTGGAATTTTCGGTTGAAATCTCTCTGCGAAAAAATGTAACCGGCCTCACAAGACGGCCGCAACGGTCCCGTTCGGCTGAGCCGAACAACGGGTGCGCTCGGGACGCCTAGCGCTGGTCGAGACCGAAATCCTTCGGGCGAGACAGGCGTTGGGCGGCGTCGACAATCGCCTGGGCGTAGGTATCGCCGTGCGTGAGCTGGCGATATTCGAGAAAGCTCATGCTCAAGGCCCACGTCACATCGCCGTCGGCATTGCGGACCGGCGCAGCGACACAGCACATGCCCTCGACCGTCTCCTCCACGTCGAGGCCATAGCCACGCTCGCGGACGATGGCCAGTTCCGACTCCAACACGGGCAGCGATCCGATGGAATGCTCGGTCAGCCGGGCCATTTCTTTGCCGGCATATATGTTGCGCACTTCGCCGGGCGGTAGATGGCTCAACAGAACCTTGCCGGCCGCGGTGCAGTGCGCCGGCAGTCGCTCGCCCACCCGAGTCAGGTTGACGTGCACGCCGGTGCGAGGAGAAATCTTCTCCAGATAGACCACCTCGTTGCGGTAACGCGAAACCAGTTGAACGGTCTCGTTGTACGTCTCGACGAGCTTGGCCATTTCCACGCGGGCAGGGCCGGAGATCTCCGATGTCATGCGGGCCCGCAGTCCCCACTGAAACGCCCGCCACCCCAGCCGGTACCGGCCTCGTGTGGTACGCCGCAGCAGCCCTAGCCCCGTCATAGCCTGCATGTATTCCCACACTGTGGTTTTCGGCAGCTGCAACGCGCGGCAGACCTCAGTGACGCTCCACTCGGGAACATCGGAGCAAAAAAGATCCAGGACCTGCGTGGCCCGTTCCAGTCCGTCGATCACTGCGCAGCCCTCCCGAGCATGCGGTGGACGATACTCGCCGGGACGCTGCGGGGTCCTTACCTTTCAGCGGAGCCGTTCGCGGCGGACCAACGTGCTGCTCAGGCCGGTCGCCGCGGCTCGCACAGTGGCGGCATTGGCCTCCGGCCGGAATCGGTTCGTGGGACCGGTCACGCTTATCGCCGCAAGCAGTTGCGCTTCGGGCCCGAAGACCGGGGCGGCCACGCAGGCGATGCCCAGCGCGGACTCTTCGCGTTCATAGGCCACGCCGGTCTTGACGACCTGGGAAAGTTGGCGCCGCAGCATCCCCGGCGCCACCACCGTGTGCGGGGTGCGGCGGACCAGCGGCCCCGACAGCACCTCCCGGCGCAGTTGCGGGTCGGCATTCGCGAGCAATGCCTTGCCAATGCCGGTGCAGTACAGCGGCATTCGACCTCCCGCCCGCGACGGCGACTTCGCCTGCCGGTGGCCGCCGAGCTTGGCCACATACACCACGTCGTGGCCTTCCAGCACGCCCAGATGCACCGTCTCGTGGGTGCGTTCGTAGATGTCTTGCAGGAACGGCATGGCCAGCTCGAGCAGTCCGCGTTCGAGCGATGCCATCATGCCCAGCTCGAACAGCCCGCCGCTGAGGCGGTAACCGCTCCCAGTGCGGTCGAGCAGCCGATTGGCGACGAGCTCGCCAGCGAGCCGGTGCACTGTCGCTTTGTGTAGCCCGGTTCGCCGAACCAGCTCCGCGAGTCCGAGCACCTGATCGTCGGGGCGAAACGCGCGCAGGATGGTCACCGCCTTACCCAGCACGGTGTCGAGGTCGGCCGCGTCGCTCACCCGGCGATCGTATCGCTGAGTGAGACACTGCCCTGTTCTTCGGCTGCGCCTACCCGCACAGTGAATGCCATGACCGAATCCACCACCTTCGCAGTGGCCTCCGAAACCGACATCGTGGCGGCCGCAGACCGACTCGCCAACGCCGCGGCAACCGGCGTCCCGTGTGCACCGGTACGGGACCTGATCGGCTCAGAGAATCTCGCCGCCGCATATGCCGTGCAGCGTCACCTCGTCACGCGACGCGAAAATTCCGGCGCGTCCGTGGTTGGGCGCAAGGTTGGGCTCACGTCGGTGGCGGTACAACGCCAACTCGGCGTCGACCAGCCAGATCTCGGAGTGCTTTTCGACGATATGGCCTACGCCGACGGCGACACGGTGCCGATCGGGACGCTGCTGCAGCCCAAGGTCGAGGCGGAAGTCGCGTTCGTGCTCGGCGCCGATCTCGTCGACGGGCCATTGGATGCAGCCCAAGTGCGGGACGCGATCGACTCCGTCGTTGCCGCGCTGGAAATTTGCGACAGCCGCATCGCGTCATGGGATATCCGCTTCGCCGACACCGTGGCCGACAACGCGTCGTCGGGCGCGTATGTCCTTGGCTCGCAGCATTTTACGTTGGACGACGTCGAGCCCGTCGACGTTGTCATGTCGATGAGTATCGACGGGCAAGAGGTGTCCACCGGCACGGGGGCAGCATGTCTGGGTGATCCGATCGCGGCGGTGGTGTGGCTTGCCCGGACTGCCCGCGACTTCGGGCAGCCGCTACGAGCGGGTCAGGTGGTGCTGTCCGGGGCGTTGGGCCCCATGGCATCTGCCGCGGCCGGTAACCACGTCACGGCCACCCTGTCCGGGCTCGGCACGGTGAGTGTCCGCTTCGCTGAAGGAGTTCAGAAATGACCAGCACAGGAACCAACAAGGTGAAGGTCGCGATCATCGGATCCGGCAACATCGGCACCGACCTGATGATCAAGGTGTTGCGCAACTCGGAGTACCTGGAAATGGGCGCCATGGTGGGCATCGACCCCGCATCCGACGGCCTGGCGCGAGCTAGCAGGCTCGGGGTGCCGACGACCGCCGACGGCGTCGAAGGACTGATCGCGATGGCGGGATTCGACGAGATCGAGATCGTCTTCGATGCCACCTCGGCCAAGGCCCACATCGCCAACGACGCCCGGTTGCGGCCCCTCGGCAAGCGGTTGATCGATCTGACCCCGGCGGCGATCGGGCCCTACGTCGTTCCCGCGGTCAATGCCGACGACCACCTCGATGCGCCCAACGTCAACATGGTGACCTGCGGCGGACAGGCCACTATCCCCATAGTTGCCGCGGTGGCGCGGGTGGTTCCGGTCGCCTACGCCGAGATCGTCGCATCGATCGCGTCGAAGTCGGCCGGGCCCGGTACGCGCGCCAACATCGACGAGTTCACCGAAACCACTTCCCAGGCAATCGTTTCCGTGGGCGGCGCCCGCCGCGGCAAGGCGATCATCATCCTCAACCCCGCCGAACCCCCGCTGGTCATGCGCGACACAGTGTTCTGTCTGGTCAATGCCCCCGATCCGGGTATGCACGACGAGATCCGCAGGTCTGTGGAGAAGATGGTCGCCGACGTCGCCGCCTACGTTCCGGGCTACCGGCTCAAGCAGCAGGTTCAGATCGCCGAGATTCCCGCCGACCAACCGATCGAGACGCTGCTCGCCGACCCGCACCGACCCACCCACCAAGTCTCGGTGTTCCTCGAGGTCGAGGGCGCCGCGCACTACCTACCCGCCTACGCCGGCAACCTCGACATCATGACCTCTGCTGGACTGCAGGTCGCCGAGCGAATCGCCGCGCTGAACGGAGTTTCCCGATGAGCCAGCCAACCCTGTACATCCAGGACGTCACCCTGCGCGACGGCATGCACGCGGTCCGGCACCGGATCACCCCAACCGATGTCCGACGGATCGTGACCGCGCTCGACGCCGCCGGCGTGGACGCGATCGAGGTCGCCCACGGCGACGGACTGTCCGGCGGGTCGGCGAACTACGGGCCGGGCTCCCACACCGACTGGGAATGGATCGAGGCCGCCGCCGACGTGCTCGAACGCGCCCGGCTCACTACGCTGCTGCTGCCCGGTGTCGGCACCGTGCACGACCTGCACCGCGCCTACGACCTCGGAGTCCGGTCGGTCCGAGTGGCCACACATTGCACCGAGGCCGACGTCTCCGCCCAGCACATCGCCACCGCCCGCGAGATCGGCATGGACGTCTCGGGTTTCCTGATGATGAGCCACATGGCACCGGCCGACGAGCTGGCCAAACAGGCCAAGCTGATGGAATCCTATGGCGCACACTGTGTCTACGTCACCGACTCCGGCGGTCGGCTCACCATGTCCGGCGTCGCCGAGCGGGTGCGCGCCTACCGCGACCTTCTCGATGCGGGTACCGAGATCGGCATCCACGCGCACGAGAACCTGTCCCTGTCTGTCGCGAATTCCGTTGTCGCCGTGGAAAACGGAGTGACCCGCGTGGACGCGTCGCTGGCCGGTCACGGCGCCGGCGCTGGCAATTGCCCGATCGAGGCCTTCATCGCCGTGGCCGACCTGTATGGATTCAAGCACGGCTGCAACGTCTTTGCGCTGCAGGATGCTGCGGACGACATTGTCCGGCCGCTGCAGGACCGTCCGGTCCGGGTTGACCGAGAGACGTTGACGCTCGGCTATGCCGGGGTGTACTCGAGCTTCCTGCGTCATGCCGAGGCGGCATCGCAGCGCTACGGCATCGATGTGCGCACACTGCTCATGGAGGCCGGACGTCGCAGGCTCGTCGGCGGCCAAGAAGACATGATCGTCGACATCGCACTTACTTTGGCCGCCGAGCGCGAGACACAGCCAGTCTGAAGCTGTCGTCGTCGATGGTGATCTTGTTCGGGCCATCGACGGTGATTCGACAACCCAGCAGGTCGCCGGTAGCGATCGCGTCGACCAGGTCAGCGTCGGTGATACGCAACAAGATGCGCGCCCCCTGTGCGTGAATCTTCACCGCGGACGGTGAAAATTCACGCACGGCGGGAGTGAGTGCGCTGATGATGGCAGCCTGGGGCTGGCCGTCACGCCGGTAGGGCACGGTGTAGGAATCAACGATCGCCGGCCCGGTGTAGTCGATGAGCACGCGCCGCGGCGTCGGGCGTTGCATCCGCATACCGGCGTCGATCTGCTTGTACGGCTTGGCAGGTGGCGTGGCCGAATAGATGCCCAGTGCGTTCTTGGTGAGGTACCAGCCGACGGCGGTGGACAGTCCGTAACTTTCTGGTTCGGCGCGTAGCAGCGGCACCAGGGTGGCCACCGCGTGGCTGGTGTAGTTGTTGCCCGGACCGCCCGCGAAGGTGAGGCCGCCGGTCACCGTCAACGGCCGGTCGGGGTTGCCGATCGGCAGACCGAGCGCGTCCGCCGCAATTTGCACCGCTGATGGGAAACAGGAGTACAGGTCCACGTGTGCGATCTGGTCGATGGTCAGTCCGAGGTGTTGCAGAGCCGCTGACCCCATGGCACGGATGGCCGGTGAGTCGCCGAGATCGGCGCGCTCGGATACATACCACTGCTCCTCGGCGTGGGCGCTGACATGGACGAACACCCATTTGTCTTGCGGGACTCCAGCTTCGGTGGCTGCCGCGGCGCTGCACAGGATCAGCCCGCTGGCCTGGTTCACCTGGAGATTGGCGGTCAGCAGCTTCACATAGGGAGCGCTGATGGGTCGGTTGTCCTCTCCGGCGGTGGCCAACTGTTCAGCGCTGAAGGTCTGCGGTAGCCATGCATACGGGTTGGCTGCAGCAACGTGGGAGAACTGCGACCACACGTCGGTGATCTCGGCCAGGTGGGTGGCCGGGTCAGCGCCTTTGCGGTGACGCACGGCGTTCTCGAGCAGTGCGTATACGAAAATCGGCGCGATCAGTCCCACTGCGCTTTCCGCGTCGTTGTGTGGACCGGTGTCGTTGCCCAGCACCCGGGTGGGGGCACCGCTGCCATGCGACCACGGCAGCTCGTCCCCGCGCTTCTCGGCCGCCGCGACAATGCCGCCGGACTCGGCCCCGCCCAGGAGCGCGATCTCAACCAGGCCATTGGCGATGTCGGCGGCGGCGTCATTGATGAGCCGCTGTGAGCCGTCACCACCGAACTGCGTTGTCTGCACCGTTTCCTGCGGTGCGGCGCCAACCTTTTCGGCGATGACCGCCGCGCCGTCGGCGTAGCGCCAGGACACGCTGGCGACGAAACGCACCGAATCCGCGTCGCTCAGCAGCGACGGAACTCCCGCATCAGCCGCCGCGAGTCGCAGCGCCTGCGCGGCCAGGGAGGCCGGGTCCTTTCCGGTGGACGTCGTGTTGTCGCGGTCGACCAGTTGGCCGACGCCGACTATCACGGGCGTCCACGCATCGATGTCAACTCCGGTGCGCTGGTAGCGGATAGGAGCGGGCTTTGCCCGGCGCGGTTGCCGGACTGTGGGAACGGGCTTGGCTGTCGCCGAATGCGCTTCGCCACTTCCGGTTTCGGCCAGCGCGGCGAGTTTCTGCAGCGACTGCTGCATCGCCTCACCGAGGCTGCGTGCCACCACTGAACCCATGGGCCCCTTCAACACATCGCCCTCAACGCCGCCATCGATCCGAACGACCGTGCCGGAACTGGCAGCAGCTATCGACAGATAGCAGCCAACGGTCGTGCCCATGGGCCCGTCGGCCTCCATCCACAGCACCGTCGGCTCATCGACCCGGGTCACCGTCCACCGAACTTCGCTGGGCACGCCCATGAGCACGACTCGCTGCCCGAACGCGACGCCCTCGGCGAGTTCGGCGGGCGGGTGCCCGGACCAGGCCGAGTGGATGACGAGCCAGTCCGGTATTCGCTTGGGGTCACCGAGGATCGCGAAAACCTTCTCTGGGCTCGCGGCGGTCTGGACCATGGCGGTGGCCGGATGCGCCAGTCGACGCGGCGGTTCCACTACCGGCGCAACCGTTGGGATCGCCGCGGCCGGCCGCAGGCGCGCTGACAGGTCTGATCCGATCGCCCGTGCAACAGCCCAGCCGGTGCGAAGGGTGGTGAGCCGCTTACGCAGGCGCAATGCCGACAAGATCCGAGCGGCCATCGATAACTCCTGACGACGAAGCAAGATGGGACAACATCAGGGGCACGATTTACAGCGGTGACAGCCTCATGCCCGCCTCGTGCAACCCGGTGAGCAGTGCCTGAACTTTGGCCGTGTCAAGCCGCCCGCGAAGGTAGCGATGGATGGCAGCGCGTATCACATCGGATACCGAGCGATCGGCGGCCTTGGCGGCGGCACGCAGCGCCGCGAACTCGTCTTCGGGCAGTCGGACATGGCCATGTCGGCCAACAGATTTCCCACGGACTGGTGCATCGAGATCGGTTGCGAACGCCATGCGGAGACCGTTGTTAATCTGCGCCCCGGGAATGTGATACATACGTGACACATTAGGTGTGCAGCTGAGGTGGGACCGGAGGCGGTCGAGCACATGTGGGAGCGTCATCGCGTGCTGCCCGAGCATGCCGAAGAAGCCCTCGCCGATCCGTATGTTCTCGCTTACCGGCCCGACCCGCGAAGTAGGACCGGCAGGACCAACATGGAGGAAGCTTTCGCGCTCGAACAGGAGGAGTTGCTGCCTGAAGTTCGGTCGGTCCCTGCGGCGAATCCTAACGCGGCGAAGTCGCTGGTAGTTCAACCAAGCTGCGCGCCGCCCGTCTGCTCACGCTCGACGCGGCCGAGAAACTCGTTGCCGGTGAACGTGCCGACATGGAAGCGGGCACGGCGAAGCTTGCTCCCCTCCGAGGATGCCATGCAGGTCGCCCTCGACGCCGTCTGCGCGCACGGCGGCTACGGCTACTCCAAGGAATACGACGCCGAACGGTACGTCGGCGACGCCCCACTGATGATCGTCGGCGACGGCACCAACGAAATCCCACGCAATATCGTTGCCGCACAACTAATTGCCCGCGATAAGGTCTGATGTGACAGCGATGCAGGACTGGCAACCTCAGATTGTCACCACTTAACGAGACGCTGGATGCCCCAGTCGGTGGCTGCGCTGCTGTTCGATGACGGCTTGCCGGCTCCTGGTTCCGGCGGCTCGACATCGACTCTGCGGATATCGGTAAGCGAGATTATGCATCATGTTCGCGGAATGCGTTGTTGCAAAACATGTCCCATGCTACAATCGAACACATGAGCGAAACACTGACTGGGCCAGCTGGTCAGTCGTCGACGCTCACCCTAATCACCGCTGCCAGCCGCGCGGAAGCTGCCGCCGCGGCGCACAAGATAGCTCTGGTCAAACAATTTCAGGAAGCGCATCCGAATCCGGATGACAGATCGTCGCTCGAAGAGATCGCCATGGCGCTGTCGACCACCTACGCCGTGGTCGCGGACTGGTTGCGGATGTCTTTCGAACTCGAGCGAATGCCCGAGATTGCCGCGGCGTTCACCGACGGGCTCCTCACCCTGCCCGCCGTGCAGGCCGTCACCGAACACACCTGCGGTGCCCCGCTGGCGACCATCGTGCGGCTCGAACAGCGCATCCTCGACGCCGCGCAGACCCTGCCGCCGCGCAAGCTCGGCACCGAGATCGACCGCCTGCTCGCCGAAGACGACCCGGACTGGGCCAGCCGCGCACACGAGCGCGCCAAGCGCGAACGCAACGTCAAGCAACGACCGCTCGCGCGCGGCATGGGCCGGGTGACGGCAACACTCACCGCCACCGAAACCGCCGAGGTCTCCGCCCTGATCACGGCCGTGGCCAAGACGGTGTGTCACGGCGATCCGCGCAGCATCACCCAGCGCCGCGCGGATGCCTATCTGGCGTTGATGCGCGGACAGTCATGCCTAGGCTGCCAATGTGGCGATCCCGCATGCGAATACGGACCCGGCCAGCCCATGCCCCGCCCAGAGATCCGCCTGACTCTCCTGTGCGGGCTGGCCACCGTTCTCGGCATCGGCCGCAACCCCGCACATCTCGACGGATACGGCGCGCTGGACCCAGAAACCACGCGCGCGCTCGCCGCCGACGCAACCTGGCAGGCAATCATCGACACCGCCGAACGCGCCGTCGACTCCTTCGACGGACCCTACGCGCACGCCACCATCCTGGTCAGCCCGATCATGCCGGCCGGCGCCGTCGCGGCGCCCAGCCCCTACGGTTTCGGCAGCGCCCAGATCGCCCAAGCCCACGACCTACTGGCGCGGTTGCGGCAATACGTCCTCGACTTCCCCCACACCGTGCATGCCGAATTCCCCGACGGCCACGGCGGATTCACCCAACCACCGCCAGGCGCGCTCGCCTACCGGCCCGCCGCCGCGCTCGCCGACGCCGTCCGTCTTCGAGACGGAACCTGCCGCCACCCGGGATGCTGCGTACCCGCCGCAGACTGCCAAATCGACCACATTCAGGAGTACGACCACAGCAAACCGGTCCGCGGCGGCTGGACGATTCTGGCCAACCTGCAATGCCTGTGCGCGCGACATCATGCCTTGAAGACCGCGAAACTCTGGGACTACGGGCTGCTGCGCCACGGAATCGTGCACGCGCGCAGCACCCTCGGACAGCACGGATTTTCACTCCCCGCGAATCTGAATTGAGCTGCGTCGACGTGGCCTCATCATGCTCGGTGCTGCAGGGCTTGCCGCAGCGCGGACCTTGCGTCGATGCCCGAGACGGAAGGCCGCATCGTGGCGCGCCGGGTCGGTGAATGGGAGCAGAAGGCCCGGAACGGCTCGCGGATCATGAACGGGCACGGCCCCGACGTCCTGCGCGCTAGTCTGCCGCGGAAGGCGCAAGCACCTTTAATGACGACAGGGGGACACGATGAAGCCTGGACCGCTCAGGGCGGCGGTGTTCGGCATTGCGCAGATTAGCGCCGCAGCCGGGCTGGCGCTCGGACTGTGCGTAACCCCGGCATCGGCCGCAACGACTGCGACCTACCAATTCCAGGACGGGATCTCCAGCGGCGACCCGTGGCCATTCAGCGTGGAAACTCTCACCGCCACAACCAACGGCACCGGCGTGGTACGGCTGTCGTCCGGGCCTCTTTGCAACGCCATCGTCCAGACGACCTGCGCACCCTACTCGCAGCCAATCATGGTCTCCTGGCTGAATTTCGCCACCGGCGCGCATGGAACCCTACAAGTCACCAGCAACGGAGTGGATGTGGCGACAGGCGCCGGTCCGGTAGCGCTGACCGGCGGAGCCGGCAACCTCGGCATACCGAGCCTCGGCCTCATCGCGGCCTGACACAACGGTCAAAACAGGTATGGCACAAGCATTTTGGTCGACTGTTTGTACGCCGGATAGATGTCAGGGAACTGCCCGGCCAGGTAGCGCTCTTCGACGGTCGCGCTGTAGATGAAGTAGATCGCGGCAACAAGGACCACGATCAGCCACGTCCAGCGCAAAGCAATTGCCGTTCCAACTCCGGCGAGCAGGATGCCCGAATAGATCGGGTGACGAACAAGCCGGTACGGGCCGTTGGTGACCAATTCCGGTTCGTTTTTCTGCGTCATCGGCATACCCCAGTTGCGACCGAGGTGTACGCGCGCCCAGACCGCGAACCCCAGCCCGACGACGAGCAGCACGAGCCCGAGCACAGCTCGCCAGGTGTCTGTGCTGGGCCGCGATCTTGAAAGTGCTCCGAACCGGACCAGCATGACCACGATGACGCCGATCACCACCCTGATTGCCAGTTCGCGAGACCACCGCACGCGGCCCTTCTTCATCGACAGCGCCGCCACCAGCCAATACAGCCAGAACGCCGCCCACAGCACTGCGCAAACGAGCCCAACCACCCTCACCACCGCCCCAGCCTGACACAGCAACGCTGAAACCCTGTGCCGCAGTTATCGCGACACGCAACTACCGGAGTTCGATATCAGCCGTGCCACCAGACCGTCGCTGAACTGGCCGACGTGCGCATTGAACGTCGGCGCGCTGCGGTTCATCGCCATCGATCGCAATCCGTCCGGCCGAGTACAGTCCGGCATTCAGGCTCGAGAACGCTGCGGAAAGCACCACGATGTTCATCGCTGGCCGCACCAGCGAGTGTTTCAGCAGCAAGCTGGTCGACTGGATGATCAAGTTCCAGTTCGGCGGCGAGGCGGCGACCATCGCTACCTCACAAATTGCCTACTCGTGGGTGCGGCGCAGAAAGGCGGTACGGCATGAGGAACAACTTCCCCACGGCGCGCGAATTGGCGACGGTGTTCGCCGAGGAGCTGCAATCAGCGGTGTCCGGCAGGGGCGTGCGGTCGGATACCGGACTCGACGATGACGTCGACCTTGCGCTCGCTGCAATCCAGGCCGCGTATCCCGACGTGCCCGCTGAATTGGTCGATGCGGCAAAGGCGGCGTTTCAGGGGCAGATCGACGGGTCGAACGATTTGCGGCAAGACGCCGAAGAACAACGGTTGTTCGCTGAGCTGAACGCCCATCAGGAGGAACCGAGTCCCGATGACGGTCAGGCATTGGAAGCGGCCGTCGAGGCTGCACGACGCGCGTTGCCGGGCGACCGGCTTGTACGCGATTACGGCTGGGTGAGCTCTGACGGCACCGTGATCGTGTTCGCTGGGTCCGTGAACCCGGAACTCGACGACGTTCTGGGCGCCGAAACGCTCGCACGGGTGGCACCGGACGGCACCGTCACTTCGGGCAACTCCGCGATTTTCATGCCCGAGCTCGAAACAATGTCACAGGTCGGTGACTGGCCGGCAGACGAGGATTGACTAGCCTGCCTCGTTGCCCGAACCTGCCCACGCAGTAACGCGCCGCGCACCGCCGCCGATTGTTGTGTTGAGTAAGTAAGTGGTCTTATCCACCAAGCAGGAGGATGGCGGTGTTTCAACGGCCGCTGCGTGCCGGTGCGGCGTGCGCCGCCGTCGCCCTCGGGATCGCCGGGGCGGGATTGGTTGGTCACAACGCTGAGGCGAAGGCCAGCCCAGCCACCAGCAGTACCGACGCGGTCAGCAGGCTCGCCGCGTTGCCGATCAAGGGCCGTGCCCCCAAGACCGGCTATTCGCGAGATCAGTTCGGCCAGGCATGGTCCGACGACGTCGCCGTCGCCGACGGTCACAACGGATGCGATACCCGCAACGACGTTCTGCGCCGCGACCTCACCTCCGTCGTGATCAAGCCCGGAACGAACGGTTGCGTCGTTCAGTCAGGCCAACTCACTGACCCCTATACCGCACAGTCGATTTCATTCACCAGAGGCCAAAAAACATCAATCGCAGTACAAATCGACCACGTCGTCAGCTTGTCCGACGCTTGGCAGACCGGCGCACAGCAGTGGGATGCCGACAAGCGCCGCAACTTTGCCAACGACCCGCTGGAATTGCAGGCCACTACGGCGGCGGCCAACGACCAGAAGAGCGACGGCGACGCCGCAACCTGGCTGCCGTCGAACAAGTCATACCGGTGCACGTTTGTGTCACGTCAGATAGAGATCAAGGCGACCTACGGTCTGTGGGTCACGCAGGCAGAACACGATGCAATGTCGCGCGTACTCGGTCAATGCGGCGCGCCGGCCACCGAACAGGTTCCCGCACAATCGATTCCGTCGTCACCTGCAACCGAGCAGAGCCCACCGCCACCCGCCCCAGCGCAACCGCTGCAGCAATCACAGGTGTATTACCCGAATTGCTCCGCTGCCCGGGCCGCGGGTGCGGCGCCGATCTACGCGGGTCAGCCCGGATACAGCACGAAGCTCGACCGCGATGGCGACGGTGTGGCCTGCGAGAAGTGAGCAACTCCCCTATTCATGCCGCCCCGCCCGGCGCGGCATTCGCCTCGAACCGGTGCAAAATATCCACGATCACTTCGACGTCCTTCTCCGGGAAGATGAAGTCCGGTCCGGTCGGTGCCGTATCGGTGTACGGGGATTCGTAGAGCCGCTCGGGTTTCATGACGCCGTTGGCAGTGAGCTCGTCGACGATCAGGTTGACGAACCGCACCTGGTTGATGTCGATGCGCGGGCCGTCAAGGTACCTTCCGAATGCCTCGAGCGCGGCCTGTCGATCCAATCCCACCAACGACCGAATGAACAGTCCCAGACCAGCTGCCTCCTTCTTGGCCTTGTCGATGTCACTGTCGGAAGCGCCACTGTCGACGAGCATCTGCTCGAGCGCGGCGAGGTCATCCGGGGTGAGTTGCTTGTTGCGCCGGAGTCGTTGCAGCGCAATGTGGTCCTCGTGTTGTTTGAGGTAGGCCGCGGCTTTGGCGCGGAATCGTTCCCAGTTGGTGCCCGGGGTCGTGCCTGGCAGGTCGACGACGGTTCGCTCGCCGAGGGTGTCTTCGAAATCGGTGTAGACAACCACCTTCTTGGCTTTTTCGAGGAACCGCACCAGCCCGCGCAGGCGTTTTCGGGCGACCTCGAGCATCGGCAGAGTGACATCGACCCACCACTCCTCCCCCGCGACGTCGTCCAGCAGTTCCTGCTGGGCAGCGACCGAGGGAATCGCCGTCTGACTCAACAGCCCGACCGCGATATTCTGCACCTGCTCCCGAATACGTTCAGCTGCAAGCGAATCGCCTTCGAGCTGGGCGAGCTGGCGGCGCAGGATCAGCAAGTCGAACCGTTTGGCGTCCTCATCGTTGTCCTTGACCGTCGACGGCAAACCGGCCAGGTGCTCGGCCACCTCGCCGGCACCCTCGCGGGTGAGCACGGTCCACGGCTCCCACTTCGCGTACTCCTGCACCCACTTTCGGTGCGGACGGACGAGAAAATTGTCGAGGTTCATCCCGGCGACGATGTTCTGCAGCGTTTTTGCGGTTTCTTCGCGAAGATTCGGCTCCGTATCACCCGACAATGCAGTCACAAGATCCAGCCGCGACTCGAACAGCCGCTGGTTGAGCGATTTCTGATGTGACCCTTCCGATCCCGGTAGGTCTTGACTGAAGAATTCGAGGTTGCCGCAGAAATCGAAAACAAAGAAGTTCTCCTTGTCCTGGCCGGGACCGAAGAGGTCTGGGCGCAGTCGGGTGCCGCGGCCGATCATCTGCCAGAACTTCGACTTAGACCGCACCATCTTGAAGAACACCAGGTTGACAACCTCGGGCACGTCGATACCGGTGTCGAGCATGTCCACCGAGATCGCGATGTGCGGGGCTTTGTCGGGAATCGTGAAATCGTCGATCAAGCTTTGTGCGTACGGCTGCCCATGGGTGATGACGCGGGCGAAATGGCCTGCATACTCAGGGTATTGAATGTCGAACCGCTGCGCGATGAACTCGGCGTGGGCTTTGTTCTTGGCGAAAATTATTGTCTTGCCGAGCCGGTCACCGCCAGCGACCTTGTAGCCCTGGTCCATCACCGACGCGATCACCTTGTCGACGGTGTCTTCGTTGAACAGGAAGCGGTTCAGCTCCTCCGAGGACACCTCGTCCGGCGGATCGTCCTCGCCCCAGTCCAGCGCATCCCACTGGTCCTTCTCTTCATCGGTCAGATCGGCGTACTTGATCCCCTGACGCAGGAATTTCGTGCCGAGCGACACCGACAGCGGCGGAACGAGATAGCCGTCGTCGACCGCGTCCTGAAGACTGTAGGCGTCGGTCGGTATGCCGTCTTCGAGGTTGAACAGCCGGTAAGTGTTGTGGGAGACTTCGTCTTTCGGGGTGGCGGTCAGGCCCACCAGTAATGAATCGAACCAGGCGAAGATTGCGCCGTACTTCTGATACACCGAGCGGTGGGCCTCGTCGATCACCACCAGGTCGAAGTAGCCAGGCCCGAACTTTCGGCCACCGTCGTCGGTGGTGTTGATGAGGTTCATCATTGTCGGATAGGTGCACACGTACACCCGGCCGTCGGTGACCTTCTCGGTCAGCAGGTTGACCGTCGTCGCCGCGGGTAGTTGCTTTTTGAACACGTCGGTGGCCTGCTTGACCAGCGCGGTGCGGTCGGCGAGGAACAGCACTCGCTTGACCCAGTTCGCTTTCATCAGCTGATCCACCAGCGCAATGACCGTGCGGGTCTTGCCGGAACCGGTGGCCATCACCAGCAATGCCTGGCGCTGCTTCTGATCAAAAGCCTCGCCTACAGCTTTGATTGCCCGCACCTGATATGGCCGACCGGCGATTTCGGTATTGACCGGCGCCGTGGACAGCGGCAGGCGGGTGTGGCGACGCTGGATGAGTAACTCGAGTTCGTTACGGGTGTAGAACCCCTGGATCTCGCGCGGTGGGTAACCGGCCTCGTCGTCCCATATCCAGTGCTCGAAACCGTTGGTGTAGAAGATGACCGGGCGACGACCGAACTGGTTCTCCAGCGCGTCGGCGTACAGCTTGGCCTGCTGCTGGCCGTCATGGACACTTTTGGTGGTGCGTTTGGCTTCCACCACTGCCAGCGGCAGACCGTCCGCACCCCACAACACGTAGTCGATGAAGCCTTTGCCGGTCGCGTTGGGCATGCGGGTGACTTCGTACTCGCGGTCGCGTATTTCGGTCAGCGGCCAGCCCGCCTCGGCGAGCAGCACGTCGATGTAGAGGTCGCGGGTTTGCGCTTCGGAGTAGTCGTGGTCGTCTGTCTTCGCGTTCGCGGCTTGGGCGGCGGCAATGTGCGCGCGCAGCTTGGCCAGCTCGGCTTCGTGCGCGGCCTTTTGGTCTGCCAACGCTTTTGCGTGTGCCTCGTCCTGCGCCTGAAACTTCGCCGCTAGCTGCGCGAGCTCCTGTCGTGACAACGGCGCAGCTTTCGCGGCCAATGCCGGATCGAACTGCGACTTGGTCGGCACCGCTTGCGGATTCGGCGAGTAGCGAAAGGCCGCCCACACCATCACGTGATAGAGCTCGCGCAACACCGCCTGGGAGACCGTGGCCGCAATCGGCTTGTCCTCATGCACCGCCGTGTTGCCGACCTTGCGAATCAGATTCAGCTTCTGCGTGATTGCGGTGCCGGTCTTGGCTTTGAACGCTGGATCATTGATGCGAGCGGCTAGGTCACTCTGGTACGGCGGTCCTAGTGCAAGGACGTCGTAGAGGTGTTTGACCAGGCCCTCGATCGCCCGGCGGCTATGGAAGCACGCCGAGCGTGGGTCCGAGGTGAGGTAAGACTCGGCGCGAGCGCAGTCGGGATAGGCGCCGGGGAGAGTGGTTTTGAGGAAGTCGAAGTTGCTCATCAGAGTTCGCCCCGGAATGCGCGGGATTGGAGAGAGGCGAAGAGTTCGTCATGCTCAACGAGCAGCTGCCGTGCGGCGATCTGTCGGCCGGTAACCGCCGCGATCCGGGTGACGAACTTCTTTTGTTGATCCATATCCGGCACCGGTATTGGCATCGACTTGATGATGCCCATGTTGAGACCATCCATGATCGACCCCTTGGTCTGGCGGCGTAGATGCGCCCGCGATTCGGGGTGCCAAAGAAATGCTGCCCGTAGGAACAACGGTTCAAGTCGCTGCCGATCAACGGTGATTGCACAGAGGTGCTTGGTATTGATCGCAGTCGGTATGTCTTCTGGCACAACGGCGCAACGCCCTACGGTGCCCATAATGCTGATCAAGACATCTCCCGCATGCACGGTGTACCGGGCAAGTTGGGCGTACTTCTTTGGGGTGATGTACCGCCGCTCGGCCCATCGGAATTGATTGTTCACGACGTTGTCGAGCCCGAGAACCGCGATTCCGTCGTCGACGAATTCACCATGTAGTAACTGACTTCCGAACGGGCCCGTACGGATGCTGCTTCTATCCGCTGCGGCAACGTCCTCGACAGTCGACCCTGCGACCACGTCGCCGAACATGTCGCGAAAAATAGATTCTTCGAGAGCGTCGATCTCGGCGAAAACATTTCGGCGCTTCGTACGAATGGCGTCTGCCTGGTCGAGGATCGCGGCGATCCGGCGTTGCTCGTCAAGCGGCGGAAGACATATTTCAAGGTCAAGGAGATTGTCTATTGGGAAGTTGTCCGCTGTAGTTGCACGAACCCAGCTCAGCACCTTTGGCTGCAAAGCCTTCACCAATCTAGCAAGGTACCCGCCGTAAACGGCGCCATTTGGCACCAATGCCTTCATATCTTGATTGACGGTCACAGGTTTTGTGGTCAACGCGACGGGCAAGGTGTGCTTCAGAACTCCGGAACGAACAACAAGTAGAACCGACCCAGCGGGTATTAGCTTTGCGGGCGAATTTGTAACACCCTTTGGTGTGAGGGTTATTTCGGACGATTCGATTAGGGATCGCTTCATGTCCTTCGGCGTCACCCAAGGAATATGACCACCATAGTAGTCGCCGACTGATTTACGAGGTGTCCCGCCTCCCACAACCGACACTACGTCGCGTAAGGTAACCGTCCTCACGACAACATCGCCTTCAACTCCGCCAACCCTTTACAGATCTCCTCCTCCAACGCCTCGATGTCGGCGATGATCTCCAGCGGCGGGCGGTGCTCGACTTCGTCGTGCACGATCTCTTTGTACCGGTTCAGCGAGAGGTCGTAACCCTGGGCGACAATGTCGGCCTTGGGCACACAAAACGATTGCTCGGTGCGCGCACGGTCCCGCTCGGACCCGTCACGCTGCGCCCAGCGGGCCAGCACATCGGGAAGGTCGTTGGCCGCAACCGGGTTTCGTTTGTCGTCCAGCGAGAACCCGTCCGCGTGCACGTCGTAGAACCAAACATCGTCGGTGCCACCAGAATTGGTCTTGGTGAACAACAAGATCGCCGTCGACACGCCCGCGTACGGGCGGAAAACACCGGACGGCAGTTTCACCACACCATCGAGCTTCTGCTCCTCCACCAGAATCTTGCGTAAGTCCTTGTGCGCCTTGCTCGACCCGAACAACACCCCATCCGGCACGATCACCGCCGCCCGCCCACCGGGCTTGAGCAGCTTCAAGAACAGAGCCAGAAACAGCAACTCGGTCTTCTTGGTCTTCACCACCCGCTGCAAGTCCTTGCTGGTCGACTCGTAATCAAGCGACCCAGCGAACGGCGGATTGGCCAGAATCAGCGTGTACTTCTCGGTGTCCTCACTCGCGCCTTCCGACAACGAGTCTCGATACCGAATGTCGGGTGCCTCCACGCCGTGCAGCAGCATGTTCATGCTGCCGATCCGCAGCATGGTCGAATCGAAGTCGTAGCCGTGGAACATCGAGCGGTGAAAATGGTGGCGCTGCGTCGCATCCGTCATCGCGGTCGGATGCGTCCGACGCACATACTCCGACGCCGCGACCAAAAATCCGGCCGTCCCGCAGGCCGGATCGCAAATCTCATCACTCGGTGTCGGCGCCATCATCTCGACCATCAGGTTGATGATGTGACGCGGCGTGCGGAACTGCCCATTGGTACCGGCGGTCGCGATCTTCGAGAGCATGTACTCGTACAGATCGCCGTTGGTGTCACGATCGGCCATCGGGATGTCATCGAGCATGTCGACGACCTTCGACAGCAACGCCGGCGTCGGGATGGTGAACCGGGCATCCCGCATGTGGTCGGAATACGTGGAACCGTCCCCACCGAGGGCGCGCAGGAACGGAAACGCCTGCTCGCCGACAAGCCGAAACATCACCTCAGCGTCGTCGTTCTTGAACCGCGACCAGCGCAGATTCTCCTGACCGGGAAGGAACACCAGGTCTTCGATCTTGCCGGTGACTCGAGCCTTCTTCTCCGCCAACGTCTGTAGATCGTCCAATCGGCGGATGAACAGCAGGTACGTGATCTGCTCGATCACCTCGAGCGGGTTACTGATTCCTCCGGACCAGAACGCATCCCAAACGCGGTCGATCTTGCTTTTCAGCTCCCCTGTGATCACGACGTTGACCATAGCGAAGGACTCCGCCATATCGCCGGATCCAGGGGAACGCACGTTGCAGAACATCCCGGTGAGCTCGGAGTTCACAGGCGTGATCGAGACGGCACGTGGCGCGGCTGCCCTGATCACCGCAGTGCACTCCCCCGTTCGTCGAATAGGCAAAACGGACGTCGCGGGTGTCGGCGTATCGTTGTCTCGACAATCCCGCGAAATCCATCCGCAGGACCGACATCGGGAGAACAACGTTGAATCTCGATACGTCTGGTGCTGACCCCGCGACGGTTTTCGCCGGGCTCGCCGAAATTGTCTACGACCGGGAGAATTACGAGCAGATCCATGCCGCCCTGTGCGTTGCGGCGACAATTCTGGTGCCCGGATGCGACCGCGCCAGCATGATGGTGCGCCGCGACGGCCGATATCTCACTTCGGCGGCCACCGATCCGGTCGCGGCGTCGATCGACGCGACCGAGCGGCGGCTGGGTCAGGGTCCGTGTGTAGATGCGATCGACGAGGAGACACCTCACCTCGAGCAGGATCTGGCTGCAAGCGGCGAGTGGCCGGACCTCGCGCGCATCGTTGTCGACACGACGCCGGTGCGCGCAGCGATTGCCTTGCGGCTGAAAACAGCAGATGCCAAGAGCGGCGCACTGAACCTTTTTAGCGACACCGTCGGCGGATTCGATGACCGCTCGGTGGAGCAGGCGGTGATATTGGCAGCGTTTGCCTCGGTCTCGCTGGCAGCGCGTGCCAATGCCGAAGAGGCCTCTACACTGCGTCGTGGCCTGGAGCACGGTCGCGAGATCGGTAAAGCGCTCGGGTTGGTAATGGCAACCCATGGGGTCGACGACGATGGCGCTTTCGCGATGTTGACCCGCGCATCTCAGCACACCAACACCAAAATTGCCGACCTGGCTCGGCGAATGATCGACCAGCACCATCAACAGTTACAACACTGAATTCACTTGGCGCGAGACTGCAAAGCAACGCCACAACACCGATCAGAACGTCACGGAATCTCACGCCGCACTTGGTCCGAATCTGTTAGGGACGGCAGCAAGGCGGCCGCGTTTGCGGGGAGCGAGGTTGGCGCGCGTCAGGTCGCCGTTGTAGTGGTCGCGGACGCGGTGGTCCATGATGTGTCGCCACAGCGGCGGGATCATCGCGTAGACCACCATCGTGGCATAGCCGGCGGGTAGTTGCGGGGCCTGTGCGGCGCTGCGCAGAGTTTGGTAACGCCGCCCAGGATTGGCGTGGTGATCGCTGTGGCGCTGCAGGTGGAACAGGAAAATATTGGTGACCAACCGGTCGCTGTTCCAGCTGTGCTCGGGCGCGATCCGCTCGTAGCCGCGGCCGACGCGACAACGCAGCAGGCCGTAGTGCTCGACGTAGTTGACGGTCTCAAGCAACACGATCGCGACCACAGCCTGGACGATCAGATACGGCACGACAGCGGGCCCGAAGACGGCTCCCAGCACGGAGAACAGCACCACACTCATGGTCCAGGCCTGCAGGTTGTCGTTATGGATCGACCACACTCGCCGGTTTTGGCGGGCCAGGCGGTCACGTTCGAGGCGCCACGCCGAAACCAGACCGCCCACGATGCTGCGCGGCAGGAATTCCCACAAGGTTTCCCCGTAGCGGGCCGACGCTGGATCCTCCGGGGTGGCCACTCGGGCGTGGTGGCCGCGGTTGTGCTCGACGAAGAAATGTCCGTAACAGCTTTGGGCCAAAGCGATTTTGGCCAGCCAACGTTCGTGTTTTTCGAAGCGGTGCCCAAGTTCATGGGCGGCGTTGATACCGATCCCGCTGGACACTCCGACCGTCACGGCGAGCCCGATCTTGTCGGTCAGGCTCAACGCCGACCCGGCCCACAAGTAGGAGGCGATCAGCAACCCCGTCAAAAGCACCGGCAGGAACAGATACGTGCACCAGCGGTAGTAGCGGTCAGCCGATAGCCGGTGGTAGACCTCTTCGGGCGGGTTCTGACCGTCCTCACCGACCAAGGCATCGACGAGCGGGATGACACCGAAAACGAACACCGGTCCGATCCACCACATCACCTCCAGGCCGGTCAGCCGTACCAGAGTGGAGGGCAGCAAAGCGCACGCCGGAGCAATGAGACCGAGCAGCCATAGGTAGCGCTTGCGGTCGCGCCATACGACAGTATTCGAGGTGGTCACGGGCGCCTCCTGTCTCGCAGCCCGCTGGGTATTTCTTGAAGTACCTGCTACATCACCGAGAACCGCCGGCTGTTACGGATTTTCGGGTGCGTTCCGGGAAAACCGTTGAATTGGAACCTAAATGCGATTTCAGCTCGTTCCATGTCACCACATCGTGACACCATACCGCCCGGTTCGCACCACTAGTGATCGTCGCTTTTCCGGATCGGTCCCCAGATTGTCGGGCGCATCTGGCTAAGATATTCCACTAACTTCTTGAGAATTCGACTCTTCCTTCCAGCGGGTTAACTCATTGCACCTACGAAACGGGAAAACGGCTCGTAAAGCGCCACAGGACAGCGCCGATCAACTCGACTGTCGCCCGCCGGCGGAGTGAAATCGTTACGAGCGAAGCCACACCGGCGAGAAAACGTGACACAGATGATAATCACAGAAGAGTTTGATTTCCGAAAATAGTTAATTAGCTCGGCTGTCGTTGAATGTTGACCCCTCTACTCAAATGCCGGTATGCGATTTTGCCGACTTTGCCGGTTTACCTGATAAACAACAGGAGTCGGCGCCATCGAAAACCATTACGAAATGGTGGCCTGGCGACAGGATGGCGGCGCGGTGTCGCGGTGACCCGTAAAGCGCCCGGACCGGTGTGACCCGCACCACCGATGTTTCGAGCGCCGCCACGGCGAGGTACACCCTCCCTTAACGCGCAGCCAGACCGACCGACAAGCTTGCGATCCTGTGAGGACTAACGACGATGACCAGAATGCAGCCCACCGGGGTGAGCCGCGTGAGGACGTTGTCGTTCACCGCAGCGGCCACCGCACGCGAGGCCACCCGTGCCCGTGACCGGGTGCGCCGTTGGGCATGGGCCAACGACATCGAAGCCGACACTATCTACGACATGGTGTTGGCGGTGTATGAGGCCATCGCCAACGTCATCGATTACGCCTACCCCGAACGGCCCGGGTCGTTCACGGTGCAGGGCCGTGCCACCGGCGGCCGGGTCACGGTGCAGGTCAGCGACCACGGCCAGTGGGCACCCTGTTCCGTACCGCGGGCGAGCAACCGGGGCCGCGGCATCGCATTGATGAAAAACCTCGCCGACCATGTCGAACTGCGCCACGACTCTCAGGGCACCGACGTGGTCCTTGCCTGGAACACCGTCGACCTACCCGTCGACGACAGCCACGAGCCCGCACTGGATTCGTCGTTGACAGGACAGCACAACGATGTCGAGCAGCGTGATACCGACGGCGACCTGGTCGGGTGACCTGCAACAACCAGTTTCGCGCGCGGTCGGCCACACAGCAGGTGGCGGAGCCTGTTGTACTAAACAGCCGGGCAGCCAGCAGCAGTGTCCCTGGGGTCCTCGCGCCGAGCAGTCCGGTCCCCGCAGTCCAAGTTCTCGAGTACCTCGAGCGCTTCGGGCAGTGTCGAATACACGTCGAGTTCCGCATCTACCCCTGTCAACTGCAGGGGGCGTCTGCTGACCTGTCCCAGGGCAACGACCGCTAGGCGTGTGTGCGAACCACCACGCAGACGGATGCGCTCAGCGGCGTCGAGCAATGCGGTGATCCCCACCGAAGCCAGGAAGTGCAAGCCGGTCAAATCGACGATCACGCTTGCCGAGTCGCGATGCAGGCTGGCGTGAAGGGCGGCGCTCAACCGCGGCGCCGTCAGCAAATCTAGGTCGCCTGTGACTGTGAGGACGGT
The DNA here is from genome assembly GCF_007489285.1 of Skermania sp. ID1734. Lineage (GTDB taxonomy): Bacteria > Actinomycetota > Actinomycetes > Mycobacteriales > Mycobacteriaceae > ID1734. The sequence goes on from NZ_VLIY01000010.1 coordinate 96,039, forward strand.
CACGGTCCGACGGAATTCCGTGGTGATCTGCAACGCGGAATCGGATCCGTCGATGCCTGCATCGACTGTGGCCATCGTGCCTCCTGGGAACGTCCGAGCATGAGCCGGGCAACGGGGAGACAGCTGGCTTCTCAACTGTTTTGTCACGACAGTAATAGACGTGGCGACGTCGACGACCGCGGTGCCCGGCAGGCACTTTTTGATCCAGAGCCCGGTTTTAGGTCGCCGCGATCGCGGGCATAACCACAGACAGTGGGACCGGCTGCGTGGCTTCTCGTCGAGTAGCATCAACGGCAGCGAGGTCATGGACTCGCCGTTCGGGCCAGACCAAAGCGCTCCAAGCCAGCGTCAAGTGTCCTGACTATTGCCATGAGGCGGTTGAGTCACCAGCTGCGTCACCGTGCCGCAGTGCACGCAACGCCCTGGAGGCCGCTGATGACCAGCACCGACACTCTCATCACCAATGACAACCACAGTCCTAACTTCGCCATCACCACAACCGTCCTCGGCAGCGTCACGGTTTTGCAGCTCTGCGGTGACCTCGACCTGCTGACCTCACCCGAGCTGAAAGCAGCGATCCAGTCACGTATCGGCGCCGACCCCGCCACTATCATCGTCGACCTGACCGACCTCGCGTTCCTGTCCTGCAGCGGAATCGCAGTGCTCATCGACACCTACTCCAAAATCACCAGTGGCACAAGGTTTCTCGTCGTCGCCGACGGACCCGTCACGCGGCGGCCGATGCATCTGATCGGAGTCGACGAACAACTGCATATGCACACCACCCTGAGCGAGGCACTCGAAACCCTCACTGGCACATAGAGCTACCACACATCACCGGGACCCGGGTCGACACGGTGCTCCCCTTTTCACGACGACCCACCACCGGTCACCGGATTTGCGCACGTGCACGGCTCGGCTCGAAGCCGCTGCTGCCGAACATGTCCGGGACATCAGCGCCGAACTGACAAAACGATTGGAAGCAGAATGTGGCCTTTCCTCGGGCTCACCATCACGATCGCAACCGCGGCAACCGCCGGGGCTTTCGCGACCACCGCCTATGTCTTCTGGTCCGAAACACGCCGCGACGCAGCGAGCCGCGGTATGCATCGACTATCCCGTCGCCATCTTTGGATCGTCGCGACACACAAGATGACTCGCAGGCTACTTCGGGCAATGCGGTAATCCAGGGTGCACCACAGATATCCGGACCCCGCCGGTCTCAGTCGCCTCGACGACTCGCTTCAGTGGCTGGTGTCGCCGTGCACGTCCCGCTCGACGAGCAAAACCTGCAGCTCAGCCAACCGCAGCTGTTCCTGCTGGTCCAGTGTGGCTCCGCGGCACATCAACCGCTCGTACTCGGCGCGTAACTCCGGATCCGTCATCGCAGCCAGGTGCCTGCCGTTATCGTCGTCCACCCGTGCGCCTCCTGCGATGTAGTCGATGCCCCACACACAACCTAGCCTTGGACTTGCAGCGTTGCCCCTCGCCGACACGTGCCGGATTGTGCGCGCCCTGCGTTTCGATCGGAAGTTGCGCGGTTGTTCGAGTCACGCTGCAGTATGCGCGGATGGGCCCGACCCCACCGCGGCGAACAACCACGCCATCGCCGCATGGAAGGCGACCGCCGCCGAGGTCCATGTATGGGCTCCCGGGGATAGGTAGAGCGCGGCGTCAATGCCGACGCGGTGCGCGGTGGTGTAAAGCGTCTCGGCAGCGTGGAATTGCGCAGCAAGTCCCTTGATATGTGGCGCGGCGGCGGCCTCGGGCCGTGCACCACCAATCCAAGCGCGCGCCGGACCCGTCGGCGCGAAGGTGTAGAACAACCCGGTGCTGCCGGTATACGGACCGTGCGTCGTCATCACGGTCTTGGGATCGAATGCGTTCCACTGCGCCGGATTTCCCACGTACAGCCGTTGGATCGTCTGCTGCTTGTTGCCTGCGTTTGGACCGACGTCCCCGGCGATGTCGACGAAAGTTCCGAAGAGCTCCGGATGCGTCACCGCGAGATCGATCGCGCAGGTGCCGCCCATCGAGAACCCGGCCACGCCCCAGTTCGCCGCGGCCGTCGACGCGTTGAATGTCTTTTCGACGTAAGGCACCACTTCGGCCGTCAGGTGCGTGGCGGAGTTGTCTCGCGGGCCGTTGACGCACTCCGTGTCGTTGGTGAAGGTGCCGCCGGTGTCCGGGAAGACCAGTATCGGCGCCGAGCCGCCGTGGGCGGCCGCGTAGGCGTCGAGTTGGGGTACGATGCCGCCGATCCGCAGCCAATCGGCGGGGGTGGCGAACTCGCCGCCAATCATCATCACCGCTGGCAGCTTCGGCGGGGTCGGCCTGTCGAACCACGCCGGCGGCAGGTAGACGTATTCGGTTCGGTGCGTCATGCCGCTGAGATTGTTCGGCGTGTCGACAGCGACGATGCGTCCCTGCGTCAGTCTGGTGTTGCGCAAACCCGCAAGCGCGTCGAGCGAGACCTCGTTGGGCAGCGGGCTTGCGGTGGCCGCCGCATACGCCGCCTGAAGCGTCGGGAAGTAACCGACCCACTTGTTGACCGCGACGGCCGAACTCGCCGAGAGCAGCACGATGGCCGCCACGGATACTGCGCGGCGCCACCAGCGAGTGCCGCGCCACCCGAGAATCGCCACGATCACCGCGCTCACTGCGGCGCCGACAAACAGCCACACCGACAGTGGCGCAGTGTTGTTGCGACCCGTCAAGCCCTGGTCGGCCGTGAACCAGCGCGCGGCCACGGCAGCCACGGCCCCGACCGCAACAACGACAGGCAGTACGACCAACCGCCAGCGCCTTGTACGCCAGCCCACCGCCACGACGAGCGCAATAACCGCGGCGATCTGCACAGTGACGGGCAGCCACCCATGCAGCAGTGATAGGCCATGGGCATGGTGCACATCACCGGCACGACTGATCGACGCCGGCGGCGGGGGCGATGGAAAGGGCAGTCGGCGCGTGACGGTCGTGTGGACGACAGGCTCGGTCATCGCCGGATCAATCCTTTCTCCCCGTCGGACAGATCCAGTCAACCTTCACCGCAAGCGCGCCGGGAAGCACGAAAGGCCAACCCTCAGCGGTTCTTCAGCCCGGCTCTGCATGGTGACGGCTCTGGCCAGCCGCAATTCAACGAGCGTCCTCAGTGTCGGACGGCGCTTGGCACGATGACCTTGTGGTCGCGCATCATCTCGATCACCTTGCCGGGGTCGAACGCTCCGAACAGCACATTGCTGCCGCCGGCAAGCCACACCGGCAGGAACAGGTAGCCCGAGGCATGCGAGATGGGTCGTGCATGACCGACCGCGCTGGCCGCGGTCGGTGCGCTCCTATGCAGCCGTAACGTTCTTCTCTAGCATTGGTAATGCCAAACCGGTCGACCCGACGATTTAACCCATGGCGACCCCCGGCTCTGCGGTGGCGCAACATGTCCACCACATTCGCTGCCAGTTGGCCGATTCATTTAATTAGTTCTCCACCGAAAACATGACGTTCGATAAGGAAAGTAATAGCCGAATTTTCTGGCCGGAGAATGCGGCCACAAAATGTTTTCATCCTAGGCAATGCGCACTATATTCGTATCGGACGCCACTTCCGAATTAGGAGACACAAGATGAGCGTTGTAGCGATCATTCGATTCGACGTATCCGACATGGCGCTGGCCATCAAAACCATCCGATCCAAAGACGAACTGCTCGAAAGCATCGCAGCCGACGCTAAGGCTCACGGAGCGCTACACCATCGGTTCGTGCACGACGGGAAGCAGTTGGTCGTTGTTGACGAGTGGGACACGCCGCAGTCGTTTCAGGCGTTCTTCGACGGCAACACCAAGATCGCCGAGGTAACCGCCGAAGCGGGCGTGCGCGGTGCGCCGACGTCCGAATTTTACGAGACCATAGATTCAGCCGACGCGTTTTAGCCGACGTCACTTCGTGGCCTAAATTCGACGAAATCACGAAACCGGTTGCACAGAAAATACAAGGGGGTTCGAAACTTGTCTGCGATGCGCCCCGATACATTGCAGGAGCCAACGCACCCCTGATCACCAATTAACCAATATTGTCACCGGCTTCAGTCAAAGCGGTCGCGCGTTGGCACGTATTTGGATCGAAAGGCCGGTCATCGCTGCGGATGGATTCGTACGTCCATTCGGGTAGATTCGTCGGCGGGGTGTCAGGCAAAAGTTCGACGCGGCTGAAATATTGGATATTTACCTCTGTTCGAGCAGGCTCACCGCGGGTTTAACCAAGTTGTCCATTCTCTAGGCAAGGAGTTTACGGTGGCACTCTTCATGGACGTTCACACGATCGACGGTGGTGTCAACTCCGCGGATGTCGCACACGCACACGAGGCCGATCTCGAGGTTCAGTCGAAGTACGGCGTCCGGTACCTGCGGTACTGGGTCAACGAGTCGGAGGGCAAGATCTTCTGCCTGGTCGAGGCGCCGGACGCAGAGGCCGCGGAAACGGTCCATCGCGAAGCGCACGGTCTGACTGCCGACGTTATCTACCCGGTGAGCGAAGGCAGTTAACCCGGTTGCTGGGCTCCAAAGGTCGGTTAGACCGCGGGCGGTTTCATTGTGACTCCGGAATAGACTCTGCTTCGTGTCGACAGCCAAGAAGGTCCTTGTCATCGGCTTCGACCCCCGCAGCGTCGATTTCTCGACCCCAGAGATGGTTGCGGCCCATCTCACTGCCGACACCGTGCTCGCCTCGATCGCCGTTGAGAACGACCGTATTCGCGCTCTCGGCTACGAGATTGAGCGTTGCCACATCGCGCCCGACAGCGACCTACAAGTCGTGCGTGATCGTTTGACGTCAAATCAGTGGGACGTCGTGGTGATCGGCGCAGGAATGCGTACCCGCCCCGAGGCGTTGCCGATTTTCGAACGCGTCATCAACCTCGTGCATGAGTGTGCCCCGGGCGCGCGCATCGGCTTCCCGACGGGCCCCGCCGACGCGACCGAAGCGATCCAGCGCTGGGCGTGACGGTTCACCTGAACAGAACCGACCAATCGTTGCTATGTCCGTGCGACCTCTGGTGCAGCGATGCTGTTGTTGACGACGCCGAGATGGCGCAGCCGCGGTGTTGGAAAGCGGATCCCTAACCGGACGCTGCGGCGCGAAGGTCAGCGGCCCGCGGCGCGTCGGGCAGCGGCCGTGACCGGGTTGTCGCCGGCCGACCACGCTATCTCCCAGAAGTTGCCCTCCGGGTCGGCGAAGTAGGCATCGCGGCCGTCAAAGAACTCGGCTGCGATGGGTTCCTTGGTCACGCGGGCGCCAGCGGCGCGGGCCCGATCGGTCAACGCGTCCACGTCCTCGGGCCGGTCGACGGTGATGATGACCGCGCTGCGGATGCCGCCGGCTCCACGTTCAGGCATCGCGCGTGCGTCTCGGCCGAGATCGTCGACGCCGAACAGCGCAAGCAGCGCTCCACCCAGCTCGAACACGACGAAATCGTCGGTGTCGAGCACCAGCGGCCAGCCCAGTCGGCGGTAGAACTCCCGTTCGTCAGCGATGTCGGCCACCCCGAGGGTAATGATGTTGGCAAGAGGAATTTGCTGAGTCATCGGCTCATTCTGGCGCGCAGGTCCGACACTTTTACGGCCGATCGTGGCACCGCTGTAGGTAGACAACACGGTCGTTAAGATCCTCCGCGACGAGGGCAGCCACCGCCGTGGTCAGCGGTCCTATTCCGGCGGGACGACGTGAGAAGCGTGAGGACAGAGCGATGACGAGTCGGCTGTGGTGGCCGCCGGCGGTGAGGAGCTCCGCGGCCAGTCGGATGAAGTCGGCGACGTTCTCAGTGAGTACCGCTCGTTTGTCCGCGCGTGCGGCCGCGAAGACCTCCGAATCGGGGGCACCGCTTATGCGTAAGTCGGCGACAGTGACCGCATCGATACCGATCTGGCCGAGCGCTTCGGCCAACGCTCGCGGATTCATCTCGTCGAGCAGCAGCTTCACCGCGTTCGGGCCAGGGCTGTCTCGCTGCGATGCAATTCGATGCGGGCCGCGATTTCGTCGGGATAGACCGCCTGATACGCCAGGGCTGCATCGACCTGCGTCCGGCTCACCACCCCGTCCGCGGCCAATTCTGCTGCCGGGTCGGCGGAGTCGAGTTCGCCTACCCACATGACGACCTCCCATACGTCCGGACCGCCGATCAGTCCGGCGCGCCGCCCGGTAGGTCCGTCACGGAAGGTGATCATCGGATGCTCATCGCGGCGCGCGCCTTCTTCGGCGTAGCGGAGCAGCCGATCCGAGAGGCTTTCTCCTGCGGCGCGCGAGCGAAGACGCAGCCGCTCGGCCAGCCCATCGTCCAGACGTACCGACACATTTACCGACATGTCACCAACGTAGGACAATGTAAACGCAATGCGACTGCTGGCGGCGCGTTGCGACCACAACATCATGCGCTTGTTTGCAGTACATCCCGACGAGGTACCCCGGCAACCAGTCGGCAATTGTCGGCGGTTGTTGGAGTCTGTCTCTGCAAGGTGATCGCACGAGAGGATGCAGTGCGATGACGGTTTGTGTCGACGTCCGAGCCGAGCGTAAGCGCCTGTCACGCCGGTATCGCCTGGGGCAGCCGCTGCCCGATTTCGTCTACAGCAGCGATGAGGATGCGCTGTGGGCGCGCGTTTTCATGGCGCTCAGCGACATGCACGAACAGCTGAGCTGCGAGCATTACCACTCTGCCGCGCGACGTGTCGCGCTACCCGCCGACCGGGTCCCGCAACTGAGTGAGGTGTCGAGCACGCTTCGGTCACTCACCGGTTTCGAGCTTGCGCCGGCGATGGGCGCCCTCTCCGGTCGGCTGTTTTTTGCGCCGCTGGCCGACGGCATCCTGCAGTCGACCCCCGACGTGCGACCGGTGACGGAGCAGTTGTTTTCGCCGCAGCCCGACGTAATCCACGAATTGGTCGGACACGCAGTGATGCTTGCCGATCCAGAATTCGCAGATATGTATCGATGGTTCGGACGCGCCGCCAAACACGCCGCCTCCGACGATGTCAGCAAGGCGATCGGGCGGTTGTTCTGGTTCACCATGGAAGTCGGCGTCGTGGCCGAGAAGGGCCGGCCGCGAGCGTGCGGTGCGGCGATACTGTCCTCGATGACCGAGATGGAAAACATGGCCAACGCCGAGCTACGGGAGTTCCGGGCCGAGAATGTCATCGACTGCGACATCGATGACAGCGTGTGTCAGCCGGTCTTGTTCGTCGCTGATTCGGTGGGCCAGATGATGAACGAGGTACGGCGTTTCGTCCGAACACTCGTCAGCGCGGACTAATGGGCACGGTCGCACGACGTCCAGGGCGGCATTCTGCTGCGATCGCCGCGGCTGTGTCGGTCGCTTCGACAATCCTGCTGGCCGCACGTCGATCACGATTGTTCGGGCTGCGGCTACCGCGTTCGGTGCTGGTGGCCATCGCGGCAATCAGTTCGGCCGTCGCCGTCAATGAGTCCATCGGCAAACCGGTCATTGTTTTGCGATGGTCGTTTCTGCGGTTGCTGTTCGGCCTTCGCCACATGGGTGCCACTTGGCAGGTCGGCGACGGCCGAGAACAAGCCCTCGCCGATTACGTGTGCGCACATGCTCGCAGAAATGACATCGACGACGCGATCAGAGCGATCGACGAGTTCTGTTACGCCAGGAAGTACCTCATCAACGTCGGTGACGAGAAGGGCGAGATTCTCGATCGCGCCGTCGTCGCCGCGCACCCTCGGCGCCTGCTGGAACTGGGCACCTACTGCGGTTACAGCGCATTGCGGATTGCGCGGGCCATGCCCGCCGATGCTGTTCTGTACTCGATCGAATTCAATCCGGCCAACGCCGTAGTCGCCCGGCGGATCTGGGACCATGCCGGGATCGGCGAGCGCGTCGTCGTGATCGTCGGAACGTTCGGCGACCACGGAAAGACCCTCGGCACACTTCGTGAGGAATACGACTTCGCACCCGGCACAGTCGATTTCGTTTTCCTCGACCACGACAAGGCAGAATATCTGCCCGACCTGCACCGGATCCTCGACGAGAAATGGCTGCACGCAGGTTCGGTTGTGGTGGCAGACAACATCAAATACCCTGGCGTACCGCAGTATCGAGAGTTTATGCGCCGCCGAGAGGGCGTCGACTGGCACACCCGAGAACACCAATCGCACGCCGAATATCAAAGGCTGATAAAGGATCTCGTGCTCGAATCGACCTACCTCGGCTGAGTTCGCTGCGGCCGCGCGGATTCACGGACCGGCGACGGGCTCAACGACGCCGATGGGTAAGAATTGCGCAGTGATGGCGCGACAGTACCGACGACAGTTTTGCTTGTTGTGGATGGCGTTTGCACTGATCGCGGCGGGCTGTTCAACGGTCCAGGAACCCTCGCCTGCGCTGCCCACGCGGCCAAGCACGCCGGTTACCCAGCCGGTTCCGGCCGGCACGCCAGGTTGGCAAATCACCCACGCTGGCCCGCCGCACGGGATCGAAGGATTCGCCGACACCACCAGCGCACTACCCGGAACCCCCGTGCGGTTGTTCGTGTCCACCACTGCCCGTACCTACACGGTCACCGCTTACCGCATGGGCAACTACACCGGCTCCGAAGCGCTACAGATCTGGAAGTCGTCACCGCAGCCCGGCGGGGTGCAGGCCGGTTACGTCGTGCAGAACCCGACCTCGACGGTCGTCGCGCCGTGGCATCCGACGCTGACTCTGGATACCCGGGACTGGCCGGCGGGTGACTACCTGCTGCGGCTCGACGGCGACAACAACACTCAGCAGTTCGTTCCGCTGACGATCCGAGCACCGTCGAACAAGGGCCGCATCGTCATCGTCAACGCCGTAACCACCTGGCAGGCCTACAACCGTTGGGGCGGCTACAGCCTTTACGACAGTCCCAGCGGCAGCAAAGCACGCCGGTCGCGCGCAGTAAGTTTCGACCGGCCCTACCAGTCGCAAACAATGCAGGGCGCGGGCGACTTCCTGTACTTCGAACTGCCGTTTGTGCTGTTCGCCGAGCGCTCCGGGCATCGCTTGGGGTATGCCACCGACGTGGATTTGGCCACCGACCCACACCTGCTCGACGGAGCCGCCGCCGTCATCACCCTCAGCCACGACGAATACTGGACCGCCAGCATGCGCAACAACGTGGTCACCGCCCGCGACAACGGTGTCAACGTCGCCTTCCTCGGCGGCAACGACGCCTACCGGCACATGCGCTTTGGCGACTCCCCCGTCGGTCCGAACCGGCTCGAGATCGACTACAAGTCCTTCACCGAAGACCCGATCCACACCACCGACCCACTGGCGGCCACCCAGGAATGGCGCTCACCGCCCAACCCGCGCCCGGAAAGCGCGATGCTCGGCAACTACTACCAGTGCAACCCGGTCCAGGCCGACCTCGTTGTCGCCGCACCCGACAACTGGTTGCTGCACGGGTTGGTGAGCGCCGGCCAACACCTGCCGCGCATGGTCGGCGACGAGTACAACGCCATCGATCTCGACGTGCCCACACCGCGACCCATCGAGTCGCTGTTCCACTCGCCGGTGACGTGCCAGCACCGCAGTGGATTCGCCGATGTCAGTTACTACGCGGCCTCCTCGGGCGCCGCCGTGTTCGCCGCCGGAACCGAATACTGGATCTGCGGACTGGATCCCTACTGCACCCGCGCCAACTCACCAGGCGACACCACCCGCCGAGTCATGCGCGCCATCACGACCCGGCTACTCGACGCATACGCCGCGGGCCCAGCGGGAGCCAAACACCCGCCAGCCGACAATCTTGTCGCGCTCGGCCTCACCAAGATCCCCGCGCCGGCCAGACCGCAACTACCGGTGGCCACTGTCGGCGGATAGCTGAGTGCCCGAACGCTCGTCAGCCAGCAGCATCGGTCGCGATTGCGCACGCTCGCAGTGGAGTCGATGATGATCACCAACGTGCGACTGGATCCGCGTGCTGGATGTGAGGAGTATCGATGGCCGAATCTAGCGTGTGGCCGATCATCCATGCCGAGCGCCAGGCGCTCGCAAAGGATCTGGCGGGCCTGCGCGACGAACAGTGGAAAATCCCCTCGTTGTGCGCCGGCTGGAACGTACAACAGGTGCTCGGCCACATGACCGCCACTGCCCAGATGACTCCGCTACGGTTCTTCACTGGCCTCGCCAAGTCAGGGTTCCGGTTCACCGCGATGGCCGAAAAGAACGTTGCCAAACAGACCGCCGGCTCCCCCGCCGACACTCTGGCGGCGTTTACCCGGGCGATCGACGCAACTACCGCCCCACCCGGGCCCGTCGATTCCTGGCTCGGCGAAACCATCGTGCACAGCGAAGACATTCGTCGACCCCTCGGCATCGCGCACGACTACCCGCCGCAGGCGTGCGCGCGAGTTGCAGATTTCTACAAACGCTCCAACCTGCTGATCGGCGCGAAGAACCGCATCGCCGGACTCGCCCTGTCCGCCACCGACACCGACTGGTCCGCCGGCACCGGACCCACCGTGTCCGGGCCGATCCTGTCACTCGTAATGGCGATGACCGGCCGCGCCGCCGCCCTGGCCGATCTGACCGGCGACGGCGTGACCATCCTGCGCGACCGGATGTGACGACGCAGTCGCGGTAATTCCGAGCGTTTAGCTTCCGCCTCCTCGGGCTGAGCTCATTGTTGATTGCCTTTTATCGAGTCGGTGAGGTCTCTGGCTTTCGCCGCCAGATCATCGATGCGTTGACGTACCGCCGTGGACAGGTCATCACCGTGACCCTTGACCGATTCGGTGAGGTCCTTGGCCATCGCGGCGAGGTCGTCGATGCGTTGACGGACCGACGCGGACACGTCGTCACCGCGTCCCTTCACCGAATCGGTAAGCTCTTTCACCCGCGCGGCGAGGTCATCGATGCGTTGACGGAGCGACGCAGACACGTCATCGCCGCGATCTTTGATGGAGTCGGTGAGCTCTTTCGCTCTCTCCGCCAGATCATCGATGCGGTGCTTGAGTGCCGATGACACCTGCTCGACTTGTCCCCTCGAGCGCAACTCGTCGTCGTCGGTCAAAGCACCTACCGCTTCCTTGAGACGCCCTTGCAGTTCTTCGGCATCTTTGGGTGGCTGCGTCATATCTTGCTTCTTTCCCTCGTCGCAAATTTCTCATTGCCGCGGTTCGACAGCACTGTCAGTTCTACCGTTGAACCTCTACCCAGGACCAGGAAGCGGCGAAACCCGTGTGCCACTCAGCTCCGGGGTTGTTCGCGGCATGGTGATGCGCACCGTCCGACAGCAATTTCGCGCAGCATCCTAGCTGTGTACCCGCCTGTTATTGCGCACCGCCTGGCCGGTCCGTCGCAGACGGTGGCGACGCCACCGAAGCCGCTGGTGTCGCGGTTTCCTGCCGTCCCGGCATCGCGGTCGGCGACCGCCCCTGCCACCGATGCGGATGCCAGGTGGTTATCGCCCAGATGGCGAATGCATCCAAAGCGATGATCAGCACCGACCACCATGGCGCGTAGGGCAGCCAGGCAAAATTGGCGATCAGCGACAGGGCGGCGAGCGTGATCGCGCCGACCTTTGCCCACACCGCGCCGGTGGTCAATGCCGCGCCGAGCAGGATCAACAGACCACCGAGGACGACGTGGACTATGCCCCAGCCAGTGAGGTTCCACTGGTACACGTACGACGGACCAACGACGATGATCGCATCGGCAGCCAGCGCCGAAATCCCTTCCAGGACTTGGATAGCGCCGACCGCGACCAGAACGATGGCGGCGGCGATCACTCCCGACGCGGCCACGACGCTTTCCGCAGCTGAACCGCCTTGGCGACCACTAAATTCCACGATCCCTCCCGCTGTTTGGTTCGGTTCTTAACCGGTCGAGCACATACCCAGTCGAGGCTCGCACAACCACCGCTCGCCGAACCGATGGAAATTTCCGCGGAAAGGTCTCAGGGCTTGACCTTGACGCCGTGGCAGGGGGTCATACGAAACGAACTTAGATGGCACTCAAGCTCACACATCGACCTTGCAGCCGAGGTCGATGTGTGCGGCGGCTTGCGGGAACGATCGATCAGCCGACGACGGATGCGGCCGCCGATTCGTCGGCGGGCACCGCGGGCTTGGTGCGGGGCAGGAAGTACGCAGGAATCAACGTCAGCAAGATCAGCGCGAACGACACGATGTAGGTGTGCGCGAACGCGGTAGCCGCGTGCTCGTGGATCTGTGCGAGCGCGTGCGGGTCGACGTGCTTCGGCGCGGCGCCGGAGGGACTGCCGCCGAGACCTTCATGCGTCAGGAAGGTGGTGAGCACCACCGAAATGGCGGCGGCACCGATCGAAAACCCGGTCTGATTCATGATGTTCATCAATGTCGAGCCCCGCGCGACCTGTTGGCGGGTCAGCGTCTGGATGGCGCCGGTCATCGTCGGCATCATGGTGCAACCCATGCCGAGGCCCATGACGAACAACGACACCTCGATCCACACCAGCGACGTGTCGGCACCGATGTGCGTGAACGTCGACATCCCGATGGCTATCACCACCAGGCCGGTCATGACGATCTTCCCCGGCCCGATCTTGTCCACGAGCCGGCCAGCGATCGGCATGGTCAACATCGCGCCGAGACCCTGCGGGGCATTGAGCAAACCGGAGTGCAGGGTGGACTCCCCGCGAACCTGCTGCAGATACAGCTGCAACAGCAGCTGGGCACCGAAGAATGCGGCCGCGAAGAACACCATCGTGAGCACCGCGAACGTGAGATTCCGGTTACGGAACAGATGCACATCGATCAGTGGATGCTCGGTCCGCAAAGCGTGCACGACGAACCCGGCCACCAGCCCGATCCCGATGACGGCCGGGACGAGCACCTTCACCGACAGCACAGTGCCCTCCCCCGGGATGGAGGAGACGCCGTAGAGGAACAGGGCAAGACCTGGCGAGGCCAACAGCATCCCGACGAAGTCGAACGATTCCGATGGTTCGGGCCGATCCTTTTCCAGCACAATAAAAGCGAGCACGAGCGCCACGACGCCGATCGGCAAGTTGATCAGGAAGATCCAGTGCCAGCTGAAGCTTTCGATCAGCCACCCGCCCAGGATCGGGCCGCCGATCGGTCCCAATAGCATCGGTACGCCCATGATGGCCATCACGCGTCCGATGCGGTCCGAACCTGCCGCGTGGGTCATGATCGTGATGCCCAGGGGCATCAGCATCCCGCCGCCGAGGCCCTGAATAACGCGAAAAGTGATGAGCGACTCGATGTTCGATGCCGTGCTGCACAACACGGAGCCAGCGACGAAGAACGTCAGCGCCAGCATGTAAAGGCGCTTCGTGCCAAATCGATCGGCCGCCCACCCGGTCAGCGGAATGACCGTTGCCAATGCGAGCGTGTAGCCGGTCATCGTCCACGCGGCGACCGCGGGAGTTGTGTGGAATTCGATCTGGAACGTGTGCAGGGCGACATTGACGACGGTTACGTCGAGGATCGACATGATCGCGCCGAGAATGACCACACCGGCGACCTTGAAGACTGCTGCGTCGAGCTTGTCGGTGGTCTGAGTCGACCCCGTAACCGGAGGATTCGTCACCGTTTTAGCGTGTCACGTTTTCCCGCCGCTTGACTAGATCCGGTCTGAAGAAACTTCGGCGCACTCAGGTTCGACGATTCGCGACAACGGGGAACTGCCCGGTGTGACCCTCCCGCTCGGCCGCAACCGCCAGCACTCGATTGCGCACCGCATACCAACCGCCGATCAATGCCGGAACAATGACGACCAGCGACGCGACCGTCCAGGTTCCGATCGGATGGTCGAACGCCATGAGGACAAGGACGAGCAAGAGAAACGCGAGCGTCAGATACCCGGTGTACGGGGAACCCGCCAGTCGGAACGCCGGCCGCTCCACCAATCCTTTTCGCGACCACCGATACAGCTGGATCTGGCAGATCACGATCGTGGCCCAGGACGAGATGATCCCGAGCGAGGCCATATTGAGCACGATCTCGAATGCCTGACCCGGGACGACGCCGTTCAGCAGTACGCCGAAAAGCCCGATCACGGCGGTGAGGCAGATGCCACCGTATGGGACACCGTTTCGCGACATTCTGGCGGTGAACGTCGGCGCGCTGCCGTTCATCGCCATCGATCGCAGGATCCGTCCGGTCGAGTACAGTCCGGCATTCAGGCTCGAGAACGCTGCGGTAAGCACCACGATGTTCATCAATGTTCCGGCGCCGCCGAAGCCAAGCTTGGAAAAGAACGTCACAAACGGGCTCTCCGCCGCCGAGTAATCGGTGTATGGCAACAACAGCCCGAGCAATATCAATGAACCGACGTAGAACACGGCGATGCGCGCAATCACCGAATTGATGGCCCGCGGCATGATTTTGACCGGATTAGCGGTCTCGCCCGCGGCCGTCCCGACCAGTTCGACTGCGGCATAGGCGAACACGACACCGGAGGTGACCATCACCATCGGGATCGCGCCCGTCGGGAATAGTCCGCCGTGGTGCGCGATCACGCTGATTCCGGTGCTGTGACCGTCGATTGGGTAGCGGCCGGCAAGGAAAATAGTTCCGGCGACCAAGAAGGTAATTAGGGCGAGAACCTTCACGAGCGCTGCCCAGAACTCCAGCTCACCGAACAACGTCACCGAGATCAGATTCATGCTGAGCACGATTGCGAGCGCGATCAACGCGATCAACCACTGCGGGACGGCTTTGAAGGCGCTCCAGAAGTGAAAGTAGGTGGCGATGGCCGTCGAATCGACGATTGCGGTCATCGCCCAGTTCAGGAAATACATCCAGCCGGCAACATAGGCCGCCTTTTCCCCCAAGAATTCGCGCGCATAGGACACGAACGATCCCGAGGACGGACGGTGCAAAACGAGTTCGCCAAGTGCTCGCAAAATGATGAAAACGAACACGCCGCAGACGGCGTAAACGATGAACAACCCGGGACCGGCGTCGCGCAATCGCCCACCGGTACCAAGGAACAGCCCGGTTCCGATGGCACCGCCAATAGCGATCATCTGCAATTGACGAGGCTTGAGGCTCTTGTGATAGCCCGAATCCTCCGTCTCGAGAGCCGGTCCATCGCCCGCCTGCTGAGTTGGCGTCATGATGTCCGTTCCGGGTCCGCACCACTCGGCGGCGGACCCTGTCTCGGCGGCGGCGGATCGGATAGATCGCGGAAGGTGAGCGCGAATCCCCATACGCCGACAACGGCCGCGACCGCGTACCCGATGATCGACAGCAATCCGGCATGCTGATACGCAGTGAACGCGACGATCGCGAGCGCGGCGAAGATCATCAGCATTCCGATCAGCGGAGTCTTGGATGGAAACTCGGTTCTCGCCACGTTCGCTCACCTCCAGTGCGGAGCTCATATTAAACGCGCCCGTCGGCGAGCGAAGCCATGCTTATGGATGCGCCCACTCGAAAAACGTCTCCCCAGCCATGATCTCGACGCAAGCCACATCCGCGGCTGACACGCATGTCCGGTGCGGTTACCGGGTACAACGCCACCAATCGCAGACATCGATTTGTTGACGAGGGAGGCAACGTTTATGTACAGCAAGATCACCGTCGCGCGGCACCCGGTTCACCCCGCGCTGGTGGCCTTCCCGGTCGCGTTCTACACCGGAAGTCTGGTGGGCTTCGCCGTGTACGTGGCCAACAACCACCAGTTCTGGCTGAACCTCGCGATCGCGGCGAGCATCGCCGGCGCGGGTACCGCGATCCTGGCGGCGGTGCCCGGGTTCGTCGACTGGCTGTTGGGCGTGCCGCGCCACTCCCAAGCCAAGATCGTCGGCGCGGCCCATGGCGGACTCAACCTGGTGGCGCTCGGGCTCTTCATCGCCGTCGCCGTGCGCTATGTCGGCCACTGGAATGGTCCGGCCACCGATGCCACGCTCGGCTTGGCGCTCTCAGCTCTGGGGGTCGCTCTCACCATCGCGGCTGGAGCCATGGGCTGGACGCTGGTGCAGACCTTCCACATCGGGGTGAGCCTCACCGATGCGCAGTGTCGCGACGAGGACATCGTCCATTTGCATGTTCCTGGGCTGATGCTCGCTTCCCCTCGCCGCAACTGACGCGAGGTTTAGTGCGGGCCTGCGCCGTTGCCGTCGCCGCGGGCCCGCTCTTGTTCTGCCTTCAGGACGGCGAGTTGGGTAGCTTCGCTCTCGTGCTCGGCGCGGCTGAACGCGTCGCTCTGCGCCACCGGGTCCGCCCGCAGCAGGCTGCCAGTGCCAGGGCGGCCCGCCGAGCCGAGCTTGTTCATCTTTTTCGGCATCGGCGCGCCCTGGTACTGCAACGGGATCGGGTGGCCGTGCGAATCGACCGGGCCGAGCGGCTGATGCACCTCGATGTACTCGCCATTGGCCAGCCTGCGGACCACTCCCGTCTCGATGCCGTGCTCGAGCACCTGACGGTCCGAACGCTGCAGGCCCAGGCAGAAGCGGTAGGCAACGTAGTAGGCCACGGGCGGCAGAATCAGCACACCCATCCGACCCATCCAGGTCGTCGCGTTCAGCGAGATGTGGAAGACCAAGGCGATGATGTCGTTGCAACCGGACAGGGTCAGCACAACATAGAAAGCAACAGCCATTGCTCCAATACCGGTGCGTACCGGCGCATCTCGCGGCCGCTGCAGCAGATTGTGGTGCGCGTCATCCTTCGTGAGCCGCTTCTCGATCCACGGGTAGGCCGTCATCACAGCCAGGACAACGAGCATGGTCAGCGCCACCCAGACCACCGCGGGCACCATGTACCGACCGAAATACAGTTCCCACGGCGGGAAGATACGGGCCAGACCTTCCGTCCACAGCATGTAGAAGTCCGGCTGTGAACCGGCCGACACCTGCGACGGGTTGTACGGCCCGTAATTCCAGATCGCATTGATCTGTAGCAGCCCGCCCATCAGTGCCAGCACCGCAACGACCATGGCCATGAACGCGCCGCCGTGGGCCGCGAACACCGGCATGATCCGGATACCGACCACATTCTTTTCGGTGCGGCCGGGCCCGGGGAACTGCGTGTGCTTCTGGTACCACACCACCGCCAGGTGAATGGCGATGAGGCCCAGGATGATTCCGGGGAACAGCAGCACGTGGATGATATAGAGGCGCGGGATGATGATGGTGCCCGGGAAGTCGCCGCCGAACAGCGCCCATTGGATCCAGGTGCCCACCACCGGAAGACTCATCGTGATGCCGCCCATGGCCACCCGCAGACCGGTTCCGGACAGCAGATCGTCGGGCAGCGAATAGCCGAAGTAGCCCTCGAACATGGCCAGGATCAGCAGCAGCGAGCCGATCACCCAGTTCAACTCGCGGGGGCGGCGGAATGCTCCGGTGAAGAAAATGCGGAGCATGTGGATGATGATCGCGCACGCGAACAGCAGCGCTGCCCAGTGGTGGATCTGGCGGACGAACAGTCCGCCGCGGACCTCGAACGAGATCTGCAGCGCGCTCTCGTACGCACGGGACATGTGCAGGCCGCGCAACGGTTGGTAGGGGCCGTTGTAGACGACCTCGGTCATCGACGGGTCGAAATAGAGAGTCAGATAAATCCCCGACAACAACAGCACGATGAAGCTGTAGAGCGCGATCTCCCCGAGCATGAACGACCAGTGCGTCGGGAAGACCTTGTTCATTTGACGTTTGACGCCGGCGGCGAGTTTATAGCGCGAGTCGACAGCGTCAGCCTGTTCGGCGCTCAGTTGGGCCAACCGACTCTTTATCGCCACCATCGCCAGATCCCCGTTTCGAACGGCACAGCCGAACGCAGCGGTACCCGACAGAATCGACGTCAAACGCTCGAATTGCTCTTCAGGTCTCGGCGTGCTGCGCGCGAACTATGCAATTCTCGAGTTGGGTCAGCCCCATCGCGATTCGCTTGCCGCCGCCATACACAGGCTCTGCCTCAACATAGGCAATCGGCCCATAACGGATTGTCTTGATCTCGTAGTCGATGGTTTTTCCGTTGATCTGCAACGGAAATCGGTCACCGCGGGTTATCGCCATGACCACCTCCCCCGGTTTCGGCTTATCGATTCGCGGGGGTTGCCCACCGGCGACCCAGGTAAACACCTTCTCGCCGGCCGGAAATTCGGTTATACAAAGTCAATTCGGACATGCCCGGCGTTAAGTGCTGCCGTCACAACCACAATCCACGCAGGGCGACGAAGCGCATCAGCCCGACAAGGCCACCGACACCGATGACGAAGCCCGCCTGCAGCACGTCGCCAGCACCGGGAAACAGGAAGCTCAACAACGCCAGGGCGGCCGCGTTCACCGCGAGGCCGAGGAGCATCAATCCCCCGCCCTCCCATTGCGCTTCGAACCAGCCGACTCTCGAGTCCGCACGGAAGGTCAACCTGCGGTGCATCTCATTGGCCAGCGCCGTGCTCACCGCGGTGCCAGCGATGTTCGCCCACTGGGATCCCTCGCTGTGCATGCCGAGAAAGAGCAGAAAGTAGGCGATATTGGAGATTCCGCCGACCGCCGCGAACCTCATCAACTGGACGATGACACCGTTGCTGCGCAGGAAACCGGCCAGGCCCGCCTCCGCGGCAGCACCCACCGACGACGGCAGAACCGTCAGTCGGCGATTGAGCTGCATGACCGTCATGAGGGCCTCCAGGAAGGGTGCTGATTCGAATATACCCCCAACTGGAGGAAATGCCTCCACTTTGTTGGTGACTTGTTATACACCGCACAAGTGCCGGTTTCCTGCACGGGACACCACGGGTCAATTCACGGCAGGATTTGGCACCTGGTGTCCCGCGCGAACACGTGCAGAGTTGCAGGCAGATACGCTCCACCGCATGGTGGACGCAACCGATCTGGCCGCACTCGACCGCGCGACACAACAGTTTTCGGAGGTCCTGGCATCGCTTGGCCCGGACGACCTTTCGCAGCCGTCGGCCTGCGACGGTTGGGACGTCCGGGACGTCGCCAACCACGTTTGTGGCGGAGCGTTGCGGTACGCCCACTACCTGCGCGGCGGAATGCCCGACGAGATCGCGTGGACCCGCACCGCCGACAACGCCGGAGACGACCCGCGTGCCGCTCACGACCAACTCAGCCGTGAACTGCGCACGTTGTTCGCCCAGCCCAGCGCCGACACCATCCGCGCCCATCATCCGGTCCAGACGGTCAGCGGCACCGAACTGCTCTACATGCGCGTCGAAGAGCTCGCCATCCATGCCTGGGATATCAGTGGCGCACTCGACGCATCCGCAACCATCGACGAGCCGTTGGCGGCCTACATCCTCGACCGCGGCACCGAAGTATTGCGCATCCAACGCGAGCACGGATACTTCGCCGGATCGAAAGCTATCGGCGACGACGCGCCGGCCGCCGCTCGATTGCTCGCCCTTACCGGACGCGCGCCGCGCTACCAGGCCAGCAACATCCGAGCATCCAACTGCTCCAAGCCAACTAAAGTGATCGGCATGGACGAGCCCACGGTGCGCAACCGCAGCCCGTACCAAAGCACGGCGCTGAGCCTCATGCGCGTCGGGGTCCTGGACGCTCTGCACGATCTGCTGCTCGAACGGCGCTGGACGTCGATCACCATGAACGACGTGGCCAAGGCTGCGGGGGTGAGCCGGGGAACGCTCTACAACGAATTTCAATCGAGGATCGGCCTGGCCCGCAGCTACGCACTGCGGCTGACCGACTCGGTCGTAGCCGGTATCGAGCGAGAAATCTACCGGCACCCCGGCGACGGGCACGGCGCACTGTGTGCGGCGTTCGGCGACTTCTTCAGCCAGATCGGGCACGATCCGCTGGTGCGCGCGCTACGCGCCGAAGACGCGCCGAACGACCTGCTCCGCATGATCACCGTCGAGAGCCAATTCATCGTCGACCATGCAAGCCGAAAGTTCTCGCGGACGTTTCAGGAAAGTTGGATCGGCGCCAGCAAACTCGACGCCGACATCATGGGCGAGGCCGTTGTGCGTACCGCGTTGAGCTTCCTCGCGCTCCCGCCGATCAGTCCCGAAGTCGCCGCGGAGGGCGTGGCACAGCTGCTCACGCCCTTCCTGACGGCAACGCGGTTGGACTGACTTACGCGGGAGAACTGGTTTCCTGCGGGTCGTCGACCACCTTCAGGCCGTTGCGCACCTCGGCGATCGGCAGGCGCAGCGCGCCGGGGGCCGACGTGGGCACGATCGGGCGTTTCGGCGCTACCGGCTTGATCCGCTGGTACGGCGATCCAATCGGTGGCCGAGAATCGGCTTCACCCTTGTTCGGCCACATGGCGGCCGCCCGTTCGGCCTGCGCGGTGATGGTCAGCGATGGGTTGACGCCCAGGTTTGCCGACACCGCGGATCCGTCGACCACGCTGAGCGTCGGATATCCGAAGACCCGGTGGTAGGGATCGATGAAGCCGTGCTCGGCGTCCGCGCCGATCGCGCAACCGCCGAGGAAATGGGCGGTCAGCGGGATGTTCACGATCTCGCCCCAGCTACCGGCCGGGATGCCGTCGATCTTGTCGGCGATGCGGCGGGTGGCTTCGTTGCCGACAGGGATCCAGGTGGGGTTGGGTTTCCCGTGCCCTTGCCGGCTGCTGAGCTTGCGGCCGAAGATCCCGCGCTTGGTGAAGGTAGTGATGGAGTTGTCCAGATGCTGCATGATCAGCGTGATGATCGTGCGCTCGCTCCACTTGCGGACCCCGACGATTCTGGCGAACTGAATCGGATGCATGAACATCAATCCGAAGAACTTGAGCCAGCGCGGGATGCGGCCGCCACCATCGGTCATCAGGGTCTGCAGCATGCCCATCAGGTTGGACCCCTTGCCGTAGCGCACCGGCTCGATGTGGGTGTCCGACGTCGGGTGAATCGATGAGGTGATGGCGACGCCGCGGGTCAGGTCGAGGTTCTCGTCGACCGTGAAACGTTGAGCGCCGCAGATCGATTCGGAGTTGGTCCGAGTCAGCACGCCGAGCCGGTCGGACAGGTTCGGCAGATTTCCCTTGTCGCGCATCCGGTGCAGCAGGTTCTGGGTGCCCCAGGTGCCCGCGGCGAGCACTACGTGAGCGGAGGTGAGGACCTGGCGATCCTTGCGGAACCACGCACCCGTGCGTTCCGTCGACACTTCCCACCCGCCGTCCGGGCGCTGCTGCAGCCCGGTCACCGTGGTCAGCGGACGAACGTCGACACCGGCGCGCTCCGCCAGACCGAGATAGTTCTTCACCAGAGTGTTCTTCGCGCCCACCCGGCAACCGGTCATGCAGGACCCGCATTCGGTGCATCCGGTCCGGCTCGGCCCGACACCGCCGAAGTACGGATCGGCGACAGGCTTGCCGGCCTCGCCGAAGAACACGCCGACCGGGGTCTGGACGAACGTGTCGCCTACGCCCATTTCGTCCGCGACGGCCTTCACCACTTCATCGGCCGGGGTCATGTGCGGGTTGCGCACCACACCGAGCATGCGCTGGGCCTGGTCGTAGTACGGCGTCAACTCCGCGCGCCAGTCGGTGATGCCCGACCACTGCGGGTCGGCAAAGAACTCCTGCGGCGGAACGTAGAGCGTATTGGCGTAGTTCAGGGACCCGCCGCCGACACCGGCGCCGCCCAGGATCAGCACGTCGCGCAGCAGATGGATGCGTTGGATTCCGTACAGTCCCAGTTTCGGCGCCCAGATGAACCGGCGAATGTCCCAACTGGTCTTGGGAAAGTCCTCGTCCGTGAAGCGTCGGCCAGCCTCCAGCACGGCCACCCGATAGCCCTTCTCGGCCAACCGGAGGGCGGACACGCTGCCGCCGAAGCCTGATCCGACGACGATGACGTCGTAGTCAAGTCCATCTACTGCCATGGTGACTCCCAACCCTTCATGGCGAATGATCTGCGCCCGCCTCGCACATCGCATAGCGCCGAGACCCCTGTGCGTGAATGTTCACCGCCCGCGGTGAACATTCACGCACAGGGGATCATTCGAACGGTCTCGCGTCGATCGCTGCTGACACGGCAACGATGGGATCCGGTTTGATCGCGCGGTGTTTGGATCCCACCGTCGCCGCCCCACAATGCTCTTCAATTCGCCCAGACGTCGATATGGAGCCGCCTTCGAAGTTCCCCGGCGAATTTGGAGCACCACACAACGCTCACCCAGGTGACACGCACCACACACGTTTGAACATTACGAACTATTTGTTCAGGGCTTGTACATATGGTTAAATTTGTTCAGTCGGTGCATCGCCGGCCTCGCCGCTCGACATCACAGAGGAGCCGCACACGTTATGGAGTCCTCGTTGAACAACTGGCGGTCCGCGGTCACATCAGCGGAGTTCCTCGACCTCGCGGTGGACACGCCACCGCGGCGGTTCGGCCAATTCCGCGACGCGACCTGCAACTTGATGTCCGCCGCGATCGCCGCCGAGGACTGGACGAGGCTGCTCGACCGCCTCGTGTCGGATCGTGTCCGGATCGCCGACAGCGTGGTGTCCGCGCTGCGTACCCGGATCCCCAGCTACCGTCGGCTGTCGTTGGACACACTCGCCGCCGAGGTGCGCACCGTCGTCGAGTTGGCCCTTCGCTATGTCGGCAAGGACCGCGGCACCGTTGCCACCGACAGTTCGGCCGCGCTGGAGGCGATCGGCAGGCTGCATGCCCATCAAGGAATTTCGGTGCAGGATCTCCTGCACGCCCGGCGTACCGTCGTTCAGCTGATTCTGCAACGGGCCCAAGATGTTTCCAGCGAGCTCGAGCTCAATTCCGCGGCCGCCATCGAGTTGGCGCAAACCATCTTCGCTTGGTCGGACTCCGCAACAGTCACCATCACCCGCGCCCATGACCACGTGGTGCATGAACTGGTCAACAGCGAGCTCGAACGCCGATCCGCCTACGTCCGGGGCGTCCTGCACGGCACCCTGTCCCCCGAAGAGACGCTCGACGGCGCCCGCGCGTACGGAATCGACCCGCGCGCCGAGTATGTGGCCGTCCGCATTCGTTGCGCCGGTCCCGCCACATCGACACAGGCACAGTCCCGGCTACCTATCGAATTCAGTGCTATCCCAGGGCTTTACACCAGAATCGGCGACGACATCGCCGGCTTTCTGCAGTGTTCGCCGGCCAGTGACGATTCCAGCACGGTCGGGGTCGGTCCCAAACGACGGCTCGAGCGGCTCGCCGAATCGTTTCGGCTCGCCACCCGCGCGGTCGAGACCGCGTCGGGCTTCGGATTGACCGGCGTGCACGACTATTCCGCACTCGGGCTCCGGATGACCGTCGCCGCCGATGAAGAGGTCGGCGACATCCTGACCCGTAAGTATGTGCAGTTGCTCGCCGACAGCAATTCCGGCGACGAACTGATCGCCAGCCTGCGCGCCTACTTCGAGTGCGGCATGCACGTCGAGACAACGGCCGAGCGGCTGTTCGTCCATCAGAACACTGTCCGCTACCGCATCTCCCGATGCGAAGAACTGCTCAACGTCAGCCTGCGCGACTTACGCACGGTGTTCGAACTGTGGTGGGCGCTCGAGCGCGACGCCTTCGAAAAGCGCTGCGCCAAGACTGACCTACCGCAACCGCAGCACCCTGGAGCGAACTCCAAGGTCCGCGTCAAAAGTTGAGGAACGACTCCGTTGAGCGGCGTCACGCGGTGAGGCGAGACTCACTTTTCCGGCATATCTGTGGAGGCGAGGAGTGCACATCCTTTCGGCAGGCCCTTTTCTGGACTGGGAAGAGCTGACCGGGCAGTCCAAGTTCGTCGTCGACATCGTGAGCGTGCCGATCTTCAGCGCGATCGCGGGATTGATCACCAACTGGACCGGCGTGATCATGCTGTTTGCGCCGGTGCGATTCACCGGCTTCTATGTGCCCGGACTGAAGTCCCTCTTCCCGTTTCTGCCCCGCAAGGTGCAGATTCTTCCCGTGTTCGCACCGGAAGGGATCCTGGGCTTCCAGGGATTCATTCCCTGCCGGGCGGAGAAGATGGCCAGCCTGATCGTCGACAAGTCGATCGCCCGAATCGGCGGGATCGGCGACTTCTATCAGGAACTTAATCCCGACAAGCTCGCCGAAACTCTCGCTGACGCCGCCCGCCCCCAGATCCGACAACTGACCACCGAGGTGATCGAGGCCGAACACCCCCAGCTGTGGCAGTCGCTGCCGAGATCGGTCAAGGAAACCGTTCTCAAGACTGTCGATGCCGAATTGCCGCAGATCTCGCGACGCGCGTTCACCAAGATCGGCGCGAACATCGACGAACTGCTCGACGTCAAGCTGATGACGGTCAACCACCTGCGCAAGAACCCGGAGGTGCTGCGCGACATCATCAAGGGAATGGCCGTCCCCGAGCTCAGAGTCATGGTGCGCATCGGTGCGCTCGGGTTTGTGTTCGGCATTCCGCTTGCGCTGTATCTCAACTGGGTGCACACCTTCCATCCCCCGGTGCTCGGCGGGATTCCGGGCTGGGTGACCGTGCTGTTCGGTGCCGCGTTGATCGGCGTGATCGTCAACATCATCGCCATCAAAGTTGTCTTCGAACCCGGCGAGCCCAAACCACGTTATCGATACTTGTGGCGCCAGGGCCTGTTTCCGCGACGCCAACACGAGGCGGCGGCACAGCTCGCGCGGATGCTGTCCATCGAGGTGCTCACCGTCGGCAATTTCTCCCGCGAACTTCTCGAAGGCGCCAGCGGCGACAAGACGCTCGCGTTCATTCAAGAGGCAGTGTCCGAGGAGGTCGATCGAATACTCGGTCCGGTCGCGGCCACCGTCGGCAAGTCGGTCCGAGTGGTCAACATGGAGGCGCTCGAGCACCGGGCCGGAACCGCGGTGGTCACCTTTGCGCCGACCGTGTTCGAGGATGAGAAGTTCAATCGGAAGAAGGCGAAGCGGATCGACAAGTTCGCCACCGAGAAGTTCCGGGCGCTGCCACCCGACGAGTTCGGCGAAATGCTCTACGCGGCAATTGAACAGGACGCCTGGTTGCTGTACGTGCACGGCGGGCTGCTGGGCATCATCGTCGGCGCCGCCCACATTCTGATCTTCGGAACCTAGCGGAGAACGATGACCGAACAGCACACCAACGGGTCCGGACCTATCGATGTCCCCGCCTCGGGCGTCGATCGAGCGGCCCGGCTCGCCCACGACGCGGTCGGCAGCGTCGGTGCGGCCGCCGAAGCGGCGATAGCGGCCACCTCCCAATTCTGGTCTGCACTGTCCGCGCTCGGCACCGCACCGTTCGAAGCGACGAGTAGCGTGATCCGGCAGGCGAACGAGTTGAATCCGGTCTCCGGACTGCTCAACGGCGGCGTCCGGACCGCCCGCAGCATCGTCACCCCCGTTCTCGGTGCCGAGCCGGACGAGAACGACGAGGAAATGCGGGCCCTGCGCAAGCGCGGCAACCGGTTGATCGGGATCTCGCACAAGTCCGGGCCCTGTTACCGCAAGGTGCATCCGTCCTTCCCGCTGATTCTCGACGAACTCACGCCCGACGAGGCTCGGATCGTTCGCTTCCTGGCCGTCGCCGGCAAGCAGCCGATGATCGACGTCCGGACCAAATCACTGTTCCAGGTCGGCTCCGAACTGATCGCCAGCGATATCAACATGGTCGCCGAAATGTCGGGATGCCGTTGGCGCGAACACGATCGCAACTACTTCGCCAACCTCATCCGGCTCGGACTGGTGGTCTTCTCCCCCGAACCCGTCGACGATTTCCGCCGGTATGCGCTCATCGAGGTGCAGCCGAAAGCGGTTGCCGCGATAGCTCGGACGAAGAAGGCCATCACTATCTACCGCAGCATCTACCTCTCCGATTTCGGCCGCCAGTTCGTCGAAGTATGTTTCGACACAGCCGGTTACCACGCCGGCGGCTGGGACTCCAACGAGCGCGGCGACAAAACCATCGGCAAGGGACCGCCGAGCCGGCGTTAGCCGACGATGCTCGGCTGGTCCGCGGTGGACAGGCTCAGCACCGCCCGGACCACGTGTTCGTCGGTTTCCAGCTCGGCCGCGATCGCCCGCAGCCGCTCGGCGACCTGGGATTCCACCTCGTCGCCTCGCAGGTCGATACTGGCCACGAGGTAAATGCGCTTGGGGCCAAGGTATTCGGTGCGCAGGAAGGTCACGCGCTCGACCTCCGGAATTGCCAGCAGTGTGGCAATGATGGCCGCCCGCAAGGTGGGTGAGGCCTCGACGCCGACCAGAAAGCGCCGGTTACGGTCGACGAGCACAATCGCGATCACGGCGAGGAGGAGCCCAACGGCGATGGAGCCCAAGGCATCCCAACCCGCATACCCGGTCAACTGGTGCAGCAAAATTCCGAGAAACGCCAGCAACAAGCCGACGAGCGCACCACCGTCTTCGGCGAACACGGCGCGGGTGGTCGGATCCGATGTGCGCACTGCATGTTCCAGCAGTGTTCGGTCGAATTGGGGTGCCTCCGAACGCAGCTGGCGCACGGACTGCCGAAACGAGATGCCCTCGAGGACCGCGGAGACGCCCAGCACCAGGTAGGCAACGGTGAAATCCGCCGCCGGTTCGGGATGGAGCAGCTCTTGCACGCCGTGGGTCACGGACACGCCTGCGCCCAGCGCGAATAACCCGAGCGCGGCGAACATCGACCAGATGTAGGCCTCCCGCCCGTAGCCGAGCGGATGGTTGATGTCCGCTGCGCGCCGGGAACGTTGGTTGGCCACCATGAGCAGCACCTCGTTACCGGTGTCCGCCCACGAGTGGGCCGCCTCGGCAACCATCGACGCCGACCCAGTGACTGCGGCAGCCGCCGATTTCGCCGCCGCAATGAGCACGTTTGCGGCGAAGGCGAGCGCGACAGTTAGCCCGCTTTCATTGGATCCCTTCACCATTGGGCTTGCGACGCGTCGTTACCGAAAGCGCGACGCGATGACGGTGCGCGGCAAGTCATGCGGGCTCGGATGCGCGATGAGAATTCTGATCTCATCAGGGTCCACCCCGTCGACGAAGGTGATGCCGTTGACCGTTTGCGTGCAGGTGCTGGGATCGTACGCGCGCAAGCGCGCGGTGATCTGGTCGAGCTCTTCGACGGTTTCGGTGGCCCACATGACGAATTCGACGCCCACGTCGCCGACCCTGCGACGGGCTCCCGTGTGGCTTTCGTGCAGATAAATCTGAAAGCCATCCGGCGCGATGAGCAGCGCGGCCTGGTCATCTTGTACCGAGACCCGGCACCCGAGTACGTCGCAATAGAACTTCACCGACGGCGCCAGTTGCGAAACGTGCATCAACCACGACGTGGCCCGGACACCGCTTTGTTCGCTCATCGTCAATCGCTCCTTCTCCGGATCGGGCCGTGGGTGCGGTCTCATTCTGGTTCAGCAACATTCCGGGCGTCCAAGACTTGGGCGTTATCCGTTGATAAGCAACGCCGATCACGTCTCCGCCGAGAGCACCGGGCGATTGAGAATCTGATCGATGCGCGTGTTGCGTGCCGTCTGCAGCAACGCCCGGGTGAGCACTGAACCCGGCTGCGCCGCGGCGGTGACCAGGACGACACGCGCGGTGATCGACGGACTGTCGAGCCGACGCACGCGGGTCCCCGCCGGCGGCCGCAGCGTTTGCAGCCAGGTCTGCGGAATGATGGTGGCCCATCGGCCGGTACTCACATGCGCCAGTAACGCCACCACCGAATCGGTTTCGAGCTGCGGTGTCACCACCAGATCGCGGCCGGCCAAGGCGTCGTCGATGAGCTGGCGTCCGCGCATGCCGTGCGCGAGCAGACACATCGGTAACTCCAGTGCGTCGGGCCAGCTGATGGTGCTCGACTGCCCGCCGAGTAGTTCACTGCTGGCCACCAGGACGTGCTGTTCCTCGTAGAGATGCGTGATGGCCAGGTCGCCGGTGTCTTGGCGGTCCGGGTAGATGATCCCGGCATCCAGCTCGAATCGGCGGATGCGATCGATGATGTCGGCCGAGCGCATGCTCGCCTCGAGTTGCACGCGCACCAGCGGGTGTTCGGCGCAAAACGGGTCGGTGAGCAGGGCGACCGTACCGGCGGCGGCCGGAATCACCCCGAGGCGCAGGTCGCCGGTCAAGCCGGTCTGCAACGCGGTGACTTCCTGCTTGAGGGCGTCGTGGTCGGCCAGGATGCGCCGCGCCCACAACACCAGCCGCTCGCCTTCCGGCGTCAGCCCCTCGAAGGTGCGCCCGCGTCGCACCAGCGGCACCTTCAGCTCCTGCTCGAGCTTGCGAATGGCCTCCGACAACGCCGGTTGCGACACGTAACAGGCACTGGCCGCCCGCGCGAAATGACGCTCCCGGGCAAGTGCGACAAAGTATTCCAGCTGACGAAATAGCACGTGCTATTCGACCATGCCCTTCTTCATTCGAACCGCTTGCACTGCGGCCGCCAACTCGGCGAGTGCGAGCGGGTCACTCAACGACCGACCGGTCAGCTCACGGATCCGGTTCAATCGGTAGCGGACGGTGTTCGGGTGACAGTGCAGGATTCGTGCGGCGCGGTCGGCCGACCCGCCGTTGTGCAAAAACGCGTGCAAAGTGTCGAGCAGTGCGTCACGATCCTCGGGCATCAGCTCGATTACAGCGCCGAGCACCTCCTTGGCCAACCGCCGTCCCTCGTCCGGGTCGTGCGCAACCAGGGCGGCCAGCGGGCTGCCGCTGAATACCCGAACTTCGGTCTTGCCGACCGGGATTTCCGCGAGCGCCGTGCGCGCCAAATGCAGGGCGCGCGGGGTGTCGGCAAGCGACGAGAAGGGCGGGCTCACGCCGGTGCGCGCGTGCGCAGTTGCGCGCAGAATCTCGAACACTGCGTCGCTGTGCTCGTCATGCATCGCGACAACACCCGCCTGCAGCGTAGAGGTGAGTTGCCACGCCGACACGATCCCGCGTTCGGCCAGTCGCCGCTCGACACCGATAAGGCTCTCGTCGGCGAGTCCCCGCGTCTCGGCGGCAACAACGACCAACTTCGCGTCGATCGGCAGGCCGAGCAATTTGCCGACCTCCCACGGCGAAGTGTCGCGCATCATCTGACCGGTGAGCAGCGACTCCACCAGCGCTGAGCGCCGCCGTTGCTGGGTGGCCACCAGTTCCGCGGTGGCCAGGCGGTACGCCTCGGTCAACACCAAGGCATGCTCGTCGGACAGTCGCCACAACGTGCTCGAGGCCTCGACCAGCGCGGCCAGCGTTTCCGGCCGATCGTCTCGCCGGGCGTGCTCGGCAAGCACGTCCCACAGCATTGCGCAGCCAATCCGGTAGACCTGCAACACTTCCGGCAGCGGTGCCCGCTGGTGAGCGCGGCGGCGACCGGTTTCCGACGGTGCGGCCAGGTCCGGGGTGACGGACGGATCGTCGAGGCCGCTGACCATGAAGCGCAGGTTGAGCGCGATCGAGCGGTGCAGATCGTCACGCGGGACGATGTCGCCCTCGCGGTAGAGATCGATTCGTGCACACGATGTCGTGCACACCTCGTCGATCAATTTGGGGAGGCGCTGGCGAGCAACGGCGACGAGGTCCGCGAATGCCGCGCCGCGCGTCGACGCGCAGGTATGGGCAGCAGTTCGATCGTTCATGGAACTCCAATTCCACCACGCGCAGCAATATGCGCCAGTCTGCACACCGGGTCGTTCAGATCTGCGCTAGCCGGTCGGGCTGGCCGTGCCATCCAGGTCCTCTTCGGAGACAGCCTTTTCCCACGATTCCGGCAGACGCGGTCCTTTTCCGAAATACCGATCCCCGCGTTCGTTGGTAGCCCAGCCACCGGCGGTGTAACCGGCGAGCGTGAAGCACGCTTCACAGAACTGTTTGCCGAACAGCGACAGGTAAATGCTGCGATGGACCGTCCTCGCCTTGCCGTTCACTCGATCGAACGCCTCGGCGACAGCGGGCTGGGCCTCGAGCAGCGAGTAACGCCGGAAGTCCATCACCGGCTCCAGCGAAAAGCGAACTAAGCCAAGTCTGTTCAGGTTTGCCAGGTACTCTGTGTTTCGTTCGGGCCAGAAGCACCCTGCCATGTCGGCGATCATGTTGATCCCGGCGGCAAGACGGTACGACCCCCTCCCGAACAGCGTTTTCGTCCGGACATCGATCGACGGCTGCGGACCTCCAACCGCAAGGAAACGCAATATTCGCGCCTCGTCGTCGTCACACGCATTGAGAATCGCAGGGAACGCGGGGTGCATGAGCAACGGCGCCGGACCGGACTTCCAATTGGCGACCTTCGCGTCCCCCTGAGCCCGCAGAGCTGTCGGCGACACGCGGTTCCCGGTGCGCGCGGCGCCGATAACCGGCGTCGTGGGCGCGAGGCCCAGCGCAGATACTGCCGCTCGCCGGGCCTCATCGACGCGGGCATCGAAGACCTCACTCATCGGTGTACCGGCGCTGACCTCCCGTACCACGGTTTGCGCGGTGCTCACGGACCCGGTGACGATCTCGGTTGCCACCCGTCGCATCGAATCGCCGGCGAATCGAATCAGCCACACCGCATCCGATACGGTGCCGGTGCGCATGCCGCCGGTAAGCGCGGAAAGTGAGCGGGGCAATCTATTTGGGGACGCGCCGTCGCGCTCGGGTGGCGTCCCGATCGGGGTTGCAGTCACGATCGTGGTCCCCCTCGCAGGCTGTCACCGAAAGACCGAAGCAGTTCGCCGTCATAGCCATTCGAGATTTGATGTGTGGTAAGTCGAAAATACTGTGAATCCGCGCCATTGCGTCGGATTTTCGCCGAGCGTTCGAACTGCCTTACGACGGGCTTGTGTGAACGGACAAGAAAAATTGACTTCACACACATCGACACCGAATGCGTGCGCCGTCGAGGATCTAGTTGGTACGGCATTTGCAGTGCAGCAATCCCAGTGTTTGGCGCACTCGATCGGAGCGGCCTATCGACCGGTAGGTATTTCGTCTTGGACGTCAGCCCTCGCGCTCGGTGAGACTGAAATCACCGTTCACATCGAGGAATTGATCTGCTGCGGGGCTGTTTTGAATCGAAGGAAATCACCATGGCCAAAGTCCTGTGTGTCCTGTATCCCGATCCGGTGGGTGGATACCCGCCCGTCTATGCCCGGGACTCGATTCCCTCGATATCGGAGTATCCGGATGGTCAGACCGCGCCGACCCCCTCGGCTATCGACTTCACGCCCGGGCAGTTGCTCGGTTGCGTGTCCGGCGAACTCGGCCTGCGCAAGTTTCTCGAGGCGGCCGGCCATGAATTGGTGGTGACCTCCGACAAAGACGGCCCGGATTCGGTGTTCGAACAGCAGCTACCCGACGCCGATGTGGTTATTTCCCAACCCTTCTGGCCGGCATATCTGACCGCGGAACGAATTGCCGAGGAACCCCGGCTGACGCTGGCATTGACGGCAGGGATCGGCTCGGACCACGTCGATCTCGAGGCCGCGATCAAGGCGGGTATCACCGTCGCCGAGGTGACCGGGTCCAACAGCATCAGTGACATCCGCGAGGAGTACCTGATCGTGCAGGGCGGTGAGCTCGCCGGCACCGGCGCGAAGGCCTATACCGCCAGTCCGCAAACCACCGTCGGTTGACGCGGCGAGGAGAGAAAGGTGAGCCGATGACGGTACCGGCACAGCGCCCGAATGCGGGCCCTGCTGCGTGGGTCTGGGATGCCGGGGCACTGAACGCGGGGTATCGGCACATCGACCAAGTGCTTCGCGAGGTCGCCGCACCCGCGGCCACCGGCGATCCGCAGGACGCATACGTGGTCGAGGTCTGCCTGGCCGGGGTGGGCACCGACGACGTACGCATAGACATGTCCGGCAACGAGATTCGGGTAGCGCTACCCGACGGCGTCCTCACGGTGCGCGCCCCGGCAACCGGCACGGTCCATCCGAAACGCGTGGAGGTGAGGGTGACGTAGGGGTTGTGGTGCCGCCGCAGGCGGGGCAATGTTGAGAAAGTGCGGCTGCATCCCGCCCATCTCTTTGCGCCGACCGCCTGCCCGGCGCCATTCCCCGCTGTTACGCCCACTTCCCGGCTCGACTGTGTGAGGAGTCTGTAGTGACCGAGTTCGACGATTTCTTCGATGACGTTTTCCAACGGTTCTTCGGGCCCGGTTCCCGCGCCCGGCCACCGGTGCAGCGAGTGGATCTGGGCCGGTTGCTCACCGACAGCGCCAAGCAGTTGGTAGCTGAGGCCCGACAGGCTGCCCAGGACTGGGGCAGCGCCGAGATCACACCGGAACACCTGCTGTACGCCGCCGCCTCCAACGAGCCGACGCGCGACGTGATCGCCAGCTTGCATCTGGATCCCGACGAAGTCGCCAAGAAGATGCGCGCCGCGGCCGGTTCTTCGGGCAACCCCGCCGGCACCTCGCTCGACTTCAGTCCGGCGGCCAAGCGGGCACTGCGGATAGCGCAGCAACACGCCGCCCAAGCCGGCCAGAGCTACATCGCGCCCGAGAACATCCTCATGGGTATCGCCGCGACACCGGACACGCCGGCGACGAAGGTGCTCGCGCAAGCTCCCGATCTTCAGCAGGCCACGAACGGCCAGCCCGCTGCCAGCGACACCCCCACGCTGGACCAGTATTCGCGCGACATCACCGCTGATGCCCGCGCCGGCAAGCTCGACCCGGTGGTCGGGCGCGAGGACGAGATCGCGCAGACCGTCGAAATCCTCTCGCGCCGGCGCAAGAACAATCCGGCACTGATCGGTGATCCCGGCGTCGGCAAGACCGCAATCGTCGAGGGGTTGGCACAGCGCATCCTGAACGGGGATGTGCCGAAAACGCTGACCGACCGGCGGGTGGTGGCGCTCGACGTCGGTTCGCTGGTCGCGGGCAGCAAGTACCGCGGCGAGTTCGAAGAGCGGCTGACAAAGATCCTCGACGAAGTGCGCGAGCACTCCGACGAGTTGGTGGTGTTCATCGACGAGTTGCACACCATCGTCGGCGCCGGTTCCGCGGGCGAGGGGTCCATGGACGCCGGCAACCTGCTCAAACCGGCCTTGGCGCGCGGAGATCTGCACGTCATCGGCGCCACCACCATCGACGAATACCGGCGCAACATCGAAAAGGACGCGGCGCTGGAACGACGGTTCCAACCGGTGATGATCGCCGAACCCTCGGTGGAGGACACCATCGAGATCCTGCGCGGCCTCGCCGACAGCTACGAGGCCCACCATCAGGTGCGCTATTCCGACGAGGCGTTGATCGCGGCCGCACAGCTTTCCGACCGCTACATCACCGATCGGTTCCTGCCGGACAAGGCGATCGACCTGGTGGACCAGGCCGGGGCCCGGGTGCGACTGCGCACCAAGACGCCCGATGCGGACGCGCGGTCCCTGGAGGAAATTCTGGCCCGGCTGAATCGCGAAAAAGATGCCGCGGTCGCGGCCGAGGACTACCAGAAGGCCAACGCACTGAAGAAGGAGATCGCCGAACAGACCGAAGCCGCCAAGGACGCCGTCGGTGACGTCGAAGCCGGCGCGGAGCCCGTGGTCGGTGTCGTGGACATCGCCGAAGTGGTGTCGCGACAGACCGGTATCCCGGTCACCGAACTCACCGCCGAGGAACGCGACAAGCTGCTCGCGCTCGAAGACGTTCTGCACAAGCGCGTGATCGGCCAGGAGGACGCGGTCGTTGCGGTATCGGAGGCGGTGCGCCGCTCGCGCGCCGGGCTGGCCGATCCGAACCGTCCGATCGGCTCGTTCCTGTTCCTGGGCCCCACCGGCGTGGGCAAAACCGAGCTGGCAAAGGCGTTGGCCGAGGCGGTGTTCGGCGACGAGGACCGCATGATCCGCTTCGACATGAGCGAATTCCAGGAGAAGCACACGGTCTCGCGCCTGGTCGGCGCACCGCCCGGGTATGTGGGTTACGAGGAGGCCGGTCAGCTCACCGAAAAGGTTCGCCGCCAGCCCTATTCGGTGGTGTTGTTCGACGAGATCGAAAAGGCGCACCCGGATGTGTTCAACATCCTGCTGCAACTGCTCGATGACGGCCGGGTCACCGATGCCCAGGGCCGCACCGTCGACTTCAAGAACACCATCGTGATCCTGACCAGCAACATCGGCTCGGACCTGATTCTCGATGCCCCCGACGGTGATGTCGAGAAGATCACGCCGCAATTGATGGAGCTGTTGCGCACCAGATTCCGGCCGGAGTTCCTCAACCGGATCGACGAAACCATCGTGTTCCACCGGCTCGATCAGGCGCAGTTGCGTCGGATCGTCGAGCTGACGTTGAACGGGACGCGGCGGCTGCTGCGGGCGCAGGACATCGCGCTCGACGTCACCACCGAGGCCGAGGACTGGTTGGCAGAGAAGGGATTCGATCCGAAGTTCGGTGCCCGGCCGCTGCGGCGCACGGTCCAGCGCGAACTCGACAACAAGCTGTCCGGGCTGCTGCTCAAGGGCGAGCTCTCCCCCGGTGACACCGTGCGGGTCGATGCTGACACGCACGGTCTGGTGATCGAAACAGTAAGCGGCGCAAGCGAGGGCACCGTGGCTGCCGACGACACCGAATCCACGGACGGTGAGGTGACACCGGCAACGGCTGGAGCACAACGAGGAGCTTCCGATGAGTGATCTGTTACGGGACTGTGTGAACCAGATATTCGACCGGTACTTCGGGCCGGGCATCGCGGCGACGAGTCCGCGAATGTCTCGCCCCCAAACCCGAAGAATGGTCGCCGATGACGCGCCGGAGCGGATGGCCGAGGCGCACCGGGCGGCGCTCGATTTCAGTCGCGCCGAGGCGGTGCGCAACGCCGAAATCGCCTTGGAATACCTGTTTGTCACCCCGCACGGACTGTTGTATGCGGCGGGGCTAAAAGGCAAGCAACCGCCGCGCCGGCTGTATTACTTCGCGACTCCGCCGCCGCTGTTCGACTCCATCGTGGAGCAGATCGGCGGTTCGCAGTTGGCCGGGCGATCGATACTCGCGGTCGACAAACGGTTCGGCCACGACCTCGTGTTTCCGCTGCCGATGGACACGGGGTTCCGCAGAATCCTCGATGACCACCCGGTCATCCAGGTCGACCTCACGGTCCAGACCCAATGACGGGACGCGTCCAGATCCGGCGCATCTACGACGATCCGACCCCCGACGACGGCACTCGGGTTCTCGTGGACCGGATCTGGCCCCGCGGAGTCAGCAAAGAACGCGCAGACCTCAACGAGTGGTGCAAGCAAATTGCGCCCTCGACCGAGCTACGCAAATGGTACGGACACGACCCGGACCGCTTCGCCGAGTTCACCCGCCGCTACCAGGCTGAACTCGAGGATCCAGAGCGGGCCGATGCATTGGCACAGCTACGGAAAATCGCGAACGACGGCGTGCTCACGCTGCTTACCGCGACAAAGGAAGTGAAGATCAGCGAGGCCGCCGTATTGGCCGACCTCATTTCGGCATCGAAATAGCGAGAGGGGATGGCCGTGACACTGTTGGAGGATCTGGTTCATCGGATCGAGCACGCTGACAATTTGGATCGCGTTGCCAAGCCGATCGCCAGCAAGGTAGGCGAATTGGTGAAGCCACGGCCGGTGCGGAACTTCCTCAGCGGCACGTGGCTGGGCCATCCCCTGCACCCGCTGCTGTCCGACCTGCCGATCGGGGCCTGGTCGATGGCGGCGTTGCTCGACGCGCTCGATGTCGAGGCCGCGGACATCCTGGTCGGAGCCGGGATCGTGGCTGCCGTCCCGACCGCGGCCGCCGGTGCGAACGACTGGTCCGACACCTACGGCGAAGAAACCCGACTGGGCTTGGTGCACGCCGCCTCCAATAGCACGGCACTCGTCCTGCAGATAGCTTCGTTGTTGGCGCGCAGGCGGGATGAGCGCGGTCTCGGCAAGGCACTGAGCCTGGCCGGAGTTGCCGCCATGTTCGTCGGCGGCTACCTGGGCGGCCATCTCACCTTCGTCAAAGCGGTCGACGTGAACCACACGGCGTGGCCCACGGGGCCGGATTCCTGGACGTCGGTGATCGCCGAGGCTGACCTGGCAGACGGCAAACCGACGAAGGTCGATGCCGGCGGCGTGTCGGTGCTGCTTTACCGCCACGGCAACACAATTCAGGCGTTGGCGAACACCTGTAGCCACATGGGCGGCCCGCTCGATGAGGGCAGTGTCTCTCATGACGGCTCTGGCGATTGCGTGACCTGCCCGTGGCACGGCAGCACGTTCCGCCTCAACGACGGCGAAGTGGTGCGCGGACCGGCCACGATCCCCCAGCCGCGCTATGAAACGCGCGTCACCAACGGACACATCGAGGTACGCGTGCGGCCCTGACCGGAAAGGATTGCCGACGGTGGATTACCAGCCGAATCCCGATCGCATCAATGACATTTGGGGCGAACGCACACCGCACGCATCCGGTACCGAGTGGCCGACCCGCGTCGATGAGTTTCTGCTGGACGGAGTCTCGGTCGACAGATGGGTGCGCAGCGCGTGCCTGTTGTGTTCCAACGGTTGCGGGCTCGAGATTGCGGTCAGCGACGGCCGGATCGTGGGCGTTCGCGGCCGCGCCGATGACCGGGTCAAT
This sequence comes from Skermania sp. ID1734, assembly GCF_007489285.1. GTDB lineage: Bacteria > Actinomycetota > Actinomycetes > Mycobacteriales > Mycobacteriaceae > ID1734. Next base: position 132,466 of record NZ_VLIY01000010.1, read on the forward strand.
CGCGGCCGGCTCGGCCCGAAGGGCTTGTACGGCTGGCAGGGTGAGCAGCGCGATCGGCTGACCACTCCCCTGATCCGCCGCAACGGCCGCCTCGTCGAGACCGACTGGGACACCGCGATGGCTGCGGTGGTGGAACGGTCGCGCAGCCTGCTCGACACCAAAGGGCCGCTCTCGCACGCCTTCTACACGTCGGGCCAGCTGATGACCGAGGAATACTACACCCTGGCCGTGATCGGCAAGGGCGGCATCGGCACGCCGCACATGGACGGCAACACCCGGCTGTGCACGGCCACCGCCTCGGCGGCGTTCCAGGAGAGTTTCGGCTGCGACGGCCAGCCGGGCTCCTATACCGACATCGATTGCTGCGATGCGTTGTTCCTGTTCGGGCACAACGTAGCCGAGACGCAGACTGTCCTGTGGGCGCGGATGCTGGATCGGCTCGACGGGACCGACCCACCGCGACTGGTCTGTGTCGATCCGCGCCGCACCAATGTCGCCGAGCGAGCGACCGTCCACCTGCCCATCCGTAACGGCACCAACCTTGCCTTGATGAACGCGCTTGTGCACGAGCAAATTTCGCGCGGATTCCTCGACCACGATTATGTGGCCGCGCACACGCTCGGGTTCGAGGACTTACAGGCACGAACCGAGACGGCTACCCCGGAGTGGGCGGCCGAAATCTGCGGTGTGCCCGCCGACGACATTCGCCGCGCCGCGGAGATCTTCGGCACCAGCCAGCGGGTGGTATCGACCTGCTCGATGGGCTTTTATCAGTCCCATCAGGCCACCGCCGCATCGTGCCAGGTCAACAACCTGCACCTGCTGCGAGGCATGCTTGGCCGCCCCGGCGCGGGCATCCTGCAGATGAACGGGCAGCCCTCCGCGGAGAATAATCGCGAGGCCGGTTGCGGGCCGGCGCTGCCCGGATTCCGCAACTGGAACAACCCCGAACACGTCGCGGAACTGGCGCGGTTGTGGAATGTCGACCCGATCGTCATCCCGCACTGGGCACCGCCCACCGACGCGATGGCGATCTTTAGGTACGTCGAGCAAGGGTCGATCGGATTTCTCTGGATTGCGGGCACCAACCCGGCGGTCTCGATGCCCGACCTGCCCCGCATCCGCCGGATCCTTTCCGGCGATCAGTGCTTCGTGGTCGTCTCCGACGGTTACCGCACCGAGACAACGGAACTGGCCGACATCGTGCTGCCGGCGGCATTGTGGGGCGAAAAGACCGGTACCCATACCAACGTCGATCGCACCGTCCACCTGTCCCGACAAGCCGTCGAACCACCCGGACTCGCGCGCTCGGACCTGGACATCTGGATCGACTACGCCCGCCGAATGGGTTTGAGCGACAAGGACGGTCACCCGCTGCCGGCCTGGAAGAGCCCGGCGGAGGCGTTCGAGGCCTGGAAGGAATGCAGTGCCGGACGCCCGGTGGATTACACCGGGTTGACCTACGACATGCTCGATGCGCGCGGCGGAATCCAATGGCCATGCAGCGCGGATGTGCCGGACGGCACCGAACGTCTCTACACCGAGGCGCATTTCCCGACAACGGTGCACGAATGCGAGACCTACGGGCATGACCTCGCGACCGGAGCGCCCGTGAACGAGACCGAGTTTCGGGCCCTGCGGCCCGACGGGCGGGCCGTCCTCAAGACCATCGCGTACGAACCAGCCTACGAGCTTCCGGACCACGAGTATCCGCTGCGACTCACCACCGGACGCACCGTCTATCACTGGCACACTCGCACCAAGACATCGCGAACCCCCGAACTGCAGCAGGCGGCGCCATCGATGTGGCTGGAAATATCGACTCAAGATGCACGGCGATTGGGCATCGGTGAGGGCGACATCGTCCGAGTGACCTCGCGTCGCGGCAGCATCGACGCACCTGCGCGGGTGTCGCACGTGCGTGAGGGTGTGGTTTTCGCGCCGTGGCATTACGGTGACGACCCGGCCAATGATCTGACCCTCAGCGCGTGGGACCCGGTGTCGAAACAACCCGAATTCAAGGTCGCCGCGATAGCCCTCGAACGCATTCGTGCCGGCGACGGACCGGCGCCGGCACCCACCATCACCGCATCGGCACCGGCAGTTTCGGAAGGACGCTGAAATGTACCTGAGCGCATACCTGACGTTGCTGCAGAGCGCTGAGGAAGCTTTGGCCGAGTCCTATCGGCAGGTGGCGCAAGGCCACCGGCTCGAGGCCGACGTGCACTACATCTGCACCACCTTTGCCCGGCAATGCGATGAGCGGCGCGCGGCACTCACACCTGTCGTCGAGCGCTACGGCCATGCCGGCGAACCCGAACGCCTGCACCCCGACGGTTTGAGCGAAACGCGCGCCGGCCTGATCGGCTTGCTGCGCGACCTGCAGGACGTGTACCAACTTGCCAACCTTGTCGACATCACCTGGACGCTCACCGGCCAAGCTGCGCACGGGGCACGCGACCGGGCCCTGATCGACATAGTGGCGCACTGCAACCCCGAGGTTGGCGGACAGCTGGCGTGGCTGCGGATGCGGATGAAATCGACCGCGCCCCAGGCATTGCTCGTGGCCTCCTAGTTCGCGCGGCCGACTCGCTCGACAAACGCCGCCCGGTCGACTACCACCCGCTGCACAGTGCCGTCGGCGACGAGCGTTTCCCCCTCGCGCACTTCGACATTGAAGGTGAGGCGAGTTTCGTCGACGTCGGTGAGTTCGGCGGTCACTGTGATGGTGGCCCCCACTGCGCTGGCGCGCCGATGGTGCAGCAGCACTTCCACACCGACGCTGGTTTGGCCATCACTCAGGTGATCTTTGACGGCTTGCACGGTCGCCTCTTCGGCGAGCGCCACGACGCGCGGGGTGCCCAGCACCGGCACGTCGCCGCTGCCGAGGGCAATTGCGGTGTCGTGCTCGGTCACGACAGTTTCCAACCGCGCGGAAAGGCCTGGCTGCACTGGTGTCTCCTTATCAGGGCCGCTGCGCTTTGACGGTCGCTATGTGTGCGCATCCATCGCGCTCCGACGGCGAGAATCGCACGAATTGCCCGGCCGCACAATCGAGGTAGAGCTGCGCCTCGGACATCACCACGCCAGTAGCGGGGAGATCGAGCAGTCGCGCACACACGTAGGCCGCGCTGAGAACCGTGACATCGAGCGTCGTCCCGAGCGCGAGCAACGAGCGGGTTTCGGCGAGTGCCTCCTGCTCCCCTGCTCGCAGCACCAGGTCGATGCCAGCGTGCACCGCTTGCGCGGCGATGGCAACGGCGATGTTGTCGCGATCATCGGAACCCACTGCCGCCAACGCGCGCGCCCGCCCCAGGGACACCCGGTCGAGGGTGTGCCGGTCCGCGCCGTCCCCGACGATCGTCGGGATGCGCAGGTCGCGGACCAGACGTAGGTTTCGGGCGTGGGCATCGCGTTCGACGGCGACCACCGGCACCCGCAGCGCCTTCAGTTCCAGGCACAGCCGCAGACCCACCTGGCCTAGGCCGACAACCACCACATGTCCGGAGCGCGGCAGCGCCCGTGCGCCGAAGAAGTCGAGCAGTCGCGGACCGAGGAGCCGCTCCACCAGCCCAGCGGTGACCATGGCGGTGAGAAAGATGGCCGCAAACATGGCAAGCGAGGCGAAGATCGCATACCCATCGTTGGTCAGGTAGCTCGCGGCACCGGCGGTGACCACCTGCACCGATTCTTCCAGCGATTCGGTGACGGGGTGGCCTGCCAGCGCCGTCCACGCCCAGCCCACGACGATGACCGCAAGGAGCCCGGAAAGGCCCATGACCATGATCTTTGTTCCGGCGTCGTGCAGGACGCCCCGCACTGATCCGATCTGCTCGTTCACCCACGACGTCCGTTCGATGTGCGCGGGCCGCCACCGCATTGCACCATCGCCGCCGACCAGTGCGAGCGGGCCGGTGGGCGAGAGCTTGACGGCCAGATACTCGGCGCGCAGGCATGGTCCGGCCAGCGAAGGAGCCGCCAGCTCGGCGGGCGAGGTCACCTCGCAACCGGGCAGCAGGCGGCGCAGCTGTTCCCCGATGGTGCGGTCGAAGATCGTGACGACGAGTCTGGCCCGCGGTGCAATGTGCGCCACGGCGAGCGCGTAGCGCAACGCGACCACATCGTCATGGGTAACCACAGCTACCGCAAAGTCACCATGACGCAGCGTCTTTCGCAGCTGGTCGTCGCCCGGCTCGGCGAGGTGGACAACCTGGTCGCCGCGATCTGCCAACGCAGCGCACACGCGGCGGGCGATATTCGTCTCACCGATCACCAGGAAGTCTGACTGCACCACAGACCAAGCCTGCCCGATTGCGACCGACCAGGTCCAACAGGAATTTCCGAGGAGGTGATAGGTCTGGCCGATCGTGCGGTGGGACTCCAGTCATGACGATTCGAGGCCCGATTCGCCAGCGAACACGGCTAAAGTGGAGCGCCGCCGCAATGTGTTCATTTAACAACCATGCGATGCCCGGCATCGAGCCGACGGGTCCATCCCCGGGCGTCGAGGTGTTCGAGCAACGGAATGACGACTCGACGCGTGGTTCCCAACGCCTGCCGCGCCTCGCTAGTGGTGAAAGGCTGTGCCAGCCTGGCGAGTTCACGCATGGCCAGTGCCGGCGCAGTGGGCAGCACCACGATTCCATCGGCCAAGCGCACCACCCGTCCGGCACGCTCGGCCGCGGCGAGTTCCCGGGTACCCAGCCGGAGCTCGGCCAGTTCCTTGGCCTCGGGTGCGTGGAAGGGGTTGGCGCGCAGTCGGGTTTCGAGTTCGGTAATCGACCGCTCGGCGGGGCCGAGGTCGCCGATACCCGCCCGCCTAATATGTCCACCGTTCTGCTCGAGGCCCGCGGCCTTCACGACCGAATCGAGTAGGGCGTCGTCCGGCAGCGCCAGCAGGTCTCGCGCCGCCCCACGGGAAAGCCCGGCAGCCAACCGGTCTCGCTCATGCAACGCCTCGACCGCGGCACGTAGTCGCTGCTGCCACGCCTCGAAGGTGTCCGCGTGCACCCACCAACCGTCGATCACATGCACGCCGTCGGGCCGCAGGTTGTCCAGCAGGCCCAGGCGACGCAGGTGCACTTCCTGGACAGCACCGCGCCGGGCCACCTCGACGTCCACATCGCCGGAGGGGTCCATGGCCGCGAGCGCATCAGCTCGGCGCCGGCTGTCGCCGCGTCTCCGTAGCCCCGGCGGATCGGCGTCGAGGACCTGCGCGCCGCCGAGCACCCGCCGACTACCGGGATCGCGCAGGACAAGGCGGTCCCCGAGCACAATCGGGAGACGCCGGTCCAGCGTGAGTCGGGCATGGTCGGCGGCGAACGGGCGCAGCCGCGCGGGGACGGCGGCAGTGCCGACATGCACGGTGAGCTGCTCTGCCGCCTCGGTGAATTCGGTTCCCGTGGTGCGCCGCACGTCGACCGTGCTGGTCGTGGGCCACGCGTTGGGAGTGAGCAGTGCGTCGCCGCGCCTGATTTCGTCGGACGACACTCCGCGCAGGTTCACCGCGACCCGACGCACCGGACCGAGCGAATCGTGCGTCCGCCCTTGGCTTTGCAACCCACGGATCACCACCGGGCGCTCGTGGCCCGGCACCGCCAGCGCATCGCCGCGCGCGAGGGTGCCTGCCGCGAGCGTGCCCGTCACCACGGTGCCGGCACCGACGATGGTGAAACAGCGGTCCACCCAGAGCCGCACCCGACCACTGGTCGACGGCTCAGGCAGGGCGGCCAAGACACCGTCGAGGGCGGTCCGCAGCTCGCCCAGCCCGGTGCCTTCGACAGCCGATACCGCCACCGCGGGTGCGTCGCGGAGGCCGGTCTCGGCCAGTTCGCCCCGGGCCTGCGCGAGAGTGTCGCCCACCCGCTCCGGCGCGCGGTCGGTGCGGGTAATCACGACGAGCCCATGCGATATCCCCAGTGCAGCAACGGTATCGCGGTGATCGCTGGACTGCGCCTGCCACCCCTCGTCGGCGGCAACCACGAAACACACGACAGGCGTCGGCCCAAGCCCGGCCAGCATGTTTCCGAGGAAGCGTTCGTGCCCCGGAACGTCGACGAACGCCACGTCGCGGCCAGAAGGCAGTGTGGTCCAAGCGAATCCGAGATCGATTGTCAGACCGCGCCGACGTTCTTCAGCCCATCTGTCGGGCTCCATTCCGGTGAGTGCACGCACGAGGGTGCTCTTGCCGTGATCGACGTGACCGGCCGTGGCGACGACGTAACCCGGGCGCATGTCAGTGCTTCAACGCGGCTTCCACCGCCCGCAGCAGCCGGTCGTCATCAGCTTCGGGTACACAACGCACATCGATGAGGCAGGCGCCGTCGTGTACTCGGGGCAGCACCGCCGGATCACCCAGGCGCAACCGTCGCGCCGCTTCCTCGGGCAGCCGCACCGCCCAGCCGGGCAACGGCACGCCGGGAGCGCCCCCACCGCCGACCCGTCCGTCGTGCGGGACCACGGACGCTCCCACTGCATCGGCAATGCGTTCGGCGCGGACGCGCAGCCGGTCCGGATCGGCGTGCAGGGCTTGGACGACTGGTGCCGGGCCGCCCGCAACGGTGGCCTCTAGTGCCGCGAGCGCGAGTTTGTCCGTACGCACGGCGCGCGCGAGGGGATGACGCGCCATGCGGCCCACCACATCGGTTCGGCCGAGCACAATTCCGGCCTGCGGACCACCGAGCAGCTTGTCGCCGCTGGCGGTGACGACGTCGGCGCCGGAGGTGAGTGCCGTGGCGGCGTCCGGCTCGTCGGGCAGCAGTGGGTCTGGCGCGAGCAAGCCACTGCCGAGGTCCGCAACAATCGGCACTCCCCTGATCTGACGCAGCTCGTCCAGCGACACGGATGCGGTGAACCCGTCGACCCGGAAGTTGCTGGGGTGCACCTTGAGTAGGCAGCCGGTTTCCGGACCCACCGCATCCGCGTAGTCGCGGAAATGGGTTCGGTTCGTCGTGCCGACCTCGCGCAGCCGGGCACCGGTCGAGGCGATCAGGTCGGGCAACCGGAAGCCGGCGCCGATCTCGATCAGCTCCCCGCGGCTGACCACCACCTCCCGACCGGCCGCCAGGGCGGTGGTGGCCAAAACCAGTGCGGCAGCGCCATTGTTGACCACGAGCGCATCCTCAGCAGCGGGACAGGCAGCCAGCAGCGCCTCCCGCGCCGCGACGCCACGACGCGATCTCGCGCCGGTGGTGAGATCGAGTTCCACGTCGACATACCCGCTCGCGGCGACGAGCGCGTCAACAGCATTGGGTGACAACGGCGCACGGCCAAGATTCGTGTGCACGACAACGCCGGTCGCGTTGAGCACCGGACGCAAAGTGGTGGCCCTGCGCGTCTGAAGCGCTGCCGCGATTACTTCGGAGACCTCCTCGGGCCCGATCTCACCTCGACGAGCCCGTTCCTGGGTCGCCTGGATAACCGATCGGATGACGTGCTCGCCGTGGTGCTCGCGCGCGCTCTGCACGGCGGGCAAGGACAGCAAGTGGTCGGTGCGCGGGATGAACCGGCGCCGGTCGGTCTGCGTCACGAGCCCTCCTGAGGAGAAAGCTGGCGGAGGCGGACGGGAATCGAACCCGCCAGGCCGAGATGCTCGGTCTCACCGGTTTTGAAGACCGGGGGGCCCACCAGGAACCCAAACGCCTCCGAGCCCAACCTATCGCGTCTCAGGACGCGGTGGTCTTCGCCGGTGGCCGGAAGAACACCAGCAATTGACCGATTCCGGCAGCGACACCGAGGACTACCGCGAGCGCCAACCCGCCCCAACCGCGCAGCACGTCAGCGAACCCCGCGCCACAGAACAGCAGATAGTCGAGGCTGAACCCGCCGGCGCCGATGGTGGCTACCGCGACCGCCGAACCCGCGAGCACCAGGTTGTACTCCCAGCCCTCATTCATAGCGAAAAAGCCGTGGTGACGGTGCACCGTCCACACGGCAACAAGCATCAGCGCAACGAAAGCCGCTGCGGCAAACGACGTGAGCAGTCCGGCGGCCAGACACAGGCCAGCTGCCAATTCGGTCGTCGCTGCTGCGATGGCGTTGACCTTGCCCGGTCTCATGCCGATGCTGTCGAACCACGTGGCGGTACCCGAAATCCCGCCGCTGCCAAAGAACTTGTTGTAGCCGTGCGCGGCCATGGTCAGGCCGAGGATGAGTCGAAGGATCAAGATTCCGGTATCTAGTGCAGCGCCACAAGAAATCACAGCTTTCAACGTAGCCTGACTTGCGCGTTTCGCTCCCGCATTTGACTGTTCGCGTCTGTTGTACGGGGAGCGAAACGTGTAGACGGTGAGCGAAACCCAATAGGGTCGAGTGCGTGAGCGATATCCGACTGACCAGTTACGCACACGGCGGCGGCTGCGCCTGCAAGATCCCGCCAGGCGAACTCGAAGACGCCGTACGCGATCTGACCGGGCAGGCCGGTGACGGCGTGCTGGTGGGACTCGACAGCGGTGACGACGCTGCTGCCGTGCTGGTGCGTGATGACTTGGCGGTGCTCTCGACCGCGGACTTCTTCACCCCGGTGGTCGATGACGCCTACGACTGGGGCCGGATCGCTGCGGCCAACGCGCTTTCCGACGTCTACGCGATGGGCGGGCGTCCGGTGGTCGCGATCAACCTGGTGGGCTGGCCGCGCGAAAAGCTTCCGCTCGAATTGATGACGGAAGTGCTGCGCGGTGGACTCGCGGTGGCGGCCGAGGCGGGTTGCCCGGTGATCGGCGGGCACTCGATCGACGACCCGGAACCGAAGTACGGCATGGCGGTTACCGGGGTTGCCGACCCAAACAGGTTGCTTCGCAACGATTCAGCCGAGTCCGGGCTGCCGCTCACCCTCACCAAACCGATAGGCGTCGGCCTACTCAACAACCGGCACAAGCGAACCGGAGAGGTCTTCACCGAAGCGGTGGCCACCATGACGCAACTCAATCGCGACGCCGCCGAAGCCGCACTCGCGGCGGGTGCGCGGGCGGCCACCGACGTGACCGGCTTCGGGCTGTTGGGGCACCTGCACAAAATGTGTCGGGCCTCCGGCGTCGGTGCCGTGATCGACCGCGCCGCGGTGCCGGTTGTCGATGGCGCGCTCGCGGCACTGCGCGACGGCTTCGTCTCGGGCGGTACGCGCCGCAACCTCGACTGGGTCCGACCGCACCTGGTAGCCGGGCCCGGAGTGAGCGAAGACGACCTGCTGCTGCTTGCCGACGCACAGACCTCCGGGGGGCTGTTGGTAGTCGGCGAAATTCCCGGGTATCCGGTGATCGGCGAGACCGTAGTCGGCAGTGGAATCGAGGTGCGCTAAATGAGTGAGCTTTTCAAAGTCGGCGACCATGTCGCGTGGAATTCCGAGGCTGGTCACGTCAGCGGGAAGATCATCAAAGTGCACACTCAAGATGTCGACTACAAGGGACACACCCACCACGCCAGTCCCGACCATCCGCAATACGAAATCAAAAGCGACAAGACCGACCACATCGCCATGCACAAAGGATCTGCCCTGCACAAAATCGACTAACTCTTCTCGCCGTGATCACGACCGAATGGTCGACGAAACCGGGATTTTTCGAGCCTTTTGGTCGTGATCAGCGCGGGGGTTGGAGTGCGCGAGCCGCGCGGGGGTGGGGCTAGAGTCCCATCGCGCGGACTTCGGCCTGGATGGCGGGCACCAATTCCTTTTCGAACCAGGGATTCTTCGACAGCCACGGCTGGTTTCGTGGTGACGGGTGCGGCAGCGGAACAAATCCGTCAGGCAGGTATTCACGCCAGGCGCGGACCGTCTCAGTCAGCGACGACTTACGTCTCCGGCCAAGGTAATAGGCATGCGCGTACTGGCCGACCAGCAACGTCAACGTGATGTCGGGCATCTGGGCATTCAACGGCGGATGCCACTGCGACGCACACTCGGTCCGCGGCGGATTGTCGCCAGAAACCGCCTTACCCGGATAGCAGAAACCCATCGGCATAATGGCGACCTTGTCGGGGTCATAGAATTCCGCCGGCGTGAGCCCCAGCCATTCGCGCAGTCGCACACCGGACGGGTCGTCCCACGGAATTCCGGTTTGATGCACCTTTCGCCCGGGCGCCTGCCCAATAATCCTCAGCCGGGCCGACCGTCCGGCCTGCAGTACCGGGCGCGGACCGCATGGCAAATCGGCGCACAGAGTGCAGGCACGGATGTCGACGAGCAGTTGCGTCAGTGTCGGCATATTCAGCCGGCAGTGGTGATCGAGTCGCCGGTGACGCCGGCCGCGCGGCGAGCGGCCAGGCGTCGTTTCTGCGGCTCGATGGTGTAGCGCGGATCCTTCGTCGATTCGATGCCGGCCTCGAACACGCCGAACCGGGTCAACGCCGACGCGGCCATCAGCGCCACACCGGAGGCGACCGCAACGGGCCGTCGGCCGCCACCGAGCAGCGCGCCGAGTCCGCCCGCGATGGCGAGGCGCTCGCTCCACCGCAGCATCTGACCCGGCCTGCCGTGGTGCAGCGGTTCGGCGGCCACCGGGTCCATGCGGTGCTCCATGACCCGCGTGGCCACCACATCGCCGATGACGCCGAGCACCGCGAGCTTGCGGGCCGGGCCGGTTTCGGCGACGGGTGTGGTGACCATGGCCAGGCCCGACGCCGCCAGGCTCGCGGAACTGACAAAGACGAACGGTAGATCTTCGTGCGCGGCGTTCCACGTCGGCGTTGCCGTATCACCAAGCAGCACGGCCGTATACACCGCGAGCGGCGGCGCGAACACCGCCGCCTCCAGTCCGGCCAGGCCCTCGACGGCGTGCAGCACGGGCCGCAGCGGCCCGAGGGGCAGCCGGTCGCCGGTCATCCGGTCGATCTCGGCAGCCGCGGCGACAGATGTGCCTGCGCTGAACGCGCTGAGGATCCAGGAACCGACGCTCATCGGCGAGGTCAGCTTGATGGTGCGCAGCATGTTGTAAAAGCGTTCGGGCCGGCCCAGATCGCGGACCAGCGCGGCCGCGCTCAGCAGCACGGCGACCAAGGCGGACAGCCGACAGTTGCGGCGCAGTATCGGACGGCCGGTGAGTTGACCGCCGGCCGCGAGCAGTCCGGAGCCGCCCGCGACACCGCCGAGAAACAGGTAGGCAGCGACCTCGTGACCCCAAGGCGCCGGCTTGACGACGGGACGGCCGTAATACGAGCTGAATTCGGCCTCCGGCACCATCGGCATTTCCCGCGAGCCGTCACCGCCGCCTTGGCGCCTGCGCCGGTTACCGCCGCGCCGACGCGGGCCCGTCGGCTCGGGCGGTCGCAGGCTGTCGTACTCCGACGTGCTCACTAACGTCCCTTCCAGAAGGCCAGCGACGCCGCGGCGAACATCCCGGCACCGGCGACCAGCGCGCGCTTGAACATCTGCGGCAGATCGGCGGTCGGCACCCGCGGGTCGGGCGGCAGACCGTAGACCTCCGGGGAGTCGAGCAACAGGAAGACCGAGCCGGTGCCACCCACGCCGTCGAGCTCGTTGGCACCGTAAAGCCTTGCCTCCGTGAGTCCTTCGGCATGCAGCTGAGCCACCCGCGCCCGGGCCTGGGCAACGAGATCGTCATGATCACCGAACTTGATCGACGTGGTGGGGCAGGTTTTCGCGCACGCCGGCGTCTGGTCTTCGACCAGGCGGTCGTAGCAGAGCGTGCACTTCTGGGCGACGCCGACGTTGCGTGTGCCCGGCGCGGCCGTCCCGTCCGAGCGCCGCTCGACCACCCCGAACGGGCAGCCTGCCACGCACGTCCCACAGCCGTTGCACACGTCGTCCTGCACCACCACAGTGCCGAACTCGGTGCGAAACAGCGCCCCGGTCGGGCACACGTCGAGGCAACCGGCGTGCGTGCAGTGCTTGCAGACGTCCGAGGACATCAGCCACCGGAATTCCGGCGTATTCGGGGGTGAGGTGTCTGGTTGGGACCCGATCGCGGGCATGCCCAATTCGACCAGCGCCCGACCAGATTCGCGCGCTTGCGCGATCCTTTCCTGGCTCTGCTCGATGAACGCGACGTGGCGCCAGGTACTCGCACCAAGCGCACCGGTGTTGTCATAGGACGACCCGAGCAGTTCCAGATCCCCGTCGCGCGGATTGTGATTCCATTCCTTGCAGGCCACCTCACACGCCTTACACCCGATGCAGATCGAGGTGTCGGTGAAGAAACCCTTGCGCGGCTTGCGTTTCGGCCAACGCGCGTCGGCGCTCGGGTCGGTCGGTCCGGCCAACTGTCCCATCAGCCCTCCCTCCCCGGGTCCGTGATTCGGACGTTGTCGGTTTCGATCGTCGCACCCGCACGGTTCTGGTATTCGGCCACCAGCCGCAGCAGTTCCTCCCCTTGCGGGCGTCGGCCCGGCCGAATGTCGCACGAACCGGCCTTGGATTCCTGAATCTGCACGTTCGGGTCCAAGGTAACGCCGAGCAGGTCGTTGGCCGCATCGCCGCTCACGACGGCGTCATCACCCACGCCCCAGTGATACGGCAGCCCGATCTGGTGCACGGTATGGCCGCCGATGACCATGGGGGTCATGCGCTCGGTAACCAGCACCCGCGCCTCGATCGCTGCGCGCGGCGAGACGATGGTGGCCCAGCCGTACGGCTCGAGCCCGCGCTCGGCGGCGAGTTCGGGCGACACCTCGCAGAACATCTCCGGCTGCAACTCCGACAGGTAGGGCAGCCAGCGGCTCATCCCGCCCGCGGTGTGATGCTCGGTGAGCCGATACGTGGTGAACACGTACGGGTAGACGTCCGCACCCGGTTCCCCGGCGCTCGGCGCGCTGAGGTTGTCGGTGCGCGGGAACAGCACCCGCGAGGGGTTCTGCTGCTGCGGGTACAAAGCGTTGGCAACCGGAGATTCCTGCGGTTCGTAATGCGTCGGCAGCGGCCCGTCGAGCATGCCCTTGGGCGCGAACAGCCAGCCCTTGCCGTCGGATTGCATGACGAAGGGGTCGTCGCCGGCCAGCGCCGCGGGGCCACCCACGTCGGGATCGGGACGGGCGTGCGGGTCGCGGTCCTCCGGGAAGTCGGGCACGTCATCGCCGACCCAGCGACCATGCTGCTCGTCCCACCAGATGTAGCGTTTGCGCTCGCTCCACGGCTTGCCATCCGGATCGGCAGAGGCGCGGTTGTAGAGAATCCGCCGGTCTGCCGGCCATGCCCAGCCCCATTCGTGCTGGCTCGGCGAACTTCCGCCGCGCGGGACTCGACGCGCCGCCTGATTGACCCCGTTCGCATACACGCCGGTATAGATCCAGCAACCACCGGCGGTGGAACCGTCGGCGCGCATCTGGGTGTACGACGACAGCGTCTTGCCCGCATCAGGCCCGGTCAGGTGATAGCCGTTGATCTCTGCCAGCACCGACTCCGGATCGGGCTCGCCGTTCTCATCGACCGGGTAATCCCACGTCAGGTCGAGCAACGGCCGGTCGCGCTCATCGGTCGAACCGGCCAGGCGGGCCCTGATCCGGTTGCCTAGTTCGATGAAGAATTCGAGATCGCTCTGGCACTCGTCCGGCGGCGCGAGCGCCTTGTGTCGCCACTGCAGCAACCGCTGGGTCTGCGTGAAAGATCCGGCCTTCTCCACGTGCGTCGCGGCAGGCAGGAAGAACACCTCGGTCTCGATGTCTTCGGTACGCAACTCGCCGGAAGCGATCTCCGGTCCGTCCTTCCACCAGGTGGCGGACTCGATGAGGTTCAGGTCGCGCACCACCAGCCATTTGAGGTGTGCCATGCCGAGCCGCTGCATTCGGCCGTTCGCCGACCCGACCGCTGGGTTCTGGCCGAGCAGGAAGTAACCCTCCACCTCGTCGGCCAGCATGCCGGTGACGGTCTGATAGGTCCCGTGCGGTCCGGTGAGGCGCGGCAGATAGTCGAAGGCCCAATCGTTGTCGGCCCGCGCGGCGTCGCCCCACCATGCCTTGAGCAGGCTGACGAAGTACGCGTCGGCGTCGGCCCAGAATCCCTTCTGCTTCTTGGAGGCAATGGCGTCCAGGTACTGCTCGAAGGTGTCGTGAGTGCCGGCCTTGGGCATCGCCAGATAGCCGGGCAGCAGGTTGAACAGTGTCGGAATGTCGGTGGACCCTTGGATGCTCGCGTGCCCCCGCAGCGCCATGATGCCGCTGCCCGGTCGACCGACGTTGCCCAACAACAACTGCAGAATTGTCGCGGTTCGAATGAACTGTGCGCCAAGGGTGTGCTGCGTCCAGCCCACGGCATAGGCAAAGCACGTAGTGCGTTCTCGACCAGAGTTTTCCGTGATCGAGCGGGCCAGGTACTCGAAGTCCTCGAGCCCTATGCCGCAGACGTCGCGAACCATCTCCGGGGTGTAGCGGGCGTAGTGGCGCTCCACGATTCGGAAAACTGTGCGCGGATCCTGCAAGGTGTCATCACGCAGCACTTTTGCAGTCGCCAGGCTCGGCCCACCGCTGCCGTGCTCGTCGCCGGCCGCACGCTTGGAGGCGCCGGCGCCGTGCTCGTGGTCGGCGGCCGAATCCCCGTCCGCTTCCGCGTATGCCCACGTCGATGTGTCGTACTGGCCGGATTCCGGATCGAAGCCGGAGAACAATCCACCCAAATCCTCGGCGTCTCGGTAATTCTCGTTCACCAGCGTCGCCGCGTTGGTGTAGGCGATGACGTATTCCTTGAACCAAAGGTCATGGGAAATCACGTAATTGATCAACGCGCCGAGCAGCACCACATCCGAGCCGGCCCGGATGGAGATGTGGCGGTCCGCCACCGCCGACGTACGCGTGAACCGCGGGTCGACGTGAATGATCCTGGCTCCGCGCGCTTTTGCCTCAGCAACCCACTGGAAACCCACCGGATGGCACTCGGCCATGTTGGAGCCCTGGATGACTATGCAATCGGCATTTGCCATGTCCTGCAGCGACTGTGTGGCGCCACCGCGGCCAAACGAGGTTCCCAGACCGGGAACCGTGGCGGAGTGTCAAATACGGGCCTGATTCTCGATCTGAATAGCGCCCGCGGCGGTGAAGAGCTTCTTGATGACGTAGTTCTCTTCGTTGTCCAGCGTCGCCCCGCCCAGCGCGGCAATGCCCATGGTGCGGCGCAGCAACCGGCCCTGCTCGTCGTGGTCTTGCCAGGTGTTGCGGCGGGACTGCACGAACCGGTCCGCGATCATGTCGATGGCGGTGTAGAGATCCAGATGCTTCCATTCGGTGGCGCGCGGCGCGCGATAGAGCACCTTCGTTTGGCGGCCGGGCGAATTGACCAGCTGCTCACTGGCCGCGCCCTTCGGGCAGAGACGGCCACGCGAGATCGGCGAATCGATATCGCCCTCGATCTGGACGACCTTCTCATCCTTGACGTACACCCGCTGGCCGCAGCCCACCGCGCAATACGGGCACACGCTTTGCACCACGCGGTCCGCGGTCGAGGTCCGTGGTTCGATGGCGCGGGTATGCGGCGACGTGACCGCCGGACCGCGACCGAGGACGTCGCCAGACCGGAACTGGCGAATGACCGGCCACTCCAGGAATTTGCCGCCCACCATGATCAAAGCCTAACGCTGAATCGATCGGTCGGCTCCGGTTCGCGCTCCGCTCGGCTCGATCGGCTGTACCTATCAACCAAAAAGAACAGTGTCTTGGACGCCCGAGCCCGCGCGGCGCAAGAATTGCCAGAGCCGCCGACGACAGGAGCCTCGGGTCATGACAGATCAGATCAGCGCTGAAGAAACCACGGCGGACGCTGTTGTCCCCATTGGCGAGGAAACCGACGGCAAACCACACGAGTTCCACCCCTATCACCACCCGGCGGCGGGCTGGGGCGCGGCCAAGAGCGTCACCAAGTTCATGGTGCGCGAACACGAGGTGCTGGCCGGGTCGCGCGCGATCATGAAGATGAATCACGAGAACGGCGGCTTCGACTGTCCGGGTTGCGCGTGGCCGGACGACACCAAGGGCCTACGCCTGGACATCTGTGAGAACGGCATCAAGCACGTCACGTGGGAGATGACCCGCAAACGCGTGGGCGCAGACTTCTTTGCCGCCCACACCGTCGAAGAACTGTCCACCTGGAGCGAATTCGACCTCGAGAACCAGGGCCGGCTGACCGAGCCCATGGTCTACAACCCCGACACCGACCACTACGAGCCGATCAGCTGGGACGCGGCGTTCGAGCTTGTCGGTCACACGCTGGCTTCCCTCGACGACCCCAACCAGGCCGCGTACTACACCTCCGGTCGACTCGGCAACGAGGCGACGTTCCTCTACCAGTTGATGGCCCGTGAACTCGGCACGAACAACCTGCCCGACTGTTCCAACATGTGTCACGAGGCCAGCGGCCGCGCCATGCAGGCATCGCTCGGGACCGGCAAGGGCACTGTCGACCTCGAAGACTGGGAGACCGCCGACGCCCTGTTCATCATGGGCGTCAACGCGGCGTCGAACGCCCCACGGATGCTCACCGCGCTCGCCGAGGCCTACCGTCGCGGCGCGCAGATCGTGCACATCAATCCGCTCATCGAGGCGGCGGCCCGACGCACGATCATCCCGCACGACTTCATGCGGATGGCCGCCTTCAAGTCCACTCGCACGAGCACCCTGAACCTGCAGCCGCGCATCGGCGGCGACATGGCGCTGCTGCGCGGAATGTCGAAAGCCGTTCTGGAAGAAGCACGTACGGATCCGAAGGCCATCGACTCGGAGTTCCTCGAGCGTTACACGCAAGGTTTCGACGAGTACCGCGCGGTGTGTGAAGCAACCTCGTGGGAGGAGATCGAGCGCAATTCCGGCGTGAGCCGCAAAGACATTCGCAAGGCCGCGCGAGTCTACTGCGAGTCGGACCGCAGCATCATCAGCTGGTGCCTCGGCGTTACCCAGCACGAGCACGGCGTGGACACCGTGCGGGAGATCATCAATCTGCTGCTACTGCGCGGCAATCTGGGCCGCGAAGGCGCCGGACCGTCCCCTGTGCGCGGTCACAGCAACGTGCAGGGCAACCGGACCTGCGGCATCGACCACCGGCCCACCGACGCGTTCCTGGACCGGCTCGGCCAGGTGTGCGGGATCGAACCGCCGCGCGCACACGGCCTCGACACCGTCGGCACCATCGAGGCGATGCACCGCGGCGACGTCAAGGTGTTCGTGGGTATGGGCGGCAACTTTGTGCTCGCGGCGCCGGACACCGTGTATACCTCTGCGGCGCTGCGCAAGTGCGAGCTGACAGTGCAGGTGAGCACCAAGCTCAATCGCAGCCATCTGGTACATGGCAGGCAGGCGTTGATCCTGCCGTGCCTCGGACGTACCGAGAAAGATCACCAGCGCGGCGGGATCCAGGCCACCTCGGTCGAGGACTCGATGAGCATGGTGCATCTGTCGGTGGGGATGCGCAAACCCGCTTCTCCACACCTGCTTTCGGAGCCGGCCATCATTGCGGGCATGGCCAAGGCGGCGCTGCCGAACAGCCAAACCCCATGGGAGCACTACGTCGAGGATTACGACCGCATCCGCGACACCATGGCCAAAGTGCTCGACGGGTTCGAGGATTTCAACCGCCGGGTACGACTGCCGCTCGGCTTCCGCATCCGCCAGCCAGCACGCGAACTGATCTTCCTGACACCGTCGGGTCGCGCCGAATTCTCTTCGGCAGCACTCCCGGACGACAACATCGTCGCCCCGGGAACGCTGCTGCTGGCGACCATGCGTTCACACGACCAGTGGAACACCACGATCTATTCCGACAACGACCGTTACCGCGGGATCAAGAACCTGCGCACGCTGATCTTCATGAACCCCGACGACATGCGTGAGCGCGGCATCGCCGAATTCGACGAAGTGGACATCACCGCGACCGCGCGGGACGGCAGCACCCGGAGCGTGCACCGGTACAAGGCAATTCCGTACGACATTCCGCCCGGCTGTGCCGCCGGCTACATGCCGGAAATGAACGTACTGTGCGCCATCGGCGATTACAGCACGCAAAGCGACCAGCCGATCATGAAGAACTTGAAGGTCACCGTGGCGCACTCGACCTGAGTTGCCGCCGAGACGAATGGAGAATTTCGTTGGACAGAGTCCTGGCACAAGCCCGCCAGCTTGCCAGCCTCGGCCCGGCGGAAAAGGATCACCTGCACGCGGGCCGGGTGGCCATCGGCCTCGTCGTTCCCGGCATCGCGTTGCTACTGGCGGGTCGGCCCGATCTCATCATTTACGCCGTCTTCGGGTCCTTCACCGGCATGTACGGGCGAGCGGAAACACCGCGCCTGCGGTTGCGTCATCAATCGCAGGCCGCGGTGGTGCTGATCGTCGGTTCCGGTCTCGGCATCCTACTGTCGGGCATCGACGCTCGCCCGTGGCTGCTGGTTCTCGCGGAGGTGGTGTTCGCGACCATCACCTCGGTGGTTACCGACCGACTCGGCCTGCGGCCGGAGGGTCCGTTCTTCGGGATGTTCGCCCTCGGCGCGCTGGCAACGGTCCCGCCAGAGCGAGTGGCGGCCTGGGTGGGGTTGTGGATCTGCGTCGCTACTGCACTGTTCGCGCTCTTTGTCACCTTTGTAGTGGGCAAGCTACGGGCACACTACGGTCGCCTCGACCCCAACGCAGAGGCTGTGTCGCGGCCGCAGACCAACGGCGTGGGTATCCATGCGGTGCGCTACGGCGTCGCCGTTGCCGCGGCCGGTGGGGTGGGTGTGCTGCTGGGCATGGACCACGCCAACTGGGCGACGGCGGCGGCCGCGGTCCCGCTGGCGTCCGCGAGCGCCCGCAGCCGTGTCGGCGGTAGCATGCAAGGTGTCGTGCATCGCAGCATTCACCGGGTGGTCGGTACCTTCGTGGGTCTCGGCGTCACCGCATTGTTGTTGCTGCCCAACCTGTCTGCCACCTGGCTGGCGATCCTGGTGATGGCGTTGCTCTTCCCCACCGAATTGTTCATGGCGCGCCACTATGGGATGGCGCTGGGATTCTTCACGCCGCTGATCATGTTGATGACCGAGCTGGCCGAGCCCAGCGATCCGATGACATTGCTCATCGACCGCGGTATCGACACGGTGATAGGTGTGATTGCGGGCCTCTCGGTCGCGCTCCTGATCCAGAGCAACCGGAGCCAGACACGGCCCGCCCCCAAGCACCGACTACAAACCGCGAGTGGGAGCCGAGCATGAGTAGCGAAGGCGCAGCGAGTGAGGATCGCAGCGGCGCAGCCGCGAGGAGATGGAGCGCCGGTGAGGACCCGCAGCGAAGCGAGGACCGGAGGCGGCGCGGAATCGACCGGCAACGGAGGACCGGAGCGAGTGGGAGCCGAGCATGAGTAGAGTCACCGCACGCCGCAAGACGATTCGCATCACACAGACCGGTCAGGTTCGGCGGCCCGACACGCTGGCGGTCGAGGAACCGCTTGAACTGCGCGTCAACGGTCAATCGATGACCGTCACCATGCGCACACCGGGCAACGACGTCGACCTTGCGCACGGATTTCTGTTCAGTGAGAACATCATCGGCTACGTAGACGATGTTCTTTCCGCCCGGTACTGCGCCGGCACCGACTCGGACGGACATAACACTTACAACGTGCTCGACGTTCAATTGCGCACGACCACACCGATTCCGGTGCGCAACTTCCTCACCACCAGTTCCTGCGGACTGTGCGGGAAGGCTGCTCTCGAAGAGGTTGCCACCCGCGCCCACTTCCCCATGCACGACTGCACCCCCATTGTCGAGACGGGAGTGCTAGCCACGCTGCCCGGAAAACTCCGGGCCCACCAGCAGGTTTTCGAAGCCACCGGCGGCATTCACGCGGCCGGCTTGTTCACTGCCGACGGGACCGTCCTGGCCGTCCGGGAGGACATCGGTCGGCACAACGCGGTGGACAAGGTGATCGGGTGGGCGTTGCGCGAAAATCGAATTCCGGCAGGTGATCTCGTGCTGGTCGTCAGCAGCCGCGCGTCGTTCGAGTTGGTGCAGAAGGCGGTGACGGCCGGCATCGGCATGCTGGCTGCCGTGTCGGCGCCGAGCTCGCTAGCCGTGGATCTGGCCGCCGAGCATGGCCTGACCCTCGTGGGGTTCCTGCGCGGGGAAACTATGAACATCTACACCGCTCCGCACCGCCTCGAAGTGACAGGTTCCGCCACCGCAGCCGGGTGAGTTATTCGGTTCGTTGCCGCTGAGCGAGCCGCACTTCCTCGATGTCAAGGGTTGCCTGGATCTGGCGGAGCACCGTGTCATCGATGCGCCGCTCATCGCGCAGTTTGATCGCAATGGCGCGTTTGCGCGACAGCATTGCCAATCGCAACTTTGCGTACTGCTGGTCGTGCCGGATTGCCGGGTCATCGTCGGGGGCGCTGAGCGTCAGCAGTTGCTCGGTGTACTCGCGCTCGAGTCGCTCGGCGACCTCCTTTTCGACGCCCAGCTCGGCGGCGACCTTGGGCAGCTCCGCCAACACCGTTTTGGTGGCGAGGGTTTCGGCCAAGCGCCGCTCTTGCTTGAGCGTGTTGTCGCGCGGTAGTTGCGCCCACCGCACCACCGCTGGCAGCAGCAGGCCCTGCGCCACCACCGTCACTGCGATGACACCGGCCGTGATGAAGATGATGGTGTCGCGGTCCGGAAAGGGGTCACCGGTGGCGAGCGTCTCCGGGATCGCCAGCGCAGCAGCGAGGGAAACGGCGCCGCGGAAGCCCGCCACCCCGATCACCACGCGCGAACGGTTGCTCAGGTGGGCCGCTTCGGGATTCAACCGCCGGTCGATGTGTCCGAGCGCATACGCGGACCCGAACAGGAATGCCATGCGAACCGCCACGAGCACCAGCACCACCACACCGACCGCCACGACGGCGCGCGGAATGGAAATGCTGGTGAGATTGCGAACCGCCGACTGCGATTCCAAACCCACGAGTACGAACAGACTGGCGTTGAGCAAGAAGGTGGACAGGGACCAGAAATCATCGGTCTGCCGACGAGCGTCGGCACGACCCATGCGGGGGGCTGCCTGACTCATGATCAAGCCGGCCACCACCGCGGCCAGCACACCGGACGCACCGATCTCCTCGGCAAGCAGGAAGGCAGCGAACGGCGTCAAGATGATGGCCACGTTGATCAGGAACGGATCATCGAGGCGACGGCGCACTCGCACCACCAACCACGCCACCAATGCGCCCGAGGCCGACCCGCCGAGATAGGCGACCACGAACAGCCAGCCGATGTGCGGCAGGCTGAAATGCTCGTTCCCGACCGTGATTCCCACGGCAACGCCGTACACCACGAGGGCGGTGCCGTCGTTGACGAGGCTTTCGGCACGCAACAGGGTGACGTCTCGGTTCGGCAGCATGCGCGCCAGCGCGGTGACTGCCGTCGCGTCCGTCGGCGCAACCGCGGCACCGAGGACCCAGGCGGGTCCCCACGGCAGTCCCAGCAAATGGGCGGCGCCCGCCACCGCGGCGGCGGTGACAATGACCAGAACCGTTGATGTAGCCAGGATTCCGCGTAAATCCCGACGAATCCCACGCAGCGGCGTGGTGAAGCTTCCCCAGTACAGCAGCGGCGGCAGGAACAAAAGCAGCACCGCCTGCGGCGGAAGGTGCACCGACCGCAGCGGCACGATGAACCACAGCAGCACACCGATGGCGAGCAGCAGGATGGGCGGGGCAACCCGGAAGCGGTGGCCGATGAGATTGCCGGCCAACACAGCCAGGCCGAGGGTCACCACGAGTTCCAGGCCGAGCACCGCACACCTCCCATGCATCGGGGTCGGGTGCCATTGTGCCGACTTGCCTCAGCTCGCGCGGGACACCAGGGGCTAGATTCGAGCCCCATTTGGTACCTGGTGTCCCGCGGCAGACTCGATGCATCGCGTCGGAACTTGTACTCTCCAGCCATGCCCCGTCACCTGCGAACTGTTCCCATCCTGCGCAGCTTCGACGAGGCGAAAGCACGCGAGTTCTACCTCGACTGGCTGGGATTCACCGTGGACTGGTCACACCGATTCGAACCAGATACGCCCCTTTACATGCAGGTGAGCCGCGACGGCATCGTTTTTCACATTTCCGAACATCACGGTGACGGGTCGCCCGGCGCCCATGTGCGAGTCGAAATCGAGGGCGTCCGCGAACTCCACGCCGAACTGATCGCTAAGCGCTACAAGAACAACCGGCCGGGACTCGAACATCCGGAGTGGGGTGGAATCGAATTCACGGTCATCGATCCAGTAAACAATCGGATCACGTTTGCCGAAGCGGATCCGACGTAGCGGCTACAACGCCGGAACACTCACTGCGAGTACGGCCACGTCGTCTTGCAGCCCGTCGCCGAAGCTTTCCAGCAGCTTTTTGATGTCGGCGACTATCGATGGCGCGGTGGACGGCGAATGAGCGGCAGCGAATTCGCGTAGCGCGCCGTCGTCATCGAAGCGACCGCGACCGATCCGTGCTTCGGTGATCCCGTCGCTATAGAGGACAAGGGTGTCGCCGGGGCGCACACGTATCGACGCAGCGACAAAGTGCGGCTCCGGCAGGATGCCGACGAGTTGACCGTGCGGCGTCTCGATGAATTCGACGCTGCCGTCCGAGCGCAGCATCAGCGCCGGCGGGTGCCCGCCGCTCGCAAGGTCAACAAGAAAGCCATCGCCATCGCGCGCCAATACGCCGAAGATGACCGTGCAAAATCGCGGATCAGCTGATGAATACTCCTGTTTCAACACCTCGTTCAGTGTCCCCAGCACCGAAATCGGATCGGCGTCATAAACGGCAGCGGCACGCAGGGTGTATCGGGTCAACGACGTAAAAGTCGCCGCGACGGCGCCCTTACCCGACACGTCGCCGAGGAAGAATCCCCAGCGGCCGGCACCGAGCGGAAATAGATCATAGAAATCGCCGCCCACCTCCGCGGCAGAGGCGAAATGGTAGTACGCGTCGACCTCGGCGCCGGGCACTTGGGTCAGCGAGGGCGGAATGAGGCTGCGCTGCAATGTCGCTGCGAGCAGTTGGACCGATGCCCGCTCGCGGTCGGCTGCGCGTTTGGCACGCAACAATTCCTGTTCGTATGCGCGCCGGTCACGGGCGTCGGAAATCGTGGCCCGAATAAGCAAAGGCCGCCCGGTCGCATCGGTTTTCACCCGCGCACTGACCAGCACCGGCAGCGCGGTGCCGTCGGCGACGACCATCTCGAGGGCCACCGCCCGCACCTCGCCCTGCATTTGCAGCAAGGGCGCGAAGTGTGTTTCGAAATAGATTCTTCCGCCGACCGTGAGCAGGTCGGAGAAACGCCGCCGGCCCACCACCTCCGACCGGTCATAACCGAGCCAGCCGAGCAGCGTCGCATTGATTTTCGCGATAGTGCCGTCCATGCGCGTCGACAGGTAACCGCAGGGCGCGTTCTCGTACAAATCCTCCGCGCTGTCTTCGAGCAGCGGAACTACATCTTGCTCGGTCACGGCGATGCTGATGCGAACGTCGCGATAGCGCGAGCGGTCGCCTCCGGTGCGCTGAGCTGAGGGCAATGCCCGACAGCGTCGAGGGTAACGAGCTGACAATCAGGAATTTCGCGTTTGACGAATTCGCCGACCGACCGAGGCGCAATGGCGTCTCGAGCGCATTCGATTGCCAACGCGGGAATGCTCACCCGGGCGAGGTCGGCGCGGTTGTCGGAAAGAAACGTGGTGCGCGCGAAGACACTCGCCTTCGCCGGATCTGTTCGGCAGAAGCTGTTGGTGAGTTCTGCACCAAGTTCCGGCCGATCCGGGTTGTCCATGATCACCGGCGCCATGGTCGCCGACCAGCCGAGGTAATTGCTTTCCAGCGCGGTCAAGAGGCCATCGATATCGGCTTCGGTAAAGCCGCCGATGTAATCGCCGTCGTTGATATACCGCGGCGACGGCGTCACGAGAATTAGCTTTTCGAAGCGATCGGGCTCGGCGACGACGGCAAGAACCCCGATCATCGCGGACACCGAATGCCCTACAAAAATCACATTCCGCAGGTCCAGCTCAGCAATGATGGCCAAAACGTCGTCGGCATATCCCTGCAAACTGGTGTATCGCTCGGCATCCCACGCCGCTGGGTCGGATCCACCACTACCGACGTGATCGAACAGGACAACGCGGAACTCCTCGTGCAGCCGGTCGGTGATCAGCCGCCACATGTTCTGGTCGCAACCGAATCCGTGCGCAAGCATGATTACCGGACCGTTGGCATTTCCAGTGATGGTCAGGTTATGCCTGGCGCGTACGTCCACTCGTCGATTCCCCTCACTGCTGCCCCACCGCCGAAGTCCTGGCGAATCTGTACCCAGAGATCGCCGCTGCCATTCCTTCGCAGGACATTACTTCGGTGCGCGGACAGGTATCGTGCGACTGCTCAGCTGCCACGCGGTAAGGGAGGACGTCATGGCTACCCTCACCGTGCCGCCGCAACCGGCACCAGAAATCGAGGCACCGGGGAGCGCTGAGCAACGCATCACCCGACTTTTCGCGTTGTTCGTCGCCAGCGGTTACGGGTTCTATCTGGTTGTGCTGGCGCCGCAGATCGTCGGACAGATTCGCTACGTCGGCTGGTTTGCGAGTGCCGTTTCCGTCGCACTCGCTTTCTTGCCACCGGTAGCGCTGGGAACAATCGGATTCCGCCGCAAGCTCGAGCGATTAGGCATCGCCGTGTCGACATGCGTTTTTGGATATGTCGCCGCGTTGGCGGTCTGGAGTCTGTGCTGGAACGGTGTCGGGGTTGCCGACAATAGCGTCTGGCTCACCGAGATCCCCGGCCTGGCCGGCCTCGCCGCCGCGATCGCCTGGCGTCCGCGATGGGCCGTCATCGCGCTCGTCGGCACCACCGCATTCTCGGTGCTGGTCAATCATGCCGAACGCACAGCCGAGCACAATGCCGATCCCGTCGTCGACATGTTGTTTTCGACCAGCTACTCGCTGCTTTTCGTCAGCGCCGCTCTGATGGCGGTTCGGACGGGGAGACTGCTCGACGAGACTCGGGCGGCCGCCCATTCCGTCGCCGCCTCCGCTGCGAGCGCCCAAGCGAGAAGCGTTCAACGCCAACGGTTCAATGCATTGCTGCACGACTGGGTGATGTCCACTCTGTTAGCGGCGAGCCGGCAAGGCAACACCGCGGAGGTCCGCCGCCAAGCCGTGGACACCCTGAGAAAGTTCCACGAGGACTCCGACAGCGAGACCTATGACGCCGCAGACCTGTTTGCGCACCTGCGAGTGGCGACGAACGCTATCGACGACGTCACGCCCGTCGAGATCCTCAGCGAGCCAATCACACAGGCAACTTTTCCCGGCGAGGCCGTCCGAACCGTCGGCGCGGCGATGTCGGAAGCGCTCCGCAACAGTATCCGCCACGCCGGCCCCGGTGCGGATCGCCACATCAGCATCGCTGTCACCGAGATCAGCTTCACTGTCGTCGTCGCCGACTCCGGGATCGGGTTCGATCCACGGAGAATTCCGCCCGACCGGTTGGGGGTCGCCGCAAGCATCATCGGCCGAATGAGGGCGTTGCCGGGCGGCGACGCCGAAGTCCGATCGCAACCGGGCGACGGTACAAAGGTGGTGCTCGCATGGACCGCGCCGTGACGACCAAAACCCTGCAGGTCGAAGATGCCCGGACGCTGCTGGGCATGCATACGCGCACCGCATGGACGGTCGCGGGGTTCTTCCTGATCGCACAGATTGCGCTCGTCACCTCGTCGTGGGACGACGCGCGTACTAAATGGCCGATCATGGTCGCGTTGCTGGTCAGCGCCGTCGGCGGTGCAACATTACTGTGGATGCCCGGCGATCCGCTCGGTTACCGACCGACCCTGGCCGTCGTTGTGTGCGGGCCGATCGCCTCAGCGCTGGTGTTGAGTGTGATTCCAGCGCCGGCAACCTCTGCAGCCCAAACCTGGCCGTACGCAGCGGGCACGGCCTGCGCCGTGTACCTCTGCGTTCGGGGACGCACACTCGCCGGCTGGGCGGAGATTCTGGTGATGATCGCCGTTGCCGGCGTGTGGGGCGCGCTCACCGACCAGGGCTTCCTTGCCGCCGCAATGCCGCAAGCGGTCAGTGTCGCGCCGATGCTGATGGCGACGTTCTTCGCCTACGTCATTCGCCCGGCCGCCCGGCAGATCGTCGAACTCCGCGCCGAATCGACGCGTCGCGTCGCCGCCGAATCGGCCACTCAGGCGATGCTCGCCGAACGCGGCCGGCAGATGCGCCAGGTAGACGCGATGGTTCGCCCGGTGCTGCGTCGCATCATCGATCCGCGCCCGCTGGAGCAGGACGAACGGATCGAATGCGCGTTGTTGGAAGCCGAGTTGCGCGACAGTCTGCGCGCGCCCGCTCTCGCGGATCCGACGGTCACCCGGGCAGCACGCGCGGCCAGGGAACGAGGCGTCGACGTCGTGCTCATCGATGATTACCGGGGTGACGAAGTACCGGCTCGTGAACAGCTGTTGACGCTGGTTACCCGGGAACTGACGAGGGCCGATGCGGGCACCATCGCGGTCCGCATACTGCCGCAGAAGCGTGGACTACTGGCCACCATCCTGATAAATCACCCGATCGATGGCACGCGGCGGATCGAACTCGACAGCAACGGCGAAGTGTCGCTCGCCGATCTCAACAGGTGAACTAGTCGATTTCCACGCAAATATCGCCGAAAGGCGTCGAAATCGACTATCTCAACGTGAAAGACACACTGGACCCATGCGCCTGCTCCTCCTCACCGACACGCACATTCCCGCTCGCGCCCGCGACCTGCCGCCACGGGTCTGGAAGGAAGTCGCCGTCGCGGATGTCGTGATCCATGCCGGCGACTGGATCGACATCGGCTTCCTCGATGCGCTCGAGTCGGCGGCGAAACGGTTGATCGGCTGCTGGGGCAACAACGACGGCCCACCATTGCGCGCTCGGCTTCCCGAGCGTGCCGACGCGACGCTCGACGGACTTCTCTTCACGGTCGTGCACGAGACGGGCGCCGCAAAGGGGCGTGAGGCGCGCATGTCGCGGCTGTATCCCGACACCGACGTGCTCGTCTTCGGGCACAGCCACATCCCGTGGGACACCACGACAGAAACCGGGCTGCGACTACTGAATCCGGGCTCACCGACCGACCGGCGCAGACAACCCTTCTGCACGTACATGACCGCGAGCGTCGAGGCCGGCGCGCTCATCGACGTCACGCTGCACCGCTTGGACTGACTCGATCTGCGCGCCGCGCGGCAACCCGACGCGCTCGTGTGACAGGATCGCCAACCGTATGAACATTGTCGCCACCCGTGAACGACGTAGCTCCGGCCGCCACCGCCCCGCGGCCACGTCGAGCACACCAGCGAAGTCAGGTTTCCGGCCCGATATCGAAGGCTTGCGGGCCGTAGCGGTGCTGGCCGTGGTGCTGTTCCATGCGGCGGTCCCAGGCTTGACCGGCGGCTTCGTCGGAGTCGACGTCTTCTTCGTGATCTCCGGTTTCCTCATCACCGGCATGCTGTGGCGGGAGGCGGGCGGAACCGGGACCGTGCGACTCGGTCGCTTCTACGGCGCGCGGGCGCGGCGCCTGCTGCCGGCCGGTGCCACGGTGCTAGTCGCCACCGCCGTCGGATCGGCGCTGCTGCTGCCTCCGCTGCAGGTCCGCTCGGTCCTTGGCGACGCCATCGCCAGCGCTCTTTATGTGGGCAACTATCGGTTCGCCATCCAGGGCACCGACTACCTCGCCGCTGATTCGCCGCCCTCGCCGTTCCAGCACTATTGGTCCCTGGGCGTCGAGGAACAGTTCTACCTGGTGTGGCCGGCGTTGATCATCGGTACCGCGTGGTTGCTGCGTCGCGTCGGCAGGCGCAGCACCGACAAGTTCGCGCCGTATTTTTTCGTACTGAGCCTCGTCGCGGTCGGTTCATTTGCGATCTCGCTGGGCTGGACGAGCGACCTGCCGCCGTGGGCGTTCTTTTCGTTGCCGTCACGTGCCTGGGAGTTGGCCGCCGGCGGACTGGTGGCGCTCACTGCCCGCTACTGGCGTCGGCTGCCCGCACTGGTGGCTGCTGTTCTCGGCTGGGCCGGGATGGCGTTGATCATCGTCGCGTGCGTTCATCTGGGCGAGAAGACCCCGTACCCGGGGACCGCCGCGCTGCTCCCGGTCGTAGGCACCGCGCTGGTGATCGGCGCCGGTTGCGCCTACTCCCGGGTGGGCGTCGGAAGTGCGCTGTCGTTGCCGCCGATGCGGGCGATCGGTCGTCTCTCCTACTCGTGGTACCTCTGGCACTGGCCAGTGCTGATCCTCGCTCCTTACGCGCTGGGCGGCCCACTCCGCTTGACCGACCGACTGGCCGCGGTCGCGGTGTCCGCCGGACTGGCCATGTTGACGCTGCAGCTCATCGAAAACCCGGTCCGGTTCGCCGGGCCGATCCGGCGGTCGGCGCCGCGCAGCCTCGCGCTCGGCGGGGTGGCCACCGCTGTTGCCGTCTGTGTCGCGCTCGGGCTGCTGGTGACTCGTCCGGCGCCGGTGGGGCACGGCCAGGCGGCGGCGTCGCTCACCGTGCACGCGCCAGTCGCGCCCGCGGCACCGACGGTGGATCCGCTCGACGCGGCGGTACAACAGATGACGGCCCAGGTTCAGGCGGTCGTTGCGGAATCCGCCAAACCGCATGCGGTGCCGTCGAACCTGGACCCGCCGCTTGCCGATGCGCCGTCCGACAAGCCGGACGTCTTCGTCAACGGTTGCGTGCGCTCATGGCTCGAGGTGGGCCAAAGCGAATGCGCGACCGGCGATCTGGGCTCACCGACGACTGTCGCGTTGGTCGGCGACTCGCACGCGGCCATGTGGCACCCGGCATTCGCGGCCGCCGCGGAGCAGCGGCACTGGCGATTGGAAAACTTGGCCAAGGTCACCTGTCCGATGCTGGACCTGCCGCTGAGAAGTCCGTATTTGGGCCGCGAGTACACCGAATGCGAGCAATGGCGCAACCAGATCCTGGATCGACTCAAGGCGGAGCGTCCGAAACTGGTGGTGCTGGGGATGTCGCGGCGCTATGGCGGTGACTTCAACTTCACCATGTACGGCCGGCCATGGCTGGACAGCCTCACTCGGATGGTGAAAGAGCTGCGGGCGAACGGCTCTCAGGTATTGGTGCTCGGGCCGATTCCCGACCCGAAGGGAAACGTGCCGACCTGCGTTTCCGCGCATCTCGATGACGCGCTTGCCTGCACGCCCACCAGATCCGTAGCGATGAACGAGGCGGGCATTGCGGCGGAGAAACTAGCGACGGAAGCGGGCGGCGGCGAATACGCCGACCTCACCTCGTTGTTCTGCACCGCCCAACTGTGTCCGGTGATTGTCGGCAGCGATCTGGTATTTCGGGACGACAATCACCTGACGATCGTGCACGCCAAAGCCCTGACTCCGGTGATGGCGGCGCTCACGGACCGGGCTTTGGCGAAGCACTGACAGGTGTTTGTTAGCTCGTCGGATCGAGGCAGAGCACCACGTTGTGATCCTGATTCTCGACCCAGGCCTGGTCCCCGCACGCAGCGGAATTCGTCGTGCGGCTGACCACCTGGTAGTTGGCCGCTGAACTGCCGCAGGAGGCCGGCTCCACGGTCACCGACGAATTGCCGTCGGATTGGGTAGCGCCGAACTGCACGTTCAGACAGCTACCGACCTGCGCGTTGACGATCGCGTTGCTGGTTGTGTCGGCACTGGCCAGGCCCGCACCGAGAACGGCAGCGGCCGCCGTCGCGGCGAAGACACCGGCTGCGAGACGAGGGCGAGAGATTGCGAACATTGCTGGTCCTTTTGGGGTAGGGGTTGGACCAGCTCAGATTCGGGCCGAGTTCTTGCGGAATTCTCGGCAAATTCTTGTCGTTGTTGTCGGACGAGACGGCCGGCCGGGCCGTACGCGCGTCGTTAGCCGACGCGGGCCGTGCCCCGGCGCCGCCGATCTCGTGGTTGTCAGCTGAGGCTGGTACCGGTGCCCGTTCCGGTGCCGGTGCCGGTGCTGTTCATGATTCCCATGACGTCTTGGACGACCTTCAGGATGTCGGTCAAGGTTTGCATCGCAACTCACTTTCGTTGATGACGAGCTGGTTCGGCTCGGTCAGGACGCTAAATGCCGCAGTTCCGATAGGCCGCCGCGACACTGGCGTCGCGTCCGATCGGATGCCAAGTCGATACCCAACGGAAATCAGCGGGCGGCAAGCTGCCGTGGCCCGCGTATCGTTGGTTTTCATAGTCCGACGGCGGAGGTCACTGATGCGCGTGCAGCGAGTGACAGCGGATCTGTCGGCCTATCCCGACCTGGTGGTCATCTACCTCGGTATGCGCGTGCACAAGCCGCGCGGGATCCTGCGACTGCTCGGCCTCGGCCCGCAGCTGTACAAGTCCCACAACGACTGCCCCGATGGCTTGCTGCTGCACGAGGACGTCGTGTGGTCACTGTTTCCGCCGCACTGGGGCGCCCGCCAATATTGGCGGGATCTGGAGAGCCTCGAACGCTGGACGCGCTCGGACCCACACCGGCAATGGTGGCAGAAGTTTCTGAAAGACTCTGGTGGCACCGGCTTTTGGCACGAAGCGTACTTCCTGCGCGGCGGTATCGACGCCGTGTACGACGACATGGCCAAGCCGACCGGCCTGGCCAGATTCGCCACCCAGATTCCAGCGCGCGGCGCAATGTTCTCCACCCGCAGGCGCGTCCGCAACGAAGCACCGACCGTCGAACCGGTCCTGACCGAATCAGAGCTGTACAACGAAACGAGCTGAGCGACAGGCGGTTACCCATGATGGACACCGAAGTTCTCGTTGTCGGAGCCGGCCCGGTGGGCTTGTCAGCCGCGATCGAACTCACTCGACGGGGAGTGGCGTGCCGCATCATCGATCCGCTACTGCACCCACCGCAATACGCCAAGGCCGTTGGCATCCAGCCCCGCACGCTCGAAGTGTTCGAAAGCATGGGGGTGGTGGACAAGATCCTGGACGCAGCCGTGGAGATGCGCGGTCAACTCGTCTATGTCAACGGCACCGAGGTCGCCCGCTTGGACTTGCGACTTCCCGAGGACGTGCCCTTTCGCTTCATCGGACTGCCGCAATACGCCACCGAACGCGTATTGGCCGAACATCTTGCGTCGCTGGGTGTCACGGTCGAGCGTGGCACCCGGTTGCTCAGCTTCAGCTATGACGTCAACGGCGTCACGGCCGTGCTGGCCACCGACTCGGGCGATACGACGGCCACGGCTGGCTACCTCGTCGGTTGCGATGGCGCGCACAGCGTGGTGCGGAAGGGTCTCGGGTTGACCTTCGAAGGCGGCGCATTCACCGAGCAGTACATGCTCGGAGACGTGGAGGTCGACTGGTCGATGCCGCGCGGCTACGGGATCAGATCGATGCACCAAACCGACGGCGTCACCGACGATTTGCTTGTGTGCATCCCGCTTCCTGGGCATCGTCGCTACCGGATGTCGATGCTCGTTCCCGACGACCTGGCCACTGACGCGCCCGCCCCCGGGACGGTCGCGCACGGCTTCGAGGGCGAGCGCAAACCGACGCTCGCCCACATTCAGGCGGTGCTGGATAGGCTTTCGCCGCAGCCGGTGCAAGCGTCGAACCTGCGCTGGTCGTCGGTGTTCCGGATCAGCCACCGACTGGTCGACAGTTACGGGCGTGGGCGGGTTTTCGTCGCGGGCGACGCCGCGCACATCCACCCGCCGACGGGCGCACAGGGCATGAACACCGGCATTCAGGATGCGCACAATCTGGCGTGGAAACTCGCTCTCGCGGTGCGGGGATTCGCCGCCGACGACCTGTTGGAGAGCTATAACGCTGAGCGGCATCCGATCGGCGAGGAGGTCGTCGGTCGCACGGTGCGAAGCGCACGCCAAGGCATCGGTGCGGACTCCAGCGACCCCGATTTCGTCATGCGCCGCGAGGCGCAGTTGCTGCTCGACTACGGCGACAGCCCGATCATCAGCGGCGACGACCATCGCCTACTCGGTCGCCGGGCGCCCGACGCCACCGGGCTGACTCGCCCGGCTGTGTCGTTTGGGCTGCGACTGTTAGCCCTCCTCGACAGTCGGCACCACACGCTGCTGTGTTACCTCGATGCCCCTTCCAAGGCAGCCATCGCCGCGCTAGAACAGTTTGCTGCACAGGCGGATTCGCTCTCGCATGGCCAGCTGCAGCCGATTCTGATAGCGGGCTCGGACACCGACGTCGACAGCGAAATTCCGGTAATCATCGATGCCGCAGGAACTTTCGCGCAAGCCTATGACGCCGCGGACGGCGCCGTGTACCTGATCCGACCAGACGGTTACGTCGGACACGTCAGCGCAGCACACTTTGAGCAAACTGCAGATGGAGTTGCCCGTTACCTGAAGTCGATCTTCCGCTGATCCTCCGACAAAGGGTGGCGATTCGCCTACTAGCAGGGTCTTTGCGAACGGAATATCATTAATTAGAGAGGGTAAGTGTGCCTCTCCACCGTATCTAGGAGGTGAGTGCATTATGTCGACAGCGAACCTGCCGCCTATTGAGAAGCATCCGGATATTGCCGCGCTTCGGGACCGTTATGATGCGGTCGCCGTCACCCCGGTCGGGCAGTTTACCGACACCCTGACCTTGATGGCGGGCCTCTACGTCGCCGTGTCACCATGGATCGTCGGATTCCACGGCACGACGTCGCTGATGATGAACGATCTCATCGCAGGTCTGGCGGTAGCGATCCTGGCAATCGGTTTCGGCTCGGCCAATGGTCGGTTCCATGGTCTCGCCGGAGCTGTTCCGCTGCTGGGCATCTGGATGATTATCTGCCCATGGGTAATCTCCGGCGTATCGGTAACGGCGGGAATGGCATGGTCGAATGTCGTCGGTGGAGCCGTTGTCCTGCTGCTCGGACTCGGCGTCGCCGGACTGGGGATGATGCCACACCGCAGGTGACATCGCCGATATCTGTGAGGGGACGGTCTTCGCACCGCCCCCTCGCGCATTATTGGGCGCGCATGACCATGCACTGCGCGGGCAACGGACCCGGCCCGATCGACCGGGCGACCACATCACGCACGGAGTCAGGGGAAAAGCGCGGGAAGGCAATACGAGCGCTGGAGTCTCCCGGCGGCACGGTAGCCGTCTGGTTTTGCGTGTCAGTGGCCGAGCTGACCGTCACCGTCACACTGGCGGGGCCGTTCTCGAACAGCGTCACCAGAATTCCCGGGCCGTCGGACGCCGCCCGCCAGCCATTTGCGGCCGGGCACATCATCATTGGCTCGTCGGACGTGTCGTGCGGGTCTGCCCAGGCCATCGCCTGGTCAGCGAGCGCCGAACCCAGCACCACCCCGGCACAGATTGCGGCCCCTGCCCACCACCTGTTCATGACGACAGAGTGCATGTCCAAGCGCTCGGCGTCAATGTTTGCCTTTGCGACGAGATGATGGATAGGTAGAGGGCCACTCGCAAAACGTCTCCGTATCCATCAGTTCACCGGAGCTCCCGCCGCTCGCAGCGCCGCGCGCACCCGAGCGACGAGGATGTGCGGGCGCCGTCGGAGCAGGTCGGCGTCCACGCGCACGATTCGCCAGCCCATGGCTTCGAGCGCGGCCGTTCGCTCGATGTCATGAGACCGCTGACGAGGATCGGTCCAATGCTGAGCACCGTCGTATTCGACGATGACCTTCCAGCGTTGCCAGCCGAGATCGGCCCGGGCGATGACGTCACCGTAGTCGTCGCGGATCAGCAGCTGAGTGGTCGGAGCGGGTAATCCGGCTTCGATGAGGACGAGCCGTGTATAGGTCTCCTGCGGCGACTCCGCTCCGCCGTCGATCAAGGGCAGCACGGTACGAAGTTTCACGATGCCCCGCGCGCCGGGATATCGCATCGCTATTGCGTCCACATCAATGGCCTTCAAGCCGGTCGCGTTGCTGAGTGCGTCGATTGTGGCGACGGCGCGGCGCGGCGGCAAACGCCGGCCGAGGTCGAACGCCGTACGAGCGGGCGTCGTGGCTCGAAGGGTTTCATCGACCTCGTCGTCGTTTAGTCGGTCGCCGCGGATGATCAGGCCTTTCGGCGCGCCGAGAAACCCCTCGCGGACGATCTCTGGCATCGCATCGTCCGCGATCCACTTGGTGCCATGCACGGCTGCAGCGGACAGTCCGACGAGTACGGCATTGGCGCCACCGAACAGCAATGCCGCCCGCGAACGTAGCTTGAGGTCAAGCTCTATGCCCTTGCGCAGGTATACGTCTCGGAAGATGCGCTGATAGTCGCAGCGCAGGTCGTGGCGCGTCAGTCGGCCGTTCGCAATTGCGGCTGAGCCCAGAAACGGCGTGTCGAATTCCCCCATGGCACTCAGCGTCGCGCATACCGAGGCTTCAGCTCCGTCTCAAGGCCGAAGTTATCCACAGCCGGAGGGGCTAGTTCGGGTTATCCACACCCTTTGAAATTATGGATACGTAGACGTTTTGCGAGTGCCCGCCTACCTAACCATCAACTCGACGCACGTACGGGCGCCAACTGCCAACTGCCGTCCCCGTCGAGTTCCAGGCGCTGGGTGTGGTGCTGATCCACGGTGCTGCGATGTGCGACGCTGACGAGCATCGTCTCCGGCGTCTCCTCCCGCACCAGCTTGTACAGCGAATACTCGAGGCCTTCGTCGACGGCCGAGGTCGCCTCGTCCAGGAACGCCAGCTTCGGCTTGATCAACAGGATGCGTGCGAACGCGACGCGCTGCTGCTCCCCCGGCGACAGGATCTTGGCCCAATCGGCGTCCTCATCCAACCGATTGACCAGGTGGCCGAGATGCACCTTCTCGAGGGTCGACTTGAGGGTCTCGTCGTCGATCTCGTCTGGTTTCGCCGGGTACGCGACCGCCGTGCGCAGGTCGCCGAGCGGCAGATACGGAATCTGGGAAAGAAACAGGGTCTCGTTACCCTCGGGACGCCGTATCTCACCCTCGCCGTAGGGCCACATCTGCGCCAGGCTGCGCAGCAAGGTGGTCTTGCCGCTGCCGGAACGACCCTTCACCACGAGTGCTTCACCGGGGGTCAGGCGCAGGGACAGATCATCGATCAGCACCTCACCGTCGGGTCGGCGCACGTCTACGCTGTCGATCTCGAGCGCACCCTCGAGGTCGGACCGGCTCAGCTGCGGCAGTTCCCGAGACTGCTCGCTGGCCGTCATCAATCCGTCGAGACGAATCAGCGACGCTCGATACGCGGTGAACGTGTCGTAGTTCTCCCGGAAGAACGACAGCGAGTCGTGGATCTGACCGAATGCCGTGGCGCTCTGCTGAATGTCACCGAGCGTGATCGCACCCTTGAAGAACCGCGGCGCCTGGATGATCCAGGGGAACACCACCGCGGTCTGATCCACGGCCAGGTTCCAGCCGCTGAACTTCAACGTCCGGTAGACGATTCGCCAGTAGCTGCCGATCACCTCGCCGAAGCGGCCCAACAGCCCCCTCCGTTCCACGCCCTCACCGCGGTAGAACGCGATGTTCTCGGCGCTGTCGCGCACCCGCACGAGCGCGTAGCGGAAGTTTGCCGTCATGCGCTGGTAGAGGAAGTTCAGGCTGATCAACGGCCGGCCGATCCAGAACGCGATCACCGTGGCAACAAGCACGTAAGCCAGCACCAGGAACATCATCGCCCGCGGAATGGTGAGACCGAAGAAGGTCAGCGGCCCGGACAGATCCCACAGAATCCGGGTGAACGAAACGACCGTGACCACCGCGGACACGCCACCCATCGACAGCGTGCGGGTGTACTGGACGTAGTTGGTGATGTCCTCTTGGATTCGCTGGTCCGGGTTGTCGATGGTCATGTCGACGAACCGGCCGCGGTAGTAGGCACGGCCCTTGAGCCAGTCGGTGGTGACGTGCTCGGTAAGCCACAGTCGCCAGCGAATGTCGAACGCCTGCCCGATGTAGTAGTCAAGCAGCGAGCGCACCACGTGAATGGTGGCCAGGATGGAGAACACGATCATCGAGTGCCAGAACGCCGCTTCGGCGGCATGCAGGGTGGCGGCGTCGTGCTGGGAAAAGGCTTGCGCCACATACTGAACCGCGGTGAACATGTCGTTGCTCTGGTAGGAGAACAACACGTTCATCCGGACGCTCCACACCGCCATGAAAACCAGGACGGCAACGAACAGGATGGTCCGCCAACCGCCCGGACCGACGAAGTAGCCCCGGCTGATCCGCCAGAACTGCCGTCCCCACTTGGTCAGCGACAGCAGCGCCACGGCGGCGACCGTGAAGCACACAGCGGTGATCCCGAACGCAATCGCCAGCCACTTCAGGCTCTCGAATATTTCGTTGCCCCAGTCTCTGGAGGCGTCCATGTTTTCACCTATCGGGTCGATCAGTCGTGCGCAGAAAGCCCGCGCAGTCTAGCGCGCCCGCTTCGGAAAGTGCCGGATCAGACCCTCTTGGACCACGGTGGCGAGCAGTTCGCCGTCGCGGGAGAAGTACCGACCGGTGGCGAGTCCGCGTGAGCCTGCCGCGACCGGGGACTCGGTGGCGTACAGCGCCCAGTCATCGAATCGGAAGGGGCGATGAACCCACATCGAGTGGTTGACGGTGGCCGCCACGATCCGGTCGTGTCCCCAGGAAAGGCCGTGGGTGGTGATGATCGAGTCGAGCACGGTGGTGTCCGACGAGTAGCCCATGGTGGCGATGTGGATCAGTGGATCCTCGGGCAGTTCGCCGTCAGCGCGCATCCAGACCCGATTGTGGGTCAGCGTCTCCCCCGCGTCCTTCATGATCCAGGCCGGGTCGTTGGCGTAGCGCATGTCGATCGGCTTGAGCGCGTTGACGAACATCTGCAGCTTTTCTTCGTAGCCGACGAAGTGATCGCCCAAGGGCGGCAACGCTTCCGGGTACGGCACGACGGGCACTGCGACCGCGTGCTCGAGACCCTTGGTCCAGTCCTGAAACGCGGCGAGCATGACGAACAGTTCGTGACCGTTCTGGTAAGCGGTGACCATCCGGTTGGCGAACGCCCGGCCGTCCCGCTGGCGAGCAACCCGATACTCGATGTCCGCCTTGACATCTCCACCGCGAATGAAGTGCGCGTTCAGCGCATGCAAGGGCCGGCCCTCGCCCACCGTCCGTCCGGCCGCCACGATCGCCTGCGAAATAAGTTGGCCGCCAAAGGTTCTACTGCCCACCTGCGCCGGATGCTTGCCGACGAACAGGTCTTCGTCGGTCTGCGACAGATCGAGCAGGTCCAGCAGGATGGACAGGTCGGTCTTATGGCCAGCCGCCGTCACGGTCAGTGGTCCTCTTCCCCGATGCGATGGATGTGAATCAAGTTGGTCGACCCTACTGTGCCGGGCGGGGAACCGGCGACGATGACGACGAGATCGCCCTTCACGTAGCGATTGAGGGTGAGCAGCGACGTGTCGACCTGCCGGATCATGGCGTCGGTGGTGTCCACCCGAGGCACCAGGAAAGTTTCGGTGCCCCACGTGAGCGCGAGTTGGCTACGCACCTCCGGTAGCGGGGTGAACGCGAGTAGCGGTAGCGGCGTGTGCAACCGGGCGAGTCGGCGCACCGTGTCGCCTGACTGGGTGAACGCGACCAAGGCCTTCGCGTTGAGCCGTTCGCCGATGTCGCGGGCCGCATAGGAGATGACGCCGCGCTTGGTGCGCGGCACGTGCGTCAGCGGTGGCACCTGCGTCGACTCGTTTTCCACGGCCTCGACGATGCGGGCCATCGTGCGCACCGTCTCCATCGGATACTTGCCCACCGACGTCTCGCCCGACAGCATCACCGCGTCCGCGCCGTCGAGTACAGCGTTGGCCACGTCCGATGCCTCGGCGCGGGTGGGTCGCGAATTCTCGATCATCGAATCGAGCATCTGGGTCGCGACGATGACCGGCTTGGCGTTTTCCCTCGCAATCTGGATCGCGCGCTTCTGCACCAGCGGCACCTGCTCGAGCGGCAGTTCGACACCCAGATCGCCGCGGGCCACCATGATCGCATCGAACGCGAGCACCACGGCTTCCAAATTGTCCACGGCCTCAGGCTTTTCCAGCTTGGCGATCACCGGTACCCGACGACCCACCCGGTCCATCACCTCGTGCACCAGCTCGACGTCGGCGGGCGACCGCACGAACGACAGCGCGATGAAGTCGACGCCGAGCTCCAACGCGAATTCCAGGTCCTCGATGTCCTTTTCGGACAACGCCGGAACCGACACGTCCATCCCCGGCAGCGAGACGCCCTTGTTGTTGCTGACCGGACCGCCCTCGGTAACACGGCACACCACGTCGTTGCCGTCGACCGCCTCCACCGTCAGTCCGACCTTGCCGTCGTCGACGAGCAGTCGGTCACCGGGCTTGGCGTCGTGCGCGAGTTGCTTGTAGGTCGTGGAAACCCGGTCGTGGGTGCCTTCACAGTCGTCGACAGTGATGCGGACCTGTTCACCGTTCGCCCACTCGGTGGCGCCGTCGGCGAATCGTCCGAGCCGTATCTTGGGGCCCTGCAGATCGGCTAGCACACCGACGGCACGGCCGGTGTGATCCGACGCTGCGCGCACGCGCCGGTACGCCGCCTCGTGGTCGGAGTGTGAGCCATGGCTGAAATTCAGTCTGGCAACGTCCATTCCACTCTGAACGAGATCGCGGACGCGATCATCGGTGCCGGTAGCAGGGCCGAGCGTGCAAACGATCTTCGTTCGTCGGGTCACCCGGAAGAGCCTAGTAGTTCAGTCGCGCAGTGTCAGACTTCCGTGACTTCACAAGTTCAGTCGCGTAGCGGCCTTCCGTACTTGTCTCGGACATTGCCGGTCAGCATCATGATGCCGTCGATCAGTGGCCAAATGCCGCCGATTCCACACGTCAACCAGGTGACCGCGATCTGCGCGATCGCGATTCCCGGCTGGTCGAGATAGAACCGCCCGGCGCCGAACGCACCCAGGAAGATCTCGAGCAGGCCGGCGGTGACCTTCTGCTTGTCCGAGAGCGGTTCACCCGTCAGTGGGTGACGTCCGTACGGCGCGGTGGGATCGTTCGGCTGGTAGCCGTATTGCGGGTAGCCGTACGGGTATTGCGGTTGTGCCGAGGTGCCGTAACTCTGATAGTTGGGCCCGGTGCCCGGCGCGCCGTAGGAAGGCTGCCCGTACTGGGGTGCGTCGTAGCCCTGACTGGTCGGATAGGGCTGGGTGGGGTTGTACGGGGTGTACGGCCCAGCGGTCGGATACGCCTCGGTCGGAGAGGACGGCGCGGTCGAGTCGTAGTCGAACGGAGTTCCCGTGGTGTCGGCGGTCGGGTCGACGGGACGCGAATTGTCGTATTTATCTGAATGATCGGTCATCGCAGCTCCGTTCGCGACGGCTGGCTAGTCGGTGTTCGCCGTCTGAACTTCGGCAGCATTCTCGGGATCTCCGGTGGAATCAGGTTCGTCCTTCTCGGAGTCGAGTGCGACGTCAGCACCGTCTACCGCGTCCGGGGTCCGCGGCTTCGGGCGCAACTCCTCGGGAGCCTCCCGGCCCTTCTTGGCGAAGATAAAATAGGCCATCGCCAGCACGAACACGATCGCCGAAACATACGAGTTCACCCGGATGCCGAAGATGTGGGTGGCGTAGTCGTCGCGCATCAACTCGATCCAGAACCTGCCAAAGCAGTAGCCCGCGACGTACAGCGCGAAGAGCCGGCCGTGGCCGATTTTGAACCTCTTGTCCACCAGCACCAACAGCGCGACGATCAGCAGGTTCCACAGCAGCTCGTACAGGAACGTGGGGTGCACGATCTTTTCCACCACACCGGTGGACACGCCGTTGAGCGCGTCGGCCGAGCCGCTGGAGTTCACGCGCTCGTAGATTTTCAGGCCCCACGGCAGGTCCGTCTGGCGACCGTACAGTTCCTGGTTGAAGTAGTTGCCCAACCGGCCGATGGCCTGGGCCAGCAAGATCGGCGGAGCGATCGCATCGCCGAGGGCCGCGAGCGGGATACCGCGAACCCGGCATCCGATCCACGCACCGAGGGCACCGAGTAGCACCGCACCCCAGATGCCGAGACCGCCCTCCCAGATCTTCAACGCGTCGATCGGCCGGCCGTTCGCGCCGAAGTACGTCGACCAGTCGGTGATCACGTGATAGAGCCGACCACCGATCAGGCCGAACGGAACGGCCCAGATCGCGATGTCGAGAACCGTGCCTTCCTCGCCGCCGCGCGCCTTCCAGCGTTTCTCACCCCAGTAGATGGCGACGATGATCCCGACGATGATGCACAGCGCATACGCGCGCACCGGAATCGGGCCGAGATACCACACCCCCTGCGGCGGGCTGGGGATGTAGGCGAGAAACTGCGTCGTGGTCACGAAGCAACGGTAGCCGAGCGCACACCGCTGGCGAGTTCGGAGGTCAGCGCGCGTACCGCTGCTATGCCCTGCCCCGCCGCAGTGACCAGTGCAGACCCGACGATGACGCCGTCGGCAAAGCCAGCGATCTCCGCAGCCTGCGCACCCGAGCGCACGCCGAGACCGACACCGACCGGGATATCGGAGTGCGCACGAACTCGGGCGGTCAGTTCTGGCGCAGCGCTCGACACCGCATCGCGGGCACCGGTAACGCCCATCGTCGACGCCGCGTAGACGAAACCCCGACTGGCGTGGATGGTTTTGACCAGCCGCTCCTCGGTCGAGGACGGCGCCACCAGAAAGATCCGGTCCAGATCGTGTCCTTCGGACGCCGCGAACCACTCGTCGGCTTCCTCCGGGATGAGGTTCGGCGTGATCAGGCCAAGCCCGCCCGCGTTGGCAAGATCGCGGGAAAATGCGTCAACGCCGTACTGCAGCACCGGGTTCCAGTAGGTCATGACCACGGACTTGCCGCCCGCTGCCGCGATCGCCTCGACCACGGTGAACACGTCACGGACCCGGACGCCGTTGCGCAATGCCTCTTCAGCGGCCGCCTGGATGGTGGGGCCGTCCATCACCGGGTCGGAGTAGGCGATGCCGACTTCAATGATGTCGCAACCTGATTCGACCATCGCCCGAACCGCGTCGATCGAACCTTCGAGCGTCGGGTAGCCGGCGGGCAGGTAGCCGATGAGGGCAGCCCGGTGCTCGGCGCGGGCAGCGGCAAAAGTGGGGGCAAGGCGGGAGGTCACTGCGCCTCCTGTGTCTTGCGGGACACCCGCACCCGGTCGGCACCAATGAACGAACGATTCTCGTTCATCGTGCCTCCTCGCTGTCGATCAGCCCGAACCATTTCGCCGCAGTGTCCATGTCCTTGTCCCCTCGGCCGGACAGGTTCACCAGAATGATCGCGCCCTCACCCAGTTCCTTACCGAGCTGCAGCGCGCCCGCCACCGCGTGCGCCGACTCGATCGCCGGGATGATGCCCTCCTTGCGGCTGAGCAGCAGCAGCGCGTCCATCGCTTCGGTGTCGGTGATCGGGCGGTACTCGGCGCGCCCAATGTCCTTGAGGTAGGCGTGTTCCGGGCCCACGCCCGGATAGTCCAGTCCAGCTGAAATCGAATGCGATTCGATGGTCTGTCCGTCGGAATCCTGCAACAGGTACGAGTACGCGCCTTGGAATGCGCCCGGCGTGCCGCCAGTGAAGGTCGCCGCGTGCCGCCCGGTATATACACCATCGCCGCCGGCCTCGAACCCGACGAGCCGCACCTCCGGGTCATCGATGAACGCGTGGAAGATGCCGATCGCGTTGGAACCCCCGCCGACGCAGGCGGTCACCGCATCGGGCAGCCGCCCGGTCTGCGCCAAAACTTGTTGCCGCGCCTCCAACCCGATGATGCGCTGGAAGTCGCGCACCAGCATCGGAAACGGGTGCGGGCCCGCCGCCGTGCCGAAGCAGTAGTAGGTGTTGTGCGCGTTGGTGACCCAGTCGCGCAACGCCTCGTTGATCGCGTCCTTGAGCGTGCGGGATCCGGATTCCACCGAAATGACCTCCGCACCCAGCAGTCGCATGCGGGCCACATTGAGTGCCTGGCGGACCGTGTCGACGGCGCCCATATAGATGATGCACTCGAGCCCGAGCAGCGCACATGCCGTGGCGGTCGCGACGCCGTGCTGGCCAGCGCCGGTCTCGGCGATGATCCGCGACTTACCCATGCGCTTGGCGAGCAGCGCTTGCCCGAGCACATTGTTGATTTTGTGCGAACCGGTGTGGTTGAGATCTTCGCGCTTGAGCAGAATCCGGGCGCCGCCGGCGTCTTCCCACAATCGCGTCGTCTCGAAAACCGGCGAGGGCCGGCCGGTGTAGTCGCGCTGTAACCGGTCGAGTTCGTTGAGGAAACCGTCGTCGACGCGCGCCTTCTCGTACTCGGCGGTGACCTCCTCGATGACCGCCATCAACGCCTCCGGCACGTGCCGGCCGCCGTAGCGGCCGAAGTGGCCACCGGTGTCCGGCTCATGCCCGCTGAGTTCGGCGATGCCCGCGCTGGTGCGCGGCAGCGATCGGCCCCTGGCGTCGAGCGCCTTCGCGTCGAGAATCGGGTCCGTCATCGGGCCGGCTTCGGACACGATGGGTGAGTACCTGCGGCGACCAGGTCCGCGACCGCGGTGCGCGGACTACCGCTGGTCACCAAGCCCTCGCCGACCAGCACCGCGTCGGCCCCGGCGCCGGCGTAGGCATGCAGATCGGCGGTACCGCGGACACCCGACTCGGCGACCTTGATGATGTCGGTGGGCAGCCCCGGCGCGATGCGGGCGAACACATCCCGATCTACCTCAAGCGTCTTCAGGTTGCGAGCGTTCACACCGATGACGGTGGCCCCGGCGTCGAGCGCGCGGTCGGCCTCTTCTTCCGTATGCACCTCGACCAGTGCGGTCATGCCGAGAGATTCCGTGCGGTCCAGCAGTCCGGACAATGTCTGCTGCTCGAGCGCGGCAACGATGAGCAAGATGACGTCGGCACCGTGAGCACGGGCCTCGTGAATCTGGTACGGACCGATGATGAAGTCCTTGCGCAAGATCGGAATGCTGACCGCCTTGCGCACCGCGTCGAGGTCCGCGAGCGATCCACCGAACCGGCGCCCCTCGGTGAGCACGCTGATCATCCGCGCGCCGCCCTCTTCATAAGCGGTGGCCAGCTGCGCGGGATCACCGATCTCGGCAAGGTGCCCCTTGGACGGGCTGGAGCGCTTGACCTCCGCTATCACGCCGATGCCGGGTTCCCGCAGTGCCGCGACGGCGTCCAACGCCGGTGGAGCCGCGGTGGCCGCCTTCTTGATCGCCGCGAAATCGATAGTCGCCTCGCGTGCCGCGACGTCGGCGCGGACCCCATCAAGAATCGACTCGAGTACGGTCATCCTGGCCCGAATCCTTTCTGGATGTCCCTGCCGCAACCGCAGGAGCATGTAGCGAGCGTCACACTGCCTGTCAGGTGCCTGTCCGATTTCTCCCGAGACACCGCGGCCAACTCCCTGGTGCTGCCTAGCCTAGAGGGCAGACCCACCGCGCCTAGATTCGGGTATCGGGGTCGGTGTCCGGGCCGATTGTCGGGTCTTCGCCGGCGTCGATCGCGTCCCACAGCGTGCGCTCCGACGGCGGTGTGCGATCACCGGTTCGGTCCGGGGCCACCCGTTCCCGCGGTGACCTTTCCTGCATGGACGTGGCCCGCACGGCCGCGGCCCGCCGGGTCGCCGGGTTGGCGTACTTCGCCGATAGTCCGGCATCCGGCAGCGGCTTACGAACCAACAGCATCCCGGCGGCGAAAGCGATGACTGCGCCGACCAGCACCAGAACCGCGGGCAGCGGGTGGGCCTGCACGCTGGTGACCGTGGCCCGGGCCGGCAGATCAGCCAGCTGTTTGGCCCGCACGGCGGACAAGCTCGTAAACAGCGACGCCAACGCTGGCACGGCAGCGATTGCGGCCACGGTCGCGACGACGACCCCCAACACCCGCCGCGCCCAGCCCTTGAGCGCAAACACAGCGGCTATCGCGGCGATGAACACCAGGGCCAACGGGGTCAGGATCGACACCCACACTGTGCCGTTGAGGTCGGTGGTTCGCGGCTTGCCCAAACCATCGGCGGAGGCGACGCGCACCCAGTCGAGCTGCGCGGAGCCCCACAACGCCGCCGCGGCGAGCACCAGCAGGATCGCGCAGAACACCGGGTAGCGGCGACGGGGAATCATTGGACTCACGGTTGTCGGCCTTCGTAGGCGCGCACGGTCTTAGCAGCGGCGACGGCCTTGAGCACCGCCATGGCCTTGTTCTTACTCTCGACGTCCTCGTACTGCGGGTCCGAATCCGCCACCACACCCGCACCTGCCTGCACATAGGCGGTGCCGTTCTTGATCAATGCCGTCCGGATGGTGATCGCGGTGTCGGCGTCGCCCGCAAAATCGAGATAACCCACGATGCCGCCGTAGATGCCGCGGCGGGTCGGTTCGAGCTCGTCGATCAGTTCCATCGCCCGGACCTTCGGTGCGCCCGACAGGGTGCCGGCCGGGAAGCAGGCGGCGACGGCGTCGATGGCTTGCTTGCCGGGAGCCAGTCGTCCGTGCACGGTCGACACCAGGTGCATCACGTGGCTGTACCGCTCGATGTGGCGGTACTCGGTGACCTTCACGGTGCCCGGCTCGCAGACCCGACCCAGATCGTTGCGGCCGAGGTCGACGAGCATCAGGTGCTCGGCGTTTTCTTTCTCGTCGGCCAGCAGGTCCTTCTCCAG
This sequence comes from Skermania sp. ID1734, assembly GCF_007489285.1. Taxonomy (GTDB): domain Bacteria; phylum Actinomycetota; class Actinomycetes; order Mycobacteriales; family Mycobacteriaceae; genus ID1734. Next base: position 177,003 of record NZ_VLIY01000010.1, read on the forward strand.
CAGGATGTCGTCTTCCTCGCTGGCCCCACGCCAGCGCGTACCGGCGATCGGGTGGGTGGTGGCGACCCCGTCGTGCACGGTGACCAGCGACTCCGGACTCGAACCGACGATGGAGAACGCCGTGCCACCCGATCCGTCCGGGATGTGCAGCAGATACATGTACGGACTTGGATTGGAGGCCCGCAGCATCCGGTAGACGTCGATCGGCGCGCCGTCGTAGTCCATCTCGAACCGCTGCGACAGCACCACCTGAAACGCCTCGCCCGCTTCAATCTCACCGACCAGTCGCCGCACGTCGGCGCCGAATTCCGCGGACGTGCGCTGGCGCCGGTAATCCGGGTCGACGGAGTGAAATGTCGACACCGTTGACGCGGCGGGTGCGGCAAGGTCCTGGGTCATCCGGTCGAGACGGGCAACCGCGTCCTCGTAGGCCTCGTCCACGTGCTCGTCGGTGCCGTTCCAGTTCACGGCGTTTGCGATGAGCGTGATCGCGCCCTCGTGATGGTCGAAGGCCGCCAGGTCGGTGGCCAGCATCATCACCATCTCCGGGACCTCAAGGTCGTCGACGGCATGGTTGGGCAGGCGCTCGATACGGCGGACCGCGTCGTAACCGAGGTAGCCGACCATGCCTCCGGTCAACGGCGGAAGATCCGGGAAGCGCTCGGTCTGCAAGAGCTGCAACGTCTGCCGCAGGGCGTGCAACGGGTTCCCGCCCGAGGGTGCGTCCGCCGGAGTGGCCCCTTGCCAGGCCGCTTCGCCGTCGACAACCGTCAGCACCGTGGGGCTACCAGCGCCGATGAACGACCACCGCGACCAGGACCGGCCGTTCTCGGCCGACTCGAACAGGAAGGTTCCGGGCCGGTTCGCGCCGAGCTTTCGATACGTCGACAGCGGCGTCTCCGAATCCGCGAGCAGCTTGCGCGTCACCGGAACCACCCGATGCTCGGCGGCGAGCTGACGGAACTGCTCGCGGGTAGTGGTCGAATCCGCCAAGGGGTCGGTGGCGAGATGGGCCGACGGTTGCATGTCTCCATCATCGCAAGTCGCCGGTTGCCGCAATCATTGACTCATGACGCAACAACCGAGACGCGCGCTGGTGGTCGATGACGAACCCGCGCTGGTCGAACTGGTTCGCGGCTATCTAGAGCACGACGGCTTCGAAGTCCGAACCGCATCAGACGGGCCGACGGCACTCGACACAGCCCGGCGGTTCGTCCCGGATGTGACGATTCTGGACCTCGGGCTGCCGCTGCTCGACGGCATCGAGGTGTGTCGAGAACTGCGCCGATTCTCCGACTGCTACGTAATCATGCTCACGGCACGTACCGACGAGGTCGACACCTTGGTCGGCCTGTCGGTCGGCGCCGACGACTACCTGACCAAGCCGTTCAGCCCCCGGGAGTTGGTCGCCAGGGTCAAGGTGATGCTCCGACGCCCGCGCCAAATCCCGGCGACGCATGCTGGGACGAGTCTGCGTTTCGGTCCACTCGAAATAGATCTTGCAGCGCGGGAGGCACGCATCGACGGGCAGATTCGGGAACTGACCGTCACCGAATTCAACCTACTTGCGGTTCTTGCCCGGCAGCCGAACGTGGCCCTCACCCGCCGCCAACTCGTCGAGGCGGTATGGAGCGACGAATGGATCGGCGACGAGCGGCTGGTTGACGTGCACATCGGCCATCTGCGCCGCAAGCTGGGCGACGATGCGGGAGCGCCGCGGTTTGTACGAACGATCCGCGGCGTCGGCTACCGGATGGGTACTGGCGAATGAGAATGCCGCAACCACACGCGTCTGGACTCGCTGCGCGCCTGTGGGGAGCGCTCGTGGGCGTGGAACTGATCACCGCAACGTCGACTTGGCTAATCGCCGCCGTTGTGGGGCCGCGGCTGTTCCGCTCTCATTTCGTTCTTGCCGGTCAGCCACTGCCGCCGTCGATCGCGGCCCATGCGGAGCAAGCATTCCGATCCGCCAATCTGCTGGCGTTGGTCCTTGGGTTCTTCGTCGCATTCGTTGTTTCACTGACGGTGATCGTGGTGGTAACCCGGCGAATCGGACGATCGACAGCCGCGCTTTCGGCTGCCGCGACGCGGGTCGCAAGCGGCCGTTACGACACCTGGGTGGACCCGCCCCGGCTGGGTAGCGAATTCGACACACTCGCGGAGGCGCTCAACCGCATGGCCGGACAACTGCAGACCGTCGAGGCAACCCGCCGACGCCTGCTCGCCGACTTGGCGCATGAAGTGCGCACCCCGATCTCGGTCATCGACGGATACCTCGAAGCCATTCAGGATGGTGTCGTCGCGCCGGATCAGGCGAATCTCGAGCTGCTGCGTAACCAGACAGCGAGGCTCGCCCGATTGAGCGAGGACATCGGCGCCATCTCCAAGGCCGAGGAAGGCCAGCTCGATCTGCACCTCGAGCCGGTTGCGCCCGCCGACATCGTCGCGGAGGCGATCGCCGCGGCGTCGAAGTCCTTCACCGATCATGGCGTCGAGTTAAGCGCGGATGTTGCGCGCGGACTGCCGACCGTACGGGTGGACCGGCAACGAATTGCGCAGGTGCTGGCCAACCTGCTCGCCAATGCGGTACGGCACAGCGAGCAAGGCGGCTCGGTCACAGTGACCGCACGCCGCGGTGAGCGACACACACTCGAAATTGCGGTCATTGATGGCGGCGACGGGATCGCCGAAGAACACTTGGCGCACATCTTCGATCGGTTTTATCGAGTCGACAGCGCGCGCGATCGCGGCCACGGCGGCACCGGGATTGGCTTGGCGATCAGCAAGGCGATTGTCGAGGCGCACGGCGGACTCATCGCCGCGCACTCGTCCGGCGAAGGTCACGGCGCGGTCTTCACCGTCGTTCTGCCGTCCTGATCCTCACGTCGTCCTTCTGCGCGAGGTCGTCTTCACGAAATCTTCATCTGCGCCCACGGCAGACCTCCATAAACGCCCGGGATCGTGGCGGGGAGCGAAGTCGGTCGCCATGGGCGATCGCGGAAGGAGAAATGCTGGTGGCGACGATGACCGCAACACCGACGACAGAATCACCGAATACCGAACCCGACGCGCACCGGGACTATTGGAAGAGCGTGCTTCGCCACGACGTTCCAGCGTCGATCGTGGTTTTTCTGGTCGCACTGCCGTTGTCGCTAGGCATCGCTGTGGCATCCGACGCCCCGATCATGGCAGGACTGATTGCCGCTGTGGTCGGCGGCATCGTGGCGGGCGCTCTCGGCGGGTCGCCGTTGTTGGCGAGCGGGCCGGCCGCCGGCCTGACTGTCGTCGTAGCCGAACTCGTTGCCCAGTTCGGTTGGAAGTTGACCACCGCCATCACCGTCTGCGCCGGGATTCTGCAAATTCTGTTCGGACTCAGCCGCATTGCCCGTGCGGCGCTGGCCATTTCACCGATCGTCGTGCATGCGATGCTGGCCGGGATCGGTCTGACCATCGCACTGCAGCAAGTCCATGTGCTGCTTGGCGGCGCATCGAAAAGCACCGCGTGGCAGAACATTGCCGACCTGCCCGCTCAGATCCTGTCTGCGAAGCCGGCCACGGTAATCGTCGGTGGGATCGTGATCGCGACCATGCTGATCTGGAAGCGGGTACCCGGTGTGCTCGCACGCATCCCCGGTCCACTGGTCGCAATCGTGCTGGCCACGGCGGCCTCACTTGTGCTGCCGTTGGATGTCGCCCGTATCGCGTTGAACGGTTCGATTCTCGACGCGATCGCGCTGCCGGCCATGCCGGACGGTCAGTGGTTAGCGTTCGCGACCGGCGTCCTCACCGTCGCGCTGATCGCCAGCGTCGAGAGTCTGCTCTCGGCCGTCGCAGTCGACAAAATGCACACGGGTCGCAGATCGGATCTGAACCGGGAGCTTGTCGGCCAAGGCGCGGCGAACACGCTTTCCGGACTCTTGGGCGGGCTGCCCGTGACTGGAGTGATCGTGCGCAGCGCCACAAACGTTGCCTCGGGCGCGCGCAGTCGCGCGTCGACAATTTTGCACGGCATTTGGTTGCTGCTGTTTTCGGTCTTCCTTGTGGGCGTGGTTGAGCAGATCCCGATGTCGGCGCTCGCCGGGCTTTTGATCGTGATCGGTATTCAGTTGGTCAAGCTGGGCCATATCCGAATGGCCCACCGCACCGGCGATTTGGTGGTCTACGTCGTTACCGTGGCCAGCGTCGTGTTCCTGAATTTGCTCGAGGGTGTGGCCATCGGGCTGGTCGTCGCCATCGTGCTGGTGCTTTGGCGTGCGGTACGGGTCAGCATTCACAGTGAGCCGGTCGGTGCAGACTCCAGGCATTGGCGCGTGACGATCGACGGAACATGTACGTTCCTCTCGTCGCCGCGGCTGACGCGCGTCTTGCGCGCAGTGCCGCCGGGAGCCGATGTCGACGTCGAGCTGACCGTCGATTTTCTCGACCACGCCGCCTATGAAGTGATCGAAGAATGGGCCTCGCAGCAGCGGGCCACTGGAGGCACCGTCGTAATAGACAAAATTGGCTTGTCCGCGATGGCGGCCGCGGCTGCCGCGCCGCCCAGGCGGCGCGCCTTCGCTGCCGTGGCCCGCGGACTGGCGCCGTGGGGCGCCACACAGCAGCGGCGTGACCAGGACGATGACGCGTTGCGTCCGGTTCTCGACGGGATCGAGCACTATCACCGTCGCCACGCGCCTCTGCTGAGGACGCACTGGCAGCACGATCCTGATACTGGTCGGGGCCCGCACGCGCTGTTTTTGACCTGCGTGGATTCCGGTGTGGTTCCGAACCTGATCACCAGCAGTGGTCCCGGGGACCTCGTCACGATTCGCAATCTCGGAAACCTGCTGCCTCGCGGCGAAACGGACCCCTCCATCGAGGCCGCGCTCGCAATGGCCCTGGAAGACCAGGCACTCACCTCCGTGGTCGTGTGCGGGCACTCTGGTTGCGCCGCCATGCGCGCGCTCCTGGACGAGCGGAACGTTCCAACTGCGGTGAACTCCTGGCTCGTCCACGCGGAACCCAGCTGGCGAAGTTTCCGCGACGGGCATCCGGTTGCGAAAGCGGCCGCCGAGGCCGGCTTCGACCGTCAAGACCAACTGGCCATGGTCAACGTCGCCCAGCAGATACATACCCTGCGTCAACACCCTTTGGTGGGCCCAGCGTACGCCGAAGGCCGTCTCGAAATAGTCGGCCTGTTCTTCGATATCGCCTCTGGACAGGTCCTGCGCGTCACCACCACAGGCTTCGCCGATCTACGGACAGGTTAATGATCCGTACTATCGACGCCATGAAGCCCGGCGACCGCGCCCCTGAATTCACCCTGCCCGACCACACCGGAACGCAACGCTCGCTCGATGACCTGTTGGCCGATGGCGCCGTCGTTCTGTTCTTCTACCCGGCCGCCAACACGCCGGTCTGCACCGCGGAGGCCTGCCACTTCCGCGATCTGGCTGCCGAATTTGCAGAGGTCGGAGCTACTCGGGTCGGGATCAGCGTGGATCCGGTGCAGACGCTTGCCGGGTTCGCCGACAACAAGCACTTCGACTATCCGTTGCTGTCGGACAAGGGCGGGGCGGTGGCCGAGCAGTTCGGCGTCAAGCGGGGCCTGCTCGGCAAGGTGGCGCCGGTCAAGCGCAAGACATTCGTCATCGACACCGACCGCACCATTCTCGAGGTCATCTCCGGCGAACTCAACGCCAACGTGCACGCCGACAAGGCGCTTGCGGTGTTGCGCGCTAAACGAGCTGGATAGACCGCTTGGCCAGGCCGATCCAGAAACCGTCGACGGTTTCGGTCGGCACCTGTTCCGGGTCATCCGACGCGCCGAGCGCCACGAACAGCGGCGCGAAATGTTCGGTGGTCGGATGGGCGTACGGCATGCCGGGCGCCGTCGCCTGAAAGTCGATGAGGCCCTCGACGTCGCCGGTGGCGAATCGTTCGTGCGCCCACGCGTCGAACTCCTTCGACCAGCCGGGAGCCTCCGCGGTCGGGGATGGATCCCGCAGGAACGGCAGGCCGTGCGTGGTGAAGCCGGAGCCGATGATCAGCACGCCCTCATCGCGCAGCGGGCGCAGACGCTCGCCGAGGTGCAGCAGCCGCTGCGGATCCAACGTGGGCATCGAAATCTGAAGCACCGGAATGTCGGCGTCGGGGTACATGACCGTCAGCGGCACGTAGGCGCCGTGGTCGAGGCCGCGGTTGGGTTGATACGCGACCGACTCGTTGTCCGGCATCAACGCCGCAACCCGTTGCCCAAGCTCCGGGGCGCCTGGTGAGCGGTATTCGACCTGGTAGTACTTGGGCGCGAAGCCGCCGAAGTCATAGGTCAGCGGTGTGCCGGTGGTGGTCGAGCCGATGGTCAGCGGCGCAGATTCCCAGTGCGCGGAAATCATGAGGATGGCGCGGGGCCGAGGGAGATCGCGGGCCCACTGTTTGAGTTGCGCCACCCATGTCGGGTCGTCGACCAGTGGGGGTGCGCCGTGGCTGAGGAACAAGGCAGGCATGCGGTCGGGCATACCTGCGTTAACGCCTGGAGCCAGTCGACGCATTCCGTCGCGCACTCCGGTCAGCCCAGCGGCTTGCCGCCCACCCCCCATTGTTCACGCGGTATGTCGGTGATGGTCACCCAGACGGCTTGCGGGTTCTTGCCGGTCGCCTCGGCGTAGGCCTTGGTGACGGCTTCGATGGCGGCGCGCTTCTGGTCGACCGTGAGTCCGGGGGTTTGGCTGATTTGGATCAGTGGCATGGGTTGATTCTGCTTGAGTGGGCTCGCGCGGGACATGAGGTGTCAGATCGAGCGGCAAAATGGCACCTGGCGTCCCGCGCGGGTTAAGCCAACAGCACGTCGGAGTCGAAGCAGGTGTGGGTACCTGTGTGACAGGCCGGCCCTTCCTGGTCCACGACCAACAGCACCGCATCGCCGTCGCAGTCCAACCGCACCTCGTGCACGTACTGGGTGTGTCCGGAGGTCTCGCCCTTGACCCAGTGCTGCTGGCGCGAGCGCGAAAAGTAGGTGGCCTTGCGGGTTTGCAGCGTGCGGGCCAGCGCCTCGTCGTCCATCCACGCCACCATCAACACATTGCCGGTGCCGCGCTCTTGGGCGACCGCGGTGAACAGACCGGCGTCGTTGCGCTTCAGCCGTGCGGCGATGGCGGGATCGAGACTCACCTGACCGTTATACCTTCAGCACGCATCGCGTCCTTGACGTCTCCGATGCTCATGTCGCCGAAGTGGAAGACGCTCGCCGCGAGCACCGCATCGGCGCCGGCCTGCACCGCTGGGGCAAAGTGCTCCACCGCACCCGCTCCCCCGCTGGCGATGACGGGAATGCCGACGGCGGCGCGCACGGCCCGAATCATGGGCAGGTCGAATCCGGCCTTGGTGCCGTCGGCGTCCATGGAGTTGAGCAGGATCTCCCCCACGCCGAGTTCGGCGCCACGAGTCGCCCATTCGACCGCGTCGATTCCGGTGCCGCGGCGGCCGCCGTGGGTGGTGACTTCCCAGCCACTCGGGGTGGCCCGGCTTTCCCCGGCAGGAGCGGAGCCTGCGGAGCGACCAGAAAACACCGGAACCGTGCGCGCATCCACCGACAGCACAATGCACTGCGACCCGAACCGCTGGCTCAACTCACGCAGCAACTCCGGCCGGGCGATTGCGGCGGTGTTCACCGACACCTTGTCCGCGCCCGCCCGCAGCAGTCGGTCGACGTCTTCGACGCTGCGGACCCCGCCGCCGACGGTCAGCGGAATGAAGACCTGCTCGGCCGTGCGGGTCACTACGTCGAACATCGTTTCCCGGCCGCCCGACGACGCGGTCACGTCGAGAAAAGTCAGTTCGTCCGCGCCTTCGGCGTCGTAACGGGCGGCGAGCTCGACGGGATCGCCCGCATCGCGCAGGTTTTCGAAGTTGACGCCCTTGACCACTCGGCCGGCGTCGACGTCCAGACACGGAATCACGCGCACCGCAAGAGTCATGCGCCGAACCCTCCTTGATCGTCCACGCGCGCAATGATTTCGACGAGTTCTTCGTGCACGCCCGGCGCCGCCGCGAGCACCGACCCAGACGAAATGTTCCATTCGCGCCCAACAAGATCGGTGACCACACCACCTGCGGCACGCACCAGCGCCACACCCGCCGCGTTGTCCCACGGGTGATGCCCGAAAACGACTGCGCCGCCGAGCACTCCGGCCGCCGTGTAAGCCAGATCTACTCCGGTGGACCCGTGCATGCGCAGCCGCGCGCACACGCGGCTCAGCTCGCCGAGCAGATCGAAGCGCAGCTTGCCGGGGATGCGGCCGCGGCTGTCGACGTTGAACGCGCCGAACCCGATCATCGACGTCTCCACCTTGCCGGGGGTCAACCGCGGCAGCGGCTCTCCGTCGCGCAGCAACGGGCCGTCCATGGTCGCGGCGTAGCGTTCGCCCAGAAACGGCAGCCAGGTCAGTCCGAGTACCGGTACACCGTCATCGACCAACGCAAGCAGCATGCCGGACAACGGAAGTCCGGCCGAGTAGTTGTAGGTACCGTCGATAGGGTCGAGCACCCAGGTGGTGCCAGTGGCCAGTTCCGGCCCACCGAATTCCTCGCCGTGCACCTCGATTCCGGTGCGGTCGAACAGTTCCCCCGACAGCCGGCGTTCGAGCTCGAGGTCGAGTTCGGTGGCAAAATCGCCCGCGCCCTTGGCAACCGCACTGGGCGCGCCGACGCCGGCGATGAACCGCTCGGCCGCACCGTCGAGCGCGCTACTGGCGACCTCGAGCAGGACCGCCGGATCGTCGGGCAAGCTCACCGGGATACTGCGTCCAGCGCCTCGGGAAGTGTGAATCGTCCCGCATACAGCGCCTTCCCGACGATCGATCCCTCGACACCGTTGCCGACCAGACCGGCGATCGCGCGCAGGTCGTCCAGTGTCGACACGCCCCCGGAAGCGATCACGGGTGCGCTGGTAGCGGCGCAAACCTGCCGCAGCAGTTCGAGGTTCGGGCCAGTGAGCGTGCCGTCCTTGGTGACGTCGGTGACGACGTAACGGGCGCATCCGTCTTTGTCGAGCCGCTCCAGCACCTCCCACAGGTCACCGCCGTCGCTGACCCAGCCGCGGCCGCGCAGGCGCCACTGCCCGTCGATCAGCTTGACGTCGAGTCCGACGGCGATGCGCTCGCCGTGTTCGGCGATGGCCCGTGCGCACCATTCGGGATTCTCGATCGCGGCCGTGCCCAGATTCACCCGCGCGCATCCGGTGGCCAGGGCCGCGGCCAGCGAGTCGTCGTCGCGGATACCGCCGGAGAGTTCGACCTTGACGTCCAGCTCGCCAACCACCTCGGCCAGCAGTTCGCGGTTGGAACCCCGCCCGAACGCGGCGTCGAGGTCCACCAGATGCACCCACTCGGCGCCGTCGTGTTGCCACGCCAAGGCGGCGTCGCGGGGAGATCCGTAGTGGGTTTCGCTGCCGGCTTCGCCTTGGACGAGGCGCACGGCCTCTCCATTGGCAACGTCAACAGCAGGCAAAAGGACGAGGCTCACGCGGTCAGAGCCTACTGCACCGCTATTCGTGTGGACGCTGGTCACTCCCGTCGACGTCCTTGAAGGCACGATTAGTGATCCGTGTCGCAACGGTGCCCATGGCGACGATGGCGGCGATCACCCCGGCCACTGCGATGCCGAGGCCGACGTCGGGTCCCGGCCGGACGATGCCGATGATGATTGCGGTGATCAACAGCACGATCATGGCCGCGCCGATCGAAAGAACCGCAAGTTTGCCGTAGGAGAAACGCGGCGGAATATTGGGCGTGTTCATAAGCTCTGCACCCAATTTCGCAGCAGTTCTGCCCCGGCGTCGCCCGACTTCTCCGGGTGGAACTGGGTCGCTGAGAGAGGCCCGTTCTCAACCGCGGCCAGGAACTTTCCGCCGTGCTCGGCCCAGGTCAGCTTGGCCGGAGCGAATGTTTCGGAAGGCAGCATGTCCCAACTCTGTGCCGCATAGCTGTGCACGAAGTAGAAGCGGGTGTCCGCGTCGATGCCGGCGAACAGCATGCTGTCTGGTGGCGCCTCGACCGTGTTCCAGCCCATGTGCGGCAGCACCGACGCGTTCAGGCGGTCCACGGTGCCCGGCCACTCACCGCAGCCCTGCGTTTCGACGCCGAATTCGACGCCGCGCTCGAACAGGATCTGCATCCCGACGCAGATGCCCAGCACCGGACGCGAACCGGCAAGCCGCTTACCGATGATCCGCTCCCCCTTCACGGCCCGCAGTCCCGACATGCACGCCTCGAAAGCGCCGACGCCCGGAACCACCAGGCCGTCGGCCTCCAGCGCAATGTGCGGGTCGGAGGTGACGGTGACATCCGCGCCGACGCGGGCCAAGGCCCGGCTCGCCGAATGCAGGTTGCCCGAACCGTAATCGAGTAGCGCGACGGACTTGGAAGCCACGGTTACAGCGCGCCCTTCGTCGACGGCACCCCAGTGACCCGCGGGTCGCGCTCGACCGCGGTGCGCAGTGCCCGCGCCACGGCCTTGTATTCGGCCTCGGTGATGTGGTGCTGATCACGGCCGTAGAGCACCCGAACGTGCAGGGCAATGCGCGCATTCGACGCGATCGACTCGAAGACATGCCGGTTGATGACGGTCGAATACGGCGCTCCGCTCGCCCCGCCGTCGCGGGTGGCGCGACCGGGTATCACCGCATGCAGCAGGTGGTCCGGCTCGCCGGTGTGCACGCAGTAGGGCCGGCCCGACACGTCCACGGCCGCATGCACGAGCGTCTCGTCCATCGGGATGTACGCGTCGCCGAAGCGGCGGATGCCTACCTTGTCGCCGAGGGCCTTGCCGAGCGCCTGCCCGAGCACGATCGCGGTGTCTTCGACGACGTGGTGCGCCTCGATTTCGGTGTCGCCCTTGGCTTGCACGGTCAGGTCGAAGCTGGCGTGGGCACCGAGCGCGGTCAGCATGTGATCGAAAAACGGTACGCCCGTGTCGATGTCGGTACGCCCGGTGCCGTCGAGGTCGATCTCGACGACGATGGAAGATTCTTTGGTGGTGCGCTCGACCCGCGCGTGCCTACCTTGCTCTGTCATGTCGTCACCTCGGTTGCCACCAGTTTCTCGCTGACCCGCAGCAGTTCGTCGTTTTCCGCGGCCAATCCGATGGTCGCACGGAGATACCCGGGAATGCCGACATCACGGATCAACACGCCCTCGTCGAGGTAGCGCTGCCAGGCCCGGGGCGCATCGATGAACCTGCCGAACAGCACGAAGTTCGCATCCGACGGGATCACCTCGAAACCCTGGGACTCGAGCTCGGCGACCACGCGGTCGCGTTGCGCGGCAAGTTCGTGCACGCTGGCCAGGGTTTCGTCCGCATGCCGCAGCGCGGCGCGGGCCGCTGCCTGAGTAACCACTGATAGGTGATACGGCAGGCGCACCAACAACATTGCGTCAATCACGGCAGGCGCGGCCACCAGATACCCGAGTCGGCCGCCCGCAAACGCGAACGCCTTGCTCATCGTCCGACTGACGATCAGCTTGGCCGGGAATCGCTCCAACAGCGTGATAGCGCTTGGCGCGCTGGAAAATTCGGCGTAGGCCTCGTCCACCACCACGATCCCGGGCACGGCATCGACGATGGCCGCGAGATCATCGATCGGAATGCTGTGCCCGGTGGGGTTGTTCGGGCTGGTCACGAACACCACGTCGGGACGGCGCTCGTGGATTGCCGTTACCGCGTAGTCGACGTCGAGGGAAAAGTCCGCGCTGCGTTTGGCTTCCAGCCACTCGGTGTCGATACCGGTCGCGATGATCGGGTGCATCGAATACGACGGCACGAATCCGAGTGCGCTGCGCCCGGACCCGCCGAACGCCTGCAGCAGCTGTTGCAGGATCTCGTTGGAGCCGTTGGCCGCCCACACATTGGCCGCGTCCACCACTACCCCGGTCTGCCTGGTCAGATAGGCGGCGAGATCGGCGCGCAGGGCGACGGCGTCGCGGTCCGGATAGCGGTGCAGGTCCGCGGCGGCGGCGCGGATCGATTCGGCCACGTCGTCGATCAGGGCCTGCGAGGGCGGATGCGGGTTCTCGTTGGTGTTCAGCTGCACCGGCACCGTCAATTGCGGTGCGCCGTAGGGCGTTTTGCCACGCAACGACTCCCTAAGCGGCAGGTCGTCGAGAGTGATCGCGGCACCAATCATTTGAGTGCCTCGAACCGCAGCCGAACCGCCTCGCCGTGGGCGGGCAGGTCCTCGGCGTTTGCCAATGCAATCACGTGGCCGGACACCTCTTTGAGCGCGGCCTCGGTGTAGGAGACGACGTGTATGCCGCGCAGGAACGTCTGCACGCTCAATCCCGACGAGTGCCGGGCACATCCGGCGGTGGGCAGCACGTGGTTGGAGCCGGCGCAATAGTCACCGAGGCTCACCGGCGAGTAGGCGCCGACAAAGATCGCACCCGCCGAGCGAACCTTCGCGGCAACCTCGGACGCGTCGGCGGTCTGGATCTCGAGGTGCTCGGCGGCATACGCGTCGACCACCCGTAGGCCCTGCGCGACGTCGTCGACCAGGACGATGCCGGACTGCTTGCCGCTCAGCGCGGTGGTGACGCGCTCGCGGTGCTTGGTCAGTTCGAGTTGCGCGTTGACGGCGTCGTCGACCGCGTCGGCCAGTTCGGTGCTGGTGGTGACCAGCACGCTGGCGGCCAGCACGTCGTGTTCGGCCTGGCTGATCAGGTCTGCCGCGACGTGGACGGGATCTGCCGTTTCATCGGCGAGGATCGCGATCTCGGTGGGCCCGGCCTCCGCGTCGATGCCAACCAGACCGCGGCACAGCCGCTTGGCGGCGGTGACATAGATGTTGCCCGGACCGGTGATGAGGTCGACCGGCTCGAGTCCTGCTTGTTCGTCGCCGTAGGCGAGCAACGCCACGGCCTGGGCTCCACCGACGGCCCAGACCTCTTTGACGCCGAGCAGCTCGGCGGCTGCCAGGATGGTCGGGTGCGGCAGCCCGCCGAACTGTCGTTGCGGCGGCGACGCAACCACCAGCGATTCGACGCCCGCGGTCTGTGCGGGCACCACATTCATGACGACACTGGACGGGTATACCGCGTTGCCGCCTGGAACGTAGAGGCCGACCCGTTCCACCGGCACCCACCGCTCGGTGACCGTGCCGCCGTCGACCACCTGGGTGGTCGTGTCGGTTCGCCGCTGGTCGGCGTGCACGGCGCGGGTGCGTTCGATCGCGACTTCGAGGGCGGCCCGCACCTGCGGATCGAGGCTTTCCAGCGCGTCGCGCAGCTGTTGGGCAGGCACCCGGATCTGCGCGGGCCGGACGCCGTCGAACTTCTCGCCGAACTCGAGCGCCGCCTCCGCGCCGCGGTCGCGCACCGCCTCGACCACCGGGCGCACCTGATGCAGCACGCTGTCCACATCGACGCCGCCACGCGGCAGCGCCGCGCGAAGTTCGGCAGTGGACGGCGTGCGGCCGCGCAAGTCGATGCGGGCCAGCTCGGTGCGGACGGGCACAGCGATTCCTTCGGGTCGACGGTGATCAGTACCGATTATCCCGGATGGGCAAGTCGTTATCCGAATTCCACCCGCTGACCGAGGTAACGCTCGTAGCCTTCGAACGCTTTCGCGATCGCCGCATGGTCGCGTTTGCGCAGCGTCACCAGCGGCATCACGTCCAGAACCGTCTTGGTTTTCGATGCCGACTTCCGCTTCCAGGTGCCGACCACCCGGCCGTCGCGGACGATGGTCGCGCGGAACATGCCGTTGCCGCCGGGCACGATGGCCTGCACGTGGTCGTCGGCGACCATGAGCGAGCGATCCTTGTAGCCCAGCAGGTACTCGTCGAATCCCGGCAGCACGAGCACGCCGGTGGCGGGTCCGATACCGGCAGCCTGCGGCCCGGCGAACATCTCGGTGCCGTCGACCTCCACCGGGACCACGTCCGGACCGGCTGCCGCGATCGCCGTGCGCGCCTCCCCCAGTCCGAAACCTGTCCACCCCGCGAAGTCCTTGAGCGTGGCCGGGCCGTGACTGCGGAAGTAGCGCGTCGCCAGCGTCGCCATGGCCTCTTCTCGATCGGGCCGATTCGGATTCGGCGCCCATTCGTCGAGGAGAACGAAGGTCTGCTCGGTGCCGATGTTCGGACCGATACAGGTCACGCCCAATTGGCTTGCGTACCAGAGCAAGTGGTAGCCCCGCTGCGCGGTGGTGGTGATCCCGGCCTGTTCGATGGCCGCCAGGCACTTCGCTCGCGTCAGTTGGTTGCCGCCGGTAAGTGCGGCCGCGAGCGCATCCACTGCACGGTTGGCGGTCGCCTCGTCGAGCCCGTTGTTCCGGCGTCGATATTCGGCCCCGGCGAGCGCTTTGACGCCGGTGAGTTCGAGCATCCAGCGCGCGTCTCGCGCCGGAACGAAATGAACGGTTCCGCGCATCGGCCAGGTGCGCAGAGCCTCTCGCCTCTCGAGGCCGGCGCGCACGTCGGCGATGGTGAAATCCGGCAGCCGGACGCCGAGCGACCACAATCCACTACCGAGGTCCTGCGCCTGCATGGCGCCGAACCACTCGACGACGCCGGCGACCGAATCGAATCGCGGCGCTGAACCGTCGAGCAGCAGGCTGCGCATCCGCAGTCCGAGGGCCTCCGTCGCCGATAGCTTCACCCCTGAAGTTCTACGCGATAGGTCCGACACGTGCCCCGCTGTCGAAGCTGTTGACACGTCGGCCATCGGGGCAATGCTTGAAGGATCTCGGTAAAGGAGGTTCACGATGAGCCTGTTCTACTCGATCGCCTACCGGGTCGGATTCACGCCGTGGGAACGCGGCGGCGGAATTGCGGAGTCCGAGACCGACCGCATGCTCGACAAGGTCGAAGCCGAACGGGAGGGCCGCACCGGTCGTGCGCTCGACCTCGGCTGCGGATCCGGCCCCTACACGGTCCATCTCGCCCAGCGTGGATGGCTCGCTACGGGCGTCGATCAGGTCGATCGCGCGCTCGAACGAGCCCGCAAGCGTGCGGTCGACGCGGGCGTGAGCGTGGATTTCGTCCGTGCCGACGTCACGAAACTGACCGCCGCCGACGTCGGTAGCGGGTTCGAACTTTTCGTCGACCGCGGCTGTTTCCACAGTCTCACCGACGCCGAACGCGCCGACTACGGCCGCTGTGTGACCGCGCTGGCCGCGCCGACGGCGGATTTCATCCTGTTCTCCTTCCAGCCCGGCCTACCTCGGCCACTGCCGCGCGGAGCGGTGCGCGCCGACGTGGAAGGCGCGTTCGCCGGCTGGAGTGTTGTCGAGAGCCATCCCGCGCCGACCGACCGCATGCCGGCCCCACTGAAGAAGGCCAAGCCAACCTGGTACCTCCTGCACCGCGGCTGAGATCCGCTACATGTCCAAACCGAGATCCAACACCCGCACCGAGTGCGTCAACGCGCCCACCGCGAGGTAGTCGACGCCGGTGCGGGCGTAGTCGCCGGCCACGTCGAGGGTCAGCCCGCCCGACGACTCCAGCTTTGTGCCTGGCGATTTCGCGTTGCGCCGCTGCACGGCCGACTGCGTCTGCCACAGCGGAAAGTTGTCGAGCAGCACCAGTTCCACGCCCGCGTCCAGCACCGCGTCGAGCTGCTCGAGGCTGTCTACCTCGACCTCGCATGGCAAATCAGGCGCCATCGTCCGCACCGCTTCCAGCGCCGCCACCACCGATCCGGCGGCGACGACGTGGTTGTCCTTGATCAGCGCCGCATCGCCGAGACCCATGCGGTGGTTCACCCCGCCCCCGGCCCGCACCGCATACTTTTCCAGAGATCGCAGCCCCGGCAACGTCTTCCGAGTGTCACGGATCCGGCAGTCGGTGCCCTCGACCGCTCGTACCCAGGCCGCGGTAGCGGTCGCGATGCCGGACAGGTGGCACATCAGGTTCAGCATGGTGCGCTCGGCGGTCAGCAGCGCGCGGGTCGGCGCCTGAACGGTCAGCACCGACTCACCCGGCGAAACTGCGCTGCCATCGTCGACGCGGTCGAGCACCGCGTAGTTGCCCGCGCCGATCACCTCGTCGAGCACCAGCAACGCCACGTCGATACCCGCGACCACCCCGGATTCCCGCGCGACCACAGCTGCTTTCGCGCGGGCGTCCTCGGGTACCGTCGCGACGCTGGTCACGTCCGGCCCGTACCGCAGGTCCTCGTCGAGCGCGGTTAGGATGACCCGTACTACCTCGCCGACGTCAAGTCCGGAGTCCATGTTCTAATCCACTCCCGCCAATTCCAGGGCGTCACTGCGTAATTGACCGTCGGCATCCATCCGGATCGAAATGCTGTGCCTTGCAGCGCGATCAGTATCCGGATAGTCCGAGCGGGTATGACAACCGCGGCTCTCGGTCCGTTTCAGCGCCGCGGCAATCAAGACCCGGGCCGTCAGGGTCAGTGCCGAATCCTCCAGCTCCCCAACACTACTGGCCGTGATCGGCCGTGCGGCACCCAGCTCGCCAGCGGCACCGGCGAGCCCACCGCCGTCGCGCACCACCGACGCGTGCTCGGTCATGAGCCGCTGAACCAGTCCGCGCGGAGCACGGCGAAGCGCCGGAGAATCCGCCGCCCGAACCTCGGCGCGCACATCGCTACGCTCGGCAGCGGCGGCGCCCGCCCGTTCCCCCATCACCAGCCCTTCTAGCAAGCTGTTGGACGCCAATCGATTTGCTCCATGCAGCCCGGTCCGCGCGACCTCGCCCGCCGCATACAAGCCGGGCACCTCGGTGCGCCCCTGCAGGTCGGTCACCACCCCGCCGCATTGGTAGTGCGCGGCCGGAGCGACCGGGATGAGTTGTGCGGCCGGGTCGATGCCCGCGGCCAGACACGACGCGGTGATCGTCGGGAATCGTTGAGCGAATTGCGGAATCGAGCGCGCATCGAGATAAACATAATCGGCGCCGAGCTCGCGCATCCGGGCGGCGATCGCCTTGGAGACCACGTCACGAGGCGCCAAATCACCGCGCGGATGCACGCCCGCGGTAATCGAATCACCGTTCCCGTCAACAAGTCTCGCGCCCTCGCCGCGGACCGCCTCGCTGATCAGTGGCCGGCGCCCCACGCCGCCGGGCGAGAACAACACCGTCGGATGGAACTGCACGAACTCGATGTCGGCCACCGCGGCGCCCGCCCGCAGCGCCAATGCCACGCCGTCGGCGGTCGCACCCGCAGGATTGGTGCTGCAGGCGTAGAGCTGCCCCAGTCCGCCCGTCGCAAGCAACACCGCGGGCGCATGAATCACCCCGGCGCCCTTGTCGGACAACAACTGCAGACCGACCACACCGCCGGAATCGGTCACCACTCGGGTGGCGGCCGCACCGAACAGCACCGGCAGACCGGCCGCATTCAAGGCCCGCTGCACCTCGGCGCCCGTCGCATCGCCACCGGCGTGAATGATCCGCCTGGTGCTGTGTCCGCCCTCGCGAGTTCGCGACACCTGCCCGTCACCGCCGCGGTCGAACACCGCGCCCAAATCCCGAAGCGACGCCACCGCCTGCCGACCGGCGGCAACTATCGATTCCACGGCCACCTCGTCGCACAACCCAGCTCCCGCCGCGACCGTGTCGGCCACGTGTGAGCCAACCGAATCACCGCGCGGCGCAACGACAGCGATGCCGCCCTGCGCGTACTGCGTGGAAGTGTCGGTGGGGCCGCCTTTGCTGACGGTCAGGACCCGCAGCCCGCGCACCGAGGCGGCACGCGCCGCGGTCAGGCCGGCGACGCCGCCGCCGACCACCACGAGATCAGCGCTGGCTTCCCAGGCCGCGCCGGTCATCACGGTTACTCCCCGCCGCCGGGGTTACCGATCTCGATCATCCGCTGCACCGAGGAGCGGGCGCGGCGGCCGACCTCCGGATCCACGTGCACCTCGTCACGGACTTCGACGAGGCTACGCAGTAATGCCGCCGGGGTGATCATCTTCATGTACTTGCACGACGCACGGTCGTTGACGGCCTGGAAGTCGATACCGGGCGCGGCCTTACGCAACTGGTGCAGCATCCCGATCTCGGTCGCCACCAGCACTTCCCGCGGCGGCGCCTTCGGGTCGCGCCGCAGGCTCCGCTCCCGCACACTCTTGGCCGCGTCGATCATCCCGCCCGTCGACAGAATGTGCACCCGCTCGGCCGGGAACGCGCCCTCACCCGCGAGATACAACGCCGAAGTGGCGCAACCGCATTCGGGGTGCACGAACAACTCGGCGTCGGGGTGCGTGCGGGCCTGCTCGGTGAGTTCGTCACCGTTGATGCCCGCGTGGACGTGGCATTCGCCTGCCCAGATGTGCATGTTTTCGCGCCCGGTGACGCGTTTGACGTGGGCGCCGAGGAACTGATCCGGCAGGAACAGCACTTCGCGGTCGGGGTCGATCGAGGCGACGACGTCCACGGCGTTCGACGACGTGCAGCAGATGTCGGTGAGCGCCTTCACCTCGGCGGTGGTGTTGACATAGGACACCACGACCGCATCGGGATAGTCGGCCCGCCATTGACGCAATTCGTCGGCGCTGATCGAATCCGCCAGCGAGCACCCAGCTCGCTGATCCGGAATCAGCACAGTCTTGTCTGGGCTCAGAATCTTGGCCGTCTCGGCCATGAAGTGCACGCCGCAGAAGACGATGGTGTCCTCCGTGGCGTCGGCGGCGATCCTCGACAGCGCCAGCGAGTCGCCCACATGATCGGCGACGTCCTGGATTTCCGGGAGCTGGTAGTTGTGCGCCAGGATCGTCGCGTTGCGCTCGCGTGCGAGCCGTTTGACCTCATCGGCCCACTCGGCGGTGGGTTCCACGCCGGTGTATCCGGCCGGGCCATCTGCGATTTTGCCGTACTCTCCGCGCAGGATCGCTGTTGTCATGGTCGGCTCCTTCGCCGGTTGCTGCGCCCTTCTGGTTTTCGACTTATGATCGAAAACATGCCCCATCGTAGCACCATCCATGAATCGCTCACCGCGGTGTTCCAAGTTCGGCGCCTCGATGCCCGCCCGCACCCCCAACTTGCCGTCCTGCTCTGGCAGCGCGCGCTGGACCCGCAACAGGGCACCTGGTCGCTTCCGGGCGGCCGATTGGGTGACGACGAGGACCTGACGACGTCAGCGCTGCGGCAGTTGGCCGAGAAGGTCGATGTGCGCGAGGTCGCGCACCTCGAGCAGTTGTCGGTGTTCAGCGACCCGCATCGGGTGCCCGGGCCACGGCGCATCGCGTTGGCCTTTCTGGGGCTGGTCCCATTGACCGCCGACCCGCAGCTTCCGTCGGACACCGCCTGGCATCCGGTGGACGATTTGCCGACCATGTCGTTCGACCACGGAGTCGTCGTCGCACACGCGCACGCCCGCTTGGCGGCGAAGCTTTCCTACACAAACATCGCGTTCGCACTGGCGCCGGCGGAGTTCACCATGTCGACGCTGCGGGAAATTTATTGCGCTGCCTTGGGTTACGACGTGGACACGACGAATCTGCAACGCGTGCTTGGCCGTCGGAAGGTACTCACTCCGACCGGCACCACCGCTTCGCCCGGCCGCGCCGGGGGGCGTCCCGCGGCGCTCTATCGATTTACCGATTCGGCGCTGCGGGTGACAGACGAATTCGCCGCACTGCGACCACCAGGGAGCTGATCAGCACTGCGCCCGCCAGGGAGCTAGGCCGCATCGAGCTCGTAGTCGTATCCCCGCCTTCCGGCGGCGCGGTAGCCGGCGATCGCCGCGATCACCCCAGCGGCCAGCAGCATGATGCCCGACACCAGCAGCGCGATCTGCAGTCCGGAATGGAACGCGGCGTAGGTGGCGTTGATGACCTTGTCGACGATCGGGCCGTAGGCCTGCGATGCGGCCTGATCACCGCCCTGCGGCACCTTGCCGGTCTCGATGGCGTCGATCACGATCGCCTGGAAGTTGGCCGGGATGCCGAGTTGGTTGAGACGGGCGACCAGATCGGAGTTCAACTGCGCGTTGACCATCGATCCGAGCGCCGCCACGCCGACGACGGCACCGACCTGACGCATCGTGTTGGTGGCCGCGGCAGCCATCCCCGAGTGCGCCGCCGGTACCCCCGACAGCACCGCCGAGGTCAGCGGCACCACGGCGATGCCGAAACCGGCACCGGCCACGATGAGGGCCAGCATCAGTGGGACGAATTCCGGTGTGACGCCCAGACAATCGCGGCTCAGCAAAATGCCCAGGCCACCGAGCACACAGCCGGTCACCATCGGCACCACCGAACTGCTCAGCGCCACCCAGAAACCGGACGCGAGCGAGCCCAAGATGATGGCGGCCGCCATCGGCGCGAAAATCGCCGCGGTACGCCAGCCGGAGTAACCCACTACCTCCTGCAGATACAGCGCCGTGAAAAAGAAGATGGAAAAGATGCCGAAGTACACGGTGAACGCGACGATCAGTGCGCTGCGCACCAGCGGCGGGCGCAGGTAGCGAAAATTCAACAGCGGGTTGGTCGCTCGCAGTTCGACGAAGACGAACCCGGCCAGCGCCACCGCACCGACGGCGAACAGCACCAACACCGACGTCGCGTCGTAACCGATCTCCTCACCGGAAATCGCCGCATATATGACGCAAGCGAGACCCGTTGCGCCTAGGACGAATCCGGCGAAGTCGCTGCGACCCGACTGCGGGTCGGCGCTCTCGGGCACATAGACCCAGGCCGCCACCAGCACCACGACACCGATGATCAGGTTGAACCAGAAGACCGCCCGCCAATCGAACGCACCGACGAGCAGACCACCGATCACCGGACCTAATGCCAACGCCAGGCCCGACACCGCCGCCCATGCGCCCAGCGCCTTGGCCCGGGTGCCGCGGTCGGGGAAGATGTGCCGGATCACCGACAGCGTCCCCGGCTCGGAGGCCGCGGCGCCGATGCCCATGACCGCGCGCCCGGCGATCAGCCACGCCGACGTGCCGGCAACCGCCGCCAGCACGGAACCGATACAGAAGACGACGATTCCGCCGATCATGATTCGCTTGCGCCCGAACCGGTCCCCCATCGTCCCCGCGGTGAGCATCAGGCTCGCGAACACGAGCGTGTAGGCATTGACCACCCATTGCAGCGACACCACGCCGGCATGCAAGTCGGACTGGATGTCGCCGAGTGCGACGCTGACGATCGTCGTGTCGAGGAACGTCAGAAACAGGACCGCCGTGACCGCGGCGAGTGCTATTCGCGGATGCGCGGCCTCCTCGGCCGTTTCCGCGCTCACCTCGGACAACTCAGCGCGTGGTCGGCGTAACGGACGTGCTGGCGCTGCACGCCGGCTGGGGGTTCTGCTCGAGCGCCATCAGCGCACAGAAGCTCGCCTGCGCGACCTTCCACTGGCCGTCTACCTGCACCGCGGCCCCCTGCTGGTTCTGCAGCGCCGGGGTGCCGTTCAGCGACACCGTGTAGACCACGTTGGCATGGTCGGGCGCGGTGATGGTCACCTTCGACACCGTCGCGGTCGTGCCCTTCGCCATCGGCGAGTTCGCCTGGGCGTTGATGGTCGGCGCGAACGCCTGCCCGTTCTCGAGCAGTTCGATCTTCTTGTCCGCCGGAGTGTTGCCGTCGAAGAAAGTCACGTACGCGTCGGTCACCTTCTTGACGGTGGCCTCGTCGGCGGGAGACCCCGCGATGGCGCTGGTCGTCTGGGCCGCGGCCGTGGTGCTGCTGGCTGCGCCGGATGAGTTGTTCGAGCTCGAGCATGCTGTCCCACCGAACAGCACCAAAGCGGTGGCTGCGGTCACGTACCCCGCGAGCCGAATGCGGTGCAGATAGTTGTCGCGCATTGCCGGTCCCCTTTCAGCGCCGACGGCGTGTGGCGGCGCTTGGATACCCGTTTCCCCTTCCATTTTTACTTGTCCCGGCAAACAAATTGTGGATTTACCTGATCAAAGATGCGCTCATGCCCGGCTGCGCGTCCCGACCTGCCGCTTTGCCACCCGACGGGCTACCTCGGCCGCGTCCCGGCCCACGCCGCCGACGAGCATCGATGCGAACGCGTACTGGAATGGCAGGCCAACGAAGTACAGGCCGGCGTGGCCGTCGACGGCGCCGTGCGACTGCTCCGGCCAGCCGTCGGGTCCGCACACCGGGAAGTCGATCCACGACGTGTCGTTGCGGAAACCTGTGCACCAGATAATGTTTCGCGGCTCCAGCACGGAATCGTCGGCCAGGACCGGCAGCCCGCCGTACACACCGACCACTTTGTCCCCGACATGGGTCACGCCTGCGGCCGCGAGGTGCGCCGACTTGACCCGCAGCAGCGGCCCGCCGCCGGTGCGGACCTGTGTGCGCAAGGCGCGGCCCATCGGAGTGCGTTCGGTCAGTAAGTGATTGGCAGCGAACCACATGATCGGCAGCATCACTCGCGCCGCGCCGCCCTCGATGTCGAAGGGCAACTCGCCGCGGATGGGTCCGGCCGCCATGGTGGGGTGGGTGGCGGCGACCTCGAGCGCGATGTCGGCGCCGCTGTGCGACATGCCGACCACCAGCACCGGGCCCGGCAGCAGTTGGCCGGGATTGCGGTAGCGGCTCGAGTGCAGCTGCCGGATTCCCGGGTCGAGTTCGGCGGCAAACGTCGGAATGTGCGGGGTGCGCCAACCACCGGTTGCGACAACCACATTCCGCGCAGCAAAACTGCCGCTGTCGGTTATCACGAGGTAGTCATCGCCGCTGGGTTGCAGTCGCTGCACCCGGACCCCGGTGTGCACCGGCAGTTGAAATCGCTGGGCATACGCCTCGAGGTAATCGGCCATGTCATCTTTGGTCGGCCACGACCAAGCAAGACCCGGCATGTCCCATCCGGGTAGCGAGTCGTACTTGGCCGGGCTGTACAGACGCAGCGAATCGTAACGGCGACGCCAGATGTCGCCGACGCGTGCGTCGGCTTCCAGTACCGCGAACTCCACCCCGCGCTCGGCCAAGTGGTAAGCGGTAGCGAGTCCGGCCTGGCCGGCTCCGATGATGAGTGTGTCGATATCACGTGTGGTGGTCATACCGGTGACGCTACGAATGCCCGGCACGTGGTCGCATCGGGCAGAATGTGCAATTCACCGGTGCGCGGACGTGGGTAATTATGTGTAGTGCCTCAGGTGAGATTGCGTTCGTAGGCGTATGCCGTCGCCGCGGCTCGCGACGACAGGCCGAGCTTGCTGAAGATGTTGCTGATATGGCGCGCAACGGTTTTCTCGCTGAGTACCAACTCTGCGGCAATGGCGCGATTGGTCTTGCCGGACGCAACGGCGCGCAGCACCTCGAGTTCGCGCGGGCTCAGCGGACACCCGTCAGGTCTGTGGTCGGTTATCCGAGCCAGGTCCGGCGCCGCCCCCAACTCGCGGTACACGGCCCGGGCCGCGTCGAATTCCAGTTGCGCAGTGTCGGCGTCGCCAAGGGCGGCGCAGCACCGGCCGATCAGTTCCCGAACGCGGGCCGCGTCGTAGCCGACGCCGAGGTCCCGCCAACCGACAAGCGCCGTGCGCAACAACGGCAGCGCCGCACGATGGTTCCCGCCGGCAACGAGGACCTCGGCGCGCCGCTGCCCGGCAACGGTGCGCAGAAACTGCGAATCGAGTTGCTCGGCCAGGTGGTCGAGTTCGTCGATGGCCGCCGCGGCGGCGACGTGGTCGCCGGTAGCGAGCATGATCTGAACGTAGGCAACCACGATCGATGCCCTGGGTACAGACGTCGGCTCGTCGTAGAGCCGGCGGATTGACGCTTCGGCTACATCGACCCGGCCCTGCGCCAACCGCAGCAGCGCCATCCCCGGTTGCGGCTCCCAGCCGCACTCGCTGGCCCGGCGATAATCTTGTTCGGCTCTCGCGAGATCGCCGCGCGCCCTGTGCAATTCGGCACTCTCATACCACGCTTGACCGGTGACCGGAAGATCGCCCGCGCGTTCACCACGCCGCCGGGCATCATCGAGCGCAGTCTCGGCAAAATCCCAGTCCCCGTGCAGCCGAAGGATTTCCGCCCGATGCAGCTGGCACGCACCGGAATACGGCACGAGCTCGGGCTGGCGATCACAAAAGGACGACAGGGCGCCGGACCACTCCCGCGCCCGGCGCAGGTCGAACAACTGGTGGCAGACACCGATGACCGCGCAGTACGCGAGCCCCGCCACGGTGGGTGACACTCCGCCCGTCGTGACCACAACCATCATTTCGTCGAGGCGCGCCACGCCTGCTCGCACGTCTCCGCGGGCGACGAGAACCTGGCCTTGGACCAGCGTCGCAAGCGTGCGCAGATCGGCATCGTCGAAGCGGTCGGCCACGGCCGCCGCCCTGTCCGAATCATCGAGCGCCGCATCAACGTTTCCCTGCCACAACTGCTGCACAGCGACGATGGTGTGGAAGTAGCCGCGCTGCACACAGTCGCCGACGCGCTGGTCGAGCAACCGTAGCGCTCGGGCGATCCAGCCGCCGGCGCGCGCTGACTCGCCGCGGTTCACCAGCCCGAACGCCAGCCAGAAGGCGCACCCGGCCGCGTCGCACACCGACCCCGCACGCAGATGCTCGTCGAACGCGCGCGACCAGGCATTTGTCGACGCCTCATAGCGGCCGGTCAGGTAGGCCGCGGTGGCAAGCAACTCCAGATCCGGCGCGTCGAGCGGGTGTTGCGCATCTGCCGCACCCAACTGCGAGTACGCGACCTCCCAGGACGCGTCGTCGACGGCGGCTCGACCGCGTTGCAGCCCCTGCCCGGCCAGCATCTACTCAGCGTAATGGGCAGCTAATCGGTTTCCACAGTGTTGGCCGACTCTGCTGGGTTGACAGGCTCTGCTGGGTTGACAGGCTCTGCTGGGTTGACAGGCTCTGCTGGTTCCGATCTTCCGCCGATGCCGAGGTCCTCGCGCGGGTTGATCGAGGTCGCGATCAAGATGGTGAGGCTCGCCAGGAACGGCTGGGTCAACAGCACCAGTGGCGTGGCGATCCCGGGCGCGAGCGCGATGATCTGGTGGATGTGCGGGTCATCGACGTGTGGATAGCGCAGGTGCGCAACACCTTCCCCGACCAGCGCCATGGCGGCCGTGCCGGTGGCCGAGCCGATCAGCAGGCCGATGAACTGAATCGGCCCCCGCATCCGTACCCAGAACCAGCTACCGGCAGCGGTGAGCACCCCGATCATCGCCGCGATACAGACGAAGATGGCCGCGGCGTCGAACTGGTGGTTCGACTCGCCGGTCAGCGGCAACCCGCTATCGGTGGTGACGACAAGTACGTGCTCGGCGGGAGCAAGCAGTCCCCACGCGACGCCGCCCAGGACTGCTACGGCGACGCATCCGAGCACAATCCTGGCGGCAGCACGAATCTGGGACCGTCGCGATGGCGGTTGAGCGGGTTCGGGGAGCGCCTCCGGCGCAGTGGACTGCTGGTTCACTTGCGGTGTTCGAGGTCGGCGGAATCGATCTGACCGTGCCGCGAGCAGCGCGCCCACCAGCCGTCCGGGCTGACCTGGACGATCATTCGGCGGCCGCATTCGGTGCAGTACCGCGGCGGTTCGAGGCCCAGCGCTGCGGCGGCGGGAACGGAGTCGTCCTGCTTGCCGGTGTAGGGGTTGTACCGGTCGGCCACGGCGATGCTCACAGCGTCTGGTTGAGCGCCTTGATGGGCATCTGCACCTCGCCGAGCAAGTCGAGGTCCTGCTCGGCGGGCCGGCCCAGCGTGGTCAGGTAGTTGCCGACGATGACGGCATTGATGCCGCCGAGAATGCCCTTCTTGGCACCCAGGTCGCCGAGGGTGATCTCGCGGCCGCCCGCGAAACGCAGGATGGTGCGCGGCAGCGCAAGGCGGAATGCAGCCACGGCCTTGAGCGCCTCGCTCGCGGGCAGGACCTCGAGGTCACCGAACGGGGTGCCGGGGCGCGGATTGAGGAAGTTCAGCGGCACCTCGTCAGGTTCGAGTTCGGCGAGGTTGGCGGCGAATTCGGCCCGCTGGTCGAGCGTTTCGCCCATGCCGAGGATGCCGCCGCAGCACACCTCCATGCCGGCTTTGCGCACCATGGTGAGGGTGTTCCAGCGCTCTTCCCAGGTGTGAGTGGTGACGACATTCGGGAAGTACGAGCGCGAGGTCTCCAGGTTGTGGTTGTAGCGGTGCACGCCCATGGCGGCAAGCTGGTCCACCTGTTCCTGATCGAGCATGCCCAGCGAGCACGCAACCTGAATGTCGACCTCGTTGCGGATGGCCTCCACACCGGCGGCGACCTGGGCCATCAACCGGGCGTCGGGACCGCGCACGGCCGCGACGATGCAGAACTCGGTGGCACCCGTTTTGGCGGTCTGCTTGGCCGCCTCGACGAGGCTCGGGATGTCCAGCCACGCCGCCCGCACCGGAGACTGGAACAGGCCGGACTGCGAACAGAAGTGGCAGTCCTCGGGGCAGCCACCGGTCTTGAGGCTGATGATGCCCTCGACTTCGACCTCGGGCCCGCACCAGCGCATCCGAACCTCGTGCGCGAGGCCGAGGAGCTCTTCGAGCCGGTCGTCGTTGAGCTGCAGCACCTCGAGGATCTGGTCTTGACGCAGACCCTCACCGCGTTCGAGCACCTGCTCGCGGGCAATGGCCAGAATGTCGGTCCGCACGGGTGCCTGAGTCACGAAGAGTCCTTCCCTCGCTGCCGGAGCTGCCAAAATCGCCGACTTGAACGCCGCCGGTTACCCGGCAACGTCAACGCCGCCGGTTACCCGGCAACTTGAACGCCGTTCAGGATAGGGTAGCTCACAGCGATCTGTACAGACCATCGGGAGAGCGGTGCAGCTTCACAGGAACGACGTGCTGGATGCGGCCGTGGCGATTCTCGACGAATACGGGCTCGCCGACCTGACCATGCGCCGCCTGGCTTCCTCGCTGAACGTGCAACCCGGCGCGCTGTACTGGCACTTCCCCAACAAGCAGACGCTGCTGGCCGCGATCGCGGATCGGTTGCTCGAACCCATCGAGGCGCCATTGCAGGCCGCCGACTGGGCCGGCCAACTGCTGGAACTGTCGCGACGGTTGCGATCCACATTGCTCTCACTGCGCGACGGCGCCGAGTTGGTCTCCGCCAGTTATGCCTCCCGGCTTACCACCGGTCGGGCCCGCCAGCGTTTCGCAGACGCAGTTTCCATGGCTGGCCTGTCCGCCGACGATGCCGAGTTGGCGGCGCACGCGTTCCTGCACTACGTACTCGGCCAGACCGAGGACGAGCAGCAGGCCGGCAGCGAAAGCGATGATGCGACAAGGCGGTTCGAGTTCGGGGTCCAGTTGCTGATCGATGGCGTGCAGGCCCGGGTGGGCGATCCGCGCGACTAGTTGACAATGCAACTACCCGGCGTACCCTCGATATATGAGCATCGTGCAGGATCAGGCGGCCCGGTTCGAGGCTCAACGTGCCCTGTTGCGCGAGCGTTACCTGCAACCACCGCAGACTCGTCCCGCCTCCTCGGCCCGGGGCTTGCACCACACCGCACTGCTCAGCGGCAACGTCGAGCGGACGATCGAGTTTTATCAAGGACTGCTCGAGTTTCCGCTCACCGAGCTGATCGAGAACCGTGACTATGCGGGCTCGTCGCACTTCTTCTTCGACATCGGAAATCGAAACCTGCTGGCGTTCTTCGACTTTCCGGGCCTCGATCTCGAGCCGTACCGGGAGGTGCTCGGCGGACTGCACCACATCGCCATCAGCATCGAGCCGCAGCGCTGGGAACACCTGCGCGCCAAGCTCATCGACGCGGGCGTCGAATTCGCCGAACACAGCGAGGTCTCGCTGTATTTCCGCGACCCGGACGGAGCCCGCATCGAGTTGATCGCCGATCCGCTCGGCGAAATGTATGGCGCACAGGTGCTATAGCGCGGCGGACTACTTGCCCGGGGGCAACGGTGGCGGCTGCATCGGGCACAGCGGTTGGCCGATTCCGCCGCACGAGGGCCCGTCGACCACGATGGGCGGCAGCGGTCGCGGATTGGGCGTGTGACAGTTTATCTTGCAGGGCTTGTCGGCGTGTGCCACACCGACGGCACCGGCCATCGGGATGCCGATGGCAGCGATGCCGGCACCGAGCATGACTGCGAAACGGACACTGCGAGAAACGTGGTGGTGCATCGGAGCTCCTGACGGTCGGTATTGGACTGTTAGGAACGATCTTTCGCGGAACGGGGCACGGCGGACAGCCATCTCAGGGTGCACCGAGGCGCTCCTGGGGTGAGCGTTTCCCACCCCAGGGTCAGTCGCTGAGTACCGCCAGTTGCCGAATCTTGTTGGTGGCGTCCAGTGCCGCCACCTTGTACGCCTCGGCGAGGGTCGGGTAGTTGAACACCGCGTCGACCAGGTAGTCGACGGTTCCCCCGCAGCCCATCACGGCTTGGCCGATGTGCACCAGCTCGGTGGCCTGCGTGCCGAAGATGTGCACTCCCAAGACCTTTCGGTCCTCGGGATTGACCAGAATCTTCAGCACGCCATAGGAGTCTCCAACGATCTGCCCGCGGGCCAGCTCCCGGTAGCGCGAAATCCCCACTTCGAACGGCGTCTTCTCCTGTGTCAGTTCGTCTTCGGTCTTGCCGACGAAGCTGATCTCGGGAATCGTGTAGATGCCGATCGGCTGCAGCTTGCTGATGTCGTGCACCGGCTCCCCACAGGCGTGGTGGGCGGCAATGCGTCCCTGCTCCATCGATGTTGCCGCGAGCGCCGGGAAGCCGATGACGTCGCCGACGGCGTAGATGTGGTCGACCTCGGTGCAGAAGTTCTCGTCCACCTTGATCCGTCCGCGGTTATCGGCGGTCAGACCGGCCTTTTCCAGATCGAGTCGATCGGTAAGACCTTGCCGCCCAGCCGAATACAACACGGTCTCCGCGGGAATCTTCTTCCCCGACTCGAGAATGGTGACCGCGCCGCGCTCGTACTTTTCCACGGCGGAAACCGATTCGCCGAAACGGAAAGTCACCGCGAGGTCTCGCAGCTGGTACTTCAGCGCTTCGACCACCTCGCGGTCGCAAAACTCGAGCATTTCGTTGCGCCGCTCGATCACTGTCACTTTGGTGCCGAGCGCGGCGAACATCGACGCGTACTCGATGCCGATCACGCCGGCGCCGACGACAACCATCGATTGCGGGAGTTCCTGCAACTGCAGGATGCCGTCGGAGTCGA
Organism: Skermania sp. ID1734; assembly: GCF_007489285.1. GTDB lineage: Bacteria > Actinomycetota > Actinomycetes > Mycobacteriales > Mycobacteriaceae > ID1734. Next base: position 206,085 of record NZ_VLIY01000010.1, read on the forward strand.
TGATGGTCCGCTCGTCGAACTCGACCGACGACGGCCGCGCCGGCTTGGTTCCGGTGGCGATGATGATTTTCTTCGCGTGCACGACGCGTTCCTGATCGCTGCCGTCATCGATGTGCACGGTGTGCGGATCGGCGAACCGCCCGATTCCCGGGAGCAGCGGAATGTGGTTGCGCGACAGTTGACTTCGGATGACGTCGATTTGCCGGCTCATGACGTGCCTGGTGCGCTGCGTGAGATCTTCCGGCGTGATGTCTTCCTTGACCCGGTACGCGCTGCCGTACATTTCACGCTGGTTCATGCCGGTCAGGTACATGACGGCTTCACGCAGGGTCTTGGACGGGATGGTGCCGGTGTTGATGCAAACGCCGCCGATCATGTCGCGTCGCTCCACCACCGCGACCTTGCGGCCCAGCTTCGCGGCCGCGATAGCCGCACGCTGTCCACCGGGCCCCGAGCCCATCACCAATACGTCGAAATCGCTCACATAGGCGATTCTTCCAAGAATGACCGGGGTCGCGCAGGGCTTTAGGGCTGCCCGAGGTACCGGCGCGTCCAGCAGCCGTCGAACCATCCGGGCGCCGCCTGCACGAAGTCTTGCCGGGCAAGCGACCCGCTGCCCTCGGGCACCTTCCCGACCACGTCAACGCCGGTGACGCGCGGGAGGTCGTCGAGGTTGCACAGTGACGCCAGATCCGGGTCGCGCGGCCAGGCGCCGATCACCAGACCGGCGCATTGCACTCCTGCGGCGGTCATGGCCCCGACGGTGAGCGCACTGTGGTTGAGCGTCCCCAGGCCGGCGGCGGCGACGAGCAGCATGGGCGCAGCCAACTCGGCGGCGAGATCCAGCAGCGTCCAACCGCGCTCCCCCAGCCCGACCAGCACGCCGCCGGCGCCCTCGACGATGGTGAGGTCCGCGTCGAGCGAGCGCACCGCGGCGGCCACGTCGGCCAGTTCCAGCAAGGACTGGCCGCAGCGTCGCGCGGCCGTGTCTGGCGCCAGCGGTTCCGGATAGCGCGCGAGTTCCAGTGTGTTGTCGATGCCCGAAAGTCGTTGCACCACAGTGAGATCGCCTGATTCGTCGGGTGCGACGCCGGTTTGCGCGGGCTTACATACCGCGACGCTGCCGGCGCGCGACGCTACCGCCGCCAGTGCCGCGGTCACTATCGTTTTGCCGACGTCGGTGGAAGTGCCGGTAACCAGCAGGATGCTCATGTGGCCGCGGGCGCCAGTACGGTCCCGAGCACGTCGGAGATCACGGCGAGTTCCGCCGCGCTCAGCGTCGCCCGCGCGGTCAGGCGCAGCCGCGACGTGCCTTCCGGAACCGACGGCGGCCGGAAGCAGCCGACGTGGACACCGAGTTCGCGACAGCGCAGCGCCGCGTCGAACGCGCGCTGCGGATCGCCCAGGATGACCGACACGACCGCGGATTCCGGGATCGCATCAATGCCAGACATCCGGGCCAGGGCGGCGGCCCGGTCGAGCACCATCGCGGCCCGCTCGGGTTCGCGCCGCAGCACCTGCAGCGCCCCGCGCGCGGCACCGACGGCCGCCGGCGCGAGTCCGGTGTCGAAGATGAACGTGCGCGCCGAATCGATCAGGTGGGCAATCACTTTGGCGCTGCCGAGTACCGCGCCGCCCTGACTGGCCAGCGACTTGGACAATGTTGCCGTGACGACGATGTCTGGCGCGCCGGCCAATCCGAGCTCGTGCACGAGGCCGCGCCCGCCCGTACCACGCACGCCGATGCCGTGCGCCTCGTCGACCACCAGCACGGCGCCGTGCTTGCGACACAACGCGTGCATCTGGCGCAGCGGCGCGAGGTCGCCGTCGGCGCTGAACACCGAGTCGGTGACCACCAGTGCTCGCTGCTCCGTGCGAGCCCCGAGGGTTTGATCGAGGAACTGCAGGTCCGAGTGCGGAGCGACCACGACGCGCGCCCGAGACAGCCGGCAGGCGTCGACCAGCGAGGCATGGCTGCCCGCATCGGACACGATCAGCGAGCCCTTGCCCGACAGCGCGGTCACTACACCGAGATTCGCGGCGTATCCGCTCGCGAACACCAGGCCGGCCTCTGCACCGACGAACTCGGCGAGTTCGGTTTCGAGCAGCGCGTGCTCGGTCGTGGAGCCGGTGACCAGGCGAGATCCCGTCGACCCACCACCCCACCGCCGCAACGCGGTGATCGCGCCGTCGATGACGTCGGGGTGGCGAACCAAGCCCAGATAGTCGTTGGACGCCAAGTCGATGAGCTGTGCTCCAGCAGTGCGTGGGCGCAGTTCCCGGCGCAGGCCGGAGGCGCGACGCTCGCGTTCGCGATCGTCGAGCCAGCTGAGGGCGTCCGAAGTCACGGGTGGCAGTCTACGGCGAACTTGAACAGCGTTCAAGAGCTGGCTGCGGCGACCATCGCTCGACAGATGGCGGCGACCTCGTCGGGGGTGCTGATGAACGGCGGCATCGTGTAGATCAGATTCCGGAACGGCCGCAGCCACACGCCGTTAGCGACGGCCGCCTCGGTCGCCGCGCGCATGTCGACGTCGTTGTCGAGTTCGATGACGCCGATGGCGCCGCGCACTCGAACATCGGCGACGCCCGCCACCTCGCGTGCGGGCGCAAGACCTTCTTCAAGTTGGACGGCGATCGCGGCCACCTCCCCGCGCCAGTCCCGCGACAACAGCAGCTCGATGGATGCCACCGCCACGGAACACGCCAGCGGGTTGCCCATGAAGGTCGGCCCGTGCATCAACCCGCCGTGGCCGGCGCTGATCACCCCGGCGATCTCGTCGGTGCACAGCGTCGCCGCGAGCGTGAGATAGCCGCCGGTCAAGGCCTTGCCCACGCACATGACGTCCGGCGACACGCCGGCATGATCGGCGGCGAACAACTCGCCCGTTCGGCCGAAACCGGTGGCGATTTCATCGAAGACGAGCAGCACCTCATTCTCGTCGCAGATGCGCCGCAGCTCGTTCAGATACCGAGGATCGTGAAAGCGCATGCCGCCGGCACCCTGCACGACCGGCTCCACGATGACCGCGGCAACTTCGTCGGCATGGGTGGCGACGGCACGTTCGATTTCGGCGACGTAGTCGGCAGTGAATTCGGCCGGAGGTCTCGGGATGAAAACCTGTTCGGCCAGGATGTCGGTCCACAACGCGTGCATGCCACCCTCGGGGTCGCAGACGCTCATGGCAGTGAAGGTGTCGCCGTGGTAGCCGCCGCGCCAGGTGAGCAGGCGGTGTTTGGCCGGGCGGTTCTGGGCGCGCCAGTACTGCAGGCACATCTTCACGGCCACCTCCACCGACACCGAGCCGGAGTCGCTGAAGAAGACCTTGGTGAGAGGGGACGGGGTGATCTCGACAAGGAGCTGCGCCAACCGGGCAGCGGGCTCATGGGTCAGTCCACCGAACATCACGTGGCTCATTCGACCGAGTTGGTCGGTGACGGCGGCGTCGAGCACTGGGTGCCGGTAGCCGTGCACGGCCGCCCACCAGGAGCTCATGCCGTCGATGAGGACTCGCCCGTCGGCGAGGTGCAGGCGGACTCCCTCGGCCGAATCAACCTGCAACACAGCGGTACTCGGCGGGAACGCGCCGTAAGGGTGCCAGACGTGTGCGGCGTCGATCTTCTCAACGTCGCCGCTGGTGAGGCGAATCTTGCTCACCAAGGCATGCAATCACACCTCAGCGAATCTGCGCACAACCGGTCGGTTCGGGCGCTTGCGCGAAGCGCTGGGCGAGGAAGTCGGCGCCGAGCTGATCGGCAGGCAGCGCGGCTGCCGCATGGCCGATGCCCGAGCCCGGGAGTGCCGGTGGGATGTCGAGCTCCGTGTAGCTCACGTTGGCGCCGCGTCCGCACCAGTCGTGAGCCAGCTGACGGGCCTGCTGCGCCGCAACCGAGTCGTCGTTGGTGCCCTGCACGATCAGCACCGGCGTACGGGGCGCCACGGTGCCGAGCCGCTGTTCGACGAGCACCGAATGGAAGGGCTGCTGCACCAAATGTGCTGCGATGCTTCGGCCGTCGACGGTGTACTGGTCGGTCGAGCTGGGCTCGGTGAGGGTGTCGAGTTCGCACTGGTTGCGCGACTGCACGAGCATGGCGCGGCCGGCCGGGTTCAGCATCGTGTCGATGGGTTTCTCCAGCTGAGGGTAGTTCGCGCCGAGAGCGTCGAGGAGATAACCGGTTTCGGCGCCGAAGACGCTGTCGTCTCCGGAGCCGTAGGTGAGGTCCGCCTGCACCGCGCCGGCGTAGACGCCGACAATGTTGAGCTGGGGTGCGTAACTGGGCGCCAGTTCGGCCGCGGCAGCCACCGCCTGGCCACCCTGGGAGTAACCGCCGAGTGCCACCGGTCCGTCCCCGACTAGGCGCTGCGCCGCGCTCGCGGCGTCGAGCACGGCATGTGCCTCCGGAATGCGCATCAGATATGACGCTTGCGGATAGTCCGGAACAACCACCGTCCAGCCCCGCTGCAGCAGGTTCAGTACCGCGAATCCCTCGTAGAAGTCCCCGCTTTCGAGCTCATTCGACGCGGTGCAGCGCGGCGATTCACCTTGCGTGCCAGGGGCGAACACGACCATCGGGCGGCGTGATTGGTTGCGAGGCACGAGGACGGTCGCCGTTCCGATGGTACGGTGTCCACGAATATCGGTGCTGCTGTATGTGATTCGTGTCGCACCCGCCGGGAATGACACGCGGGCAACGGGATCGACGAAGGCTGTGACGGCAGTTGCGGAAAGCAACTGGCCCGCGCTCTGCCCATGCGCGGCGCCGGCGCTGCCGAGGGCGACGCACACCGCCATTGCCAGGGTGATCGGCCAGCGCAGTCGCATGGAGCAAGGCTACTGGTTACAGGGCCTCGTAGACCGCCTCGAGCAGGCTGTACGCGCGGCGGTCACCGGCCAAAGCTTCTTGACGCAGGTTCGGGATGAAGGCGAACGCCACCCGGTTCTCGACGTCGGCAAGCCCCTCGGAACCACCGGCGCCCGGGTGGCCGAATGCCCCGCGCCGGGCCGGTTCGGGCACCTCGCAGTTCTGGCACGGCAGCATGTAACCGAGGCCGAACGCGCTTTCCAGGAACAGGGTTTCGTCAGCGCCGCGAACACGTTCTCGAATTGCGTCGCGGAGGACGGCGTCCGGAAGGATCTCCCCTCGCAGGAGGCGGTCATAGAAGTCAGCGAGCGCCCGCGCGGTCGTGACCAGCCCCGCCGCCGGCCAGCCGCCGGCAAGAACTTCCGGCCGGTTGTAGGCGGCCACCGGATTTCCCGAACTTCGCATCAGCAGGGAGGTCGGGTCCTGATACGCGTTCGCGAGCGCCCGGATGACGGACGGTTCGATGGTCGGCGATCCCGACCATGCTGACCTGTCGGCCGGAGTCAGTGCGAGTCGTGCTGCTCGGTTGATCTCGTCCGGTGTGGCTCCGATTGCCAGGTCGGCGCCGATGTGGCGGCGGACGAATTCGCCTACGCCCGTGCCGGTATGACGGCGAACGATCTCGCCGACGAGCCACCCGAACGTCAAGGCGTGATATCCGTGTTTGGCGCCCGGTTCCCATTCCGGCTTCTGACCGGCGAGTTGGTCGGCCATGGCCGCCGGATCAGCCGCCTCCGCAGCACTTATCGGACGGTCGAACGCCGGTAGTCCGGCGCGGTGCGTGAAGAGGTCCTCGGTCGTAGTGTCTTGCTTGCCGTTGGCGCCATATTCGGGCCACCACGATGTGACCGGCTGATCGAGGGAGAGGCCGTGGGAGTCCATGACCAACAGGGCCGCCGTCGTGGTGACGGCCTTGGTGCAGGAAAAGCAGGGACAGGGCGTATCTCGTTCCCACGCGCGTCCGGTCCGGGGATCGGCGATCCCGCCCCACAGATCGACGACGACGCGTCCATCGACTGACGCGGCAACGGCCGCACCGGTGTTCAGGCCGTCGGCGAAGCTGGCCTCGAAGATGTCTCGGACGCGGGTGAAAGCTGGATCGCAGAACCCGTCCACCGCCATTTAGGCCCCTTTGGTCAGCGAAGCCAATACTTGCGCGATCTCGGCTTCGAGTTGTGCGCCGTCGAGCCCGCGGTCCGACAAGAGGCCGGTGCCGTTCTCCTGTTCGAGCAGGGCGAGCAGGATGTGCTCGGTCCCAATGTAGTTGTGGCCCATGCGCAGCGCTTGGCGAAACGTCAGTTCCAACGCCTTGCGCGCGTTGGCGTCGAAGGGCACGAGCGCGGGCGGGCTGTCGACTCGCGCGCCGAACTGAGCCTTGGCCGCTTCTCTGACTGCGTCGATATCCGTCTTGGCGGCAACGAGTTTGGTTGCGATGGCCTCGGGGTCGTCGAACAAACCGACCACGAGATGTGCGGTGCCGATCTCCGCGTTGCCGGCCTCATGCGCGGCGTTCTGGGCGCCGATCACGACGTTGCGTGCCCGTGTGGTGAATCGGCTGAAGCCCTGCTGCGGATCGAGATCGCCCGGTTCGGCGGGGCCCTTGCCGACGAAGCGCTTCTGCGCGGCTTGTTTCGAGACGCCCATGCTCGCTCCGATCTCAGTCCAGGACGCGCCCGAGCGGCGGGCCTGGTCGACGAAGTGGCCGATCAGGTGGTCGGCGACCTCTCCGAGGTGCTCCGCGGCGATTACGGCATCGGTGAGTTGGTCGAGGGCGTCGGTGTGGACCTTCTTGATCGCGTTGATGAGGTCGTCGAGGCGGACTGGGTTGGTGACTTGGGTCTTGTCGTCCATGCGTCAACGATAGGTTGACGGTGGGCGGGCGTCAACCGGTGGTTGACGGATGTGCGTTAGTGGGTCCGCCGCTCGCATTCTTCGAATGCGACGCCGGAGTTGAAGCAGGCGCTCAGCCCGCTCTGGACGTCACCGCTGGTGGGCGGTTCTCCACAAAGGATGCCGCACCGCATGTAGTTCGGCGCGACCGATCCGTCAGGCAAGCGGCAGACGTCGCGGTCGCATGCGTAGGGCCGCGCGTGCGGGTCCCTCGGCAACAGGTTGCGGGTGTATGACCAGACATACGCATCGGTGCCCCGCACGCGTGTGCAGTAGACGGTCCGACCGTTGGACAAGCGGCCGATCGCGCCAGGATTCGCGCAGTAGTCGTTCAGGTTTACCGGCGTCGGAACCGGCGGGGCAGTGGTCGGGAACGGATCGGCGGAGGCCGTCAGCGTGGCGACTGAAACTAGCGCGACGACACCTAGGGCCGTGGTGCCCAGTCGTTGCACGATGCGGTCGCGATGGCGTCGACGCGCCGCCATCTCAAGACATTTCGACAGTTCGCGCATGTCCGACTCCCCCCGACTTGACTGTCCGTTGACCCCTCACAAGGGTTTCTTCAGCGGCGCGACGGGCGTTACGCAGTGCGCCAGGTGCGACCTCATAAGGGCAGCCAGCGCCGGCGATCTCTGTACCCAATCTGCTCGACTTACTATGGCGCGAGTCGGACATTTCGGGTAGTATAGAACACATGTTCGAGGAATTGTTGGAGGTGCCGCCCGACGCGTTCGACCGCGTCGACGCCGCCCTGGCCTGCCTCGAAGAACACCGGGTCGAGGCCAACCGGGCCGCCTACCGGCTGATGCGCGCGGCCACCGGCGTGTGGGAACACCGCCTCGGTATCGCCGCCGACACCGGCGGAGACGGGCTGATCGCCGCCCAGTCCGCGGTCGCCGAGATCGCCGTTGCCCTCGGTATCGCCCAGTCCAGCGCCGACACCCTGGTCAGCGTGGATCAACAACTGGCCCGCCTGGAGTTGACCCGCGACGCCTTCGCCGCCGGCGACCTCGACTACGCGACGGTCCGCGTCATCGCCACCGTCCTGGCCGACGCCAACGCCGCCACCGTCGCCGCGATCGAAGCCGACGTCCTCGCCGCCGCCGCACACCTGTCCCCGCAACCACTCCGCTCGGCGATCTGGCGGATCTGGATGCGCCACGACCCCGACGAAGCCCACACCGTACGCGCAGCCAAACACCGCAGCGACCGCACCGCCTACACCCGCCGCGGCACCAACGGCATGACCTGGCTCACCGCCTGCCTGACCGACCTGGAAGGCGCCGAAGCCGACCAGCTGATCAGCGAACTCGCCGCCACCGTCTGCGCCGCCGACCCCCGCCCCGTCAAAGAGCTACGCGCCGACGCGCTCATGGCCCTGCTCCACGGCGAATCCCACCTGCTGTGCCACTGCGGCCGCGAACAATGCCCCAAAACCCAGATACAGAACCTGAACCGTCACGGGTTTTCTGCCGCTCCTGTTTGAGTGCAGGAGGATGCAGTTATGGGCAAAATAATCGACCCCGCCGTGAAGGAACGCGCCTTGCGGTTGATCGCTGATCATCGTCAGGACTACCCGAACGACACCGCTATGTGTCAAGCCATCGGCAACAAGCTCGGCCTGGGCAAGGAAACCATCCGGCGATGGCTGGTCCAGGCCGACGTCAACGCCGGATCCCGCCCCGGAGTGAGCACCGACGCGCAGGCCGAGATCAAGGCGTTGAAGGCGGAGGTCCGTAAACTCCGCGA
>NZ_VLIY01000011.1 GCF_007489285.1 Skermania sp. ID1734
ACCCCACCGAGCGGCTCAACCGAGAGATCCGCCGCCGCACCGACGTCGTGGGCATCTTCCCCAACCGAGATGCCATCGTCCGCCTCATCGGCGCCGTCCTTGCCGAGCAGACCGACGAATGGGCCGAAGGACGCCGATACCTCGGACTCGAAGTCCTGGGCCGCTGCCGACTCACCCTGACCACCGACACCGACACCAGCTCGCAGACGGAGGTGACCACTGATGCACTGATGCAACTACCCGCCTGATCACCAACGAAGGATCACAATTCAGTTACACCACTTCTAGGGGCTTGACCGAGTACATGGAGGTCAAGGGCTACGCGAACGCGTCGGACTGGGTGTATCGCGAAGGAATTCAGCCGTCCAGCTTCGATCCGAATCGTTTCATCACCCTTCACGATGTTCGGCAGATCCATCACCAGGTGATGACGCTCGTATGGGAAGTCGAGCCGCACCCCGAGGCGACCGCCGAGGAAGGCCCCGGATCCTTTCGGCAACACGAGATCGCACAGTTTTCAGGAGGGATGAAGCCCATCTCTTGGCCGCTTGTCCCGGCAGAGATGGAGGCTTGGGTGGCTCAGGTCAATACTCTGAAGCCTCGGTCGCCGCTGTTCCCGGAAGAGATCGCGAAGATTCATCGAGACTTCGAGTACATCCATCCATTCTTGGACGGCAACGGACGAACCGGCAGGCTCCTCCTCAACCTAATCCTCGTTCGTTTGGGATATCCGCCGGCGATCATCTTCAAGAACGAGCGATCGAAGTATCTTCGAGCATTGCAGCGCGCCGACGTTGGCGACTACGGCTCGCTTGGGGAATTCATCGCGCGGGCGATCCTCGACAACCTTTATCGATTCATTGTTCCGGCCGTCGCGGGTCCAGCTCGCCTCGTCCCGCTCGCCGCGCTCGCGACACCGGAACTCACTTCAGTTAGTCTCCGCACCGCCGCAAACCGCGGAGCGTTGCAGGCAATCAAGGGCTCTGATGGCCAATGGCGATCCAGCAAGAAATGGGTCGACCAATATCGTGACAGCCGTTACAAGCGGCGACAGAGCAGCAGCTAAATAGCTTGCCTAATCGATGACTCTCCAGATATTCACCCGCACGTTGGCGGCATCCGAATGTCACTCACGGAAAGAAATTCGCGTACAGTAGCTTCCGCTTCGGAGAAGTCGACGCATTGCGTCACGCCAACACCGTCAACGTGAAGCTCGAACCCACCGCTGCAACGAACAGCCCGAACGTGATAGCCCGTACGCCAAGTCCGGCCACCTTCTCCATGAACGTCCGGACAGTCCGCAAGACAGCAGCCGCAAATCGCGATCCCGTCGCTCGTCAGCAAATCGGCCTCTTCGGCACACTCGCAGTCCGGACAGGCAGACGGCTGCGATTCATCCAAGAACTTGACCACGAACCGCAGAGTAGAACCCATCTACGACACGGAGCGACCGAGTTTCTCGAGGCCTGTCGTCACAACTGTCGTCAACCCAGACATTTAAGACAAAGGAAGATCTTCCCGAAACCACGAAAACCGCCGAATCTCATTGAGACCCAACGGTTTTCGCAAGTGGAGCTAAGGGGACTCGAACCCCTGACCCCCACACTGCCAGGCGCAGGCAGACCACCTGATCCTGGCGATTCCGCCGCTAATTAGAGCGTTGCCGGAGGGGTCCGGAACGGAAATGTCGTCACGATTGTCGTCACAATTGTCGTCAACTTTCAAGTGCACAGACGGCCGACGAGCAGCCCTGCAGTGACACTCGACGGGTAACCTTCGATCTAGTTCACGACAACGTTCTAGAGCGGCAGGAGGTAGGGATGCACCCGCTCGTTGAGTCGCGTCTCCCCGAGGTCGCCGAGCTTTGTCGCCGATTCGGTGTTCGCCGGCTGGCTCTGTTTGGATCAGCGGTCGGTGAGAGCTTCGACGAAACTCGCAGCGACATTGATGTCCTGGTCGAATTCGAGACTGGCGCGTCATTCGACCATTACGGGAACTACTTCGGACTGAAGGAAGGCCTCGAAGAGCTCTTCGGCCGACCAACCGACGTGGTTACGTTGTCGAGCATCAAGAACCCCTACTTCCGAGCCCAGGCAGTCCGCAACAGTCAAGAGCTGTATGCAGCCTGACGCACGAACGTACCTCTGGGACGCGGTCGAAGCGACTCACCGGATTGAGCGCTTCAGCTTCGAACGGACCTACGAGGACTACGAAACTGACGAACTCCTGCGCTCGGCTGTCGAGCGACAATTCGAAGTCGTCGGCGAGGCACTCAACCAGCTCTCTAAACGGTTCCCGGAGATCGCCAGCCGAGTCCCTGATCTGGCTCGGATCATCGCCTTCCGCAACCTTCTAATCCACGGCTACGCCGCAGTTGACGACGCTGTGGTGTGCCAGATCCGGACCGAGCGGCTACCGGAGCTTGCGCGAGTCCTAGAGTAATTGCTCGCCGAGCTGGACAAGTGAGCCCACCCCGCCGATTCACCGCGCGCCAACACTCCCTGGTCACCTCGCGCGGCGAACCGCAGTATCAGCCGCCCGGGCAGATGAAGACAAAGACCCCAACTAGGCTGGGTGTCGTCGGCCCAGGCAGTCCCTGGACAACGAGAGATCTTGCAGAACCACCAAAACCGCCGAATCTCGTTGAGACCCAACGGTTTTCGAAAGTGGAGCTAAGGGGACTCGAACCCCTGACCCCCACACTGCCAGTGTGGTGCGCTACCAGCTGCGCCATAGCCCCAGGTGCGGCGCGGATCGCTCCGCGTGCTCGATCGAAACTACACCATCCGCAACGCGCGGAACAAATCCCGCGACGCCTCCCGCTGCCGCGCGCGAACTTGCGGTGAAACACCTCGAAGGTGGGGTGTTACAGGGCAAACTCGCGCGCGGCAGCGGCAGCGGGCGGACCGGCTAAAGCTGAGACAACCAATCCGGATCGGAGATGTTGACGGCAGTCTGCCCGTTGTACACCGATGGCGTGCCCTTGCCACCGCGCGCGGCGAGCTCCTGGAGCGCGGTCTGGGCGTCAGCGGCAGCTGCGGACACCTTCGATCCGCTCGAAATGCACTGCTGCACCTGATCGGACGCTCCAGCGTCCTTCGCCAGATCGGCTAGCTGCTGATTGCTCAGATCGCTGGACCCGCGCTCGGCCGGTTGGTTCTCGAAAAGCTTCGTGTGAAAACTGCTGTACAGGACACCATTGCCGTCTGCGGCGACGCATTGCAGGGCGGCATCCGCGCGGGTGGAGTAGTCGCCACTGTGCGAACCCGCGTTAAGGAAGTTGACCATGTGATATTGGACCGCGACTTTGCCGTCGTCGATCGCCTTGGCGATCGATTGCCCGTACTGTTTCTCGAACTGGCCGCAGATCGGGCACAGCGGATCTTCCCACACATCGATCGTCTTGGCCGCGTTCGGCAAGCCGAGCCGCATGACCCCGTTGGCCTGCAACTGCACCTTAACGTCGGAGTTTTGAACAGTGCCGTAACCGGAATCGGGGGTTTTTGTCCGGTTGTTCTGCCAAATCACCCCGCCGATGACGATCGCAGCAATGATCGCGATGGCAATTCCGCCGAGGATGTAGGTCATCCTGGAAGAGTTCGGCTCCGGCAGGGCGGGTTTGGACTTCGCGTTCACAGGCAACCTCGCAGTTCAGGTTTCGTTAGATGGTTGTCGTTAGCTTGCCAGGTGATCGGGAGATGGGTGTTGTTCGCGGCGTCCGAACGGCCCACGCGAACGCGGGCCCAGCGCGAACGCCGAGCGCGGGAAAGCAATCAGCCAACCGGCCAGTATCAGGAAACCTATGTCGCGCAAGATTTCCCGCGCATAGTCCCACGCCCCCACGTCAGCCGCCCCGCCACCGCCGAAACATCCGCAATCGATGGACAGTCCGCGCGCCCACGACGAGGCGATCGCCGCAATCAACACCAACAGCAGCAGCGCGGACACTAGCGCGGTCACCCGCACCCCCAACCCGATGACCAGCAACAACCCGAGCGCGATCTCGAGCGCCGGCAGTCCGGTGGCCACCGGCCGCACCAGCGACTCGGGCAGGATGTCGTAGGCGCGCACCGCGACGATCGTCTGCGTGGGATCGGAGCCCTTGATCCAGCCGGATGCCAACCACACGGCGGCGAGCCCGAACCTCGCCAACAGACTCAATATCCGCACCCACACAAGGTTCGAGGGTAGGCGATCTTGGCGACGGATCGATCCTTACTTCCCGCCCACGCCGGCCCCGCCAAGCGTCTCGCCGACGACCGACCATCCCACAGTCGCCACCAGCAGTACCGCACCGGCCACGCCGAACGCGACGCCGTAGGAAAAGTGTTGCGCCAGCGCGCCGGCCACGGTCGGCCCGACTACCGTGCCGACGTCGGCGGACATCTGGAATGCCGCTAGCACCGGGCCGCCGCGCGCCCGCGAGCCGATGATGTCGGCGACGGCGGCCTGCTGCGCCGGGTTGATCATGCCGGATCCGAGACCGGCGACCGCCACGGCGACAAAAAACAGCGGCAGGCTGCTCGTCAGGCCCATCGCGATCGTCGCAACGCCGCACACCGCGGTGCCGACGATGAGGAACGGCTTGCGTCCCATCCGATCCGACAGCCGCCCGGCCGCCGACAACACCAGGGCATTGCCCACCGCGAACACAGTGAGCGCGATGCCCGCAGTCGCGGAGTCGTGATGCAGCACCTCCACCACGAACAGCGGCACCAACGCCATTCGCACCCCGAAGACGGCCCACCCGTCAGCGAAGTTCGACAGCATCGCAGCCCGGTACGCCGGGAATCCGAACCCCTCGCGAAACGTCATCGCCGCTGCTTGCCGACCAGATTCCGGCGTCGCAAGCACCGAGTTGCGCAGCCGGAAGTAGACGACGGCGGCAGCGATGACCAACGCCACCGCGTAGATAGCGAAAGGCACCCGCAACCCGAACCCCACCAGCGCCGCACCGACGAGCGGTCCGCTCACCGAACCCAACAGGAAACTGGTCGCATAGATCCCTGAAATCCGGCCGCGGCTCCCGGGCGGCGATATCCGGATAATCAGTCCCAGCGCGGACACGATGAACATCGCCGAGCCCACACCACCCAGCGAGCGAAACAGCAGAAGTTGCCAGAAGGTTTGCGCGAGCGCGCACGCGCCGGTGGACACCGCCACGACCGCGAGTCCGGTCAAATACACCGGGCGCTCCCCCAGGCGTTGCACCATGCGCCCGCTCATCGGCGCCGAAAGCAGGCGCAGCAGCGCGAACGCGCTGATCACCGCGCTGGCGGCGGTGGCTCCCACCCCGAAGCTCACCGCATACTGCGGCAGCGCCGGCGACACCAACCCGAAGCCCAACGCGATGACAAAGCCGGCCGCCACCAGCACCCATATTTCGGCTGGCACGCCGTCCTTTTCCGACGGCACTCGGCGGGTATCGCTGCGACGAACGGGGTTACGCACGGGCGCGTAGCGCCTGGCCCACCAACTCTTCGGCAGCGTGCTGCACCTGTCGAAGATGCTCGGGACCGCGGAAGGACTCCGCGTAGATCTTGTACTTGTCCTCGGTGCCGGACGGCCGGGCGGCGAACCAGGCGTTCTGGGTGCACACCTTGATTCCGCCGATGGCCGCACCGTTACCCGGTGCATGGCTGAGAATCGATGTGATCGGTTCGCCGGCAAGGTCTTTGGCATGCACCTGGTCGGGGCTGAGCCCGCCCAGTGTGGCCTTTTGCTCACGGGTGGCGGCCGCGTCGATCCGCGCATACGCCGGGTTGCCGTGCCGTCGGGCCAGCACGTTGTATCGCTGCGTCGGGGTCCGCCCGGTCACCGCCGTTATTTCGCTGGCCAGCAACGCGAGGACGATGCCGTCCTTGTCAGTCGACCAGACGTCACCGTCCATCCGCAGCAGCGACGCGCCCGCACTCTCCTCACCGCCGAAGGCGAGGCTGCCGTTGAACAGACCCGGAACGAACCACTTGAAACCGACCGGCACCTCGTAGATGTCGCGGCCCAGCACCGACACCACGCGGTCGATCAGCGACGAGGTGACCACCGTCTTGCCGATCTTGCTGCGCGAATCCCAACCGAGCCGGTTGCCGATCAGGTACTCGATCACCACGGCCAGGTAGTGGTTCGGGTTCATCAACCCGCCATCGGGGGTGACGATGCCGTGCCGGTCGGCGTCCGCGTCGTTTCCGGTGCAGATGTCGAAGCGGTCCTTGACGCCGATCAGCGATGCCATCGCGGCCCGCGACGAGCAGTCCATTCGGATCTGTCCGTCGGTGTCCAGGGTCATGAACCGGAAGGTGGCGTCGACCAACGGGTTGACGACGGTCAGGTCCAATCCGTACCGCTGCCCGATCTCACCCCAATAGTCGACGCTGGCGCCGCCGAGCGGGTCTGCACCGATCCGGATACCCGCACGGCGGATCGCATCGAGGTTGACCACGTTGGGCAGATCTTCGACGTAGATGTCGAGGAAGTCGTAGCGCTCGGCGGTCGCGAGTGCCTGGCGCAACGTCACGCGCTTGACGCCCTCGAGTCCGTTGAACAGCAGCTCGTTGGCGCGCTTGGCGATCGCGGCGGTCACCTTGCTATCGGCGGGGCCACCGTCGGGGGTGTTGTATTTGAACCCGCCGTCGCGCGGCGGATTGTGTGAGGGCGTGACGACGATGCCGTCAGCCTGGGCCATCGCACCCGAGCCGTTGAAACGCAGGATCGCGTGACTCACGGCTGGCGTCGGCGTGTACCGATCCGCCGAATCAATCGCGGGCACAACGCCGTTTGCCACCAGTACCTCGAGCGCGGTCGCCCATGCCGGCTCGGAGAGCGCATGGGTGTCGCGGCCCAGAAACAGCGGACCGTCGATGTGCTGGGAGCGGCGGTAATCGCAGATCGCCTGGGTGATTGCCAGGATGTGGGCCTCGTTGAACGCCAGATCCAGACTGGAGCCGCGATGCCCCGAAGTGCCGAAGGAAACCTGCTGCGCGGGGTCGTTCGGGTCGGGGATGCCGCTGTAGAAGGCCGTCACCAGATGCGACAGATCTTCCAGATCCGACGGCTCCGCCAGCATGCCGGCTCGCTCGTTGGCCATTACCGCGGCCTCGGCTCGGAGGGTGTCACCGTGTCACAGTAACCGAAAGCGTAACGCCGCTATAACGTCGTCCAGCGCTGCGGCCAAAACCAGCAGTTGCGCCTCCGGATCGGCGGCCGCGAGAACCGCCTGTCGATCGGCATCGGACAGCGGCAGCTGGGATGCCAGCGAATACGCGATGCGGCCGTCCTTTTGAGGTCGCGGCCGGGAGTAGCGCGGGATCTGCTGGCCCGCGCGCTTTGCCAACTGGCTGTGCAGCGCCGCGATCTCCTCGGCTCGATCGAGGACCTCGGCGACGGCAGCGTCGCTCGGGACCGCCGTACCCGCCGGCCAGCGCTGTACTTCGGCGCGCGGATACGGATCATCGGGCAGCCACTGCTGCACCCGGATCCGGTCCGTGCCAGTGCAGCGCAGGATGTACCTGCTGTCCGAATAGGACACGCAGTCGTCGATGCGAGCGATTGTGCCCAGGTCCGTGCGCTGCTCTCCCCCGCCCACTTCATGACCACGCGCGATCAGCACGACGCCGAATTCCGGTCCGGTCGGCGCAGCCAGACATGCCTGCACCAACGCGACGTAGCGGGGTTCGAAGATCTGCAGCGGGAGCCGCTCACCGGGGAGCAGCACGGTACCGAGCGGAAACATCGGCATCTGATCCATCCGATCAGCATGCCGTGCCGAACGACTCACGTGCGCGCACTGTCGACCGTTCTCACCGCTGTCCTGGCCACCGGTATCGTGGCCGCCGCCCCTGCACTGACGGATCCGCCGCCCGCCGCGGCCGCGCCCATCTATCCCGCGCCCGATCCCGATGGCTTCTACGCGCCGACGCCGGACCTCGCCGGGCACGCCAACGGCGACGTACTGCGCTCGCGCACGTTCGGGTCCGCGATGTTCCCGGGCGCGACGATCTGGCAGCTCGCCTATCGGTCGACGAACTCCAGCGGGGCGCCGATCGTCGGCGTCACCACCGTGCTGCTCCCGATCGGTGGCGGCGCGAACCGGCCGCTCGTCTCCTATCAGCCCTACATCAATTCCCTTGGGCTGCAGTGCGCGCCGTCGCACACCCTTTTCAATGGCGGGCTGCCCGAGGCGCCCGCGATCAATGCGTTGCTCGCCCGCGGCTGGGCCGTCGCCGTGCCGGATCACCTCGGACCGACGAGTGCCTATGGCGCCGCCCGACTCGGTGGGCAACTGGTTCTCGACGGCATCCGGGCCGTCAAGCGGTTCGGACCTGCCGACCTGGGCGGGAGTCCGGTGGCCATGACCGGTTACTCCGGTGGCGGAATGGCCACCGGTTGGGCCGCCGCCCTCGCTCCGACGTACGCGCCGGAGTTGCCGCTGGTCGGAGCGGCGATGGGCGGCGTGCCCGTGAACATCGGTCAACTCGCGGTGGACCTTGGTGGTTCACCAAATCCGTTGTTCGGCCTCGGTTTCGCCGCGGCGCTGGGCCTCGAGCGGGAGTATCCGGGCCAGATGGACATCAGCGACCGGCTCACGCCGCGGGGAATCGACCTGCGCAACCGCATCGCCAATGCCTGCGCGGACACGATCATTTCCGACGGCGCCAACTTGAGCTATCCGCAGGTGGCCACATCAACGCCGCGGTCGGACGCGGCCGCCAACGCGGTACTCAACGCCAACAGTCTGCAGCTCTACCCGGGCGTGCCACGGATTCCGATCTACGAATGGCACGGCAGTGCCGATCAAGTGCCGATGGCGCTGGCACAAAACATGGCCGGGCGATACTGCGCGGCGGGTGTGCCTGTGCTGTTCGACGTCATACCCGGCGCCGATCACGGGGCCGCCACCGCACCGGGCGCGATGCGGGCGTTCGGCTGGATCGGCGACCGATTCGCTGGAATGCCGGCCCCCAGCAACTGTGCGTGATTTTCCACCGCGGGCGGTGGAAAATCACGCACAGGCCATCAGAGAACGACCGGTTCACCCTCGGTGGCCGGCAACTCGTTGCGCAACACCAACGCGGCAACAACAGCGCCCACCAGGAAGAACCCACTTGCCCACCAGAAGGTGGCCGTGTAGCTGTGCACCGCGGCCTGGGCCATGACGAGCTGGTTGGGCATCTTGCCGGTCATGAAGTTGGTGGCCGCCGTGGCCGCGATCGTGCTCAGCAGAGCGGTGCCGATCGAGCCGCCGACCTGCTGCATCGTGTTGATCGTCGCCGAGGCCACACCGGCGTCCTCATGCTCGACACCCGCGGTCGCGCCCTGGAACGCGGTGGCCATCGCGGCACCAAGGCCCAGACCCATCGCGACGATGCCCGGCAGCACGTGGCTGGCATAGGACGTTTCCACACCGATCGAGGTGAGCAGCGCCATGCCGAGGGCGGCCACCGCGAGCCCGGACGACATCACGATTCGCGGGCCGACACGCGGCAGCATCTGCGGCGCGATCACCGTCGAGGACACGATCATCGCGGCCACCATGGGCAGGAAGGCGATACCGGTGACGATCGGCGTGAAGCCGCGGATCAACTGCAGGTAGTAGGTGAGGAACAAGAACACCGCGAACATGCCTGCACCGGTGACGAACACGGCGAAGTAGGCGCCCGCACGCGTCCGGTCGAGCAGGATCCGCATCGGCAGCAGCGGGTGCGCAACGCGGGTTTCCAGGTAGACGAAGACCGCCAGCAACACCGCACCCGCGGCCAGCCAGCCGATCGTCGAGCCGGATGACCAGCCGTCGGTCTCGGCCTGCGAGAAGCCGTAGACGATGCTGAACAGCGCCGCACTCACGGTGAGCGTTCCCGGCAGATCCAGCTTCGGCCGCTCGGTGGCGACGTGCTTGGCCAACAACGCCACTGCGCCGACCAGCGCAACGGCCGCAAAAACCAGGTTCACATACAGCGACCAGCGCCACGACGCCCATTCGGTGAGCGCACCGCCCAGCAGCAGACCGATCGCGCCGCCGGCACCGGCGACCGCGCCGAACACGCCAAAGGCCTTGGCGCGCTCGGACGAATCGGTGAAGGTCACCGTGAGCAGCGACAGCGCGGCGGGCGCCAGCAGGGCACCGAACACGCCCTGACCAGCCCGGGCGATCACGAGCATTTCGAAGCTGGTCGCGGCGCCGCCGACCGCCGAAGCGACTGCGAAGCCGATCAGCCCGATGATGAAGGTGGTGCGCCGGCCGAACAGGTCGCTGAGGCGTCCACCGAGCAGCAGCAGGCTGCCGAACGCCAGCGCGTAGGCGGTGACAACCCACTGCCGGTCGGCGTCGGAGAAGCCGAGCGAGTGCTGCGCCGCCGGCAGCGCGATATTCACGACGGTCGCGTCGAGCACGACCATCAACTGCGCGATGCCGAGGACACCGAGGATCCACCAACGCGCATTCGATTTTTCCGCGACGCCGGGCGTGGCCGACGTCGTCGTTTCCAGAGTGGTCGTCATCAATCCCTCACGTAATCTAGGTGGAGGCATCTCCTCCGCTTATGCGGACAACCGTAGCACCATGCGGAGGACTTGTCTCCACTTAATCGTGAAGCTTGCTAAGATGGGTTACGTGAGTCCCGTCACCGTCGATGGCTCCAAGAGCCGTGATTCGCGCAAGCTGCGCGCCGATGCGCTGCGCAACCAGCAGCGCATCCTCGCGGCCGCGCGCGAACTGTTCGCATCACGCGGCCTGGACATCACCCTCGACGACGTCGCCGAACAGGCCGGCGTCGGGGTGGGCACCGTCTACCGCCGATTCGCCAACAAGCAAGAGCTCATCGACTGGGTTTTCGAGCAACACATCGAGGGCATGGCCGAGCAGGCCGAACGAGCGCTGGCCAATCCCGACCCGTGGGCCGGACTGGTCGGGTTCTTCGAGTCGGCGTGCGCGAACATGGCACTCAACCGCGGTCTCGGAGAGGTTCTCAAGAGCCTCGACGACGGTCGCGAACGGGTCGCGTGCGTCAAGGAACGGATGGAACCGGCCATCACAGCGGTGATCGCGCGCGCCCGCGAGGCCGGGGAGCTTCGGCCGGACGCGGAGCCTGGCGACTTCTTCGCACTGATCCACATGGTCGACGCCATTGCCGATTTCGCTCGCCCGATCGACCCGAACGTGTGGCGCCGCTACCTGGCGCTGGTTCTCGACGGTCTGCGCGCCGACTGCAAACCGCGCGCGCCCCTGCCGGTCGCGCCGCTGACCGACGAGCAGATTCACGCAGCCAAGGAAGCGTGCATGCGGCGCCGCCGATAGCCCTACAGTTGGACGTGTGACCAATTCATGGACGAACTGGGCCGGCGATCAGTCCTGCCGCCCCGCCGCCCTTGCCGTGCCGCGCAGCCGAAGCGAAGTAGCCGACCTCGTCGCCAACGCTTCTGCGATCGGTCAGCGGGTTCGGGTGGCCGGCGCTGGGCACTCGTTTACCGATGCGGTGCTGACCGACGGGTTGCTGCTGCGGCTTGATCAGCTGGACCGCGTCTTGGACGTGGATCAGGCTTCCGGACTGGTCCGGGTCGAGGGGGGCATCACGCTGCACCGGCTGAACTCCGTTCTGCATGAATACGGTCTGGCCATGCCGAATCTCGGCGACATCGATGTACAGACCGTCGCCGGGGCGACCGCGACGGCCACCCATGGCACGGGCGCGCGGCTACCGAACCTGTCGGCTGCGCTGCATTCGATCGAACTGACCCTTGCCGACGGGCGAGTGATCGAAGTCGACGAGAACTCCGACCCCGAAGCTTGGCGCGCGGCGCGGGTAAGCCTGGGCGCGCTCGGTGTTGTCACCGCGGTGACGCTGCAGACGGTTCCGGCCTTCGTCCTCGAGGCAGTCGAGCGGCCGCTGGCGATCGATGATGTGCTGGCAGACCTCGATGCGTACGTCGACGGCAACGACCACTTCGAATTCTTCGCCTTCGGCCACAGCCCGATCGCATTGACCAAGCGCAACAACCGGACGTCGCAGCCCGAAAAGCCGCGTTCGGCAGCGATGCGCTGGCTCGATGAAACGTTCGTGCAGAACACCGTTTTCGGCGCGGTCG
The DNA here is from genome assembly GCF_007489285.1 of Skermania sp. ID1734. GTDB lineage: Bacteria > Actinomycetota > Actinomycetes > Mycobacteriales > Mycobacteriaceae > ID1734. The sequence goes on from NZ_VLIY01000011.1 coordinate 12,079, forward strand.
TCGCGCTGGGCCGGCGACGGCCGTCCCTGATTCCGGTGCTGAACCGGACCGCGGCGCGGGTGGCCGGGCACGCGCACTCGATCGACCGGTCATACCGGGTCTTCGTCACTCCGCGCATGGTGAAGATGACCGAGATGGAATACGCCCTTCCGCGCGAGCATTCGGTGGACGCGATCCGGCAGATCAAGAAGCTGACCGATCGGGCCGGTCTGGACACTCCATTCCCGATGGAGGTCCGCTGGGTCGCCGGCGACGACGCGTATCTCTCACCTGCATACGCGCGCGACACCTGCTACATCGCGGTGCACATGGCTCGGGGCATGGCGTGGGAACCCTACTTCCGCGCCGCCGAGGAGATCTTTGATTCCTTCGGCGGACGCCCGCATTGGGGCAAGCGGCATTTCCAGACGGCCGCGACCTTGCGTTCGCGGTACCCGGAATGGGAACGGTTCGCGGATGTGCGCCGTCGTTTGGACCCGACCGGCACCTTCGGCAACGCCTATGTCGACCGGGTGTTGGGCACCGCCTAGGTCACATGAGACGGTCATAACGGACGAAACGTAATTATCCCCGGGGGGCAGCGTGGCCGGACTGGACGACAAGCTAGCGGAAATCTACGACGAGGTGCTGCGACGCAATACCGGCGAAGCCGAATTTCATCAGGCCGTCCGGGAAGTGCTGACGAGCCTCGGACCGGTCGTCGCCAAGCACCCGCAATACGCCGACTCGGCCGTGATTCGCCGGCTGTGTGAGCCGGAACGGCAGATCATCTTCCGGGTGCCGTGGGTCGATGACACGGGCACCGTACAGATCAACCGCGGCTTCCGCGTCGAATTCAATTCGGCGCTCGGTCCCTACAAGGGCGGGTTGCGCTTTCACCCGTCGGTGTATCTGGGAATCGTCAAGTTTCTCGGCTTCGAGCAGATCTTCAAGAATTCGCTCACCGGCATGCCCATCGGCGGCGGGAAGGGTGGTTCGGATTTCGACCCAAAGGGCCGGTCCGACGGTGAGGTGATGCGTTTCTGTCAGGCATTCATGACCGAGTTGTACCGCCATATCGGCGAATACACCGACGTGCCAGCGGGTGACATCGGCGTCGGTGGGCGCGAAATCGGATACCTGTTCGGTCAGTACAAGCGCATCACCAACCGCTACGAGTCCGGCACGTTGACCGGCAAGGGACTCACCTGGGGTGGTTCGCAGGTTCGCACTGAGGCCACCGGCTACGGCACCGTCTACTTCACCGACGAAATTCTGCGGGCTTCCGGCGAGTCCTTCGACGGTAAGCGGGTGACCGTCTCCGGATCCGGAAATGTGGCCATCTACGCCATCGAGAAGATTCACCAACTCGGCGGTGCGGTGATCGCCTGTTCGGATTCCGACGGCTATGTGGTCGATGACAACGGAATCGACGTGGAGTTGCTCAAGGACGTCAAACAGCACCGTCGCGCTCGCGTTGCCGAATACGCCGAGCTGCGTGGCCAGGGTGCGCATCACGTCGGCACGGGATCGATCTGGGAAGTTCCCTGCGATATCGCGCTGCCGTGCGCGACGCAGAACGAACTGGATGCCGACGACGCGGCGAAGCTGATCAGCAACGGATGCGGCATCGTCGCTGAGGGCGCAAACATGCCGTGCACTCCCGCGGCGGTGCGGACGTTGACCGATGCCGGCGTTGCCTTTGCGCCAGGTAAGGCGGCCAATGCCGGTGGCGTCGCGACGAGCGCGCTGGAGATGCAGCAGAACGCCTCGAGAGACTCGTGGACGTTCGAGCACACCGAGGAGCGCTTGGCAGAGATCATGCGCGGCATCCACGACCGCTGCCTGGAGACCGCCGACGAATACGGCCTCCCCGGAAACTATGTCGCCGGAGCCAACATCGCCGGTTTCATTCAGGTGGCGGATGCGATGCTGGCCCTCGGAGTCATTTGAAGTCGACCGGAGAGATCAGGTGCGTGAAACGGCCGTCGATTCCAGGTCGGATAGCAACTCCCTCGCCTCTGCCGCCGAAGCGGCAGCGGGTGCAGATCCCCACATCCGCCGACCGTTGGGCTCCTGCAGGAACATCAGCGACACCGCGCCGATCACTCCGGCGATGATCAGGTAGTAACCGGGCCAGTTCAGATCGCCGGTCACGCTGACCAGGGCGCCCACCACCACCGATGTCGTGCCCGCGAACAACGACACGGAGATATTGAAGGAGATCGACAGCCCGCCGGCGCGGACGTTGGTCGGAAACAGCGACGGCAGCGTCGACGGCATGGTGGCACTGAAACAGATCAGCAGCAGTCCCATCGTCAGCAGTCCGAGGAAGATCGTCACCCCGGTTTCCGCGCGGATCAGCAACACCATCGGCATCGCCAGGACGATCAGCCCGACCGAACCCACCCACGCAATCGGTTTGCGGCCGATCCGATCCGACAACAACCCCAGCAGCGGAATGAGCACCACGGCCACTGCCATCACCACGATCTGCAGCACCTGCGAGACGGTCGAGGAAACTCCTTCGCCGCCTTGCTTGTTCGGCATCGTGTCGGTGACGTAGGTGGGCATGTAGGAGGTGAGCATGTAGTTGGTGACGTTCCACGCTAGTACCAAACCCATGCAGACCAGCAGGTACGGCCACAAGCGCAGGATGTCACGCAACTCTTGCCCGGCTCGTTGCTCCTTCTCGCGCTTCTCCGCCTCTTTCTCCAGTTCCAGGAACGCGGGTGTGTCGGCTAGCCGCATCCGGAGGTAAACGCCGACCGCACCCAGCGGCAACGCCACGAAGAACGGAATCCGCCAACCCCACGACAGCAACTGCTCGTGGCTCAGCGCGGCGTCGGCCACCGTCACGACGATGGCGCCCAACAGGTAACCGGTGAACGTGCCGAATTCGAGCCAGCTGCCCAGAAAGCCACGGCGCCGGTCGGGCGCGTACTCAGCGATGAAGGTCATGGCGTTGCCGTATTCGCCGCCAGTGGAAAAGCCCTGCACTAGCCGGGCGACGAGGAGCAGCATCGGCGCGGCGATCCCGATCTTGCTTTCGGCCGGAATGCACCCGATGGCGAAGGTGCCCAACGCCATCAGGATCATCGTCGTTGCCAGGACCTTGTTGCGGCCGATCCGGTCGGCGAGCGGGCCGAAGAACAGCCCGCCGAAAGGCCGCACCAGGAACGCCACCGCAAACAATCCGAAGGTCGCGATGGTCCCGGCCGTGTCGCTCAGGTCGCGGAAGAAGACGTCGCGGATCGTGGGTTCGAAGTACGCGTAGACGCCGAAGTCGTACCACTCGGTGATGTTGCCGACGGCCGCGGCGCCGATCGCCCGTCGAATGACCGGTGGGTCCGTGACGACGATGTCGTCCAGCGACCACTTCCGCGAGCGCTCGCGCGGAGCCAGGATCGCCATTGAACCTCCTCAACCGCCCCGCCCGATCTCATGATCACCCGCCGGTGCGCGCTGCGGAGGTGATTTGTGCCGTGTGTCGGTGTCGCCAAAAGCACAGTACTCGCGGAGCCAGCCGCCATATTCAACAGTGGACTCGGCGGGTCAGGAGTCTTCGTTGCCGTCTGCGGCGCCGTACGCGATGGCATCGACCCCGGAGGTCGCCCCGGCCGACAAGTGTGGAGCTGTCGCCACCCAGCTCGCGAGCATGCGCAGTTTCTCGTCGGCGGGTGATCCCGCGGGCGCGGTGTATCCGGTGAGCACCAACACATCGTCGCCGGTGGAGCGCACATCGAGAGAGTCGTAGGACAGCTCGATCGCGCCGACGACGGGGTGGTGAAAGTGCTTGCGACCGGTGTTGTGATTACGCACATTGTGCGCGCCCCACCGGCTGCGGAAATCTTCACTGCGAGTAGCGAGTTCACCGACGAGGTCGCTGAGGTCTTTGTTGTACGGGTCGCGGCCCGCTTCGGTGCGTAACAGCGCGACGGTGGTATCCATCGACCCCGGGTAGTCGGGAAAGAAGTCGGCGGCGCGTTCGTCGAGGAAGTTGAACCGTGCGATGTTGTTCTTCCATGCGGGCTGGTCGAGGACCGGTGCGTACAGCGCCCGACCGAGGGCATTGGTGGCGATGACGTCGAGTCGACCGTTGCGGATGAACGCGGCCGCCCCGGTCATCGCATCGAGCAACTGCTGAAGGCTCTCGGGCAGCTTGGCGGGCGTTCGGCGGCGTTGGGTGCGTGTGGGTTTGGCGGCGCGGGCCAGATGGAACAGGTGGGCGGTCTCGGCGTCGTCGAGCAACAGAGCACGGGCGACGGCGGCGAGCACCTCGTCGGAGACGCCGCGGATGTGGCCTTTTTCCAGACGGGTGTACCAGTCGGTGCTCACCCCGGCGAGCACGGCGACTTCTTCTCGGCGCAGTCCGGGAACGCGGCGTTGAGTTCCGCCGGCCGGGAGCCCGACCTGTTCGGGGGTGATCCGGGCCCGGCGGGTGGCGAGAAAGTCCCGGATGTCGGCCCGGTCTGGTGCACCGCCGATATTGGTGTTCACACCAACGACGGTACGACGAGCCGTCCCAGCTGTGGGGGGTTGTGTTTGTCCCCCCTCTGGCTCGACCTGCCGCGGGCAGGCGGGACGGGTTCTCTGGTTGAGGTGATAACCCAGCTGTCCACTCGCAGTGGCGATACCGATAAGCAGAATCGGCACGCGAACTCCACCCTGATCGCGGCGTTGCTCGGTTTCTTCACCATCACGTTGGACGCGGTTGTGGTGAACGTGACCCTGCCGACCATTCGCCACGATCTCGGCGGTGGGGTGGCCGGCCTGCAGTGGGTGGTCGACGGGTACACCCTGATGTTCGCCGCCCTGCTGCTGACCGCCGGTTCGCTGTCGGACCGGGTCGGCGCCAAGCGGGCTTTCGGCGGCGGCATGGTGTTGTTCGTGTTCGCTTCCGTGGCATGCGGTTTGGCCCCGACACTGGGCCTTCTGGTGGCGGCCCGGTTCGTGCAGGGCATGGCGGCGGCCGCCATGATGCCGGCATCGATGGCACTGATCCGGCAGGCCTACGACGATCCGCGGGCGCGTGCTCGCGCCGTCGGCATCTGGGCAATGGGCGGTGCCGTGGCGTCGTCTTCCGGTCCGGTCCTGGGCGGGGTGCTCACCCTGATCGACTGGCGACTGATCTTCTTCATCAACGTCCCCGTCGGCGTGCTCGCTTGTGTGCTGCTGACCCGCACCGATGCCTCGGCTACCCTGCGTGTCCCGTTCGATCCGATCGGTCAGCTCACCGGCGTGCTGGCGATGGGCGGATTGACCTACGGTGCCATCGAGGCTGGCTCCCGCGGGTTCACCGATTCGGCGGTGATCGCCGCTTTCGTCGTGGCCGTGGTGTCGATGATCGCGTTCATCCGCTCCCAGCACCTGGTGGCGCATCCGATGCTGCCGTTGGAGATGTTCCGCTCTCGAACCGTCACGATCGTCACCGCGACCGGTTTCGCGTTCATGGTGGGCTACTTCGGTCTGCCGTTCGTGGTGAGCCTGTTCCTGCAGCAACACCGCGGGCTGGACGCCCTGCACACCGGCGTCGTGTTCCTGCCGATGATGCTTGTCGGCCTGCTGCTCACACCGTTCTCCGCCCGGATCTCCGAGCACTTCGGTCGCCGCACCGTGATAGCGACTGGCCTGACCCTGATGACCGCAGGGCTGGCCGCGGTGGGACTGCTGCCCGCGACCGCACCCCTGTGGCTGGTTTCCGCCCTCATGGTGCTAGTCGGGCTGGGCGGCCCGACGGTCTCTCCGCCGGCCACCGCGGTGCTGCTCGACACTGTCCCGCACCACCAGGCCGGTGTCGCATCGGGTGTGTTCAACACCAGTCGTCAGATTGGCGGAGCACTTGCGATCGCGGTGTTCGGCGGTCTGCTCACCAACCCCGACACGTTCGTCCGCGGAGTACACGCGAGCCTGCTGATCGCCGCCGCCGTCACCGCCCTGACCGCATCGCTCACCCTGTCGCTGCCCCGCACCACCCAACAGCATGAGGAGCCCTAAATGGCCGACCCGACCCCGAAGAGAGGAAATTAACGATGACCGACGAGCAGAACACCGGTTGGACCGGCGGCCAGCGCGCCTTCGGCGACTTCGCACCGGGCATGGTGCACTACACCGACCGCGTGCTCTTCGACGAGGTGTGGCAACGGCCCGACCTGTCCAAACGGGACCGCAGCCTGATCACCGTCGCAGCGCTGACCGCGATGGGCAAGATGGACCAGCTGCAATTTCATCTCGGTTTCGCCCGGCAGAACGGGGTCACCGACGACGAGCTGAAGGAATCACTCCTGCACCTCGCCTTCTATTCCGGCTGGCCCAACGGCATGGGCGCCACCGCGGTGCTCGAGAACGTCATCGAGGAGGACTGAGCATGCACACCAGAACACTCGGCCAGGGCTGGAGGTTTCCGTGACAGACAACGATTTCGACCAGATCTTCCCGCTCGGGGAGCCCAACGACGCATACGCGCAGTACTTCATCGGGCGCAGCTACCTCGCTCCGCTCGCGTCCGGGAGCGTCCCGGTCAGCAATGTGTCCTTCGAGCCTGGCTGCCGCAACAACTGGCACATCCATCACGGCTCCGGCGGCGGCGGCGACCAGATCCTGCTGTGCACCGCAGGATCCGGCTGGTACCAGGCCGAGGGCGAGGAACCGGTCAGCATGAAGCCGGGAACGGTGATTCGCGTTCCGGCCGGAACGAAGCACTGGCACGGGGCAAAAGCCGACTCGTGGTTCTCCCACGTCGCCTTCATCACTCCGGGCGAAGACGTCCGCAACGAATGGCTCGAGCCCGTCACCGACGACGTGTACGGCCAGCTACCGAAGAACGGAGAGAACCTATGACGATCCTGATCGAGACCTACACCCTGGCCAATGGTGTCGAGATCCCCAAGCTGGGGCTCGGCACCTGGTTCATCGATGATGACAACGCCGCGCAGGCAGTCCGTGACGCCGTGGAGATTGGCTACCGCAACATCGACACCGCCCAGGCCTACGGCAACGAACGCAGCGTCGGCGAGGGCGTGCGCACCGCGGCCGTGCCTCGCGACGAGCTGTTCGTCTCCACGAAGCTTGCCGCCGAAATCAAGGACTACGACAGCGCTGTCGCCGCGATCGACGGGTCACTGCAAAAGCTCGGGCTCGATTACGTCGACCTGATGCTCATCCACAGTCCACAGCCTTGGAACGACTTCCGCGGCGGCGACTACGCCGACGGCAACCGGCAGGCCTGGCGCGCCCTCGAGGACGCCTACAACGCCGGCAAGCTGCGGTCGATCGGGGTATCGAACTTCGAAGAAGCGGACCTGGAGAACATCCTGTCGAGTGGCACCGTAGCGCCCCACGTGAACCAATTGCTCGTGCATGCGGGAAATACCCCGGCTGACCTGTTGGCCTACTGCGAGGGCAGGAACATTCTCGTCGAGGCGTATTCGCCGATCGCGCACGGGGAGATCCTCGAGAATGCAGACGTCGTGGCGATGTCCAAGAAGTACGGCGTGAGCGTGCCGCAGTTATGCATCCGCTACACGCTGCAGCTGGGCACCGTGTCCTTGCCCAAGACCGCCAACCCCGAGCACATGCGTTCCAACGCCGAGGTCGACTTCGTCATCTCGGATGCGGATATGGACGCACTGCGGAACCTGCATGCCCGGGACTATGGCGACTCCAGCGTGTTCCCTGTCTACAGCGGCAAGTAGCAACCCGCTCTGGACCGCAACTGTCCACATACCAGAAACCTCCTTGCCGACTTATCCGCGAGTGCCACGCCACCGGTGACACTTTCGCGCATCGAAAAGGGGTCTCAGATATGAGGTTATTTGAATCTCGGCAGTGGAGCTAACTGTCGTATTCACGACCGTCTCTAAACCTACCGGGCACCCTGAATGAACTGCGCCCCGCTAGCCGGTGGGAATTGACGGCCGCGGCGGCGCGCCTACGCACGGCGGGCAGCAAACCGTGCCTACGCTTCGGACAAGGCCCACAAGGCGCGGGATCGGGAGGCGAAGCGGTGAGTGGTCGGGGGTGGGGACCTTGGTCCCGAATCAAGCTGGAAGCGCTGTCGGACTATCTGAACGCGTTCACGCGGGCATCGAAGACGGCGAGATACACGCTCTACCTCGACCTGTTCGCCGGCGCCCCCGACAACTTCGAGCGCGGCACCGGCAACGTCATCCTCGGCTCCGGCCACCGGGCACTATCGACTGATCCTCCTTTCGATCGAGTCGTGCTTTGCGAACTCCAGCAGCGCACCGCAGACACCTTGCGCAAGAAGCTGGAGGCCGCGCACCCAAATCGGTATCTCGTGGTCCTGCCCGGCGACTGCAACGTCGAGATCCCGAAGTACCTCAACGCCTACGACCTCAGCTGGCGACGCGGTGCGGCTGTGTTTGCGATGGTCGATCAGTACAGCGCCGAAATCACCTGGGACACACTCAGTTACCTCGCAAGTTGGCGGCAGAACCGGCGCGGATTCAAGGTGGAGCTGTGGCTCTACTTCGGCCACGCGCTACTGCCCCGGGGTCTCCAGTTCACCGGCGACGAACCCGATCCTAGGTACGCGCAGCGCGTGGACCGGATGTTCGGCACGCCCCAGTGGCGTGAGCTGTGGCGGGCACGCCGGGATCGCTTGCTCAACGCCGAACAGTTCCGCAACGAACTGGTAAACCTCATGCGGTGGCGGCTAGAGAAGGAGCTGGGCTACGCGACCACGATCCCGCTCGAGTTCACGAACACGAACGGCCACCCGATTTACACGGTGATCTTCGCATCGGCGAACGCGACCGGTAACAAGATCATGGAGTCAGTGTTCGCCAAGCACGGCGTAGCACTTGAGAAGATGCGCACTACCAGGAAAGTCGAACGACGGGTCGCGAAAGATAGGGACGAGGGCCTGTTCGGTACAGAAGAGCTCGTCGAGCTGGCGACCAAGGCACCCGTCCGCGAACCGCTGGCACCACCGGTCGAACCGATGCGGTACGAGCCGGACGATCATGCCTAGCCGGTTGCGGCTGTGGGCATCTCGTTCCAGAGCTGACCGTCGAGTTCTCGACCGAGCGCCTTCGGGGTACGGCCACCCCACTGCTTGAAGAAGAACGGCACACCTTCTTTACGGCAGGCGTCGCGAATCCCGCGCGCCCAGGACAGCTCCATCGGCCGGTACCGGGGACCGGACTCACCGCCGGCGATTACCCAGCCGATGCCCGAGAGGTCGATCCCGTCCAACGGACCCAGTAGCGGCTCGCAGGACAAGAATCGGACCGCGGCGGGCACCTCCCGAATGTGGTCAACGCGGCTCAGGACGTCGGAGCTCTCCACCGAGACACCCATCCACACGTTCGGCGGCCAGTCGAGTTTCTCCGCGACGCGGCGCAACCTCAAACTGCGCTTGGTTAACACCTGATACGTGTGCTGCGGGGTGTCGCGGCAGACGTCAAACACGTCGCGGATGAAGTTGAGCGGCACACGGGCGTGGAAGAGGTCGCTCATCGAGTTCACGAACACCACCCGGGAATTCTTCCAGCGCAGGGGTTCGCCGAGCGCCAGCGGGTGCACAGTCACACCGAACCCCGGTCCGGAGGTACGAGGGTCTCCGTCGATCTGGTACTTCACCGAGCCCATTGCCTTGAGCCGCTTGGCCAGCGTCATCGCGTAGCAGTGATCGCAGCCGGCGGAGACTCGATCGCAGCCTGTCACAGGGTTCCAGGTCGCCTCTGTCCACTCGATAGCCGATCTGTCCGCCATCGGGCTCTCCTCACCTGCGGGTTTCCTACTGTCGCAGTCACTCTATGGTTACCCACCGACATGCTCTCTGATGCAGTTGAGACCGGTGTGTCGAAAGTGACCAATGCGCCGGACCTCCACCAGGTGGCGGGTTCTCCTGCCTGAACCGCTGGAATTGAACTGCATCACATTGTCGAAATGGTCTTGGTCTGCCTGCGAACGGCGCAACCTGCGCTCACCGGATTCCCTCTCACGGACTCGGTGCACATAGCCTCCCCGAGCCTCTTCAATATGGCTGGGCCGGAAGCCGCGAGACCGATAGCGCCGGACAATGCCGAACATTGTTCACAGCTCCGCCGCAGACATTAGCGTCGTCCTTCATCTCGCGAGGTCACTCCTCTCGCCGTCCCCGCCGGATTCACGTGACGAGTTCGATTTCGGGCCCGTCCGATGCAATTCCGACCGTTGCCGCGGTGAGATCCAATTCCCCGCCGCGGCGCTAGCGTACGAACCGCAGCAGTCGGGTGAGGTAGCAGGTGTGGAAGTTCCGCAGGCTGTCGAGGTCGTAGGCGCGTTGACGCCACGCGGCCAGCAGGTAGGAGTTGAGTCAGTCGCAACCGTTCAGCGAGCCATCGTCGTCGACGATGAACGGCAGTCCGTCGGGGACATCGTGTCGGTTGAGCATTTCCACAACCGATGACCACGGGAGCGATGCCGCGCCGTCAGGAGCGCGCAGTATTTCGCCCGCACGGGCGCTTCTATGGACGACGACTATCCGCATACAGAAACCTCCTCGCCGACTGTGCATCCAGTGGTATTCCACGGGTACAACACTTCTTGCTGTCGGCAAGGAGGTCTCAGATATGAAGTTGTGCGTTCAAAAGTGGAGCTGCCGGGAATCGAACCCGGGTCCTCCGCCGCGTCTCCAGGGCTTCTCCGTGTGCAGTTCGCTGTGTCTCTACTTGGATCTCCCGGTCTCGCGAACTAGCCGAGATGACGATCCCAGTCGCTGTTTGATGTTCCGCCCGCCTCCGCGACCGAGACGAACGGTGAGCCCTCTAGCTGATGCCAGTACCCGGACCGAGGGCGAACCCGGACTGACAGACACGCTCTACTGCTTAGGCAGCGAGAGCGTAGTCGCGCTGATTGGAATCGGCGCTTAATTGGTTGCAACGACGCTTACGGTGGTCTCTTGCCTGCACCGACACGCTTCCCCTAGATCAACGTACGCAGTCGAAACCGTTCAGCCCCGTACGCTCCGGCACCCTGCCGGACTGCTCAGTTTAACGTCGCAGCGCAGAAGTTTCATCCCGGTTTCCACCGAGTCGGCATACCGGGGATGAGGCGCGGGTACGCCTGCGAACGTAGTGGAACCGGCGGCAGGAGATGCCCGATGTCCCGGTCAGCCGGCACAACGTTTGCCGAACAGCGGGCTGCCGAGCCCGCACCCCGCCGCCGCAACGTGCGAGCGTTGGTGCTGTTGTTCGCGTTGTGCACGATCCCGGTGGCCATCGAGGAGGCGATCCTGGTGGCCACCGGCTTTCGGTCGGCCCGGCCACTGGCGCCCCAGGTGACGGCTCCGCAGGCGCTGGGGATCTTTCACGACCTTCGCTGGATGCTGGTTTACCACGATTCCTGGCCGATGTTCCTCGGCGAATTCGTCCTCGCCCTGCTGCTGCGCTCGGCATTGATCGCGGCGATCGCGCAGGTCTGCTGGCCTGCCGAGGCCCAACGGCCGTCGTTTCGCGAATCGCTTCGCCGCAGCGCCGGATTCACCGCGATTTGCATGATCTGCCTGTCGCCGTGGGCGATCGTGGCGATGGCGGCGTCGGAAACCTCGTTGTCCTGGTTCACTTTCGGTGAACTGCTGCCGGTGATCTTCCTGACCGTGATGGTGGCCAGCGGCGGAATCCGGCGCCGCTGGTGGTGCGGACTTCCACCGCTGACGGTGGTCGGCTGGACGCTGTTGAGTCTGCTGGTCAGCAGTCTGGGTGGCGCGGCGATTTCGAGCGTCTCCGGCTGGTGGACGGTTGCGGTGGCCGCCTGCTTCGGCGCTTTCAACGCGCTGTTGTGGCGGGCAATCGTGCGTTCGATAGTCATCCGGCGATCGCTGTGGCCGAGGGCATGGGTGGTGCCCAGCGCGTTTGTCGTGACGCTGGCGGCGTTGCTGGTGCTGAGCGTTTTTTCCTCGCTCGGTGCCGGCCCCGCGGGCGCGAACCGCTGGGTCCCGGCGCTGGTGGCGGCTCAACGGCAAATCCCGGACCACACCATCCTGTTCGTCGCCGGCTACAACTCCTCCTACGGCGGCAACCGGGACGTCACGAGCGTGCCGGTGCACTTTTCCTACCGCGGGCTGGGCGCCGACGGCAGCCCGCTCGCCTACCACGCCAAAGACACCCATCAGTCGCTGTTTGCCAGCGCCGCATTGCTGGCCGAGCAGGTGCAGGCCGTGGCGAATCGCGACCACCATCCCGTCACGATCGTCGCGCAGAGCGAAGGCACGCTCGTGACGCGCGCATATCTGGGCGCCTTCGCGCACCGCGAGGTCGATACGGTGGTCTTCACCAGCCCGTTGGTGCGGCCCGGGCGGGCCTACTTTCCACCACCGTCGGAGTCGTCGGGCTGGGGCTATGTCGCCGGCTGGGAACTGCGCGGGATGCTGCACGTCATGCGGCTGATCGGCCCGTACGACGAGCACGCCGACGAACCGTTCGTCCGCTCGATCGTCGAGCATGCCCCATTCTTCCGGGACTCGATGCTGTGCGCCGTGCCCGGCGTTCGGATGATCGCGTTCGTGCCTACCGCGGCGGCCGCAGTGGTGCCGCCCAATCTCGATTCGCAGATACCGCTCGTCGAACTGCCCGGCGTGCACGGCACGCTGCTGCAGCGACCGGGGTTCGATCGGCTGTTGGTCGCGTTCATCCGAGGCGAACTCACCGATGGCGATCGCAGCGCCCTGTTCAGTCTGCTGCAACGCGTCGCCGCCGGCTGGCAGGCGCCCGCGCTGGCGCTATCGGTTAATCCGGTCTGGCATGCGGCCGGCATTCCCGATGCCGCCTTCGACCTGCACGTGTGCGGCCCCGCGAGCTAGCCGGCACCCGCAATCAGGCCGACCGCGCTCAGTGCCAACACCATCCCGGCCTGCTGCACTCGGGATACCCGTTCGCCCAGCAGCATCATGGCCAGCAGCACCGTCGCCGCGGGATACAGCGATCCGATGACGCTGACCAACGACAAATAGCCACCATGAAATGCATAGAGCATCGCGGCATTGGCCACGACGTCGAGAAAACTGACATAGACGGCGAGGCGCAACGGCTCACCGCGCGGGGCCCGAAACTGTCCGGTGCCCAGCGCCACTGCCCAGACCACCACCGTCGCCGTGATTCGTGAAGCCAGCAGCGGCCACATCCCCGAGCCCGCGTCGATCTTGTGCAGGCAGATAAAGGCGAACGCGAATGCCAGCCCCGAACCCACCGTCAGCCAGGCGACCGTCGGCGTGAACCGCAGTTCGGCACCCGGATGCGATTCCTTACTGACCAGCGCGACGGCAAGCAGCGCCAGCACGATACCCGCGAAGGCCAGCGCGCTCGGCCGCTCCCCCACGGCGACGCCGACGAACACCGGGATCCCGGCCACCAGCACGGCGGTCAGCGGTGATACCACCGCCATCGGTCCCGACGCCAGCGCCAGGTAGAACCACCACACGGCCAGGCCCGACGCCACCCCGGACGCTGCACCCCAGAGCAACGCTGCACCACTTACAGTCCCGCCGAACAGCGGCGCGATCATGGCCACGATCAGCACCGACAGCGGATAGGAAACGATGACCACCCGCAGCGCCTGCACCCGGCGCGCGGCAACGCCACCGACGAAATCGCTCACCCCGTAGCCCACGGCCGCCGCGAGGGCGAGCGCCATCGAGATCAGCGCATTCCTTTCACGCGTCGACCGATTTCGCGCGTCACCTCGCGCTCGGCAGTGCGGCGGGCGAGATCCTGGCGCTTGTCGTAGTCCTGCTTACCCCGGGCCAGTGCGAGTTCGACCTTGACCTTGCCGTCGGAGAAGTACATCGACAGCGGCACCAGCGTTTGATTGCCTTCTCGGCTCTTGCCCACCAACCGCTCGATCTCGCGGCGGTGCAGCAGCAGTTTGCGCACCCGGCGCGGCGAGTGGTTGGTCCAGGTGCCGTGGCCGTATTCCGGAATGTGGAGCCCGCGCAGCCAGACTTCGCCGTCGTCTACCGTGGCGAACGCGTCGACCAGGGACGCCTTACCTTCGCGCAGGCTTTTCACTTCGGTGCCGACCAGCGCGATGCCTGCCTCGTAGGTGTCCAGGATGGTGTAGTTGTGCCGAGCCCGGCGATTGGTCGCGATCACCTTGCGACCCTTCTCCTTCATCGTGCCCGGCCTCTCGAATTCGTCCCATCACTTACCACCAGAAGACTACGCAGCCGCGCAAGCGGTTATTCCCGCACGTACAGCCGCAGCGTCACATAGGCGGTGATGGCCGCAAAGCCTATTCCCACCACGGCGAGGATCGGCGAGATCAGCAAAATGTCGCTTCCGGTGATCTTGGCGAAGACATTCGATGAATACAGATCGCCCAGCATGCCGTCCACCACCAGCGGTTTTGCGGCAAACATGCCCGCCACGGCCAAGATGGTGCCGATCACCGACGCGACCACCGCTTCGAGCAGGAACGGCAGCTGGGTGTACCACCTGGTGGCGCCGACCAGGCGCATGATGCCCACCTCGGTCCGGCGGGTGTACGCGGCGATCTGCACCATGTTCGCGATCAGCAGCAAGGCTGCAAAGGCCTGTACCAGCGCGAGCCCGAACGCGGCGTTGCGCAGGCCGTTGAAGACGCTCACCAGCCGGTCGACGAGTTCCTTCTGGTTGAGAATGCTGGCCACCCCGGGCCGGTGACTGAACGAGTCGAAGATCACCCCGTACCGTTCCGGGTCGCTCATTTTCACCTTGAACGAAGCGGGCAGCGCGTTGGCGCTGATCAGATCGGCAAACTCGGGCTGGTTCTTGAACGTGCGGTCACGCGCGTCCTGCAGCGCGTCGGCCTTGCTGAGGTACTGCACGGCCACCACGCCCGGGGTTTTCTCCAAGTCCGTGCGCAAGGCCTTGCAGGTGTCTTGCTGGCAGTTCGGATCGGCATCGGACAGGTCCTTGGTGAGGTACAGCTGCACTTCCACGCGGTCCAGGAAGAACTGCTGAGTCTTGTTGGCCATTTGCACGGCCAGCAGACCGCCGCCGAACATCGCCAGCGAGATGGCGGTGGTCAGCACCATCGCGACCGTCATGGTGACGTTGCGGCGCAGCCCACGGAGGACTTCGTTGGTAATGAAGCTGGCACGCATAAAGGGCTCGCAGTTCCTTCTTCTGTGGTGCGGTGATTAACGTCCGACGCCGTACACGCCGTGCTTTTCGTCGCGCACAACTTTGCCCATGTCGAGCTCGACGACGCGGCGGCGCATGGCGTCGACGATGTGGTTGTCGTGGGTCGCCATGAGGACGGTCGTACCAGTTCGGTTGATGCGTTCGAGCAGCATCATGATGTCGGTACTGGTGTCCGGGTCGAGGTTGCCGGTGGGCTCGTCGGCCAGCAGCAGCAGCGGCCGGTTGACGAAGGCCCGCGCTATCGCCACCCGCTGCTGTTCACCGCCGGACAGCTCGTGCGGCAGCCGGTCGGCCTTACCCGAGAGTCCGACCATCTCGAGAGTCTCGGGCACCGTCCGCTTGATCACCGATCGCGGCTTGCCGATTACTTCAAGCGCGAACGCCACGTTCTGCTCGACGGTTTTCTGCTGGAGCAACCGGAAGTCCTGAAACACGCAGCCGACCCGCTGGCGCAGCTTCGGAACCTTGCGCGCGGAGAGCTTGTTGACGTGAAAATCGGCGACCTTGATATCGCCTGCCGTTGGGGACTCTTCCTTCAGGAGCAGCCGAATGAATGTCGACTTGCCCGACCCGGAAGCGCCGATGAGAAAGACGAACTCGCCCTTGTCGATCTCCACGCTCACTTTGTCCAGCGCCGGTCGGGTGGAGGTCTTGTAGGACTTGGACACCTTCGAAACGCTGATCACGAGCAGCCAGTGTAACCGGGGAAACGCCCGGACCCGCTCAGCCGGCGGGCGGCGCGGACACGGTGGGCAGTGGCAACTGGAAGGTTGGCAGCCCTGGCAGCGAAGGCCTGGAAGACGTGGCGGTCGAGCTACCCTCGGGCGAACTTGCGGTGGAGCTGGGCGAGCTCTCGGTGCTCGACGGCGTCTCCGTCGGCGTCGTCGTGGTCGTCGGCACGGTCCGCGTCCGCTGCGGAGCGACTTCGGCTGGAACCGTCGGCGCGGCCGGCGCCGCCGGAGCAGGTGGGGCTGGGACCGGCCGGACCAGGATGTACAGCGCCATCAGCCCGATCCAGATCACCCCCAGGATGATCGTGGACCGACGGATGCCCAACGACTTGATCTTGTCTCTCACTGCGGGGCACCAGCCTCGAGCGTCGCGGTCGACGTCTTGGCCGCGGCCATGCCAAGGCCTTCTCGACGCAGCGCGGCGGCCACCCGCACCCGCAGGTCGCGGCCGACCTGGAACTGTTTGCCGGGAAGTGTTCGCGCCACCATCCGGATGTTGACCTGGTCCACTTCGAGGCTTTCGACGCCCATCACCGAGGGCTCGTCGAGCAGCAGCGGCTTCAGCCGACGATCCTGGAATGCCTTGGCACCGACGTCGCGCAGGATCTCGTTGACATGGTTGATGTCCGCAGTGGCCGGAACCGGGACGTCCACGACGGCGCGTGCCCAGTCCTTGGACAGGTTGGTTACCTTGATGATCTGCCCGTTGGGAACGGTGATCACCTCACCGTTGACGGAGCGCACCTTGGTGACGCGCAGCGTGACGTCCTCGACCGCGCCCTCGGCTTCCACGCTGGACCCGGTGACGGCGATCCGCACCACGTCACCGAACCCGTACTGCCGCTCGGTGATGATGAAAAAGCCTGCGAGGATGTCCTGGACGATGCGCTGCGCGCCGAAACCCAGCGCCGCGCCGAGTACCGCCGCCGGCGCGACCAGTCCGGCGATCGCGAAGCCCAGCCGCTGCAGCACCGAGATGGCGATCAGGATGTACACCAGGGCCTGCACCACCCAGGTGATCACCTGGGCGAGCGCGTGCCGGTGTTTGGCCGCCTCGCTGCGCACCAGCGCGTCGCTGTGCTGGAAGCCTCGGTCGATCTGTTGCGTGATCCGGTTGCCGAACCAGGCGATGAACCGGCCCAGCAGCACGGCACCGAGGATCAGCAGCACAATCTCGAGCCCGTTGGACCGCAGCCAGTTGCTTAGATCCGACGTCGGGGCAATCGAGAGCGTCGTTTGGGTGGCGAGAACTGTCATTCCCGCCCGGTGCTTTCCCGCATCCGCCAGCGAATGCCTGACTCGATGAACGCGTCGATGTCGCCGTCGAGCACGGCCGCCGGGTTGTTGACTTCGTATTCGGTGCGCAGATCCTTGACCATCTGGTATGGATGCAGCACGTAGGAGCGCATCTGGTTACCCCACGACGCGTTGCCGCCCGCGCCGAGTTCGTCCATCGCGGCCTTTTCTTCCTGCCGCTTGCGCTCGAGCAGCTTGGCCTGCAGCACCTTCATGGCAGCCACCTTGTTCTGCAGCTGCGATTTCTCGTTCTGGCAGGTGACGACTATGCCGGTCGGGATGTGGGTAATGCGCACGGCCGAGTCGGTCGTGTTCACGCTTTGGCCACCCGGGCCGGACGAGCGGTACACGTCGACGCGGATGTCGGTTTCCGGGACGTCGATGTGGTCGGTGGTTTCCACGACTGGCAGCACCTCGACTTCGGCGAAAGATGTCTGCCGTCGACCCTGATTGTCGAACGGGCTGATCCGCACCAACCGGTGCGTGCCCTGCTCGATGGACAGCGTGCCGTAGGAATAAGGCGCTTTCACCGCGAACGTCGTGCTCTTGATGCCGGCTTCCTCCGCATAGGACGTGTCGTAGACCTCGACCCCGTAGCCGTGCTTTTCCGCCCAGCGGATGTACATGCGCATGAGCATCTCGGCCCAGTCGGCGGCGTCGACGCCACCGGCTCCGGAGCGGATGTTGACCAGCGCGTCACGTTTGTCGAACTCGCCGGAGAGCAGCGTGCGCACTTCCAGTGCCTCGACGTCACCGTGCAGGGCGGCGCGTTCGGCGTCGGCCTCGACAAGCGCAGACTCGCGCGCCGAACCTTCCTCTTCCTCGGCCAACTCGTAGAGAACCGGCAGGTCGTCGAGGCGCTGGCGCAGCTCTTCGACCCGGCGCAGCTCGCCCTGGGCGTGGGAGAGCTGGCTGGTCACCTGCTGCGCGTGTTCCTGGTTGTTCCAGAGTTCGGGGTCGGCGGCCTGGTGTTCGAGTTCGTCGATTCGCCGCCGCAGTTCCTCGACATCGAGCACCGACTCGACCGTTTTGAGGGTGGTGTCGAGTTCGGCGAGATCAGCAGCGACGTCAGGATGCACGAGGCTCAAGGTTACCGGTCCGGGCAATCGGATTTCGAACCCTCAGGCAGGCTTCCGGATCAGCGCGGCGATCGGCAATGCGCGGGTGGTGAGCTGGGCGTAGGTGGCGAAATCGGGGTAGGCCCGCACCAGCCGGTCCCACGCGTCGGCGCGTTCGGCGGGGTCTGTGATGACGTGCACATCGACGGGCCAACTCTGCGTTCCGACCTGCACTTCGGCCTCGCCCGCGGCCACCAGGTTCTTCCACCAGTTCGGGTGATCAGGGGTTCCGCCTTGCGAGCCGCAGACCAACAGATCGTCGCCGCGACGAACCAGCATCAGCATGACCGGCCGCAGTTGACCGGTCTTTCGCCCCTTGACATTCAGCCGAAAGATCGGGCTGCCCAGCAGGCTCGAGCCGAAACGTCCGCCGGTGCGGTCGTAGACCGCCATCTGCACTCGGGTCGCGGTGCGGCCGAGGATGGGTGCGCGGCGCATGGCCAGGTTCGCCAGCCGTCCGGTGACGGTCATTTTTTCGCTCATCAATCTCATCTTGACATGACAGTGATGAGACAGTGGCGTACATGATCTTCGGGCGAAGCCTCGCACTGGGCGTCCTACGAATCACCGCCGCCGTCGGCATGTGTGTGGTCGCTGCGGCGCCCGCCGTGGCCGACCCCGCGCTGCCCGCCACGCCCGCGGGCGAGCGCGCCGCTCGGGTCCTGCAGATCATCGATTCCGATCAGCCGCCGTCGGTCCCGGAGACGGTCGCCATGTCGGATCCGCGACTGACTGCTGCGCTGTGGCCTCAGACGCTGGCGGGCGCCCTGACACTGTGGCAGCTCAGCGGGCCGTTCTCGACGGTGTCGAGCGAGTCGGGGCCCGACCAGGAAACGGTTCGCCTTCGCACCAACCGCGGGCTGCCGGCCGATCTGACGGTGCATGTCGATCCGGTCGGACTGATCGACGGAATCACCATGCGGCCGGCGGCGCCCCCGGTGCACAACTGGGGCGATGTCGAGACCGCATTGTCCGCAATCGGTGCTCGGCACTCGCTATTGGTGGCCGACGGGTCATGCGCAGCAACGGTTTCCGACAACGCGCAGACCGTTCTGCCACTCGGGTCGACCTTCAAACTCTACGTGCTCGGCGCGCTTGCCGACGCGATCAAGGCCGGCGACGTGCGCTGGGATGAATTGCTCACCATCACGCCGCAGGTCAAGTCGCTGCCCTCCGGCGAGCTGCAGGACCGCCCCGACGGGAGCACGGTCACCGTTCGCGAGGCCGCCGAGAAGATGATTTCGATCAGCGACAACACGGCGGCCGACCTCCTGATTCACCGGTTGGGCCGGGCCCGGGTGGAGGCGCAAGTGGCGAGAATGGGTAATCACGACCCGGCACAATTGATTCCGTTCGCCACCACCCGCGAGTTTTTCGTCATCGGCTGGGGCCAGCCGGGCCTGCGGGAGCAGTGGCGCACCGCCGACGAGGCCGGTCGGCGCCGGATTCTGGCGGAAGCCGATGCCGCGCCGCTCAATGTCGATCCGGTCGCCCTCAT
The DNA here is from genome assembly GCF_007489285.1 of Skermania sp. ID1734. Lineage (GTDB taxonomy): Bacteria > Actinomycetota > Actinomycetes > Mycobacteriales > Mycobacteriaceae > ID1734. Next base: position 31,829 of record NZ_VLIY01000011.1, read on the forward strand.
GCGTACCCCGGTGGCTGCCGATCACGTCGGATGGTTCGCCTCGGCCGCTGATCTGTGTCGCGCACACGCGTATCTGCAGCACGCGGCCACCGGAGCGGCCGCACCGGTGCGCGACATCCTTGCCATCAACCCCGGTGTGCACGTTGACAAGGCACAGTTCCCGTACGCCGCCTTCAAGGGCGGCAGCTCGCCCGGCAACCTTGTCGGCTCCTGGTATCTCACCGACCGCGCCGGGCGCAGCCACGTGGTCGTCTTCCAGATCGCCGACAATCGACCAATCGGAATCGTCGACGAAAACTATGTTTTCGAGATGATCCAGGAGGCGTTCGGCCTATTGAGCCACTGAGTGCCTGCTGCCGCGCGCGCTTTTGCGGTGTTGCCGCACGATTTTCGCGTGCAGGGCAGCAAGAACGCGCGCGGCGCAACGGACTTCAGCTACTCAGTTCGTACACCGTAGTGCCACCAATCGTTTTCGCCGTGAAGTTGGCTTTCACCCACGCCGAGATCTGGCTGGCCGCGCCGTCGCCGTCACCGCGTCCACCCGGACCGCCCTGGTCCGCAATGAAGTAGCCGACCTCGTGATCGGTCACATACTGCTTGAACTGCGCCAGCGTTGGCGAATTGTCCGAACCGGTGAAGCCGCCGATCGCCATCACCGAAGCGCCGGTGCTCAATTCGAGACTCGCCGCGCCATGCGAGCCGACGGTCGCGGCGGCCCAGCGGGTGTCGGTGTTCTTGATCAGCGCCTCGACGGCAGAATTTTCCGAGCTGCCGGGCGTGCCGTGCCCGCCCGGACCGCCGCCGAATCCGCCGGTGCTCGGACCTGACGTGGGTATCGAACCGCCGTGGGCCTGCGCCGCGGTATCGATCGCATAAGCCGCGGTGCCGCCGAGACCGAACAACAACCCGGTGATCGCCAGGATCGCGGTGAGCCGCTTGACCTCGTGGCCGCCGGCGACGAGCACCGACGCCACGACGATAGAGCCGACCAGCAGCACCCAGCGCAGTGCCGGCAACCACTCGGGTGTGCGGTCCAGCAGGATGAAGTTCCACACCCCGGTCACCGCGAGCATCGCGCCCAGGGCCGCCCGGACCGGCAGATAGTCGCGGCCACGCCACAACTCGACCGTCGAAATGCCAATCAATGCAGCGATTCCCGGTGCCAGCGCAACGGTGTAGTACGGGTGCACGGTGCCGGCCATGAAGCTGAACACCAGCCCAGTCACCAGTACCCACCCGCCCCACAACACCAGGCTCGCCCGGGTCCGATCGGTCCGCGGAGTCCTGCGGGTAAACCACAGCCCCGCAACCAAACCGATGAGCGCGGCGGGCAACAACCACGAGATCTCGGTGCCCATCGACATCCCGAACAACCGGGTGATGCCGGTGCTGCCGCCGAACGCCGTGTTGCCGCCGCCACCGCCCGGTCCCCCGTTGCCCTCGCCGCCGAGGACACGGCCCAGCCCGTTGTAGCCGAGCGCCAATTCCAGCAAACTGTTATCGGTCGAACCACCGATGTAGGGGCGAGAACCGCTCGGCCACACCGCAACCAGCGCCACGAGCCACCCGCCGGATACCACCATCACAACGGCCGCTATCGCCAGCTTGCCAAGTCGGCGCCACACGCTCACCGGCGCCGCGATCAAGAACGCGGCACCGAAGGCGGGCAAGACCAGAAACGCCTGCATCATCTTGGTCAGGAATGCGAACCCCACCGCGGCACCGGCCAGCGCGATCCAGCGCGTACTCGCTGACTCGACCGCCCGGACCATGCAGTACCCGCCGGTGACGAGCAGCAGCACCAGCAACGCGTCGGGGTTGTTGAAGCGAAACATCAGTGCGGCAACGGGAGTGAGCGCCAGCACGGCACCGGCCAGCAGTCCGGGTACGGGACCGCTCACCCGCCGCACCGCCGCGTACACCAGGGCCACGGACGCGACGCCCATCAACGCCTGCGGCACCAGCATCGACCACGAGCTGAAGCCGAACAGCCGCCCGGACAACGCCATCACCCACATGGCTGCGGGCGGCTTGTCCACTGTGATCGCGTTGCCGGGATCCAGCGAACCGAACAGCAGCGCCTTCCAGTTCTGCGTCCCGGCCTGCACGGCCGCTGCATAGAAGTCATTGGCCCATCCGGATGCGCTCAGGTTCCACACATACAACACGGCCGTAGCAAGAAGCAGCGCCGCGAATGCGGGCCGAACCCAGTGCGGTCTCTCCTCGATGGGCACGGCCTGCCGAAGGTGAGATGTTGGCCGCGTGGCCATTTCGATAGTCGTCATAAGGTCTATCTTCTGTGGGCGACGTGGGCGCGTCGTTGGTCGTCGCTGTGAGAAGCCTATGAAGCAACGGCGTGCGGAAGCCGCACGGTGAACGCGGTGCGACCCGGCGCGCTGCACACGGAAATCGAACCGCGATGCGCCTTGACCACCGCGGCCACGATTGCCAGTCCCAGGCCGGTGCTTCCAGCTCGTCGAGAGCGGGAGCTGTCACCTCGCGCAAACCGCTCGAATATCTCCGGCTGCAAGGATTCCGGGACACCTGGGCCATCGTCGGCGACGGTCAGCACAACGCCGTCGCGCTGTTGCTCCAACGACACGGTCACCCGAGTTCCCGACGGCGTGTGAATGCGCGCATTGGCGAGGAGATTCGCCAGGACCTGATGCAGTCTGGCCGCGTCCCCGGTCACTACTACCGGATGGTCCGGCAATTCCAGATTCCAGCAATGCTGCGGTCCGGCCACGTGTGCATCGCTGACGGCGTCGGCGGCCAGCAGCGACATGTCTACAGGTTCCTGTTCTAGCGGACGACCAGAGTCCAACCGCGCCAGCAGCAAGAGGTCATCGACGAGATGCGTCATCCGACTCGCCTCGGACTCGACGCGTCCCATGGCGTGGGCCACCTCGACCGGCAGTTCGTCTCGCTTTCGTTGCGCGAGTTCGGTATAGCCGCGGATGGCGGTCAGCGGCGTACGTAACTCATGGCTCGCGTCGGCGACGAACTGACGCACGCGGGTTTCACTCGCCTGTCTGGACGACAACGCGGCGGCAATGTGTTCGAGCATTCGATTCAGCGCCAGTCCGAGCCGCCCAACTTCGGTGCGCGGATCGGCATCCGATTCGGGTACCCGAACGGGCAGCGCCACCTCGCCGCGGTCGAGTTGCAGATCGGCGACGCGCGACGCGGTCTGCGCCACCCGATTCAGCGGAGCCAGCGCGCGCCGAATCACCCATACGCCCACCGTCGTCGCCAAGAAAAGTGCTGCCACAGTGACGAATACAAAGATGAGCAGAACGCGCATGAGGGTCGCGTCGACGTCGGACAAGCTGAGGCCGGTGATGATCACATTCCCCGCACGATCCTGCGTGGCGATGAGCCGGTAACGCCCAATTCCATTCAGGTCAAGGGTGATCGGCTCGCCATTCGCCGGCATCGCCGCCAGCTCGGACTGCGCGGTTGCGCTTATCGCCACCCGGGTTCCGGCCGTGGTGAGCATGCCGGCATCCACGACGGTCCCGCCGCTGACCACGGCACCGACCGTGCCGGCAGGCTGCCCGGGCGCATCGAGAAAGTCCGGCCCGGGACCTGGCGATCGCACGGGCTCGGTGCCACCCGGCAGCGGTGGTGGGGGCCGGCCGAACATCGACGCCGATCGGTGCCCGGCATCGATCAACTGCTCATCGAGTTGGTGAACCAGGAACTGCTGCAAGGCAAATTCGGTCGCCGCGGCGATACCGACACACACGGCGGCGAGCAGAAGAATCTGCCCGAACAACAATCGCGCACGCAGTGACCACGTTCTCGGCGACCGGGACGCCATCACGTCGCCGGCTTGAGAACGTAACCGGCGCCGCGCAACGTGTGGATCATGGGGTCGCGGCCGTTGTCGATCTTCTTGCGCAAGTAGGAGACATACAGTTCGACGATGTTGGATCGGCCACCGAAGTCGTAGCTCCACACTCTGTCGAGGATCTGCGCCTTGCTCAGCACTCGTTTGGGATTACGCATCATGAATCGCAGCAGCTCGAACTCGGTAGAGGTCAACGAGATCGGCTCTCCGGCGCGGGAAACTTCGTGGCTGTCCTCGTCGAGGACCAAATCGCCCACCACTATTTGTGCGCCCGATGTCTCGGTGGTCACGCCGGTGCGTCGCAGCAATGCCCGCAGTCGCAACACCACTTCCTCGATGCTGAAGGGCTTGGTCACATAGTCGTCGCCACCGGCGGTCAACCCGGCGATCCGATCCTCGACGCCGTCCTTGGCGGTCAAGAGCAGGACCGGAAGATGCGGAATCTGCTCGCGCAGCCTGCGCAGCACGTCCAGACCGCTCATGTCGGGGAGCATGACGTCCAAGACGACGACGTCCGGGCGGTGGTCGCGGGCGCTGGCCAACGCACCGGCGCCGTCGCTGGCAGTGGTGATGTCCCAGCCCTCGTAACGCAGCGCCATCGACACCAACTCCGCCAGCACGGCCTCGTCGTCGACGACGAGCACCCGGATCGGCGCGCCGTCGGCCCGGCGCATGACGATGCGTTCCCCGGAATACTTGGAATCGGACATGGGCACCATTATGTGGACTGGGAATGGGTCGAACCTTTGTGGTTTCTGTGTGTGCGCTGTGAGTGGGTTCGCCAGACGCGTGTCGACCTGCTCCCGCGAGCGCATCGACTCCGGAGACCCGACGGACACACCCGATCCTGATCCTGCGCACAGCGCGCACCCATTTTGAACCAGCACGGTTGGTGGTCGAAGTCCCACGATCCCAGGAGGTGACGATGAGCGAGGATTGTCGGCTCGTCGCGCCGACCGGGTGCGGGTGTCCGCAGGAACATAGGAGCAACCATGACGATTCACCACCCCGAGAACCAGGCATCGACCGCCGAACCGGCACCGGTGTGGGGCGCACCGCAAGCCAAACCTGCCAACGGCTGGTCGCGCCGCAAGACCGCGGCAGCGATCGGGATCGCGGCCGTCGTCGCGGCTGGGGGCGGTGCGGCCATTTACGCCGCGACCAGCAACGGTACGAACACCGCGGGACCCGCCGGCTTCGGGACGCAAGGACCCGGCGGGATGCAAGGACCCGGCAGTGCCCAAGGCCCCGGCGCAGGCACGGCACCCGGCCCAGGCGGCATGGGCGGCCCCGGCGGTGCACCGCTGCACGGCGAATTCGTCGTCTCGGACGGCAATGGCAACTACACCACCGAATTGACCCAAATCGGAACGGTCAGCGCGGTGTCCGCCACCTCGATCACCGCCAAGAGCTCCGACGGATACACCCACACCTACGTCATCGACTCGAACACGGTCATGCGCGGCGCCGGCCAGTCCGGAACCGAAACGGCCAAGGTCGGCGACACCGCGAACATCCGCGCCACCGAGTCCAACGGCACCGCTACGGCCACGATGATCTCGTCGGGAACGGAGGGCACTAGGTAGTGTTGGCGCGTGCCCGAATCCCTTGAAGCCGACCTCGAACTCGCGCTCCGGCTAGCCGACGCGGCCGACGAAATCACCGTCGACCGGTTCGGCGCGCTGGATTTGCGCGTCGACGACAAGCCGGACCTTTCGCCGGTGTCGGATGCGGATCTCGCGGTTGAACGGCGTCTGCGCGCGATGCTGGCGGAGGCGCGCCCCGATGATGCAGTTCTCGGGGAGGAATTCGGCGGCACCGCAACCTTTTCCGGTCGGCAATGGGTGATCGATCCGATCGACGGCACGAAGAACTTTGTTCGGGGCGTGCCGGTGTGGGCGAGCCTGATCTCGTTACTCGTCGACGGTGTTCCGACGGTGGGCGTGATCAGCGCGCCGGCGCTGTCCCGGCGGTGGTGGGCAGCAGCCGGTTCCGGAGCGTGGCGGCAATTCGCGGGCACTGCAGCACAACGGATTTCGGTGTCCGAGGTGTCCGCCCTGGAATCGGCGAGCCTCAGTTTCTCCAGCCTGTCAGGCTGGCAGGTGCTCGGCCTGCGCGAGAATTTCATAGCGCTCACCGATGAGGTCTGGCGGGTGCGCGGTTACGGTGACTTCTTCTCCTATTGCCTGCTCGCCGAAGGCACCCTCGAGATCGCCGCGGAGCCGGAAGTGTCGCTGTGGGATCTGGCGGCGCTCGATGTGCTGGTCCGCGAGGCGGGCGGCACCTTCACCAATCTCGCTGGGAAGCCCGGTCCACACGGCGGCAGCGCAGTGGCGAGCAACGGCCGCCTGCACGATGAGGTCCTGCATCGGCTGACGTTAACCAGCTAGCCGCGCCTTGGCGACCCGGCGGTACCCGCCCCAGCCGACAGCACCGACCACGATCAGCGCAATACCCAACCACACCGCCACCGCATCGGTGACCAGACCGATAATGCCGACGACGAGCAAAAACGTTGGCAGCCAACCGAACAGCTCGATCACCGGCCTCGGCGGATCAGCCTGTTCGCCCGCGGCGAGAGCCGCCTTGTTCGGCGCGTAGTCGGGATACCACTCGGTGAACGACACCGCGAAAACCAACGCCCCGATTTGCAGTACCCAACCGGTCCAGAAGTTGTTCGCCGTGCCCAGAACCGCATCCCCGTAGAAGCCGACTACCGCGCAAAATGCGAACGCCAGCGCCCACGCCCCAGTGATCATGTAATTGACGCGCAAAAACAGCGGGGAATCCCAGACTTCCTGCGGCGCCTGCTCTTTGGCGTACTGCAGGGTAAACGGCACCCGAACCAGCATGGAGCCGAACGCGAAGACGGCCAGCGCGATATTGGTCAACTCCCCGGCCCATAGTTCGAGCCACCGCGTCGCGCCCGCGCTGACGACTGCACCGACGATCGCCAACCCCGCAAAGAAGACCAGGTCGAAGATTTCGAGCAGTTTGATGCTGTCGCCCTCGCGTCGGGCCAGGAGGAAGAAAGCGACGGACAACCCCAGCGCAGCCAGCACCGCCGGCTCGGATCGTCCCGGGCCGGACACCAGCGACATCACCACCCACGGGGCAATGCCGGCCAATGGTGAATGCAGGAAGGCGCGTGCCACCGCGCTTGGTTGCAATTCCCTGATCCGATTGCGCTTCGACGCTTCCTGCTGGCCACTACTCGCTGCCATCACGCCTCCCCTCGACTGCCAGACAGGCTAGGCGAGCCAGGTGACGACCGTCACGTCAGCCACAAGCTCGACGCCGTACCTTACTCTGGAGTAAGGTAGCTACCGACCATGGACGAACGAACAGATTCGGTGATCATGAGCAAGCAAAACAACGCAACGAAGCGTAGGAAACCGCGCGAATCGGGAGTTGGCCTCAGCCATCCCAAGCGGGACTGGATGGGCGCCGCCATGCGCGTCATGACCTCGCTGGCAGGTTCCGACCTCGCCGAAAAATACAAACTCCGCGAGCCGATCAACCGGGTCACCTATCAGGGCACCAAGACCGGCTTCCGCACGCTCGGCGCAACCACGCGGGCGTTCAACAAGGTCAGCGGCGGCAGCAAGCCCAAGCGCCTGCCCGACAACGCGGCCAAGAGCAAGGGCTACTTCGACCTGACTCCGGACGACGACCAGAAGATGATCGTCGAAACCGTCAAGGAGTTTGCCGCCGAGATCCTGCGCCCGGCAGCTCACGACGCAGACGCGGCCGCGGAGGCGCCGAAGGATCTGCTGGCTCGTGCGGCCGAACTCGGCATCACCCTCATCAACGTGCCCGAGGAACTCGAGGGCGCGGCGACCGAACGCGGCGCCGTCACCAATGCCCTCGTGGCCGAAGCGCTCGCGCACGGCGACATGGGTCTTGCGCTGCCGATCCTGGCGCCCAGCGGTGTCGCCGTAGCGCTGACCCAGTGGGGTACCGACGCCCAGCAGCAGACCTACCTGCCGGCATTCACCGGCGAAAACGTCCCCGCCGCAGCGGTTGTCGTTTCCGAGCCGCGCGCGCTGTTCAACCCGTTCGAGCTCGACACCCGCGCCGTCCGCTCGCCGAGCGGCTACAAGCTCAACGGCGTCAAGGCCATGGTGCCCGCGCCCGGCGACGCCGAACTGTTCATCGTCGCCGCCGAACTCGACGGCAAGCCGGCGTTTTTCATCGTCGAATCCGACGCCAAGGGGCTCTCGGTGGAGGCCGACCCCAGCATGGGCCTGCGCGCCGCCGGCCTGGGCCGCCTGGTCCTCGACGACGTATCGGTCACCGAGGCCGCGATTCTCGGTGAGGGTGACGCGACGCAGCGTGCGGAGGAATACGCCGACGCCGTGCGGTTGGCACGGCTGGGCTGGGCGTCGCTGGCGGTCGGGACCGGCCAAGCCGTCCTCGACTACGTCATCCCCTACGTCAACGAGCGCGAGGCGTTCGGCGAGCCGATCAGCCACCGCCAGGCAGTGGCGTTCATGGTGGCCAACATCGCCATCGAGCTCGACGGTATGCGACTCGTGACGCTGCGCGGCGCATCGCGTGCCGAGCAGGGCCTGCCGTTCGGCCGGGAGGCGGCGCTGGCCCGCAAGCTCGCCACCGACAAGGGCATGCAGATCGGCCTGGACGGCGTGCAGTTGCTGGGCGGCCACGGCTACACCAAGGAGCACCCGGTCGAGCGCTGGTACCGCGACCTACGAGCCATCGGCGTCGCCGAAGGCGTCGTGCTGATCTGACCACCGACGCCGAATTACGAAAGAGCGCAAAGATGATCAACCTCGAACTTCCCAAGAAGCTGCAGTTCAGCGCCAATCAGGCGCACCAGGTGGCCACCGAGATCTTCCGCCCGATCTCGCGCAAGTACGACCTGGCCGAGCACGAATACCCCGTCGAGCTCGACACCATGGCCGCCATGGTGGAGGGCCTGGCCGACTCGGGCACCCAGGACATCGGCGGTGCCGCCGGCGGGCGGTCCGAGCAGAGCGCGGAAGACAAGAAGCACGCCACCGAGTTGCTCGGCAACAGCAATGGCGGCAACATGTCCGCACTGCTCAATGCCCTCGAAACCTCCTGGGGCGACGTCGGTTTGATGCTGTCCATCCCCTACCAGGGCTTGGGCAACGCGGCCATCGCGGCGGTCGCCACCGACGAACAACTCGAGCGGTTCGGCAAGGTGTGGGCCTCGATGGCCATCACCGAGCCGAGCTTCGGCTCCGACTCTGCGGCAGTCACCACGACGGCGGTGCTCGACGGGGACGAGTGGGTGCTCAACGGCGAGAAGATTTTCGTCACCGCGGGCGAGCGCTCCACCCACATCGTGGTGTGGGCGTCCGTCGACAAGTCCAAGGGCCGCGCGGCCATCAAGTCGTTCGTGGTGCCTCGTGATGCTCCCGGCCTGAGCGTGGCCCGCCTCGAGCACAAACTCGGCATCAAGGCGTCCGACACCGCGGTACTGCTGTTGCAGGACTGCCGGATTCCCAAGGACAACATCCTCGGGAGCCCGGAAGTAAACGTGGAGAAGGGTTTTGCCGGGGTCATGCAGACCTTCGACAACACCCGTCCGATGGTCGCCGCGATGGCGGTGGGGGTGGCCCGCGCCGCTCTGGAAGAGCTGCGCAAGGTCCTCACCGATGCGGGCGTCGAGATCTCCTACGACATTCCGGCGAACAACCAGTCCGCCGCCGCGGCCGAATTCCTGCGCATGGAAGCCGATTACGAGTCGGCGTACCTGCTCGCACTGCGCGCGGCGTGGATGGCCGACAACAAGCAGCCGAACTCGCTGCAGGCGTCGATGTCCAAGGCCAAGGCTGGCCGCACCGGCACCGACGTCAGTCTGAAGGCGGTGGAACTGGCTGGGGCCGTTGGCTACTCGCAGCGCACGTTGTTGGAGAAGTGGGGCCGCGACTCGAAGATCCTCGACATCTTCGAGGGCACCCAGCAGATTCAGCAGCTCATCGTGGCCCGGCGGGTGCTCGGTCTGACGAGTGCAGAGCTGAAATAGTTCCATCCCCATTCGAGCCCCAGTCGTCGCGCACGGCTGGGGCTCGAATGCATCTAGCCGGTCCTGTCTCGCGGGCGCTAATGTGCACCTGAGCCACCGCCGAGGAAGGGCCAACGCAACGATGCTGGGGTCGATAGCGAAGCACGTCCAACTCATCTCCGAATCCGCGCGGGCAGTTGGACTACTGGTCCAACGCGGCCTCATCGACCCACGCCGCCCGGACTTCACTCTGCAAGCGGCCCGTGACACTCCCCGCTTCGGGCCGGCCGCCGCGCTGATCAGGGTGGGCGCGCGCCGCTACGGCGACGTCCCGGTACTGGCCGACGAGCGCGGCGAACTCACCTTCACCGGGGTCGACCGCCAATCCAACGCGCTCGCCCACGGCCTGCGGGAACTGGGTCTGCGCGAGGGCTCGGTGCTCGGCGTGCTGGCCCGCGATCATCGGGGCCTGGTGCTGGCGATGGTGGCGGCCGGCAAGCTCGGCGCGCGACTGGTCATGCTCAACACCGGGTTCGCCAAGCCACAATTCGCCGAGGTGGTAGCCCGCGAGCACGTGCAGGCGGTCATGTACGACAGCGAGTTCGAGGGCTTGCTCGACGCGCTGCCCGAATCGCTGCCCCGGGTGTTGACCTGGGTCGACGGCGACGTGCCCGACGGAGTGCACACCATCGAGTCGCTGGCTGCGGGTCAACCGACCACCGCGCTGCCCGCACCGGCCACCGCGGGCGGGTTCATCATCCTCACCAGCGGCACCACCGGCCTGCCCAAGGGCGCGCCGCGAACCTCGGTGTCGCCACTGGCCAGTGCGCAGATGGTGGACCGAATCCCGTTCCCGCGCAAGGATTCTGTGGTCATTGTGAGTCCGCTGTTCCACAGCACCGGCCTGGGGACCTGGTTTGTCACCACGGCCCTGGGCAACAAGACGGTGTTGCGCCGACGATTCGACCCGGAGGCGACCCTGCGGATGATCGCCGAACATCGGGCGAAGATGCTGATCGCGGTGCCCACGATGGTGCACCGCATGGTCGAGCTACCGGCGGAGGTCCGAAAGCGCTATGACACGTCGTCGCTCGAGGTCATTCTCATTGCCGGCTCAGCGCTCTCACCGGAACTTACCGCGCGAACGCGCGAGGTCTTCGGTGATGTCCTCTACAACCTGTACGGGTCCACCGAGGTCGCCGTGGCGACCGTGGCCACCCCGCAGGACTTGATTTTGGCGCCCGGAACCGCGGGCCGCTCCCCCGTCACCTGCGAGGTGGCGCTGTTCGACGACGAGGGCCGCCGGATCACGGGCAACAACCGCACCGGCCGGATTTTCGTGCGCAGCGGGGCGCCGTTCGAGGGCTACACCGACGGCCGGCACAAGCAGATCATCGACGGCTACATGTCCAGCGGCGACGTCGGCCACTTCGACTCCCACGGCTTGCTGTTCATCGACGGCCGCGACGACGACATGATCGTCTCCGGTGGCGAGAACGTCTTCCCGCTCGAGGTGGAGAACCTGCTCATCGAGCGCGACGATGTGTTCGATGCGGCCGTCATCGGTGTGGACGATCCCGAATTCGGAAAGCGGCTGCGCGCCTTCGTCGTTCGGGGAGAAGGCGCGACGTGCGACGCCGACGAGATCCGCCGGTACGTCAAGGACAACCTGGCCCGCTACAAGGTCCCCCGCGATGTCGTCTTCCTCGACGAACTGCCGCGCAATCCAACCGGGAAACTGCTGCGGCGGGTGCTGGCCGAGATGGACGTTCCCGCCACCGAGACGCAGTAACAATAGGGTGATCAGGGAATTTTTGACGGCCAATTGCGCTGCTAGTCTGCCTTTACGCCCATCTGCTGGAGGTTACTGACGTGATCGGATCTCTGCCCTCGCCCCAAGACTCGCTACGCAAGGTCGGCGACCTCGCCAAGGGGGCCAACGTCTTGTGGCAGCGCGGACTGTTCAATCCGCTGCGACCCGACGAGGCGCTGCGCTCGATTGTCAACGTCTCCAAGTTCGGTCCGTTCGCAGGCGTGGTCATGCACGCCGCGCATCGCGACGGTGCTGCTCCGGCGATCGAGGACGAGCGCGGCACTCTCACCTACGCGCAGATCGACGGGCAGTCCAATGCGCTGGCCCGTGGCCTCGCGGCCAACGGCGTCAAACCGGGTTCCGTCGTGGCGCTGCTCGCCCGCGACCATCGCGGCATGGTGCTGAGCCTGCTCGCCGGCGGCAAGCTCGGGGTCCGGGTGGTGTTGATGAATACGGGGTTCGCCAAGCCGCAGTTCGCCGACGTCGCCAAGCGCGAGAAAGTGGCGGCCGTGCTGCTCGACAGCGAGTTCATGGACTTGCTCGACGCCATTCCGCACGACATTCCGCGGATCCTCACCTGGGTGGACGAGAAGGACAACGTCGATCCGAAGACGCTCACCATCGACGGCCTCATGCGCGGTCAGTCCACCGCCAGACTGGACCCGCCGGCCAAGCCCGGTGGCATGGTGATTCTCACCAGCGGCACCACCGGTACCCCGAAGGGCGCCCCGCGCGACAAGGTGTCACCGTTGGCGTCGGCGCAATTCCTGGATCGGGTGCCGCTACCCCGTGGCGAGACGATCATCATGGCCGCGCCGATTTTCCACGGGACCGGACTCTCCCAGTTCACCCTCAGCCTGGCGCTCGGCAACAAGGTGGTCTTCCAGCAGCGCAAGTTCGATCCGGAACAGACGCTGGCGAATATCGCCAAACACCGGGCCACGGCGCTGGTCGTGGTCCCGACGATGCTGCAGCGGATGATCGACGTCGGCCCAGACGTGCTGAAAAAGTACGACACCTCGTCGCTGAAGGTGATCTTCGCGGCCGGATCCTCGATCTCGCCCGACCTGAGCAAGCGCACCGAGGAAACGTTCGGACCGGTCCTGTACAACCTGTACGGCTCCACCGAGGTCGCCGTCGTCACGGTGGCCACCCCGGAGGACATGCGCAAGGCACCCGGAACCGTCGGCCGTCCGCCGGTCGGTGTGCGGGTGGAGCTCTATGACGAGAACCGCAAGAAGATCACCAAGCCGGACGAGGTCGGCACCATCTTCGCCTCCAGCGGATTGAGCTTCACCGGTTACACCGACGGTCGGCACAAGGAAATCGTCGACGGCATGCTCTCCAGCGGCGACGTCGGCCACTTCGACTCCGACGGACTGCTTTTCGTCGACGGCCGCGACGACGACATGATCGTCTCCGGCGGCGAGAACGTCTTCCCGCTCGAGGTGGAAAACCTGCTTGCCGACCGCAGCGATGTCCACGAGGCCGCAGTGATCGGCGTCGACGACCGGGACTTCGGAAAGCGCTTGCGCGCGTTCGTGGTTCCAGGTCCGGATTCCAAGCGCGACGAGCAGGAGATCAAGGACTACGTCAAGTCGAACCTGGCCCGTTACAAGGTGCCGCGCGACGTCATCTTTGTCGATGAACTCCCGCGCAATGCGACCGAAAAGTTGTTGCGCAACAAGCTCGCCGAAATGGATATCGACAAGTGATCTAGAAAGGGTCCGCCATGTCTTCGGTTTTCGACCCGTCCAGAACGCTCGAGCAGCGCCGCCAGGCCGTGGCCAACCTGTTCGACTTCGTGGTCAAGGGCAATGTCGGAGACAAGACGCGGACCCCGTCGGACGTGATCGACGACGGGCCGCAACGCACCCTGCACCGCTACACGTTCACCGGCACTCCGCAGGGCGCGCCGGTGTTGCTGGTGCCGCCGCTCGGAGCACAGGCAACGTGCTTCGATCTGCACTCTGGCTGTTCAGTGGCCCAGCACCTGCTGTCCCAACAGCGGCGCACCTATCTGGTCGACTACGGCGAGATCGGCGTGGGCGAGCGCAGCCTGGGTCTCGAGCACTGGATCGACGGAGTCGTTCCGACCGCCGTGCGCAAAGTTTCCGAGGACAACGACGGCGCGGACGTCGACCTCGTCGGTTGGTGCCTGGGTGGACTGCTGGCGCTGCTGACCGTGGCCGCGGACCCGAGCCTGCCTGTGCGTTCGGTGGCCATGGTGGCCAGCCCGTTCGACAACAGCGAGAACCCCTTGGCCGACCCGGTCCGCAAGGTCGGCGCCGTGACCGGCGGACGCGTCTTCGACAGCACGGTCCGCGCGCTCGGCGGGGTGCCGGCCAAGCTGGTGGAGCAGGGTTTCAAGGCCATGTCGCTGCCGGTGTATCTGAAGAAGTCCGTCACCCTGTTCAAGCACCGCGACGACCGCGAATTCCTCGCGCACATCGAAGCGGTGGACGATTTGATGAACAGCATGCTGGCCTACCCGGGCCGGGCGACGCTGCAGGTCTACCACCAGCTGTTTCAGCGCAACGCGTTGGCGTCGGGCACGTTCAAAACGGGCGAGCGCACGATCGATCTGGCCGAGGTCCGGGTGCCCGTCATGAACGTCGCCGGCACCACCGACACCTTGGTGCCCAAAGGCGTCGCCCACCGCGTCGGCGAGTTGGTGCCGAACGCGCCGAACGTGCGTCTGGAGACGGCACCAGGTGGCCACCTCGGCGTGCTGACCGGTCGCAGCGCCGAGACGACCACCTGGGCTTACCTGGACGACTTTCTCAGCTCAAATTGATCACATTCAGCTCGCCGTCGGCGTACTGAGCGCGCAGCCGCTTCTTGTCGAACTTGCCGACGCTGGTCTTAGGCACCTCGTTGATGAAGGCCCAACGTTCGGGCAGTTGCCACTTGGCCACCTTGTCGGCAAGAAACTCGCGGAGCTTTTCGGCGTCGGCCTCGGCGCCCTCCCGCAGCACAGCCGCGACCAGCGGACGCTCGTCCCACTTTTCGTCCGGCACCCCGAAGACGGCAGCCTCCGCGATGGCCGGGTGGCCCATCACCGCATTCTCGAGGTCCACCGAGGAAATCCACTCACCACCGGACTTGATCACGTCCTTGGACCGGTCCACCAGTGTCAGATAACCGTTGGGGCTGATCGTGCCGACGTCGCCGGTACGCAACCAGCCGTTATCGAACTTGTCCGGATCGATCTTGGCACCGTCCGGCGAGTAGTAGGACCCGGTGATCCACGGCCCCCGGACCTCCAACTCCCCCAATGCCTTTCCGTCGTTGGGCAGCACCGAACCGTCATCACCGACCAGCCGCGCCTGCACGCTCGCCGGGAACCGGCCCTGGGTGATCCGGTACGCGAAGGCTTCGTCTCCGGAGGTGCCGGCCGGCGGGCGGGCCACGCTGCCCAGCGGCGAGGTTTCGGTCATCCCCCACGCGTGCAGAATGCGCACGTTGTACTCGTCGTCGAAGGTGCGCATCATCGACGGCGGCACCGCCGCGCCGCCGACCACGACGTCGCGCAGATGCGAAATATCTTGTGGCGCAACGGCCAAACGGGCCAATACACCTTGCCAGATGGTGGGCACGGCTGCGGCGAAGGTCGGCTTCTCGGCCGCCATGATGGCCAGCAGCGGCTCGGGCTGCAGGAAGCGATCGGGCATGATGATCGAGGCGCCGGCCATCAGCGACGCGTGCGGCAGACCCCACGACATGGCGTGGAACATCGGCACGATGGCCAGGGTGGTGTCGGCGTCGGAGAGCGCCATGCCGTTGCTGGCGCAGACCTGCATGGAGTGCAGCCACATCGAGCGGTGCGAGTACGCGACTCCCTTGGGATCTCCGGTGGTTCCGGAGGTGTAACACATTGCCGCAGCGGATCGTTCGTCGATGTCCGGCCAGTCGAAGGTATCCGGTTGGCTGGCGAGCAGATCAGTGTAGGAGTGCACCTCGACGCCCGACGGTGCCTCCAGAGACGCCGCATCACCGTTGGCGACAATGACGTGTCGCACGGTCTTCAGCGACGGTAGGTACTTGGCGAACATCGGCACCAGCGAGCCGTCGACAATCACCACCTTGTCCTCGGCGTGGTTGGCGATGAAGATGAGCTGCTCGGGGAACAGCCGGATATTGAGCGTGTGCAGGATCGAGCCCATCGCCGGAATGGCAGTGTAGGCGGCCATGTGTTCGTTGTTGTTCCACATGAACGTGCCGACGCGGTCGTCCTTGCCCACTCCGAGGCTTCGTAACGCATTGGCCAGTCGAGCCGACTCCTGCCCGAGTTCACCGAACGTCATCGTGCGCAGCCCATCGCCGGTCCAGGTGGAGACCGTGGCGGCGGACTGGAAGGTGGCGCCGTACTCGAGGAGGATTGCCAGCGAGAGCGGACCATCCTGCATTGTGCTCAACATGTACCGTTAGCTCCTTTGCACCGAAAAAGTGACCGCGATCACTCGCCCACCATACTTTGACGTCTGTCGGTCAGCACTCCCGGCGGGCACCATCGCCGGCCGTCACGGTGAAGATGTTGGGGGCGCGCAGTTTTGCGGCGGCGAACCGCGCCGCCACACTTTCCGCTACCGCGGCAGCGCTGTCGGCGTTCACCAGCGCGAGCACGCTGCCGCCAAATCCCCCGCCGACGAGGCGGGCACCGTGGGCACCGCCGTCCAGCGCTGCCGCCACGGCGGCGTCGAGTACCGGGGTGGAGACCTCGAAGTCGTCGCGTAACGACTCGTGGCTGGCGGTCAGCAACGGGCCGATAGCGCGCGGATCCTCACCCGAACGCAGTGCCGCCACGACAGCGAGCACCCGAATGTTCTCGCTGGTGACGTGCCTAGCTCGGCTGCGCAACACCGGATCGGTGATGGGGGTCAGGTCGCCGGCATCGCGCAGCGAGGCGGCGCCGAGGGCTGCGGCCGCCGCCGTGCACTGCTCTCGCCGCCGGGCATATTCACCACTTACCAGCTCGTGTGCGGTATTGGTGTCGATCACCAGCAACTCGAGGCCGAAGGGTTCGAGCGCTAACGGAATGTGCTGCCATGTTCCGTCACCGAAGTCGAGCAGCAGTGCGTGCCCGCCCGTGCACAGCATCGCGGCGAACTGATCCAAGGTGCCGGTCGGTGCGCCGACGTAATCGTTCTCGGCGGTGCTGGTGATGTCGACGACCTCGGCGGCGGTCACCTCGATGCCATACAGATCGCGAACAGCGACCGCCACAGCGCATTCCAGTGCCGCCGACGACGACAGGCCCGCACCCATCGGGACGGCGCCGTCGATGTAGAGGTCCAGGCCGCCCGGCACGTCGAATCTCCGGTGAAACTCGTAGAGCACCCCCAAGGGGTAGCGCGACCAACCGGGCTCAGGGTTGTCGCCCAATGCCTCCAGCTCGACAGTGACCAGGTCGGGGGACCGCTGACGTGAAGCGACGCGCACCACCGGGTCGGCGCGGCGCGCCGCAGCACAGCGGGTGACCTGCGGGGTCGCGATGGGCAACGCGTAACCGAAGTTGTAGTCCGTGTGTTCACCGATGATGTTCACCCGGCCGGGAGCGGCCCAGACACCCGCCGGGTCCACCTCAAACCGCCGCCGAAACGCCGCCCCGACGTTCACCACGTCACCGCACGCAATTCGGCCGCGACGGCTTCCGGGATCGTGTCGTTGATGAACACACCCATGGCAGATTCCGACGCAGCCAGGTACTTCAGCTTGTCGGCGGCACGACGGATGGAGAAGACCTGCAGATGCAACCACCACCGCGAGCGGTGCGCGACCGGTGCCTGATGCCACGCGGCGACGTAGGGCATCGGCTCGGCGAAGCGGTGCGCGAAGCGATTGAGCACATCGAGGTAGCACCGGACAAACGAATCGCGTTCGGCATCAACTAGTTCCGGAATATTGGCCACCCGGCGACGCGGGAACATCAGCACCTCGTACGGCCACCGCGCGGCTTTCGGCACGAATGCGACCCAGTGCTCGTCGGCCACAACCACCCGCTCGTCGGTCGCCGTTTCCAACGCGAGGTAATCGGCGAAGAGGCTGCCGCCCAGCGGATTCAGCTCGAGCACTCCCCGCGTGCGCGGCGTGATGAACGGATAGGCATAGATCTGACCGTGCGGGTGGCTGAGCGTCACGCCGATCTCGCTGCCGTAGTTCTCGAAGCAAAACACCTGGGCTACACCAGGCCTCGCGCCGAGCTCGGCACTCCGGTCGGCCCAGACGTCGACCACCAACCGTGCTCGCTCGAAGGAGAGCGAGGCAAACGTTGCGTGGTGATCGCTGGTGAAGCACACCACCTCGCACCGCTCGAGCGCCGGAAAGCGGTTCTCCAGACTCACCACGGCGTAGTCGTGTTCGGGTATTTCGGTGGCGCGCTCCATGGTGGACGGACACAGCGGGCACCGGTCTGTCGGCGGCAGGAACGTGCGTGATTGCCGGTGTGCGGCAATCACCACAGGCTCACCAAGCAATGAGTCGAATCGCACGTCGGAAGCGAGCGGGACACCCTGGATCTCCCGCCGATCCACCGCCGTGCGTGGTGTGGGAACAGGGTCGAAATAGATGATCTCCCGGTCGTCGACCAAGCGGCGGCGGGTGGCGATCACCTCTGCGATTGTGCCAGCTCAGTCCGGCGCGTCGTCACCGCTGTCGACCGGCGTGGCCTCCTCGCGCTCCGCCGCGTTGCCGGGAACTCCACTGGCCTTGCGCTCCTCGATGACCTTGTCCTCCATGCCATCGACGACGTCGCGCAAGTGCTCGTTGGGCTCGGACTGCTCGGCCGACCAAGCGGTGCCGCCGCTGTCCGAAGGCTGTTCAGAACCGGTCATGTGCTGTCTCCTTAGCCGAATAGCGGCAGTGTCCGCTTGCGCGCCAGCGCATCCATCCCGGACTGGATACTCGCCTCGACCTCTCGGTAAACACTGCGCACGTAGTCCTCGTCGTCGGCGCGCTCGGGATGGGGGTCCACCTCGATCGCCGGCATCAGCCTGGTGCGAATCTTCGCCGGCAACGGAAACTGCGGCAGTGCCGCCGGTGCGATCCCCCACGGCAACGACACCGCAAGTGGAAAGACCTTGAGCCGCAATATCTTGTCCAGCCGCAGCGTCCGCGAGAGTCGGTCGCCGCGAATCAGCACCGGCATGGCGTCACCGCCGCCGACTGTGGCGATAGGCACGATCGGCACGCCCGCACGAATTGCCATGCGGACGAATCCCGTACGCCCGGCCAGGTTCGCTTTGTCACGTTCATGCCAGGGCCGCAGCGAATCCACCTCACCGCCGGGCCACAGCGCGACGTCGCGACCGTGGGCCAGGGCGGTGGCGATCGCATCCGGAGCGGCCGGCAGGACGCCCATGGACCGGAAGTAGCGTCCGATGAGTGGGATCGCCATCAACAGGTCATGGGCGGTGCCGTGCAACGGGCGATCCGGCCCGAAGTGCCGCCACCATTGAACGCCGACGGTCCACGCGTCCCACACGAACGGCGCGCCGGAATGGATGCCGATGAGCAACACCGGCGCGTCCGGCACGTTCTCCCAGCCGTCCATCTCCATCCGGAACCAATGGTCGATCAGCGGGTTCCAGAAGAACTTCTGCCGGTGCATCAGTTCCTCGTCCGGCTCCTTCAGCTCCCAGTCGGCGGCCCGATCGGCAACCCAGCCGCGAATGCCGGAGGCATCGGATCGCTTGTCCGCCATCGCACGGCTGACCTGCTCGGCGTGCTCGCGTGCCTGCTCTTGCACATGTGTCGGCCGTTGGTCAGTCATGAAAGCCCGGTTACCCAGATGCCGTGACGACTATTCGTGCGGCGGGCCGGCAACTACCGCGCCGCCAGCGTCCGGCCGAAGAGATCGAACAGGTTTTCCCAGTGTCGCGCCAGCGCATCGGCGTCGAAGACGGGAGTGTCGGCCATGGTGAAGCCGTGCTGGGTGCCGGGATATACCTCGCTGCGGTAGGGCACACCCGCCTCGGTGAGCGCCTGCTCGAGCCGCGCGATGGCCGCACCGTTCATGGACTGGTCGTTTTCGGCGTGCGCGAAGTAGAGCTCGGCACGAATGTCGCTGGCCAGGCGGTGTGGGCTGTCGTCGGAGTCGGTGGCCAGGCGCCCGCCGTGGAAGCTGGCGGCCGCGACAATGCGGTCCGGGTAGGCGGCCGCTGTGCGCATGGCCAGCACGCCGCCCATGCAATATCCCGTGGCGCCGAACCGGTCACCAGCCACCGATTCGTTGTTCGCCAGGAAGTCGAGGTAAGCGCCCGCATCCCGAACCGCCCGCTCGGGCGTGATTCGGCGCATCATCGGCATGACTGCGGCGAAGAATTTCTGCCGCGCGCCCTCGACCGACATGTCGGGCATGTCGATCACCGGTGCCGGGCCGTTGCGGTAGAAGACATTCGGCGCCAGCACGCAGTAACCGTTGCCGGCCAGATGGGTGACCATGTCGGCGATGGTCGGTCGTAGCCCGAAGGCATCCATGTAGAACAAGATTGCGGGATAACGGCCATCGGCTTCCGGTCGGGCGAAGTACGCGTCGCACGTTCCGTCGGGCGTTTGGATGTTGACGGTCGATAATTGCGCTCGGCTCACGTGTCGATTGTGCGCTGTTGTGTCAAACTGACGGCAGCGGAGTCTGTGACGACGCGTCAGCGATGACACTTCGAGGCGGTGTGCATGGGGCAGGAAACGGCAGTCGCCGACGGCACACTCGCGCTTCCGCCCGGCGTGCACGGCGCCGCGCAACCGCAATTCAGCGCCGCTGTCAACGGATTTCGTCGCCTCTTTGCGCGCAAGCGCGGCGGTGGCGCATTGGCCGTCTACCACCACGGACGGCTGGTCGTCGACATCTGGGCGGGCAGCAGCGACCGCGCCGGCCGGGTCCCGTGGGCATACAACACGGCGACGGTTCCCTATTCGACCACCAAAGGCATTGCCACAACGGTCATTCACCGCCTGGCCGATCGCGGCCTGCTCGATTACGACGCTCCGGTGGCCGAATACTGGCCGGAGTTCGGCTCGAACGGCAAGGCACGCATCACCGTTCGCGAGGTGCTCAGTCATCGGGCCGGCCTGTCCGGATTGCCCGGGATCGCCCGAACGCTCGACGACATCCTCGATTTCAGGTTGATGGAACAACGCCTTGCCGCGGCAAAGCCCGATCGGTATCTCGGTGTGCCGGCATATCACTCCTTGACCTACGGCTGGCTACTTTCCGGAATCGCACGAGCCATAACCGGTTTCGGGATGGCAGAGCTCTTCCGCCGCGAGATCGCCGAGCCGATCGGGACGGACGAGATTTGGCTCGGCGCGCCGCCGGCCTCGGCGAAGGTGGTGGCGTCGGAGTTTTCCGGCTCGCCAGCGGTGCTCGGCAGCCGAATCGCCCAGCGCGTCATACCCGTTGCGCGACGCGTTCCCGGGCCGTCCCGGGCACTGGTGCGCACCATCCTGGTGCCGGGCATCGAAGACCTTTTCGCTGGCGATGACCCACCCATCCTGCACACCGAAATGCCGGCGGCCAACGCTGTAGCCACCGCGCGTGGCCTGGCAGCGATGTACAACGCGATCTTGAGCAGCGATGACGGTGCCGGCCGCTTTCTGTCGGCCGAGACGGTGCGCCAACTCGGCCGGATTCAAACCCGCCAACTCGACCGCACGCTGTTTTTCCCGATGCGCTGGCGGCTGGGGTATCACTCGTTCCCGTTCCCGGGGGCGGCGGGGGCGTTCGGCCACCTCGGCCTGGCCGGCTCCGGCGCCTGGCTCGACCAGCGCAGCGGCATTGCTGTCGGATTCGTGCACAACCGGCTGCCGGAGCCGCGGTTCATGCTCATCGACCAAACCATTCTCGGCTGGCTGTCGCCGCTGATCATGCGGGGAGTCGCGCCGCCGCGGCAGCGCGGTTCCCGGATGCGGCGCGCGCGCCGACCGGGCTGATGTCCCGGTTCAGCGAGCGACTCGACTGCCTCCAGCAACGCCACCGCTGGCTCGGCTTCCCGATCGCCGTGATCTACAAGTTCGTCGACGACCAAGGCGGATACCTGGCGGCGCTGATCACCTATTACGCGTTTGTCTCGCTGTTTCCGCTGCTACTCATCCTCACCACGATTCTCAGCTACGTGCTGCGGAACTACCCCGATCTGCAGAAGCGCATCGTGGACTCGGCGCTGAGCCAGTTCCCGGTGATCGGCGACCAGTTACAGACCCCGGAACACCTCAGCGGCGGACCCGCCGGCTTGATCGTCGGCGTGGCCGTGGCGCTCTACGGTGGTCTCGGAGTCGCGGTAGCGTTTCAGAACGCCATGAATGTCGCATGGTCCGTCCCGCGCAACCAGCGGCCCGACCCCATCGTCGCCCGCGTCCGCGGCTTGGTGCTGCTCGCGACGGTCGGTGTTGCGGTTATCGGGCTGACCGTGCTCTCCCGGCTCAGCGCGGCAATAGACTTCGGCGGCATCTGGTCACGGCTGTCGATGATCGGGTCCGTCGCACTCAATACCGCCGTGTTCGTCGCGGCTTTCAAGATCGGCGCAGCGCGGACGTTAGGCATCAGACAAGTGTTGCCGGGCGCATTGTCCGCGGCCGTGCTGTGGCAACTGCTGCAGACGTTCGGATCGATCTATGTCGGCAACGTCATCGCCCACTCGACGGCCACCAACGGCGTGTTCGCCTTGGTCCTCGGTCTGCTCGCGTTTCTGTACCTCGCGGCGGCGATGATCGTCATCTGCGCAGAGATCGACGTGGTGCGCGTGAACAAACTGTTCCCACGTGCGCTGCTCACGCCGTTCACCGAGAAGGTCACGCTCACCCCGGGTGACCGCCGCACCTATACCGGTCAGGCGCTGGCCCAGCGCAACAAGGACTTTCAGCAAATCGATGTCAGCTTCGATCAGCCCGAGCAGAAAGATTCGAGCGAGGTGGCACCGACCTGCGACCCGGAATCGCAGGCTGACGATCAGCGGTAGCTGGCGTCCGGCAACATCGGCGGACAGGTACCCCCGGGTGTCGTCTCCAGTTCGAAGTGCCACCACTCGTTTTCGAAGCTGCGGCACAGGCCCCAGCGGTTCCCGTTGGCCTGCAACCATTGCGCGCCGGCCTGCGGGCCGACGTCGATCGCTTCACCGCGCGGGTGCGTCGACTCTTCCGGCGGCAATACCCAGTGCCGGGCGGCGTCCGGACTGCCGTAGGTATGGATGCCATCGACCCACAGTTGCTGCTGCTCGGCATAGGTGCGATAGCCGGAGGTGATCGACAGCGGCACGCCGTCGGCGTCGGCGGCGTTTTTCGCGAGCGTGTACGCGGTTGCCAACGCCGGCGTCAAGCCCTCGGTGCCCGCGGCCGAACCCGTG
This sequence comes from Skermania sp. ID1734, assembly GCF_007489285.1. Classification (GTDB taxonomy): domain Bacteria; phylum Actinomycetota; class Actinomycetes; order Mycobacteriales; family Mycobacteriaceae; genus ID1734. The sequence goes on from NZ_VLIY01000011.1 coordinate 54,829, forward strand.
GGCACCGGCGCCGCATACGCCTGCGGAGCCAACCACCCGGACGTAATGGCGACCGCGAAACCTGCGGCAACGATGCTCACCCATCGCAGGGTTGCGCTGGTCGTGTTGGAATGCACCGTCGCGAGTGTAGTTCGGTATGGAAAAGGAACCGCAAACCCCGTCGTTACCGGAGACATAGCCGATAGCGTTGCGGGTACAAAACCTGAACATCCAGCGTGAACAGCCGGACCGGAGCAAGGAGGGTCGCCGTGACAGCCACCTCACCCGCTAGCAATGCGGTCGTCGATGCCGCGTTGGCCGACCTCGCCGGCGGCGAGGCGCGATGGGCTGCCACCCCGCTGCGCCGGCGCCGCGAGTTGCTCGACGAAGTCCACGCGCTCACCGCAAAACATGCCCACGAATGGGTCGAGGCGGCCATCGCGATCAAGGGCCTGGACCCGTCCTCGCCGCTGGTCGGTGAGGAATGGATGTCCGGGCCCTACCCGGTGCTCACCAACACCGCATCGCTGGCCGAATCGCTACGCGCGATCGAAGCGGGCAAGAGCCCGCTGCACGACGCGACCTTCCATTCGGCGCCCGGCGGCCGGATTGCCGTGCAGGCGCTGCCGAAGTCGGTGTTCGACATGTTGTTGCTCAATGGCTTTCGCGCCGACGTGTGGCTGCAGCCCGGAATCGACCGGGAAACGGCTAAACGCACCGCCGGCCTGGGTCAGTTGCATCCGGAGCAGACCCACGGCATCGGCGCGGTGCTCGGCGCCGGCAACATTCTGTCGATCGCCCCGCTCGATGTCCTCTACGAGATCTATGCCCACAACCGGGTCGCCGCGCTGAAGCTCAACCCGGTGACCGACCAGATTCTGCCGGTGCTGCAAAAGATCTTCGCCCCGCTGATCGATCTCGACGTGGTGCGCATCTTCACCGGTGGCGCCGACGTCGGCGGGTACCTGGTGAACCACGACCTGGTCAAGCACGTGCACATCACCGGTAGCGCCGCCAGCCACGACGCGATCGTCTTCGGTGCCGGCGCGGCGGGTAAGAAGCGCAAGGCGGCCAACAAGCCCGCCCTCGGCAAGCCGATCAGCAGCGAGTTGGGCGGCGTATCGCCGACCATCGTCTTTCCCGGCAACTGGTCGAGTGCGGACCTGCGTTTCCAGGCCGAGCACGTGGCCACCCAACGGCTGCACAACGGCGGCTACAACTGCATTGCCGCGCAAGCGATCCTACTCAGCGAGAGCTGGCCGCAGAAGGATGAGTTCCTTGCCGAACTTCGTTCCGCGTTCGAGCGGGCGCCGTCGAGGCCTGCGTACTATCCCGGCAGCGACGAGCGGGTGCAGCTCGCCCTGGACACCTTCCCGCAGGCCGAACGGTTGGGGCGCAACTCCGAACGCGTGCTCGTCACCGGGCTCGATCCGGAGCAGGATGATCCGCTGCTGCGCACCGAATATTTCGCGCCGGTGCTCGGCGTGGTCGAATTGCCCGGTGCCGGGAAGGAATTCATGTCGCAGGCGGTCGAATTCGCCAACGACCAATGTGTCGGCACGCTCGGTGTCAACCTGATTGCGCATCCGAACACCATCAAATCGCTCGGTCCAGCGTTCGAGGAAGCCATCGCCGACCTGCGTTACGGCACCATCGCGGTCAACACCTGGACGGGCGTCGGTTACCTGTCCTCTCGCGCGACCTGGGGCGCGTTCCCCGGGCACACGCTCAATGACGTGCAGAGCGGAATCGGTGTGGTGCACAACGGTTATCTGCTGGAGAAGCCGGAGCGCACTGTGGTCCGCGGGCCGTTCCGCCCGTCGCCGCGAGCGCTGTGGGCCGGCGAGTTGACTCTCTCGCCCAAACCGCCGTGGTTCGTCACCAACCGCACCGCCGCGACCACGGGTGAACGGTTGACGAAGTTTGCCGGAAACCCGAATTGGCTACTGATTCCTGGCCTGTTCGCCTCCGCGCTGCGTGGGTGATTCCTACTTGGGCCGATTGCGGTGAACCCGGACACCTTGGCGGGACCGCACCCTTGCCGTCTAACCGGCCGGCTGGCCTCGACCGTGCCGGCTTCCGCTGTAGGCCAGCTCCCGAATCCGGCTGATCGCTTCAGGAAGCAGCGCGACGTCGTCCGGGTGGTTGCGCACCGGGTCGAAGAATCCCGGATGGGTGTGTTCGACCTGCTCTGTGGCGGCCAGAGCAAAGCCGGCCAACACGATCGGCTCCCCGCCGAAACCGCGCGCGGTCAAGGTGAATTCGAGCTGGTGGTCGTGTGCCAGGTTGCGCAGCTCGCCCAGTCCGGCGGCGGATGGCAAACCGGCATCCGGTTGGGCGAAAAGCCATTTCGGCGCAGGATCCTCGCCCAGCCGATAGGGCATCAAGCTGCCGAACGTCGCGCTGGACCAGTCGTTCGACGGGATGAGCACGAATCGACCCAACCGGGAAGTGCCGGTGGTGACGAAGGTGAAGTCCCAGGGTTGATCGTTGCGGTCCAAAACCCGAAGCGCCAGGCCGAGAAAGTCTGGCAGCGCACCGGGAGTGCTGGTGGCCTTGGACAGCCGGGCCACCAGCGGTCGATCGCCGGAACCGACAAGTTGCTCGAACTCACCGGTGGCTCGCAAGCGACCCGCGAGCGCGACGCCGTGCGGGTGGAAAACCCGCGCGTGCCGCAGTCGTGCGACGGCATTGAACGTTCCGGCGAACGCTCGTGCTGGTAGGTCGATCATTGGTGCTCCTCGAGATGTCGTCATAGCGGCTCTGGGTCGACAACTTCGGTCGGGACTACCCCGCCACGTCCTCAACGAACCGTGCTGGCCGTAAAATTGACTATGGCGTTCGATGCACTGTTTGCCCGTGACGTCGCGTTGCCGCTGGCGAAGGCCGCCTATGACGCGATGACTAACGCCACGCCCGGGTTGCCCGCCGGATATGAGCAGACCGGGCTGATCGAGACCGGTGACGTCCCGGCGACCATGCATCCCGTCGCCGCAACCATGGCCGCGGAATCGCAGACGTTCGGCCTGCTGGGTGCAAACAGGGCAACCGCGACAGCATTCTTGGCATTTCGCGGCAGCAGAAATCTCGAAGACTGGCTACGCGACCTCGATGCGGTCCCAGACCTCTACCGCCCTGTGCACGACTTCGGTCAGGTCCATCTCGGTTTTCAAAGCGCCTACCTACTCGTTCGAGCCAGCATCATCGCGGGTCTGCCGCGGGCGTGCGAGGGCTGCAATCGGTTGATCCTGACCGGGCACAGTCTCGGTGCGGCCCTCGCGGTCCTGTGTGCACCGGACATCGTCCGCAACATGCCGCCGAATACCCTCGAGCCTCGGCTCATCACCTTCGCCGGACCACGGGTCGGATTGAGTGACTTCGCATTACAGTTCAACGCGATGATCGAAAGCTGTTTCCGGGTGGTGAACTTCCTCGACATCGTGCCCTATCTGCCCCCGGAGCCGTTCGTGCATGTGGGTGCGGCCATCGATGTCGACAGCGGTGGGTCGGTCCTGCCGAGCTGGCGCCACAATCTCGCGGCTTACGCTGTGGGGCTGACGAATTGGATATCCGCGCACCCGAACGGGCCGTAGGCGTGTGCACCGCAACCGAATTCGGATGGCACGTCAGGTGGAGCCTTCAATAGACGACGCCGATTCCTGCACGTGCACTATTGTCTTGCCATGTTGATCGCCACCGCGGTATTCGCCGTCGCCGCTGCCGCGCTGCACGTATTTATCTGGTACTTGGAGTCGTTCGCGTGGACGACCGCGCGGGCGCGAGCGGTGTTCGGTACCTCGGCAAGCGAAGCGGAGGCCACGCGCGAACTCGCCTACAACCAAGGCTTTTACAACTTGTTCCTGGCGATGATCGCGGTCGCGGGCGTGGTGGCTGCGGGGTTGAGCCACCACGGAGTTGGGCTCGCGCTGATTCTTGCGGGAACCGGGGCGATGCTCGCGGCCGCACTCGTCCTCGCGGCCACGTCGCCGGACAAGCTCAGTGCGGCCGCCAAGCAGGGCGCGGCACCGCTAGTCGCGGTTGTGTTGGCCATCGTCGCCGTCCTCACGTAGCCGGCATCAGCTGCGCTAAGCCTCTTCGGTGGCGGATGATGAGCAAGTGGCGCTGACCGGTGCCCTGGCGTGGAAAGGCAGACCATGCAGACAGTGACCCTCAACAACGGCGTCGAAATGCCGGTCCTGGGTTTCGGCGTCTACCAGATCCCTCCCGACGACACCGAACAAGCGGTGAGCGACGCGCTGGCTGCCGGATACCGATTGCTCGACACGGCCGCCGCCTACCGAAACGAGCAGGCCGTCGGCCGCGCGATCGCCAGCAGCGGGATCGGGCGCGAGGACCTGTTCGTCACCACCAAACTCTGGATTTCCGACACCGGCGAAGAGCAGACCAAGCGGGCTTTTCATCGCTCCTTGGAGCGGCTCGGTCTTGACTATCTGGACCTGTACCTGATCCATCAGCCGTTTGGCGATGTCCACGGATCCTGGCGTGCGATGCAGAACCTGAATCGGGAAGGACTCGCTCGGGCAATCGGCGTGTCGAACTTCTATCCGGATCGCCTTGTCGACCTCATCGTCCACAACGAGATCACGCCCGCGGTCAACCAGGTCGAGACGCACCCGTTCTTTCAGCGCACCGCCGACCAGGAGTTGATGGTTGAAAATGGCGTGCAGATCGAGTCCTGGGGCCCGTTCGCCGAAGGCCGTAACAACTTGTTCTCGGATCCGGTGCTGACCAAAATCGGTGCAGCCCATGACAAGTCGGTTGCTCAGGTGGTACTTCGCTGGTTGATCCAGCGCGGCGTCGTCGTCATCCCGAAGTCGGTCCGCGCCGACCGCATGGCCGAAAACTTCAACGTCTTCGACTTCGAGCTCAGCACAGACGAAATGTCGCAGATTGCGGCCATGGACACCGGCGCCACCGTCTTCTTCGACCATCACGATCCGGCGATGGTTCGCCGGTTGGGCACCGCGCGGCTCGAGGACTGATTCTGATCCGCCCCGGCCTGACGCCGTGAAGACGATATGCAGGTATTTTGCTTGCCGCAGTCGGCGTACGAGGGCTAGCGTCAACTCTTACGACGAGATTGCCGTTAAGGATCTAGCCCATGGCCGCGATCGCGTTGGACAGAACTCCCGCCGGTTCGGTGGCCGCACCGCAGGTACGGGCCGCTACCGGCATATTCGCGCGGCTGCGCCGTGGCAGCCGCGATGGATTCGCCATTGACGTCCAGTATGCGAACCGCAATCCAATGATCTGTTGGGCCGTCGGTCGCCGTGACGTCGACCATCACCGCTATTCCTGACGCTCAGGGAACCCCTCACCGGCATTTCGTCGCCATCACGCCTCGTCGTGCGCTCAACTGGAGAAAGGGGCTATCAAGATGGACACTCGAGCAGGCGCTGTCGCCGTTGCGGCAGCCGCCATTGTGGGATTCGCAGGAGCAACCGCTTCCGCAGAACCCCTGCCGCCGCCGGCGGCACCGATCCTCCTGCCGCCGCCGGCGGCACCGATTTCCGTGCCAACCAAGATCAGCGTCGACGTTCTCCCCGGAGTGCATTACACCTCCGACACCGCCGATGGATCGACGATGATCACCACCGGAATGGGCTCGTTGACGACCCGTGGCGGTCAGTTCCAGGTCCTCGACAACCAGGCGCACCTGCTGGCCGGAACACCACTGACCTTGCAACCCGACACACGTACCTGGCCGCAAGCCGCCCAACCGTCTGCCGCTTCGGTACCCCCGGCAGCGCCGGTCTCCCTCGCTGCTCCGGTGGCGGCCGTGGTACCGGCACCGGTTCATCCGGCCGACGCTCAGTCGGACTTCAACAGCGCCCTGTCGGTGGCCGCCACCCAATTCGGTCTGGCGGTGACCATCGGGACGCTCGCCGGCGGCACGATCGGCATTCTGCTCGGCTGCCCGCTCGGCGCGGTCACTTTCGGGCTCACCGGCATTGTCACCGGTCCCGTGGATCCCCTCGTCGCCGGGCTCGGCTGCCTCGTTGGGGCTGGAACCGGCGCCGGTATCGGTGGAATCCTCGGTGGCCTCATCTTGGGCGTGCCGGTAGGCATCGCCAGCGCCGTTCAGATGTACAACACACTGCACGCACAAGGCGATATCTGAAAAATGTTCGACCAAGTAGCTGGTCCGGTTTCGCGGCTCAGGTCAGCACTTCGCGTCTCGTACAGGGAACGCGAAGTGCCTAGCCGAGACGCGAACTGACCCGGTTGGCATGCCTGCCTGATTCCGCTCCTTCGATGACCTCGGCAATCGGTTGGACCCGCGGATCGTTCTCGTCCGCGCCGTAGTCGGCGGGGACGGTGCGGTCGCGACCCTCGGGCACCCGCAACGCCCGCATTACCAGCGTCAACACAACTGCCACAATCACATTGGCGACGAAGGCCGTCACCGCGATGTAGGCGTTGAAGTGCGTGAACGGTATCGGCGCGACCGAACCGCCGAAGTGCTTGCCGGTCGCGGGGTTCACCACGTCGTACGCGCGGATAGTGCCGTAAATGATTCCGACCGCCCACCCGGCGAGCAGCGCCCACCGGTGCAGCCACCGGGTGTAAAGCCCCACCACGATCGCGGGGAAGGTCTGCAGGATCCAGATGCCGCCCAGGAGTTGCATGTTGATGGCGGCCGACGCGTCCATCGCGAGCACGAACACGAGCGCACCGATCTTGACCACCAGCGACACCAGCTTGGACACGGCCGCCTCCTGCGCGGCGGTGGCCCGCGGCTTGAACAGGTCCCGGTAGATGTTGCGCGTGAACAGGTTTGCCGCGGCAATGGACATGATGGCGGCCGGCACGAGCGCACCGATGATGATCGCCGCGAACGCCAGCCCCGCGAACCACGACGGGAATTGATCGGCAAACAGCTGCGGAATCACTAATTGCGGGTTCACCTTGCCGTCCAGGTCGATCGGCTTGGTGCCCGCCTTGATAGCCGCCCAGCCGAGCAGCGCGAGGAAGCCGAGCATGACCGAATACAGCGGGAGGATCGACGCGTTCCGACGAATGGTGTTGCGGCTCTTGGTTGCCAGCACGCCCGTCAACGAGTGCGGGTACATGAACAATGCCAACGCGGAACCGAGTGCGAGTGTCCAATAGGGCGTGTAGGCACCCTCGCCCGGAATGAACACCCCGGACGGTTTACCGGTCGCCGGGTTCGGCGTGGCCATCTTCGCTTTTGCCGCACCGAAGATCGACTCCCAGCCGCCGAGGTGGGCAGGAAGATAAATCACTGCGACGAAGACGGCGAGGTAGATCAACACGTCCTTGACCACCGCGATGAGCGCAGGCGCCCGCAGCCCGGATGAATAGGTGTAGGCCGCCAGCACCACGAAGGCCACGATCAGCGGTAGATCACGCATCAGCGCGTTGGCGCCGCCACCGATACCCATCACGTCGAGGACGCCCCTGATACCCACCAGCTGCAGGGCTATGTAAGGCATCGTGGCCACGATGCCGGTGACCGCGACCGCCACCGACAGTGTCCTGCTGCCGTAGCGCTCCGCGACGAAATCGGCCGGGGTGACGTAGCCGTGGCGGTGGCTGACCGACCAGAACCGCGCCATGAACACGAACATGATCGGATACAGCACGATCGAATACGGGATGGCAAAGAACCCGGTCACCGCGCCGACGCTGTACATCGCCGCGGGAACCGCGACGAATGTGTATGCGGTGTAGAGGTCGCCGCCCAGCAGGAACCAGGTGACCGCGGTCCCGAAACCGCGGCCGCCTAGCCCCCACTCGTCGAGGTTGTCGAGGGCGCCCTGCCGTCGCCACCGTGCGGCGACGAAGCCCAGCCCGGCGACCAGAACGAACAGCACCAACACGACCGCGAGCGACACCGTGTCGACGGGATGGCCGGGCGCGGCAAGGGTGTTCATTCCGCGCCCCGATCGACCGTGGCCGAACCTCGTGCCCGGCGGCGTCGATCCTCCAAGCGCACGATCCAATAGGCGCTGCCCACCAACGCCGCGGAGACGAACATCCACAGGATCTGGTACCAGAAGAAGAACGGGAACCCGAGCAGGCGGGGTTCGACCCGCGCATAGGTCGGCACCAACAGCGGGATCACGATCGCAGCCGCGAGCAGCACCCCGGCGGCCAGATACGAGCGGACACGCGCCGGCGCTCGGGTGGCCACCTCGGTCGGTTCGTCGTCAACGCCCTGCATTACGACCCTCTTTCGCGAACAAAACGATGCCGAGCGAACAGTAATCCGTCGAGCTCCGGCCCGCACGTCAACCCGGACGAATCGACGCAGTTGCGAATGTCGTCTCCGGTCAGCGGCGCCGCAATGCCGCCAACCCGGCGGCGATAAATTCCGGTGTTGCCTCGGCGGCGCGATCAGCGCCGTTCCCGGCGTCGGAGCCTTGCCGTGCACGGTGGGTGATGCCTTCGGCGATGACACCGAGCTTGAAGTTGGCCAGCGCGAGATAGAAACCCCAGCTCCCCAGGTCACGGCCGGACACGAGGGCGTACTGCTGGGCCAGTGCATCGGGCGTCGGAAGTCTCGGACTGGTCCACGCCGCCGTCATGCCGAGGACGTCATCGAAGAACGGCGACCGGTAGACGCACATCAGGGCGACGTCGGTGAGCGGATCACCGAGGGTGGAAAGTTCCCAATCGACGACCGCTCGAACAATTTCGGGCCGTTGCGCGTCCAGGATGGTGTTGTCGATCCGGAAATCTCCGTGCACGATCGAGGCGGCCGACGAGTCTGGCACCGACTCGGCGAGTTCCGCGGCCAGGGTCGTCACATCCGTAAGCTCACGGGTCTTGACGCGTTCCCACTGCCGGGCCCACAGGTCGACTTGGCGCTGAACGAATCCGGCAGGGCGGCCGAATGATTCCAGGCCGTCCGCCCGATAGTCGATGGCGTGTAGCTCGGCCAGCACACCCACCAGCGCGGCGACGCTCGCGCTGACCTGCTCGTCGGTGAGCGCCGACAGATCCTGCTGGTCACGGACCACCGTGCCCTCGACGAACTCGACAACGGTCATCGGAGCGCCGAGCGCCGATCCATCGGCGTCGAACGCCACCGCCCTGGCCACCGGTACCGCAGTGTTCTGCAGCGCGCTGGTGATGGTGAATTCGCGGGCCATGTCGTGCGCAGACGGGGTCAACCCGGCGGTGGGCGGTCGTCGCACCACCCACTTCGACACGTCGTCGCAGGCGATGAAGGTCAGATTCGAGCGCCCACCGCTGATGAGTTCCACCCGCAGCTCACCCTGGACCGGGACACCGCGTTCCCGCAGAAACCGCTCCAAGGCAACAATATTCATGCCGTCGAGAGTCATTCTGCGTTCCTGATCGCCCGCCGCGCGGCACCGACGGCGCGTTTGGCGATCGCCCATCGGTGCACCTCGGACGGCCCGTCGTAGATACGGAACGGTCGCACTTCGCGGGACAGCCGCGCCAGCGGCAGGTCGCCGGAAACCCCGATGCCGCCGCACATCTGCACACTGCGGTCGACGATCCGGAAGATGGCCTCGGCACCAAAGGTTTTGGCGATCGACGTGGCATCCGCGGCGGGCTGGCCCTGATCGAGTTCCCAGCACGTCCGGGTCAAGAGCGCACGGGTGGCGGCGATGTCGATCTCGTTGTCGGCCACCATCTTCTGCACCATTCCCAGATCGCCCAGCCGTGAACCGAATCCCTGCCGCTCAGCCACCCATGCCAGCGCCACATCGTGTGCCCGCCGAGCCGCGCCCAGCCACCGCATCACGTGGGTCATCCGTGCCGGACCCAGCCGCACCTGGGCGTACTCGAAGCCGCGGTCGACCGCACCCAGCACCGCCGAGTCCGGGACCAGCACGTCGTCGAAGAACACCTCGCAGTGCCCGCCCAGCATCGACCGGTCCAGGGTGTCGATGTGGCGTCCCACCCGGATGCCAGGAGTCTCGGCCGTGGCCAGAAACATGGTTGCCCCGCCCCGCTGACCGGGCGCACCGGAAGTGCGAGCCATGATGATGAAGAACCCGGCACCGTCGGCGCCGGTAATGAACCACTTGTGGCCGTTGATCCGCCAGCCGCCATCGGCGCGGACCGCCCGAGTCGCCAGCGCCGTGGGGTCCGATCCGGCTCCGGGCGCCGGCTCGGTCATCGCGAATGCCGAGCGAACTTCGCCGCGGGCCAGTGGCTCGAGATACTGCAGCTTCTGGTCCGGGTTCGCGATGTGGGCGAGCATGTGCACGTTGCCCTCATCCGGGGCGGCAATGTTCAGCGCGGTCGGACCGAACAGCGAGTAGCCCGCCTCCTCGAACACCGGTGCGCGGTCACACATCCCCAACCCGTGACCGCCGCATTCCACCGGAGCGTGCGGCGCAAAGACGCCAGCCTCGCGAGCGCCCTGCTGCAGTTTCAGGCGTAACTCGTCACCGCCGGCTGCCGCGATGTCGCCCGCGTGGGCATCCTCGATCGGCAGCACCACCTCGCGAACGAACGAACGGGTGCGGGCGGCCAGTTCCTGCGTCGCGGCCGGGTAAGACAAATCGATCGCCACGGTTTCTCCTCGCGATAAAGGCCGAACGATCGCTCGGCAGCCGTTGCCGTCTAACATGGCATCACGCGAATAGCCTTGTCAATTATCTGCTTAACATGTGCCTTGTTGTTCAGATATACTGAACACTGTGACTTCCGCAGAGAGCGATCGGGCCGCCGTGGGCAACCGGATCAGGAACGCCCGGCAGGCGGCACGGCTGTCATTGCGCGAAACAGCGGCCCGGCTCGGCGTCAGCCCCGCTACGCTCAGCGCCATCGAGAACGGCAAGACCGGGGCGTCGATTACCCGGTTACGCGCCGTGGCCGCCGCGCTCGACACCACCGTGCCCGCGCTCATCGGGGAGCACCAATCCGGCCCCAGCCCGCGAGCCAGACACCGCGCCGACGCCGACCTCGGCACCGAGCCGCCGCATCATTGGCGGGAATTCCCAACGCTGCGAATCGATCCCGTCCTTGCGGCTGCTATCGACGCGTTCGTCGAGACCGGATACCACGGCGCCACCATGCGCTCGATCGCCCAGCGTGCTGGCATGAGTGTGCCGGGCGTGTATCACCACTATCGGGACAAGCAGCAACTGCTCGTTCGAGCGCTCGATCTGACCATGAGCGAACTTCATTGGCGCGTGCGCGCCGCCCGCCGCGACGGCACCACCCCCATCGCGCGGGTGGCCCTGATGGTGGAAGCGCTCGCCCTCTATCACACCCATCGCCGCAAACTCGCCTTCATCGGCGCCAGCGAAATGCGCAGCCTGACCCCCGGTAATCGCCGCCGAATCGCCAAATCCCGCAGCGAAATTCAACACTTGCTCGACCACGACATCGACGCCGCGATCGCGCGGGGAGATCTCACCACCGACCATGCGCGCATCGCCGGTCGCGCCATCGCAACGATGTGCACGTCACTGCCGCAGTGGTTTCGTATCGACGGGCCCGTCACGCCAGAACAGATAGCCGCCCAGTATGCAGACTTCGCCCTGAATCTGCTCGAACACAAAGGTAGTTCGGCACCCAACCGAGCCATGTGAATGCCTATTCTGTCGAGCGTGGATATCAATGGAGCTAGCGCAATCGTCACGGGTGGCGCGTCGGGTATCGGCGCGGCCACCGCACGTCAGTTGTCCGCCAAGGGCGCCCGGGTGGTCGTCGCCGATCTGAACGCGGAGCGTGGGCAGGAACTCGCACAAGAGATCGGGGGTGTGTTCGTGACCGTTGACGTCACCAACACCGACCAGATCATCGAGGCGGTCAACAAGGCTACGGATCTCGGCCCACTGCGTGCCCTGGTGAACTCCGCCGGTATCGGCTGGGCACAGCGCACCATCGGCAAGGACGGCCAGTTCGAGTCCGCCCACAACCTGGACGCCTACAAGAAGGTACTGGCGATCAACCTGGTCGGCACCTTCGACGCCATCCGCTTGGCCGCCACCGCGATGAGCCGCAATGAGCCAACCGACACCGGTGAGCGCGGCGCGATCGTCAACCTGACCAGCGTCGCCGCCTTCGACGGCCAGATCGGGCAGGCTGCCTACTCGTCGTCCAAGGGCGGCATCGTTGGCCTGACATTGCCGGTCGCTCGCGACCTGGCGGCGGTCGGTATCCGGGTGAACACTGTCGCTCCCGGGCTCATCGACACCCCGATCTACGGCGAGGGCGAAGCCTCCGAGGCGTTCAAGGCCAAGCTCGGTCAATCGGTGCTCTTCCCGCACCGTCTCGGCAAGCCCGAGGAGCTCGCCTCGATGGTTCTCGAGTTGATCACCAACTCCTACATGAACGCCGAAGTTGTCCGCGTCGACGGCGGTATCCGGATGCCACCGAAATAGCCGGCCAATTGGGAACAGGGCTTGACAACATACAACCGATTGGTTGTATGTTGTAGGCGTGACCGGGGATGACGAGGATCGGGCTGACGCCCTGTTCCACGCCCTCGCCGACCGGACCCGCCGCGACATCATGCGCCGGGTTCTGGCTGGGGAGCACTCGGTTTCGGCTCTTGCGGCGAACTACGACATGAGTTTTGCCGCGGTGCAAAAGCACGTCGCCGTGCTCGAGAACGCTGGACTGCTCACCAAGCGGCGCAGCGGTCGCGAGCAGTTGGCCGGTGGCGACGTGGAGGCAGTGCGGTCGGTGGCGTCGATGCTCAAAGAGCTGGAACAAGTTTGGCGCGGCCGCATTGCACGCATCGACGAACTCATCGCATCCGATCCATCCAAGGAGGACTGAACCATGCCCGTGACCGACGTCCAACACGACCTCGACAACCTGACCCTGACGATTACCGCCGAATTCGCCGCCCCGGTCGAGCGCATCTGGCAGGTCTACGCCGACCCCCGTCAACTTGAAAAAGTCTGGGGCCCACCGACGTATCCAGCTACCGTCGTCGACCACGACCTCACACCGGGTGGCCGCACCACCTACTTCATGACCGGCCCCGACGGCGACAAGCATGCCGGATGGTGGGAGATAACTGCCGTGGACGAGCCCAGGAGCTTCGCTTTCACCGACGGCTTCGCCGACCTGGACTTCAACCCCAACCCGGCGCTGCCCGTTTCCACCAACATTTACACGTTCGAAGCGTACGAGGGCGGCACTCGCGCGACGTTCGTCTCCACCTATGAGTCCGCCGAGGCGCTGCAGCAGGTTCTCGACATGGGCATTATCGAGGGCGCCTCAGCCGCGATCAATCAGATCGACGACCTGATCGCCGCCTGAGACGCGGGGGCATCGCCCCCATCCGCCTGGAGGACCGCGGCGCGATCAGCTCCGCACCGGGTATTTCCGGTCGAGTTCCAGGTTGGCTTGCAACACGTTCACGGTTGGTTCACCGAGAAACCCGAGCGTGCGGTTGTGGGTGTTATCCGCGAGGACGCCGAGGACTTGCTGTGTCGTGATGCTTCGCGCCGACGCGATTCGGCTAACCTGCAGTCGGGCGTAGGCGGAAGATATGTCGGGATCCAGCCCGCTGCCGCTGGCTGTGATCGCGTCGGGCGGTATCGGTGAGATCGCGGGGGCGTCGCCACGCACCGGGATGATTTGCCCGGCCGCGTAATCCTCGCCGTAGCGGGCACATTCGACCTTGACTCCCGCCCAAGCCGCAATGAAGGTAGCGGTCGGTTTGCGGGGATCCGACGAACACGGTTCGTTGACACTGACGACCCGAATCGGTCGCGTGACGTTGCCCCTGGCGTCGCGTGGTCCGATCAAAGACAGCACCGCGCCAACTCCGTTGGCAGTGCAGTACGGCCGGCGACCGTCGACGCTTTCGAGCTCGCCGATGGCGAAGCTGTTGGCGCAAACAGTTGTCAAGAGACTCGGTTTGAACCCGGCGTCGGCCGGTTTCGCTCCGTGGTCGAGTTTGACAGGGTCGCCCGGCGTGTCGACGATGCTTTCGGGTCCGAGGTTGCCAGCTCCGCTGTTGGTCGGGTCGTACCCAGTTCCCGCGTAGGAGGGGCGGCTTTGAAAGTACTGCCGTAGCGGGCTTCCGTTGGCGTCGACGAAGGGTTGCCCGATCAACTCGCTGCCGACGGGCCGCCCGGACACATCGATGATCGATCCGTCGGCCTTGTCACGCAAACCGGGGATTTGGGCGAGCCCCCAGACGGCCAGGGGGTAGGCAGCGCCCGTAACCACGGTCAATACGAGCAGCGCGCGCAGGGCTGCCAGATGCTGGCGAAACAGGCTGGTAATGAACATGTCAGGACATCCCCGGAAGGTATTGGACGACGAGATCGACGAGCTTGATGCCGATAAATGGCGCGACGATGCCGCCGAGGCCGTAGATGCCGAGGTTTCGGCTCAGCAGTTTCGCCGCGCTGCTCGGGGTGTAGAGGACACCCCGCAAGGCGAGCGGTATCAACGCGACGATGACGACCGCATTGAAGATGACTGCCGACAAGATCGCCGATTGAGGGCTGTGCAGCCGCATGATGTTGAGCAGGTCGAGACCGGGGAACACGGCCATGAACATCGCGGGGATGATCGCGAAGTACTTGGCGATGTCGTTGGCGATGGAAAAGGTGGTCAGCGCTCCGCGGGTGATTAGCAGTTGCTTGCCGATCTCGACGATCTCGATCAGCTTGGTCGGATCGGAGTCGAGATCGACCATGTTGCCAGCTTCTTTCGCCGCCGACGTACCCGTGTTCATGGCAACGCCGACGTCGGCCTGCGCCAAGGCCGGCGCGTCGTTGGTGCCGTCGCCGGTCATGGCGATCAGTCGTCCGCCGGCCTGCTCGCGTTTGATCAAGGCCAATTTGTCCTCGGGTGTGGCCTCGGCGAGAAAGTCGTCGACGCCTGCCTCCGCCGCGATCGCCTTGGCGGTCAGCGGGTTATCGCCGGTGATCATGACCGTCCGGATACCCATCCGACGCATTTCGTCGAAACGAGTTCGCATGCCTTGCTTGACAACGTCTTTGAGGTAGATCACGCCCAGCACTCGGGTGCATCCGGCGGTGGCCTCACCGACAGCCAACGGGGTCCCGCCAGCGGCGGAAATTCGCGCCGCGATCTCGTGCAATTGTTGCGGAACGGTTCCGCCGTTGTCGCTGACCCAGGCAGCGACCGCAGCGGCCGCGCCCTTGCGCAATATCCGGCCATCGTCGAGGTCGACACCGGACATGCGGGTCGCTGCGGTGAACTCGACCCAGTGCGCGCGGCTGAGTTCGCCAGGCGTGCGGGCTCGCAGCCCGTAATTGTCTTTCGCGTAAACCACAATCGAGCGGCCCTCGGGCGTCTCGTCCGCAAGGCTCGACATCTGGGCGGCGTCGGCCAGCTCTGCGACCGTGACACCAGCGAGCGGGATGAATTCGGCCGCTTGACGATTGCCAAGGGTGATCGTGCCGGTCTTGTCCAGAAGCAGGACGTTGACGTCCCCGGCGGCTTCCACGGCGCGTCCGGACATAGCGAGCACATTGCGCTGCACAAGCCGGTCCATGCCGGCAATTCCGATGGCGGACAACAGCGCGCCGATGGTGGTCGGAATCAAGCACACCAAAAGTGCCACCATCACGATTCCGCTGACACCGTTGGCGTTGAGCGCGCCAGTGTCGGCAATCCCTGGCGCATTGGCTTTCGAATAGATCGCCAGCGGCTGCAAGGTCGCGACGGCGAAGACGAAAATGATTGTGAGTGCTGCCAGCAGGATGTTGAGCGCGACCTCGTTCGGTGTCTTCTGCCGGTTGGCACCTTCGACCAGGGCGATCATGCGGTCAATGAAGCTTTCACCTGGCTTCTGGGTAATTCTTACGATGATGCGGTCCGACAACACGATTGTGCCGCCGGTTACTGCGCAGCGGTCACCACCGGATTCGCGAATGACAGGTGCTGATTCGCCGGTGATGGCCGATTCATCGACCGACGCAATGCCTTCGACGATGTCACCATCGCCGGGGATGATCTGGCCCGCCTCGACGAGAACAATATCGCCGGGCTGCAGCAACTGCGCCGGAACTCGTTCCTCGACAACAGGTTCACCCGGAACCCAGTTGGTAACACGTCGCGCAGTGGTGCCTGTCTTGGTTTTGCGCAGTGCATCGGCTTGAGCTTTGCCGCGGCCCTCCGCGACGGCTTCGGCGAGATTGGCGAAGACGACGGTGAGCCACAGCCAAACAACCGTCACCCAGGCAAACCACGAGGAGTCGCGAACCGCCAAAACCGTTGTCCAAGCGGCCCCGATCTCGACGATGAACATCACCGGATTCCGCCATAGGGTGCGTGGATCGAGTTTGCGCATCGCGGCGGGAACCGATGCCAACAGCGTGTGCGGATCGAGTAGACCGCGCAGGTCCCGGCGCGGCTCGACGGGCGAAACGCGGGATTGCGTTGCGGGGCCCAGTGTCGCGACTTTCACGAGTGAATCCCTTCGGCGAGTGGCCCAAGGGCCAACGCGGGCAGAAAGGTCAGGGCAACCAGCACGACCGTCACCCCAGCGACCAATCCGACGAACTGCGGCCGGTGCGTCGGAAGCGTTCCCTGTGATTGCGGCGTGAATCCTTGACCGGCTACGGAACCGGCGAGAGCGAGCACGAAAATCATTGGCAGGAAACGACCGAAGACCATTGCCAACCCCAGCGCGGTGTTCCACCAAGCGGTGTTCGCCGATAACCCCGCAAAGGCAGACCCATTGTTGTTTGCCGCGGATGTGAACGCGTACAGCACCTCGGACAAGCCGTGTGGCCCGGTGTTGAGCATTGCCGCGCGCTCGCCTGGCAGCGCCATGGCGACGGCCGTTCCGATCAGCACGATCAACGGTGTAATGAGGAAATAGCTTGCGGCAAGTTTGATTTCACGGGGTCTGATCTTCTTGCCCAGATACTCCGGTGTCCTACCTACCATGAGCCCGGCGACGAAGACGGTGATGACGGCGAGAATCAGCATTCCGTACAGCCCCGAGCCGACCCCGCCCGGCGCGACTTCACCGAGTTGCATGTTGAACAAACTCATCAAGCCACCGAGACTTGTATACGAGTCATGAGCTGAGTCGACCGCGCCGGTTGAGGTGAGCGTCGTCGCATCCGCGAACACAGCGGAATCCACCACGCCGAAGCGCGTTTCGACGCCTTCCATCGCAGCTCCGGCCGCAGTCGGTACGGTTCCGTGGTGCTGCTGCTGGACCAACACCATCAACGTCACGCTCGTCGCGGCGATGGTGGCCATCACCGAGGCGATCGCGTACCCCTGCCTGCGGTCACCTACCATGCGGCCGAACGTGCGCGGCAAGGAAAAGCTGATCAGCAACAGCAGAAACACCTCGAGCCAATTGCTCCATGCCGTCGGGTTTTCGAACGGGTGCGCGGAGTTGGCGTTGTAGAACCCGCCGCCGTTGGTCCCGATCTCCTTGATCGCCTCCTGGCTCGCCACGGGACCGCCGACAATGGTCTGTTTGGTGCCGGTCATGGTGTTGACTATCTGGTCGTTGAGGTGGAAGTTCTCGATAACCCCGGCACCGATCAACACCACGGCGGCGACAAACGAGATGGGCAGCAGAATTCGGATGGTGCCGCGAACCAGGTCGACCCAGAAGTTGCCCAGTTCGCCGGTACGCCGTCGCGCGAAGCCGCGGACGAGCGCAACCGCGACCGCCATCCCTACTGCTGCGGAGACGAAGTTCTGCACCGTCAGCCCGGCCATCTGCACGAGATGACCGAGTGTCGACTCCCCTGCATACGCCTGCCAGTTGGTATTGGTCACAAAGCTGACTGCCGTGTTCCACGCCAGATTCGCTGACATTGGCGTCGCCGGATTGTGCAGGTTCAGCGGCAAATGCTGCTGCAGCAATTGAAGCCCGAACAAAACGACGATGCTGACCGCGGAAAAGGCCAGCACACTGCGCGCGTATGCGGCCCAGCTCTGTTCGGCGTCGGGATCGGCCCCGATCAAGCGGTACACGGCGCGTTCGAACGTGAAGTGCTTGCGGCCGTTGTAGGCCCGGTACATGTAGTCACCGAGCGGCACATGAACCGCCGCCAGCGCGAGGACCAGGGCTGCGATGAACGCCAGTCCCGACATCGCCGAACTCATCAGAACCGCTCCGGAAACAGCAATGCGACAAGAAGTAACAGCGCCAGCCCTACCAACAGGACCAAGCCGACAAGATTGTCGACACTCATAGCTTCTCCACCCGTCTCGCAACGATGCCCAGTAGCGCGAAGATGCCGACGGTCAGCACGAGAAACACGACAACGCTCATCCGTCCTCCGTTCGATTCGTCGCCGCAGCAGAATCCGGTGCCCGCGGCCGGTGACGTCCCTGGTTCAGGGTCGAGCCGACGCTAAGGCCGGTTCGGTCAGCTGTTGTCGACCTTGACGAGTTCCTTACGCACCCGCCGCTGCTCTTGACGGTTCCCGAACGCCGCGTACGGCTTTCGACCCGGCAGACAACAAGCACCCCGCACGAGGATTGCCGGACTATCTAGCCGTATGGATTCCGTCAAGATCACTGTCGACGTACCGAAACTCGACCTAAGTTGGCGGTGTGGTTGAGGTATCACGACCCACGTCGCGGTGGGAGGGCGAGGACGAGACCGTATTTCTCGCGCAGCTACGGGATATCGTGTCGCACCCCGCGGTGGTCGAGGTGCTGGAGTGCCTGGCCGCGGGTCCGGTTCGGTTTTTCGCGGTTGTGCAGATCCTGGGTAAGTCTCCCATCGCTGTCGCGCGGGCATTGCGGGTCCTCGATGCGGCGGGTGTAGTCGAGCGCGAAACACCAATTCAATTGACTTCGTTCGGGTTTACGGTCGCATCACAGCTGCAGCGGTTTGCCACCTGGGATGCCTTGTATGCGGGGGGCGTCGACGAGCTGTGAGTGTCGGCCAGGATAACCGAACCCGTGCCCCGGGTACTGGATCGATGGATGATGAACACGTGAGCGAGAGTCGTCCCAAGCGTGGTGAGTTGCGCATCTACCTCGGTGCGGCGCCGGGAGTCGGGAAGACCTACGCCATGCTCGGGGAAGCTCACCGGCGACTCGACCGCGGCACCGATGTCGTTGCCGCCGTGGTGGAAACGCACGGGCGGGAGAAGACCGCCGAACTACTCGCCGGCATCGAGGTCATTGCGCGCCGTGAGATCAGCCACCGCGGAACGACCATTGCCGAACTCGACGTCGAAGCCGTGCTCGCACGCCATCCGCAGGTCGCGCTCGTCGACGAGCTCGCGCACACCAATGCGCCGGGCAGCCGGCACCACAAGCGCTGGCAAGACGTCGAGGAGATCCTGGCCGCGGGTATCACCGTGATCTCTACCGTCAACGTCCAACATCTGGAAAGCCTCAACGACGTGGTCCGCCAGATCACCGGCATCGAGCAGAAGGAGACCGTTCCCGACGCTGTCGTCCGCAGTGCGGCGCAGGTGGAGTTGATCGATATCACTCCAGAAGCACTGCGGCGCAGGCTCGCCCACGGCAACGTGTACGCGCCGGAAAAGGTGGACGCGGCGCTGTCGAACTACTTCCGGGGCGGCAACCTCACCGCGCTGCGTGAGCTGGCGTTGCTGTGGCTTGCCGACCAAGTCGATGCCGCGCTGGCGAAGTACCGTGCCGACCACAACATCACCGCGACCTGGGAGGCCCGCGAGCGGGTGGTCGTCGCGGTCACCGGCGGGCCGGAGTCGGCCACGCTGATCCGGCGGGCTTCTCGGATCGCCTCGAAGTCAAGCGCCGAACTCATGATTCTGCACGTCGTGCACGGTGACGGACTGCGCGGCGGCGCCGCACCCGACATGGTGATGGTGCGCGAACTTGCAGCCAGCCTTGGCGCCAGCATTCACACAGTCACCGGTGACAACGTGCCGCGCGCGCTGCTCGAATTCGCGCGGGAATCCAACGCTACTCAACTCGTGCTGGGCACCTCACGCCGCTCGCGCTGGGCGCGACTGTTCGACGAGGGAATCGGTGCCCGCACCATCCGCGGATCCGGGCCCATCGACGTGCACATGGTCACCCACGAACAAGCACGTCACGGCCTGCACTGGGCCGCGCTGGCGCCGCGCGAACGACGCGTCGCCGCCTGGGTGGCCGCGGTCGTCGTGCCATCGCTCATCTGCGCAGTAACGGTCGGGTTCTTGGACCGGTTCCTCAAACTCAGCGGAGAAAGCGCAATCTTCTTCGTCGGCGTGCTTGCCGTCGCATTGCTGGGCGGCATCGTTCCGGCTGCACTGTCCGCCGCCTTATCGGGACTGTTGCTGAACTACTTCCTTACCGATCCGCGCTACACATTCACCATCGCTGAACCGGACAACGCCATCACCGAACTCGTCCTGCTGACGGTCGCCGTGGCTGTGGCCGGACTCGTCGACGTCGCCGCCAATCGCGCACGCGAAGCACGGCACGCCGCGCGCGAAGCCGAATTGCTCGCCATGTTCGCCGGCTCGGTCCTACGCGACGCCGACCTCGACGCGCTGCTGGAAAAGGTGCGCGAAACCTACGGCCAGCGCAGCGTGAGCGTCATCGCCGACAGCGGCGACGGTCCCACCGTCGCAGCCAGTGTCGGCGACGATCCCTGCCGAACGGTGGCTTCTGCGGACACCGCGGTAGAGGTCGGCGACGGCGTGTTCTGGATGCTGCTGCGTGGGCAGAAGGTGCAGGCCACCGATCTGCGAGTACTGACAGCGGTGGCCAAGCAGGCCGCCGGACTGATCACGCAGCGCGAACTCGCCGCCGAAGCCAGCAAAGCCGAGGCGCTGGCCAAGGCCGACGATCTGCGCCGATCGCTGCTGTCGGCGATCAGCCACGACCTGCGCACTCCCCTGGCGGGCGCGAAGGCAGCGGTGTCGAGCTTGCGCAGCGACGACGTGCAGTTCTCCGTCGCCGACACCGACGAACTGCTTGCCACCGTGGAAGAGTCGATCGATCAGCTCACCTCCCTCGTCGGTAACCTGCTCGATTCCTCGCGCCTGGCCGCCGGAGTTATCCACCCAGATCTGCGTACCGTTTACCTCGACGAGGTCGTCCACCGTGCGCTGGTGAGCCTCGGAATCCGATCACGCCGGGACGACCGCGCGCTCGATCGAATGAAGGTAGAGGTCGGCGATGTCGCCGTTCTCGCTGATGCCGGCCTGCTGGAGCGGGTACTGGCCAACATCATCGACAACGCCTTGCGCTACGGCGACGACAGTGTAGTTCGCGTCGACGCCGCGCCACTGGCGGACCGCGTCGTCGTCAACATCGCCGACGAGGGACCAGGTGTGCCCCGCGCCCTCCAGGACCGGCTGTTCCAGCCGTTTCCGCGCCTCGGGGACTGCGACGCTAGATCAGGTGCGGGACTGGGGCTTTCGGTGGTTCGCGGGTTCGTCGAGGCAATGGGCGGCACTGTGCAGGCAACGGACACGCCCGGTGGTGGACTGACCGTCGTGCTGGATCTGGCGGCCCCGGACAACGACGGGCCAGTACGTTGACGCGCGTCCTCGTCATCGACGACGAACCACAAATTTTGCGAGCGCTGCGCATCAACCTCTCGGTTCGCGGCTACGAGGTGCTCACTGCCGCAACGGGAACCGCTGCGCTGCGCCTCGCGGCGGAGAAGCCGCCGGACGTGGTAATTCTGGACCTCGGCCTGCCCGACATCTCCGGTATCGATGCGCTGGCTGGCTTGCGCGGCTGGTCATCGGCGCCCGTCATCGTGTTGTCGGCGCGCACCGACTCGAGCGACAAGGTAGAGGCGCTCGACGCCGGAGCCGATGACTACGTGACTAAACCGTTCGGCATGGACGAACTACTCGCCCGCTTGCGGGCATCCGTCCGCCGCGCCTCCACCGGTGCAGACACCGACGAGCCGGTCATCGAAACCGCTTCGTTCACAGTCGATCTCGCCGCCAAGCGGGTGACCAAACACGGCGCGGAGGTGCACCTGACGCCGACCGAGTGGGGCATGCTGGAAATGTTGGTGCGCAACCGCGGCAAGCTCGTCGGGCGAAAGGAACTGCTCAAGGAGGTGTGGGGACCGGCCTACGCCACGGAAACCCATTACCTGCGTGTGTATTTGGCCCAGCTGCGCCGCAAGCTCGAAGACGACCCGGCCGACCCCAAACACCTTCTCACCGAAGCCGGGATGGGGTACCGCTTCCAACAGTAGAACGCCGACCCCCGCTCGTCGTCGTCACGGATTCGCCCGGATGCGACCAGTGCGCTTTAAATTCGTCCACCCAGTCCAGCCGCGTTGCTCGAGGAGTTCGAGGACTCGTGCTGCGACTGGCACCAACTCGAGGAAGAGCTGGTCGAGCAGCCGCGCTAGGTCTTCGGGCAGATCGTCTTCGGACGGATCTCCGTCATGATCGCCCTTCTTCTCCGGGCCATCCGGAGTCGGCGCTTCCAGTAGCGCGACAAGTTGGTCCACGAGCGCGGGCACGCGAGGATCGGTCGGCTCCCAGTCGATGGTGTCGGCGAGATTGCGGTACAGCGCCAGACCTGCGGAGTCGGCCAGTTGTTGTTGCTTCATCCTCATGTACAGCGGAATCCGTTCGGGCAGTTGCGCTGCTATGAGGATCCACGCATCCCGCTCCCCACCGATGAAACGCTCGGTGAAGCCCAGGTCGCGGAGACTATCGAGGTAGGCGACCGCCTCAGCAGGCAGGGCCAGGCTGTCGCCGGCCGCAAGCTTGGCGATGCGTTGCCGATGGTGTTCTCGTTCGCGAATCTCGCGTCGCAGCCGATGGTCGATGTCTTCGACCGCGGCCGCGAACTCGGCGCTGTCCGCCTGAAGGAGCCGATCGATATGCGAGAGCGGAACACCGGCTTGCGCGAGGGTGCGGATCTTGATCAGTTCGGCAACCGCTGAAGCGTCATACCGGCGGTACCCAGACTGATCCCGCTCGGGCTCGGGCAACAGCCCTTTGGCGTGGTAGTGCCGGACCGTGCGCACCGTGACCCCGGCGTATGCGGCGAGCTGGCTGATTGTGAGCATGACGCTATTTCGTACCTTCCCGAGGAAACCTCGTCTCAGGCGATCTTGCGGCGGTACGCGCGCATCGCGAGGGTGTAGGCAAGCACGAGTATGCCGACACACCAGGCGACCGCGATCCACCCGTCGTCGCCGATCGGCTGGCTTGCATACAGGTTGCGAATCGTGTTGACGATCGAGGTGACCGGCTGATGCTCGGCGAACCAGCGCACCGGGGTAGGCATGCCAGAGGTCGGCACGAACGCAGAGCTCACGAACGGCAGGAATATGAGCGGGTAGGCGAACCCGCTAGCCCCATCGACCGACTTTGCGGTTAATCCGGGGATCACGGCCAGCCAGGTGAGGGCCAGAATGAACAGCACCAAGATTCCGATGATCGCAAGCCACGCCCCGACGCCGGCATCCGAGCGAAAACCCATCGCGAGCGCAACAAGCACGACGAGCACTAGCGAGATCAGGTTGGCGACCAGCGACGTCAGCACGTGACCCCACAACAGCGCCGAGCGCGTGATCGGCATCGACTGGAACCGCTCGAAGATGCCGGTCGACACGTCGGTGAACAGACGCAGAGCGGTGTAGGCAATGCCGGAAGCAATGGTGATGAGCAGAATCCCCGGTAGCAGGTAGTCGACGTATCGCGCGCTGCCGGTATTGATTGCGCCGCCGAGAACGTAAACGAACAGCAGCAGTAGTGCGATCGGCGTGATGGCCGCGGTGATGATCGTGTCCGGGCTACGCAGGATGTGCCGCATCGACCGGCCCAGGAGAACCGTGGTGTTACTGGCGAAGTCGGTGTTCATGACTGGCTCCTGATGGCGTTGCTCTCGCCGTGGCCGACGATCGTGAGGAAAATTTCTTCGAGACTCGGTTGCTTTTGGACGTATTCGACCTTTGCGGGCGGAAGGAGCTCCTTGAGCTCGGCGAGCGTGCCGTTGGCGATGATCCGCCCCTGGTGCAGAATCGCGATCGCGTCGGCGAGTTGCTCTGCCTCGTCGAGGTATTGCGTAGTGAGAAGGACGGTGGTGCCTCGACCCGCGAGTTCGCGGACCGTCGCCCACACCTCGAGCCGCGCCTGCGGGTCAAGGCCCGTCGTCGGCTCGTCGAGGAACAGCACCGGCGGGTTACCGATGAGACTCATCGCGATATCGAGGCGTCGACGCATCCCACCGGAATAGGTCGCCACCCTTCGCCCGGCCGCGTCGAGCAGGTCGAACCGCGCGAGCAGGTCGTCTGCAATGGCGGCGGGATCCGCCAGCCGGCGCAACCTGGCGACGAGGACGAGGTTTTCCCGGCCCGTCAGGATTTCGTCGACCGCGGCGAATTGCCCGGTGAGACTGATAGATCGGCGAACCTGAGCCGGCTCCGTGGCTACGTTGTACCCGTTGACCATGGCGGTACCACCATCGGCCTTCACCAAGGTCGACAGAATCCGCACGGTCGTGGTCTTGCCCGCGCCGTTGGACCCCAGCAGAGCGAAGATAGCGCCGGAACGGACTTTCAGGTCGACGCCCCGCAACACTGGGTTGTCGCCGTAGGACTTGGTGAGCCCGCTGACGTCAATGGCTGTTTTCGTGGTCATGACAAGAGCGTGCAACCCTGACGCAGGGTCAAGGTCAAGCCTGCAAGAGTCGCTGCCGAAAAATGGCCGCCGGTGAGTTCTCGGGCGGTTGCTTCAGGGTGCGTCATATCGCCGGCGCAGGGGCCACGGCTTGTGGGATTCTCGCCTGATCTTGGCGATAACTCTGTCGGTAAACATGCATCAGGCGGTTCCCGATTTCCGGGAACCGCCTGATGTCTAGTAGCGGGGACAGGATTTGAACCTGCGACCTCTGGGTTATGAGCCCAGCGAGCTACCGAGCTGCTCCACCCCGCGTTGCGTTCTCCACGTTACAGGGCGGTCGAACGGGGAGGCAAATCGGCCAGGAACGACGGGCTTCAGGCGCCACTTTCGGCCCCAATTCGGTGACGGGCGCCACATTTTCCAGGTGATGCCGCACACAATAACGAACTTATAACAATGCCTGTGTCTACTATCTCGAAACCACCCGCTACCTGCAATAACAGTAGATAAATTCGCCTAGATTGGCGCCTCAATTTCCGATATATGCACGGATGACCATTCTTCGCTGTTTGGCTACGGTCATTTGCGGCCCGGAAATAGTGATGACCGAGGGCCAAGCCCGACCCGCCGCTTGCCGGCAGACCTGCTCCGCGGGATCGGGGACCCCGACCAATCCAGGGAGCAGGCCCGCAGACGCGGAGGCGAGCGCGGAGAGGGTTTAGAACACAATGGCTCGTAACCGGAAGATCAGCACCCGCGCGCTCGGAATGGCCGCAGCCACCGGCGCACTCGTTGCAGTTCCCATGGCACTCGCCACCGGCACCGCGTCGGCCCACAACTGGGACGGCGTCGCACAGTGCGAGAGTGGCGGCAACTGGAACACCGCCACCGGCAACGGCTACTACGGCGGTCTGCAGTTCTCGCAGAGCACCTGGGCAGCCAACGGCGGCACCGGCAGCCCCGCCAACGCCAGCAAGGCCGAGCAGATTCGCGTCGCCGAGAACGTTCTCGCCTCCCAAGGCCAGGGCGCCTGGCCCGTCTGCGGTCAGTACCTGACCAGCGGTGAGTCCTCGGGCGTCGAGGCTGCGCAGCCCGCCCCGGCTCCTGCTCCGGCCCCCGCACCGGCTCCGGCGCCCGCGCCCACGCCGTTCGAGATGGCCAAGGCCACGATCGGTGACGCTGCCACTGCGCATGGACTGGGCGACCAGTACAACCAGTTCCTGCAGGCCAACGACGTGCTGCTGAAGGCCGTCGCCGGCAAGGCGTGAGCCACCACAGCTAATCCAGAAACACTCCGGCACCTTAGGTGTCCGGAGTGTTTCTGTCTTTTGCGGCGCTACCCGCCGGCTCGCTGGTAGTCGTCGATCGCCTTCTGCAGGCGGTCGAACGCGGCCCCGAGATCCGAGAGGTTACCGCTCTGCTGCGCGGCCTTCACGTTCGCCAGCGCCGAATTGAGCTCGCTCACGGCTGCATCACGACTCGGTGACGGTCCCGTCGGCGGCGGGTTCGGCGTCGTCGGTGCCGCGCCCTGCTGATCGGCAGGCGGCGGGGCCTGTCCTTGCTGCTGACCGCCGGTGGCCGCGTCACCGCCGGGCGCGGTTGCGGCACTGCCGGCGCCGGTTCCGAATACCTGATCGAGTGCCTCGGCAAGGGTAGGCGCGTAACCCACCTTCACCCCACCTTGCGGCCCGGGATCGCGGTAGCTCACCAACACCCGCGAGAGCTGCGGGAAGGCGGAACTGCCCTGGGTGTTGCGCTCGGTGTAGAGCGGTTCCACGTACAGGATTCCGCCGTCGGCAATCGGCAGGGTGAGCAGGTTCCCGTATTGAATCCGGTTGGCGTTCTGCAGCAACGTTCGCTCGGAGGCGACCCGCGGATCAGACGTCATGGAGTTCTGGGTCTGCTGCGGCCCCTGCGTCTGAGTGTCGGTAGGTAATTGCAAGACCCGGAACTTGCCGTATCCGTTGGGATCCGACTTGACCGATATGTAGGCCGACAAGAACTCGCGGTTGTAGCCGACCATTGCACTCGTGAGGTCGAACGAGGGCTTACCCGTTCGCGGGTCACCGAGCAGCACATAGTACGGCGGCTGGTTCAGGTTTCCGCCATTGTCAACCGTCGGATCGCTCGGAACCGACCAGAACGCGTTGTTGGTGAAGAACTCGCGCGGATCGTTGACGTGATACTTCGCCAGCATTTCCCGCTGCACCTTGAAAAGGTCCTCGGGGTAGCGGAAGTGGGCTCGCAGTTCCGGACTGATCGCGCTTTCCGGCTGCACCGCGCCTGGGAAGACACCCATCCACGCCTTGAGCACTGGGTCGGTGGGGTCGAACTGGTAGAGCGTCACGGTGCCGTCGTAGGCGTCGACCGTGGCCTTCACCGAGTTGCGAATGTAGGACACCTCTTTGCGCGGCAGCAGCCGGCCGGTGTTCTGATCGATGCTGTCCTCGACCAGACCTTCCAGCGAACTGCGCTGGGCATACGGGTAGTTGTCCAGGGTGGTGTAGGCGTCGACGATCCAGACGATGCGACCGTTGACCACGGCCGGGTATTCGTCACCGTCGGTGGTGAGCCAGGGGGCCACCTTCTGCACCCGCTCGCGCGGGTCGCGGTTGAAGATGATCTTCGAGTCGGGGCCGATAGCGCCGGAGAACAAGATGTTGCGCTCGGTGTACTTGGCCGCGAACGCGAACCGGTTGAACCAGTTGCCGATCGATACACCGCCTGCGCCTTGATAGGTGTAGCGCTCGGTGTCGGTGTCGTACTCGCGGGGCTGCTGGCCGGGCTCGGCACCGACGATGGCGTAGTCCGGATCGGCCTGCGAGATGACCTCGCCGTAGTAGATGCGCGGCTGGGACACCTTGATCGTCTGCGTGCCGGCCGCCTGCGACGCCAGGTCGCTGACCGTGTAAATCGGGTAGCCGCTGTTGCTACTCGAGTTCTCATTGGCCGCGTCCCGAACCGCAGCGTTGACCCGATTGGCCGGGGCCGCGACGAAGCCGTTGCCGTGCGTGTACACGGTGTGCTTGTTGATCCAGTCTGTCTGGTTGCCGGTGAGGCTCTTCGGGGACAGCTCCCGCGCGGCCACGATGTAGTCCTGCGTTTTGCCGTCGATGGTGTATCTATCGATGTCCAGCGAGGAGGGGAAGCCGTAGAAGTTCTTCAACTGCTCCTGCTGGGTAAAGGTGCGCGACAAAATGTTCGGGTCCAGCAACCGAATGTTGGCGATGGTGGTGGCATCCGCGGGGACCTCGCGCGGGTTCTTGGTACCCTCCCCCGGATAGTTTTCATACGTCACTTTGTCATCGGTAATGCCGTAGGCATGCCGGGTCGCGGCGATGTTACGCGAGATGTAGGGGCTTTCCTTGTCGGCCGCGTTGGGTCGCACCGAGAACTGCTCGACGATCAACGGGTAGACCGCACCGACGACTATCGACGACAGTACGAGCAACGCGACGGCCATGGCGGGAATACGCAAGTCGCGCAAGAAGATCGCCGCGAAGAACGCCAGCGCGCAGATCACCGCGATAGCGAGCAAGATCAATTTTGCTGGCAATACGGCATTGATATCGGTGTAGCCCGCACCGGTGAACGTCGGTTCCTTGCGGCCACTCGACAGCAGGGAGTAGCGGTCGAACCAGTACGCGATCGCCTTGAGCAACACGAATGTTCCGGCCAAAATCGCAAGTTGCATGCGGGCCGCCTTGGTCAACGCGCCCTCGCGACCACTCAAGCGGAGCCCACCGAAGATGTAGTGGGTCACCAAGTTTGCGAAGAAGCCGATCACCACCGCAACAAACAGCCAGTTGAGCACCATCCGGTAGAACGGCAGATCGAAGGCATAAAAGCCGACGTCGAGGTGAAACTGCGGATCTGTGGTGCCGAACTTGTCGCCGTGCAAGAACAGCTGTGCGGTGACCCAACTCGATTGCGCGACAAGGCCGCACAAGATTCCGAAGAACGCCGGAATCCCGATTCCGAACAGCCGCAGCCGACTCATCACGGTCGTGCGGTAACGCGCGATCGGGTCGTTGGGGCCACCTGCGGGAACGAATACCGGCCGTGACCGGTATGCCGCGAGCAACGCCAGGAAGACGATGGCGCCGACGACCGCGCCGACCACGAGGAACAGCACGACCCGGGTCACGAGCACTTTGACGTAGACCGCGCGGAAACCGACCGAGCCGAACCACAGCCAGTTGGTGTAGGTGTCGATCAATCGTGGACCGATCAGCAGCAGCGCGGCCAACACCAGCGCCACGATCAGCAACACACGACTCCGCCGCGACAGCGACGGGAGACCACCAGAGGGCCGCATGCCCACGTGCCACGCTCCCAGGTTCAGCGGCGAGATGCCGCGACGTTGACCGTTTCGCCCCACTCTACGTAACAACTCAGAGTGCTCGCCGAGCGCCGGATACTGGTGTCCGAAATGGCAAGATGGCGCACGTGATCGAAGGATTTTCGCGCTCGGCATTGGCCCGGTGCGTGCGAGACGTGGCCGAGTTCCTCAATGACGAGGGCTGGGGTCAACCCCCGCAGCTCTATGCGCTGGTACCCACCGAGGACCTCGTGGCCGCTGAACCGTCGTTGCTCGACGAGCTGTCCGACGGTGCGGTGCTCACCCCGATCGCCCAAGAGGCATTGCCGTCCGACATCGACGGCGGCTCCCCCGCCCTCGACGAATTCCTGGCCACCACCAGCTGGCCCGAAGCGGTCGCGGGCTGCCTGCTCGCGCAGGAGATCGTCGTACTGCCGCCCGACGCTGAAGCCGACCTCGACGACGCGCTGGGTCCGCTGTTGTCGGACCGGGATGCCGCAGACGCGGCCGCCCGCGACGCGGCGCACGCCCATCCAGGCCGACGAAGCGCCCGTCTCTTCGCCGCCGCGCTACGCGACGGGACGACGCTGAGCATGCTGCAACTCAAGCCGCAGGACGACGACGAGGACGAGATCGAGTTGCGCACCTATCCCGATCTGGCAACCAACGTCCTCGACGCGCTCTACGCGACCCTGGACTAGCTGCAGCTCGGGACCGGCCGACCCGACCGCAGCGCTTCCAACGATCCGACGGCGTCGCTGAGGGCGTCGACCTTGATCAGCTGTAGCCCGTCGGGAGTTTCCTGTCGCGCCTCATCGCAGTTCTTGTCGGGAACCAGGAAAACAGTGGCACCGGCCGATCGCGCGGCCGCCATTTTGTACTGGATACCGCCGATGGGACCGACCGTGCCATCGTCGTCGATCGTTCCGGTGCCGGCGATGAATTTGCCGCCGGAAAGCTCGCCGGGGGTGAGCTTGTCGATAACCGCGAGGCTGAACATCAACCCGGCAGAGGGACCGCCGACGTCGGCCAGGTTGAAGTCGACGGAGAACGGCGCCTGCGGCTTCTGCTCGGGACTGATACCGAGGTAGCCCTTGTCGGGCGCGTCCGGCCGGGCGCCCAGCTTGATGACCGCAGTGGACTCGCTGCCGCCGCGGCGGTACTGAATGGTCACGTCGGAGCCGGGTTTGACCGCGGCAACAACATCCTGCACCTCGCGGACGGTGTGCACCGGCTTGCCGTTGATACTGATCAGCTCGTCGCCTTGGCGAAGCGCATCCTTGGCCGGGCCGTCCTTGGAGACCTCGTCTACCACCAGAATGGTTGGGAACTTCAAATACTGCAGCGCCGCGAGTTCGGCGCTGTTTTCGGACTGCTTGAATTCGGCGGCGTTCGATTGCTCGATCTCTTGCCTGGTGCGATCCGGCGGGTAAATTTCCGAGCGCGGGACCAGGCCCTGTTGGCCACTCGCCCACAGGGCCATCGCCTCGAAGATATTGAGGCCGTCCCGAACGGACACCGTGGTCATATTGAGGTGCCCCGAGGTCGGGTCGACCGGTGCCCCGTGGATGTCGACCACCTGCTTGCCGTCGACCACACCGAGGGTGTTGTAGGTGGGGCCGGGACCGAGCGACGCGTACGGGACTGTGAGGACACTGCCGAGGACACCGAGCGCGATGACCGGCACCAACGCCACGAGCAGGGTCACGATCCGTCGATTCACTCGGTCAGGGTAACTGTGAGCTTGCAGCACGGAACGCAACGAGGCCCAGAACCGACCGTTCACTCCGGAGGTGGCGGCCGAGCGAGCATCGCAGCGCGGAACGCGCGAGGAGCGGAACGAGGCCAGAACCGACCGTTCACTCCGGAGGTGGCGGCCGAGCGAGCATCGCAGCGCGGAACGCGCGAGGAGCGGAACGAGGCCAGAACCGACCGTTCACTCCGGAGGTGGCGGCCGAGCGAGCATCGCAGCGCGGAACGCGCGAGGAGCGGAACGAGGCCAGAACCGACCGTTCACTCCGGAGGTGGCGGCCGAGCGAGCATCGCAGCGCGGAACGCGCGAGGAGCGGAACGAGGCCAGAACCGACCGTTCACTCCTCTCAGCGTGACTACTCAGTCGTGTCCTCCTTGTACCGTTGAAGTATGAGTGACCTACCCTTCGGGTTCTCCAACCGCGACGACGATCCGGACCGCGACAAGGACCGCCGCGGTGGTGAGGGCGGTCAACCGGGTAACCCGTTCGGTTTCAGCATGGAAGGCTTCGACCCGGCGGCGCTGGGTGCGATGCTGACGCAATTCGGACAAATGCTCAGCGGCATGGGCTCCTCGATGGCGTCGGGGAACCCGTCGAGCGGCCCGGTCAATTACGACGTCGCCAAACAACTTGCCCGCCAAACCCTGGGCGCGAGCGTCACGCCGGTTTCGGCTGGCGCTGCCAGCGCAGTTTCCGACGCCGCGCACCTCGCCGAGGTCTGGCTCGACGGCGCGACCACGCTGCCAGCCGGCGCGACGAAAGCGGCCGCGTGGACGCCCAATGATTGGATAGAAGAGACGCTGGATACCTGGAAGCGTCTGTGTGATCCGGTGGCACAACAGATTTCGGGGATGTGGACCGCATCGCTTCCGCCCGAGGCCCAGCAGTTCGCGGGCCCGCTCATGGGCATGCTCACCCAGATGGGCGGATATGCGTTCGGCTCACAACTGGGTCAGGCGCTCGGCCATCTGTCGAAGGAGGTTCTCACCTCCACCGACATCGGCCTTCCCCTCGGCTCGGCTGGCACCGCGGCTCTGCTGCCGGGGGCCATCTCGAAGTTCAGCGAGGGTCTGGAACAACCCGAGCGCGAGGTCGTGGTCTTTCTGGCGGCGCGCGAGGCGGCGCATCAACGGCTCTTCAGCCACGTGCCGTGGTTGCGTCAGCGCGTGCTCGGCACAGTCGAGGAGTATGCCCGCGGGATCAGGCTGGACATGTCCGCGATGGAAGAGATCGCCCAGGGGATCGACCCGATGGCGCTGTCCGACCCGTCGAAGCTCGAGGAAATCCTTTCCCAAGGGGCGTTCGAACCACAGACCACGCCGGAGCAGAAGGCTGCGCTGGAGCGGTTGGAGTCGTTGCTCGCGTTGATCGAGGGCTGGGTGGAGACGGTCGTGGCCGACGCCCTCGGCGACAGGCTACCCGGAGTTGCGGCACTCAGCGAGACGCTGCGCCGCCGACACGCGACCGGCGGGCCCGCCGAGCAGACCTTTGCCACGCTCGTCGGCCTGGAACTGCGACCACGCAAGGTTCGCGAGGCAGCGACGCTGTGGCGCCGACTCACCGAAAGCGCCGGTATCGAGAAGCGCGACGAGGTGTGGGCGCACCCGGACCTCATGCCCGACAGTGCTGACCTGGACAACCCAGCCGGTTTCATCGACCGCATCATCGGTGGCGACACCGCCATGTTCGATGACCCGATCGCCGCCTTGAAGGAAACCGAAGCGCGCGAGCGTGAGCAGCGCGAGCGGGGCGAGTCCTAGCAGCTCACAATGTGGCGTTGGGCGGCACCACGTGTCGCCAGCCATCTGGGTCCGCAGCGCGGCCCTGCTGAATGGCCACCAGTTCCTTATGCAGCGCATCGGTCACCGGGCCGACCTGACCGCCGTTGATGTCGAAGTCACCCTCGCCGTCGCGAACGCGGCCCACCGGTGACACCACCGCAGCCGTCCCGCAAGCGAACACCTCGGTGATGATGCCTTCGGCGCATTCGCGCCGCCACTGATCGACGGAGATCTCTTCCTCGCTGGTGCGCCAGCCATGCTTTTCGGCCAGCGCGAGCAGCGCGCTGCGCGTGATGCCCGGCAACACCACATCAGAGGTCGGCGGCGTGACCACCTGCGCGTCGGCGCCGCTGCCGCGCACGAAGAAAAGGTTCATGCCGCCGAGTTCGTGCACCCACTTGTGCTCGGCCGAGTCCGTCCACACCACCTGATCGCAGCCCTGCTCGGCGGCGAGCTGCTGGACGAGATACGTGGGCGCATAGTTGCCGGCGATCTTCACTCCACCGGTGCCACCGGGCATGGCGCGCGAGTACTCCCGGCTGACCCAGACGGTCAACGCGTTGAGCTGCGCCGCGAAGAACCGCTGCGTGACGAAGGCGATGAGCAGGAACCGGTACTCGCGGGCGGGTCGCAGCGCCAAATGCGCTTCCGAGGCGTACAGCACCGGCCGCAGGTACAAGCTCAACGATTCGTCGTGCGGCAGTTGGTCCGCGTCCGCGGCGGTCAGTGCTTCGCATGCTCGAACGAAAATTTCCACCGGCAGTTCGGGCATGCTCATCCGTCGCGCCGAACGCTGGAAACGCAGGGCATGTTCCGCTGGCCGAAACAGCGCGATGGAGTCATCCACTCCTCGATGCGCCTTGAGGCCCTCGAAAACCACCTGGCCGTAATGCAACCCGACCATTCCGGGGTCCATCGGAATCTCGCGTCGCGGACCCATCTGCAGGTCGTGCCAACCTTGGTCGAGGGACCAGTCGGCCGTGATCATGTGGTCGGTGAACGCGGCGCCGAACTCGTACTTCTGCGACATGCCCGTCACACCATCGGCGCGAAGAAGTAGGTGTCGCGGCGCGCAAAGGCGCCGCCGTCGGTGACGCGGAAGAAGTCGGCGAACCGCAGCGACACCTCCGAGCCATCGTGCAAGACACCGGCGAAACTACCCTGGACCGCGACGTCGCCGCCGTTGCCGATCACCGACGTCACGGTGTGGCGGCCTTGCTTGATCACGCGCTGGCCCCCGTAGAACCGCTCGAGTGCCGCATGTCCGATGAATGGGTCATAACCAGGGCGCTGATACTCCGCATCGGGGGCGAACATATTGACAACTCCCTCGACGTCACCCGCGTCGACGCGCTCGTAATATTCCCGAACCCGCGCAATGCTCGAGTCAGTGTCTGCCATACGGCTCATCCTTCCCCTCTGCTCGCCGTCAGCGTAAACCTGGTGGCCGACACGGTGCGTCAGCCTGCGCGTGGACGAGACCCGATGGTTACGCGCCGTGTGCGAGGCTAAACCCATGTCCGGTGACACCGAGGTTTCCGACACGCCCGAGGCCCTCGATCCGGCGTTCATTCACACGGCGGCCAATCGGATATCCGCCTACGTCTACGGCAACATCCTCGTTCTCGCGGCGCTGACTCCGTTGGTGAGCCGGTCGGACAGTCCCGTAGAAGGGCTCCTGATCGTTGCCGGCACGGCATTTTCGACCTTTCTCGCGCACTTGTTCGCCGATGCAGTCGGGGACAACATTCGCAGCGAACGGGAGAGTCTGCCCGCACTACTTCGCAATTCGCTGCCCATTCTCAGTTCGGCCGCCGGACCACTGCTGATGCTGGCCATCGCCGCTGCAGGCTGGCTGGCTGGAAATGCATACCGCCGTTCTCACTGCCGAGATCTACGCGGTCGTCCGCATCGCGGCGATCAGCTTCGTCATCACCCGGCTTCGGGGCGAGCGGCCGTCGGGGGTGACGCTCGTCGGCGCCATCGGTCTGGCGGTGCTTGCCGTTCTGGTGGTGGCCATCAAGCTTGTCCTGACACATTGATCCTGTGCATAACCACCGAGCCTGTGGATAACTGCGGATTTCGGACCGTGTTCGGCACACCTGACATCGCATACTGCTGCCATGCCACTGTCCGCTCCCTCGAGCAACGAATCCGACGTAAACACCGGCGGTAACCTGCGACTCGATCCGCGCTTGCCGATCTTGCTGCGCCGCGACGGCCGCGTGCAGTTGGGCTGGGATCCCGAACGCTGCCGTGCACTGCGACCGCCCGCCGGCGTGGAGCCAGAAACCCTGGTCGAGGTGCTCGAACTGCTCGACGGGCAACACTCGCGACCGACCATCGTCTGGCGGGCCGTCGAGTGCGGCATCGCTCCGGCAGACATCTCAGCCATCCTTGCGGAATTGTGTGAGGCGGGGATAGTCACGCAAACGCCGTGGCTGCCGCCCGTGGTGCGATCGATCCGGGTGCACGGCCGCGGCCCGGTGACCGAGACGCTGTGGACCGCTCTTCGAGCACAGGGCGTCGACACGCGGCGGTCGACGAAACTTCCCGCGGACCTCGACATGTCGCGGTGGCGTACCGACCTGGTGGTGCTCGCCGACGACCTGGTGCCGGATCCGCGGCTCGTGACCGCCCTTGTCGCGAACGCGATTCCGCACCTGCAGGTCCGGATCAGGGACGGACGCGGAATTGTGGGGCCGTTTGTCGTGCCGGGTGAGACGAGTTGTCTGCGCTGCGCGGACTTGGCGCGATGCGGTGTCGATCGGGAGTGGCCCAATCTGTCGGCTCAACTCCTGGGTCGGGTCGGCGCCGGCCCGGCATCGGCGGTTCTGGCTACCAGCGCGGTAGCCCTTGCCCAGGTGGAGTCGGTGATCACCGCCCAACCGTGCGACGTGCCGGCCAGCGTGAACGCGACCATCGAAATCGATCTCGAGGCTCCGGCGATCCGGATTCGGCCCTGGGTGCCGCACCGATTGTGTGACTGCTGGCAACCGCTGGGCGAAGCTGTGAATTAGCAAGGACATTCGCGGCCTACTTGGGCGAGACTGGCGATTCGTCAGCCATGATGGTCACGTGACCGACATTCCCCGCAAACGGTCCACACGTAATGCAAAGCTGGCCAGCATCCCGTTGGGAATGGCTGGCCGAGCCGCTGTGGGCCTGGGCCGCAGACTCGCCGGCGGCGACCGCACGGAGATCAACGCCGAACTGAGCCAGCGGGCCGCCGAGCAACTCTTCACCGTGCTCGGCGAGCTCAAGGGTGGCGCGATGAAGCTCGGCCAAGCGCTCAGCGTCATGGAGGCGGCTATTCCGGACGAATATGCCGAACCGTATCGGGAAGCGCTGACGAAACTGCAGGCCGACGCACCACCCATGCCGGCGCCGACCGTGCACCGCGTTCTCGACCAGCAACTCGGCACGAAGTGGCGCGAGCGGTTTTCCTCGTTCGACGACTCTCCGACCGCATCGGCGAGCATCGGCCAGGTGCACCGCGCAGTGTGGGCCGACGGCCGAGACGTGGCGGTCAAAGTGCAGTATCCCGGTGCAGACGAGGCGCTGCGTGCGGACCTGAAAACCCTGTCGCGCTTTGCGGCCATGTTCGCGTCGGTCATCCCCGGCGCCGACGTCAAGCCCATCCTCGCCGAGTTGGTGGCGCGCACCGAGGAAGAACTCGACTACCGGATCGAGGCCGACAACCAGCGCGCATTCGCCAAGGTCTTCGATGGTGACACCGAGATTTACGTGCCCAAGGTTGTCGCAAGCTCGCCGAAAGTGATTGTGTCGGAATGGATGACCGCCACTCCCCTGGCTACGATCATCGCCCGCGGGAGCAAACAGCAGCGCGACACGGTGGGCGCGCAGTTGGCGCAGTTCCACTTCTCGGCCCCCGCCCGCGTCGGCCTGCTGCACTGCGACCCGCATCCCGGCAACTTCATGGTGCTCGACGACGGTCGGCTTGGCGTCATCGACTTCGGCGCCTGCGCGCCCATGCCGAACGGGCTGCCACCGGAAATGGGACGGATGGTCAAGCTCACCGTCGAGGATCGCTTCGAGGAACTGACCGAGCTGCTGCACGAGAACAACTTCGTGCTGCCGGGCCGGACGGTGACGCATCAGGAGATCGACGACTACCTGCGCCCCTTCACCGATCCGATCAGGAACGAGTCGTTCCACTTCACCCGGGCCTGGCTGCAGAAGACGGCGGGCAGCGCTGCAGACTTCAACGGCGCCCAGTTCCGCACCGGGCGCTCGCTGAATCTGCCGCCGGAATATCTGATGATCTTCCGGGTCCTTTTGGGTTCGGTCGGGATTTTGGCGCAGTTGGATGCGGAAGCGCCCTATATGCGCATCGCCCGGGAGTGGTTGCCCGGATTGCGCTGAACCCCACAGCAAGTCACCCGCCGTTTGTCGTCGCACTGGGGTCGATCGACCGCAGTGCGTCGACAACTAGCGGGTGACTTCGCGAAGTGGCGTTAGGCGCAGACCTTCCGGGGGCGTCCCCGCGGACGCTTGCGGGCGATGACGACGCCCTGATCGAAGATCTCACCGCCCCAGACACCCCACGGCTCAGCGCGATCCAGCGCGGCACGCAGGCAGCGCTGCCTGATTGGGCACTGCGCGCAGAGCGCCTTGGCGTGTTCCAGGTCGGCGGGGCTGTCGGCGAACCACAGGTCCGGATCATCGGATCGGCACGGCAATGTCACGCGGATCGTCGCGGATGACACGTCGTTCTCCTTAGTGTTCGGTTCTGTTGGCGATTTCTGTGGCTTTGCGCGAACCGAATTCGTGGCGACCGGTTGGTCGACGAGACAAAAATGGCCACGATTCGCGTTGCGCGACCCGTGGCCAGTTGTTCGAAACTGCTACCGAAGCTTGTCTCGGTACAGATTCCTGGGCACGGGTCCGGGAAGTGCATCCCGGTGGCGATGAACGGTTGCGCCGGCTGCTGTCAGCCACGTAGCTCGTCGAGCCGGTGCTTGCGCAGCGTCGAGTTCGCATGCCGCGGCGGCCGGAACTGCGGACAGACGCCCGCCCACCATCGAGACACCCTCGTGGATCTTCATTTCTCGGCCACCTCCTCAGGCGTTCACAACCTTGAATGCCCGCGCCGACCGCGGGCCCGTCAACCAGGGTAGGCAACCGGACCGATCCGGCACAACCTATTTTCTAGCTGCGGATTTGCCGGCTCGAGAGGACACGACGCGCAAGACGTCGGGGCCGAACCGCTCGAGCTTCTTGGCGCCGATGCCCGGAATAGCGACGAGCGCACGGTCGTCGAGCGGCTGCTGTTCGGCGATGGCGGTCAAGGTGTTGTCGCTGAAGACCACGAACGCCGGCACTTCCAGCTCCCGTGACTTCTCCAGTCGCCACGCCTTCAACGCGTCGAGCAGTTCGACATCGATGTTGGACGGGCACCCTTCACAGCGGCCGAGCATCGTGGCCGTCGATCCCTGCAGCGATTTGCCGCAGACCCGGCAGGCCGGTCGTCGCCGTTCACGCGTGCTCGGGGCAGCGGTGCGGGACGCCGGTG
Source organism: Skermania sp. ID1734 (assembly GCF_007489285.1). Classification (GTDB taxonomy): domain Bacteria; phylum Actinomycetota; class Actinomycetes; order Mycobacteriales; family Mycobacteriaceae; genus ID1734. The sequence goes on from NZ_VLIY01000011.1 coordinate 92,684, forward strand.
AGTTTTCCGGCACCAGGCCGTTGAGAAAGCGGGACCGGCGCCGAGTGCGCCGGCCGCCCTCCGTGCGGGACAAGCCCCAGGACAGCTGCAAATGCTTACGCGCACGGGTGATCCCGACATAGAGAAGTCGTCGCTCTTCCTCGAGCCCGGCCTCGTCCGCAACGGCACCGCCGTCGCCCAGCACGTGCGCAATGGGCAGCGTGCCATCACACAGTCCGACCAGAAACACCGCGTCCCACTCGAGTCCCTTCGCGGCGTGCAGCGACGCGAGCGTCACCCCGGCGACCGTGGGTGGATGGCGGGCCTCGGCGCGCGTGGCGAATTCGCGTAGCAGCCCGTCGAGATCGAGCGAGTCCTCGGTGTCGACGAGTTCCTCGGTCAGTTGGACCAGCGCGACCAGCGAGGACCACCGTTCACGGGCCTGCGCGCCGCTCGGCTCGGTCGCCGTGAGACCAACGGGCGCGAGCACCGCCTTCACGAGCCGGACGAGTTCAGCACCGCACCGCGATTCCTCGGGAAGGTCGTCTCGGGCCGCTGCCTGCCGCAGGGCCTGCACCGCTTGCCGAATCTCCGGTCGGACGAAGAACGCTTCCCCGCCCCGGATCTGATACGGAATACCGAGCTCGGTCAGGGCCTGCTCGTGCACCTCGGATTGCGCGTTGATCCGGTACAGCACCGCGATCTCGGCGGCGGACACGCCGGAATCAATGAGCTTGCGGATCGCGCGCGCGACACCGGCCGCCTCGGCCGGCTCGTCGTCGTACTCGGCAAAAGCCGGTTCAGGTCCGGGCGGTTGCTGGCCGATGAGTTGCAGCCGGGTGCCGGCGATTCGACCCCGTGCCGCGCCGATAGTGCGGTTGGCGAGCGAGACGACCTCCGGGGTCGACCGATAGTCGCGCTCCAGACGCACCACCACCGCATCAGGGAATCGGCGGGAGAAGTCCAGCAGGAATTTGGGTGTCGCGCCGGTGAACGAGTAGATGGTCTGGTTGGCGTCACCGACGACGGTGAGATCGTCGCGTGCCCCCAGCCACGCGTCGAGCAGTCGTTGCTGCAGCGGAGTCACGTCCTGGTACTCGTCTACGACGAAGCAGCGATAGCGGTCCCGAAACTCCTCGGCCACCGCGACGTTGTCTTCTAGGGCGGCGGCGGTGTGCAGAAGCAGATCATCGAAGTCGAGCAGCATGATCTCGCCGCGCACCTTCAACGACTCGTATCCGGCGTAGACGGCGGCGACCTTCTCGGCATCGGCCGGCGGTTCACGGCGGGCTTTCGCGGCGGCGCGCGGATAGTCCTCCGGCGCAATGAGACTCGCCTTGGCCCACTCGATCTCGCCGGCATAGTCGCGCACGTTCTCGGTGGAAGTGGCCAGCCCGACCCGGCCCGCCGCGTTCGCCACGACGCCGAACTTGCGGTCGAGCAGTTGCCATTCGGTGTTGCCGACCACCTGCGGCCAGAAGTAGCGCAACTGCCGCAGCGCCGCCGCGTGGAACGTGCGGGCCTGAACCTGGGCGGCCGCGCCGGCCAGGCCCATCCCGCGCAACCGATCCCGCATCTCCCCCGCCGCGCGGGCAGTGAACGTCACCGCGAGGACCTGACTCGGCGCCACATGACCGGTGGCGATCAGCCGGGCGATGCGGTGCGTGATGGTGCGGGTCTTGCCCGTACCGGCCCCGGCGAGCACGCACACCGGACCGCGCGGAGCCAGCACGGCGGCTGACTGCTCGGGGTCCAGACCGGTGACGGTGCCGTCGGTACGCATGCCAGCCATCATTGCAGCGACCACCGACACCGATGGCAGTCAGTTGTCGCGCAACCCTCGCAAGGCGTCGACGAAGGCGCCGGTACCGCCGGCCAACCGGCCGAAGAATTCCCGGTCACACGCCTCGACGACGGCGATTGCGCGATTCGCCACGGCCACCCCCTCGTCCGTCGGGACCAGCGCTTTCGCCCGCCGGTCGGTGGGATGCTCGCGCCGCTGCAGCAGGCCCTTGTGCTCGAGCGTGCGCAGTACCTGCGAAGTCATCATCGGATCGGTCGCGGCATGATCGGCCAACTCGCGCTGCGAGATCGTGCCGCCAGCGCCCACCAGCCAGGTCAGCGACGCCAACAGCACGAACTGCACGTGGGTGAGGTCCAGCGGCGCGAGCGCGGCACGCTGCGCGGCCTGCCACCGATTGGTCACCTGCCACAACAACAGGCCGGGGCTTTCGTCCGGATGCTCGAACGTCGTAGCGAGGCGTTCAGCCACCAGTTACGCCCATCGCTTCGGCGATCACCGCATAGTCGTGCGGACTGAGCTCGAGCAAACCCCTGCGCAACACAATTCCCCAGTTGGGCTGGGCGGTGAGGTCGAGCACGTCGCGAAGTTTCGCGATGGGAAGCTCCTGCGCGTCGCGGCGGTAGGTCACCGGGCGGCGCCACGGCTTGAAGCAGCCCTCGTCGGCCTCCCAGGCATCGCCCTCGTCGATGGTTCCGATGGCGGTGAAGGATTGCACGGGTTCGCCGTCGCGCATCCGTTCGCGCGGCGAGTAATAGACGAGCTTGTCACCCGGGCGCATTCGGGCAACCGCCGCTCGCTTGCCGTGGTTGGCCTGTGCGAAGCCGGCTTCGACACCCCGGCGGACGTGTTCGCGAGAGACGACGCCGAGCCAGTATCTGGTCATCGTCGCACCTCGACTCGCTCGGCTGCGGCGGCCAGGTTCTGCAAATCCGCTCCCAGGGTCGCGGCGATGCCGGCGCCCATCAACCGCTTCCACAACCAACCGAGGGGACCGGTGATGCGGACCTTGACTGTGATCTCGACTCCTTCCGGGACGGAGGTCACCCGGTGGTCGAAAGTGAGGTCGGCAAGGATCAGTCGGGACACGTCGACAAACCGTTCGCCCGGGACCAGCTGCGCAACCGTGAACTTCACCGCCGGCGCACCTTTGGGCTTGAGCCGTCCCGTTGCACCGCTCTCGAACGGGCCGTCGAGACGCACCCATTCGGTGTCGGAGTTCCATTCCGGCCACGTGGCCATGTCGGCCCATTTTTCGAAGAACGCCGCCGCTGGAGCGGTGGAGGTGATTTGTGCTGAAGCAATGGTCGTCATGCATTTAGTATGCGCGCTTACTATATGCCCGTCAACAGTGGGAACAATTTTTGCCGGACGTGCTGTTATATCTGCCGTGACTGCTACCGAACCCGCATTGACGATGTACTCGACCACCTGGTGCGGCTACTGCCGCCGCCTCAAGACACAGCTCGATGAGGCCGGGATCAGCTACGTCGTCGTGGACATCGAGAAGGATCCGGCGGCGGCCGAATTCGTCGGCAAAGTCAACGGCGGCAACCATGTGGTTCCCACGGTCAAGTTCGCCGACGGAACCACGGCCACGAACCCCTCGCTGAGCACGGTCAAGCGAGCGCTCGGGCTGTAGTTCTACCGCGAGAGCTCTACTGCGGGCCGAACTCGAGTTGGCCGAGATTGAGCTGCCAGGAGACGCCGAACCGGTCGTTGATCCAGCCGAACTTCTCGCTGAACCCGTACGAGCCCAGCGGCATCAGGGCCTCTCCACGTTCCGACAGCGCGGCATAGAGGCGGTCGATCTCGGCCTCATCAGCGCAATCGACATACAGCGACATCGACGGCGTGAAGCTGAATGCATGATGGACCGCGCTGTCGATGCACATGTATTGCTGGCCCGCGAGCTTGAACCTCGAGTGCTTGATCGTTCCTTCCGTACCGGCCTCGCCGGGACCATAGCGCGCCACCGCGAGCACCTCGCCGTCATCGAACAGCGACGTGTAGAAGTTCATCGCGGGCTCGGCGTTGCCCTCGAACATCAGGAACGTGGTGATCTTCTGGTCGGTCATGGTCACTCCTAAGTCATCGCCCAGGACGCCACGATTCCCCGTGCGATCGAAATCGACCCGGGAAGCAGCAGGCGCGCCGGTTGTTCATCGGCCTGACGTTTTGCCGTCCAATCGCCCCGCTCGAGGGCCTCGCGGATTTCGGTCCTGGTGAACCAGTGTGCCTCGGCGATCTCGCCGTCGGCGAAGCGCAGCGGCTGATCCGGATCCGCTACGGCGCTGAAGCCGATCATGACCGAACGCGGGAACGGCCATGGCTGGCTGCCCAGATACGTCACCTCGCGCACGTCAAGTCCCACTTCTTCGCGGATTTCGCGAACTACGCAGTGCTCCAACGACTCTCCGGCCTCCACGAAGCCGGCCAGGATCGAGAACATGGTTTCCGGCCACGCGTGCTGACGCGCAAGCAGCGCACGATCACCGCCGTCGTGTACCAGGCAGATGATCGCCGGATCGGTGCGCGGGAACTCTTCGTGACCGGTGGCCTCGCTGATACGCGACCAACCACCCTTGGCGGGCCGGGTGGGGCTGCCGTCGAGGGCGCTGAAGCCTGCGGACGCATGCCAGTTCAACAGCGCGACTGCTGTGGTGACCAAGCCAGCGCTGGCGTCATCGAGTTTTGCGCCGACCATCCGCAGGTCCCCCGCGCGGCCCTCGAGCTCACTGCGCACCGCCCACACATGCCGGCCGTCGACAATCCCGAGAAAGATTGCCTCTTCGGGCGGTTCGGCGGCAAAGTCCGCCGCCTTGTCGAGGACCAGTTCGGCGCCGTCGAGTCGCACCTGACCGCGCTCTGTGACACGCAACAGCAGCGCTGCGGACCAGCCCTCCTTCAGCGCGCGCGCGTCGGCACGCAGTTCCTCGGCGCGGTCGAGGGTGGAGCGGGACAACAGCGGGATCTCCCGAAGCGCGAAAGTGGACACCCTTCGACCCTAGCCATCACGCGTGGACGCGGCGGATGTAGAGCAGCTTGTCTCCGGATTCGACGGCATCGACCTCCGGCTCGCCGACCCGGACCAGTCGACCGTCGCGAACCACCCCGAGCACGATGTCGCGCAGGTGCCGCGGCGAGCCGCCGATCTCGTCCGGCTCAACATCGCGCTCGGCCACGGCGAAGCCGGCTTCCGGGGTGAGCAGGTCCTCGACCATCTCGACCACCCGCGGCGTCGAGGTCGCGATACCGAGCAGGCGCCCGGCGGTCTCCGACGAGACGACGACCGAGTCGGCTCCCGACTGCCTGAGCAAGTGAATGTTCTCCGCCTCCCGAATTGCCGCGACGATTTTGGCGTTCGGCGCGATCTCGCGGGCGGTCAAGGTCACCAGCACCGCCGTGTCGTCACGACTGGTGGCGATGATGATCGAAGCGGCGTGCTGTGCCCCAGCCAGCCGGAGCACCTCACTTTTGGTGGCGGAGCCAAGGACGGTCACCAACCCCATGCCAGCCGCGGCTTCGAGCTCCGTCGCATCGGTATCGACGACGACGATGTCGGCGGGCTGCATGCCATCACCGAGCATGGTGTTGATGGCGGTGCGGCCCTTTGTGCCGAAGCCGACGACCACGGTGTGATTGCGCACTCTGCGCCTCCATTGCTGAATTCTGAATGCCTGGCGAGACCGTTCGGTGAGCACCGCAAGTGTTGTGCCGACGAGCAAGATGAGGAAGAAGATTCGCAGCGGCGTGATGAGCACGGTGGTGAGTAGTCGCGCCCCCGGGGTTACCGGGGTGATGTCGCCGTAGCCCGTGGTGGTCAGCGAAACCGTTGCGTAGTAGAGGCAGTCCAAGAACGACAGCGGGTTCTCTTGAACGTCGCGGTATCCGTCCCGGTCGAGGTAGACGATGCCGGCCGCCAGGAACAGCAGCACGAGGGCGAGCAGCATGCGACGGGTGATCGCCGACCATGGGCTCGTTTGATTCTCGGGAATCCGCAACATTCCGACGAGCGCGAAATCAGGCCGTTCGGTGAGGATTTCGGGATTGCGCAGAAACCTTCTAGCCGCCACCGGTGCTTCCTTTGCAGTCGCGCCCACGGACCCGCGCCTATCGGACATCGCCCGGGCAGCCTAACCGGGCGCGGTCACGGCTGTCCCGCCGACTCGATGAGTCGCTCGAGCTCGGCCAATCCCGGCAGCTTCGCGGGTGCGACCGTCGCGCCAGTCCGCACGTAATGAAATGCTGCGCGTACTCGCTGACAGACATCGCTTTCCGGTTCGCCGGTGCGTGCTGCGACGAGCCGGGCCCACGCCAGCCGGTACACCGCCAGTTGGATGGCCACGGCGTCCTGGTTCGCGCCCGTGGGCTCGGCCCCGGTCTTCCAGTCGACCACGGTCCAGCCGCCGTCCGGGTCGGCGAACACCGCATCCATCCGTCCGCGCACCACGGTTGCGGCGATGGTCGTTTCGAAGGGCACCTCGACGTCGATCGGAGTCCGGTCAGCCCATTTCGACGCCAGAAAGGACTCCTGCAGCGCTGCCAGGTCGTCGTCGACCCGGTCGGGACCGTCGACGCCGCCCGGCAAATCGTCGAGGTCCAGCAGTCGGGTGGAGCCGAAGCGGCGCTCTACCCAGGCGTGGAAGGCAGTACCGCGGCGGGCGAGGGTGTCCGGCGGGTATGGCACCGGTCTGCGCAGCAACGACGCCAGCCGAGCCGGGTTCGCGCGAAGTTCGACGAGCTGCGTTGCGGCGAGTTCCGCGGGCAGTTCCACGTCCAGCCCACGGTCTTCCGCGCTGGCGTGCTCGGCCAGCAACGCGTCGACGTCGGCAGCCCAGCCCTCGGGATCCTCGTCGGCCGGCATGGGGTCGGCCATCGCCGCGCGTACCGCCGCCGCACCCGCTTGGACCGCTGCCCGACGCGACCCGAGCGGGTCCGCGGGCCACTGGGCCGTGACCGGCGACTGGGTGAGCGGATTGACGGCGCCGTCGGCGGGCGCGGGTGCCCAAACGTCGATGCGGCCGAGCGGTGCGTCCGACGCCTCGAGCGCCGCGCGCAGTTCGGCGAGAAACGGCGAAGGCCCCTTCGGACCGGACCCTGTTTCAGCCCAGTGATGGCCCGAAACATACAGTGCTCGTTCTGTTCTGGTAACAGCAACGTAGAACAGCCGGCGGTCCTCATCGAGCTTGCGCTGCTTCAGGGCGGCCTTGTGCCGGTTGATTTCATCCTCGAGTTCACCGCGGTCGGCGAGGCTGTCGAGTTTCAGTTCCGGGATACCCTCCCCCGATTCGCCCGGTTGCACCCGGTCACCCCGCAGCGACGGCGGTAACTCGCCGAGTGCGCCCAACCAGGTCCCGGACGCGGTCGTGGACGGGAAGACGCCGGTGACCACGTGCGGGACCGCGACGACCTCCCATTCGAGTCCCTTCGCCGCGTGCACGGTGAGCACTTGCACCCGATCGGGTGCGACCTCGACCTCGCCCGGTTCCAGGCCGTCCTCGACCTGTTGCGCCGCGTCGAGAAAAGCCAGCAGACCCCCGACCGTGGCACCGGCGTCGGCGGCGAACCCTGCTACCACCTCTGCAAAAGCGTCCAGGTGTTCGCGGCCCGCGCCACCGCTGCCCGTCCGCTGACGGGCTTGGGTCTCGATGCCGATTCCGATGGTCCGGTCGATATCGGCGACAAGTTCGGGCAGCGGCTGACCGAGCCTTTCCCGCAGCGCGGCGAGTTCCTTGCCGAGAGCGGTGATGCGTTCGTATCCCGCAGCCGAATACCTTTCGGCCGGACCTGGATCCGCTATCGCGTCGGCCAAACCGGCCTGCTCGGATGGCTCTACGGGCAATGTCCGCGCCAGCGCCGCGGCCAGCGCTTGCGCATCTGCGATGTCCGAATTCGTCACCGCGTGTCGGATGGATAGCTCGCCGGCGCGCAGATGCAGGGCGCGGATATCGGCGAGTCCGAGTTGCCAGCGCGCCCCGGTCAAGACGCGAACGGCGGCCGACCCGCTTGCGGGTTCGGCGGCCAGTCGAAGCATGGCAACCAGATCAGCAACCTCAGGGGTGCTCAGCAAACCGCCGAGGCCCACGATCTCCACTGGCAAGCCGTGCGCGCGCAAAACCTCGGCGATGGGCGCCGCATCGGCGTTGCGACGGATGAGTACCGCCGCGGTCGGCGGCTTGTCTGACGCGGCCGCATAGGCATCGGCGATCCGCTGGGCTACCCATTCGCGCTCTTCCACAACGGTTTCCGTGAGCGCCAGCATGACGTCGCCGTCGCGCGCGTCGGGTCGTGGGCGCAGCGGGTCGACCGGAACACCCTTGTGGCGCAGTGGTTCTGCAATAACGTTCGCCAGCGTCAGCGCCTGCGGGGGATTGCGCCAGCTAGTCAGCAGCGGCAGGATGTCGGCCGGTTTGCGGGCCGACTGCGGGAAGTCGGTCGCGAAGCGTGGCAGGTTCGCGGCCGAAGCTCCGCGCCAACCGTAGATCGACTGCATTGGATCACCAACGGCCGTCACGGTGAAGTCGCGTTGCCGGCGCACGCCACCGAACAGGGCCGACAGCAGCACCCGTTGGGCATGACCGGTGTCTTGGTACTCATCGAGCAAGACGAGCCGGAATCGTTCTCGCTCCGCGACACCTACCTCGGGATGCTCCGCGGCGAGCCGCGCCGCCAACGACATCTGGCTGCCGAAGTCGAGCGCGCCGCGCTCGCGCAGACGCTCCTGCAACCGTGCCACCAGCGGCAGCAGCATCGCTCGCTCGCGCTGAGTGTCGATGATATTCAACAGGTCTCGGGTGGGGCCTTGGCGCTTGCCGGGCCCGGGCGGCAGGGACATCACCAGCTTTTCCAACTCGGTGTGGGCCTCGACGAGTTGCTCGGGCTCCACCAGGTGCTCGGCGAGTTGCCCGGACAGGGCGAGCACCGCGTCGGTGATGGTGGTCGGTACGCGTTCGGTGTCGAGATCCCCGTCCCAGCTCGAGACGACCTGAAATGCCAACTGCCACAACTGCGTTTCACCGAGGACCGTGGCGGTAGGTTCGACCGGCAGCAGCAGGCCATGTTCGCCCAGGAGCCGGCCGGCATAGGCGTGATAGGTGCTCACCTCCGGCGCGGAGTTGGTGATCGTCTCGCGCAGTTCACCAGAAGTATCCAGTTCTCGCAGCAACGGTGAACCGGCCAGCCGGGCGAGCCGGCTGCGAATGCGCGCGCCCAACTGCTGCGCCGCCTTGCGCGTGAACGTCAAGCCGAGCACCTGATCGGGCAGCACCAACCGGTTGGCGACCATCCAAATGACGCGGGCCGCCATGGTTTCGGTCTTGCCCGCACCGGCACCGGCGACGACGAGGTTCGGTCCGGGCGGCGCGGCGATGACCGCCTCCTGCTCGGCCGTGGGCGCGGGTAGGCCGAGGGCGTGCGCCAGATTCGCTGGACTGACCGTGCTCATTCGCCGCTCACCTGCCGTCCGGAATCGTTGGCCGGGCAGCTACCTGCCACCGGGCAATGCCGACAGCCGTCGTTGACGATGGCTAGGTAGCGCGGGCCGACGCTGGCCGCGGCAGCCTCCTGGATTGTGGCACGCCACTGATCGAGACCCTCGTCGTCGAGCGGTGACTGCTGGCGTTGCGTCGCGCCGTCCGAGCGATGTGCCTTAGCCACGTACACCAGCCGCCCACCACCGGGCGCCGCCGCATCCTCGCCATCGATTCCGCCGACCGCCGCCGCGAGCTGGTAGGTGGCAAGTTGGGCATGGTCCTGCGCGGCCTGCTTGGTGAGGAGATTCTTGCCCGTCTTGATGTCCACGATCACTGTTCGCCCATCCGGGTCGCGTTCGAGCCGGTCGATGCGGCCCTTCACGCGGGCGGCGGGTTCGTCGTCTCCGCGGCCCGGGACAGTGAAGTCGACGTCGACTTCGACCGCGGCCTGGGTGAGCTCCGTGCGGGTGCTGGCCAACCACGCGGTGAAGTTGGCGACCATCGCCTCCGCCCGGCGCCGCTCCTGCGCGTTGTGCCAGCCATTGCCGAGTCCTAAGCCTTCCCATGCATTTTCAAGCTCTCGTTGCACCACGCTCGCGGGCACCTGGCAGGCCAGCGCCTGCACCAGAGCGTGCACGAGCGTGCCCTTGATGGCATGGAAGTTCGACTGATCCGCGCCGCCATGCCGCTCGAGCGCCCAGCGCAACGGACACGCTCGCAGCAGTTCGACGGTCGAGGGCGACAAGCGCACCGGATCATCGCCTGGTTGCCACATCGGCGCTGCAGTGCTGGGTTCAACGAGCCCGTACCACTCGTCCGGATGCGCGCCGCGCACACCCGCCTGGGCGAGTCGCGCCAGCTGACGAGCGGCACGTGCGCGCTCGTCCTCGGGGGCCGATGGATCGCACACCACGCCACGCAATTCGGCGACCAGGGCGGGCAACGCGAGCGAGCGCTGTGGCTTGCCTTGCCCGGCAGCGCAATTCACCTCGATGCCGAGCTCGTCCAAGAATCGCGAGGGGACGAGTTCTTGCTCGCCGCCGGTCGATTCCACCGCGGTGACCAGTAGGGAGCGTCGCGCTCGGCTGCAGGCGACCAGCAACAGCCGTCGCTCTTCGGCCAGCAGCGGCGCCGTCCGGCTCAGTGGCTGCACGTCCGGGTCGACACCGGCAACCATGTCGACGAGTTCCTCCACCCGCAGCAGGCTGCCGCGCGGACGGACGCTGGGCCACAATCCCTCCTGCACCCCCGCCACCGCCACCACGTCCCATTCCCGGCCGGTGGCCGCGTGTGCCGTGATGATCACCACGGCCTCGCCGGTCTCGCCGCGACGGGTGGGCCGGTTCAGTTGCTGGTGGGAGATGTAGTCGAGGAACCCCGCTAATCCTGCGCGGGCGACCCGGCCGGCGTAGGCCGCGGCGGCGTCGAACAGTGCGACGGCCGCGTCCAGGTCACGGTCCGCCTGCGCGCCCGCCGAGCCGCCGCGGGCGGATGCCGCCGTCCAGCGGCGCTCCAAACGCGAACTCTGCCAGGTAATCCACAACACTTCCTCGAGCCCGCGGTCTGCGGCCACGGCATTGCGCGCCTGGGCGAGGACCTTCAGGACCCGGCGCAGCGGAGCCGCCTCCACGTCGGTGAGTCCATCGAGAACGCCGTTCCCTTCGTCGCCCAGGATCACATCGCGCAGCACGTCGGCGGTGGCGCGCTCACGGCCCGCAGCAAGGTCGACCCGCCGGATGCCCCGTCGTAACCGCCGCAGGCTCAATGGATCTGCGCCGCCGAGCGGACCAGCCAACAGTGCCAGCGCGTCATCAGCACTGAACTGTTCGGTCAGGGCGCGCAGCACCAGCAACATCCAGGCCGCACCGCGCTGCTGCGCCAACGGCAGCTCCGACGCCGCCGTCGTGACCGGGATTCCCGCCGCGACAAGACCGCGGCGCAGGGCCGACACCGAGGCTGGCAACGATCGAACGATCACCGCCATCCGCGACCACGCGATTCCGTCCTCGAGGTGCGCCCGCCGCAGATAGTCGGCGATGCCCGCGGCCTGCTTGGGCACCGAGGCGAACACCCGCGCATCCGCTCGTCCACCAGGCTCGCTCGCCTGCGCACCGCGATGCGGGTAGCTACCGGGGAGTCGTCGGGCAATCGCACCGGCGACCTCCGAAACCCTCTGCCCAGCGCGATGATTGATCCGCAGGACGACTTGGTGGTTCGCGTCCAGCCCGGTGAGAAACTCGGCGCTGGCACCGCGAAACGAGTACACGGCCTGATCAGGGTCACCGGCGACCACCGTGCGCGCCGTACCGGAACCGATGAGCCGGACCAGTCGCGCAGCCTGCGGATCGAGGTGCTGCGCGTCATCGACGTAGAGGTAGCGGATGCGCGCTCGCTCGCGGGCCAGCAACTCGCCGTCCGCGGCAAATGCGGCCAACGCCGCACCCACGAGTTCCGCCGCGTCCAGCGCAGGAGCCGTCGCACCCGGAGCCTCCGCACCCACCGACCAACGCAACAACATGGCCTGCTCGTACCGCGCCGCGAACTTCCCGACCGCCACCCATTCCGGACGATTCCGCTTGCGCCCCAACCGGACCAGGTCCTCGGGGTCCAGCCCGCGCTCGGCCGCGCGCAACATCACATCGCGCACCTCGGCGGCAAAACCCGCCAATCCCAACGCCGGACGCAGCCGTTCCGGCCAGCCAGCACCCCCCGAATCGTCGAGCTCACCGCGCAGCATTTCGCGCAGCACCGCATCCTGTTCCGCGCCGGTCAGCAACCGCGGCGGCGGGTTGCCGTGGTCGGCCGCGTGCAACCGCAAGACCGCGAAAGCGTAGGAGTGCAGCGTCCGAACCAGCGGCTGGCGAGTGGCGCCGGGAACGCCTCCGGCCCCGAGCAGCCCGGTTGAGACCGCTCCCCGCACCTCGCCGGCCGCGCGACGCGATTGGGTGAGCACCAGCACCGACTCCGGGTCCACGCCGCCCGCGATGTTGGCAACGGCCAGGTCGGTCAGCAGCGCGGTCTTGCCGGTACCCGGGCCGCCCAGCACCCGCCACGGGTACCAGCCCGGCGGGCTCGCGGCAGCATCGAACAACTCGCGAACATCCGCCGGCCACTCCCGCAGCTGCGGCGGCTGGGGCGCGCGACCGATCATCCGCATGGTCCGGTCTCCTCCCGTCGTCGTCGCGGTTGTACCCACGCCCTGATTGCAGCAGAACCCACCGACAAGAAAGACTCGTCACCGTGGTCAACGCACATGTTTACCGTCACGGCCCTGCTGACGCACCGGCGGTGCTGGCTCTGCACGGACTCACCGGACACGGCCGACGCTGGGCGCACTTGGCCGAGCAGCACCTGCCCGACCTGCGGATTCTCGCGCCCGACCTGCGCGGCCACGGCCGGGCACCGTGGACGCCGCCATGGAACTTCGAGCACATTGTCGATGACCTGGTCGCGCTGCTCGACGAGGAGGCGACCGGGCCCATCGTCGTGATGGGGCACTCGTTTGGCGGTGCGGTGGCACTGCATCTGGCGCATCGACACCCCGAACGGGTGCGGAGTCTGCTGTTGCTCGATCCGGCGATCGCGCTGCCCGCCGAACCGGTGCTGCAGGCCGCGACCGACGCGGTGGCTTTTCCCGACTATGCCGACGTCGCCGAGGCCCGCATGCAGAAACAGCACGAAGCGTGGGGCGAACTCGCTCCCGAACTGCTCGAGGCCGAGATCGCCGAGCACCTGATTCCCTTGTCGGACGAGCGGGTCGGCTGGCGGATCAGTGTGCCGGCGATCGGTGCCTACTATGGCGAACTCGCGCGCGACCTGGTACTTCCTGACGTGCCCACCATCCTGGTACAGGCGATGAAAGTGCAGCCCGCCTACGTCCGGCCCGAGGTGCGCGCCGCGCTGGCCGGTCATCTCGGCGGAAAGTTCCGCGCAGTGGAACTCGACTGCGACCACATGGTCTCGATGGCGCGGCCGGTCGAGGTCGCTGGGTTGCTCCGCGAACTGCTCTGATGGCCGCGACCACTGAGGCGCAGGTCGAGCGGGTCCGGGAGTTGGTCGCCGCGATTCCGCCGGGCCGGGTAGTCACCTACGGGGACATCGCCGCCGCAGCGGGCCTGTCCAGTCCGCGCACCGTCGGCTGGATCATGCGCACGGATTCCGCCGATCTGCCGTGGCACCGGGTGATCAGCGCCTCCGGTAAGCCCGCCCCGCATCTCGCCCAGCGGCAACTGCGGTTGCTGGCCGCCGAGGGCGTGCCGATCGTCGACGGACGCGTCGATCTGCGGGCAACCCGCTGGCTGCAATGATTCTGTGCCACGATTAGCCGATGCGCGCCGATGCGATAGTTCTCGCCGGAGGCCGGGCCAGCCGGATGGGCGGGGTGGACAAGCCGAACGTCGTCGTGGGCGGTCGCACCATGCTGCGCGCCGCGCTCGATGCCGTCGGCGGTTGCGAACGGGTGGTGGTGGTCGGGCCGCATCGGGCCGAGCTCGACGCGAAATACCTGCAGACGCAGGAGGTTCCGGCGGGGGCGGGTCCAGTGTCCGCGATCCTGGCCGCGTCGAAAGTACTGGGCTCCGACGGCCCCGAACACGTCGTCGTGCTGGCCGCGGACCTGCCCTTCCTCGACTCCGCCGCCCTCGATCAACTGTTCACTCATTGTCAAGATCATTGCCTGGACGCGGTTTTCGCGGTCGACGATGCCGGGCGTCCGCAATATCTGGTCGGGGTGTGGCGCCGCAAGGCTCTGTTCGACCGTATCGACGGCCTTGAATCGGCGGAGAACCAGCCGATGCGGGTGCTCGTTCCCGAAGCTACCGACACTGTTCCGATTACCGGGACCGCCGACTGCGACACTGCGGCCGACGTGGCGCGCGCCAACCAAGCCGTCGCACTGGATCTTGCGTCGGCCCGGGAAGTACTGCGCACCAACATCACTGCATTGCCGCCACGACCGCGCTCGCTTAGCGACGCCATTGGTGCCGCCTTGGCCGAACCGGTTGTCGCAGCCGACGCCATGCCCCGCTTCGACGTTTCCGCCATGGACGGTTACGCCGTTGCCGGCGAGGGCCCGTGGACAGTTCGCGCGGACGTTGGCTATGCCGGCGGTGCCCGGCCGCAAGGAATGGAACCGGGAGAGGCCGTCCGGATCGCCACCGGTGCCCACATTCCGGAGGGGGCGTCAGCAGTACTCCGAGATGAATTCGTCAAGCGCGATGGCGATACTCTGCGGCGTTTGCCGGACGCGCCCGACCGTGACGACATCCGGCGGCGCGGATCCGAGCTGGAACTAGGCGCGCAAGTGGCGCAACCGAATACGCGCGTCGACGCCGCGCTGGTGTCGACCGCGGCCAGCGTCGAGGTAACCACGGCCACCGTGCGCGGACCCGTACACGCGCACGTGGTGCTGACCGGTGACGAGATCCGCCGCGACGGACCGCTCCGTCCCGGTCAGACCCGAGACTCCCTTGGGCCGGTGCTTCCCGATTTCTTGCGCCAGTGTGGAATTCGGACGGAAACGACCGCACATTTGCGCGATACGCCGCACGGCTTCGATGACGTACTCACTGGACCGCAGGGATCGGAGTTGCTCGTCATCGTCGGGGCGACGGGCGGCGGCGCGGCCGATCAACTGCGTGCGGCGCTGAGCCGCTGCGGTGCTCGACTCCTCGTGCAGCGCTTACGGTGTCGCCCCGGCGGGTCGACGGTGGTAGCCGAACTCACCGACGGACGGATCGTGCTCGGCCTTCCCGGCAACCCATTCGCTGCCGTCGCGGTTTTGTGTGCGCTCGCCCCGGCAATCGTCGAAGGGCTGACTCGTCGCGCGCCGGAACCGGCGCTCACCGGAGCGCTTCGCAATGCCGGCGACGTAGCCGCGCAGGTGAGCCGGTTCGCACCCGCCACGCTGCGCGAGGACGGGACCTGGATCGCCGCGGCCGACGTCCGAACCGCCCACCTGGGCAGCATGATCGGGGCCCGTGCCCTGGCAGTGGTGAACCCGGGCGCAAAAGACGGCGACCGCGTCGAATTGCTGCCGTTGCCGTGACGGCAAATGTAAAGATTTGTAAATCGGGAAAGAACTAGCCGTTTCGGAATGTTCACTCGGCGGCGATTCAAGCGCTGTCAGGTCCGCGGTCCGGCCCGGTTCCCCGAGCCTTTACCCAGGTAATCCGACATGTTTGTGCCGCGTGCCACAGGTGTGCGGTGACCACCGGATTTCTGCGTCCTCACCGCCGCGCCAGTGCGTGTGTGAGATGACGGTCGAAGGATTTTGGCCGCACCTGCCAGCCCCATACAGTCGGCGCAACTCACTAGCCGATAGCAGGAAGGAGGCGTCGTGGTCGAGATCTCGTCCGGTCCAGACCTGGCTGAGTCCCTGTTGCGCCTGGGAAAGTACTTCCACACCGGCGAGGTGTCCGCCGATCACCGCACCCTGCACAAGATCGGTGGCCGCTCGGCCGACGACTTCTACCGGGACCGCTGGGCCCACGACAAGGTGGTGCGCTCCACGCACGGCGTCAACTGCACCGGATCGTGCTCGTGGAAGATCTACGTCAAAGACGGTGTGATCACCTGGGAATCGCAACAGACCGACTATCCATCGGTGGGCGCGGACAAGCCCGAGTACGAGCCACGCGGCTGTCCGCGCGGTGCCTCGTTTTCCTGGTACACCTATTCCCCTGCGCGCGTGCGCTATCCGTACGTCCGCGGCGCACTCATCGAGATGTACCGAGACGCCAAACAGCGGTTGAAGGATCCCGTGCTGGCGTGGGCGGATATCGTCGATGACCCGGAAAAGTCGCGTCGTTACAAGTCACAACGCGGCAAGGGCGGGTTCGTGCGCGCCGAATGGTGGGAGGCGGCCGAGATCGCCGCCGCGGCTCACGTCCACACGATCAAGAAGTACGGACCCGACCGCGTCTTCGGGTTCTCGCCGATTCCGGCGATGTCGATGGTGAGTCACTCCGTTGGCGCCCGGTTCATTTCGCTGATCGGCGGGTCGATGCTGTCGTTCTACGACTGGTACGCCGACCTCCCGGTCGCCTCACCCCAGGTGTTCGGCGACCAGACCGACGTGCCCGAGTCGGCCGACTGGTTCGACGCCGGTTACCTGATCATGTGGGGTTCCAACGTCCCGGTGACCCGGACTCCGGACGCGCACTACATGACCGAGGCCCGCTACCGCGGTCAGAAGGTGGTCGTGGTCTCTCCCGACTACGCAGACAACACCAAGTTTGCCGACGAGTGGCTGCCCGCGCGCCCCGGAACCGATGCGGCACTGGCCATGTCGATGGGTCACGTGATTCTCAAAGAGTTCTTCGTCGATCGGCAGACGCCGTACTTCAGTGACTACGTCAAGAAATATACCGATCTGCCGTTCCTGGTCACGCTGACCGAACGCGACGGACGGTACGTGCCGGGCAAGTTCCTTACGGCCGCGGACCTGGGCGACAAATCTGAAGCGGCAGAGTCGAAAACGGTACTGCTGGATTCGCATGGCAAACCGGTCGTTCCCAATGGCTCGCTCGGGCACCGGTTTGCCGCCTCGGGCGAGGGTAAGTGGAACCTCGACCTCGAAGGCGTCGACCCACTGCTGACGTTGGGCACCGCCGACCCTGTGGAGGTCGCGCTGCCCCGCTTCGACACCCCGGGCGTACTGCGTCGCGGCGTGCCGACGAAACGCGTTGGCGATCATCTGGTTACCACGGTGTTCGATCTGCTGCTGGCACAGTACGGCGTCGGCCGCGACGGGCTGCCGGGCGACTGGCCGACCGGATACGACGACGCCACCAATCCCTACACCCCAGCCTGGCAGGAACCGATCACCGGCGTCCCGGCCGCCAAGGCCGAGCGGATCGCTCGCGAATTCGCCGACAACGCAGAGCGTTCCAAGGGTCGGTCGATGATCCTCATGGGCGCCGGCACCAACCACTGGTTCCACTCCGACCAGATCTACCGGTCGTTCTTCACGCTCACGCTGTTGACCGGGTGCCAGGGCGTAAATGGCGGGGGCTGGGCGCACTACGTCGGCCAGGAGAAGTGCCGTCCGGTAACCGGCTGGGCCACTTTGGCTTACGCGCTGGACTGGCAGCGGCCACCGCGCCAGATGCAGGGCACCCTGTTCTTCTACCTGGCCAGCGACCAGTGGCGCTATGACCCGTTCACGTCCGAAACCATGGCATCGCCGCTGGCCCAGGGACGGTTCGCCGGGCGCACCGCGGCCGACAACATCGCGCTGGCCAGCCGACTCGGGTGGATGCCCAGCTACCCCACGTTGAACCGCAACCCGCTGGATTTGGCCGACGAGGCAAAGCGGCTGGGTAAGGATCCGGCAGCGCACGTGGTGGACGGTCTCAAAACCGGTCATCTGCGCTTTGCCTGCGAGGATCCCGATGCACCGGAAAACTTTCCGCGAGTTCTCACGGTGTGGCGATCCAACCTGCTGGGCTCCTCGGCCAAGGGCAACGAGTACTTCCTGCGGCACCTGTTGGGCACCGACTCACACGTGCAAGCCAGCGACAGCAAGGGGATTCGCCCCAAGGAGGTGCGCTGGCGCGAGGACGCTCCGATCGGCAAGTTGGACCTGTTGCTATCCCTCGACTTTCGCAACACCAGCACCACGCTGTTCTCCGACATCGTGCTGCCCGCGGCCACCTGGTACGAGAAGCATGACCTGTCGAGCACCGACATGCACCCCTTCGTGCACGCCTTCTCCCCCGCGATCTCGCCGCCGTGGGAGACCAAGACCGACTTCGAGGCATTCCACCGCATCGCCCGCGGATTCTCCTGGCTGGCCGAAAAGCACCTGGGCACCCGCGAAGACATCGTGAGCGTGCCGTTGCAGCACGACACCGCCGACGCGCTCGCGCAGCCACACGGGAGGGTGCTGGACTGGAAAGCCGGTGAGTGCGAACCTGTCCCGGGCAAGACGATGCCACGGTTGGTGACGGTCGAACGCGACTACCCGGCCGTGGGCGCCAAGATGGCTGCGCTAGGGCCGATGGTGGAGAAGGTCGGTCTCACCACCAAGGGCGTCACGGTTCATCCGGACGCCGAAGTGGACTACCTCTGCGGCGTCAACGGTGTCGTCGGCAGTGGGGTTGCTGCGGGCCGGCCGTCGCTGGCGAAGGACACGTATGCTGCCGAAGCTATTCTGGCGCTGTCCGGGACCACGAACGGCCGGCTCGCGGTAGAGGGCTTCGAGGCGCTGGAACGGCGCACCGGCACCGAGCTGGCCGACCTGGCGCGCGAGCACGAGGGCAAGCGAATCACCTTCGCCGACACCCAGGCTCGTCCGGTTCCGGTGATCACGTCGCCGGAATGGTCCGGCAGCGAGACCGGCGGCCGGCGGTATTCGCCCTTCACCATCAACACCGAGCGCCTCAAGCCGTGGCACACGCTCACCGGCCGCCAGCACTTCTACCTCGACCACGACTGGATGGCCGAACTCGGCGAGCAGCTTCCGGTTTTCCGGCCACCGCTGGACATGACCGCGCTGTTCAACGAACCGGGCGTGGGCGACACCAGCACCGGCGGGGTCACCGTGCGCTATCTGACGCCGCACTCGAAGTGGTCAATCCACTCGGCCTATCAGGACAACCTCTACATGCTGACGCTGTCCCGTGGTGGACAGGCGATCTGGATGTCGGAGGTCGATGCCGCCAAGATCGGCGTCAAAGACAACGACTGGATCGAGGCGGTCAACCGCAACGGCATCGTCGTTGCCCGCGCGATCGTGAGCCACCGGATGCCCGAGGGCACCGTGTTCATGTATCACGCACAAGATAAAACAGTGGCGGTTCCCCGCACTGAGACTGTGCTCAATGGGGCCGACCCTGCAAGCAGGTCGGCCGCGCTAGTTGGGGCCGACCCTGCAAGCAGGTCGGCCGCCGGCAAACGGGGCGGCATCCACAACGCGCTCACCCGCATCATGATCAAGCCGTCGCACCTCATCGGCGGCTACGCGCAGCAGTCTTTTGCGCTGAACTACCACGGCCCCACGGGAAATCAGCGCGACGAGGTCACCACCATTCGTCGTCGTTCGCAGGAGGTGGAGTACTAGTGCGTGTGATGGCTCAGCTGGCCATGGTCATGAACCTGGACAAATGCATCGGTTGCCACACCTGCAGCGTCACCTGCAAGCAGGCCTGGACCAACCGCGGCGGCGTGGAATACGTCTGGTTCAACAACGTGGAAACCCGTCCGGGACAAGGCTATCCCCGCCAATACCAGGACCAGGAGCGTTGGAAGGGCGGCTGGACGCTGAACAAGCGCGGCAAGCTCACCTTGCGCACCGGGTCGCGTTTCAGGCGGCTGCTCAACATCTTCGCCAATCCCGACCTGCCGACTGTCTCCGACTATTACGACCCGTGGACCTACGACTATCAGAACCTGCTCGCCTCGCCACTGACCGATACGACACCGACCGCCAAGCCGAAATCGCTGATCACCGGGGAAGACGCCAAGATCACCTGGGGAGCCAACTGGGACGACGACCTCGGCGGCGGACCGGAGCAGGTCAGTCGAGACCCATTGCTGGCCAAGGTCTCCGCGGAGGTCAAGCTCGAGTTCGAGCAGACCTTCATGTTCTACCTGCCGCGCATCTGCGAACACTGCCTCAACCCCGCCTGCGCGGCGTCGTGCCCGTCCGGCGCGATCTACAAGCGCAGCGAGGACGGCATCGTGCTGGTCGATCAGGACCGCTGCCGCGGCTGGCGCCAATGCGTCACCGGTTGCCCGTACAAGAAGATCTATTTCAATCACAAGACGGGCAAGGCCGAGAAGTGCACCTTCTGCTATCCGCGCGTGGAGGTGGGCATTCCGACGGTGTGCTCCGAAACGTGCGTCGGCCGACTGCGCTACATCGGCGTGATGCTGTACGACGCCGACGCCGTGCTCGACGCGGCGTCTGTCAAGGACGACAAGGATCTGTACGCCTCCCAGCTCGGTGTCTTCCTCAATCCACACGACCCCCGGGTGGTCGCCGAGGCCGAGCGCGCCGGCATTTCCAGCGAATGGATTGAGGCGGCACAGAATTCACCGGTTTACAAGTTGATCGTCGACTATCAGTTGGCACTGCCGCTGCATCCGGAATACCGGACCATGCCGATGGTCTGGTACGTCCCGCCACTGTCGCCCGTCGTCGATGCCCTGACCACAACCGGTCATGATGGCGAGAACGCCGGAAACCTGTTCGGCGCCATCGACGCGTTGCGCATTCCCACCGAGTACCTGGCCGAACTGTTCACCGCGGGCGATGTGGGCCCGGTGCGGGCATCGCTGCAGCGCCTCGCCGCCATGCGTGCACACATGCGCTCGATCAACCTGGCGGAGCTCCCGGACCCGGCTATCGCCGAATCGGTGCGGCTGACCCCGGCCGAAATCGAGGCCATGTACCGACTGCTCGCGATCGCGAAATATCAAGACCGCTACGTCATCCCGAGCGGGGCCGGCTCGGACGCGCATCGTCTGGACGCACTCGCCACCGGCTGCAGCCTGGAGGGTGACGGCGGGCCGGGGATGACGGCGTTCGACGCGATGGCCGAAAAATTCCACCTCACCGACAGCAACGGGGCGGCACCGGAAGAGAAGTCGGCCCGGATCAACCTGCTGAACTGGGATGGGCAGAGCACGGCAGGACTGGTGCCATGACGGACCGTCTGGTGTGGCGCATTGCCGCGCTGCTGCTCGACTATCCGAGCGAGTCCACGTTACAGCTCCGTCCCCAATTACGGGCCGCAGCAATCGATATCGACGCGCATGGCCTCGTCGCCTTCCTTGATGCGACCGCGGGTATTCCACCGCTGGAGTTGGCCGCGCGATATGTGGAGACCTTCGACCAGCGTCGGCGCAGCTGCCTGCACCTCACCTACTACGCCTATGGCGACACTCGCAAGCGCGGTATGGCGTTGCTGCGCTTCAAACATGCGTTTCGAGCCGCCGGTGTCACGGTCGGCGACGAGGAACTGCCCGATTTCCTACCGCTGGTCCTCGAATTCGCCGCGACCGTCGACTACCAGCAGGGCCGACGCCTACTCGGTGAGCACGTGCCGGTGCTGGAGCTGCTGCGACTCTCTTTGCGCGACAGTGGTTCCCCGTACGCTCACCTTCTCGATGCGGTGTGCTCGACCCTGCCGCCGGTGACCACCGCGGACCGCCGCAAGATCGCCGAACTCGCCGCGGCGGGGCCACCGGAGGAAGAGGTCGGCCTCGAGCCGTTTGCCATGGATCCCATCCTCACCGGAGGCCGCCGATGAACAACGTGGCATGGATGACGCTGCCCTACGTCGCCTTCACGTCCTTCTTGGTCGGGCATGTCTGGCGCTACCGCTACGACCAGTTCGGCTGGACCACGCGCTCGTCGCAGATCCACGAGAGCCGCCTGCTCAAGCTGGGCAGTCCGCTGTTTCACTTCGGCATGCTCGCGGTGATCGGGGGCCACGCGCTGGGCCTGCTGATCCCCGAGAGCTGGACAAGCTTCTTCGGCATCTCCGAGCACACCTACCACCTGATCTCGGTGACCGCCGGGTCCGTCTCCGGCGTCGCCGTCATCGCCGGCCTGGCGATCTTGGTCTACCGACGCGTCACCGTGCCTGCGGTGCGCCAGGCCACCAGTCGCAGCGACAAGATCATGTACGTGCTGTTGGCCGCCGCGCTGTTGACCGGAATGTGGAACACGATGGGTACCAACCTGATCGCGGGCAGCTACGACTACCGCCAGACTGTGTCGCCATGGTTCCGCAGCCTGTTCAGCCTGCACCCGCAGCCGGAGCTGATGGTCGGCACGCCGCTGAGCTATCAGGTGCACGGACTGGTCGTGCTGGCACTGATCGCCATCTGGCCCTACACCCGCCTGGTGCACATGTTCAGCGCGCCGGTCGGGTACCTGGTGCGGCCGTATGTCGTCTACCGCAGCAAGGACCGCCAAAGCGCTGACCGCCGCTACGCCAAGGCGTGGGAGACGCCGGTGGCGCCACCAGCGCGCAGTCGCTGGGTATAGCCGACACCCTCGCACCCCACGTCCACGCGTGCACCCACGCAAGCGGGATCCCGCGAGCCGAGACCCAAGACTGGACACTGAGTGCAATGGGGTCGACTAACCCCTTGCACGCGCGCAGGGTGAGGAGCATCGTCATAAGCGTCCGGTGGCGCCGCCGGGGCGCTGCCCCGATCGGAGGGACTTTCCGTGTACGCACGCTCCACAACAGTCATCGCGCATCCGGGTTCCATCGACGCGGGTATCCGGTTTGTCGAATCGGAAGTCATGCCGATGCTCCGTGAAATGCCCGGCTGCATGGGCATGTCCATGATCGTCGACCGGCAGTCGCGCCGGTGCATCATCACCAGTTCCTGGCAGACCCTCGAAGACATGCGCGACAGTGATCGGCTCCTGAATCCGGTGCGCACCCGCGTTGCCGAGTCTCTCGGCGGCCGCCCGCAGGTCGATCAGTGGGAGATCGCGGCGCTGCACCGCAACCACCCGTCGCACAACGGCGCCTGTGTGCGGTCCACCTGGTTCCGCGTCGACCTGTCGACGCTCGACCGGGCCGTCGACATCTTCAAACTCGGATCGCTACCGGAACTCGAGAGACTCGACGGCTTCTGCAGCGCCAGCCTGCTCGTCGACCGAGACGAGGCCATCGCGGTGTCATCAGTGACCTACGACTCCCGCGCCGATATGGAACGCACCCGCGGCGAAGCCGGAACGATCCGCGAGGCCGGCACCGCCGATGCGGGCGCCGAAGTGCTGGAGGTCTGCGAGTTCGATTTGGTGCTTGCTCACCTGCACGTGCCCGAACTGGTCTGATCTCAGGCGCACGCCGGTGCCAGCGCGTCCTCCAGTAGAGGCTTGCCGACGGGCACCGCGTAGACAACGTCGAGTATCACCGGCTGCGTGCCCAGATTCTGGCCCATGTGCACGTAGCCGGTACCGCTCGGCTCCTCGATGAACTGCCCGGCGTGATAGACGACGGGCGCACAGTCGGGCCCTGGATGGTTGAGGATCCCGGCGCGGACGAATCCGAACACCGGTCCGTCGTGGTAATGCCAGCCGGTGGAACCGCCTGGCGCGATAGTGATTTCACGGACCACCGCGTGGACTCCCAGCGGAAGTAGCGGAATGAGCTCCGCCGGAATCTCACCCTCGATCACCGTAACCGCGCTGATCCCCGACGACGGCGTCGCGTGTGCCACCGGCACGGAAGCGAGAGATCCGATCACCATTGCGACGAACCACATTCTGCGCACCGTCAACGTATACGCCGAATGATGGCGCAAATCTCCCTTATGCGGCGATCGAGGCCAATTCCACCGCGTAATAGCGACGCACCAGCAGATCGACGACACCCTGGTGAGTGCCGATCGGCTCGGCGACGCCATCAGCGCCGATGTCGCGCAGTCGCTGCTGAAAAAGCCCGTGCGCCAAGAGGTACGACGCGACAAATACCCGAGCCGAGGTCAGCGACCGGATCCGGGACACCACATCGGCAACCCGAGGCTCGCCGGTAGCGACATAGCCGACGGCGACCGGGCCGCCTATCCGTTCGCCCAACAGTCCCGCGGCACGATGCACGTCGGCACGGGCGCGCCGATCCGAGGACCCCGCCGCCGCGAGCACCACGGCGTCTCCGCGGCGCCACCCGGCTTCGCGCAACCGCTGCTGCATGGCCCGCGCCAGCGCCGGATCCGGACCGATGGCCCGCGTCACGGTGGCTTGATCGAACCCGGCGACCTCACGTGGGATGTCGACGTGCACGTGGTAGCCCGAGGCCAGGAACGCCGGCACCACCGTTGCCGGTCCGTCGATGTCACGAAGCACCTCAGCGGGCGAGGGCCCGAGCACATCGACGAACGCGACCCGAGTAGAGATACCGCGCGCCGAGACCTGTTCTGCGAGTGCGGCAATCATGTCGACACCGCGTGCGTTGCGGGTGCCGTGTGCGACGAGGACCAGTGTCATGAGCGGAGCTCCTTCGTGAGCATCGCAGCGAGGCACGAGCGAGGAGCGGAGCGAAGGAGCGCAGCGACCAGAATCATCAGCGGAGCTCCTTCGTGAGCATCGCAGCGAGGCACGAGCGAGGAGCGGAGCGAAGGAGCGCAGCGACAAATATCATGCGGACTCCACGGGATTCACTGCCAAGCGATACCCGCGCTTGACCACGGTCTGAATCACTTTCGGCGCGCCCAACGCGGAACGCAGTCGGGCAATGGCGGTTTCGACGGCATGGCAGTCATCGCCACCGCCCGGCAGCGCGGCCAGCAGGTGTTCGCGGGAGACCACTCGGCCCGGCTGCCGCGCCAGCGCACGCATCAGGGCCATCGCCGCCGGGGGCAGGGTCTTCACCTCGCCATCGACCACGACGCAACTGCCGCGAACACTGATCACCCGGCCGCCGGCGCGAATGTTGCTGGCTCGCTGCGGCAACTCGTTGCCGATGTGCCGGGCCAGGGCACCGATCCTGGCTCGCTCGGGGATCGTGGTGGGCACACCAAGTTCCTCGAGTGGCGCGGCGGTTACCGGACCGACGCACGCGGCCAGCACGCGGGTGCGAAGCGCATACAACAGCGGCTCCAACTGGCCGGTCTCCTTGGCGCGGGTCAACATCGACGCGACCGCGGGCGCACTGGTAAACGTCAGGCAATCGAGTGAGCCGGCGGCAGTGAGATCGATGAGCCGGTCCATCGCGGCCGGGTCGGCCGGTGGAACCCACCGATACACCGGCACGGCCACGACTTGCGCACCGGCACAACGCAATTCGTCACAGAAGTCCGGAACGGGTTCCCATTCGGTGGTAGCCCCATGCAGCTGCACCGCGATGCGCAGGCCGTCGACGCCCTCATCGAGCAGGCGATCGAGCACCTCTGCAGATGATTCGGACGCCGGGGACCATTCCTCGCGAAGGTCGGCAGCGCGGATGGCGCCCATAGCCTTCGGCCCGCGAGCCAGCAAGCGGGTGGATCGCAGCGCGGCGCGCAGGTCCTCGGCCAACCCCCAGCCTTCTGCCCCCTCCATCCAGCCACGGAATCCGATTCCCGTTGTGGCAATGGCGATATCGGGAGGATCGGTGATGATGTCCTGCGTCGCCCGCGCCAGTTCACTGTCGTCGGCGAGCGGAATGATGCGGATTGCCGGCGCATGGATCACCGTGGCGCCACGGCGGGTAAGCAGCGCGGCAAACTCTTCGGCGCGGCGGGCCGCGGTGACGCCGATCGAAAAACCGGCGAGCTGACTCGGCTCCTCCGTCACGGGCTCGTCCCCGCACCTGCCGTCCGGAACGCACTGTGCACCTGCACGACTCCGCCCCAGACCCGTACGTCGTAGACCGGCAACCGCACCGAGGGATCATCGAGGCAGCGGCCGTCGACGAGCGAGAACACCTGCTTGAGCAGCGGCGAGGCTACCGTGGGTTCCCCGGCGCGGTCACCGACGATCCCGCGCGACATGACGGCCGCGTGACCGAACGGATCGATGTTGCCGACAGCGTGCAGGGTGCCGTCTTCCAGCAGGAACAGCGCGACTTGTTCGCCACTGCGCAAGAGCACCGCCACGCCGCAGCCGGGGATCAGGCGCCGCAGCGGGCAGGCGGAGGTCCATTCGAGGCGGCCATCGCTGACTGTGCTGCGCCGCGCCTGGCTGAACGCGTGCAGCTTGGTATCGATAACCTTGCGATTCGGCGCGGTGATGACAGTCATGACAGATACCTCCCTTTCGCAATCAATTTCTACGGGTGCTGCATTTCCCCGGCGTTACGGCTGTGTGCCACTGCATTACTTCTCCGCCGGCATTGCGGGCATCCCCATCAGGACGGGCACCTTGCGCGGACCGGATTCGTCGAACGTGACGGTCGGGTCGGCGACATCGGGGGCGTTGACGAAGGAGACGAAGCGGGAAAGTTTCTCCGGATCTTCGAGCACACCGGCCCACTCGTCTTTGTAGTTCTGCACGTGTCGCGCCATCGCCGCTTCGAGGTCGGCCGCGATGCCCAGGCTGTCCTCGCACACAACGGCTTTGAGGTGATCCAATCCGCCGTCCATGGCCTCGAGCCACGGCGCGGTGCGCTGCAGCCGGTCGGCCGTGCGGATGTAGAACATGAGGAAGCGGTCGATGTAGCGGACGAGCGTCTCGTCGTCGAGACCACCGGCCAGCAGGACGGCATGCTTGGGCGACTGCCCGCCGTTGCCGCACACGTAGAGGTTCCAACCGTTTTCGGTCGCGATCACGCCGACGTCCTTGCCGCGCGCCTCGGCGCATTCCCGCGCACACCCGGACACGCCGAACTTCAGCTTGTGTGGTGAACGCAAGCCGCGGTAACGCAATTCGAGGTTCACGGCCATGCCGACAGAGTCCTGCACGCCGTAACGGCACCAGGTCGATCCCACGCAGCTCTTGACCGTGCGCACCGACTTGCCGTATGCCTGACCGGATTCCATGCCGGCGTCGACCAACCGCTGCCAAATGGCGGGCAACTGCTCAACCCGCGCGCCGAACAGGTCGATGCGCTGCCCACCGGTCATCTTGACGTAAAGGCCGAAGTCGCGGGCGACCTCGCCGATGATGATCAGCTGTTCGGGCGTGCATTCGCCGCCCGGCATCCGCGGCACCACCGAGTAGGTGCCGTTCTTCTGGATGTTGGCCAGGAAGTGGTCGTTCGTGTCCTGCAGTGCCGCCTGCTGACGGTGCAGGACGTGGTCGGAGTCGGTGGAGGCCAGGATCGAGGCGACCACCGGTTTGCAGATGTCGCAGCCAGATCCCTTGCCGTACTTGGCGATCAGCGCCGAGAAGGTACGGGTGTTGGTGGCTTGGACGATCTGGAACAGCTCGGCGCGAGACTGTTCGAAGTGCTCGCACAGGGCCTTGGACAGCTCGACGCCGGACGAGGCGAGAAGCTGCTTGATGGTCGGCAAACAACCGCCGCAGGTGGTGCCGGCATTGGTGCACGCCTTCACCTGCGCGATGTCGCAGGCGCCTTCCTTGATGGCACCGCAAATGGCGCCCTTGGTGACGGCGTTGCAGGAACAGACCTCGGCCTCGTCGGGAAGTGCTGCGGCGCCGACCTTTTCGCCTGCAGGCGAGATGAGCGACGCGGGGTCACCCGGCAGCTCCCGGCCCACCAGCGGCCGCAGCGTGGCGTATGCCGAGGCATCGCCGACCAGGATGCCGCCGAGCAGGGTCTTCGCATCGTCGGAGACGACGAGCTTGGCGTAGGTGCCCTTGGCCGCGTCGTTGAGCACCACCGACAGCGCGCCGGGCGATTCAGCATGTGCATCACCGAAACTCGCGACATCGACGCCGAGCAGTTTCAGCTTGGTGGACAGGTCGGCGCCGGGGAACTCGCCCGCGCCGCCCAGGAGCCGATCGGCCACGATTTCGGCCGTCGTGTAGCCCGGGGCCACCAGGCCGTAGCAGCTGCCCTCGACCGCCGCGCACTCCCCGATTGCGTAGATGTGCGGATCGGAGCTCTGCATGGCCAGGTCGGTCAGTACGCCACCGCGCGGGCCGACGTCGAGACCGCAGTCGCGAGCCAACTGATCTTGCGGGCGAATGCCTGCCGAGAACACCACGAGCGAAGCGTCGATGACCGAGTCGTCGGACAGGGTGACCTGCAGCGCCCCGTCGGTGGCCGCGATCGACGAAGTGGCCACGCCGGTGTGCACATGCAGGCCGAGCTTGCTGACTAGGCGCTCGAGGATGGCGCCGCCACCCTCGTCGACCTGGACCGGCATGAGCCGCGGCGCAAACTCGACGACGTGCGGGGTCATGCCCAGCAACCGCAGCGCATTGGCCGCTTCGAGACCGAGCAGTCCCCCGCCGACGACGACGCCGACCGCGCCCGGACCGGCCGCCTCGGCCGCCGCCCGAATGCCGTCAAGATCCTCGATGGTGCGGTAGACGAAGCATTCCGGCAGGTCGTGGCCCGGTACCGGCGGCACGAACGCGTACGAACCGGTGGCCATGACGAGTGCGTCATAGCCGATGACCTCACCGACGGACGTGGTGACCTTGCGGGCGTCGCGGTCGATCGACTCCGCTCGCTGACCGAGCCGCAGATCCACCAGCGAGTCACCGGCGTACTCGTTGCCCGGTAGCGCCAGCGCGCCCGGATCCCAGGCACCGACGTACGAGGACAGACCGACTCGGTCGTACGCAGGGAGCGTCTCCTCGCCGAGGACGACGATGTTCCACTGGCCGGCCTCGTCGCGGGCGCGCAGCGCCTCGACGAACCGGTGGCCGACCATTCCGTGGCCGACAACGACAACTGTCTTGGTAGTCATGACTCTCCTCGTGTTGCTGCTGGGGCGGTCAGGCTGAGACCGTGACCGACTCGCCGGCAACTTCGTTGGAAACCACGGACTTGGGCGAGGGGGTGCGCAGGAAGACCGCCCAGGTGACCGCGGCGCACACCACGTAGAAGGCCAGGAAGACCCAGAACGCGCTGGTGGCCGAGTGTGCGGGGCCGGTGTAGGAGGCGCGCAGCACCAGGTTGATGAACACGCCACCCGTCGCTCCGATCGCGCCGGCCAGGCCGATGAGTGCGCCGGACATGTTGCGCGACCAGGCCGCCTTTTCCGCGTTGTCGAGGTGGTCCAGGCTCTTGGACTTGGCCTCGAAGATCGACGGGATCATCTTGTAGGTCGAGCCGTTACCCAGCCCGGACAGCACAAACAACGCGATGAAGCCGACGGCGTAGGCGGTCATGATGGCCCCGCTGGCACCACCGTGGTGGCGGTCGTCGATGGTGCCCGCAATCACCAGCACCGACGCGGCCAGCATCATGGCAAAGAACGTGTAGAGAGTGATCTTGCCGCCGCCGATCCGGTCGGCCAAGCGGCCGCCGAGTGGGCGCGCGATGGAACCGAGCAGTGGTCCGATGAACGCGATCTGCGCGGCGTGCAGTGCGGCCTGGGCCGGCGTGTCACCACCGGCGAGGTAGTTGATCTGCAACACCTGACCGAAGGCGAAGCTGAACCCGATAAACGATCCGAATGTGCCGATGTACAAGAAGCCCACCGCCCAGGTGTGCCCGTACCGCGTGGTCTTGAGCATGTAGGACAGGTCGGCCTTCTGATTACGCAGGTTGTCCATGAACAGCGCGCAACCCACAGCGGCGATGCCGATCAGGACCAGGTATACGGCGCAGACGATCGACGGCGCGGTGTTTCCGATGGTCGCGATGACGAACAGTCCGATCAACTGGATCACCGGCACGCCGATGTTGCCGCCGCCCGCGTTCATGCCCAGCGCGAAACCCTTCAGCCGCTGCGGATAGAACGCGTTGATGTTGGTCATCGACGACGCGAAGTTGCCGCCGCCGACGCCGGCGAACGCCGCCACCAACAGGAAGGTGGTGTACGACGTGCCGGGGTGGTTGACGAAGTACAGCGTCAGCAGCGTCGGTACAAGGAGCGCCAGCGCGCTGAAGACCGTCCAGTTGCGACCACCGAACTTGGCCGTGGCGACGGTGTAGGGAACCCGCAGCACGGCGCCGACCAGCGTGGGAACAGCGACTAGGAAGAACTTTCCGGCCGGGTCGATGCCGTAGACGTTCTGCGGCATGAACAAGACCATTACCGACCAGATCGACCACACCGAGAAACCGACATGCTCGGCGAAGATCGACCACACAAGGTTGCGGGTGGCAATTTTCTTGCCACCCGCTTCCCATGCAGCCACATCTTCGGCATCCCAGTGCTCGATGTCGCGGTTGCGCGTAAGCAGGTTCATGGCTGCAACGGTAAGGAACCGGTATTGCGCCGATGCTGCGTCAAATGACCACAGCGTCAACGCATTCTCACGAAATTGCGGTGGATCGGGTGAGGGATTACGAACGTGTTTCCGGCAGGTAATGCAGGGCGTTAAACCGTGTCCTCCAACACACGCGGCTTGCACGCGGCCCAGCCCGAGACGACCACGACGACAACGGCGGCGAGCAGTATGCCGAACGACGGCAGCCAGCTCCCGGTTTGATCACGCAGGATGCCGAACAACAGGGGTCCGAGGCAGGCCACCGTGTAGCCGACGCCCTGGGTGAAGCCGGACAGAGCGGACGAGCCCGACTGCGTGCGGGTGCGCAGGTTGATAAGCGTCAACGACATCGGGAACGTGCTCGGCCCGAGGCCCAGGATCACCACCCACACCACCGGTGCCGCCATCGGTGCCCACACCAGACCGGCGAAGGCCACCAGGTAGGCGACCGCGCAGGCTGCCACCACCGGGAACGGATTACGCATCCGCGCGCAGAAGATCGGCGCGGTCAGCGCGGAGAGCAAGCCAAGAAACGCGAACAGCGCGACCATCGTGCCGCCGAAGGCCCGGCTGGCGCCGGCGTCGACCAGTATCGCCGGCAGCCAGGTGAACATCGAGTACGTGATCAGCGACGTCATGCCGAACAACCCGGCCATCCCCCAGCCCAGCGACGATCGCCAGGGCCGGATGCGGTCCCGTCGCGCGGAAGTCGCCGTGCGGTCGAGCACATCATGGCCGCGCCGATCGGCGAGGACAAACAGCCACGGAAATGCGGCGGCGAAGCCCAACAACGCCCACATGCCGATCGAGATCCGCCAGCCCGCCGCGTCCGCAACCGGCACCGCGACCAAGGCCGGCAGCACGGTGCCCACCTGAACCATCGTGATGTACATCGAGCTGAGTAGCGCCAGTCGGTCGGAAAAATAGCGTTTGACCAGCGGCGGCAAGATCACGTTGCCGATGCCCATGCCGCCGAGCGCCATGCCGGTGAACACCACCATCGTGGCGGTGTCGCTCGTGAACGCGCGGGCCAGCATGCCGGCACCGGCCAACAGCATGGCCAGCAACGCAGTGCGTTCGAGACCTATTCGCGTCGCGATTGTGGGCGTGAGGAGCCCGAATGCAGCGAACATGGCCGTCGGCATCATGCCGAACACGCCGATCACTGCGTGCGAAAAACCGATGTCCGCCCCGATTTGCTCGGCGAGCGGCGTGAAAGCCGTGACCGCGACGCGCAGTGTGAGCGCGGAGGAGACGATGGCGAGGAAGACAAGTACCCGTCCGGCAACCAGCGACCGACGTTCGATGACGTGCTGGCGGGCGGGCATCGTTCGAGTGTCCTGGGCGACCGTCATAGTGAGAAATCATAGGATGACCGGATGATAGTGGCAATCCGGTGTAACCTGCCTCTCATGCAACACGTACGGCGCACGAGCTTGATTGCGCAGGTCACCGAACTGCTTCGGGAGGAGATTCGCGCCGGACGTTGGCCAGTCGGTTCACGGATACCCACCGAGCCGGAGTTGACCGAGCTGACCGGAACTGGCCGCAATACCGTCCGCGAGGCAGTGCAGGCCCTCGTCCACGCCGGGATGCTGGAGCGCCGGCAGGGGTCAGGAACCTATGTCATCGCAGCCAGCGGCCTCGGCGGGACGCTGAGCAGCTATTTCGCCGATGCCCACGAACGCGACGTGCTCGAACTGCGCCAGGCCCTCGACACCACGGCCGCCGCGCTCGCGGCCAAACGACGCGACGACGACGACATAGCTCGCCTGCGCGAACTGTTGGATCTGCGCAACCAGGGGTGGGACCGCCCGGAGGCCATTGACGCCGACGTCGCGCTCCACCGCGCGATCGTCGCGGCCAGCCACAATGCTGTTTATCTCGAGTTCTACGACTCACTGCTCCCGGTCATCGAACCGGACGTTCGCGAGCGGACCGCGAGAACGGGAGAATCGTTCGACGCCGAACACGCCGCCGTCGTCGAAGCCGTGATCGCGGGGGATGCCGAGGCGGCAGCCCGGGCGGCCCGCTGCTTCTTCAGCGAGTTGCTCGCGCAATACCCCGGTTAGGCGGGCGCGGGCGCGTCGGTGGTGCGTTCGAGCGCAACGGAAAACCGACGTAGTGGACACATTCCGCCGCCACGGAGTGCGAAACCACACGACACTCGGCATGCAGCGGATTTAATGTCGACGTGACTGGGACCGTTACCACTTCCGATCGCGGCCCAGCCGCAAAAGGCAAGCACCGCCGCACCGCCGTTGCGGTGAAACAACCCGTTACGGCGGAGCAGGCCAAGGACCGCCTCCTCGACGTTCCGGCCATCGACGGCCTGCGGGCCGTGGCCGCAATCATGGTCGTGGCAGTGCACGTCTGGGAGGTCACCGGCGGCCCGAAGTTCAACAACGGTGCCGCGCTCAACATGACCTTGGGATGTGTCGTCGCCGTCGATCTCCTCTTCATGATCAGCGGCTTCGTGCTGTTCCTGCCCACCGTGGTGACCCGCCGGTTCGGTGACGTGCGGCGCTTTGCGTTGCGCCGCGCTGCCCGCATCGTTCCGCTGTACTACGTAGTTGTCATTGCCGTCGTCGTAACGCTGCCGCTGCTCGCGGGCCCGATGGTGACGGCCTTCTCCGCCGGCGGCGGCTTCGCCTCTCTCGCGCTGCACCTGCTGTTCCTGCAACATTCCGTCGGACTCGAACTCGGATACCCCGAAGGTTGGGGAGCGGTCGCTGTCCTGTGGACGCTGCCGATCGAAGTGTGCTTCTACGTAGTGCTACCGATCATCGCCGTTCGCTTCTTGCGAAAACCCCTGCTCGGGCTGGCGATATCCGCCGCAATCTCACTCGCCTGGCGCTATCTCGCGGTGAGCCACATCGGCCCGCCGGGCCGCATCTATGACGTCACCAAAGTCATGGCACTCGAGCAGATTCCGAGCTTCGCCTTCCAATTCGGCATGGGCATGTATTGCGCGTACCTGTTTGTCTGGTTGATGAAGCGCCGGGCGCCGTGGATGAGATACGCCGCGATCCCTGTGGGCGCTGCCGGGCTCGCGACCGCACTGTGGCTGATGAACCGCTGGGGTGCGCACATGCTCGAACCCAATGCGGCATACTTCCGCGAACTCGTGGTGCTGCCCATCGCGGCACCCTTTGCCGCGATTCTGCTGTCGGTTTCGCTCGGCCCGCGCTGGATGCAGTGGCCGCTGACGAACGCACTGTCCCGCTGGCTGGGCCGGATCAGCTACGGAATCTACTTGTGGCACATGCCGATCGGATTTCTGATCGTCAGGAACTTCGGCGCCGCCCGAGAGCTGGGACGGGCGTCCTACTTCGTCGAGGTCTTCGCACTGGTGCTCGTCGTGACGATCGCCTTGAGTTCGGTCACGTATCTTGTCATCGAGCGGCCGGCTATCGACTGGGCCCGAACAACCGCCAAGCGCTGGTTCACCTAAGACCTAGGGCCTCAGAGCATCAGCCGCACCAGATCCGCGGTGCGCGCCAGCCCCGGAAACGCCTCTGCTGTCGAGCGCGGGTGCAGGGCATGGACGGCCAGCCGAAACATCAAGGCGCGCAGCACCATCTGCGGCCATTCCGGTAGGTCGTCCCAGCGTTGCAGCAATCCGTCATCGGCTCCGCCCCAGGCCAACGCGTCGACCACGGCAACCCCGGCGGCCCACGCCGGTGGGCGCCAGTAGGGCGTGATGTCGGCCAGACCCGGCGGCATCGACCCGGAGAACAACACCGTGCCGAACAGGTCGCCATGCACCAGCTGCGCAGGAGACTGCACGGGCTTGCGCAACGTCGCCAACTGCTTGATCAACTCGACACTGTGTTGCGCGTCGGGTGACGTTGCCTCGAAGCCGCCGGCCGCACGCACGCTGCGCAGCGGAACCGGTTCCCACGCCGCACGATCGGCGGCGACGAAGACGTCGACGTCCACCCACGGCGCCACCGGTGCCTGAGCCAGGAAACGCGGCCGCTCGAGCTGCGCTGTCGCGTTGTGCAGCCGCAACGACACCGACACCACCTCGTCGTGGCGCGGCTCCGGCGACCCCTCGACGTAGGTGTCGGCGCGCCATCCGGACACCACATACCGGCCGTCGGTGGCCCGCACCGGCCGAGCCAGGCGAACCCCGTCCACCATGAGCGTCTCGCGCACTTTCGCCGACCAGGCCGCGCGAGCGTGGTCGGCCACCGGCGAAAGCACCACGTCGCCGCAGCGCCAACCACCGTCCCACTCGGCACCGAGCGATACCGGTTGGACCGCCCGCAAACCGAAGGTCGACAGCACGTGTTCCGGAGGCTCAGCAGACGTCACGTGGTCAAACTACCGCCGGTAGTGCTGCGTTTCTTCCATCGACGCGCCACCGCGGCCGCTCGAGGTGTGAACGACCGTGCTGGTTGGTATGCCTCGCTTGACGAGTCTGTACGAGGAGGTCCAACACCGATGACGGTCGTCGCGCGCACCGTTGACAACTATCCGACAAGGTCCGCGGGAGCCACGGGGTTCAGATCCCGACGCGACAAGACGGTGTGGGGAAGCTCGGGCGGACCGCTCGACCAGTCAGCCATCTCGGCCTACGACGCGAACGGCTACGTCATCGAGCGCGCGTTGTTCTCGCCGTCCGAAATCGCAGGGCTCACCGACGCGCTCACCGACCTCAGTCGAGACCAGCGGATGCTCGATGACGACCGAACCGTCATCGAGCAAGCGTCGATGCAGGTGCGATCCATCTTCGAGGCGCACAAGATCAGCGCGGACGTAGACGCGGTGGTCCGCGACCCGCGCATTCTCGGTGCCGCCCAGCAGATTCTCGGCTCCGATGTGTACGTGCACCAGTGTCGAATCAACTACATGCCCGGCTTTCGGGGCACTGGCTTCTACTGGCACTCCGACTTCGAAACATGGCACGCCGAGGACGGAATGCCCGTGCCGCGCGCGGTGAGCGTCTCAATTGCATTGTGCGACAACTACCCCTTCAACGGCGGCCTCATGCTCATGCCCGGCTCGCATCGCACCTTTGTGCCGTGTCGTGGTGAGACCCCGCGCGACAATTACCGCACCTCGTTGCGGGAGCAGCGAATCGGCGTTCCTACCGAACCGGAAATCACCGAATTGGCGCGCCGCCACGGGA
Source organism: Skermania sp. ID1734 (assembly GCF_007489285.1). GTDB lineage: Bacteria > Actinomycetota > Actinomycetes > Mycobacteriales > Mycobacteriaceae > ID1734. The sequence continues at coordinate 127,819 of NZ_VLIY01000011.1, forward strand.
TCTCACAATTCACCGGCAAGGCCGGCGACACCTTGCTGTTCGACTCCAATGTGATGCACGGCTCGGGCAACAACATCACGCCATTCCCGCGGTCGAACCTGTTCATCGTGTTCAACAGCGTGCACAACGCGCTGCAGGAGCCGTTCGCGGCACCGGCGGCGCGGCCCAACTACATCGCCAGCCGCGACTTCACACCGGTACGCCGTCAGTAGACGGGCAGGCTGTTGTCGATCTGGTTGGCCCAGGCGATGACTCCACCCTGCAGATGCGTCGCGTCGGAGAACCCTGCCTTCTTCAGCGCGGCCAACGCCTCCGCCGAACGCACACCGGTCTTGCAATGCAGCACGATCGGCTTGTTCTGTGGCAGTTCCGCCAGCGCCTCGCCGGACAGAATCCGGTCCTTCGGAATCAGCCGGGCGCCGGGCAAGTGCACGATGTCCCACTCGACCGGCTCCCGCACGTCGATGATCTCGATGTCCTTGCCGGCCTCGAGCATGTCGTGCAACTCGCGGGCGGTGATGGTCGAGCCAGCGGCCGCGGCACGTCCCTCATCGGACACCACACCGCAGAACTCTTCGTAGTCGATGAGTTCGGTGATCGGCTCGCGGTCCGGATCGCGGCGGAGCTTGATGGTGCGGTAGCTCATGTCGAGGGCGTCGTACACCATCAACCGGCCGAGCAGCGGTTCCCCGATCCCGGTGATCAGCTTGATTGCCTCGGTCACCATGACCGAACCGATGGAGGCACACAGGATGCCCAGCACGCCACCTTCCGCACACGACGGCACCATGCCGGGCGGCGGGGCTTCCGGGTAGAGGTCGCGGTAGTTCAGTCCGCGCCCGTCGGGCGCGTCCTCCCAGAACACCGAAACCTGGCCCTCGAAGCGGTAGATCGAACCCCACACGTACGGCTTGCCCGCGAGCACGGCGGCGTCATTGACGAGGTAGCGGGTGGCGAAGTTGTCGGTCCCGTCGAGGATGAGGTCGTACTGGCGAAACAGCTCGACGGCGTTGTCCGGCTCCAACCGGAACTCGTGCAGCCGCACGTCGATGCCGCTATTGATGTCGTGAATCGAGTCTCGGGCACTCTCGGCCTTCGGCCGCCCGACATCGGACTCACCGTGAATCACCTGGCGCTGCAGGTTGGAAGTATCGACCTCGTCGAACTCGACGATGCCGATGGTGCCCACCCCGGCGGCCGCCAAGTACAGCAGCGCCGGCGACCCCAAGCCACCGGCCCCGATGACCAGAACCTTCGCGTTCTTCAGCCGTTTCTGCCCGGTCACACCGACATCGGGGATGATCAAGTGCCGGCTGTAGCGCGCGACCTCGTCGCGGCTCAATTCGGCGGCCGGTTCGACCAGTGGCGGTAACGACACGTCGGCTCCTTCACGTATGTGCACTCTGCGCCAGCTACAACGCCGGGCACGCAATCAATCTTCCCGTTGGCGGTGTGCCTGCGCTAGCCGCGCGGCAGTGCCAACATATCCGCGCTAGCCGCGCGGATAGGGCCACGGGTTGTAGCGGCAGACCTTGCCGTCCATCGGAACGACGCCGGTCGGGTCCAGCTTGGCGATGTCGTCATTGGCCGTGCCGAAGGTCTGCTCCATCATCACCGGCGCCAACCCGCCATCCGTCTCGCACGGCTGATGCCCGTAGCCGATCGCGTGGCCCACCTCATGGTCGATCTCGTACTGCCGGTAGGACCCGATATCGCCCTCGAACGCGACCGCGCCCCGCACCCACCTGACTTCGTTGATCACCACCCGGCCGATTTGGCCGTTGTAGCAGGACGTGTCGACCGGGATGTCGTAACCGCAGGCTTGCTTGGTTGTGTTTTGCGACGTCAGCGACACCCGGAAGTCGGGGTTACCGGTGTCGATCCGACGGAACGCCACCCGATCGTCATGAATCCAGCTCTTGGGGTTCGCCAGCGTCTCATCGACCATCCGGGCAAACGCCTCGTCGCCGCCGAGACCGGTCATGTCGATGCCGTTTTCCACCTCGACGGTGTAGGTGAAGACGCGCACGGTACCGCGACCGACCTGACCCGTCGTTCCGGGCACGATGTGCCAGTTCCCGGCTCCCGACACGGTGAACGGACCGCCGCCGGGCAATGCCACCGACGCGATATCGGCGCCGAACTTGCCGTCGCCCTTGGGCGGTGCATCGAGGATGTCGGTGCTGTGCGTCTGCGCATTGAGCGAGCCGAGACCGGGCAACTCGTCGACCACCGAGTCCGATCCACCGCCGCCGCGGAGCGCGTCGATGACGACCAGCACGGTGACGACGAGCAACACCGGGATTGCGTAGGCGCGCCAGCCGTAGGCGGAGGCGAACCGGCCCAGGCGCGTCTGCCGTTTGGCGCGGCGCTCGGGGCGCTGCGAGCGGGCCCGAGCCTCTTCGCGGCTCGTCGGATCCCATTGCGCGCGCAGCGGTTGGTACGCCCGTTCCGCATTGGCCCTTCGCGACGCCGCGTCGCCGGGCGGCCACCGGTCCTCCTGATCCAGGGCACCCGAGGACCGCGCGCCTGCGCGTGGAACGCGCCGGTTGTCTCCGGTGTCCTCGGTCACGCTAAACAGAATCTCATAGTCGCGGCATCGACCGCTCCGGCGCGCCGGTTGCTGCGCCATGCCCTCAGCCTCGGCGAGTATCGTGCAGGCATGACCCAGATCGCAGCCCGGACGCCGTCGGAACGCCAGGCTGCGGCGCGTGCAGCCGCCGAGCGGCCAGCGTCACCCCGGCGCAGTCCGCGGTTGCCGCGCGACGAACGGCGTCAGCAATTGCTCGCCGCGGCAAGCGAGGTTTTTGTCACCCGCGGCTACCACGCCGCCGGGATGGACGAGATCTCGGAATGCGCGGGCGTGAGCAAACCTGTTCTGTACCAGCACTTTCCGAGCAAGCTCGAGCTGTACACGGCGGTGTTGCAGAACTATGTCGACATGCTCGTCGCGGCGGTGCGCCAAGCGTTGCGGTCAACCACCGACAACCGGCAGCGGGTGCGCGCGGCGGTGCAGGCGTTCTACGACTTCATCGACCATGAGGCACAAGGCTTCCGGCTGATCTTCGAGTCGGACGTGATGGGCGAACCGCAGGTCGAGCGCCGCATCGAGCAAGCCACCGAGGCCTGTGTCGACGCCGTCTTCGACTTGGTGAGCCAGGACTCCGGCCTGGACCCCTACCGGGCCCGGATCCTTGCCGTCGGCCTGGTCGGCGCGTCCCAGTGCACCGCCCGCTACTGGTTGGACGCCGACCGGCCGATCCTCAAGGAACAGGCGGTCGAAACGACGGTCTCGCTGATTTGGGGCGGCTTGTCGCACGTGCCGCTGCAGCACCCCTGAGTTCGTAGGCTCAGAGAGCCGCGAAGCCCACCCGGCCGCTCACGGACGCGCCGATCTCCACGTAGGCCACCTTGGCCGCCTGAATGATGAAGCGGCGACCTTTCTCGTCGGTCAGCGCCATGACGCCGTTGCCGGTGTTCAAGGCCTCGGTGACGATCGCCTCCACCTCTTCCGGTGACTGCGCGCTGCTGACCAGCAGTTCACGCGGGCTATCCACAATGCCGACCTTGACCTCCACGGCCAACCTCCGAACGTCATCGATCAATTGCTCACTTGGTGACAGCTCAAGGCTAGTCGAGCGCGATCGGGCCACCGGCCACCGCGGCTGCGCTGTGGGCGAACATCGCCCGATGAACCGGCTCAGACCAGACCCAGCACTGCCATGCGATCGGCATGACTGCGCTGCATGCGATCGAACAGGGCAATGATGTTGCTGAGGTCGCCCGTGGCGGTGATGACGAGGTCGGTCAACTCCTCGCGCTGTGCGAGCACGAACTGGGCCTGCGTGATGGCCTCGCCGAGCAGCCGCCGGCCCCACAGCATCAGCCGGTCCTTGGCCCGGCGGCTCGACGCCACCGCGTGACGCACCTCGTCCACCACGAACTGCGAGTGACCGGTTTCGGCAAGCACATCGCGAACGATCTCGGCCACTTCCGGCGCCAGCGCTCCCGCGATCTCACGGTAGAAGTCAGCGGCGATGCCGTCGCCCACGTACAGCTTCACCATCGACTCTTGCCAGGTCGAGGGGTTGGTCGAGGCGTGATAGGCGTCCAGCGCGCGCACATAGGGCGCCATCGAGTCGAAGACATCCAGCCCGCGTTCGGACAGCGCGCGCTCCAGGGTCGTGAAATGGCCCATTTCCGCGGCCGCCATCTTTGCCACCGCCACCTTGCCGCGCAGCGTCGGCGAAAGCTGCGCCTCCTCGGCCAGCCGGTAGAACGCCGAAATCTCGCCGTAGGCCAGCACGGCAAAAAGCTCCGGAACACCGGGGTGATCGGGGGCGATGGCGGGAGTCAGCGACGCGGACGGAGTGGCATCCATGACTATCAACACTAGCGGGTCGCGATGCGCGGGAACGCGCCGATCACAGGCCTCGTGAACGCGCCGATTCGCAGATCAACGGTACCAACCGGTAGCATTTACTTGGGTAGCTGTACACCGCTAGCTCGGGTGCTCTTCCAGTAGCTCGTCAGGCGCCAGATCGTCGGCTACCCGGACATTGTGCGCGCACTCTTGTCGCCTCGATCCGAGCCGCTGTCGAATGAACGGCCGGCCTGATACGGATTCGGGGCTGGACTTCCGTCGTGCGCGCGAGGACGAGGAAGGCCATTCCCCTGAGCAAGATAACTATCGACCAAGAGCCCGGCGTTGCTGAAACGTTTCTGGACGCCCAGCTCGACAGCACTCACTCTGCGCCGACATTCACCGAGCTCGGCGTTCACCCCGAAATTTCCCGCGCACTGAGCGAAATCGGCATTCACCGGACGTTTGCTATCCAGGAGCTGACGCTGCCGCTGGCGCTGGCCGGCGAAGACCTCATCGGCCAGGCGCGCACCGGGATGGGCAAAACTTTCGGATTCGGCGTGCCGCTGCTGCACCGCCTCGCCACGGAAGCGACGCCGGACCCGCGAACGCCGCGCGCGTTGGTCATCGTGCCGACTCGTGAGTTGTGCATCCAGGTAAGCGACGACCTGGTCAACGCGTCGAAGTACCTCGACATCAACGTCGTGTCCATCTACGGCGGCCGGCCGTACGAGGCCCAGATAGACGCGTTGCGCAGCGGCGTCGACGTCGTGGTCGGCACGCCCGGTCGGCTGCTGGATCTGGCCAATCAAGGCCACCTGGTCCTCGACCGGGTGGGCGTGCTGGTGCTCGACGAGGCCGACGAGATGCTTGATCTCGGCTTCCTACCGGACATCGAGCGCATCCTCGGGATGCTGAGAGAAAACACCGGCGACCAGCGCCGCCAGACCATGCTGTTCTCAGCCACGATGCCAGGACCGATCATCACGCTGGCGCGAACATTCCTGACCCGGCCCACGCACATCCGGGCCGAGGAGCCACACTCCTCCGCCGTTCACGAACGAACGACGCAGTTGATCTACCGGGCGCACGCCCTGGACAAGGCCGAACTGATCGCTCGCGCGCTGCAGGCACGCGACCGCGGCGCGACGATGATCTTCACCCGCACCAAGCGCACCGCGCAGAAGGTCGCCGACGATCTCAAGGAGCGCGGTTTCAAGGTCGGCGCCGTGCACGGCGACCTCGGTCAGGTGGCCCGTGAGAAGGCGCTGAACGGCTTCCGCAAGGGCAAGATCGACGTTCTGGTGGCCACCGACGTCGCGGCGCGGGGTATTGACATCGACGACGTCACCCACGTGATCAACTACCAGTGTCCGGAGGACGAAAAGACCTACGTCCACCGCATCGGGCGGACCGGTCGGGCCGGACGCACCGGTACCGCGGTCACGCTGGTCGACTGGGACGACCTGGCCCGGTGGGAGACCATCGACAAGGCTCTGGGCCTCGACAACCCGGAGCCGGTCGAGACGTACTCGAGTTCGCCGCACCTTTTCAGCGACCTCGACATCCCCGCCGACGCAACCGGAACGGTCCGGAAGCCGAAGCCGGCAACCGAGTCCGACGGCGAAACGGTCACGGCCGAGCGCACTCCGCGTAAGCGCAATCGCAAGCGCACCCGGGGCGGCAAGGCAGTCGAGCGGCCGGGCGATACCGCTGCCGACACCGGTGCGCCGAGTGCCGAGGCAACCCCGGACTCCGATGCCACGCAACGTCCAGCGCGGCGCCGTCGCCGACGCAAGCGCTCGAGCAGCACAAACGGGAGCGCGGAGAGCACGGCTACCGCACAGGTCGCGGTCGCCGAGTAACCTCGCAGGGTGCTTGCCCCCGAGCGCCGCACGCGCACCGACATCGCTGTGGCCGTGGCCATCGTCGTTGCTTTGGCCATTGCAGCCGTGACGATCTGGCTGCACAGCGACGCCCGGGGCACCACCTCGATCACCGCGTCGACACCCGCCAGCCCGCTCCCCTCGGCCGCGAGTGTCCCGACCTCGCTGACGCGCGCCTGGACCGCAACAAGTGGCGCCACCGAATCGCCGATCGCGGTCAACGGGGTGGTCGCCACCGCAGACGACGGCACGGTCACTGGCCGTGATCCGCGGACCGGCAAACAGTTGTGGAGCTACCAGCGCAACATGCCGCTGTGTGGGGCCATCTCCGCCTGGGCGACCGTCGTCGCGGTCTATCGCGACCGTCGCGGCTGCAGCCAGGTGACCGAACTCGCCGCATCGGACGGCTCCCGTCAGGCCTCACGCAACAGCGATGCCGACAACACGGTGCAGCTGTCCACCGACGGGACCTATGTGCTCGCATCCGGTCCGACCCGCCTGGAAATGTGGCGCTCGGACCTGGTCCGCACCGTCGAATACGGCCGGGTCGACGCACCGGTCAACCCCAAGTCGCAGCCGCGCACCGGTTGCAAGCACACCTCTGCCGCATCGAGCCCGAGCCGGCTGTGGGTGCTCGAGCAGTGCCCTAACGAGCCGGTCGAGCGGCTGACCGTTCTCAATCCGGCGCCCAAGGACGCCACCAAGCCGGAGGAATACACCTCAACGATGCTGGTGAACCTGTCACCTGGCGTGCCGGGAGCGCGCATCCTGGTCGCGTCGGAGGACCGCGTGGCGATCTACCTGCCCGGCGATGGCCACAGCGGCACACAGAGCATCGGCGTCTTCGACAGCACCGACAACGAGGTGGCGCAATATCCGGTCCCGCCGATGTCGGCCGACGCGACTGCCGCAACGGTAGGCACGGCCCAGACGCTGTGGACGGGCAACGCGGTAATCGCTTGGGACCCCACCCAGCTCGCCTCGGTGTGGACGTTCAACGGCGCACTGGGCCCCGGTGCGTTGATGGCGGGGCGGTTGCTGGTTCCCGTGGCGGCGGGCATTGCCGTGCTGGAGCCGGCGACAGGTCAGCAGATCGGCCTGATACCCCTGCACCGCGACAAGGCGTCGGGCCCGATCACCACAGCCGTTGCCGGTTCGATCGTCATCGAGCAGCAGGGCAACCAGGTCACCGCCTGGCGCCCGGCCAGCTGATCAGTTACTCAACGCCGCGAGTGGGCGAAGCTTGGCACCGTTGCGCCAGTGATCGACAAGCTGCTTGGCCAGATCGACATATGCTTCCCCGCCCTTGTTCTTCCGGCCGGCGAGCACGGTCGCGCCCGAGGCCGTCGCCTCGGCAAATCGAATGGTGCGGGGAATCGCCGGGGAGAGCAACGATAATCCGTACCTGTCCGAGACGTCCGCGAGCACATCGCGGGCATGCGTGGTACGCGCGTCGTAGAGGGTGGGCAGCGCGCCGAGCAACTGCAGGTCCGGATTGGTGATCTGCTGAACCTCTCGCACCGTGCGCAGCAGTTGGCCGACACCGCGGTGGGCCAGGGTCTCGCACTGCAGCGGCACCAGCACGGCGTCAGCGGCCGTGAGCCCGTTGAGCGTCATGATGCCCAGCGAAGGCGGGCAGTCGATCAGAATGACATCGAATTGCTCGCGCAGCGGCGCCAGCGCCCGCTTGAGCGCGAACTCGCGACCCGGCCGCATCAGCAACACCGCATCTGCGCCCGCCAGATCGATCGTGGCAGGCAGCAGGGTGACGCCGTCGGAGGTATCCAGCAGAACCTCTTTGGCGTGCATGTCGGACGTCAGAACGTCGAATACCGACTTCTCGAGGCGGTCCGGGTTGTGCCCTAACGAGAAGGTCAGACAGGCCTGCGGATCCAGATCAACCACCAGAACGCGCTGATCGAGGGCGGCCAGCGCCGCTCCGAGGGAGGCCACGGTGGTCGTCTTCGCGACCCCGCCCTTCTGATTCGCTACCGCGAGAACCCTTGTCACGGCCCCGATCCTCCCCCAAAAACCGCAATCCGGCGAGTGTTAGCTTTCAGCTAGCGATTCACCCCTCGGCGTTCACCCCGCACATGTGCACGACAGGCGTCATGATGGAGCGATGAACGAAGCGGCCCGACTGGTACTTATCCGGCATGGAGAAACCGAATGGGCGCGGTCCGGCCAGCACACCGGCCGCACCGATATTCCGCTTACCGCCCGCGGCGAGGAACAGGCCCACCTGACCGGCAAGGCCATCGCCCGACTCGGTTTGCGCAATCCGTTGGTGATCAGCAGTCCACGGCAGCGCGCGCTGCGCACTGCCGAACTCGCCGGCTTGACCGTGGACCGGGTCTGGGACGACCTCTGCGAATGGGACTACGGCGAATACGAGGGCCTGACCACTCCGCAGATTCGGGAAACGGTGCCGCACTGGACCGTGTTCACCCATCCGTGCCCCGGCGGTGAAACGGCCGACGCGGTGCAGGCCCGCGCGGACACGGTGCTCTCGGTCGTCGAACCGCAACTCGCCAACCGCGACGTGATCCTGATCGGCCACGGCCACTTCTCCCGGGTCCTCATCGCCCGCTGGAATCATCTGCCGGCCAATGAAGGGCGACGCTTCGCGATGGCTGCCGCGGCGATCACGGTGCTCGGATACGAACACGGCGCCAAGCAGATTCAGATGCTCAACTGCACGCCCGAGGGATGATCCGGCGCGCCACCCCGGCCGACGTGACCGCGATCGTCGGCCTCGTCGAAGAACTCGCCGAGTACGAGAAGGCCCGCGATCTTTGCCATGTGCGCGCTGAGCAACTGCGCGCCGCATTGTTCGGCCCCGAACCGAAGGTCTTCGCCCACGTCGTCGACATCGCCGGCGAGGTGGTGGGCACCGCGATCTGGTTCTTGAACTTCTCCACCTGGGACGGACTGCACGGGATCTACCTCGAGGACCTCTACGTCAAGCCCGCCTTCCGCGGCGCCGGTTATGGGACGGCACTGCTGCGGGTCCTCGCGCAGGAATGTGTCGAGCGGGGCTACAGCCGGTTGAGTTGGTCCGTGCTCGACTGGAACACGCCGTCGATCGCCTTTTATGAGTCGCTCGGCGCGCAACCGCAGGATGAGTGGACGGGATACCGGCTCAGCGGCGCGGAGCTGCGCAAACTCGGGTCGCGCTAACGGTCGCCCGGCTGGCCGGTGGTGTCGCTGGCGTATTGCTGCGCCATCCAGCGGGTGGCCGGCGGCGAAAACAACAGGACGAGAATGGCAATCACGGCCACGGCAAGGATCGCACCGAAAACCGGCTGATGGGAATCCGTCAGCAGCGCCCACGCGACCGGCAGCAGCAATATCTGGGCCACCACCGCGATCGTCCGGCCCCAACGGTGCGCCCGAAACAGCCCGACGCCGGCAGCGAGGACCGCACCGCCGAGCACGGCGAACCAGACGGCGGTGCCGTAACCGCTGATCTTTGATTCGTCGTGACCGAGCAGCCCCCTGATCACCAACACCACTGCGACCCCCACGGCGACGGCGCCCTCGGCAGCCACCAGCGCACCGGCCCACCGAACAGGTTTCGGGGCGGCGACGGACGATGTGGCGTCGTGGGTTGGCGACTGGGACACGTTCAACAGACTAGCTGCCAGCTACGCTGATGCCCCGTGCGTGCGCTGCTCATCGTCAATCCGAACGCGACCTCGACCACACCTGCGGCTCGAGACCTGCTCGCACATGCGCTCGAGAGCCGGTTGCGGCTTACCGTCGCGCACACGTTGCACCGCGGGCACGCCGGCGAACTCGCCGCCTGGGCCGCCGCCGAAGGCATCGATCTGATAGTCGTGCACGGCGGCGACGGCACGGTCAACGAGACGGTGAACGGATTCCTGCACGCCCCCGATTTCAGCGCCGACCATCCCGCCCCGACCGGCTGGGTGCCGCAGATAGCGGTGCTGCCAGGTGGTTCGGCCAACGTCTTCGCCCGTTCGCTCGGCATCGCGGCGGATCCGGTGGTCGCGACCAATCAGCTGATAGACCTGCTGGCCATGAACCAGCGCCGCCGCATCGGGCTCGGCTACGCCGACAACCGGTGGTTCATGTTCAACGCCGGCATGGGACTCGACGCGATGGTGTGCGAGGCGATCGACCACGGCCGCAACGCCGGCCGCACCGCCACCCCGACGCGGTACGTGGCCACCGCTGTGCGCACCTTCTTCCAGACCAAACGCCACGAACCGACTCTGACGGTTGCGCTACCCGACCGCGAACCCGTCAACGGCGTGCACTACGCCTTCGTGTCCAACGCGAGCCCGTGGACCTATCTCAATTCCCGGCCCGTGCACACGAACCCGGGCACGAGCTACGACAGCGGCCTCGGCGTCTTTGCCATGCGCACCATGGCGGTGCTGCCGAGCCTGCGCGTCTCGGGTCAGTTGCTGAGAGTTGGCGCACAACCCTCCGGCCGCCGACTGCTCCGGATCGACGACACCGACCGCGTTGTCATTCGGTCCGCAACGCCGATCGCGCTGCAGATCGACGGCGACTACCTGGGACAACGCGAAGAAATGACGTTCCGCTCGGTGCCGAACGCGCTCGAGGTGATGGCCCCGCCGACGCCCGAACCGGCGCAGCCAAAACCATGAAATCTCGCCAGAGGTAGTGCAAAAGCGCCGTGGACAGAGTAAAAAGGACGACGGACTTCAGCAGGGGAGCCTAACAAAGTGAGTTTCCCCACGGTGCACCGAATATCTATTGACATCTACTGTGTTCGTGAAAGCATTCACAAGCAATAGTGCGGAAACCTTGGGTCCGCGCAGGTAAACGCTTGCGTACATGATGGTGCCTTCTTGGCACCCGGTTAGGAGCAGAAGGAATGGACTGGCGCCACAAAGCAATCTGTCGCGACGAAGATCCGGAACTGTTCTTCCCGGTGGGGAACAGCGGACCCGCGCTCGCGCAGATCGCCGATGCCAAGCTGGTCTGCAACCGCTGCCCGGTGACCGCCGAGTGCCTGTCCTGGGCTTTGAAGTCCGGCCAGGACGCCGGAGTCTGGGGCGGTATGAGCGAAGACGAGCGCCGCGCCCTCAAGCGCCGCAACGCTCGCACGCGGGCGCGCAGCACGGTCTGACGGAAGCATCCGCAAGGCCCGGCGCGATCGAGTGCCGGGCCTTTTTCATGCACGGGCCTCGCTCGTCGACCGCGCTACGCGCGGCCTCCTCGTCGGCTCGTGTCCAATTTTCGGCCTCGCTCGTCGACCGCGCTACGCGCGCCCTCCTCGTCGGCCGAGCGGCACGCGGAGAATGGCGTCCGTTCCGCCGTCCTCCCCCGGATGCAGGCCGACCGAACCATTGAGTTCGGCGTTGACCAGCGTGCGCACGATCTGCAGACCGAGCCGATCGGACTGCTCGAGGCTGAACCCGCTCGGCAACCCGCGGCCATCGTCGTGGATCACCACGTCGAGCCAGCGCGCCGACCGCTGCGCCTTCATGGTTACCGTGCCATCCTCGCCCGGGTTGAAGGCGTGCTCGATGGCGTTCTGAACCAGCTCGGTCAGCACCATCACCAGCGGCGTCGCCCGCTCGGCCGAGAAGACGCCGAGACTGCCCTCGCGGCGGATCTTAACCGGCGTGTTGACCACGGCAATGTCGGCCATCATCGGCACCAGCGCATCTACCACGCTGTCGAGATCGACCTCCTCGTCAACCGACAGCGACAGCATTTCGTGCACCACCGCGATCGAGGACACCCGGCGCACCGACTCGGTCAGCGCCACCCGCGCTTCCTCATTCTCGGTGCGGCGGGCCTGCAGCCGCAGCAGCGCGGCGACCGTCTGCAGGTTGTTCTTCACGCGGTGGTGGATCTCGCGGATCGTGGCGTCCTTACTCAGCAACGCCCGGTCACGCCGTTTGACCTCGGTGACGTCGCGGACGAGGATTGCGGCGCCGTCCAGCTTGCCGTGCGGCCGCAGCACCAAGGTGCGTAGCAGCACCGTCGCCCCGTGCGCGTCGACCTCCATCCGCCTGCCGCTGCGCCCCGCCAGCGCCTCCCGGATGTCGGCGGCGACCTCCTGTGCGTCGAAGGGATCGGTCATGAGCGAGCGCGTAGTCTCGGCCAGATCCTGGCCCGCAAGGTCACTCGTCAGGCCCATCCGGTGATAGGCGGACTGCGCATTCGGACTCGCATACACCACGCGGCCATCGGTATCGAGCCGGATGAAACCGTCACCGGGACGCGGGCTCGAATGGGTGGCCGCGCGGTCCTCTGGCATCGGAAAACTGCCGTCGCAGATCATTTGGCACAGGTCGTCCGCACACGCCATGTACGCGTGTTCCAGCGTGCCCTTCACCCGCACCCGCTCGGCTTCGGTGTCGCGGCTGAGCACGGCGATGACGTCATCGCCGCAGCGGACCGGAATCGCGTTACGCACGAGCGGAATTTCGGCGCCCAAGTTCGCCGGGGATGGGCCACCGACGATGTCGCCGTCGATAAGCGCCTTGATCACCTGCGGATGTTCCGAATGCGAGGCGAGCGTGCCGACCATGTCCGGGACGATGACGGTCGGCGAAGTCGTCGGCCGACACTGTGCCACGCAGACCACGGGATTGCCCTCGCCGACTGGCCCGGAGCCGACCCAGAGCAGAAGGTCGGCGAAAGACAGATCGGCGAGCATCTGCCAGTCCCCCACGAGCCGCTGCAGGTGGTCCACCGCGGCGCCCGGGAGGTCGGTGTGATCGGCGAGCAGTTCGCTCAGCGTCGACATGCCAGCGCCTCCGGACTAGCTGATGACCGCAATCAGGTCGCCTTCGTTGATGACATCGCCGGGTTTGACGTCGACGGACGACACCGTGCCGGCCACCTCGGCGAGCACCGGAATCTCCATCTTCATCGACTCCAGGATCACCAGGGTGTCTCCGATCCGAACGGCATCGCCGACGTTCACGCTCACCTGATAAACCGTCGACACCATCTCGGCGCGTACGTCCTCAGCCATCGAGCCGCCTACCCTCTTTCGAACACGCAGCCACTGTCTCCTACAGCCAACCACACGTGAAAGAATGGCTCGCAACAGAAGGGAGACTTACGTATGGGTAAGCGCGGTCGTAAGAAGCGTTCGCGTCGCAAGAACGCAGCCAATCACGGCAAGCGTCCAAACGCATGACGCGAAATCGCCCCGCACCCTCGAGGAGTGCGGGGCGATTTTTTTCGCCTAGGCGTTGGGCTCGGTGCGACGAATCACCGTCGATTGCCGAATCTGGAGAGTCAGTCGTTGCCGCAACCGTTCCGGTGCGCGATCGCCCCCGCACTTGCGGCTGAGCAGCTGCTTGATCTGCTCCTCGATTCCGTAGCGCTCGAGGCAACTGCCGCACTTGTCCAAGTGCTGCTGGAGTCGCTGCCGAGTCGCGTGGTCACACTCGTTGTCGAGGACGAGCCAGACATCGGCGATTACGGCCGAACAGTCGAGCTCGAGCTCGTACTCTTCCTGCTCGAATCCGTCGTTAGTCGAGCTCACCGCGAAACCTCCTGGGTCGCAACACTTTCCGTTCCACGGTTGAAACCGCGCTCGCGCGCAACATCGGCGAGCAGCCCGCGCAACTGCTTACGGCCACGGTGCAACCGCGACATGACGGTGCCGATCGGGGTACCCATGATCTCGGCGATTTCCTTGTACGGGAAGCCCTCCACGTCGGCGTAGTACACGGCCATCCGAAACTCCTCGGGGAGTTCTTGCAGCGCCGCCTTGATGTCGTCATCGGGCAATGCGTCCAGGGCTTCCACCTCGGCCGAGCGCAGGCCGGTCGAGGAATGCTCGGCGTTGGCCGCGAGCTGCCAGTCGGTGATTTCGTCGGTCGGGTACTGCGCCGGCTGACGCTGCCGCTTGCGGTAGGAGTTGATGTAGGTGTTGGTCAGAATCCGGTACAACCAGGCCCGCAGATTGGTGCCCTCCTGGAAGGACCCGAACGCGGAAAACGCCTTGGCGTAGGTTTCTTGCACCAGGTCCTCGGCATCCGCCGGATTGCGGGTCATCCGCAACGCAGCACCGTACAGCTGGTCCAACAACGGCAGCGCATCCCGCTCGAACCTCGACGCCATCTCGGCCGCGGTCTCGGACCCGTTGCGTTCGGATGGTCCATCGGATGGCTCTGCCGGACTCTGCTCGCCGCGCACACTCGTCCCTTCGGTTGCCGTAATCACCAAATCTACGCCGAACAGCTTCCTAGCCTGTTCGGCTGGGGGTTCGAGAGTGAGCACTGGCACCGACGGGCTCCCTTGTGTTGTATGCGGACGATTGCTGCAACACCCATGCGCGCGCGGCTGTTCCCGCTGACCTACGGTCGCAGCGTGTCCACTCCCGCGATTCGGTTGCTGGTTAGCGCGAAGATTGCCCATCAGGTGCACTCCTACGAGCACCACCGGTCGACCAGGTCGTTCGGTGCGGAAGCGGTGGAAGCGCTCGCCGCCTTCGACCCCCGTCGGATTTTCAAGACGTTGGTGCTCGAGCTGTCTGACGGCCGCCTGGCCGTGGCCGTTCTCCCCGTCCCTGAGACGTTGTCACTCAAGTCCGCGGCAGCCCACTTCGCCGTGTCCAAGGCTCGGCTCGCAGACTCAACCCGTGCGGAAAAAGCGACCGGCTACGTGGCCGGCGGTATTTCACCGCTCGGCCAGCGCAAGAGGCTGCCGACCGTGATCGACACCAGCGCGCTCGATTGGGACACGGTGCTGTGCAGCGCCGGCCGGCGTGGACTGGAGATCGAACTGTCGCCGCAGAATTTGATCCGGTGCAGCGGGGCAGAGCTGTGCGATCTGACCAGATAGTCCGCTCGTCGGTCAATCGACCGATACCACAGCGGTACTGACGGTCGGTAGCGTCCCGGCGCGTGCGACTTGGCTGGATGCGTTATCCCCTGATGGTCCTGACTTTCCTTTTCGTGGCGGTCGTGAGCGCGTGTTCTGGCACCTCGACTGACGGCGCGTCGCTTTCCAGGACGGGATACGGAGACATCAATATCGGCGAATCAATTGGTGCCATCCGCGCGGCACACCCGGACTTCCCGAACGTCGCGGTCACGGACATCGTCACGGTGACGTGGCAGGACTGCAACTACGGGTTTACCAAAGGCTTCCTGAGCTCGATCACCCCCAACAGCGGCGGACGCACTGCCGATGGTGTCGGTCCGGGAACACCCCTGTCGCGCGCGACCGAGCTCTACGGCGCGCCCTTGGACATCTCGGTGAATTCGTCCGGAACCACACTGACTTACGCAGCGAATCAGGCACAAGGCACCGCGTACCGGATGGGGGTGCGCGACTACTCGACCAGCGGCAGCAACGCTAACGGGACCGTCACAAACGTCGGGCTCTGCCGCTGCCTACCGCACGGAAAGTGGGACGAGCCCGTCGTCGTGGTCACTACCGACTCGATCGGCGCCGCGACCGTCGGAATGAGCGCTTCCGAAGTCGAGCGTGCGGCCGGGGTTTCGTTAGCCGAGATGGGCGACGGCGAATACGTCTTCAACACCACGAGGCAGCCGGCGTATGCCCAAATTTGGGCACATCCCTACTTCGGCTCGCTCGGGATTGGCCCCGTCGACGGCCAGATACAAACGGTTGTCACAGACGAGGGCTACCGACTCGGCGAGGACGCGGAGGCGTTCTTGAAGATCTACGGCACGCGCGCGAAACCGGTCCAGTACTCGGGTGGCGAACACCCCGGCCACTACTACGTCGTGACCGGTTTACATGGGTCACTGGTCGCCGCACTCGATTACGCAGACGGCAACAAGATCGCAATGCTTTGCGTCGGCCGTGATGGCACGAACGTCAATGCGTGGTGCTGACACTCACAGAAAGCTGATCTGTCCCGCTGGCTCCGCCTCCTCCGCTGGACGCACCAATTCCGGTGAGTTGTTCTTGACACTGTTGACCAGCGGTGCGACGCGCCGCACCTCCAGCGCACCTACGATCTCGGGATCCGGTGGCTCGAGCAGTTCAGCCGGTGCCCGATGATCCGGATCCAACCAGGCATCCCACCGCTGCGCTGGCATGACCAGCGGCATCCGGTCGTGGATGCGCTGCAGCTCACCCACGGCATCGGTGGTCAGAATCGTGCAGCTCAGCAGCGGCGGAACCGACCGATCCGCGTCCGGATCGCGCCACACCGACCACAAACCCGCCATGTATACCCGCGAGCCGTCGCGTGGCGTCATGAAGTAGGGCACCTTCGCCGGCTTGCCTGACCCGTCGGGCTCGGTCAGCCACTCGTACCAGCCGTCCATCGGAACAAGGCAGCGCTTGGAGCGCAGCGCGTCGCGGAACGCTGGGGTGGTCGCGGCCTTGTCCGCGCGGGCGTTGAACAGCGGTTTGCCCTTCGCCGGCACCCCCGGCTCGGCCGGCACCGTCCAGTGCGGCACCAGGCCCCACCTCATGCGGCGAATACGCAGCGTCGGTGTGTCTCTCGGGTGGTCATGATCGTGCCGTTTCACCACGGTCAGCACCTTCGTGGTCGGGGCCACGTTGTAGTTAGGGCCGGCCTCCTCGGGTAGGAGTTCCTCTTTGGGGTCGGTTTCATCGATCGCGTCGAGCTCGGTCGCCAATAGCGCCGGATCGACGGTGGTCGCGTATCTGCCGCACATAACTCCATGCTGGCACGGCGGTACGACAACGCTCGACTGCTCTGCGCGCGCGGGATAGGGAAAGATGGGCACAGTGAACGTCTGGTCCGCACCCACCGCCGATGCGCCGATCCGTGCCGTCGTGCCGCTGCCCGGATCCAAGTCGATCACCAACCGGGCGCTGGTTCTCGCCGCCCTGGCCGACGGGCCGTCGACTATTCGCGGCGCACTGCGCAGCCGGGACACCAACCTCATGATCGACGCCCTGCGCGGCCTCGGCACTGCCATCGCCTCCGACGCCGAAGAAACAACGCTGCACGTCACGCCCGGCGCTCTCGCGGGCGCGGACGTCGACTGCGGTCTGGCCGGAACGGTCATGCGGTTCCTGCCCCCGCTGGCGACGCTCGCGCAGGGCAAGGTCGGTTTCGATGGCGACGAGCAGGCATACGCCCGTCCGTTGGACACCATCCTCGACGCTTTGCGTGTCCTCGGCGCCGACATCGACGGCGCTGCGCTGCCCTTCGTTGTCAACGGCCACGGGTCGCTGCGCGGCGGCGAAGTCACCATCGACGCGTCGAGTTCGTCGCAATTCGTCTCCGGTCTGCTGCTCTCGGCCGCGCGCTTCGACGAGGGCGTCACCGTCCGTCACAATGGCAAGGCGGTGCCGTCGATGCCGCACATCGAAATGACCGTGCAGATGCTGCGCACCGCCGGCGTGACCGTGCAGACGCCCGCCGACTCCGGCGACGCCGACACCTGGTCGGTAAAGCCGGGACCGATCGCGGCCGTCGACTGGGACGTCGAACCCGACCTGTCCAATGCGACCCCGTTCTTGGCGGCGGCCGCCGTGACCGGCGGTGCGGTGACGGTCCCGCGCTGGCCCGCGCAAACCACGCAGGCCGGTGACGCGATTCGCGACATCCTGAACCGCATGGGGGTCGAGACCGAGCTCGACGCAGCGGGTCTCACCGTCCGCGGCCCCGGCCGACTCACCGGCATCGACGTCGACCTGCACGACGTCGGCGAGCTCGCCCCCACCGTCGCCGCGCTCGCGGCGCTCGCGGATTCGCCGTCCTGGCTGCGTGGCATCGCTCATCTGCGCGGCCACGAAACGGATCGTTTGGCCGCGTTGCGCACCGAAATCAACGCGCTCGGCGGCAACGTCGACGAAACCGCCGACGGACTCCACATAACGCCGCGAACCCTGCACGGCGGCCGCTGGCACTCCTATGCCGACCACCGGATGGCCACCGCCGGCGCCATCCTCGGGCTGCGCGTGGACGGCATCGACGTGGAAGACGTGGAAACCACCGCCAAGACGCTGCCCGGCTTCGTTTCGCTCTGGCGGCGGATGCTCGCGGGGTCCGGCAACTGAGGCGCCGCGAGTACGACGAGTCCGATGTCCGGATCCGACCGGGCAGGGGCTCGCGTCCACGCACCAAGAACCGGCCACAGCACGCCGATGCCGAGGGCGCGATGGTGGTCTCGGTGGACAGGGGCCGGTGGGGTTGCGTGCTCGGCCGTGACCCGGACCGGCCGGTCGTGGCCATGCGCGCCCGCGAGCTGGGCCGCACGCCGATCGTCGTGGGCGACAACGTCGATCTGGTCGGCGACCTCTCCGGCAAGCCGGACACGTTGGCCCGCATCGTTCGCGTCGCCGAGCGCAGCACCGTCCTGCGTCGCACCGCCGACGACACCGATCCCTTCGAACGCATCGTGGTCGCCAACGCGCAGCAGTTGCTCATCGTGGTGGCGCTGGCCGATCCCCCGCCGCGCACCGGCTTGGTCGAGCGCGCGCTCATCGCGGCCTATGCCGGCGGGCTCGAGCCCATTCTGTGCCTGACCAAAAGTGATCTGGCCGATCCGGCGGCGTTCGTCTCGGCGTTCGAGGGTCTCGACCTGCGGGTGGTCATCGCGGGTGTGGAAGATCCGTTGGATTCGGTGCACGAGCTACTGGAGGGCAAGCTCACCGCACTCATCGGGCATTCGGGGGTCGGCAAGTCGACACTGGTGAATCGGCTGATTCCCGACGCCGACCGGGCCGTGGGCACGGTGTCCGGCGTGGGCAAGGGCCGGCACACCTCGACTCAGTCGATCGCGTTTCCGTTGCCCGGCGATGACGGGTGGGTGGTCGACACGCCCGGCATCCGTTCGTTCGGCCTGGCCCACATCTCCCCGGACGACGTGATCGGCGCCTTCGCGGACCTCGCGGTAGCGATCGAGGACTGTCCCCGCGGCTGCACACACCTCGGTCCACCGGCCGACCCGGAATGCGCGTTGGACGAGCTACCCGTCCCGCATGAAAGGGTGGCCGCCGTGCGGCGACTACTCACCGCCCTCGCGTCGAACGATCCCTACTGACCTCAGCGACGGCGCAACTTGCTCAGCAGCCCGCGGCGGCGGCCGGTCACCGGATCGATGATCGCGGTGGTGTCGCCGCCGAACTTGCGCTCCGAGGCGGTCTCCGGTGCGTCGTCGGAGGTGGCCTTGAGGTACTTGTTGGGCAGCGACAGCTTGAGAATCGTCCGCCATGACTTGGCGTACTGCACGGGCAGCGAACCGCTCGTGTAGGGCAGGTCGTATTTCTCCGCGAGTTGGCGCACCCGCACCGAGATCTCACGCAGCCGGTTGCTGGGCAGGTCCGGGAACAGGTGGTGCTCGATCTGGTAACTCAGGTTGCCGGTCATGAAGTCCATGACCGGGCCGCCGTCAATGTTGGCGCTGCCAAGCATCTGACGCAGGTACCACTCGCCCTGCGTCTCGTTCTCGAGGTCGGCCTTGGTGAACTTCTCCGCACCGTCCGGAAAGTGCCCGCAGAAAATAACGGCGTTGGTCCACACATTGCGGATCACGTTCGCGGCGATATTGGCGGTGAGCGTCGACAAGAACGCCGGGCCGGTGAGCAGCGGAAAGATCACGTAGTCCTTGAGGACCTGGCGCCGGACCTTGGTGAGCACCTCATCGCGCTTTATTTCGAACTCGGCGCGGTCGGCACGGCCGGCGACGACCTTGCCCAGTTCGAGGTGCTGGATGGCCACGCCGTATTCGAACAGCATCTGCAGGATGACGTTGTAGACCGCGTTGCCCAGGTAGAACGGCTTCCAGCGCTGGTCCCGGGTGACGCGCAGCAGGCCGTAGCCCACGTCGTCGTCCATGCCCAGCACGTTGGTGAACTTGTGGTGGATGAAGTTGTGGGTCTGCTTCCAGTGCTTGGACGGCCCCGCGTTGTCCCACTCCCAGGTGGTCGAGTGGATCTCCGGATCGTTCATCCAGTCCCACTGGCCGTGCATGACGTTGTGGCCGATCTCCATGTTCTCGATGATCTTGGAGAGGCCGAGCAGGGTCGCGCCGGCCAGCCAGGCCGGCGGCAGGAACGAAGCGAACAGCGTTGCGCGACCGGCGATCTCGAGGCCGCGCTGCAGCCGGATGGTGT
Source organism: Skermania sp. ID1734 (assembly GCF_007489285.1). Classification (GTDB taxonomy): domain Bacteria; phylum Actinomycetota; class Actinomycetes; order Mycobacteriales; family Mycobacteriaceae; genus ID1734. The sequence goes on from NZ_VLIY01000011.1 coordinate 148,108, forward strand.
TGCGGATGTACCGCGCGTCACGCTCGCCGCGCGCAGCCTCGATGTCGCGGCGGATCGCGTCGAACTCGATTCCGAGCGCTTCGACGTCCGCCTCGGTGAGGTGGGCGTACTCCTTGACATCCGAAATTGCCATGGCGGCTACGGTACCGTAGGTTACTGCACCGTAGGTTGTGCTTGTGAGTCACTTCACACGCGGTTGCGACGATCCTTGAACTTGCCCTTCGCATCGTTGATCGCCGAGCGCAGCCCGCGCCGTTTTCCGGTTTCCGGGTCGACGCGCCGCGCCGACAGCCCCGCGAAACGCCGCTCAGAGGACGTTTCCGGCGCATCGTCGGACGTGCGCTTGAGGAAGCGGTCCGGCAGGGCGAGCTTGTGGATGGTCCGGAACGCGAGCAGGTACTGCTTACCGAGCGAGCCGGTGGTGTAGGGCAGGTCGTACTTGTCGCACAGCTCCTGCACCCGCACCGAGATCTCGGCGTAGCGGTTGCTGGGCAGATCCGGGAAAAGGTGGTGCTCGATCTGGAAGCTGAGGTTGCCGCTCATGAACGCCATCGCCGGGCCGGCCTTGAAGTTGGCGCTGCCGAGCATCTGCCGCAGATACCACTCGGCGCGAGTCTCGTTCTCGAACTGGGAAACGGTGAACTTCTCCGAACCGTCCGGGAAGTGCCCGCAGAAGATCACCGCGTACGCCCACAGGTTGCGGATCAGATTCGCCGTGGCGTTGGCCTTGAGCGTGCTCTTCCACGCCGGCCCGCTCAGCGCCGGGTAGAAAACGAAGTCCTTGCCCACTTGCCGGGCAATCTTGCGGAAGAACAGCTTGTTCGGCTCGGAGTTCAGTTGCCAGCGCGGGACTCCCCGAGTCTCCTTGTCGATCGTCCAGTCATGCAGCGCGATGCCCCACTCGAACAGCGCGGCCAGGATCAGGTTGTTGATCGGCTGCGCCAGGTTGATGGGACGCCATTCCTCGTCGCGGGTCATCCGCAGGATGCCGAAACCGAGGTCCTCGTCCATGCCGACGATGTTGGTGTACGTGTGGTGGGAGTAGTTGTGGGCACGTTTCCACTGCGCCGACGGCCCGGTCATGTCCCACTCCCACGTGGTGGAGTGAATCTCCGGATCGTTCATCCAGTCCCACTGGCCGTGGCTGACGTTGTGACCCAGTTCCATGTTTTCGATGATCTTGGCCACCGTCAGCAACGCCGTCCCGGCCAACCAGGCGGGCCGATATTTGCTCGCCATCAACGTTGCCCGGCCCGCGACCTCCAGCATGCGCTGCGCGCGGATCGTCCGGCGGATGTAGCGGGCATCGCGGATCCCTCGCGACTCCTCTACGTCGCGACGGATAGCGTCCAGCTCCCGGCCGAGCGATTCGATATCGGCCTCGGTCAAATGAGCGAACGCCTTGATGTCCGTGATTGCCACCGGACTCCTTCACCTGTGTCTATGTGTTCAAAGATCTAGTGTGCAGTCCCCGGCGGCCGCCGCGATGCAGGTTTGCACCTTGTCGCCGGCATGGCGTTCCACTCCGGAACGCAGGTCGCGGACGATGCCTGCGGTCAGCGGAGCCACACACGTTTGGCAAATGCCCATTCGGCAGCCGAAGGGCATCTGTACGCCGGCCTGTTCACCGGCTTGCAGCAATGTGGTAGCGCCATCGACCACAATGGATCGACCCGTTTTGGCGAAGGTGACCGTTCCCCCCTCGGTAACCGCCGAGCGCGCAATCTCGAACCGCTCGAGGTGCAGCCGGTCGCTGATTCCGGCCGCCTTCCAGGTTCGCTCTATCTCATCGAGCATGTCAAGCGGTCCGCACGCCCATGTCTGCCGTTCCCGCCAGTCCGGATGCAGTTCATCCAGTGACGACAGCGCGAATTTTCCGCTGCTCCGGGTGAGTTGCACGTGACTGGTGAAGCTCGGATGTGCCTGGTGGAGTTCGGCGAGCTCAGCGGCGAACATCACGTCCGACTCCGTGGGGGCGGAGTGGATGTGCACGACGTCGGGCATGCTGCCGCGGTGATGCATGGTGCGCAGCATCGAGATGACCGGGGTGATGCCGCTGCCTGCGGTGAGAAAGAGGATCTTCGCCGGTGGCGGATCCGGCAGCGTGAAGTTTCCCTGCGGCGCCGCCAGTCGCACGATCGTGCCTTCCGGAACACCGTTGACGATGTGGCTGGACAGGAAGCCCTCGGGCATCGCCTTGACCGCGATCGAGATCTGCTTGGTGTGCCGACCGTGGTGAACCGAGGAGTCGGAGACGGCTGGCGAGGTCAGTGAGTACGACCGCCACTGCCAGCGACCGTCGATGTGCACTCCGATGCCGATGTATTGGCCCGGCTGGTAGTTGAAGTCGAAGCCCCACCCCGGCTTGATCACGAGCGTCGCCGAATCGGCCGTTTCCTTGCGGACCTCGATGATCCGGCCGCGCAGTTCCCGCGCCGACCACAACGGATTTGCCAGGTGCAGATAGTCGTCAGGCAGCAGCGGGGTGGTGATCCGCGCTACCGCGCCGCGCAGCATATTCAGCCGTGGCTGCCGCGGGGCCGATACCCCGGCCGCTGGCGCCTCGAGCCATTGTTTCAAGCCCATCGGCTCTTCCATCCCATCGTTCCCGAGAGGACCGGCGGGGTCGCCGCCCTACTTACTCGCAAGTACAGGTTACGGGACCGTAGGTTGTGGCTACAAAAGCTCCAACAGGAACGGCAGCTCCTGCGTGGCGTACCACGCGAGCTGGTGATCCTCGGCGTCGCCGAGCAAAAACTCGGCGTCCGGATCGCCCAGATCCGCTGCATCGACCACCTCGGCCGCTTTGGCCACCGTAGGTTCGGCATCGGCCAGATCGACGTGCACCGACGCGACAGCGTCCAGTGGTACCGGACCGGACAATCGCACGACCGCGTCGTCGAGATCCGGCCGTGGCTTCGCGCCGGTGACGTCGGCGGCGACCACGGCCCGTCGCCAGATCGGATCGCCGTCCCCATCGTGGGACTGCCTGCCGTCCAGCGCTTCGCTGGCGATCAACCGCAACGACGCACGCGCGGCCTCGGCCATGGCGACCTCGGCCAGTTCCTCGTCGTCACCGGACGCATAGGCCTCCCGTAGCGTCGGGGTGACGGCGAACGCAGTGCCGTTGACCGGAGAAAACTGCCGGTCATCGATGAGTTCGCGCAGCATCCGGACCGTTGCCGGGATGTAGACGCGGGTTGCTTCCTCACGCGCAGGCATCGAGCAACTCCTCGAGCGACTCGTACAGCATGGTCGAAATCAGGTCCACATCGGCCATCGCATCGCGATCGGCATGGAAGCCGTAGAAGACACTGCCGTCGTAGGACGTCAGCCCGATGCTGAGCGCCTGGTTCTTGAGCAACGGGGAAACCGGATACATCTCGAGCATGCGGGCACCGGCGATGAACATCGGCGACTGCGGCCCGGGCGCGTTGGTGATCATCAGGTTGAAGGCACGTTCGGCGTACTCGAACGCCGAGCGAACACTCATCGCGTGCAGACTGGCCGGGGCAAAACCGCTGAGCCGCACCAATGTTCGCGCACGCACCCCCCGGCGCTGCCGACCGTGCGCGGCGTTCGCGTGCGACACGTGCGAGAGCCTGATCACCGGATTCGGTTCGCCCACCGGTAGGTCGACCAGGAACGAGGACACCTCGCTGGACTGGTCCGCCGCGGATTCGGAGACGTACACCGACATCGGCACCAACGCGCGCACGGTCGAGGATTCGGTGATGGGCTCGCCGCGTGAGAACAGCCAATTCCGCAGCGCGCCAGTCAAAACCGTCAAGATGGCGTCGTTGATGGTGCAGCCGAAGCGGGCGCGGATCTTGCGGTAATCGGCGAGATTCGTTCGGGCAGCAGCAAATCGGCGATGATGGGAGATATCGGTGTTCAACGGGCTGGACGGGGTGGCCCGGGTCGCCGTGTGCAGCGCGGACACGAAGCGGCTCAGCGACCGTTCGACCGTGCGCGCCGTCTCCCCGACACCACCGGCCGTGCGGCGCAGGAATTCCATACCCTGACCCGGGTTGGTGAGCAGCTCCGCGACCGCCGTCATGGCGAGCGCCGACTCCGTAGGCCCGTCCATCGGCATCCACAGGTCGTCGGCCAATTCCTGCGGCTGGCGGGAGGCATCCAAGATGACGTGACCGATTTCCAGCGCGTCGGCGCCGTCGACGAGCGCAGAGTGCGACTTGGTGAAGATCGCCACCCGGTTGTCGCTCAGGCCCTCGACCAGGTAGATCTCCCACAGCGGCCGGGAGGTGTCCAGCGGGCGCGACGACAGCCGCGCGACCAGTTCGAAAAGCTGCTCGTCGGTGCCCGGGTTCGGGAGCGCGGAGCGCCGGATGTGGTAGGAGACGTCGAAATCCGCGTCATCGACCCAGACCGGCCGGGCCAGCCCGAACGGCACCTGGCGAACCTTCTGGCGGTACCGCGGGACCAGGCAGAGGCGCTGGCTGACGATGTCGACGAGGTTCTCATACGTCAGCGCACCCGAGGTGTTGTCGGCAATGGCGAGCGACCCGATGTGCACCGGCGAGCTACTCGATTCCAGCTCGAGGAACGAGGCGTCGTCCGGGGTCAGTCGTGTCACCACGATCACAGCCTATTGCGCTGCGCTCGCACGTGTGCGGCGTATCCCACCTCGGCGCGGGGCGGCCGGGGCATGAAAAGGTGTGCTGGTGAAGCGCGTGCCGCAGTTCCTGTCGAAGCCACCTGCCTACGAACCGCCATTACGCGACGCGTCGAGCGGCCTTGCCACGCCGTGTCACACACCGAATCCGATACGCGCAGTGCGCCGAACGCCGCACGACGGTCGTTCCGGCCGCCAATTCGCGCCGGCCAATCTGGAACTTGCCGCCGGGGCGCGACAGTTCACCGAGATGTCGTTCCGGCTGATCCTCGAGGTGCTCGACCGGCGCCGCCAGCCGCGACTGCTGCGCGGCGTGCTCAGCCCCGGGCTCATCGACATGGTGCGCGTGCTCAGCGCGGGCGTGCTCCCCGGTCGCGATCTCGGGGTCGCCGCGCTGAACCGCGTGCACGTGCGCATGACCGATGCCACGACCGCCGAGGTGTTCGGCAGCTACCAGCGCGGGCCGCGACACTTCGCCGTGGCCGGGCGCGTGCAGTACCTACCCGACACCGGATGGCGGGTGACGGCGCTGCGGATCGCCTGACAGCTCAGCGCTTGCGCTTCGACTTCGGCGCGCGCTTTGGCTTCGATTGCTGCCGGGCCGCCTCGCGACGCTCGCGACGCGTCGCGGTTGCGCCAGCTCCTGCGGTCTCGGCGGTCGCTCGGCGTACCGACTTGCTGCCGTCCTCGGCCGGTCCGGAATAGGTCAGCCCGCTCGGCTCGGCCTCGTTCAGGCCCTTCGCCCGCAGCGCGGCCGGCGCCTCGGATTCGGCGGTGCCGTTGCTGGCCGGCGCCGCTCCGACCGGTGACCGCAGCCCGTCCGAGACGGCCATCGCGGGTGGCTCGGGCTGAGCCACCTCGACCTGCAGGTTGAACAGGAACCCGACGGACTCCTCCTTCAAGCCGTCGAGCATCGCGCTGAACATGTCGAAGCCCTCGCGCTGGTACTCCACCAGCGGGTCGCGCTGCGCCATCGCCCGCAGCCCGATGCCCTCCTTGAGGTAGTCCATCTCGTAGAGGTGCTCACGCCACTTGCGGTCCAGCACGCTCAGTAGCACCTGACGTTCCAGGTTGCGCATGCCGCCTTCGCCGGCGATCTCGTCGATCTGCTTCTCCCGGCGGGCATAGGCCTCGTGTGCGTCTTTGAGGATCGCCTCACGCAACTCGTCGCGGCTGAGGTCGTCGAACTCGCCGTCCTCGTTCTGGCGGGCCAGTTCCTTGTGGTCCAGGCTGATCGGGTACAGCGTCCGCAGCGCCGTCCACAGCGTCTCGAGATCCCAGTCCTCGACGTAACCCTCGGCGGTCGCGCCGTCCACGTAGGCCGAGATCACGTCGGTGATCATCTTCTCGACCTGGCCCTCCATGTTCTCCCCGGCCAGGATCCGGCGGCGCTCGTCGTAAATGACCTTGCGCTGCTGGTTCATCACCTCGTCGTACTTGAGGACGTTCTTGCGGATCTCGAAGTTCTGCTGCTCGACCTGCGTTTGCGCGCTCTTGATGGCCTTGGACACCATCTTGGCTTCGATCGGCACGTCGTCGGGCAGGTTGAGCCGGGTCATGATGGCCTCGAGGGTGGCGCCGTTGAAGCGCCGCATCAGCTCATCACCTAGGGACAGGTAGAAGCGCGACTCGCCCGGGTCGCCCTGGCGCCCGGAACGACCGCGCAACTGGTTGTCGATGCGGCGGGACTCGTGGCGCTCGGTGCCGAGCACGTACAGGCCGCCGGCCTCGATCACCTTCTTGGCGTCCTCGGTGACCTCCGCCTTGACCTTCTCCAGCGTCGGTTCCCAGGCAGCCTGGTACTCCTCGGGCGTGTGCACCGGGTCGAGGCCCTGCTTGCGCAGTGCGATGTCGGCGATGATGTCCGGGTTACCGCCCAGCACGACGTCGGTACCGCGGCCGGCCATGTTCGTCGCGACCGTGACCGCGCCGGAGCGGCCGGCCTGCGCGATGATCTCGGCCTCTTTTTCGTGATACTTCGCGTTCAGCACGTTGTGCGGGACTCCGCGCTTGGTGAGCAGCTTGGACAGGTACTCGGAGCGCTCGACGCTCGTGGTGCCGATCAGGACCGGCTGGCCCTTCTCGTGGCGTTCCTGGATGTCGTCGGCGACCGCGTCGAACTTCGCCGGCTCGGTCTTGTAGATAAGGTCGGACTGGTCGGCCCGGATCATCGGCTTGTTGGTGGGAATCGGCACCACACCGAGCTTGTAGATCTCGTGCAGCTCCGACGCCTCTGTTTCGGCGGTACCGGTCATGCCGGCCAGCTTGTCGTAGAGCCGGAAGTAGTTCTGCAGCGTGATCGTGGCCAGCGTCTGGTTCTCGGCCTTGATCTCGACCTTCTCCTTGGCCTCGATCGCCTGGTGCATGCCCTCGTTGTAGCGCCGGCCCAGCAGGATGCGGCCGGTGAACTCGTCGACGATGAGCACCTCACCGTCGCGGACGATGTAGTCCTTGTCGCGCTGGTAGAGCTCCTTGGCCTTGATGGCGTTGTTCAGGTAGCTGACCAGCGGCGAGTTGGCCGCCTCGTACAGGTTGTCGATCCCGAGCTGGTCTTCCACGAACTCGACGCCGGCTTCGTGCACGCCGATGGTGCGCTTCTTGATGTCCACCTCGTAGTGGACGTCCTTCTTCAGCAGCGGCGCGATTCGGGCGAACTCCGCATACCACTTGCTCGACGCGTCAGCGGGACCGGAGATGATCAGCGGGGTACGGGCCTCGTCGATGAGGATCGAGTCGACCTCGTCGACGATCGCGTAGTTGTGCCCGCGCTGCACCAGATCGTCCAGCGAATGGGTCATGTTGTCGCGCAGGTAGTCGAAGCCGAACTCGTTGTTGGTGCCGTAGGTGATGTCGGCGTTGTAGGCCTCGCGCCGCTCCTCCGGGGTCATGCCGGCCAGGATCACCCCGACCTCGAGGCCGAGGAACCGGTGCACGCGGCCCATCCACTCCGAGTCGCGACGAGCCAGGTAGTCGTTCACCGTGACGACGTGCACGCCCTTGCCGCCGATCGCGTTCAGGTAGGCCGGCAGCACACAGGTCAGAGTCTTGCCCTCACCGGTCTTCATCTCGGCGATGTTGCCGATATGCAGCGCCGCACCACCCATGACCTGCACGTCGAAGTGTTTCTGGGAAAGCACCCGCCAGGATGCTTCGCGGGCCACGGCGAACGCCTCGAGCAGCAGTTCATCCAGCGATTCGCCGTTCTCGTGGCGCTTGCGGAACTCGTCGGTCTTGGCCCGGAGTTCGGCATCGCTGAGACGTTCCATTTCCGGGCCGAGCGCCGTCACCTCGTTGGCGAGGTGGGCCAGCCGCTTGACGGTGCGACCCTCCCCGATCCGGAGCAATTTCGTCAGTGTCAGCGTCGGCACGGTTGTCTTTGTCCTCTATCGTCGGCGGCTGTCGACCCAACATGGGCCTCGATCCATGGTAGGCGTGGTCGATCCTATGTGGTGCGTTGCGCGTCGTCGCATATGAACGCCGGCCGGGACCTGCTGGTCCCGGCCGGCGTAGTTCGGTCTGTCAAGGCCGCCGGCTACGCGAGCCGGATCAACCCGTAGTCGAATGCGTGTCGCCGATAGACCACCGAGGGCCGGTCGGAGGCACTGTCGTGGAACAAGAAGAAGTCGTGCCCCACCAACTCCATTTGGTACAGCGCGTCGTCCACCGTCATCGGCGCGGCCGAGTGCACCTTGGTGCGCACGATTCGGCCCGGTCCGGAATCCGGCGCAGGGGTCTCCGGCGTCTCCTCGGCAGCGGCGCTTGCGGCGTTTTTGGATACTTCGTTGATTTCAGCGAGCGCGGCCGTGGCCTGCGCTACGGAAACTGGGGTTTTCTCGCCATAGTGAACTTTTCGACGATCTTTGGTACGACGCAGTCGATTCTCGAGCTTTGCTGTCGCCGACTCGAGTGCAGCGTAGAAACTGTCCGCGCATGCCTCCGCGCGCACGACCGGGCCTTTGCCGCGCGCGGTGATTTCCACCCGCTGGCAGTTCTTGCGTTGTCGGCGATTGCGTTCATGAAAGAGTTCGACGTCGAAGAGGTAGATAGTCGGATCGAAGCGCTCTAATCGAAACAGCTTCTCGGATACATAGATTCGAAAGTGGTCCGGCACCTCGACGTTACGGCCCTTGACTACCACCTCGGCATGAGCCGAGTCGGCGCCATCGGGCGAGACGGCGGTGCTGCCAGTACCTTCATCGAATACCGCGGATTGCGAAACGGTCGTCACACGTACCTCCCGAATACGGCCGCGCCAGCATCACAGGGCTGAGGCGGCAAAAGAAATCCGTGCCGAGAGGGGAACCGCCCGGCACCAGGTTACTGAGGCATCACCTCCTACCTGATCCTTCGGGTGTGTTCGCGACGGTAGTACGTCCACACCGACAGTGCCAGCAAATACGTCCAGTATTCGGCCGCTAATTTTGGATTCACAGCTCTATTTCAGGCTGCCGCCACAACCAGGACCGCGGACACCGCCACGCCAGCCACCGCGAGCGCGCGGACCGAGGCCGCGGCGGTGGCACCCGTTGTCAGCACGTCGTCGACGAGCACCACGTTGGTGTCTTTTCGGCGCGGGATATCACCCCGAACGCCCACTCGCCCAGCGAGATTCGCCGTTCGCTGTGCCGCCGAGAGTCCGACCGAGTCGCGAACGCCCCAGCCGAGCCGCAGCAGTCGAGTAACCGTGCAGCCACCGTCGGTCGTGCGGTCTACGGCCGACTGCGCCATCCGCGCGACGGGGTCGCCACCGCGCCGGCGTGCCGCCCGCGCGCGCGTCGGCGCCGGGACGAAGACCAGCGGAGCCAGTTGTGGCGGATCGAGCTCGCCGGCCGTGCGCAGCCAGTCGACCGCGTGCGCCAGACCCGCGCCCAACGGTCCCGCCAGATCACGCCGGCCCTGTTCCTTCGCGGCGATCACCGCCTGGCGCAACGGGCCCGAGTACGGTCCGATCGCCCAGCACGCAGCGTCCACGTCGACGCGCGGACGAACGATGACGGGCGGCACGGTAAGAGCCGCAAGACAGTTCGCACATATCCGGATTCCGGGAGCACCGCACCCACCACACTCGAGCGGCAGGATCAGATCCAGCAGGGTTCGCATGGGCAGAGTGTGCCCGATAAGTACGACAATTCCGGCACGGGAACTTTCGGCCGCGTCGCCGCATCCAATGTGCGCACGTTCGATTCGGGTTAAGGCAGAGGTTGGAGGAAACGAAATGATCATCTGGGGTTTGCGCACGGTGATGGTGCAGCTTGGCGTGGCATGGCTGGTGTGCCCGAACTGCCGAAACCACTGCGCGCAGGTCTATCGCGAGCATCAACGCAAGTTCACGCTGTTTTTCATTCCACTGTTCACCACCAGCAGGACGACGGTTCGGCAGTGCTCCATGTGCGGCGCGTCGTATCGGGTCGGTCCGGACGAGCTGCGGTGGGCCGCTGCTCAGGCAGTCGGCACGGCATACCCGCCGCGGGTCGGTTAGCCGGGCAACACCGGAATCGCCTGCACCCCAGCGAGTCCCGGCACTTCACGCCACAGCCGATCAGCGGCCGGGTCGTTGTTGTTCAGCTGGAAGACCGCGCGGGAATCCGCGACGAATTCGGTGGTCGACGACGCTTCGACGCTGGTCACCGGCGGGGTCAGATTGCGGCTGGGCAACGAGTCCATCCGCGACCCGTCGACGGTGATCATGACGACCGGAATATCGGACGCGCTGCGCGCCACCACCAGCGTCTCGCCCGTGATCCAGTCCAGCGACTGCGCGGGCGAACCCAACCCGATGGCCACGGGCCGCGGATTGACCAGCGATACCTTGCCGTCCGAGCCAGTCACCACGATGGCCACATACACCTTGCCGCCGACGATCAGCGCCACCCGAACCCCGTCGCGCGACAGCCGCAATTCGGTAATCGGGCCGCCGAGCGCGTTGATCGCGTCCGCGTTCACCGTGGTCAGCGAGACCTGGCCGGTCTGCCGATCGCGGACGGCACTGATCACGTTCGTCCCGTCGATCACCGCCCACGCCGAGCCGTCGTCGGCCGCCCACGTCGGCCGCGTGATCGTATTGCCGTCCGCGACCGGGAATGCGCTGCCGTCGGCCGAGCCCATCATCAACGCGCGAGCGGCATCCGGCGGTTTGCGGCCGGTGTCGGCGACGGCCGCAATGAAACTGCCATCCCGCGACAGCGCCGCCGACTGCAGGTTGTGCACGGCACCGAAGTATCCCGGCACCGGCGTGACCGCACCGGCGTCCACCTTCACGAGGCCACCGTCGCGCACCGCGTGCAACGGCACATTGGTGCCCGCGTTGGCAATCGGGTTCAGGGTGTTGACATCGGCGGTGGTCCATCCGTTGGCCAAATTCTCGTTCAGCGGTTTGCCGTCGGCTTCGAGCACGTACGGGCCGGAGATCTCAGCACTGGCTAGCGTCCAGATCACCTGCGCCGCAAGCAGTTCTCGATTGTGTTTGTCCATGCCGTCGACGCCGTTGAAGTCGATCCGGATGCCGCCGAGGCCCACCCCCACCGAGCTGGTCCGGCCGTCGGCCTTGGTGATCGGGCCGGCCAGCGTGATGCCCGGCGAGAACTGCGTGCGCACGGCCATCTTGATGCGATCCTTCGGCCCACGCATCAACATGTCGATGAGCTGCGCGGCCAACTGATCCTGGCTCGCGGAGATCCAGCGCGGATCCGCGACGGTCGTGGTGCCGGTCGGGTCGAGGAAGTACAGCGACTTGCGCTGATAGGTGTTCAAGAACTGCGGCCGGTCCATGATCACTCCGGGCGGTACTTGGTCCACCCGCCATTCACCGTTGACCCGCCTCAGGCTGATCTTGGTCTCGAAGTTTCCTTCCTCAGCCTGATAATCGCCGCCCGGCGCCAGTTGGCCGACGCGGTTGGCTCGCACGACGTAGGTCGCCTGGTCGCTCGTGCGCGAATCCGGCAACACGTCGACCTTGTCGACGATCGTGGCGCTCGCGGCGTCGTCCCACGCTTTCGACGCATCGGGAGTGAGGAACTGCCGGGCCGCGGCATGGTGATCGCTCGGATCGGTGCTGGCCTTGAAGAAGTCGCGGAGCAGCAGATCCGGCTCGCGGCCGGGCGTCGGTTTCGGCACGGTGGGCGAAACCGGCTCGCGGGCAATGGTTCCGATGGCCTCCGGCGTGGAGGTGTCGGGCAGGCTGGCACAGCCGGTGACGGTCAACACGATGGCGGCCAGGACCGCACCGATCCAGCTCGTGCTTCCACGGAGTCTTCGCGTCATGCCTCGGCTCCCGCGCCCCGGGCCGCACCGCCCGCCGCTGCGGGTGACGCGGAATTGCGGCCGGACCGCTTGCGGTCGTTCGGTTTCAACTGCAGCGGACTGCCGAACACCTTGCGGCCCCGCTTGAGCGGGACCGTCAGCCGGAAGCACGAACCCTCGCCCGGCTCGCCCCACGCCTCGAGCTTGCCGCCGTGCAGGTGGGCGTCCTCCACGCTGATGGCCAGGCCCAGTCCGGTGCCGCCGGAGCGACGCACGCGGGACGGATCGGAGCGCCAAAAGCGGTTGAACACCAGCTTTTCCTCGCCGGGGCGCAGACCGATGCCGTGGTCGCGCACGATGATGGCGGCCGCGTCCTGGTCGGCCCGCAGCTTGATCAGTACCGGCTTGCCCTCGCCATGGTCGATGGCGTTGGCCAACAGGTTTCGCAGGATCCGCTCCACGCGACGCGGATCCACTTCAGCGATCACCGGTTGCTCCGGCAGATCGACCACCAGCTCGGTCTCGGATTCGGTGGCCAGGTGCCGCACGGTCGACACGGCGGCGCGGGCACAGAGGCGCAGATCGAGTTGCTCGACCGCCAGCTCGGCGACACCGGCGTCGTGCCGGCTGATCTCGAGCAGGTCGTTGAGCAGGGACTCGAACCGGTCGAGTTCGGTGACCAGCAGCTCCGACGCCCGGCGCAGCGAGGGGCTCAGTTCGTCGCTGCCGTCGTGAATGAGGTCGGCCGCCATTCGGACCGTCGTCAACGGCGTGCGCAGTTCGTGGCTGACGTCGGAGGTGAACCGCTTCTGCAGATTGCCGAACTCCTCGAGCTGGGTGATCTGCTTGGACAGGCTCTCGGCCATCTCGTTGAACGACATGGCCAGCCGGGCCATGTCGTCCTCACCGCGCACGGGCATCCGCTCCTTGAGCCGGCCGTCGGCGAAGCGCACGGCGATGCGCGAGGCGGACCGGATCGGCAGCACCACCTGCCGCGCCACCAACATCGAGATGGCCGCGAGCAGCACGAGCAGCACCGCACCGCCGATCAGCATGGTGCCGCGCATCAGCGACAGGCTGCGTTCCTCGCTGGCCAGCGGAAATACCAGGTACAGCTCCAGCGTGGAGATGTCCGACGACGTCGGGCTGCCCACGATCAGCGCCGGTCCGTGATATCCGTCCGGATCGGCGACGGTGGCGAACTGGTAGCTCACCTGACCGGCCTGGACGAACGAACGCAGGCTCTGCGGGATCTGGTCGGCGGGGCCGCTGGACGTTGTCTGTCGCGGGCCGTCGCCGGGGACGATCAGCACCGAATCGAAGGTACCGGCGGCGCCGGCGGTTTGACCGGCGTCGCCCTCCTGGTTGGACAGCGCCGAACGCGCGTTCTCCAAGCGGCTCTGCAGGGACGTGCTGTCGTCACCGGAGAGCTGGCTCTGCACGGTGTTGCGGGCACGCTCCATCTCTTCGGTGGCCGCACTGACCTTGGCCTCGAGCAGCCGGTCGGTGATCTGACTCGTCAAGACCACACCAAGGATGGTGATGACGATCAACGACAGCGTCAACGTCGAAACGACCACGCGCAGCTGCAACGAGCGTCGCCACGCGTGGCCGAGTGAGTTCCCGATCGAGCGGAACCAGCGCAGCAGCGGGGCGAAGGTGCGATCGACCCGCCGCCGCGTGCGGGGAAGGATCACCCCTCCCCCGTGAAGTTGAGTGTTTCGATCACGGCGGTCCGGCCTTGTAGCCGACCCCCCTCACAGTGAGGACGACCTCCGGGTTTTCCGGATCCTTCTCCACCTTCGCGCGCAACCGCTGGACGTGCACGTTCACCAGGCGCGTGTCGGCGGCATGCCGGTATCCCCAGACCTGTTCGAGCAGCACCTCGCGGGTGAAGACCTGCCGCGGTTTGCGCGCGAGCGCCACCAGCAGGTCGAACTCCAGCGGGGTCAGTGAAATCAGCTGGTTGTCCCGGCTGACCTTGTGCGCCGGCACGTCGATGTCGATGTCGGCGATGGACAGCATCTCGGCCGGCTCTTCCTCGGTGCGACGCAGCCGGGCGCGCACGCGAGCGACCAGCTCCTTCGGCTTGAACGGCTTCATGATGTAGTCGTCGGCGCCGGATTCGAGGCCGAGCACCACGTCGACGGTGTCGGTCTTGGCGGTCAGCATGACGATCGGCACCCCGGAGTCGGCACGCAGCACCCGGCACACGTCGATGCCGTTCATGCCGGGCAGCATCAGATCCAGGAGCACCAGATCAGGACGGGTCTCGCGAACGGCCGCCAAGGCCTGCGTTCCGTCCCCAACGACGTAAGGGTCGAAACCCTCTCCGCGCAGCACGATTGTCAGCATCTCAGCGAGAGCCGTGTCGTCGTCGACAACCAGAATCCGTGGCTTCATGGCTCTATGGTGTCACCTGTCGGCCTGGTAACAGTTGATTGATCAGGTCAGCGGCGAGTTGTGCCGGATCTTCGGTCCCGTCGAGGACTTTCCAGTCCGAAATCCAGCGCTGCTCGGCCAGTTGGGCGTAGACCTCGGCGGTGCGCCGTTGCAGGTCACCGTCGCGTTCGTAGCTGTCCCGCGCCCGCGTTGCATCGTTTCGTTCCCGCTGCCGCGCGCGCTTGTCGGCGACCTCCGCAGGCACCTGCAGCAGGATCTGGAACGTGGGCGGCGGAACCGCGAGCCGATCGATCTCGAGCTCGCGGATCCACTTCACCACCGGACCGTCGCCCGGCTCACCGAGCCGCGCCGCGCCGTAGGCGGCGTTCGACGCGACATAGCGGTCCAGCAGCACCACGTCGTGCCGGTTGACCATGCGGTGCAAATCGGTTGCCGCGCCGTGCCGGTCGAGCGCGAACAGGGTGGCCATCCCATACACGCTCGCGGCCAGGTCACCGTGTTCACCGTGCAGCGCCTCGGCGGCCAGATCGGCGTGCGCCGACTCGCCGTACCGCGGAAACCCCATGCGCAGCACGTCGATGCCAGCGGACTCCCACGCCCTGGTGAGAGCCCGCGACAACGTCTGCTTGCCGGCGCCGTCGACGCCTTCGATCGCTATCAGTACGCCCATGGAACTTCTCAGTACCGGTAGTGCTCCGGCTTGTACGGACCCTCGACGTCGACGCCGATGTACTCCGCCTGGTCCTTGGTGAGCTTCGTCAGGCGGCCACCGAGGGCTTCGACGTGGATGCGGGCGACCTTCTCATCGAGGTGCTTGGGCAGCCGGTAAACCTCGTTGTTGTACTGCTCCGGCTTGGTCCACAGCTCGATTTGCGCGATCACCTGGTTGGAGAAGCTGTTGCTCATCACGAACGACGGGTGGCCGGTGGCGTTGCCGAGGTTGAGCAGGCGACCCTCCGACAGCACGATGATCGAGCGGCCGGTGTCACCGAAGCTCCACTGGTCCACCTGCGGCTTGATGTTCAGGCGGACGGCGCCGGAGCGCTCCAGTGCGGCCATCTGGATCTCGTCGTCGAAGTGACCGATGTTGCCCAGGATCGCCTTGTCCTTCATCGCCCGCATGTGGTCGAGGGTGACGATGTCGCGGTTGCCGGTCGCGGTGATGACGATGTCGGCGTCGCCGATCGCCTGATCCACGGTGACCACGTCGAAGCCGTCCATCAGCGCCTGCAGTGCGTTGATCGGGTCGATTTCGGTGACCTGTACCCGGGCACCCTGTCCGGCAAGCGATTCCGCACAGCCCTTGCCAACGTCGCCGTAACCGCAGATCAGCACCTTCTTGCCCCCGATCAGCACGTCGGTGCCGCGGTTGATGCCGTCGATGAGTGAGTGGCGGGTGCCGTACTTATTGTCGAACTTGCTCTTGGTGACCGAGTCGTTGACGTTGATGGCCGGGAACACCAGCTCGCCTGCGGCCGCGAACTGGTAGAGCCGCAGCACGCCGGTGGTGGTCTCCTCGGTGACGCCGCGAACGCTTTCGGCGATGGTGGTCCACTTGTTTTTGTCGGTCTCGAACCGGCTGCGGAGCAGGTCCAGGAACACGTTGTATTCCACCGAGTACTCGTCGTCGTGCGGCGGCACCACGCCGGCCTTCTCGAACTGGGCGCCACGCAGCACCAGCATGGTGGCGTCACCACCGTCGTCGAGAATCATGTTCGCCGGCTGGTCTGGCCAGGTGAGCATCTGCTCCGCGGCCCACCAGTACTCCTCGAGCGTCTCGCCCTTCCAGGCGAACACCGGCACGCCCTGGGGTTCCTCCGGCGTGCCGTTGAGGCCAACCACTACGGCCGCCGCCGCATGATCCTGGGTGGAAAAGATGTTGCACGACGCCCATCGAACTTCAGCACCGAGGCTCGTCAGCGTTTCGATCAGCACCGCGGTCTGGATGGTCATGTGCAGGGAACCCGAAATCCGGGCGCCCTTCAGGGGCAGCACCTCCGCGTACTCACGACGAAGCGCCATCAACCCGGGCATCTCGTGCTCGGCCAGCTGAATCTCCTTGCGGCCGAACTCTGCCAGTGACAGATCGGCGACCTTGAAGTCGATTCCGTTGCGACGATCCGGTTGCAATGCGGTCATGTACGCCTCTCCTGGTCGGGTGTCGACAGCCAGGCTAGTCGCGACAGCGCGCGCCGTACGCGTCGGCACCCTGCGGAGACGATTCAGGACCGCGACCCCTGCGCCGCCAGCACCCGGTCGCGTTTGCGCGGCGCGATGTTGGCCTGGCTGAGGTCACCGCGGTAGTGGGCACGCACCCGCTTGTCCATGATGTGGCGCCACAGCGGCGGGAACATGGCATAGATGATCATCGTCGCGTAACCGGCCGGCAGCTGCGGAGCCTCCGACGCGCTGCGCAGCGTCTGATAACGGCGGCCCGGGTGCGCGTGGTGGTCGCTGTGCCGCTGCAAATGGAACAGGAAAACGTTGGTGATCAGCCGGTCACTGTTCCAGCTGTGCTCGGGGGCGATGCGCTCGTAGACGCCGTTACGCAGCGATTTGCGGCGCAGGCCGTAGTGCTCGACGTAATTGACGGTCTCGAGCAGCATGATCGCGATCGCCGCCTGCAGCACAAGGTACGGCAGGATACCCACCCCGAACACGGCGACGAGCACGACGAACAACACCAGGCTCATCGACCACGCCTGCAGGTTGTCGTTTTCCACGGACCACGTGCGCAGACCCTTGCGCGAGAGCCGTTCACGCTCGAGCTGCCATGCCGAGCGCAGACCACCGATGATGCTGCGCGGCAGGAACTCCCACAGCGACTCACCGAGCCGGGCCGAGGCCGGATCCTCGGGCGTCGCGACCCGGGCATGGTGGCCGCGATTGTGCTCGACGAAGAAATGCCCATAGCACGATTGAGCGAGCGCGACCTTGGCCAGCCAGCGCTCGTGCTTCTCGACACGGTGGCCGAGTTCGTGCGCGGCATTGATGCCGATTCCGCTCAC
Organism: Skermania sp. ID1734; assembly: GCF_007489285.1. GTDB lineage: Bacteria > Actinomycetota > Actinomycetes > Mycobacteriales > Mycobacteriaceae > ID1734. The sequence goes on from NZ_VLIY01000011.1 coordinate 165,394, forward strand.
CACGCCGACGGTGACCGCGAGGCCGATCTTGTCGGTGAGATTGAGACTGTCCTGGGCCCACATATAGCTGGCCACCAACAAGCCGGCAAAGAGCACCGGCAGGAACATGTACGTGCACCACCGGTAGTACCGGTCGGCGGACAGCTGCTTGTAGACCTCGTCGGGCGGATTCTGCCCATCCTCACCGACGACCGCGTCGACCACGGGAATGATCACAAAGACCAACACCGGGCCGATCCACCACATGACCTCCAGCCCAGTGAGCCGGACCAAGGTAGACGGCAACAGCGCAGATGCCGGCGCGATGAGCCCCAGCATCCACAGATACCGCTTACGGTCGCGCCATTGCCCAGCACTCACGCCAGCCACGGCCTCTCCCCTTGACGACCAATCTCGACACTTATATGAAGTTCATCCGCCTAATTCCGCCAGCCGTTACGGGGTATTCCAACCCTTGGACGCGACACGCAGAAAAGCGACCAAAATGTAACCCGCAAACAGAGTTTTCTCCGAATCGCGGGGTCGGTGATTGGTCTAATCGACAGCGCCGGGGGCGGGCTGAAGCTGCTGAGCAGCGATGATGGCCTCGACATACGGCGCAAGGACCTCGGCCAGCTCCTCGGGAACAGTTAGCACCGAGTTCGCCGGGATGCCGATGTAGCTGAGCGCCAACCGGACGAAGACGCTGGCGAGCGCGGTGGCCTGCTCGGTGGTCGCGCGCACCCAGCTGCCCCGGAAGGCGGCAGCCAGCCGCTCGGTGGCGTGTTCGACCAAGGGCAGCCCGTCGATAGTGATCAGGCGCAACAGGTCCGGCTTCACCTCGCCGGTGAGCAACGATTGGATCAGTGGGTCCGAAGCACTGTCGAGAAAGAAGGTCTCCAGCCCTTGCCGCATGGCGGCGCGGGCATCGCCGACGTTCGCCCACAACGCCCGGTCCACATGCGACACCAGTTCGTCGGCCAACCGCACGGCGTAGGCCTGGGCCAGTCCGGTGCGGGAGCCGAACTCGTTGTACAAAGTTTGTCGGCTCAGGCCGGCGCTGCGGGCCACGTCGGCGAGGGTGACCTTCGACCAGTCCCGCTGCATGAGCAACTCGCGCAGCGCGTCGAGCACCGAATCGCGCAGCAGCCCGCGTGCCGCAGTTTGATACGGAACGCGGGCGTGCGGCGGCTCGTGCGACGAATTCATCGCGGGTTGGCGACTGCTGTCACGAACGCTCGACTTCCACCATGAAGAAGTCGGCCTTGGCGGCGCCGCAGTCCGGGCAGGTCCAGTCGTCGGGAATGTCGTCCCAGCGGGTACCGGGCTCGATACCGTCCTCCGGCCAGCCCTTGGCCTCGTCGTACTCGAAACCGCACTGGGCACACTGATAGAGCTTGTAGTCGTTCATTTCTCGTCTTACCTTCCCGAGCCCGCGGACGCCTCCACCGGCTCGAAATCGATCTTCTCGCGGACCCCGCAGTCCGGGCAGCACCAGTCGTCCGGCACCTTGTCCCAGGTCGTTCCCGCGGGGAACCCTTCGCGTGGTGCGCCGGTCGCCTCGTCGTAGACGTAGTCGCAGACCGGACACTTGTAGGCGCTCACTAGACCCGTGCCTCCTCCGTCTCGGATTTACCGTAACGGGCAAGCACCTGCTCCCGCTTGGGCGGGTGAATATTGGCCTTGGTGATGTCGCCGCCGTAGTGCGCGAGAACCCGCTTGTCCATGACCTTGCGCCAGATCGGCGGGAAGTAGCCGATCAGAATCATGCTGGCGTAACCGCTCGGCAGGTTCGGCGCGCCGTCCCAGCTGCGCAGCGTCTGGTAGCGCCGCGTCGGGTAGGCGTGGTGGTCGCTGTGCCGCTGCAGGTGGTACAGGAAGATGTTGGTGACGATGTGGTCGCTGTTCCAGCTGTGCACCGGCGCCGGGCGCTCGTAACGACCCGAGGCGGTCTTCTGCCGGACCAGCCCGTAGTGCTCGAGGTAGTTCACCGATTCCAGCAGGCTGAAGCCCATGATCGCCTGGATGACCAGCAGCGGCAGGACCTGCCAGCCGAAGATCGCGGTGAGCGCGGCGAACAGCACGGCCGACATCAACCAGGCCGAAAGCACCTCGTTCTGCAGCGTCCATGGCCCCTTGCCCAAGCGCTGTAGCCGGGCCTTCTCCAGGTTCCACGCCGAGCGCAGGCTACCGATGACGGTGCGCGGGAAGAACGCCCAGAACGTTTCGCCGACTCGCGAGCTGGCCGGGTCTTCCGGCGTCGCAACGCGCACGTGGTGGCCGCGGTTGTGCTCGATGTAGAAGTGGCCGTAGAAGGTCTGCGCCAACGCGATCCGGGACAGCCAGCGCTCGAGGTCGACCTTCTTGTGGCCCAGTTCGTGGGCGGTGTTGATGCCGATGCCGCCGATTATGCCGACCGTGATGAACAGCCCGATCTTGTTGATCAGGTGCAGACCTTGACCGTCCTCGAAGCCCAGCCAGGTCAGGTTGTCCGAGGTGGCCAGGTAGCAGGCGAAGATCAGGGTGGCGTACTGGAACGGCAGGTACAGGTAGGTGAGGTAGCGGTAGTACTTGTCGTTCTCGAGGTACTCCATGACCTCGTCGGGCGGGTTGTTGCCGTCCGGGCCGAAGAATATGTCCGCGAGCGGAATGATGATGTAAACCAGGATCGGACCCAGCCAGACCGGGATCTGTGCGACGTCATGCCAGCCGAGCTGGTTCAGCCCCCAGATCAGCGGAAGTCCGATCAGGAAAAGGCCGGTCGGGGCGAACAGGCCCCACAGCCACATGTACCGCTTGGTGTCTCGCCAGTTTGCCGCAACCGGGTTCGTAGGCACGGACTCAGCGTGCGTGGACATCGTTGTCTCCAATCGACAGACGCATATGCAGTGCATATCTACAGGTGGATGCCCGCTCGACGGTGAGCCACACCACCCATGTCTTTACATTACATATCGCTATGTCGGCTGTCTAGACAAATCAATCCATTTGTAAATCGCGGCTCGGCGGGCCGGTGTGCACTCCTTCAGCGCGGTTGAGGGCCGAGTGGCGGTACCCGTACGCGAAGTAGACGACGAAGCCAACCGCCATCCAGATGATGAACCGCAGCCACGTTTCCACCGACAGGTTGAGCATGAGCCACAGGCACGCGAGCACCGACAGGATCGGCACGAGCGGGACGAGCGGAACCTTGAAGCTGCGCTCGAGGTCGGGCCGAGTCCGGCGCAGGATCACCACGCCGATCGACACCAGCACGAACGCGAACAACGTGCCGATGTTGACCATTTCTTCCAGGGTCCCGATGGGCACCAGCCCGGCAACGACCGCGCAGACCACACCGACCAGCACGGTGATACGGACGGGAGTGCCCCGTTTTCCGGTGCGGGCCAGCGGTCGCGGCAGCAACCCGTCACGGCACATGGCGAACAGCACCCGCGCCTGGCCCAGCATCAAGACCATCACCACGGTGGTCAGGCCGGCCAGCGCGCCGAAGGAGATCACGTTCTTGGCCCAGGTGACGCCGTTGAGGGCGAACGCGGTGGCCAGCGTCGACTTGTCGCCGGAGAGCTTGTCGTAGTGCACCATCCCGGTCAGTACCAGCGTCACCGCCACGTACAGCACGGTCACGATCGCCAGCGAGCCGAGAATGCCGCGCGGCAGCGCGCGCTGCGGATCGCGGGTCTCCTCGGCCGTGGTGGCGACGATGTCGAAGCCGATGAACGCGAAGAACACCAGGCTGGCCGCGGCCAGCAATCCGTACCAGCCGAAGGTGCTGTTGCCGGCGCCGGTGACGAACGAGAACAGCGACTGGTGCAGGCCTTCCTTGCCGGCTCCGCCGTGGGATGGCGGAATGTACGGCGAGTAGTTGTCGACCTTGATGTATGCGGCGCCGACGATGATCACCAGCAGCACGACCGCGATCTTGATAGCGGTGATCACTGCCGACACTCGCGACGAGAGCTTCGTTCCGGTTGCCAGCAGCACGGTCAGGATGGCGATGATCAGCACCGCCCCCCAGTCGATGGTCACCCCGCCGAGGTGCACTGACGTCGCCGACGTGCCGATGACCTCGCCGAGATACAGCGACCAGCCCTTTGCCACCACCGACACGCCCAGCGCGAACTCGAGGGTGAGGTCCCACCCGATGATCCACGCGATCAACTCGCCGAACGTTGCGTAAGAGAACGTGTAGGCGCTGCCGGCCACCGGCACGGTGGAGGCGAACTCGGCATAGCAGAGCGCGGCGAGCGCACAGGCGATGGCCGCGATGACGAAGGCGACCGACACGGCCGGTCCCGCCACGTTGCCGGCCACATTCGCGGTCAGCGTGAAGATGCCGGCGCCGATGACCACGGCCACGCCGAAGATGGTCAGGTCCCAGGCCGTCAGATCGCGACGCAGTTTGGTATCCGGCTCATCGGTGTCGCGAATCGACTGCTCCACCGACTTGGCGCGGAACAGACCGGTGCGGACACTGGCCTGCTCACCTACGGTACGGGTCATTCCAGTGTCCTCCGGCGTTGAAGGTTGGGGTGCGTCTCGCGACATTACGGCTCACACGGTCGCCTGTCGCTGCGATCGGTACAGATCGGGCTCTAAGTAGATGAGTCGGGCGGCCGGCAGCGCGGCCCGGACGCGCGCCTCGGCCTCATCGATGGCGGCCGCGACCGCCGAAATGTCAAGGCCGGGAACCATCGCGATCTTCGCCGCCACAAGGATTTCCTCCGGACCCAGGTACTGCGTCTTGAGGTGGATGACCCGCTCGATCTGCGCGCCTTCGGTGAGGCCGGTACGAATGCGGCGTTCGTCGTCCGGCGTGACGCCCTCACCGATGAGCAGGCTCTTCATCTCGACGATGAGGATGATCGCGATGACGCCGAGCAGAGTCCCGATGCACAGGGTGCCAATCCCGTCCCACACCGGGTCGTCGGTGAGAATCGTCAGTCCGACCCCGAAGAGGGCGAGCACCAGGCCCACCAGTGCGCCGGTGTCTTCCAGCAGCACCACCGGCAACTCCGGGCTGCGCGAGTTGCGGATGAATCGCCACCAACTGCCGTCGCCCTTGAGTGGGCGCGACTCCCGCGCCGCGGTGATGAAGCTGTAGGCCTCGAGGCAGACGGCGATGACCAAGATGACCACGGCCACCACCGCCGAGCTGAGCTCCTCGGGATGGCGGATCTTATGAATGCCCTCATAGATGGCGAACACCGAGCCGAGCGTGAACAGCACCAGCGCAACGACAAAGGAATAGAAGTAGCGGTTGCGGCCGTAGCCGAACGGGTGCAGGGAGTCGGCTTCCTGTTCAGCGCGGTTCTGCCCCAACAGGAGCAACCCCTGGTTGGAGGTGTCGGCTACCGAGTGCACCGATTCGGCGAGCATCGATGACGACCCGGTGACGAGAAAACCGACGAACTTTGCTGCCGCGATGCCCGCGTTGGCGCTCAGCGCCGCAATGATCGCCTTCTTACCGCCGCCTGCTGACATGTCCGATCCCTCACCCTCGCTGGTCGTGCGGCGCTAAGGCTACACAGGCATTTCGGACAACGTCGGGCCCGACCACAGGGTCGATGAACCACACCGCGTCAGCGAACCAACTGCCCGACAGACGCGCAGAACAGCTGCGCTGATTCCGCAGTGGTCGACACCGTTATTTCCGGGTCGGCCGCCGACACCCAGCCCGCCGCGCCCGGACGCAAAATGAGCTCTTCGCCGCCGCAGCGGATCTGTACGTCCGCCGCGGTGCACAGCGCGATCGCCGGCCCGTCGACGGCAACGCTCACCGGACCGGTCGCTGCTGACAGGTCGACCCGCAGCAGCGCGAACTCCGGCGCTGGCGTCCGGTAGCGGACCACGCCATCGGCGCCATAAGGAACCGGGCGGAGCACCGGGACGTCGACCGGGGTGAAGTCGAGCACGCGTAACAACTCGGGCACGTCGACATGCTTGGGCGTCAATCCGCCGCGCAGAACATTGTCGGAGTTGGCCATGATTTCGACCGCGACACCGCGCAGGTAGGCGTGCAGGTTGCCGGCATCGAGGTAAAGCCCCTCCCCTGGTTCCAGGGTCACTCGATTGAGCAGCAGGGCGGCGAGAATCCCGGCATCGCCCGGATAGGTCTCGGCGAGCTCGAGGGCGCTGCGCACCTCGGGCCCGAACCGCCGATCGCATCCGGCGCACCGGGAATGGTTGGCCAGATACCGCACGCAGCCGTCCAACACTTCCGGCAGCAGCGCCCCGAGCACCGGCTGCGGCAACGTGATCCAGGTGGTGAACAACGTGCGCAAGCCGATCGCGTTCGGTTGCTCGATGAGCAGGCTCGCGTACTTGTCCAGCGCCGCAACCTCGAGCGCCTGCAAGAGTTCGATCGTCACCCGCGGATCGCGGAATCCGGCGAGGGCCTCGAACGGTTCCAGCGCGACAACGAGTTCGGGCTTGTGGCTGTCGTCGCGGTAATTGCGCACCGGCGAGTCGATCGGGATCCGGGCCCGGTTCTCCCGCTCGAAACCCTCCCGCGCCTGCGCGGCGCTCGGATGCGCCTGTAGCGACAAGGGCTCCTCGGCGGCGAGGATTTTCAACAGGAACGGCAGCCGGGTACCGAACTGGCGCACCACTTTTCCGCCCAACTCGGTTTCCGGATCCGCGTGCAGGGCCTCGAGCAACGACCGGCGCTGACCGTCGAGAACCAGCAGTGCCGGATCGGCCGGGTGCGCACCGAACCAGAGTTCGGCTTCCGGATGCGGCGAGGGCACCTGGCGCCCACACAGTTCGGCCAGCGCAGTGCGCGAGCCCCACGCATAGTTGCGCACCACGCCTTCGAGGCGCCGCACTATCCGGTCACCTCGCTCATCGCGCGCCCGTTCGGCCCGCTCAGCAGATTGAGATATGCCGCCGCCATCTCGATCCGCACCGCAAGGGTGGTCAGCCGCTCCAACTCCCGGCCGGGCCGTTGCGGCTGCTGCGGGCTGGTGTCGTCCTCGGTTTCCACCGTCAACAGGTCGGCATCGCGCAGCAGCGCCATCCGCCGTTGGACCGCGGCCCGGTCGTCGGTGAGGCTGAGCACGACGATGCGGGCGCCTTGCTGCGGACGCGGACCGTCGAGTTGCTCGTCGTGGAACAGCGGGTCGTAACCCGGCGGCATCGCGGTGCCGGCCGTGAGTTCCGGGGCGGCCGCCACCACGGCGGCCAGTTCAGCCGCGCTGGCCACCGCGCCGGTCCGAAGCAAAACCTCGCTCGCGTGCCGGGCCAGACCTGTCGTGGCCGGGGCATCGCCGGCGAAGACGACGCGGTGATCGTGTATTCGTGAGGCCAGCGCCTTGGCCGGGTTGTGGTACACCTCGTTGCGCGGATGGTCGCGCAGCGCTTCGGCGTCGAGCGCGTCGGCCAGCGTCTCGAGGTCGGGCAGTCGCGGCCCGGAACGGGTCGGATCGACCGCGCCCAGCACCGCGATGCCCACGGCGAGGAAGCGCAGCAGCGTGTTCTGATCTCCCACAACTACGCGCGGCGGAACCCGCGCCGCGCGGCCCGCGCCGGCGGCCCGCATCGGCCCTTCATCGGGTACGGCGACGATCACCTCGGCACCGCGGCGAGCCGCGAGATCGACCGATTCGAGGAGCGCGGGGTCGCCCGCGTCGTCGCCCGACACGATGACCACATCCAGTGGGCCCACCCAGGGCGGAGTCGCATCGACATGCAGCAGTGGCAGCCCCGCGCCGCCGGCAAGGGTGGCCACCAGCAACGCCGACGCCCGCGCCGCCCGGCCGGATCTTGCCACCAGCACCATGCTGCGCGGACGCAGGTCGGTCAATCGGTCGAGAGCACCCTCGGCTACCGCTGCCGCCGTGGCGCGCACCTGCGCTCCGCCCAATGCCGCCGAGCGCAGCCCGCCCTCGAAGTCCGCCGCCTCCAGCGAGGCCGCGTCATCGAGATCGAGCACCGACATTGGCGCGGTCATGACTACTGCCCTGAGCCTTTCGAATTCGACTGGAAGCTCTAATTCCACTATCCCAGTTAGGCGCGCACGATGTTCAGAATCTCGGTTACGAGTCCGTCTACTTCAGCCGTCGTTGCCGCCTCGACGTTGAGCCGCAGCAGCGGTTCCGTGTTCGAGGCGCGCAGGTTGAACCACGCTCCGTCGGCAAGGTTGACCGTCACGCCGTCGAGTCGGTCCACGGAGGCGGCCCGATCCGCGAACGCGGCGAGCACCGCATCGGTGCGCCCGGCCGCATCGGCGACCGTCGAGTTGATCTCACCGGATGCCGCATAGCGCCCATATGTGCTGGTCAGCTCCGACATCGGCCGATCCTTCTCGCCGAGCGCGGCCAACACGTGCAATGCCGCCAGCATGCCGGAGTCCGCTCCCCAGAAGTCCCGGAAGTAGTAGTGCGCCGAGTGCTCGCCACCGAAGATCGCGCCGGTTTGCGCCATCTGCTGCTTGATGAAGGAGTGGCCGACCCGGGTCCGCACCGGCGATCCGCCGCGCTCGGTGACAAGTTCCGGAACAGCCCGCGAGGTGATCAGGTTGTGGATGATCGTCGCGCCCGGTTCCTTGGCCAGTTCCCGTTCGGCGACCAGCGCCGTCACCGCCGACGGCGAGACCGGCTCGCCGCGCTCGTCGACGACGAAGCAGCGGTCGGCGTCGCCGTCGAAGGCCAAACCGATGTCGGCACCGGTGCGGCGCACGAACTCCTGCAGATCCACGAGATTCTTGGGATCCAGCGGGTTCGCCTCGTGATTCGGGAAGGTGCCGTCGAGCTCGAAATATAGCGGTTCGATCGTCAGCGGCAGCGGACCGAGAACGGCCGGAACCGTGTGACCGCCCATACCGTTGCCCGCGTCGACAGCCACCTTCAGCGGCCGGACACCGGACAGGTCGACGAGGCTGCGCAGGAACGTCGCATAGTCGTCGAGCACGTCTTGGTCAGAGGTACTGCCACGGGATCCCTGCCAGTCCGGCACCCCGTCGATGACCTCGGCGGCGATTGTCGCCAGCCCGGTGTCCTGTCCAACCGGCTTCGCGCCGGCGAAGCACATCTTGATCCCGTTGTATTGCGCCGGGTTGTGGCTGGCCGTGAACATCGCGCCCGGGCAGTTCAGCAGGCCGGAGGCAAAGTACAACTGATCGGTCGACGCGAGTCCGATGTGGACCACGTCGAGGCCCTGGGCGGTGACCCCGGAGCCGAACGCCCGCGCCAGCTCGGGCGACGAGGCTCGCATGTCATGACCGATCACCACTCGCGTCGTCGCCGGATCCTTGGCCCGAACCAGCCGGGCGAAGGCGGCACCGACATCGGTGACCAGTTCGGCGTCGATCTGCTCGCCGACCACCCCTCGCACGTCGTAGGCCTTGATGACGGCGTGCACCAACTCCGCGGGACGCGACACTTCTACTGACTCCTGCCCTCGATATGACGGTAGGAACAGACTAGTAGCAGGCCATCCCCCACATTGCTAACGCTTGATCAGTTCGTCGGGTCCGGCAATACCCGCAGATGCCCCCTGCGCCCGGTCCGCGGCGGCGGCGCATTCGGCGGCGCGACCGGCGTGAACTCGGTGCGCCCGCGCACCGGCCCGTCGGATCTGGACGGCAGTCCGGCCTCGCGCACCGCCTCGGCCAACGCCGTCAGGTCGTCCTCGTCAGGCGTCGCCGAACCGAAGCCGCCTTCATGGCGCACCAATTCCCACCCCTTGGGCGCCGTGATGCGCGATGCGTGGACCTCACACAAATCCCACGAGTGCGGCTCGGCGACGGTAGCCAGCGGGCCGACCACGGCGGTGGAATCGGAGTAGACATAGGTCAGCGTCGCGACGGCCGGGTTCTTACACCCGGGCCTGCAGCATCGACGCGGCGCTCTCACAGCTGTTGACACTAGCCGTCCACCAACCCCTCCGGCACCCGGACACACCGATTAGTGTCAGGTGCTATGGCTCGAGCACGAAATCGGCGGCGGATAACGACGCGTTCGGCCGCACGACGCGGTCGCGGCGTGCGCGGGCCGGTGCTGCCGGCGTCGGCGCCGGGCTGGCGCAGCCGCAGTGAGCGATTCGATTTGGTCGTGCTGGAGGCGTTCGCGCCGCTCGATGCGCGCTGGCACGACCGGTTGACAAAGCTCGATATCGCCGTCGACGAGGTGCCGAAGATCCGCCCCCGCGATCCGGCCTCAGTGACCTGGCCGGACGAGGTGGTTGCCGACGGGCCGGTGCCGCTGTCACGACTGGTGCCCGCGGGACTCGACAAGCGTGGCGAGACGACACGAGCACGGATCGTGCTGTTTCGCCGACCGCTGGAATTGCGGGCGCACGACCCGGACGACTTAGTCGATCTGCTGCACGAGGTGCTGGTGCAGCAGATCGCGACCTACCTGGGGGTCGACCCGGATGTCATCGACCCCACCGAAGGTGACTGACGCTCAGCAGCCAGTTAGACGATGCTGCGCTTGAGCCGGCGCCGCTCCCGCTCCGACAATCCGCCCCAGATGCCGAAGCGCTCGTCGTGCGCGAGGGCGTATTCAAGGCACTCGTCGCGGACCTCGCAGCCCATGCAGATCCGCTTCGCCTCGCGGGTGGAACCACCCTTTTCCGGGAAGAAGGCCTCCGGATCAGTCTGCGCACACAGGGCACGCTCCTGCCACTGATCCTCAACCTCCTCCTCGAATCCCTCGTAGAGGCTATCGACGACCAGACTCAGCTGGGGACGTTCCCGTCCGGCCGGATCGTCATTGCAGACGCCATGGGGTGCGCCTGTTGTGGAATAGGTTTGCGGTACGCCGCCAAGTTGTGTCGCGAGAGTCCGTTGATCGACTCTTCCCACCTCACTGGCCATCGCTCCGCCTCCTCACATGTATTAGCGCAGAAGTTTCGAAACCGCCGCTTCGGGCGGTATAGGGACAAATAGTTCAGGCTGCCGGACTGCCGCAGTGCTGCGGCATGCGCCACGACGCCAGGGGGACAATCTTCGCCCACCGGCCCCGCGCCGCTCCGGCACGAGATTGCGCGTCAATGGAATGCCACCCCCGTGGGAACGGATGTTCGAATTGGCGTCCGCTGCAGGCCATCTCGCCTCGCGGACTGGGAATGACATACATGTGATTAGACACGCCGGAGCCGTCGAGGGTCAAGCTTTCGCCGAAATTCCACTACTATCTGCCGCTTTTGCCCTTCATGTACCGCCCGCGTGCAGGTGCGCGAGGGTAGCGCCCAAGGTTCTGCCCGTCCCGTGCGACCCCTACGCTGTCGGGTTGTGAGCAACCTTCGAGTGGCAGTGCTGGTGGGCGGCGTCGGCGGCGCCCGGTTCCTCCAGGGGGTACGCGAATTACTCGGCCCGACAGGCGAAATCACGGCCATAGTCAACGTCGGTGACGACGTCTGGATGCACGGGTTGCGCATCTGCCCAGACCTGGACACTTGCATGTACACGCTCGGCGGCGGCATCGACACCGAACGCGGCTGGGGACGAATCGGCGAAACTTGGCACGCCAAGGAAGAATTGAGCGCCTATCACGCAGTCCCGGACTGGTTCGGCCTAGGCGACCGCGACATCGCCACCCACTTGATTCGCAGTCAGATGCTACGCGCGGGGTATCCCCTGTCGGCGGTCACCGAAGCGCTGTGCAAACGCTGGCAACCCGACGTGCGCCTGCTGCCGGCGAGCGACGATCGCTGCGAAACCCATGTAGTGATAAGCGATCCCGTTTCAGATAGCGACGAGCGGCGGGCCATTCACTTCCAGGAATGGTGGGTGCGCTATCGCGCGCAGGTGCCGACGCACAGCTTTGCCAACGTCGGCGCCGAGGAGGCCAAGCCCGGCCCTGGAGTGCTCGAGGCGATCGGTGATGCGGATGTGGTGTTGCTCGCACCGTCGAATCCGGTGGTGAGCATCGGCGCCATTCTCGCGGTGCCCGGCATCCGCGGCGCGCTACGCACCACTGCCGCGAAGGTCGTCGGCGTCTCCCCGATCATCGGCGGAAAGGCATTGCGTGGCATGGCCGACGAGTGCCTGACGGTGATCGGCGTGGAAACCTCGGCCGAAGCCATCGGCCGCCACTACGGCGCCAGGTCGCAAACTGGCATCCTCGACGGGTGGTTGATCCATTCCACCGATGAGGCCGACGTGCCCGGCGTCGAGGTGCGCAGCGTCCCGCTGCTGATGACCGATCCGCCGACCACCGCCGCGATGGTGCAGGCGGCGTTCGATCTCGCTGGAGTGCGGCGATGAACCCAAACCGAAGTCGAGCGCTCGTGAGGATCGCAGCGCCGCAGGCGCGAGGACCGGAGCGAGCGGGAGGCGAGGAATGAACGCGACGCCGAGTCCCGATCACGGGACGGGCACCGGCATCGAAATCTTGCCGGTACCCGGCCTGCCGGAGTTCCGGCCCGGCGACAATCTCGCCGAACATGTTGCCACCGCGGCGCCGTGGTTGCGCGACGGCGACATTCTGGTGGTCACCAGCAAGATCGTCTCCAAGGTCGAGGGCAGACTGGTACCGGCCCCGTCCGACGCCGACGAGCGAGATGCGTTGCGGCGCCGACTCGTCGAGGAGGAAGCGGTTCGGGTGCTGGCGCAGAAGGGCCGCACGCTGATCACCGAGAATCGGCTCGGGATCGTGCAGGCCGCCTCGGGCATCGATGGCTCGAACGTCGACATCAACGAACTTGCCTTGCTGCCAATAGATCCTGACGCGAGCGCGGCGAGCCTGCGGGAGTCGGTACGCGAGCTGCTGGGCGTCGACATCGGCGTCGTCGTGACCGACACCATGGGCCGGGCGTGGCGCAACGGTCAGACCGACGTGGCGATCGGTAGCGCCGGCCTAGAGGTCCTGCACGCTTATGCGGGCGTTGTCGATGGGTTCGGAAATGAGCTGCAGGTGACCGAGGTCGCCATTGCCGACGAGCTGGCCGCGGCTGCAGATCTGGTGAAGGGCAAGCTGACTGGGATGCCGATTGCCGTTGTGCGCGGGTTCGTTTCACGCGACGACGGTTCCGCGGCCGCCAAACTGATCCGCGCCGGGGAGGAAGACCTGTTCTGGCTCGGCACCGCTGAGGCCCTCGCCCGGGGCCGCAGCGAAGCGTTACTGCTGCGCCGGTCGGTGCGCGCGTTCGCTTCGGATCCCGTTGATCCGCAAGCTGTTCGAGCCGCCATTGCGGACGCATTAACCGCTCCAGCTCCGCATCACACCCGCCCGGTGCGGTTCGCCTGGTTGCGGTCGACCGACGTTCGGCGGCGGTTGCTCACGGCGATGCGTGAGCGGTGGCGCGCCGATCTGCGCGGGGACGGGCTGCCCGAAGAACGCATCGAGCGCCGGATCAGCCGTGGCGACATACTATTCCGCGCGCCGGAAGTGATCATCCCGTTCTGCGTGCCCGACGGCGCGCACGACTATCCTGACACCAGCCGCCAGCGTGCCGAGTCGACCATGTTCACCGTGGCAGTCGGCGCCGCCGTGCAAGGTCTACTGGTCGCCTTGGCCACCAGAGGAATTGGCAGTTGCTGGATCGGCTCGACCATCTTCGCCCCCGCCGAGGTGCGCGCCGAGCTGGCACTGCCTGACGACTGGCAACCGCTCGGCGCCATCGCCATCGGGCATCCGCTCGAGGCGCTGCAGCCGCGACCGCCGGCGGATATCAGCACGGGACTGGTGGAACTGTGAGTGTCGAGTCGTTACACGCCTCGGCGAACGAGGTACTGAAAAGCTGGCGTGTCACAACGGATCAGGACGAATCGCTGCGCCAGACCATGCTGGCTTTCCTCGGTAGCGCCCCACGCGGTTGCCTGCGCGAGCACGTTCCGGGCCACATCACCGCCTCGGCGTTGGTGCTTGATGAGTCCGGCCGCAACGCGCTGCTGACCCTGCACCCGCGCGTGGGGCGGTGGATTCAACTAGGCGGGCACTGCGAGGAGAGCGACGAATCGTTGCCCGCCGCCGCGCTGCGGGAAGCGATCGAGGAGTCCGGCATCGACGACCTCACCATCGACCCGGCATTGCTCTCAGCGCACACCCACGCGATCACCTGCTCGCTCGGCGTCCCGACGCGCCACTTGGACCTGCGCTTTCTGGTTCGCGCCGCGGACGGTGCAATCCCGGTGTGCAGCAACGAATCCGATGATCTGCGCTGGTGGCCGGTCGACGCACTGCCGGAGACTGCCGAGCGTGACACTATAACGACATTGGTCGAACTCGCACGCAGGCGTTAGGAGTCAGTAATGACCGCACGGAAGAAGATCGATCCGCGATACCGCAAACCACTCGCCGTTCTCGTCGCCGTGCAGATCGCCCTGACCGCAGCTGCACTGACAGACATCGCGCGGCGCGACCCGGATGAGATCGCCGGGTCAAAGAAGGCATGGGCGGCAGCGGCGTTCGTCAACTTCATCGGGCCGCTCGCCTACTTCCGCTTCGGCCGACGTGGCGTCGGGGGTTAGACGCGAGTTAGACGTCGGTCGAGAAGCGCAGCCCCCCGTCGGGGATCTGCACTCCCGGCCACACCCGCGCACCGCGCAGCAGTTCGCAGCGCGCGCCGATGTCCGCGCCGTCACCGATCACTCCGTCCCGGACCAGCGCCCGCGGTCCGATCCGCGCACCGGAGCCGATGATCGAGCGCTCCACCACCGCGCCCGCGTCCACCAGCGCACCGTCGAACAGCACCGCGCCGTCCAGGCGCGCACCGGCACCCACCTCCGCGCCGCGACCGACCACCGTGCCGCCGATCAACAGCGCACCCGGCGCCACACCTGCGCCGGGATGCACGAGCGACTCACCGCGTTGGCCGGGCAACGCTGGCGACGGGGCGATACCGCGCACCAGGTCAGCTGAGCCGCGGACAAAGTCTTCGGGGGTGCCCATGTCGCGCCAGTACGACGTATCGACGTGGGCATAGATCCGCGCGCCCTCGGTGAGCAGCGCCGGGAAGACCTCACGTTCGACGGAGACGGCGCGGCCGGCGGGGATCTTTTCGATGTATTCGCGGCGGAAGACGTAGCAGCCGGCGTTGATCTGGTCGGTCGGCGGGTCCTGCGTCTTCTCGAGGAAGGCAGTCACCCGCCCATCGGCGTCGGTGGGCACGCAGCCGAACGCGCGCGGGTCACCCACGCGGACCAGGTGCAGCGTCACGTCGGCATTGGTGGATTCGTGGGTGTCCAGAATCGCGCCGAGGTCGGAACCGCCGAGGACGTCGCCATTGAACACCATCACCGTGTCGGCGCGCACATGCGAGAGCACGTTGCGGATCCCGCCCCCGGTGCCCAACGGCTGTTCTTCGGTGACGTACTCGAGCTCCAGGCCCAGCTCCGAGCCGTCGCCGAAGTGCTGCTCGAAAACCTCTGCCTTATAGGAGGTGCCGAGCACCACATGATTGATCCCGGCGTCGGCGATGCGCGCGAGCAAATGAGTGAGGAACGGCAGTCCGGCGATGGGCAGCATCGGCTTGGGTGTGGACAGCGTCAGCGGACGCAGTCGGGTGCCTTGCCCGCCGACCAGCACTACCGCATCGGTATTACCCGTCATGTCCGAAACCCTCCCGTTCCCGCAACGCGGCCTTTACCGCAAGTTTGGATCGTGCCCCAAGACCGGCCCGTAAAGCCAACCGAAGTGGCGCGTGCCACCAGTTCGGGTGCCGGTCCGCCTGAAACTGGTACGCGCTGCGGTGATGTGCCGGCAGCATCAGCTCCGGGTAGCGCCCGGCGGCGTGACCCTTCGTATGGGTGACCTCGGCCGTCGGCACATAGACGTTTTGCCAACCGGCCCTGCCGAGCCGATCGCCGAGGTCGACGTCCTCCATGTACATGAAGTAGCGCGAATCGAAGCCGTGCACCGAATCGAACGCGGACCGGCGCAGCAGGAGGCAGGAGCCGGAGAGCCAGCCGACCGGGCGCTCGGTGCGCGCCTCGTCCTCTTTCCGATAGGCGCGCGTCCACGGATTGTTCGGCCAAACCGTGCCCAGCAACGCGTGCCCGGCGCCGCCGAACAGGCCCGGCACGGCGCGCGCCGACGGATACACGCTGCCGTCGGGTTCCCGAATGAGCGGGCCGAGCGAGCCCGCTCGCGGCCAGCGCCGCGCCGCCGCGCACAGCTCGTCGATAGCGCCGGGGCTCCACTCCACATCGGGGTTCGCGACGACGATGAACTCCACGCTCGGGTCGATCTCGACCACGGCCCGATTCACGGCGCCGCCATAGCCGATATTGCCGCCGGTCGATAGCAGGCGAACCCCCCGCTTCGCTGCCGCCGCCTCCGGCTGCCCGTCGGTAGACCCGTTGTCGGCAAGAATGACCTGCGGTTTTTGGCTGGTCGCGGCCTCAAGAGTGTCCAGAAATCGGTGCAGGTGTTCGCCGGGCGAATAGGTCACCGTCACGACGGCCAACTGCGAACTCACGCCGGTCAGCGTAGCCGCTGGCGTCATGGGCGAGTGGTCATCGCGGCGTGCAGGGCCGATCGCCACGACCGCAACGGGGTCAGCCCCGCGGCCCGCCACGCCCTGTCGGACAGCACGGAATAGCCCGGTCGCGGCGCCGGACGAACAAACTGAGCGCTCGTGCAGGGATGCACCCGCTCCGGGTCTGCGCCCAGTTCACTGAACACGGCGCGGGCAAGCTCGAACCAGCTGGCCTGGCCGCTGTTCGTCGCGTGCAGCACGGGCGGCGCAGTGCGCCCCGCGTCGAGGTGGTCGGCGAGGTCGAGCAACGCGTCGGCCAGATCGGCGGCATAGGTGGGCGATCCGATCTGGTCATCGACCACATCGATGGTGTCGCGTTCGGATTCCAGCCGTCGCATGCTGGCCACGAAGTCCCTGTCCGCGCCGGTGTAGACCCAGGCCGTGCGGACGATGTTGGCCTGCGGCAACACTTCGTGTATCGCCTGCTCGCCCGCCAGTTTCGATTTGCCGTACACCGACACGGGCCCAACCGGCGCATCAGTCTCGTAGGGCGCCGTGGCCGTTCCGTCGAATACATAGTCGGTGGAGACATGGATGAGGCCGGCGCCGGTATCAGCGCAGGCCTCGGCGAGCACCCGCGGACCGGTCGCATTGCCGGCGAAGGCCTGTTCGACGTCGGTCTCGGCCTGGTCGACGGCGGTGTAGGCCGCACAGTTGACGATCAGCGTGTTTGGCTCGGCGTGTCGGCGCGCCGCCTGCGCGTCGGTGATGTCGAATTCATCGGACCCGAAACCGACCGCGACCCGGCCCCGCGCGGCCGCGCGCGCCAGCACCTGACGGCCGAGCTGGCCTCGAGCACCCGTCACCACAATTCGCCTCACGGGCGACAAGTGTGGCACGCCGATGCCTCGGTTCGCCGAGACTGCCTGAGCACACCGTTAACCTGAACGTGCCTTTATCCGCCTAATCCACCGCGAAAGGACCGACTTGCCGACCACGAGCACGCCGCCGAACCGGCCTTTCCGGTCGGTGCACACCGTGGTGGCGGCGCTCGCGGTGCTCGCCCTGGTGATCACCGGGCTCGGCTGGCACAGCCTCGATTCGCTGCGCAGCAACATCGCCGTCGCGGCGGGCCTGGGATTGGGCGGCGCCGACGACGGTGCTGTGGACATCCTGCTGGTCGGCCTCGACAGCCGCACCGACGCGCACGGGAATCCGCTGAGCGACTCCGAGCGCGCCATGCTGCACGCCGGCGACGAGGTATCCAGCAGCACAGACACGATCATCCTGGTGCGCGTGCCGAACAACGGAAAGTCGGCAACCGCCATCTCCATTCCGCGCGACTCCTACGTGAACGTTCCCGGCATCGGCAACACCAAGATCAACGCCGCCTACGGAGCCACCAAGGAAGCCAAGCGGCTGGAGCTGGTCAAGGAAGGCATACCCGAGGACCAAGCGGAGGAAGAGGCCACGAAGGCGGGGCGTGAGGCGCTGGTGAAGGCGGTCGCCGACCTCACCGGTGTCACCGTCGACCATTACGCCGAGATCGGCCTGCTGGGGTTCGTGCTGCTCACCAACGCGGTCGGTGGCGTCGACGTCTGCCTCAACAACCCCGTCTACGAACCACTCTCGGGCGCGAACTTCCCGGCCGGTGAGCAGACCCTCAACGGCCCACAGGCGCTGAGCTTTGTGCGGCAGCGCCACGACCTACCCCGCGGCGACCTCGACCGCATCGTTCGCCAGCAGGTGTTCATGGCATCGCTCGTGCGAAAGGTGCTCAGCGCCAAGACCTTGAGTGATCCGTCGAAGCTGTCCCAGTTGAGCGACGCCATTTCTCGTTCGGTGGTGCTCGATTCCGATTGGGACATCCTCAATTTCGCCGAGCAACTGCAGGATCTCGCCGGTGGCCAGGTGAAGTTCGAGACCATTCCGGTCGCCGACATCAACGGCGAGACCGACGATGGCGAATCGGTGGTGAAAGTGAACAAGCAGGCCGTGCGGGACTATGTGGCCAGCCTGGCCGACAACTCCGACAGCGCCGCGGCGTCCGTCGACCCCAACTCCGTGACTGTCGACGTGGCCAATGCCACCGACACCGACGGGCTCGCCAGTCGAGTGTCACAGGCACTGACGGACAAGGGCTTCCACGAAGGCACCGTCGGCAACAGCACGGGCCAGTCGGTCTCGCACACCGAGGTGCTCGCCGCGTCCAGCGACGACGCCGGCGCCAAGGCGGTGGCCGACGCGCTCGGTGGCGTCTCCGTCGATGCCGACGGTTCCGTTCCCTCCGGCACTGTGCGCGTGGTGCTGGCGTCCGACTATCACGGACCGGGATCGAGCGACTCGTCGGGCACTTCCGCCGTCGCGGACACGTCCGGCGCCACGCCGGCTCCGCCCGCGCCCCCGATCAGCGCCGGCAAGGGCGGCCCCAAATGCGTGAATTAGGCCCAACTCTCACCGACGCGCTGCTCGAGCCGATCCTCGATCGTGACCCGGCGGGTCCGCGCATCACCTACTACGACGACGCCACCGGCGCACGCGTCGAGTTGTCCGCGCTGACCCTGGCCAACTGGGCGGCCAAGACCGCGAACCTCCTGCGCGACGAGTTCGCACTGACCCCTGGCGCACGGGTTGTCGTGCTGCTGCGCGCGCATTGGCAGACCGCTGCCGTGCTGCTCGGAGCCTGGTGGGCGGGCGTCGAAGTGGTGCTGGAAGCTGATCCCGACGCCGAACTGGCCTTCGTCACCGCCGACCGGATCGACGACGTCGACGGGGTACCCGAGGTGGTGGCGCTGTCGCTGGACCCTATGGGCGGCTCCGTGCACGACCTTCCGGTAGGTGTCACCGACTACGCATCGGCGGTGCGGGTGCACGGCGACCAGTTCGCCGCCCGCAACGCCGGACTGGCGCTCGCTGGGATGGGCGTGTCCGAAGTGCTGGCCGCCGCCCGGGCGTCCGCAGAAGCACAGGGCGTGTCGGCGAGCGACCGTGTGCTTTCGACCGGTGAGTGGGATACCGCGAGTGCGCTGGTCGATCGGTGGCTTGCGGTGCTCGTTGTCGGCGCGTCGTTGGTACAGGTGGTCAACGCCGATCCGGCTCGTCGCGATCACGTGGTGCAGTCCGAGCGGGTGACCGTTCAGCTGCGATCCGGGGCGCAGTAGCCGCCGTCGGCGAGGCCGGCCTCTCGCTCGAATTTGTTGGCGTCCTTGGGATTACGCAGTTCCTCGACGAGGTAGCGCAGCGCGAACCCGAATCCGTAACGCGCCCACTGGTCGGCGTGTACCGCCTCATGTCGCAGCACCGGCTCGGTGACGTTGCAGCGGGTGAGATACGCGCCGCCGAGCGTTGTGCCCGCGCGGCCGAAACCCGTTCGCATGCCGCTGCAGACGTAGATCTGATGGCGGTCATCGAAGGCGATCTGCGCCCGCCACGCCTTGGCATAGCCGAGCGCCAACGCCGTAACGATGCTGGCCTGCCACCGGCCACGTCCGGCAGCACGCAGATGCCGCATGCCCGTCATCCGGTCATGTCGAAGTTCGAAATCACCTTCGTGTGACGTATTCGCACCACGAGTTCGCCCGGCACCCCATTGCGTTTGCCGAACTCTTCGGCGCGGTCGGCCCCCATGTAGCGAGCGCCGATCGCCGTGGCGGTGCGAACCAATTCGGCGGGGTCTTCGGA
Organism: Skermania sp. ID1734; assembly: GCF_007489285.1. Lineage (GTDB taxonomy): Bacteria > Actinomycetota > Actinomycetes > Mycobacteriales > Mycobacteriaceae > ID1734. The sequence continues at coordinate 185,419 of NZ_VLIY01000011.1, forward strand.
GATTTCGGCCACGCCCTGTACTTGGACGAAGGCGTACGGCGGCTGCTCGAGGTCCACACATAGGGTCACCCGGTTGTCGCGGCGCAGCGCCTTGCCTTTGGCTGTACTGGCGGCGGTGTTGAAAACCAGCGAATCACCGTCCAGCACAAACCAAATAGGCGCCACCAGGGCGCGACCATCCCGGGCCGTGTAGGCCAGTTTGCCGGTGCGGGTGCCGGCGGCAAGGAATTCGCGTTCGCGATCGTTCACGGATGCCAGGGTACGGGCGTTCGTGCAGTGAGCGTCCAAGCTTTGCGCCGCGGCGACGTGATCCCGCTCGCCGACAGCAAAAAATGGACGCCCAGTGCACCTGCCTCGACTACTTGAGCAGCGCGCGCGACATCACGACGCGCTGAATCTGGTTGGTGCCCTCGTAGATCTGGGTGATCTTGGCGTCGCGCATCATCCGCTCGACCGGGAAGTCGCGGGTGTAGCCCGCGCCGCCGAACAGCTGCACGGCCGACTCGGTGACGTCCATCGCGGTATCGGAGGCCAAGCACTTCGACGCTGCGGAGATGAAGCCGAGCCCCGGCTCACCGCGCTCGGCCTTGGCCGCGGCCGTGTAGACCATCAACCGGGCGGCCTCGACCTTCATGGCCATGTCGGCCAGTTCGAACTGCACGCCCTGGAACTCGGAGATCGACTTGCCGAACTGCTTGCGGTCCTTGGTGTAGGCGACGGCCGCATCGAGCGCACCTTGGGCGATGCCCACAGCCTGCGCGCCCACGGTGGGCCGGGTGTGGTCGAGGGTCTCGAGTGCGGTCTTGAAGCCGGTGCCGGGATCACCGATCATCCGGTCCCCGGGAATGCGGCAGTTCTCGAAGTAGAGTTCCGCGGTCGGCGAGCCCTTGATGCCCAGCTTGCGTTCCTTGGGCCCGACGACAAAGCCCTCGTCGTCCTTGTGCACCATGAACGCCGAGATTCCGTTGGCGCCCTTCTCGGGGTCGGTCACGGCCATGACGGTGTACCAGGTCGACTTACCGCCATTGGTGATCCAGCACTTGGAGCCGTTGAGAATCCAGTCGTCGCCGTCGGCCTTGGCTCGGGTGCGCATGCTGCCGGCGTCGGACCCGGCTTCGCGCTCGGAAAGGGCGTAGGACGCCATGGCGCCGTTGGCGATGTCCGGCAGCACTTTCTGCTTGAGTTCCTCGGAGCCCTTGAGGATCAGCCCCATGGTGCCGAGCTTGTTGACCGCCGGAATTAGCGACGAGGACGCGCACACTCGCGCGACCTCCTCAATCACAATGCAGGTCGCCACCGAGTCCGCGCCCTGGCCGTCATATGCCTCGGGGACGTGCACCGCGTTGAAACCGGAGTTGACGAGCGCCTTCAGCGCCTCTTCCGGGAATCGCTCGTTTTCGTCCACATCGGCGGCGTGCGGTTGGATTTCCTTTTCAGCCAACGACCGAATTGCGGCGCGCAACTCGTCGTGTTCGTCGGAAAGCTTGAAAAGGTCGAAGTCCGGGTTGCCGGCCATCAGGGTCTCCTCGATAAGAAGTTCATGCGGCACTCAGTGCCAAGACGCACTTACTATAGCTGACCCAATTCGCCCATGCAGGGGGTAACTCCGTGTCATGACGCGACACTGAGTGTCATTCATCGAGGGTTGAGCGCAAACTATCGATGATCCGCTCGGGTGCGACGCCGCGCCGAAACACCGCGACGACCACATCGCCATCGGTTGCCGGCGCCGCCGCCGAAAACCGGGAACGCAGCTGCATAAGCTCTGTGCGCAGCTCGTGCGAGGTTGCTGCCGAATCGCCGCGCACCAGGCGGCGCAGCAACAGATTGTGGGTGGCCGTCACGGCGGCCGCGAACTGCACGAGTGTGACATTGTCCACATTCGGCAACTCGGCACGCAGGTAGTCGGTGAACAGCCGCTCGTACCGAAAAATCGTCACGATCTCGCGCTCCCGCAGCACCGGCACCTCGTGCACGATGGCGTATCTGCGACGCGACACTTCACGCCAGTGCGCGAAACCCTCGAACACCATCACGGCCGCTTCGCACACTGCTTCCCACGGGTCGGCATGCGACTCGGACAGATACTCCGCGACTTTGGCCAGCAGGATTTCGTGGTCGGCGAAGACCACGTCTTCCTTGCCGTGAAACTGCCGGAAGAAGGTGCGCCGGGAAATTCCCGCTGCAGCGGCGATCTCGTCGACCGTGGTGGCCTCGTAGCCGTTTTCGGCGAAGAGACGCAGCGCCTCTCCGGCCACGGTGAGCCGGAACCGGGCGGGATCAGCATTCATGGGCAGTCGCGCCTCAACCGAGCAACCGGCGCCGCAGCGCTTCGTCTTTCTCGGCGACCATAGCCTCGAGCCCGGCCTGGAACTTCTCCATTCGGCCGCGGACTTCGGGGTCGGCTGCGCCGATGATCCGGGCGGCCAGCAACCCCGCGTTGCGTGCACCACCGATCGACACCGTGGCCACGGGAACGCCGGCGGGCATCTGCACGATGGACAGCAGCGAGTCCATGCCGTCGAGGTACTTCAGCGGCACCGGCACCCCGATCACCGGCAGTGCCGTCGCCGATGCCACCATCCCCGGCAGGTGCGCGGCTCCCCCGGCTCCGGCGATGATCACCTGCAGCCCGCGCCCGGCGGCGGTGCGCGCGTAGTCGAGCATCTTCTGGGGAGTGCGGTGCGCCGAAACGACACCGACTTCGAAGCGGATATCGAATTCGGCCAAGGCGTGGGCGGCGGCCTCCATGGTGGGCCAGTCGGAGTCGCTGCCCATGATCAGGCCGACGGCAGGAGCGGAGCCTGCGGAACGATCAGAAGACGCAGGAGCGGAGCCTGCGGAGCGACCAGATGACACAGCAGGGTCACTCATGTGGATTCCACCCATCCGTCCACTCGGCGTGCGACATCCAGTGCGCCGCGCGCTCGGCTCGCTCCCGCACCGTCGCCGGGTCGTCGCCAAGAATATTGATGTGGCCGATCTTGCGGGCCGGACGTTCGCCTTTGCCGTAGAGGTGCACCTTGGCGTCGGGCATCCGCGCCATGAGGTGGTGTAGCCGCTCGTCCATCGACATCTTCGGCGCGGCTGGCGCACCGAGGATGTTGGCCATCACCGTCACCAGCGCCAGCGGAGTCGTCTCGCCGAGCGGATAGTCGAGGACCGCCCGCAGATGCTGCTCGAACTGCCCGGTGCGGGCGCCGTCCATGCTCCAGTGCCCGGAGTTGTGCGGGCGCATGGCGAACTCGTTGATCAGCAATTCGCCGTCGACTGTCTCGAACAATTCGCACGCCATCGCGCCCACCACACCGAGGTCCGCCGCCAGCCGCAGTGCCAGTTCCTGTGCTTCTGCGGCCTTTTCTTCGGACAGCTCGGGTGCCGGCGCGATCACAACCGCGCACTGGCCGTTGCGCTGCACGGTTTCCACCACCGGCCAGGCCGCACCCTGCCCGAACGGCGAGCGCGCGACCATGGCGGACAGCTCCCGGCGCAGCGGCACCTTGGTTTCCACCAGCAGTTCGACTCCGCCGGCCAGTTGTTCCTCCACAATTGCCGTGGCGGCGTCGAAATCATCAGGCATCCACACGCCGCGGCCGTCGTAACCGCCGCGGATCGACTTGAGCACTACGGGCCAGCCGTGCTCGGCAGCGAACCTTTCCACGTCGGTGACCGAGGTGACTTCGGCGAACGCGGGGATCGGATCGCCGAGCTCGTCGAGCTTGCGGCGCATCGCCAACTTGTCCTGCGCGAAGACCAGCGCCTCGGGCGGCGGCGCAACGTTGACGCCCTCGGCGACCAACGTCTCGAGATGTTCGGTGGGGACGTGCTCATGGTCGAACGTCAACGCGGCCGCACCCTGGGCGGCCTTGCGCAAAGCGGCGAGGTCGGTGTGTGAGCCGAAAACCACGTCGGCGCTGACCTGCGCCGCGGGGTCCCCGGGGTCGGCGGCCAGCACCCGCAGGCACTGGCCCAGCGCAATCGCGGCTTGATGGGTCATCCGCGCCAACTGACCGCCGCCGACCATGGCCACGATGGGCATCGCTGGCTGTGACCGGTCGGTCGTGACGGGCTCACGCGCGATGGAAGTCCTAGGCTCCGAATGTGTCACAGACATCTATGGTGTCATGTCCAACTGGTCAGCACATTGTTGGCTTTCGTACACTTCACGGTTGTGTCCCTAGTAGACGACGTGGTTCGCCACATTCCGCAGCCATTTCGGGACATTGCTCTCAAACATCATGAGCTGATCAAATTCGCGATAGTTGGCGGGACCACATTCGTCATCGACTCCGTGATCTTTTACGTGTTGAAGCTGTCGGTCCTCGAGTCCAAGCCGGTGACCGCCAAGATCATTTCCGGAATTGTCGCGGTCATCGCTTCGTATGTGCTCAACCGGGAGTGGTCGTTCAAGGATCGCGGTGGTCGCGAGAAGCACCATGAGGCTCTGCTGTTCTTTGCCTTCAGCGGCGTCGGTGTCGTGCTCAGCTTTATTCCGCTGTGGATCTCGAGCTATGTGTTCAACCTGCGAGTCCCGGACGTGAGTCTGACCGTCGAGAACATCGCGGACTTCATCAGCGCCTTCATCATCGGCAATCTGCTGCAGATGGCCTTCCGGTTCTGGGCGTTCCGCCGCTGGGTGTTCCCGGAGGAAATGAACCGCGAGATCGATTCGCTGGAGGCCATCATCGAAGAAGAGCTCGGCCACTCGTAAGGCCTCAGCGCGGTTCCGGCGCGGCGCCGGCCGCTCCGGACTGGCGTGCCGTCGCCAGAAACACCGCGAACAGTGCGGGCTTGCGCCGCTGCAACTCCAGCCGCCCGCCGTCGGCCTCCACCAGCGCGCGGGCCAGCGCCAGACCGACGCCGGTGGAGCCGGCGCCGGAGAATCCGCGGTCGAAGATGTGCGGAGCCAACTCGTCGCTCACCCCCTCACCCTCGTCGGCGACCTCGATGCAAATGGTGGGTTCGCGGTTCTCACCGACTCCGCCCGCACGGGTAAGCCGGACGGACACCGTGCACGTGCCCGCGCCGTGCTGCAGCGCGTTGTCGACCAGGACTGCGACAGCCTCGCGGAGCCGCGACCCGGTCACCGAGGCCCGCAGGTTGTGATCGCCGTTGACGCGCACGGCCCGGCCGGCGTCGGCGAACGGACGCTCCCATTCCTGGATAACGGGCGTGAGTTCGGCCACGATGGAGACCGGTTCGGTGGGCATTGCCCCGTCGGTGCGGGCAGCCCGCACCAGTTCGTCGATCGCCATAGTGAGGCGGTCGACCTGCGCCATCGCCTCCTCGGCCTCGTCGACCACATCTGGATCGGGATGGGCGGACAGCTCGTCGAGCCGCAGCCGGATCGCGGTCAGGCGGCTGCGCAGCTGATGCGACACGTCGCCGACGAGGGCACGTTCGCGCTGCAGGCGCCCGGCGATCTCCACCGTCGCGGAATCCAGCACGTCGGAGACGCGGTCGAGTTCGGCGATGCCGTGCCGGCGTGGGTCTGGCCGGAAGTCGCCCTGGGCTAGTCGGGCCGCACGGGCGGCGACGTCGCGCAGCGGGTCTGCAAGTCGCCGGGCGGTCACCACGGCGACGGCCGTTCCGGCCGCCATCGATGCGAGCACGACCAGCGCGACGGCACCGACCGCCTGGCGCTGCAACGAACGCATTTCGTCAGCCGGTACTTCGATACGAAGCGAGCCGGAGACGCCCATCGACAGCGATTCGACGATCGGGTTGTCGACGTCTTTGGCGCCGAGCACCACCCGCGTGGCGCTGTCGAGTGGCGTCGGATAAACGATGGTGAGCCGCCCGCCGCTGGGGATGAGCAGTCGGACCGAGTTGGTGTCGAGCTGGCCTTCGACGATCCCGTCATCACCCTCTTGGTTGACGACCTCCGAGGCCATCCGACTCAGCCGGGTCTGCAGGTCGGAGCGCGTGATGTCCTCGACCCACAACCACGCCGTGTACATCAGCGGCAAGCCGAGCACGAGCGTGGTGAGTAGTACCACCGCGAGAATCGACAGCAGTATTCGGCGACGCATGGTGGCGGGGCCGGTCAGTCGGTGTTGAACCGGAACCCAACCCCCCGCACAGTCGCGATGCGACGCTCCGCGACGGGGCCTTCGTCCCCGATCTTGCGGCGCAGCCAGGACATGTGCATGTCCAGCGTCTTAGACCCACGCAGTTCGGCGTCGCCCCAGACCTCACGCAGGATGGTCTCCCGGGAGACCACCTGGCCCGCCCGGTCGATCAGCACCTTCAGCAGTTCGTATTCCTTATTGGCCAAGCCGATCTCACGACCATTGATCAACACCCGCCGCGCCGCCGGCTCGAGCCGGATACCGCCGACCTCGACGGCGGAATCCTCCACCCCGCCGCTGCGCCGCAGCAATGCTCGTACACGCGCCATCAACTCGGCGAGGCGAAACGGCTTGCCCACGTAGTCGTCGGCGCCGGCGTCGAGGCCCACGACGAAGTCGACCTCATCGGTGCGCGCGGTGAGCATCAGTACGGCGAGATCGGACTTGTGGGCCCGGACCTGACGGCACACCTCGAGACCATCCATGCCGGGCAGCCCGAGATCCAGGATCAGTAGGTCATGGTTGCCCTCGAGCGCCTGCCGTAGCGCGGCCGGGCCGGTCTGCTCGATGGTCACGGCGTAGCCCTCGCGCCCGAGCGCGCGGGACAGTGGTGCGGCGATGGCCTCGTCGTCCTCGGCCAGGAGTACTGCAGTCATGAGGCGGGTCCCGAGAATTCGATCACGTAATTAGCGTACGTACCTTCAGCGGTAGTCGCCGGTAACTTCCCCGCCGCCACGAGGATCGTCGCCTCGACCCCGGTGCAGATCCATAGCGTCGAACACCTGGTGGTACAGCAGCGCGTGGACCCTTTCCACCCGCGGAATGTCGTCGAATTCGAGCGGATCCTCCGACGACGACCCGATGATCAACGTTCCGGTGCCGAGCATCCGGTCGAACAGGCCGTGCCGAAACTGCACATTGGAAATCCGGCCCATGGGGATGTCGATGCCGGTGTGGGTGAGCACCCCGTGGCGAATCAGCACGCGCCGGTCGGTCACGATGAAATGCGTACTGCGCCAGCGAATCAGGGGCGGCAGACAGCGCCACAGCACGATCGCCAGCCAGGCCACACCGATCACGATGAGGACCACGTTGAGCGCAGTGCCGTCGAGCTTGGCCTGTGCGAGGCCCAGGAGAAATCCGGCAATGGCGGTGGCGAGGATGAACGTCACCGCTGGCCAGAAGAGCATTTTCCAGTGCGGGTGCCGGTGCAGCAGCAATTCCTCGTCGCCGGCGAGCGCGTCCTCTGGGTAACCCATTCGTTCTCCTCTCGGCCAGTTGTCAGGAAACCGTGCGCAGATGGGTGACGTCGCCGGCCGAAACGGGAACGTTTCCCCCCGCGACGTCGATGAGCAGCCGGCCTTGCTCGTCGATGTCGACCGCTGTTCCCACCAGAAATTCGCCGCCGGGCAGGTCGGCGCGCACCGAGGAGCCGAGGCTCGCGCACCGCTGCCGATAGTCGGCCGCGAGTTCGTCTACCGCCCAGCCGGCGTCCTGCCAGCGCGAGATCCGGCTGGCGAAGGAGCGCAGGATGGCGCGCACGAGCGTGGCCCGATCGGTGACTTCGGCGTCGAGCAGTAGCAGCGAGGTGGCGTGCGGCACCGGCAACTCTTCTTCGCGCAGGCTCACATTCAGCCCGAGGCCGACCACCACAACCGGATCCGGGCCCGGTTTGCCCACTTCGGCGAGGATGCCGGCCAGCTTCTTGTCCCCCACGATGATGTCGTTGGGCCACTTCAGCTCCGCGTCCACCTTCGCGACCTCGCGGACCGCGTCGACCACCGCGACGCCGGTGAGCAGCGGCAGCCAGCCGAGTTCTTCCGGTCCGATGCCGACCATGTGCAACAGAATCGACATCGCGATCTGCGACTGCGCGGGGGCTTCCCAGCTGCGGCTGTGGCGGCCCCTGCCCCGCTCCTGAAACTCGGCAATCAGGACACTGCGATCTGCCGCCGGATCGGCCGCGCGCCCAAGCAAATCGGCATTGGTGGAGCCGGTGCGCGACACGACGTCGAGTTGGGTGTAAAAATCCAATCCGCGCCGCAGGTCGGCGGCGCGCAGCGGCGGCCGATTCAGATCGCTGAACATAGAGGACAACCCTACGGCCAGGATGGACAAGTCGACATGGTTGCGGCGCGTCTCAGGTGCGCTTAAGGGTTGACGCCCACAATCAGGCTGGGAGTGCTGTTTTGCATGTAAAGGAATCGGGTCGTCCAACGTGAGTATGTCGGGTTTCACCTCGCCCTGGTGGCTGGCGTTCATCGCGGTCGCGGTCGCGCTCGGGATCGCGTATGTGCTGGTCCAACGCCGCCGACATCGCCACGTGTTGCGCTTCACCAACATGGAGTTGTTGGAGAAGGTGGCGCCCACCCGGCCGAGCCGGGCCCGGCACATTCCGACCGTGCTGGCGCTGCTCGGTGTGATCCTGCTCGCGATCGGACTGGCCGGTCCCACCGCGGACAAGCGCATCCCGCGTAACCGCGCGACCGTGATGCTGGTCATCGACGTGTCGCTGTCCATGAAGGCCACCGACGTCAAGCCGTCGCGGATCGCCGCCGCGCAGGAGGCGGCCAAGCAGTTCGTCGACAGCCTGACACCGGGGATCAACTTGGGCCTGGTGGCGTTCGCCGGGACGGCATCTGTGCTGGTTTCGCCGACCACCAACCGCGCCGAAACCAAGGCCGCGATAGACCATCTGCAGCTGTCCGAACGGACCGCGACCGGCGAGGGCATCTTCACCGCACTGCAGGCCATCGACACGCTCGCCGGGGTCATCGGCGGCGCGGAGGAGCCGCCACCGGCACGCATCGTGATGGAATCCGACGGCAAGCAGACCGTTCCAGAAAGTCTCGACGACCCGCGCGGCGGGTTCACGGCGGCCCGGGCGGCCAAGGCCAAGGGAGTGCCGGTTTCCACCATTTCGTTCGGCACGAGCTGGGGCACTGTCGACATTCCGAACCCCGACGGCGGGTCGGAGCGCGTTCCCGTCCCGGTGGACGACCCGTCGCTGAAGGAAATTGCGCAACTGTCTGGCGGCAGTTTCTTCACCGCCTCCAGCCTCGACGACCTGCACAAGGCCTATTCGTCGCTGCAGGAGCAGATCGGGTTCCAGACCGTTCGCGGCGACGCCAGCCGACCGTGGGTAATTTTGGGCACCCTTTTGATCACCGCAGCGTTCGCGACATCCTTGGCACTACGGCAACGGATTCCGTAGGCGCATGGCTCGCAATTTGGTTCACTCGCCGCCTCTCGCCGTACGCTTGCGGCGGCAGTGGCCCTTTGGTCGGGGGTTCGTGGGTCCGGGATCGGTTGGCCCGGGGAGTGAAAGGGCGGTGAGGCAGTGACCGGCACACCACCCTTCGACAATCAGCGGCCCAACGGTCGCCATGCGCAGCCGACCCGGCGGTCGCGGTTGGAAACGCGGCGAGCCCGCCGCATCCGGCGTCGCCGCTCGGTGATCCGCAATTCCATGCGCGCGCTGACGCTGATGACCGCAATGGTCGTGGTGATCGGCACCGGACTGGCATGGCACCTCTACCACGGCGTGGCGGCCGGGCTGACCCAATCGAAGGCTTTGGCGGGCCAGCCGACGTCGACGGGGGACACCCAGAACCTGTTGATCATGGGTCTCGACAGCCGGCTCGACGAGAAGGGCCAACCGCTGCCGCAGGACATTTACGACGCGCTGCACGCCGGCGACGAGAGCGTCGGCGGCTACAACGCGAACGTGCTGATGCTGCTGCACATCCCGGGCGACGGTTCCCGGGCCACGGCGATCTCCATCCCGCGCGACGACTACGTCGAGTTCGCGGGCTGCACCGGCAGCGACTGCAAGGGCAAGATCAAGGAGGCCTACGGCCGCGCGTTCGAGGCCAAGCGGGAGTCGTTGCAGAACAAGGGCATCACCGATCCGCAGGAACTCGAGCAGCAGTCGCGGGAGGCCGGCCGCAAGGCCGAGATCGCCACGGTGCGCCAATTCCTCGGCGGCGTGCCCATCGACCACTTCCTCGAGGTGACGCTGGTCGCGTTCTTCCAGATCGCCCAGGTCGTCGCCCCGATCGAGGTGTGCCTCAACGAGGACACGTCCGACTCGTATTCGGGCGCCAAATTCCACAAGGGCGTCCAGGAAATCAATGCCCAGCAAGCGGTGGCCTTCGTTCGCCAACGTCGCGACCCAAATACCGACCTGAACTTCACCGACCTCGACCGGGACCGGCGCCAACAGGCGTTCCTAGTTGCGCTCTCGCACAAGCTGCAACAGACCGGCACATTGACCAATGTGAGCAAGCTGCAGTCGATTCTGGACGTCGCCAAGGAGAACATTGCGGTCGACGAGGATCCGGATCTGTCGACGCTGACCAAGACCGCGTCCAATCTGACCGGCGGCAACATCAAGTTCTACACGCTGCCCATCGACCACTTCGGTCAGACCGACGACGGCTCCGACGTCAATATCGTCGACCTGCCGACCATCCACGCGATCGTGAAGAAACTTCTCGCCGACCCCAACGCCCCCGCCGAATCGACGACCACCACGGCTGAGCCCACCACAACCACCGGCCTGCCACCGATTCCCGGCGCGGCCGCGACCGTGTTGAACGTGGTGAACTCCTCGGGCCAGGACGGTTTCGCGGCCGAACTCGAGTCGGCGTTCTCGGATCTCGGCCTGATCCGCGGGAGCGCGTCCACCGGTCAGCTCGAGACGAAGTCGGTGGTCGAGTACGGCCCGGGCGCCGCCGACGCGGCCAAGGAGATCGCCAAGATCGCCGGCGGACTGCCGGTCGAGGCCAACTCGGGCCTCGATTCGCACACGGTGCGGCTGACCATCGGCACCAGCTTCTCGATGCCGTCGCAGCTGAGCAAGACGACCGCGACCAGCACCGCCGCATCGTCGACCTCCTCGGAATCGGATTCGGATTCGACCACGACCTCGGTAACGCCACCACCTGCTGTCGCCGCAACCGGGACCGGCACGCACGCACCGGCACCCACCGACCTCTCGGTCCTCAGCGGCGCCAGCGTGCCGTGCGTGAAGTAGCTGATCACCAGCGCTTTCCTACCCGCGAGTAGCCACCCTCGCGAACGGTGGGCCCGATCGCGGCCGTTACTGTGTGATGTCATGACGAGTGTCCAGCAGCCGGCCACAGCCGCTCCCGATATTCACACCACCGCAGGAAAACTCGAAGACCTGCGCAATCGCCTAGCCGAGGCCGCCCAGCCGATGGGCGAGGCCGCTGTCGACAAGGTGCATGCGAAGGGCAAGCTGACTGCGCGCGAGCGCATTCTGGCGCTGCTGGACGAGGGTTCGTTCGTGGAGATGGACGCGCTGGCGCGCCACCGCAGCGTGAACTTCGGGCTGGGCGAGAATCGTCCGCTCGGTGATGGCGTGGTCACCGGCTTCGGCACCATCGACGGCCGCGACGTCTGCATCTTCAGCCAGGACGTCACCGTCTTCGGCGGCAGCCTCGGTGAGGTGTACGGCGAGAAGATCGTGAAGGTGATGGAGCTGGCCATCAAGACCGGCCGCCCGCTCATCGGCATCAACGAAGGTGCCGGCGCACGCATCCAGGAAGGCGTGGTCTCGCTCGGCCTCTACGGCGAGATCTTCTACCGAAACATCCAGGCCTCCGGCGTGATCCCGCAGATCTCGCTGATCATGGGCGCCGCGGCGGGCGGACACGTCTACTCCCCCGCGCTCACCGACTTCACGATCATGGTCGACCAGACCAGCCAGATGTTCGTCACCGGCCCCGACGTGATCAAGACGGTGACCGGCGAGGACGTCACCATGGAGGACCTCGGCGGCGCGCACACCCACATGGTCAAGTCCGGTGTGGCGCACTACGTGGCCTCCGGTGAGCAGGACGCGCTCGACTATGTGCGCGATCTGCTCAGCTACCTCCCCAGCAACAACCGCGCCGAAGCGCCGCGGTTTCCACCGTCGGACCCGATCCTGGGCGCGATCGAGGACTCGCTCACCGAGGAGGACCTCGAACTCGACACCTTGATCCCCGATTCGCCGAACCAGCCGTACGACATGCACGAAGTGATTCGGCGCATCCTGGACGACGACGAATTCCTCGAGGTGCAGGCCGAGCGTGCGATGAACATCATCGTGGGCTTCGGACGCATCGACGGGCGCAGCGTGGGCATCGTGGCCAACCAGCCCACCCAGTTCGCCGGCTGCCTCGACATCGACGCCTCGGAGAAGGCCGCCCGGTTCGTGCGCACCTGCGACGCGTTCAACATCCCGATCATCACGCTCGTGGACGTCCCCGGCTTCCTGCCCGGCACCGGCCAGGAATACAACGGCATCATCCGTCGCGGCGCCAAACTGCTCTACGCCTACGGTGAGGCCACAGTCGGCAAGATCACCGTGATCACCCGCAAGGCCTACGGCGGCGCGTACGACGTCATGGGGTCCAAGCACCTCGGCGCCGACGTCAACCTGGCCTGGCCGACGGCGCAGATCGCGGTGATGGGCGCCTCCGGCGCGGTGGGCTTCGTGTACCGCAAGCGCCTGCAGGAGGCGGCCGCTGAGGGCGCGGATCTGGACGCGCTGCGGCTGGAGCTGCAGAACGAGTACGAGGACACGCTGGTCAACCCCTACATCGCCGCCGAGCGTGGCTATGTGGACGCGGTGATCCCGCCGTCGCACACTCGCGGGCAGATCGTATCGGCGCTCAAGCTGCTCGAGCGCAAGATGGTGTCGATCCCGCCGAAGAAGCACGGCAACATCCCGCTGTAAACAATGGGCGAATACACGACACTTGACGGAAGGATGTGTGACCGGTGACAGCCACGGCGGAGGAAGATGTGTTGTGTGCGGCTGACATCGAACTCGACCTCCTGTCCTCCTCCGATGCGGAGGCGCCAGTGAGTGCAGCCGACAACGACCCGGTGATCACGGTGCTTCGGGGCAACCCCACTGACGAGGACGTCGCCGTGCTGGCCGTGGTTTTCGCGGCCGCCTCCGGGGCGGCAGCGGACACCGTCGTGGAAAAACCGCGCGATAACTGGGGTGAGCCGAGTTTGCTGCATCGGGGGATCACGCCGTTCACGCCGTACGTCTACGGATATCTGTCCAGCCTGCGGGACTGACCGCTTACATGACCCGGCTTGTTCTCGCGTCGGCCTCGCCGGCGCGGCGCGCGGTGCTGCAGTCTGCGGGAATCACGCCGCTCGTGCGCGTTTCGCACGTCGATGAGGACGCCGTAGCCGCCGCGCTGCCAACCGACTCGGCCCCGGAAACCGTGGTGATCGAGTTGGCCCGCGCCAAGGCCCGCACGGTGGCCTCGGAGCTGACCGCGGATACCGAGCGGGTGTGTCTGCTCAACGGGGACGGCGGCGAGCAGGACGACTTCCTCGGTGCCGCCGGTCTGGACTGCGTGATAGTGGGATGCGATTCGATGCTGCTGATCGACGGCGTTCTGCACGGCAAGCCGGGCAGCACCGACGTGGCCCGGGCGCGCTGGCAAGCCATGGCCGGCCGCAGCGGGGACCTGCTCACCGGTCATTGCGTGATCCGCGTCGACGATGGCCGGATCGCGGCCACCGCGACCGGTTGCAGCACCACGACCGTGCATTTCGCCGAGCCGCGAGACGCCGACCTCGACGCCTATTTGGCTACGGGTGAGCCGCTGCAGGTGGCGGGCGCATTCACCCTCGACGGCCTCGGCGGGTGGTTCGTGGACCGCATCGAGGGCGACCCTTCGAGCGTGATAGGTATCGGTCTGCCGCTGCTGCGCCGTCTGCTCGACGATGTTGGGCTCGGCGTCCACCAGCTGTGGCGCGCGGGCTGACCGATCAGGTGTGCGCCAGTTGCGCGCGCACGCGCGCGACAGCCGGCGACAATGCCTCTTCCGGCTTGGTTGACGCTGCGGCAAGGCTGAGCCGGGCGATGCACACTCCCGGCTCGATAAAGGGCAGCAGTGTGGCATTGACCGCTCCCGGGCTGCTGCTGCGGTCGAGCACTTCGCGCATCAGGCCCAGGTGGACACCGCAGACCACTTCCGAGTGTGTGCGCGCGAGATCCTTGAGCGGGCACGCGGTGATGCGGATGGTCGCTGTACCGGGTGTGTCCTGGTCCTGCGCGGCACGGTCGGGCGCAAAACCGAGGTCGGCGAGGCGGCGGGTGGCGATGTCCTTGGCGTCTTCGAGGGTGGAGATGGTGGCGTCACCGTCGTCGACCTTGGCCGCCCATGCGCGCCCGGCCGTGACTGCCGCCTCGAGGCGCCGCTTGGGGTCGGCGCCGAGTTGATCGGACAGCGCCTGGGCAAGCTCCTGGTAGCCCGCCGAGCGCTGCACCGCGCTGTATCCGATGCGCGGTCGGCCGCGACCGCGCGGGGGCTGCTGAATCTGCTGCACGAGCGATTCTTTGGTCAGCACGTCGAGATGGAAGCGCACCGTGGTGACGTGTTGACCGGTCTCGCGGGCCAGTTGATGCGCGTCGAGCGGTTCACTCGCCCGGCGCAGGATGGCGAGCAATCGTCGCCGCGGCCAAGAGTCCGACATCCTGCACCCCTTGCATTGTGTTGCCGTTTAGCGTTGCCCGGTTACCGGCGTCGTCCAGGCTAATACCAGAAAACCATTACGACACTATTGCCCAATACGGGAGTTTATTCGCCGTTTGTCGTGGCGGGCACCGCGCGATAACGCTGTTCGTAGGCGCGGCGCTCATCCGCCTGGCGGGCATGGTTGCGCTCGTCCACCAGATTCGGGTCAAAACCGTGCAGCGCCAACTGATGTCGGCGCCAGACCTTGTTCAGCGCGATCGAGAAATACACGAAGGGAATAAGAATCGGCACAGTCATTTTTGTGTGCACATACAGCGTCGTCGGCAGCAGCCACATCGGCGCCAGCAACAGAATGCAGGGAATGCTCCACCGCACGATCATTCGCCAGGCGGCACCCGGGCCGGTGAGGTCGCGGCGCACCCACGCCCGCATCGAATTCGGCAATCGCTTGCCGTACCAGTACGGAACGGACTGCAGCAGCGTGGGTTTAGCACGCCCGGCCGTAATTGGATTGGTCATTGTGCGTTCCTTCCCTGTGCTGCGCGCGCCGCTTCGTTGATCCGGATGAGCACGGCGTGCAGTTCTTCGACGTCGGCCCAACTGACGCCGAGTCGCTCGACAACGGTCGGGGGTATATCGAGGGCGCGTTCCCGCAGCGCCGCTCCGGCGGGCGTCAATTCGATGACGAGATTGCGCTCGTCCGAGGGACTGCGCCGGCGGGTGATGTAGCCCGACGATTCGAGCCGTTTGAGCAGCGGCGACAACGTGGGGGAATCCAATTGAATCGCCTCCCCGATCGCCTTGACCGACATCGGCGCCTGCTCCCAGAGCGCGAGCATCACCAGATACTGCGGATGCGTCAGTCCCAACGGTTCCAAAATCGGCCGGTAGACGGAAAGGACCGACCTGTTCGCGACGGCGAGCGCGAAGCAGACCTGCCGTTCCAGCGCGAGCGGATCCGCGACGGCCGGTGCTGTTGCGGTCATTGCCAACCTCCTCGGGAATTGAGCATACATGAATAGTTTGCGCGTTAACTATTACTGCGTGAATCACTGCGGGTGATCTCGGCAACTCCCGATGCGCGTCGGCGCGGCACCGTCAGCCCGCCTATCATCGAGTGCTGCACGCCTCACCAGTGGAGGGAGCTCCTCTTGCCAGTCGCGCCCGATCCGAATCCGGGTTTCGCCAGCTTTTCCAACCCCCGACGCCTCGTCACCACCGAGTGGCTGTCGGCGCACCTCGGCGATCCCGGGGTCAAGATTGTCGAGTCGGACGAAGATGTCCTGCTCTACGACGTCGGCCACATCCCGGGCGCGGTGAAAATCGACTGGCACGTCGATCTCAACGACCCGGTCACCCGCGACTACATCAACGGCGAGCAGTTCGCTGATCTGATGCGCCGCAAGGGGATTCGCCGCGACGACACAGTGGTGATCTACGGCGACAAGAGCAACTGGTGGGCCGCCTACGCGCTGTGGGTGTTCACCCTGTTCGGTCACGACGACGTGCGGTTGCTCGACGGCGGCCGCGACGCCTGGTTCAGCGAGGACCGCGAAACCAGCTTCGACGTGCCCAATCCGGCGCCGACCGACTACCCCGTCGTCGCCCGCGACGACAGCAAGATTCGCGCTTTCAAGGACGATGTACTGGCGGAACTGGGCCAGACACCGCTGGTGGACGTCCGCTCACCACAGGAGTACACCGGCGAGCGCACGCACATGCCCGACTACCCGGAAGAAGGGGCACTGCGCGGCGGACATATCCCGACGGCGGTCAGCATCCCGTGGGCCCGCGCTGCCGCCTCCGACGGACGCTTCCGCTCGCGGACCGAACTCGAGGAGATCTACCGCGACTTCGATCCCGACGGCAAGGTAATCGCCTACTGCCGGATCGGCGAGCGGTCCAGCCACACCTGGTTCGTGCTGACCTACCTGCTTGGCTTCAGCAACGTCCGCAACTACGACGGCTCCTGGACCGAGTGGGGCAACGCCGTCCGGGTGCCGATCGCCAAGGGTGAAGAGCCAGGTTCGGTGTGAGCGCACTTCCGGAGGCACTGCAGTCGATCGTCGACGATTTCGCTGCCGTCGACGGGCAGGACAAGCTGCAGTTGCTCCTGGAGTTCAGCCGGGAACTGCCGCCGTTGCCGGCGGAGCTCGAAACCGCGGCCATGGAGCCGGTCCCCGAATGCCAGTCGCCGCTGTTCCTGTCGGTCGATGCGAACGATCGGACCGCCGTGAAGCTGCACTTCAGCGCGCCTCCGGAGGCACCGACCACGCGCGGCTTCGCATCGATACTGGCGCAAGGTCTCGACGGGCTCAGCGCCGAGGAGATCCTCGGCGTTCCAGATGACTTCTACACGGCGTTGGGCCTGGCGGATGCGGTGAGTCCGCTGCGTCTTCGCGGCATGTCCGCAATGCTGACCCGTATCAAGCGACATTTGCGGTAGGGAAATCTACTGGCGGGTAGCCCCATCCGGTTTTTAGCCGGCTCAACCGCCTGCATACACTCCGAAAGAAACGAGTGCACGGGTAGTACGACCCAGCGCGAACCACAGGAGGCTCGGTTGCCCAATCACGCCAGCGCGCAGATCACCAAGGTCCTGGTAGCAAACCGCGGCGAAATCGCCGTCCGGGTGATTCGGGCCGCGCGCGACGCCGGTTTAGGCAGTGTCGCTGTTTACGCGGAACCGGACGCAGATGCGCCGTTCGTACAGCTTGCCGACGAGGCCTTTGCCCTGGGCGGTCAGACGTCGGCCGAGTCTTACCTCGTGTTCGACAAGATCCTGGACGCCGCCCGCAAGTCCGGCGCTGACGCCATCCACCCCGGTTACGGATTCCTGTCGGAGAACGCCGACTTCGCCCAAGCGGTGCTCGACGCGGGCTTGATCTGGATCGGTCCGTCGCCGCAGTCGATTCGCGACCTCGGCGACAAGGTGACCGCACGGCACATCGCCGAGCGCGCCAACGCGCCGATGGCCGCCGGCACCAAGGATCCGGTCAAAAACGCCGACGAGGTGGTCGAGTTCGCCAAGAAGTACGGCGTGCCGGTGGCGATCAAGGCCGCGTTCGGCGGTGGTGGCCGCGGCATGAAGGTCGCGCACAGCATCGAAGAGATCCCGGAACTGTACGAGTCGGCCGTGCGCGAGGCCACCGCAGCGTTCGGCCGCGGCGAATGCTTCGTTGAGCAGTATCTGGACAAGGCGCGCCACGTCGAGGCGCAGGTGATCGCGGACATGCATGGCAACGTCGTGGTCGCCGGCACCCGCGACTGTTCGCTGCAGCGCCGCTTCCAGAAGCTGGTCGAGGAGGCGCCCGCGCCGTTCCTCACCGACGAGCAGCGCCGCAAGATTCACGAGTCCGCCAAGGCGATCTGCCGCGAGGCCCACTACTACGGCGCCGGCACGGTGGAGTATCTCGTCCAGGGCGACACCGTCTCGTTCCTCGAGGTGAACACCCGCCTGCAGGTCGAGCACCCCGTCACCGAGGAGACCTCCGGGATCGACCTCGTTCGCCAGCAATTCCGCATCGCCAACGGCGAGGAGCTGTCCATCAAGGAGGACCCGACGCCGCGCGGGCACTCGATCGAGTTCCGCATCAACGGTGAGGATGCGGGCCGCAACTTCCTCCCCGCGCCTGGCCCGATCACCGTGTACAAGGAGCCGACCGGTCCAGGCGTGCGCGTCGACTCCGGCGTTGTGCAGGGCAGCGTCATCGGCGGACAGTTCGACTCGATGCTGGCCAAGCTCATCGTCACCGGTGAGAACCGCCAGCAGGCGCTGGAGCGGGCCCGCCGCGCCCTGGCCGAGTACGAGGTCGAAGGTCTGGCCACGGTCCTCCCGTTCGACCGCATGATCGTCGAGCACCCGGCGTTTATCGGTGACGGGACGAAGTTCGACGTTTACACCCGCTGGATCGAAACCGAGTGGGAAAACAACATCGAGCCGTACACCGGCGCCGAGGCTATCGAAGACGGCGAGGCGACCCCACGCCAGAAGGTGGTCGTCGAGGTCGGCGGCCGTCGGGTCGAGGTGTCGCTTCCGGGCCAGTTCACCGTGGGCACCGCGGCCGTCGGATCCAACGGCGCCGTGCGCAAGAAGCCCAAGCCGCGCAAGCGCGGTGGCGCTGGTGGCGGTGCCGCATCGGGCGATGCCGTGACGGCGCCGATGCAGGGCACCGTGGTGAAGGTAGCCGTTGAGGAGGGCCAGGAAGTGGCCGCCGGCGACCTGATCGCCGTGCTCGAGGCCATGAAGATGGAGAACCCCGTCAACGCGCACAAGGCCGGCATCGTGACCGGGCTCGCGGTGGAGCCGGGTGCCGCGATCACTCAGGGCACCGTGCTCGCCGAGCTGAAGTAACTGCTGATCCACCCAACCGCCCGTCGCGAGTGTCTCGCGGCGGGCGGTTGGGTGTTTTTGTCGGTGCCCGATGCGACGGTGGTTGAATCAACAGATCGACCGCCGAGGGGAGGAATCGTGTCAATGCCGGCGTGGCCCGACCATTTGCTGACCCTCGACGAGTGGGAGCAACTGCCGGAGTATGAGCGGTTCTTGGTGGAGGTGGCCGAGGGGGAGCTCCGAGTGTCGCCAAGACCGATCGCGTTTCATCAGCGCGCGGTGCACAATCTCGTTCGATCGCTCAATTCGCAACTGCCCCAGACTCTTAACGCATTGGGTGAGGTGGAACTGCTGTTGCAGGAGCGCCCTTTGACAGTGCGCATACCGGATGTGCTGGTGCTGGCCACCGACGTCGCGGACATGAATCCGGCACGGGTGCGCGCCGTGGACGTGCACCTTGTGGTGGAAGTGCTTTCCGAAGGTAGCGTGCGTGCCGATCGGGTCACCAAGTTCTCCGAGTACGCAGACGCCGGCATTGCGCGGTATTGGATCGTCGATCTGGACCGGCCCGCATCGCTTGCCGCCTTCTCCCTCACCGCCGATGGCTACCGGTCCGCCGGCGAGTTCACCGGCACAGCCGCTCTCGACTGTGCCGGGAACACCGTGACCATCGATCTGGAGGCGCTCACCACACGGTGACCCACCCGGTGCGCCGTCAGGACAGGTGGTGCACTTCCTGCAGCCCGTACACCGGCGTCGGAATCCCCTCGTACCGAGCCTTGAGTTGCAGGGCCAGGTACAGCGAGTAGTGCCGCGACTGGTGCAGATTGCCGCCGTGGAACCACAGCCCCTCCTGCTGCGTGGGCTTCCACATGTTGCGTTGCTCGCCCTCCCACGGCCCCGGGTCCTTTGTCGTGTTGGAACCGAGTCCCCAGCACTTGCCCACCTTGTCAGCGACGTCCTGGCCGATCAGGTCCGCGACCCAGCCGTTCATCGAGCCGTAGCCGGTCGCGTACACCACGAGATCGGCCTCGAGTTCGGTGCCATCCTCCAGGATCACGCTGTGCTCGGTCAGCTCACGGACGTTGCCGTGCGCGAGCTTGATCTCCCCGCTGGCCACCAGTTCCGAGGCACCGACGTCGATGTAGTACCCGGACGCGCGGCGCAGGTACTTCATGAACAGACCTGACCCGTCGTCACCCCAATCATGTTGGAAGCCAACCTTTTCTAGCCGCTCGTAAAAGTCTTTGTCGCGCTCGGCGATGGCCTGGTACACCGGGATCTGGAACTCGTGCATGATCCGGTACGGCAGCGACGCAAAGGTCAGGTCGGCCTTGTGCGTGGTCATCCCGGACGCGACGGCGCGCTCGGAATACAGATCGCCCAGCCCGATCTCCATCAACGAATCCGACTTCACGATGTGCGTCGAGGACCGCTGCACCATCGTCACATCGACGTCGTGCTCCCACAGCGCGGCGCAGATGTCATGCGCGGAGTTGTTCGCGCCGATCACCACGGCCTTCTTGCCCGCGTACTGGTCGGGGCCGGGGTGCTGGCTGGAGTGGTGCTGGTCGCCGGCGAAGCGGTCCATACCGGGGAACGACGGGATGTTCGGCTTGCCCGACATGCCGGTGGCGAGCACCAGTTGCTTCGGCTTGAGCACCACCTCTTCGCCATCGCGGTCGACAACCACGGTCCATTCCTTGACGGACTCGTCGTAGGACGCCGACGTGCAGGTGGTCTTGCTCCAGTACGGCACCTCCATGACCCGCGTGTACATCTCCAGCCAGTCGCCGATCTTGTCCTTCGGCGCGAACACCGGCCAGTTGTCCGGGAACGGCAGGTAGGGCAGGTGGTCGTACCAGACCGGGTCGTGCAGGCACAGCGACTTGTACCGCTTGCGCCACTGGTCGCCGGGTCGGTCGTGGCGGTCCAGCACGATCGCCGGCACGCCCAGCTGGCGCATCCGGGCGCCCAGCGCGATCCCGCCCTGACCGCCGCCGACGATCACCACATAGGGCTGACGGGTGTACCCGAGCTCGGCCTCCTCGTTGGCCCGCTCCTCGGACCACGTCACGCGCGCCTTGTCTGCCCCGTGCCGAACGCCCTTGGGCCGCCGCGCCCCCTTGCCTTCCTCGTGGCCCTTCAGCTCCTGCAGCGTCGTGAGCAGCGTCCAGGCGCCCTCCTCCTTGAGCCGCAGGTGCCCAACGCCGCGTCCCACCGCGGTCTCGAACGCGATCCAGGCACTGGTCACACCATCGGCCTCGGTGGGTTCCTCGGTGGTGTGGAAGCCGGACGCGTCGATGTCATCCAACCGCTGCGTGAGCATATTTGCCACACCCGCTCTGCCTTCTACAGTCTTAAGGTTCCAGGTAAACGCCACCAGATCGCGCCAGTAGCTGTCGGTGGCGAACATTGCTGCCGCGGCCTGCACGTCCCGCGCGGCCAGGGCCGCCTCGAACTCCGCGAGCCAGGCGTCCACGCGCTGTTGCGGGGACTCGACCCGAGCTGGGTGCTCCAAAGTTGCCGTCATCGCTTCCTCACCTCTCCTTGTGCTGTGACACAGAGCACACACCCGCACCCAACGCACCCGACAGGGTTGCATCGGATTGCATATGCTCGGTTCATGTTCAGCGCGATCCGGCCAGGCACCGACCTGTCCGCCTATGCGCGCGATCTGCGCCGTCTGCACGACGCGGTGATCAATGGCAGCCGCACCGCGGCCCAACCACGCGCCATCGTGGCGCGCTCTTGGTCCCGCGTCCTCGAGGCCGGATTGGATCCCGGCGGCACCAACAACCGCAACTTCCTGCCCGTACAGGACGTCGAAGCCCGCCGCCGGGCCTCGCCGCTGGCCGCGATCATCACCGATCTCGAGCAGGTCGTTTCGCCCATCGCCGACGTCTCGCAACTGTTGCTCGTGGTCACCGACGCCGACGGCATCATCCTGTGGCGCGCCGGCTCGGCCAAGGTGCGCCACCGCGCGGACACCCTCGGGTTCAGCGAGGGCGCAGTCTGGACCGAGGCCCGCGTCGGCACCAACGCGATCGGCACCGCCATCGCGGAAGCCGCACCAGTACAACTGTTTTCGGCCGAGCACTTCGAACAGACCCAGCATCCGTGGTACTGCACGGCCGCCCCGATCCACGATCCCCGCACGGGCGACCTGCTCGGTGTCGTCGACGTCAGCGGGCCGGCGCTGACGCTGCACCCCACCATCACCGCGCTGGTGGAGACGGCGGTCCGACTCGCCGAAGCTCAGCTGTGGCGCCACCACGAGCAGCGGCTGGAACGGCTGCGAACGGCCGCCGCTCCCCTGCTGTCCACGGTCGACGGGCCGCTGCTTCTGGTCGACGAGCACGGGTGGGTGGCGCACACCTCGGGCGTCGCAGTGCGCGACCGGATCGCCGCGCCGCGCGGTCAGCGTGCGCTGACGGTCCCGGGGCTCGGTCTGTGCGTTCCGGAACAACTCGGTGATGGCTGGCTGGTTCGTCCGGCGGGCGCGGACACCCGGTTGCGCGTCGTCCTCGATCCCACCGGCTCGGTCGAGGTGCGGGGCGCGGAAGGGTCGTGGCGCAGCGGACTGACCGCTCGGCACTGCCAGATCCTGCGGCTGCTGCATGCTTCGCCTACCGGGCTCACCGCGGCCCAACTGAGCCAGGCAATGTACGGCGACGCCGACCACCTCGTGACGGTCCGCGCCGAGGTCTCCCGGCTGCGACGGGTGCTCGGCGCGGTGGTCGAGACTCAGCCGTACCGGCTCGCCGACTCGGTGGATTTCACCATCGGCGGCGGTAGCTAGATTGTTCCCATGGCCGAACCACCCGAAGTTCGCATCGGAACCGCCGACCGGGAGAAGGCGCTCGCGGTGCTCAGCGAGCACTTCAGCGCCGGCCGGCTCAGCATTGCCGAGTTCGACGAGCGCAGCAGTCAGATCGCCAAGGCGATAACCCGTGGTGAGCTCGACAGTATCTTCGCGGATCTGCCCGCCCAGCAAGACGATTCGACCCCCCAGCCGGCGAAGAGCAAGACCGCGGTGGGCGCGATGCTCGACGACTGGCCCGAACGCGTTATGGCCGTGATCCCGATTGCGGCCGTTATTCTCTTCTTCATCACCAATAGCTGGTTGTGGTTTCTCGCCATTCCAGCCGCCGGTGCGCTGTTGTACGGCAGCAAGCGTCTCTGATGGAGCCAATCGAAATCAACGCCGGCACATACTATTTGCGTGCGCTGCGTTCCGATGATCGGGTCGACGATCGACCGGCCCTCGCCGACGGCGGCATTGCGGATCCGGACTACATCGCCCAGCGGGCCCGACAGTGGGCCGAGGAGACGCACTATTCGTGGGCAGTGTGTGAGCCGACCACCGGCGAGATGCTCGCCGAGGTCGGACTCGATACTGGCACAGCCGAAGTGACAGGCTGGGCTCGCAGCGGTCACGATGAGGCCTTGGCGACGGCCATGTCGGCGGTGCGCAGGTTCGCCGCGTCCGTGTTGGGTTAGCCGTGCTGGGCGAGTTGCGCGGTGATGGCACGCTCGAGCGCGTCGACTGCCTCATCGAGCTCGGCCTCCGTGACCGTCAACGGCGGCCGGAACCGGACGCCGCGCTCGCCGGTGCCGATGATGACCACATGCTGGTCGTGGTACATCCGACGCAGCACCTCGTCCCGAAATGATTTGCTTGGCAGCGTAATTGCGCACATGAGTCCGCGGCCGCGCGGCTCGGACACGGCCGGGTTGCGCTCCGCAAGACCGACCAGTCCATCGAGCAAATGCGATCCCATGCTCGCCGCATGAGTTATCAGCTGCTCGTGCTCGATCACCTCGAGAATCCGCCGAGCCCGCACCATGTCCGTGAGGTTGCCACCCCAGGTCGAGTTCAGGCGCGACGCCACATGAAAAACGTTGCGCGGCACCTCATCGACGCGACCGCCCGCCATGATGCCGCATACTTGCGTCTTCTTTCCGAACGCGACAATGTCGGGTCGCAGCCCGAGTTGCTGATATGCCCAGGCCGTACCGGTGAGGCCACACCCGGTCTGGACTTCGTCGAGAATGAAGAGCGCATCGTGTTCGGAGCAGATGCGCTGCACCGCGCGCAGGAATTCCGGCCGCAAGTGGTGGTCGCCGCCTTCGCCCTGGATTGGTTCGGCAATGAAACATGCGATGTCATAGGGATTTTCGGCAAAGGCTCGTTCAGCTTGGTGTAGCGCGCGACGTTCGAGCGCGACTACATCGCGGCCGTCGGCCACATACGGCGAACAGATGCGCGGCCAGTCGAACTTGGGAAAGCGCGCGACCTTCACTGGGTCGGTGTTGGTCAGCGACATCGTGTAGCCGGTACGGCCGTGAAACGCCTCGGTCAGGTGCAAGACCTTAGTGCCGAGCGCCGGGTCGCGGCCATGTTCCTCGTTGTGGCGACTCTTCCAATCGAACGCCGTCTTGAGGGCGTTCTCCACCGCCAGACCGCCGCCGTCGATGAAGAACAGGTGCGGTAGCCGCGGGTCGCCGAGCACCCGCACGAAGGTCTGCACGAACCGCGCCAGTTCGACGGTGTAGATGTCGGAGTTGGCCGGCTTATTGACGGCCGCCTCGGCCAACTCGCGCAGAAACTCCGGCTCCTCCGCGAGTGCGGGATGATTCATGCCCAGCGCCGACGAGGCAAAGAAGCTGAACATGTCCAGATACACCGAGCCGTCGCGTTCGTCCACCAACCGGCAACCGCGCGAGCGGTTCAAATCGAGCACCAAATCGAAGCCGTCGAGCAGCAGGTGCGAACGCAGCACATCGTGCACCCGGGACGCCTGCAGCCTCGGTCCCATCACTGCGGTCATACCTCAAGTCTACTGACATATCTCCGGTGCAGCCGTTATCTCACCGCAATAGTTCCTGACATTGCTGTTATCGAGCGTAGAAAGTCTGCAAGATGATGGTGCTTCGGGTATTCACGTTGGCCAGCGAACGGATCTCGTGCAGGAGCTGTTCGAGATGCCTCGGCGAGGAGACACGGACCAGCAAAATGTAGCTGTCCTCACCCGCCACCGAGTGGCATGCTTCGATCTCGGGGAGGTGCTGTAGCCGTGCGGGGGCGTCGTCGGGCTGCGCCGGGTTCAGCGGGGTGATCGCCACGAACGCGGACATCAATTGACCGAGCGCCTCGGGGTCGACCTGCGCGCTGTAGCCGCGGATCACTCCCCGGGACTCGAGCCGGCGCACGCGCGACTGGACCGCCGATACCGAGAGATTCGCCTTGTCGGCAAGCGTCGACAAGGTTGCCCGGCCGTCAGCGACCAGCTCGCGCAGCAACAGCCGGTCGATGTCGTCCAAGGCGGGTTTGGAGGTTTCCGCCATCACCGAAGGTTAACCGAGTGCACCGCCGGCGAGGGCGAGACCGACGGCCTCTTTGGTGCTTTCCAGGCTGTGGTCGAGCGTGCGGATGCGGCGCCCCCCGTCCATGAAGTTGGGACCCATCACGTCGAGGTCGGCGGCCGACGCGTCGATCCGCAGCACCTTGGTTCCCGCGGCGAGCACCTTCTCGATTTCCGCATCGAGACCGGCGCTCATCTGGTTGCGAAAGACCAAGCGTTCCAGCAGGTGTACGCCCTGGCCGGGAATCTTGCCGGTGGATGCCATCGGAGCGAGGACCACGAGTTCGTCGAGTCCTTCGTCGACGACCAGGTCCGCCGACGCCGTCGAGTAGGCGCCGCCGTCGATGTAGCGCCTACCCTCGATCGTCACCGGCGGGAACCACCCTGGAATGGCCCACGACGCGCGCAAAGCGGCACCGATCGTGGTGACCGGCGCGCCGGGCTTACCAAACGCCACCCGCTCGCCCGAGTCGTAATCCATTGCCACCAACCAGGTCTTCGGGTGGGAAACCCACTGGTTGCCGGATGTGAGCCGGCCCGCTAACCGTTGCATCCACGCCGGATCGCCATTGCCGACGGGAAGTAGACCGGAGGCGAACCGGGTACCCAGGCCTTTGATCGCGAGCCGCGGCGACCCCAACCGCAGTTGGGGTAGCGGCGGAAATCGTCCGGGCGCAGCGGCAATGTGGTCGCGCAGGATCGGATTCGTCGTGGTGCCACGCTGCATCGCGAGCAACTCGTCTACCGAGATTCCGCTGCCGAGCATCGTGGCCAGTTCCGCGCCGGCAGAGGTGCCGACGATAACGTCAGCTGTTCGCGGATCCCAGTTAAGGGCGTCCCGCACGGCGAGCAACGCCGCCACGGTCCACGCCGCGCCCAGCGTGCCGCCGCAGCCAAGTACCAGCCCGCGACGCGGCGGGCGATCAGCAGCAGTCATCCGGTTCTCTCCCATGTCACGCTGCAAACTAGCAGCAGGCCAGCGAACGTAACGTCAAGACTCGGCAAAAATGCGGCACCGCCGGCTAGTTGGCCGGGTCGTAGGACAACCAGGGCGGCGCGAATGACAGATCCAGCCTGGCGTATTGCTTGCGGCCCAGCCACGTTGGCGATTGCGGTGGCGTACTGAGGTACAGCCCGCGGGCCGCCGAGGTGACCCGGTCATATTGCGTTGGCCAATGAATCGCTGTCGCAATCTCTTCCAGAATGCTGCGGTCGCGGTCGAGTGCGCGCGCGGTCAACTCGACCGCCGGGAGCAGGTGCGACTTACTCGAATTGCATGGACCGCAGGCCAATACCAGGTTCGCCAGGCCGTCGATGCCAACCCGGGACCAGGGCAGCACGTGGTCGCGACGCCGCTACCGCCGGGCTCTCGATATCCGACGTCGCTGCCGCTGCGGCCGAGAAGCGCTCGGACCGTGGCTCTTTCAGAAAGCGCATCTGGCTGGAAAGCTGACCGAACCCGATTTCCCGCGTGCCGGTTTTTGTCGGTATGTCCGGATATACTTCGAACATGCTTTCGGGAACGGTGCGGGACGAGGCGGTGGAATCGGCGTTGGGCGCGCTCGAGTCCGCGGCCGCGGTCCTGCTGGACACCGACACCGAGAGCCTGTCCAACGACGAACGCCTGAGCGTGCTGGCCCGATTGGAAACGCTCACCCGCCGGTTGCCTGCGGCCCAGAACGCGTTGCTCAATCAGATCGACGAGCACTCGAGCAGCGAGGATTTCGCCGGCACCCCGCGCCGGCACGCGCTGGCCGAGCGGTTACGCATCA
>NZ_VLIY01000012.1 GCF_007489285.1 Skermania sp. ID1734
CTCAGCCGAGCGGGCGTTCCACTCGGCGCCGCACACAGCGTCGGCATCGGCGGAGAGCAGTGCGTTGATCATGGTCTGCAGCAGCTCGCGCATCAGATCCGGCGACGCGTCAGATAGGGCTTGGCCAAGCAGGCCTGCAGGGTCGACAATATGGGGTGCGGTCATCGCGATGACTCCTCGAGGATTCTTTAGACGGTTGACTCGAAAGATCACGCGGTGGCCGCTCTACATCCGTCAACGACACGGATGTCGGAGACGATCTCGGCCACCGAGTTACACCACTCTATGGGGCACTACTCCGCAGCGACAGCCGTCTGCGCGGCCAAGGCAGAAGCGCTGATCGGCGATCCAGGCATGACAGGTGTGGTGGGAATGTGCGGGACGGCGACGCGATCGCCGATCGCGCGGAGCTGGATGCCGAACGCCTCGAGCGCGTCGGCATCTACGAAAAGGAAGTCTGAGTTGGTCGGCATGGCCGGACGCTAACTGCGTCACCGCCTCGATTGCCTCTTATGCGCGCACCGTTGTCGCGCCGCGCGCGAAATTGTGCCGCCGCGAGTTTTGTGTCGGGACGGACCGGAATCGGCACCCATCGAGTTAGTCGATTTCCACGCGGTTTGGCTCGATGGGCGAGCAATTCGACTAACTCAACTTTGTTGCGGCTCTGGAGAGTGAGGTTGCCTGAGGGCTACTCGCCGCGAAAGACCGGTGTCCGTTTGTCCGCGAATGCCCGTGGCCCCTCCTTGGCATCGGCGGACATGAAGACCTTGGTGCCGAGTTGAGCGTCGATCTTGAACGCTTCTTCCTCGTGCATGCCTTCGGTATCTCGGATGGTCTTCAAGATCGCTTGCACCGCCAGTGGACCGTTGGCGCAGATCAGCTCCGCCAACTCCAGCGCCTTGCTCAGCGCCTGGCCGTCCGGCACCACATGACCGATGAGTCCAATCTCCTTGGCTTCCGCCGCGCGGATGTGCCGTCCGGTCAACAGGATGTCGGCGGCGACCGTGTAGGGAATCTGGCGCACCAGTCGAACCGCGGACCCGCCGAGCGGGAACAGGCCCCAGCGTGCCTCGGAGACCCCGAACCTCGCGCTTTCACCGGCCACCCGAATGTCGGTTCCCTGCAGAATTTCGGTGCCGCCGGCGATTGCCGCGCCCTCGACCGCCGCGATGAGCGGCTTGGTCAGGCGACGCCCTTTGAGTAGCGCGTCGATCCGGGACAGGTCCCATCCGCCACCGGAAAAGCTGTCTCCCGGATGCGTCGACGTCATGGCCTTCAGGTCGGCTCCAGCGCAGAAAGCGCCACCTGCGCCAGTCAGAATCGCCACCCGGATCTCCGGGTCGGAATCGACGCGATCCCACGCGTCGCGCATGATCGCCATCATCTCGGCAGACAACGCGTTACGCGCCGCGGGCCGGTTCATGGTGACGATGAGAATGTGTCCGCGCTGCTCGATGAGGCAATGGGGCTCGGCGGAATCGGAGTTGATAGACACTGTTGTTGCACCTCGATCGCCTGTGGGCTCGGTCTCATTCGGGTCTTGCAGAAAACAGTAACACGTTCTAATTTAGGTGTCGTGGCCTATAACATTGCAGACCTTGTCGAGCACGCCGTCGACCTGATGCGCGAGCGTGTCGCACTGTTGGACGACCGGCGCGAAGTGACTTACGCGCAGATGGAGGAGCGCACCAACCGGCTCGCCCATCACCTGCAGAAACAGGGCGTCAAGCAGGGCGACAAGGTGGGCATCTACTCACGCAACACCATCGAGGCCGTCGAGGCGATGGTGGCCATCTTCAAACTCCGCGCCGTGATGGTCAACGTCAACTACCGCTACGTCGAGAACGAGTTGCAATACATCTTCGACAACTCCGACATGGTGGCGTTGATCCATGAGCGCCGATACTCCGACAAGGTCGCGAACGTTCGGGCGAAGACACCGCTACTCACGTGCACGGTGGTCGTCGAAGACGGCACCGACCTGCCGTTCGAAGGAGTCGAGTACGAGCAGGCGTTGACGGCGGCAAGCCCAGAGCGCGACTTCGGCGAACGCTCCGGTGACGACCTGTACATGCTCTACACGGGCGGTACCACCGGCAACCCCAAGGGCGTGATGTGGCGCCACGAGGACGTCTGGCGGGTGCTCGGCGGCGGTATCAACTTCATGACCGGCGAATATGTCAACGACGAGTGGGAACTGGCGAAGGTCGGCGCGCAGAACCCACCGATGACCCGGTATCCGATCCCGCCGATGATTCATGGCGGCGCTCAGTGGGCAACCTTCCAAAGCCTTTTCGGCGGCGGTAAGACGGTGATGCTGCCGGAGTTCAGCGGCCACGGTGTGTGGCAGGCCATCGACCGCCACGGAGTCAACCTCATCTTCATCACCGGTGACGCGATGGCCCGCCCGATGCTCGATGCCCTGGTAGAGGGACACCCGGAAACCGGCGAAAAGTACGACCTGTCAACGCTCTACGTCATCGCGAGCAGTGCCGCGCTGTTCTCGCCGGCGATCAAGGACAAGTACGTAGAACTGCTGCCGAACCGGATGATCAGCGACTCGATCGGTTCGTCGGAAACCGGCTTCGGTGGCCTGAGCCTGGTGACCAAGGGCGCGGAGCACGCCGGTGGCCCGCGGGTGAAAATCGATGCGTCGACACAAGTTTTGCGTGACGACGGTACTCCCGTCGAGCCGGGTTCGGGCGAGGTCGGGTTGCTCGCGCGCAGCGGGAACATCCCGATCGGCTACTACAAGGATGAAGTGAAGAGCAAGGCAACGTTCAAGGAGTTCAACGGCGTTCGTTACTCGATACCCGGCGATTTCGCCAGGGTCGAAGCCGACGGCACGGTGACAATGCTGGGTCGCGGGTCGGTGAGCATCAACAGCGGCGGGGAGAAGATTTATCCGGAAGAGGTCGAGGGCGCACTCAAGTCACATCCCGACGTGTTCGATGCGCTCGTCGTCGGCGTGCCGGATGAGCGCTTCGGCCAACGGGTTTCGGCCGTCGTGCAGCCCCGGCCAGGTACCCGACCGAGCTGCGAAGAACTGCGACCGGCGCTGCTCAAGGAGATCGCGTCCTACAAGTTGCCGCGCAGCATCTGGTACGTCGAGGAGATCAAGCGCTCGCCCGCGGGCAAGCCGAACTACCGCTGGGCCACCGAGCAAACCGAGCAGCGACCCCCGGATTCCGGAGTGGGCGCGACGGATTCCGCGGCGGTCGGCTGATGCGTACCCCTATTTGCGACACCTTCGGCATCGACTACCCGATCTTCGGGTTCACCCCCTCCGAGCACGTCGCCGCGGCAATCAGTCGGGCCGGCGGGCTGGGAGTACTTGGCTGCGTTCGGTTCAACGACGCCGATGAGCTCGACGCGGTGCTCGACTGGATGGATGCCAACACCGACGGCAGGCCCTACGGCGTGGACATCGTCATGCCGGCGAAGATTCCCACCGAGGGGTCGGCGGTCGATCTGGAATCGATGATTCCGCCGGAACACCGGGCGTTTGTGGAACGCACGCTCGCCGATCTGAACGTGCCGCCCCTGGACACGGGCCACGACCACGCGGTCGGCGTTCTCGGATGGCTGCACTCGGTAGCCCGTTCACATGTCGACGTGGCGCTCAAGCACCCAATCAAGCTGATCGCCAACGCACTCGGCTCCCCGCCGCCGGATGTCATCGAGCAAGCACATGCGCACAACGTGCCGGTCGCGGCCTTGGCGGGTGCTGTCGCGCACGCGAAGAGCCACGTAGCCAACGGCGTCGATATCGTCATTGCGCAGGGCTACGAGGCCGGGGGCCATACCGGCGAGATTGCGTCGATGGTGTTGGTGCCCGAGATCGTGGACGCCGTCGGCGCCGGCGCGCACGTGTTGGCAGCCGGTGGAATCGGCAGTGGCCGTCAGGTGGCGGCGGCGCTCGCGTTGGGTGCCGAGGGCGTGTGGATGGGTTCGTACTGGCTCACCTGCTCCGAGTACAAGCTCGGCAGCGCGGCCGCGAGCGAGGGCCCCTCGGTGGTCCAGAAAGCCCTGCTGGGTGCCAGCTCATCCGATACCGTGCGGACTCGCATTTTTTCCGGAAAGCCCGCCCGACTACTGAAGACGAAATGGACCGACGCGTGGTCGAAACCCGATGCGCCGGAGCCGCTTCCCATGCCGTTGCAGAACATCCTGGTGAGCGAGGCACATCAGCGCATCGCCGCGTCGTCCGACCCGGAAGTGGTGGCCATGCCGGTCGGCCAAATAGTGGGGCGCATGAATGAGATTCGCCCGGTGGCCGACGTAATGCGGCAATTGCTCGACGAGTTCGAGGCGGCGGCAGACCGAATCGGTCAGGCGCGCGAGGCGTAACCGTTCAGCCCGACCCCCCTGTGCGTGAATTTTCACCGCGCGCGGTGAAAATTCACGCACAGGACTTGGTCGTCGCAGTTCAGGCCTTCTGCCTGCAACATTCGGGTGAGTGTCTTGAACGACGCGGTCCGCGGCAGGTCTCGACACACCCGAACGTAGGAGGGCACCTGCTTTGGCCCTAGATCAGTCTGACCGGCTAGAAACTCGACCAATTCGTCCGCGTCGATGTGTCGGTCGGCCATAACTGCCGCCATTACCTTGTCTCCGCCATCGGAATCCGGAATGCCGTAAACGGTGGCCACCGAGATCGCTGGATGACGCAACAGGATTCGTTCGATCGGGGCGACGGCGATATTTTCGCCGTCGACACGCATCCAACCGCTGGTGCGGCCCGCGAAGTAGACGTATCCCGCTGCATCGCAGTACGCCAGATCGCCGCTGCGGTACTTCCCGCCGCGCATACGCTCGGCGGTTGCGGCGGGGTCGTTGTAGTAGCCGGCGAACGCTCCGGGTCCGGCCATATTGACCAGTTCGCCGATGGCCTCATCCGCATTAAGTAGATTGCCCGCCGCATCGAATCGAGCAGGCGGACAGGGCTCATCCGTATCAGGTGAAACGACAGCGATGCCCTCGGGCAGGCGTCCCAGCGCGCCCGGTGGTGCCGCAGGATCGGGCGAGATCGCGATCCCGCCTTCGCTCGACCCGAACGCGTCGAGCACCGTCACGTCGAAACGGCGGGCGAACTCGCGAACGAGTCGCGTCGATCCTTCATTGCCGTACATGAGGCGAAGCGGATTGTCGGCGTCGTCCGGACGGGGCGGTGTCTGCAAGATGTACGCCAGCGGCTTGCCGACGTAGTTGGCGTAGGTGACGCCGTACCGGCGTACGTCGTCGAAGAACTGTGATGCCGAAAACCTGCGGCGCAATACGAGGTTCGATCCCGCGGCCAACGCGACGGACCAGCCAGCCATGATCGCGTTGGAGTGAAACATCGGCATCGACACGTAGACCGTGTCGTGCTCGGTCAGTCCGAACCGGTCCGTCAGCATGATCCCCGGCCAGCACACCTTTCGGTGGGTGCAGCGCACGGCTTTTGGTTCGCCGCTCGTGCCCGAGGTGAACACCAGCATGAGCAGGTCGTCCGGGGTTGCGACGATGGGCGCCGGGTCGGCGTCGCGATTGCGTTCCACTACTTCCGACCAGTCGGGCCCGTCTACCTCGATAATCTGAATTCCGTCGAGGTCCAAACCGTTCAGCAATTCTCGATGACGTTGCTCGGTCAGCACCACCTGGCAATCCGAAAGGCAAATGTCGCGGGCCAGCGCGCTTCCACGACGCGTCGAATTCAGGCCGACCAGAACGGATCCCGACAGGGCCGCCGCGCCGAGCAGGAACGAGAACTCGGGGACGTTGTCGAGCAAGACGCCGAAGTGCGGCGGCCGATCCGGCGCGAGCAACTCACCTAACACGGCTACCCGCCGCGCACTCTGCTCGTAATGGGATGCCCAGGAGTACTTCTCGTCTTCGAAGTGCAGGCCGTGCACCGTATCGGTGCGCAACCGCGTCAGCAGGGCGGCGACGGTCTCGGTCATGCCGGGACGCTGGCCAGCGTCGCACCGAGCCGGCGTAGTTGCTCGGTCGCACCGCCGAGTGCGAACTCATTTTGCTTGGCGGCCAGGAAGTATCGATGCACAGGATGGTCAGTATCCAGTCCGACGCCGCCGTGGACGTGGATCACGGTATGGGCCACCCGGTGGCCGGCCTCGGCGGCCCAGAACTTGGCGGTAAACACCTCTGCGTCGCTCGGCAGTCCCTCGGCGAGCGACCATGCCGCCTGCCACATGGTCAGCCGGGCGCCCTGCACATCGATGTAGGCATCGGCCAACCGTTGCGCGACAGCCTGGAAACTGCCTATCGGGCGGTCGAATTGGACCCGTTCGCGAGCGTATTCGCTGACCAGCTCGAGCGCGCGCTCGATGGTGCCAAGTTGTTGCGCACAGACGCCCACGATGGCGCGTTCCTGCAACCAACGAAGTATGTCGCCGCCCTCATCGGGACGCCCGAGCATCGCCGAGCCGTCGACGCGGACACCGTTGAACTCGATCATCGCGGCGGGGCTGTGGTCGGTGACCCGCTGCTCGGTGACGGTGACTCCGGGGGCGGACATATCTACGATGAAGACGCCGACGCCGGACGGTGTCGCGGCCGGTACGAGCAGGAGCTGTGCCACGGCCCCAAAGGGCACCAACGTCTTCGACCCGTGCAATGTCCAGCCGTCGGCAGCGGGTTGCGCGGTGCTGACCGGGCGCGCCGGTTCGTCGTTGCACTCCTCGTCGAGCGCGACGGTAAGAACCACGTCACCGTCGGCGGCGCGTCGGGCAAGGTCGCGCTGTGCTTCGGTGCCGAACTCGGCAAGGGCATTGCCGGCCAGTGCAATCGACCATAGATACGGCACCGGCGCGACGGCGCGACCGAGTTCGACCAGAACGCTGCACTGTTCCAAAACGCCTAAGTCGTTGCCGCCGACCGATTCCGGCAAGGCTGCCGACAGCACGCCGGCATCGGCCAGTGCATGCCACAGCGTGGTGTCGAAACGACTTGCCGCAGAGTCGAGTTCGGCGAGCCGCGGGGGCGTCAGCAGTTTCCCGGCGATGGTTCTGGTGAGCTGTGCCAGGTCGCGCTGCGCCTCGGTGGGGGTGAAATCCATTGCTGTCTCCGTTCAGCGCCGCGCCGGGGGGAGCCCGAGGGCGGTCATGGCGATGATGTCGCGCTGCACTTCGTTGGTTCCGCCCCCGAAGGTGAGGATCAGCGCCGCTCGGTGCATCCGTTCGATGCGGCCCCGCAGCGCCACGCCCGGGGAATCGGGGCGCAAGGTCGCGAGCGGGCCCAGGACCTCCATCAGCGTCCGGTACGCCTCGGTGGCCAGCTCGGTGCCGTAGACCTTGCAGGCCGAGGCGTCGAACTTCTGGGGCGCGGCGTCACCAGAGCTGGCGCGCCAGGCAATCTCCCAGTTCATCAGCTTGAGGTACTCGACCTTCGCGTGGACACGGGCGAGCGCAATCTGCACCCACTCGCGATCGATGACGCGGGAACCGTCGGCCGCCTTGGTGTGCTGGGCCCATTCGGTGACTTCCCGCAGCGCTACCTGCAGTGGAGCGGCCGACGTCAGCGCCACCCGCTCATGGTTGAGCTGATTGGTCATCAGGGGCCAGCCGCCATTGACGTCGCCGACCACAGCTGTTTCGGGCACGCGGACGTCCTGGTAGTAGGTGGCGCTGGTGTCCGGGCCGGCCATGGTGTGCACCGGCGTCCACGAAAAGCCCTCGGCCGTCGTGGGCACTATGAACATCGTGATGCCCTTGTGCTTCTTGGCGCTCGGATCGGTTCGGCACGCCAGCCACACGTAGTCCGCATACGCGATCAGGCTCGTCCACATCTTCTGGCCGTTGATGATCCAGTCCGACCCATCGCGTACCGCTGTGGTGCGCAGACTCGCCAAGTCGGTTCCGGCACCGGGTTCGGAATAGCCGATCGAGAAATGCAACTCGCCGGCGGAAATCCTGGGCAGAAAGAACCGCTTCTGCTCCTCGCTGCCGTAATGCATGATCGTCGGCGCCACCGAGTTGATGGTGAGGAACGGGACCGGTGCTCCCGTGATCGCGGCCTCGTCGGTGAAGATCAATTGGTCCAGCATCGGGCGTTCCTGCCCGCCATACTTTTTCGGCCACCCCAGGGTGAGCCAGCCGTCGCGGCCCATCTCCCGCACGATGTCGCGGTACACCGTCCCCGAGCCGACCTCCCCGGTCTGCGCACTCAGCGCCTCCCGGCGCTCGGGAGTGATCAGCCTGGCGAAGTACGCGCGCAGTTCCTCGCGAAGTTCTTGCTGCTGCGGCGTATAAGTCAGTTGCATGCGCGCCCCTTCTCGAACAACTCCTGTCTTGAATCATTGCACAAAAAGTGGAACAGGTTCTAGTCTTGAGTAGCAGCGGCGTGCAGGTGACGGTGCGCCGATGGTGGCGTGGGTGCGCGAAAGGGGAGTGCTTCAAGTGGAGATCAAGGTCGATCGCGAGCAGTGCGAGGCCAACGGCGTCTGCGTGGGAATCGCCCCGGACATCTTTGAACTCGATGACAACGACGAATTACACATCGCGCCGGGACCGCTTCCGGAAGATCGCCTCGACGACGCGAAGGATGCGGTGGCGCAATGTCCCAAAGCGGCGCTGCGTCTGCAGCAATGACCGTGGTTGCCCTGAACGAGAACACGTTCTAAAGTCGGCGCAATGAACGACACTCGAACGCTCGACGGCAAAGTAGCGATCGTGACCGGCGCGGGCGCCGGACTCGGTCGCGCAGAGGCGATTGCCTTGGCGCGGGCGGGGGCAAGTGTAGTCATCAACGACCTGCATGCCGGTGACGCAGTGGAGGAAACGCTCGCCGAGATCCGGACCCACGCCAAGTGCGAGTTCGTTGCCGGCGATGTCGGCGAGCGGTCAACCGCCGACGCGTTGATGCAAGCCGCGCAAGAAAAGTTCGGCGGAGTCGACGTCGTCGTCAACAACGCCGGCGTGGTCCGCGACCGGATGCTCTTCAACATGTCCGACGAGGACTTCGACCTCGTGGTGAAGGTCCACCTGCGCGGGCATTTTCTGCTCTGCCGCAACGCCGCCGCGTATTGGCGGTCGCAGTCCAAGGCGGCGGGTGAACCGATTTACGGACGACTGATCAATACCTCGTCGGAGGCGGGGTTGTTGGGCCCGGAGGGTCAGCCCAACTACGGTGCCGCGAAAGCGGGCATCACCGCGCTGACGCTCTCGGCGGCCCGGGCGTTGGGTCGTTACGGCGTCCGCGCCAATGCGATTTGCCCGCGCGCCCGCACGTCGATGACCGAGGCGGTATTCGGGGCCGCCGACGCCGAGGAGCAGATAGATCCGCTCTCGCCTGACCATGTCGCCACGCTTGTCGCCTTCCTGGCCTCGCCGGCCGCGGAAAACGTCAGCGGTCAACTGTTCGTTGTTTACGGCCCGATGGTGGCCCTGATGGCGGCGCCGGAAGTGGAGGCGCGCTTCGACGCGGCCGGGGCCGCGTGGTCAGCGGACACCTTGGCTGCCGAGATTTCCGGCTATTTCGCCGAACGTGACCCGGCCAAGACGTTCTCGGCCGGTCAGGCTCTGAACCGCCTCGGCGCAAACTGATACCCGATTTCGCCTCGAGCTAGGCGAATTGGTAACAAGATGTTGAAATATGTGGAGTGCCGACGTGCTCGTCGGGAGGGACGTCGCGCTCGTGCGCGCACGTCATGGCACTCCGGCTACTGCGCGTCAATTTAGCACAGGTTCTAGTTTTGCTGGGCTCCGCGCGCTCGTCTCGCTACCGACACCGCGGTCTTTCCGTGCCGAATTCCCCTTAAATTGCGCCTCGTGCGGACGCCGCGGCGATGGGTCATCGAGGCCCCGCAAAGATCTCCCGCCCATCCGACCGCCACGCATCTATGCAGGTAGCCGACGAATATTCACCCCCCGGCGAACCTGTCACACCGATCGGCTACGGTTAGCTCGGTCACCAGGGCAGGGGGTATGTCGGGGCAACGGGCGGTCGCCGCCCGCTCGCAAACCAAGCGGTTGCTCGGCTGCCCTTTGACGGCTGAACGTGTTCCAGTTTAGTATGACCCGGATCACTCTCTAGGTGCCATGATGCCCGGTCGACGCGAGTAGGAGCGATGAACGATCTCGTTGCGGTCCCTCTCCGGGCCGTCGGTGGGTTCTTCGAACTCATCGCCGACACGGCTCGTTCCTCGCTGCGTCGGCCGTTCCAGTGGCGTGAATTCATCGACCAGGCATGGTTCGTCGCCCGAGTTTCGATAGTTCCAACGGTGTTGGTCGCCGTTCCGTTCACCGTGCTGGTGAGCTTCACCATCAACATCCTGCTCCGCGAGATCGGTGCCGCCGACTTGAGCGGTGCCGGCGCTGCGCTCGGTTCGGTGACTCAGGTCGGGCCGATCGTCACCGTGCTCATCGTTGCCGGGGCCGGCGCGACGGCGATCTGTGCCGACCTCGCCGCGCGCACGATCCGTGAAGAGATCGACGCCATGCGGGTGCTGGGTATCAATCCCATTCAGCGACTGGTGGTTCCCCGGGTCCTCGCATCCACGGTGGTGGCGCTGCTTCTCAACGGGTTGGTCTGCACCATCGGCATTCTCGGCGGATTCCTGTTTTCCGTCTTTTTGCAGGATGTGAACCCGGGCGCGTTCGTCAACGGAATTACGTTGCTGACCGGGTTCGGTGAGTTGATGATCTCTCAGGCGAAAGCCGGGGCATTCGGCCTCATTGCCGGTCTGATGGCTTGTTACCTTGGCCTCAACGTCAAGGGTGGTCCGAAGAGCGTGGGCGATGCGGTGAATCAGACGGTGGTGTTCTCCTTCATGGCGTTGTTCGTGGTGAACGTTGTCCTCACGGCCATCGGCATCAAGCTGACGGCGCGGTGACCGGTATGGCGACGGCTGTTCTCTCACAACGCTTCCCGCGGGCCCGGGCTCGCTATCAGCGCACGGTCGGCCACGTTGACTCCATCGGCGACCACGCCATCTTTTATGCGCGCGCAATCGGCCACGCACCCAAGGCATTGATTCACTACCGTCGGGAAACCATCCGGCTGATCGCCGAAATCAGCATGGGCACCGGCGCGCTCGCGGTCATCGGCGGCACGGTGGTGATCGTCGGATTCCTCACTCTCTTCGCAGGCGGCACCATCGCTGTGCAGGGTTACAGCTCGCTCGGCAACATCGGGGTCGAGGCGCTGACCGGGTTTTTCGCGGCGTTCATCAACGTCCGGATCGCGGCGCCGGTCATTGCGGGAATCGGACTTGCCGCCACAATCGGCGCCGGCTCGACCGCGCAACTCGGCGCGATGCGGGTCTCCGAGGAGATCGACGCGCTCGAAGTGATGGCCATCCCATCGATTCCGTATCTGGTGAGCACCCGTGTCATGGCCGGCATGATCGCGATCATTCCGCTGTATTCGCTTGCTGTTATTGCCTCGTTCCTGGCCAGCCGGTTCGCGACTGTCTATATCTATGGTCAATCACCCGGCGTCTACGACCACTACTTCTCGACATTCCTGATCCCCACCGACATCCTGTGGTCGTTCGCGCAGGCGATCGTCATGGCGGTCGCGATCATGATGATCCACACCTACTACGGGTTCAACGCTTCCGGTGGCCCGGTCGGTGTCGGCGTGGCCGTGGGCAACGCCGTGCGGACATCACTGATCGCCGTGGTGACGGTGACCCTGCTCATCTCCCTCGCCATCTACGGCACCTCCGGCAACTTCCATCTGTCGGGATAGGTGGCGAATATGGCTGAAAAGAAATGGGTTCGCCGCCTCGCGGCGCTCGCGCTTGTCGCGACGCTGGCCGGTATCACGGCGATCGCGTTCACCATGTTTGCCGGCGGATTCGTCGCAACCGTGCCCGTCAACATCACCGCGAAGCGGGCCGGTCTGGTCATGGACCCCGACGCCAAGGTGAAGATGCGCGGGGTCGAGGTCGGTCGCGTGGGCGCAATCGAGAACACCCCCAACGGCGGGGCGCTGCTCAAGCTCAACATGTATCCGGACATGCTGAAGTTGATACCCGCCAACTCGACGGTAGACATCAAGTCCACCACCGTCTTTGGCGCCAAGTATGTCAATTTGGTGCCGCCGACCCATGCCTCGCCGGATCATCTGGCGGCGGGCACCACCATTCCGGCGACCTCGGTCACCGTCGAGTTCAACACGCTGTTTCAACATCTTTCCGATGTTCTGCAGAAGCTGGAGCCGGAAAAGATCAACGCGACGCTCGGCGCGTTGTCGACCGCATTCCGCAACCGCGGTCAGCAGATCGGCGAACTGCTCAGCACGGGCGACACCTACCTGAAGAAGATGAATCCCTCGCTCCCGGAACTGCAGCGGGACTTCGCCTCCGCCGCCGGCGTCACCAACCTGTACGCAGACACCTCTGACGACTTCCTGAAGATCATTTCGAACTTTACGGCGACCAGCGGCACCATCGTCGATGAGCAACAGAACCTCGATACCTTGCTGCTCGACGTGATCGGCCTGTCCGACACCGCGGGCGGCGTACTCAACGAGAACGAACACAACCTCGTGACCGCTCTCGACGAGTTGCGCCCGACAACAGGGCTGCTCAACGAGTACTCGCCCGCGCTGAATTGCCTGATCATCGGGTTGGACAAGGCACTGCCGATCGCCAACGCGGTCGAGGGCGGTAACCAGGAGGGCATCGCGCTCGATGCCGGGTTCATGTACGGGCAAAAGCCCTACACGTATCCCGACAGCCTGCCGAAGGTGAACGCCACCGGCGGCCCGCACTGCGAAGGTTTGCCCGGCCGGGTGCCCAGCGATCCGGCGCCGCCGTTCGTGGTGACCGATACGGCCAACGTCCCGTATGTGCCGAATACCAAGCTGATGCTCAACGCGCCGAAGGTCTTCCAGATCCTGTTCGCGGGCGTGTACCCGGGGGTGGGGCCATGAGAAACACCGCAACCATTGTGAAGTTCTCGGTCTTCGCCCTTGTGATGGTGTTGATCCTGATCTTCCTCGGCGTGGTGTTCAGCCAGGCACGTTTTGCGAGCACCAAGAGCTATCACGCGGTGTTCACCAGCGCGTCAGGAATGAAGTCCGGATCGAAGGTGCGCATTGCCGGTGTCCCCGTCGGTGCGGTTACCTCCGTGAAGGTCGGCAAGGACGATCTCGCACACGTCGACTTCAACGTCGAATCCAAGTATCCGCTGCTGCGTAGCACCCGGGCTCAGATCCGATACGAGAACCTCGTTGGCGACCGCTACATGGAGTTGATGGAGGGTCCGGGTTCGATGGACACCCTGCCAGACGGCGGCACCATAGGCACCGCCCAGACGGCCCCTGCGCTCGACTTGGACGTGCTGCTCGGCGGATTCAAGCCGCTGCTGCGTGCGCTGGATCCACAACAGGTGAATCAGCTGACATCCGCACTGGTGCAGGTCTTTCAGGGCCAGGGTGACACGCTGGTGTCGCTGCTGAGCACCACCGGTTCGTTCACCAAGACCCTCGCCGACCGCGACCAGCTGATCGGTGACGTGATCAACAACTTGAACACCGTGCTGAAGACGATCGACGCGCGTGGCGATCAGTTCTCGACCACGCTCGACCGACTGCAGCAACTCATCAGCGGGCTGTCCGCAGACCGCGACCCGATCGGCGACGCGATTCCGCGAATCGCTGATGCCACTGGCAAATTGGCGAACCTGCTGGAAGGCTCTCGTCCTGATTTGGCCGGCACTATCAACCAGGCTGATCGGCTCGCGACCAACCTCAATGCCGGCACCGACACTTTCGAGAAGGTTTTGGCCGGCCTGCCGTCTGCATTTCAGCGGCTGATCCGCGTCGGCGCGTACGGGTCGTTCTTCCAGTTCTATGTCTGCTCAACGCAGTTCAAGTTCAGCGGTCCGGACGGGAAGGACATCCTGATCAAACTCCCCGCAGCGCAGACGTCGGGGAGGTGTGCGCCGTCGTGAACGAGCACAGGCAGAGCAATTTGGTGCGGATGGGCATCGTCGGCGTCGTGATCGCTATCGCGATCGTGCTGGCGACGCTGCAGTACGACCGGTTGCCGTTCCTGCATTCGGGTGTCGGCTACGGCGCGGAGTTCGCCGACGCTGGTGGGCTGAT
Organism: Skermania sp. ID1734; assembly: GCF_007489285.1. Taxonomy (GTDB): domain Bacteria; phylum Actinomycetota; class Actinomycetes; order Mycobacteriales; family Mycobacteriaceae; genus ID1734. The sequence goes on from NZ_VLIY01000012.1 coordinate 14,056, forward strand.
GACCGGTGACCCGGTCGAGGTTGCCGGGGTGAAGGTGGGCGGAGTCGACACGATCAAACTCGAGGGGCCACAAGTGCTCGTTACCTTCACGATGTCGAACGGCATCCAGCTCGGTCAGGACACCCGGGCGGCGATCAAGACGAATACGGTGCTCGGGCGTAAATCGCTGTCGGTGACTCCGGAGGGGCCGGGAGCGTTGACACCGGGCGACACAATTCCGTTGGACCGCACCACATCGCCCTATTCACTCAACGATGCTCTCGGTGACCTCAGCAACACGGTGAAGGACCTCAACACCGACCAGCTCAACCGGGCGCTGAACACGATGTCCGACGCGTTGACCAACACCCCCGCACCCCTGCGGGCGGCCCTCGATGGAGTGGCCCGGCTGTCGAAGAGCCTCAACGACCGCGACGAGAGCCTACGCCAATTGCTCGACAAAGCCCAAAGCGTGACAAAGGTTTTGGCCGATCGTGGGGGACAGATCAATGCGCTGCTTCTCGACGGCAACGATTTGCTCGGTGAGCTGGACCGGCGGCGCGCCGCCATCAGTCAGTTGATTACCAACATTTCCTACATTTCCCAGCAACTCACCGGACTGGTGCATGACAACTCCCAGCAACTCGGCCCGACGCTGGACGAGCTGAATCGTGTTGTGGCCGTACTGCAGCGGAACAAGGACAATATCGGCAAGGCGCTCGACGGCTTGGGGCCATATGCGACGGCGCTCGGCGAGGCGGTGGGTAGCGGCCCGTACTTCCAGGCGTTCGTGCAGAACTTCGGTTCGAGCAAGTACTTCCAGGGCTTGGTGGACGCCCTGATCGATCCGCAACACCTGCCGCCCGACTTGCAGAACATCTTCCTGAACCCGCCGCCCTCCATTGAGTTCAAGGATCATCAGCGATGACCGCGTTGCTGGCCAAGCCCCGCCGCAAGTGGGTGATCCTCGGAGCGATCGTGGTGGTGCTCGCGATTATTGCCACCGTTGTCTACCTCGTTGTCGCACGCGCCACCACCACCAAGATCACGGCATACTTCTCGTCGACGACCGGCCTCTACGGCGGCGACGACGTCCGAATCTTGGGCGTCAAGATCGGCAATGTGGATTCGATCGAGCCGCAACCGGAATCGTCCAAGGTGACGATGTCGGTGGATTCGAGCTACAAGATTCCCGCTGATGCGAAGGCGGTCATCATCGCGCAGTCGCTGGTATCGGCCCGCTTTGTACAGCTGGCGCCGGTGTACACCGGCGGCCCCACCATGGCCGACGGCGCCGTAATCCCGTTGCAGCGCACTGCCGTTCCCGTCGAATGGGATGACATCAAGAAAGAACTGACCAAGCTGTCCACCGCGTTGGGACCGCAAGGTAGCGAGGAGCAAGGCTCATTCGGCCGTTTCGTCAATACCGCCGCGGCAAACCTCGACGGCAACGGGGAACGGCTGCGCGCGACGCTGCACGAGTTATCGCACACGCTGACAATTCTTTCCGACGGCAGGACCGACCTCTTCGGCACGATCCGAAACCTAGAGGAGTTCGTTTCGGCGCTGTCCAACAGCAATGAGCAGATCGTGCAGTTCGGGGGCCGGCTCGCCTCCGTCTCAGAGGTGTTGGCATCCAGTTCCGACGAACTCGGCCGTGCCCTCGATGATCTCGATGTCGCGCTCGGCAACGTGCAGCGCTTCGTCGCCGACAACCGCGCGAAGCTCGGCGAGGCGGTGTCCAGACTCGGTGATGCCACCCAGGTGCTCGTCGATAAGCGCCCGGAACTCGAGCAGGTGCTACACATTGCCCCGACCGCGCTGGCCAACTTCTACCAGATTTACAAGCCCGCACAGGGCACTCTGACGGGCGCGATCTCGATGAGCAACTTCGCCAACCCGGTGAACTTCCTGTGCGGTTCCATCGAGGGATTGCAGGCCAACGATTCGGACAAGTCGGCGAATCTGTGCGTGCAGTACCTTGCGCCCATTTTGAACTCGCTGATCATGAATTACCCACCGCTGCTGACCAACCCGGCATCGGGTGTCGCGGCCTTCCCCAACCAGATCGAATACAGTCCGCCGTCGCTGTCGTCTCGGGCGCCCGTCGGGGCCACTCCGGTTCCTGCTCCACCGGCCGCGCCGCCGATGCCGAAAGATCTTGGTGCGCTGTTGCTTCCAGGGGGTGGGCGATGACCGGTTCGGTACCGAAAAGGCGCTGGCGGCGTGGTTTCGGGGTGCTGGCGATCGTAGCGTGCACCGCGCTGGGTGTGACGGGCTGCGAATGGAAGGGGCTGAATTCGCTGCCGCTGCCGGGTGCGCAAGGTGTCGGGGCTGACTCTTACACAGTGCAGATCCAAATGCCCAATGTGACTACGCTGTCGCAGAATTCGCCGGTAATGGTCAACGACGTGACTGTCGGCACCGTGACCGACATCGAGGTGCAGGGCTGGCACGCGCTGGTAACGGTTTCCATCAAAAACGACGTGAATCTGCCCGGTAATGCGATCGCCAAGATCGGCCAGACCAGCTTGCTTGGTTCCAACCACGTGGAACTTCTGCAGCCGAAGGACCCGACAGGCAACCTGCGCGACGTCCGCTTCATCCCGCTCGATCGGGCCGGCGCCTATCCGACCACCGAGCAGGTGCTGTCCTCGCTTTCGGTGGTGCTCAACGGCGGCGGGCTCGCACAGCTGCAGGACATCACACGCGAGCTCAACACCGCGCTGGATGGTCGCACCGACGCCGTTCGGGACCTGCTGCCGCAATTGAACGATCTGACCACCCAACTCGACCACCAGCGCGGCGACATCGTTGCTGCGCTCGATGGCCTCAACCGGTTGGCCGACACGTTCGCGCGCCGCAAGGATGTGCTCACCAACGCGTTGGACGGAATTCCGCCGGCGCTGAAGGTCCTCGTGGATGAGCGGCAGAACATCACCAGTGCGCTTGTCGCACTGGGCAAGCTCAGTGACGTGACCAATCGGATTGTCGACAACGGTGGTGACAACCTCAAGGCGAACCTCAAAAACCTTGTGCCGGTGCTCAAATCCCTGGCCGATACCGGCAACCACCTGACCGACGTGCTGCCGCTGCTGATCACGTTCCCGTTCTCGATGACCAACCTCGACCACTGGCTCAAGGGTGACTACGCGAACTTGATGATGACCGTCGACCTCACCGGGCCGCGGCTGGATTCCAACTTCCTTACCGGTACGGGACTCGGCGGCGTCTTCGGCGGGGTCGAGGGCTTACTCGGCCGCAGCGCTGGTGTGGCAGGTGAGGCGAAGAATCCCATGACCGCGCCGTTGCAGCCGCCGCCGCCCGCTCCTGCAGGTGCGCCGGCTATCCCGGGCCTGCCGCAGATTCCCGGCTTGCCGGCGATTCCCGGACTGACCGCGCCGGCGCCGGGAGGTCCCCCGCGATGATGCTTACCAAGTTCGTCCGGGCGCAGCTGATCATCTTCTCGATCCTGACAGTCATCGGCGTCGTCGTCATGGCGACGGTGTATGTGCAGTTGCCGGCGATGTTCGGGATCGGCCGGTATGACGTGACGGTCGATCTCGATGCCACCGGCGGGCTGTACCCGCACGCGAATGTGGCGTACCGAGGCACCAACGTCGGCCGCGTCACCGAAGTGCGGCTGACGCCCGATGGCGTGCAGGCCAAGTTGTCGATCGACAGCGGCTACAAGATTCCGATGGATTCCATCGCGTACGTCAAATCGGTCTCGGCGGTGGGCGAGCAGTACGTCGACTTCGTGCCGAACTCCGGCAATGGGCCGGATCTGGCAGACGGCGACGTTGTTCCGGTCCAGAACACCCGGCTGCCGCAAGATGTCGGGCAGATGCTCGACCGGGCCGATCAGCTGGTCGCCGGAATCGCCGATACTCGGCTGCGAACTCTCGTCGACGCCGCGTTCAAGGCGTTCAACGGCGCCGGGCCGGATCTGCAGAAGCTGCTGGACTCGGCGCGCCTGCTATTGCAGGAGGCCAACAAGAATTCGGACCAGACCAAGCAGCTGATCGAACAGATCGGCCCGCTGCTGGACACCCAGAACGAGAGCGCGGACGCGGTCCGGCAGTGGACCGCCGATCTGGCCAAGTTCACCGACCAGCTGCGCACGAGCGATCCGCAATTGCGCTCGATCATCGAAAAGGGCCCGGGCGCGACCACCGAAGCAACCAAGTTGTTCCAGGACCTGCGGCCTACATTGCCGATCCTGCTGCGCAATCTGGTCAGCGTCGGTCAGGTGGCGGAGATCTACAATCCCGGCATCGAACAGATCCTCGTGATCTATCCGCCGCTGGTTGCCGCGCTGCTCACAGCCGTTCGCGGGCCGCTCGACGAAGGCGCGATCGTCGACTTCATGCTGCAGCTCAATGATCCGCCCGGCTGCACCACCGGGTTCACTCCGTGGAACCAGTGGCGGTCACCGTCGGACATGACTCCGGTCAAGACGCCGCCGAACCTGTACTGCCAGGTTCCGCAGAACGCGCCGGAGGTCGTTCGCGGCGCCCGAAACACGCCGTGCATGGAGGCGCCGGGCAAGCGAGCGGCCACCGTGGAGCAGTGCAAGAGCCCCGAGGGATATGTGCCCACGGGGAGCAATCCGCCGTTCGGCCCGCAGCAATGGCCGCGGCCCGCCAGGACGACCGCCCCCAGCGCCTACCATGGCGACCAGTCTGGACCGGCCCCGCCGGCTACCGTGCCGTACGACCCGGCGACCGGTACCTTCGCGGGACCGGACGGCAAGATCTACCGCCAGCCTGGGCTGGCACCCGGCGGCGCGCCGAAGCCGGCGCCGACCTGGCAGACGATGATGACGGAACAGCAAGGCATATGACGGACGAGACCAACCCCCACAATCAGTTCGACCCCACTCGAAAGCGGCGCCGGGCGGTGCGCCGCGCCGGGCCCCCCGAAGGCGTTACCGAACCGGCGATCGTCACCGCGCCGACGACCGCAGTCGCGGTGGCGGAATCGGGCGAGACGTCCGCTGCAGCCGAGGCTAGCCCCGAAGCAACCGAGCATCGGGCACCGAGTCGCGCGGTCCGCATCATCGCGTCCGTGGCGGCGGCGATCGTCCTGGTCGCCCTGGTCGGCGGCGTGGCCTTCTTCGGCTGGGCGAAGTACCGGGCTGATCAACGAGATGCCAAGCGACAAGAGTTCATTCAGGCCGCGCGCCAGACGGTGCTCAACCTCACCACCATCCATCCCGAGACCGCCAAGCAAGACGTGCAACGCATCCTCGACAACGCCACCGGGCAGTTCAAGGACGAATTCACCGGTCGGGTCGACCCGTTCGTCAGCGTTGTCGAGGAGGCGAAGGTGGCAACCAACGGTCAGATCCTCGAGGCGGGCATCGAAAAGGAATACGGTGACAGCGCCGACGTGCTCGTCGCGGCCAAGTCCATGGTGACCAACGCCGGCACCAAGGAACCGCAGCCACGCGATTTCCGGCTGCGTATCACCGTCACCGAAGAAAACGGCCACATGGCCACCTCGAACGTGGAATTCGTCGCGTGAAAATTGCTGTGAAAAAGGGAAATCTCACCCGCCAGTTGGCCGTCGGGCTCGGTGGCATCGTCGTTGTCGCGTTGATCGTGGCGAATGTGCTTCTCGGCCTGGCATATATGCACGACCGGCAGAGCGAACAGGCGCGCACCGACGCGGTGGCGGCAGCGAGCAGCGAGGCCGAGGCGATGCTCGGCTACGACTTCAACACGGTCGACAAGTCGCTGCCCAAGGCGGCGGATGGGTTGACGGGCGATTTCCGCGGTCAGTACATGAACCTGGTGAACGGGACGATCATCCCGGGAGCCAAGGAGAAGCAGTTGACGGTCAAGGTGTCGGTCCAGGGCGCTGCGGTGGTGGACGCCAGGCCGAGCGACGCGACTGTGCTGCTGTTTCTCAATCAGGTGACCACCAGCAAGGATTCGCCCAAAGCCGCAACCACGGGAAGTCGCGTGCGGGTGCAGATGAGCAAGGTCGACGGTCGCTGGCTCGTGTCGAATCTGACGCCGATCTAGTCGGGTAACCGGATCTAGGCGTCCGCGTCGCTGGCGATCGGCTCACCCACGCCGACCAGAGCCGATCCTGCGACTCCGCCGCGTGTCAACGCGTCGAGGAACGATTTTGCCCAGCGGTCGACGTCGTGCGAGAGCACTTGGCGGCGCAGCGCGCGCATGTGCCGCCGACCGGATTCCTCATCCTGGGTCAGCGCCTTCACCATCGCGTCCTTGACGCTGTCCAGATCATGCGGATTGCACAGGTAGGCCTGGCGCAATTCTGCTGCGGCGCCGGTGAATTCGCTCAGGACGAGGGCGCCGCTGAGGTCGTGGTGACAGGCTACGTATTCCTTGGCCACCAGATTCATGCCGTCGCGCAGCGGCGTGACCAGCATGACGTCGGCGGCGACGAAGAAGGCGATGAGCTCGTCACGCGGGACCGGCCGGTGAAAGTAGTGCACCACAGGACGGCCGACCCGGCCGTATTCGCCGTTGATCCGGCCGACCTGGCGCTCGATCGAGCTGCGCATCTGCACGTAACTGTCCACGCGCTCCCGGCTCGGCGTGGCCAGCTGGACCATCATCGTGTCGTGCGGGTCGACCCTGCCCTCTTCGAGCAACTCGAGCAGCGCGTTGAGCCGCACGTCGATGCCCTTGGTGTAGTCGAGCCGATCCACGCCAAGCATGATCCGCTTCGGCTCGCCGAGCTCCTTGCGGATCTCGCGGGCGCGATCGCGGACGGCTCTGCTGCTCGCCATTTCATCGAGGTGACCCGAGTCGATGGAGATGGGAAACGCGCCCACGCGGACGGTCCGGAAACCGACCTGCACCACGCCCAGTTTCGACCGCACCCCGACCGCGCCGCGGGAGGTGGGCTGGCCGGCCAACCGCCGAGCGAGGTAGAGGAAGTTCTGCGCGCCGCCGGGCAGATGGAAGCCGATGAGGTCAGCGCCCAGCAGTCCCTCGACGATTTCCGTCCGCCACGGTAATTGCATGAACAGCTCGACCGGCGGGAACGGAATGTGCAGGAAGAAGCCGATGGTGAGGTCGGGCCGCAGCATGCGCAGCATCTTGGGCACCAACTGCAGCTGGTAGTCCTGAATCCACACGGTCGCACCGTCGGCGGCCACCTTCGCGGTCACTTCCGCGAACCGCCGGTTCACCTCGACGTACGTGGTCCACCAGTCGCGGTCGTACACCGGCTTGACGATGACGTCGTGGTAGAGCGGCCACAATGTCGCGTTCGAGAAACCCTCGTAATACTCGGCCACCTCACGCGACGAGAGCGGAACAGGATGTAGCTCGAGACCGTCTTCGACGATCGCGTCCACTTCCAGATCGGGCACGCCGGGCCAGCCGATCCAGGCGCCCTTGTTGCCGCGCAGAATCGGCTCCAAGGCGGTGACCAGGCCCCCGGGGCTGCGCTTCCAGCGAGTTCCACCGTCCGGCAGCTTCTCCAGATCGACCGGCAGCCGGTTGGCGACTACAACAAAATCTGATCCGGTGCTGCCAGATTCGGCGGCGCTACTCGACACGTATTTCCCCTGTGGGTTGTGATCGGAGGTCTCGCTTGGGTTGCCTTGGGTGGTTTCCTTCTATTCGTCGCAGTAAAACCGATCTGTGCTATTCGGCGCGGATGTTCGGGCCAATTCCGAGCATCGACAGCAGCATTCGGCACTCATCGGCGTCGGCCGCATACGCGGCGACGACGCGCTGGGCTTGGCGTGCCGTCTCGTCGGCCAAAGGCTCGAGTTCTTCGTCGCCAATTTCCTCGGCGGGTTTGGTAGCCGTTGTCTTGGTCGCCATGGTGTCCTCCCGGTAAAGCTGGCCAGCCTGAGCAGGTCGTTGTTGGCTACGACTCTATGAGAATCGATTGCCCCGACGCCACTTACTGAAAACGCGTTGCACTAGCGTGGCTGCGACGAAGCACGATGGGAAGCTGGTGAGGGTTAACACATGCCGCTTGCGACGGTCAATGGCATTTCGCTGAACTACGAAACCAAGGGCAGCGGAGACCTGGTGGTCCTCGTGATGGGAACGGGCAGCCCGGGTCGCGTGTGGGGCTTGCACCAAGTGCCTGCGCTGGTCGCTGCGGGCTTTCAGGTGTGCACCTTCGACAATCGAGGCATCGCACCTTCCTTCGAGGCGGTCGGCGGAATGACGATCGACGACCTCGTCGCCGATACTGCCGGGCTGATCGAGTTGCTGGGCGCGCCGGCATTTGTGGCCGGAACCTCGATGGGGGCGCGCGTGGTGCAGGAACTCGCGCTGCGGCGTCCCGACTTGGTGCGCAAGGCGGTCTTCATGGCGGGCCATGGTCGGCTCGACCAGTTCCAGAAAACCCTTTCCGAAGGGGAACACGAACTGGACGCGAGTGGAGTGACCCTCCCGGCAAAGTACGAGGCGGCCATCACCGCAGTGATGAACCTCTCGCCGGCCACGATGGCCGATCCGGCGGCCGCGCGCGACTGGCTCGACATGTTCGAGTTCACGGGCGGACCGGTTCCGCCAGGCGTTCGGGCGCAACGAAAGATGGACCACGATTTTGACCGCTTGCAGGCATACCGGGCGATCACAGTCCCGTGTCTGTCCATCGGTTTTGCCGACGACCGTATGATCCCGCCCTATCTGTCGAAGGAAGTGGCCGATGTGATCCCGGGTGCGCGCTACTTGGAGATTGCCGACGCCGGTCATTTCGGGTACCTGGAACGTCCCGACGCGGTAAACCAGGCGATGATCGAGTTTTTCGGGGCTTAGCGCTGGACTCACGCGCTGGCTGACGACGGTTTCCGGCTCGGTTTGCGGTCATTTTGCCGGATTCGTACTCCGGTGCTGCCAGTCAGCCGCGGGCTATATCGAACTCTTGCTAGGGTCGAGACCGTGAGGCGTCACGCCTCGCTTGACGAAGCTGTGTACCCAGTGAGGTGAGATGAGCACCAACCCATTCGACGACGAAGACGGCCGCTTCTACGTGCTGGTGAACGACGAGGACCAGCACTCCCTGTGGCCGACATTCGCCGACGTGCCGGCCGGGTGGCGGGTTGTCTTCGGTGAGGAGAGCCGGGCGGCGTGCGTCGAGTATGTCGAGCAGAACTGGACGGACATGCGGCCGAAGAGCTTGCGTGAAGCGATGGAGGCCGACGAGGCCGCACGCGCGAAGGCGGTGGAGGGCTAAACAAGCAGCTGCGGATCAGATCTCAACGAGGTCGTCCTCGCTGAGATCTGTTGCCGCGAGTGCAGACGCCAGGTCGGGGTGCCGGTACACAGCCGTCACCTGGTCCTCGACTACCCGAAACGCGGACGCGACGGTCGAAACCCCCGCTGGGTCCGACTGCTGACTCATCTTTTCTTCGACGACGACGATTCCGTGGTGGACGAACATCCTGCCGGGGGTGAGCCGAATGCCGGCGGTGCTCGCCCACTCCCGCAGCGCGGCCAGGCCCTGCGATGCGCCCGTGGGGCTCGCCAGCTCGATGTCGTCACTGGAGAGTTCGAGCAGCGTGTCGATGTCGGAATCGTTCACCGCGTCGTGCCAGGCGAGGACGGTGGCGATCTCGGAAGTGGTCATAGGTCAAAACGTAGTCGTCTGTGGGGCCGATGCGCAGCCGGATACAATGCTGCTCGACAAAACATGCCGGAAGATCGGCGCCTTGCCTCCTTAGCTCAGTGGTAGAGCACTCGCCTTGTAAGCGAGCGGTCGTCAGTTCAATCCTGACAGGGGGCTCCATCACCCCCCGCCCGGCTGAGGGCGAGGTGCATCACCAGTCTTCAGCCATTCGAATGGCACGCCGAAGGCATCGTCAAGCGTCTGGGAAGCCCAACCTAGTTCAACCCGCGCACCGACCAGCTGCGGGTCGCGAAGCTCCCCCGCGCACCGGAATTCGATTCAAGTGTCCTGATTTCGCCCCCGGATTCGACGCACACCTGACGTGGCGGCAGTCATGAGGGCAGAGGCACTCGGTCGCGTCGCAGGCCGGGTTCGCGGGCTACCGCGGGCCGAGTTCGGCGAAGAACATGCGCTGGCGGTGTCCGGTGCTTCAGAAGGTTCAGGACATCGTTGCCGACGAAATTCGCAGCGCGTACGAGGAAGAGTCAGCTACCGGTAAGGCGATCGAGAACGAAACCGGCCCCGAGTGCGAGGGCCCCTTCGGCTCCAGTTTCACGTGTGAGCAGCTCAGGCGTTCGCCAGCTTCTCGTTCACGAACTTGTTCAAGCTCACGCCCTGCTCGGATGCTTCGATCGTCAACCGGCGATGCAGATCCGGCGAGGTGCGGATCATGAAGTTCCCGCTGAAAGTCCGGTCCGCCAACGGTGTCGGCACCGGTTCACCGCTATCCTGCAGGTCTTTCACCGTGAACTCGACGAGATCCACAATCCCGCGCAGCGCCTCGCCGGGGTCGGCGTCCAGGTGTGACAAGGACGGGAATTCCAGGCACGTGCCGACGAATTCGTCATCCTCGGGCGACCAGAAGACGCGATACGAGTAGTGCAGGCTCACCGCATTCCCTCCTTCTTCTCAATGGCCGCGAGAACTTGCTTGACCTGGTAGGGCTTGGCCTTCGCGCCTGCGGCCTGAATGTTGACGCGAGGGTCACCGGGCCACTGCATGGAGAACACCAGGTGGCTGCCGTGTTGGCGTGGGCTGCCGAAGTTGTGTTCGCAAACGGTGCGTAGTTCGGAGAACTTGACGTTCGCCGGATTGGCTGCCATCTGGCGAACCAGCTTCTCGATCCTCTGCTCCGTGGCCACACAAGAATGATATCGCATATGATACCACTGCTGATAGCGCTGGCCCGATACCGAACCAGAAACCCGGACCACAACCGGAGAGGCGACAACCGATGCGCGACCGAATCGCCCGCTTCATCCTCGCGCGCATCGGCTACCGCTTCAAAGACATTGCTCTGCCGGCCGTGCACCCGGGCTCCAAGAAACTCCGCAAACCTGCGGTCTGCGCTATCGGGGTGTGATTTCTGCACCCTTCGGTGCCTATTGGCCGATCTGTCCACCTCGCACTATTGGTTTGCTCCCATCTCTGGGGGCGCAAACCTGAAAACGGCAAAGGTAGAAATGGGCGTAGTGATCGGCATGATGATTTTTGTGGTGATCGCGTTGATGGTGTGCGTGCTGATCATCGGGTTGTACAACAGCCTTGTGCGCAAACGTAATTCGGTCGACAACGCGTGGGCGCACATCCGCGTGCAGCTCGAGCGCCGCCACGAGCTGATCCCCAACCTCGTCCAGGCAGTGAAGGGATACGCAGCACACGAGCGGCGAACGTTCGAGGCCGTGGCCGACGCGCGGGCGATGGCGATCGCAGCGCACGGCCCGGCCGCACAAGCGCGGGCAGAGGACGCGCTCACCAAGGCGCTGCGATCGGTCTTCGCGGTGGCTGAGGCCTACCCGCGACTGCAGGCGAGCCGCAACTTTTCCGAGTTGCAGAGCGAGTTGTCCGACACCGAGAACCGCATCGCTTACGCGCGGCAGTATTACAACGACGCGGTGCTCAGTTTCAACGGCGCGGTGCAGACCCTGCCGTCGAACATTGTGGCCGGCGCCCTCGGTTTTGAGGCAAGGGAGTTCTTCAGCGCGCCCGAGACCGATCGGGTCGTCGTCGCGGTCGATTTCTCGTGAGCGTGCTGGCATGGTGGCGGCCAAACCTTCTCGCCGGTAGGCCTTTTCACTTCTATCCGTCAGCGGTAAACTGACGAGACCAAACTCCAGATGCGGTGAGTGACCATCTGCAGTGGCGCTCACATGGTTCGTATAGCCCGGCCATCAACTCCGGAAGAGATGACCCCGGGGGACTGGACCACACACCCGGAATTCGGTTGAAAACACGGATATGAAGAAGAGATTCTTGATATTCGCAAACAACTGAAGAGCCGATACGACTTGTAAGTCGCAGATCGCGTAAGGCCAAACGCGAGTACCGCAAAGCGGTGGAGCCCCGGTTCAGCCAGTGCGCTGAAGGCTTCTCGACGGTTTACAAGCCTGACTCTCAACCGATGCGCCCGATTCCCCGTTCGGGCGCATTCGGTCGTTCAGCGCCGGATTGCGATTTCTAACCTTCAAGCATTTCGCCGTCGAGGTCCACCGTCGCCTCCAGTTCGCCCGCATCCAGGGACGAGCGTGTCCGTCCACGTCGCCACCGGCGCGGCAGTCTGGCGGCCACCTCGGTGATCGGAGCGACGGTGTGGCCGAGCCGCACTGTCGTTTCCTGAAGTCTGTCGACGCTGCGCCCGAGTTGATCCAGGTTCGGCGTGATCGACGCGACCGCAGAGGAGACGCTCACCAATTGGTCGAGCGGACCGCCAACAGCCACCAACCGGCTGATCGCGCCCTCTTCGGCGAGCAGCGTCTCCAGGATTCCACCCTCTTCGAGGATCCGGTCCACAACCCCACCCGGGGCCATGAGGCGTTCGACGGGTCCGCCCGGCGCGAGCAGTCGATCCACCACGCCACCGGGCTGCAGCGCTCGATCGAGCACGCCGCCGGGTGCGGTGAGCCGGTCCAGCGCGCCGTCTTCGCGCATCAATCGCTCGAGCGGACCGCCCGGCAGCGTCAGTCGATCCACGATGCCGCCCGGCGCGAGCAGTCGCTCGATCAGACCGTCGTCCTCGAGAATGCGCTGGATCGGACCGTCGTTGGCGAGTATTCGCTCGATCGGGCCGTTGGGCGCCACGAGCTTGTCGGCGATGCCCTCCGGCTGCAGCAACCGATCGAGTTGCCCGCCCGGTCGCAGCGCGTGCCCGAGCGCGCGGTCCTCGTTCATCAGCTGAGCCACCCGGCCCATCAAATCCAGCGGCGCACCCATGGGCGGCGTGCCCAGGTTGAGGGTGCGGGCCGAGGTATTGATCGTCATCCTGGCCACCGCGAGCGAGGTCTCGGCGATCACCAGAGCAGAATCGGCGGCCATGAATGCCGCCTTCGCGGACGTTGCCGCCATCCCGCCTAGATCCATGACGCCAGCCTAAGTGCTTGCGGCCGCGCGTCTTCCGGCCCGGCGAGGTGTTCGGCGACACAAACTCGAGCGGCTGTGGCGACTCTCCCAGTAAATTCACAGGAAGTATGCAGGCTCGGCAAAGCCGGATCGTAAAGGGTAGGAGTATGACCGCCGCAACTGCTGAAGCTCGTGTGCTCGTCGTCGACGACGAGCCGATGATCGTCGAATTGCTTTCGGTCAGTTTGCGTTTCCAAGGATTCGAGGTCGAGACGGCCAGTGACGGCGCCCAGGGACTCGACCGGGCACGCAGTTTCCGGCCCGATGCTCTGATCGTCGACGTGATGATGCCGGGCATGGATGGATTCGGGCTGCTGCGTCGGCTGCGCGCTGACGGCATCGATGCCCCTGTGCTGTTTCTCACAGCACGTGACGACGTAAATGACAAGATCACCGGCTTGACGCTGGGTGCCGACGACTATGTGACAAAGCCGTTCAGTCTCGAGGAGGTGGTGGCCCGGCTGCGGGTGATCCTGCGGCGGGTCGGCCACGGCGCCGACGATGCTCCGCGGACATCCCGGATCACCTTCGCCGACATCGAACTCGACGACGACACCCACGAGGTCTGGAAGGCTGGCGAGCCGGTTTCGCTCTCGCCGACGGAGTTCACCCTGCTGCGGTACTTCATGGTCAATGCGGGCACCGTGCTGAGCAAGCCGCGCATTCTGGATCACGTGTGGCGCTACGACTTCGGTGGCGAGGTGGGCGTCGTCGAGTCTTACGTCTCCTATCTGCGCCGCAAGGTCGACACCGGCGACCGCCGGCTCATTCACACCCTGCGCGGGGTCGGCTACGTCATGCGCGAACCGCGGTAATCGTGCACGAACGATGGGCTCGGTTCGGAGTTCCGCTGCGGTTCACGCTGGTCGCGGCGCTCGTTGTGATGGCCGCGTTAGGACTGCTCGCGTCCGGAGTGGCGGTGACATCCGCCATTGAACGGTCGCTGTTGCACCGGACCGACCAGCAGTTACACGACGCCGCCGACACCTGGGCCAAGCCCCGCCCGGGTCACCCGTTGCCGCCGGCGCCGAACGAAGCCGGCCCCGGCAGGCCGCCGACAAAGTTCTACGTACGGGTGAAAAAGAACGGCGATCCCTCGCAGCTGATCATCAACGACGGCGACGTGCTGCCCGACATTCCGTCCGATCCGCCCGATCATCCGATAACCGTCGGCTCCGTACACGGCGAGAACGTGCAGTGGCGGGCATTGACCGCGCACAGTCCAGCGGGAACCACGACCGTGGCGCTGCGGCTCACCGACAACCAGGAGACGGTTGACCGACTCATCCTGCTGCAGTTGATCATCGGCGCGATCGTGCTGTCGGTACTCGGTGTAGCCGCGTACTTCGTGATCCGGCGTAGCCTGCGGCCGCTGGCCGAGGTGGAACGGACCGCCGCGGCCATCGCCGCGGGCGACCTGCACAGACGAGTACCCGTGCGCGGCAACAACACCGAAGTGGACAGGCTTTCAGTGGCGCTCAACGGCATGCTCGCCCAGATTCAGCGGGCATTCGCCGCCACCGCCGCGTCGGAGGAGGCCGCCCGCCGCTCCGAAGACAAGATGCGCCGCTTCGTCGCCGACGCCAGCCACGAATTGCGCACCCCGTTGACGACCATTCGCGGGTTCGCCGAATTGTTCCGCCAAGGTGCCGCGAAGGACACCGGACTGCTGATGAGCCGCATCGAAGGTGAGTCGGCGCGGATGGGTCTGTTGGTCGAGGACCTGTTGCTGCTGGCCCGACTCGACGAGCAGCGTCCGCTGGACCGCAAGCCCGTCGACCTGTTGGCGCTGGCCAGCGACGCGGTGCACGACGCCCGCGCCACGGCGCCGCAGCGAACCATCAAGCTCGAAGTCGGCGGCGGCCCCGGTACGCCCGAGGTCATGGGTGACGACGCCCGCCTGCGCCAAGTCCTGGCCAATCTGATGAGCAACGCCATCACCCATACCCCGCCGACCGCGGCCGTGACGCTGCGCGTCTCGACCACCAAGGACCAGGCGGTGCTCGAGGTGCGCGACACCGGCCCAGGGCTCGCCGAGGGCGAGGAGCAGCGAATTTTCGAGCGTTTCTATCGGACCGACACGTCGCGCACCCGGGAGAGCGGCGGCACCGGACTCGGTTTGTCGATCGTGGCCGCCCTGGTTCGGGCCCACGAGGGCAGCGTGAGCGCGAAAAGCACGCCGGGCGAGGGCACGACGTTCACGGTCCGGCTACCGCGCATCCGAAACCGCGACCGCGTGGTTCAAGCGGGGACGGTGTCGCCGTAACCGAGCTCGCGCAATGCCGCCCTGATCTTGTCCGCTGCCTCGTCCAGCGATTCCGCCGAGGGGTTCGGATCGGCCCGGGAAATGTTGAAGCCGTCCAGGTCCCAGGCCGGGAAGACATGCAGGTGCAGATGTGGCACCTCGATGCCGGCGATGAGCAGGCCGGCACGCGGCGCGTCGAACGCCTTTCGGACGGCTTGGCCGATCTTCTGGGCGACCGCCGTGATCCGCGCGAAGGTCTCGGGTTCGAGGTCTTGCCATTGGTCGATTTCCTTGCGCGGCACCACGAGCGTGTGCCCCTGAGCAATCGGGGCGATGGTCAGGAAGGCGACGACCTCATCGTCGCTCCATACGAATCGGCCGGGCAGGTCGCCATTGATGATCGCGCTGAAGACGGAAGGCATGCAGCCGAGAATAGGCGCGCCGAGAAGATACCGTCGGACCGGGCGAGTCACAGGGAACTACCAGCTACGGCAAAGCCTCGACCTAGCGTCACGGCGCACAGTGGAATGCGTGAGCGAGCTGACCGTGATTCGTGACCCCGAAGCCCAATCGGCATCTGGTCCGACGAGCCGAAATCTGCGCCTCGTCGGACCGGTTCTCGACATTGCCGTCCCCGTCTACAACGAAGAGGCCGACCTCGAGCGGTGTGTGCGGCGACTGCACGACTTTTTGGCGGTCCACGTGCCCTACACCGCGCGCATCACGATTGCCGACAACGCCAGCCGAGACGACACCCTCGCCATCGCGCGCCGCCTGGCGAGCGAACTCGACGGCATTCGGGTGATTCACCTCGACCAGAAGGGTCGTGGCCGGGCACTACGGGCGGCCTGGTCGACGTCCGACGCGCAAATCGTCGCGTACCTCGACGTGGACCTGTCCACCGACCTCAATGCATTGATGCCGCTGGTGGCGCCGCTGATCTCCGGCCACTCCGACGTTGCCATCGGATCACGGCTGACCCGAGACTCGCGCGTCGTGCGGGGCCGCAAGCGAGAGGTGATCTCGCGCGGTTACAACCTGATCCTGCATGCGTCCTTGCGGACCCGCTTTTCCGACGCACAATGCGGGTTCAAGGCCGTGCGCGCCGAGGTCGCCCGCGAGCTGTTACCACTGGTGCAGGACGGTGAATGGTTCTTCGACACCGAACTGCTGGTGCTGGCCGAGCGGATCGGCCTGCGGATTCACGAAGTTCCGGTGGACTGGGTCGACGATCCCGACAGCCGGGTCGACATCCTCGACACCATCCGTAAGGACCTGCTCGGCATCGGACGGTTGGGCCGTGCGTTGCTGCTGGGCACCTTGCCGCTCGACGAACTGCGGCACAGCCTCGGCCGAGAACCGCTTGTCCCAGGGGTTCCACGCGGCATGGTCGGGCAGTTGGTGCGCTTCGGCATCATCGGCGTGATCAGCACCATCGCCTACGCGGTGCTGTATCTGCTGCTGCACCCGGCCACCGGCGCCCAGGCGGCCAACTTCCTGGCGCTGCTCATCACCGCGGTGCTCAACACGGCAGCCAACCGGGCCTTCACGTTCGGCGTGCGCGGCCGCCACCACGCGGGCCGGCACTACGTGCAAGGTTTGGTGATTTTCGCGTTCGGGTTGCTGGTAACCAGCGGCTCGCTGTTTGCGCTGCATCAGTGGTGGCCGCATACGGACAAACATGTCGAGTTGGTAGTGCTTGTGCTCGCGAATCTCGTTGCGACGCTGATGCGTTTCGTCGGATTGCGGTGGGTTTTTCGGCCAGTAGCCGGATCGCAGCGATGACCGCCGTGCTGACGGCCGCCGGGCAGGCGCCCGCAGCGGCAGCATCCGGGCGCGAAAGACGTTGGGACCGTATCGGTCTGGCGACCTTACTGGTACTCGCCGCCGGGCTGTACCTGTGGGATCTGTCCGCGTCCGGCTGGGCCAACTCGTTCTATTCTGCTGCAGCGCAGGCCGGTTCGGTGTCGTGGAAGGCGTTCTTCTTCGGTTCTTCGGACGCTGCCAACTCGATAACGGTGGACAAGCCGCCCGCATCGTTGTGGCTGATGGGCCTGTCTGTGCGGATGTTCGGACTGAACAGCTGGGCACTTTTGGTTCCACAAGCGCTGCTCGGCGTGGCGTCGGTGGCCATGCTGTGGGCGGTTGTGCGCCGCTACTTCGGTGCCGTCGCCGGATTACTTGCGGGTCTGGTGCTGGCGCTGACCCCCGTCGCGGTGCTGATGTTCCGGTTCAACAACCCCGATGCGCTGCTGGTTTTCCTGATGATCGCGGCAGTGTGGGCGGTGTTGCGCGGCACCGAAAGCGGACGAACCGGCTGGCTGGTGGCGGCCGGCGCGCTGGTGGGACTGGGCTTCCTGACCAAACAGTTGCAGGTCATGCTCGTGGTTCCGGCACTGGCTTCGACGTATCTGCTGGCCGGGCCGCGGCGGCTGCTGGCGCGGATGTGGCAACTGCTCGCCGCGCTGGTCGCGATGATTGTCAGCGCGGGTTGGTGGTTGCTCGTCGTCGAAGTGTGGCCGGCGGGCTCGCGGCCGTGGATCGGTGGCTCGCAGAACAACTCGATCCTCGAACTGACGCTCGGCTACAACGGTTTGGGCAGGCTCAGTGGCAACGAGGTGGGCAGCGTCGTACCGGGCGGATTCGGCGCGTTCGGCGGGGGATCCATGTGGGGCACGCCCGGCATAGGTCGGCTGTTCGAGCCGGAACAGGGCGGACAGATCGCCTGGCTGATCCCCGCTGCGCTGCTGCTGTTGCTACTCGGCCTCCTGCTGCGCCGGCGCGCCCCCCGGACCGACCTCGCCCGCGCCGCACTGCTGGTGTGGGGACTTTGGCTGGTGGTCACCGGGCTGGTGTTCAGCTACATGGCGGGCATCTTCCACGCCTATTACACCGTCGCGCTCGCGCCAGCTGTCGCCGCATCGGTCGGTGCCGGAACGGTGCTTGCCTGGCGACATCGGGACCGGTTGTGGGTCCGGCTTTGGCTGGCGGTCACGCTGGCGATGACGGCGGAAATGGCGTGGATTCTGTTGGCCCGCAGCCCGTCTTTTGTGCCGTGGCTGCGCTGGGTTGTGGTGGTCGGCGGGGTGGCGGGCGTCCTGGCGCTCGTCGCCGCAGGGCGTCGGGTTGCGGTGGTGGCCGGGGCCCTGACCCTGCTCGTGGGCCTCGCCGGACCGACGGCCTACGCGCTGGAAACGGTGGCCACCCCGCACCACGGTTCGATCGTTTCGGCCGGCCCGAACGTCGAGCACGGCTTCGGGCCAGGCGGTGGGCCAGGGATCGCCGGCCAGCGGCACCGGCCGCCGTGGATGACCGGCATGCCCGGTGGCGGGGAGTTCCGCGGACCGGGTAAGTTCGGCGGCCCTGGCGGCGGCTTGCTCGACGGGAGCACCCCTGGCCCGGCGCTGGTGGCGTTGCTCTCGCACGACGCCGACCACTACACCTGGGTCGCCGCGACCGTCGGCGCGAACGTGGCGTCGGGTTACCAACTCGCGACCCAACAGCCGGTCATGCCCATCGGCGGATTCAACGGCACCGACCCGTCGCCCACACTTGCGCAATTCCAACGGGACGTGGCCGCCGGTCGGATTCACTACTTCATCGGCGCCGGTGCGGGTCCGATGATGGCTCAGGGCGGTGAGTCGAGTGCGATCCGATCCTGGGTGGCCGACCATTTCGATTCGACGGTGGTCGACGGGGTGACGCTGTACGACCTGACCAGTCCTAAGACCGTACGCTGAGGTCCGTGCGCGTACTCGTCATCGGATCCGGAGCCCGTGAACACGCCCTCGTCCTGGCGCTCGCCCGCGACCCCGGCGTCAGCGAAGTGTTGTGTGCGCCGGGCAACGCTGGCATCGCGACCGCCGCGACGGTGCATCAGGTCGATGTGTCGTCAGCCGACGCCGTGGTCGCCTTGGCGAAAGAGCACCAGGTCGACCTGGTCGTGATTGGTCCCGAGGTGCCGCTGGTGCTGGGTGTGGCCGATGCGCTTCGGGCTGCCGGAATCGCCTGCTTCGGGCCATCCGCCGCGGCTGCCCGCATCGAGGGCTCGAAGGCGTTCGCCAAGGACGTGATGGCCGCGGCCGGCGTCCGGACCGCGCACAGCGAAGTTGTGGACAACCCGGCAGCCTTGGATGCGGCGCTCGACCGCTTCGGACCGACCTGGGTGGTCAAGGACGACGGTCTGGCTGCCGGCAAGGGCGTGGTGGTCACGCAGGATCGGCAGCAGGCGCGCCGGCACGCGGCCGAACTGCTCGACAAGGGCCATCCGGTGCTGCTCGAAAGTTTCTTGGACGGTCCGGAAGTCTCGCTGTTTTCGCTGGTCGACGGCACTACGGTGGTACCGCTGCTGCCCGCCCAAGACCACAAACGCGTCGGCGACAACGACACCGGGCCGAACACCGGTGGAATGGGTGCCTACACACCATTGCCGTGGCTGTCCGCGGACCTGGTGGACGAGATCGTCGAGACAGTCGTCCGCCCGGTCGCGGTAGAGATGGACAAGCGCGGATGCCCGTTCTCGGGACTGCTCTATGCCGGTCTGGCGATCGGCACAGACGGTCCGGCCGTGGTCGAATTCAACTGCCGCTTCGGCGATCCGGAAACCCAAGCGGTGCTTGCGTTGCTGGACAGCCCGCTCGGTGAACTTCTGAACGCGACGGCGACCGGAGCCCTGGCCTCGGCCGAGCCGCCGCGCTGGCGGCCCGAGTCGGCCGTGACCGTCGTGCTCGCCGCCGAAAATTACCCTGGCACACCGCGGGTGGGAGACGTGATCACGGGCGCCGACGGCGAGGGTGTCCTGCACGCGGGGACGGCCCGGCGCGATGACGGCGCAATCGTTTCTGCTGGCGGCCGGGTGCTCAGCATCGTCGGCACCGGCCCGGACCTGGCGGCCGCTCGCGCCCAGGCGTACGAACGCTTGGCCGGCATCAAACTGCCGGGCTCGCACTACCGGACCGATATCGCGCTGGCCGCTGAGCGGGGCCGGATCTCGGTCTAGCCCACCTTGATTCCGTGCAGCGCGAGCCAGCGCTGCGGGTCGACGTGCTGGCCGTTGATGATGATTTCGAAGTGCAGGTGCGGTCCGGTCGAGTCGCCGCGGTTACCCATGCGGGCGATCTGCATGCCGCCCGGAACGCGCTCGCCCACGGAGACGAAAAAGTCGTAGAGGTGGCCGTAGACGGAAATCGTTCCATCATCGTGCTTAATTCGCACCCACAGGCCGAATCCGCTCGCCGGCCCGGCATTGATGACCGTGCCGCTCGAGACCGCGTAGATCGGCGTGCCGATCGGGCCGGCGATGTCGATGCCCTCGTGCATCGTGCCCCAGCGCGCGCCGAACCCGGAGGTGAAAACGCCGCGTGCCGGCAGGAAGTAGCCGCCGATGTTAGGGACGCCCGGGAGTATGGCGGCAGCCTGATTCGGACCCGAAGCGGACATCCACGGTTGCCACTGACCCGCAACCGCCGCGGCCGCCTCGGCCTTGGCGCGAGCCAGCGTCGCCTTGGCGGCATCCTCGACGACATGCTGCTCGCGGATGCGTTCACCCTTGGCAATCGCCTGCAGATACGCCGACGAGTCCGCACGCGGCGAAATCAGCACCTGCAGCTGGTGATCGACCTTCAGTGTCTGCACGTTCGCCGCGTTCTCGTACACGGCCGGTGCCACGCCGTGCGCTGACGCGATGGGCGCGGCCATCTTCGAGTGCGTGGCGTCGGCGGCAACGAGAAGCGCGGCGACGGCAATCACTATGAGCAGCGCACGATGTCGGGGCAGCAAGGCCAGCGGTCCTTCGGTTCAACTTCGCCCGCGACATGTCGTTGCGGGCACACAGCTTCCGACGATAACAGCGCGTCGGTGCGGCCACAGGCGATTGAACAACTGGCGATAACGTCTAGGGCGTGCGCGGAGAATCAGTGCGGTCCCAGGTCGAACCGTTCTACGTCATGGACGTGTGGAAGGCGGCCGTGCGGCGCGCTCAGACACACGGTGACGTGCTCTCGTTGGCGGCCGGGCAGCCGTCGACGCCCGCACCGGCCCCGGTCCTGCGCGCGACCCAGGCGGCACTCGATGGCGAACTCCTCGGCTACACAGAGACTTTCGGCATCGAAGCGCTGCGCGAAGCGATCGCGCAGCATCATCGCGCCGAATCGGGCATCGCGGTCAACGCGGACGACGTCGTTGTGACCACCGGATCGTCGGGCGCTTTCACCCTGCTTTTCCTTGCCGCCTTCGACGCCGGCGATACGGTCGTGGTCGGTCGGCCGGGTTATCCGGCCTATCGCAACACGCTCGCGGCGCTCGGTTGCACCGTCGTAGAGCTCGATTGCGGGCCCGAGACCCGATATCAGCCCACGGTCGCGATGCTCGAGGCGCTGCCGGAACCGCCCGCCGGTGTGGTGGTGGCCAGTCCGGCCAACCCGACCGGAACCATCATCGAGCGCGACGAGCTGGCCGCTATCGCGCGCTGGTGCGAAGACCATGGCGCACTGCTGATTTCGGACGAGATCTACCACGGCATCACGTTCGCTGGCGCGCCGCAGACATCGTGCGCCTGGGAAACCTCGCGGGAAGCGGTGGTCGTCGGTTCGGTGTCGAAGTACTTCTCGATGACCGGTTGGCGACTCGGCTGGATGCTCGTTCCGGAGCGTCTGCGGCGGGCGTTGCAGCGGCTGGCGTCGAACATGACGGTGTGCCCGCCGTCGATTTCGCAGTTTGCCGCCGTGGCCGCGTTCAGCGACGAGGCCAAATGTGAACTGGACGCGCACGTGCGCAGGTACGCGACGAATAGGCAAGTTCTACTCGACGGCCTGCCGCAGATCGGGATCACGAAGCTCGCCCCGGCAGACGGCGCGTTCTACGTCTATGCCGATATCGGGCATCTCACCGACGATTCGGCGGCCTGGTGCGCCAATGTTCTTGCCGAGACGGGTGTTGCGCTTGCTCCCGGAATCGACTTCGACACCGTTCGGGGTAATGCGACAGTTCGCTTTTCCGTCGCGGGCGCCACCGCCGATGTCGAAGAGGCGCTTGGACGGTTACGCGGATTGCACGAGCGCGGTCAGCTCTAAGCGAATCGAAGATGAACGTGCGGTCGTTCGCTCGCCTTTCCTGCGCATTTCGTATGGACGGCGGCGACGGGACTGGCACGATGGCACGGGTGACCACCGCGACCACGCCTAAAGGCGAACGTCGTCGACAAGCGTTGGTCTGTGCTGCTGCCGAACTGCTGCGCGAAGGCGGGTTCGAGGCTGTGCGGCACCGCGCGGTGGCCACTCGCGCCGATCTGCCGCTGGCATCCACGACCTACTACTTCGACTCCCTCGACGACCTCATTGCGCGGGCTGTCGAGTACAGCGGAAACGGCGAACTCGACGTGATGCGTGCACGGGTTGCGAGCCTTTCGCATCGGCGACGCGGAGCCGAGTCGACCGTCGATCTGGTTGCGGATCTGATCGCGGGTCCTGACGGAACTGATCCGTCGTCGTACGAACAGTTGGTCGCTCGCTATGAGCGCTTCATCGCGTGTGCCCGCCACCCGGAGTTGCGGGAGGTTCAGCTGCGGTTGCGCGTCCAGCTCGATGATTTGCTGGCCGACGTTTTGCGGCGGTGCGGCCGGATCGCCCGCCAAGATCAGTTGCGCAAACTGACCGCCGTGGTCGACGGTGCCGTCGTCGGTGAGCTGAGCGAGGCGCATCCCGACCCGCGCCGGGCGGTGCGTGACGCGTTGCTCGAGGTGATCGACATCGTCGCGCCGCCGAGCATCAACTAGCACCTCCGTAGACTTGCCAGACGTGAGTGCCGTTCCCAATGTCCTTGCCAGCCGCTATGCGAGCCCCGATCTCGTGCGCTTGTGGTCGCCGGAAAACAAAGTCGTGCTCGAGCGCCGGCTGTGGCTCGAGGTTCTGCGCGCACAGTCCGAGTTGGGCGTGCCGGTGCCGGACGGCGTGATCGCGGACTACGAGCGGGTTCTCGAGGATGTCGATCTCGCGTCCATCGCCGAGCGTGAGCGGGTCACGCGGCATGACGTCAAGGCGCGGATCGAGGAGTTTAATGGGGCTGCCGCTCGGGCCGCGAGTGAGCATCGCAGCTCCGAAGGAGCGAGGAGCGGAGCGAGTGGAGCCGGCGGCCATCAGGCACAGCCTGGACATCAGCATGTGCATAAGGGCATGACCAGCCGCGATCTCACTGAGAACGTCGAGCAGTTGCAGATCCGGCTGTCCCTCGAACATGTGCACGCACACGGGGTGGCGGTCGCTGCGCGGCTGGCCGAGCGGGCCGGCGAGTATGCGGAACTGGTGATGGCCGGGCGTTCGCACAATGTTGCCGCGCAGGCCACGACGTTGGGCAAGCGGTTCGCTTCCGCGGCCGACGAGCTGCTGGTGGCGCTGCGCCGGCTTCGCGAGTTGATCGATCGGTACCCGCTGCGTGGGATCAAGGGTCCGATGGGCACCGCACAGGACATGCTCGACCTCCTCGGCGGGGATTCGGAGAAGCTGGCGGCGCTGGAGGCCAAGGTCGCTGCGCACCTGGGCTTTCGCCGGGTGTTCACGAGTGTGGGGCAGGTGTATCCGCGTTCGCTGGACTACGACGTCGTGTCCGCGTTGGTGCAGATCGGCGCGGGGCCGTCGTCGCTGGCGCACACGATCCGGCTGATGGCCGGCCACGAGTTGGTCACCGAGGGCTTCCAGCCTGGTCAGGTTGGCTCCTCGGCGATGCCGCACAAGATGAACACCCGCTCGTGTGAACGCGTCAACGGCCTGCAGGTGGTGTTGCGCGGATACGCGTCGATGGCCGCCGAACTTGCCGGTGCGCAATGGAACGAGGGTGACGTCTTCTGTTCGGTGGTGCGCCGGGTCGCGTTGCCCGATGCTTTCTTCGCGATCGACGGCTTGATGGAGACCTTCCTGACCGTGCTCGACGAGTTCGGGGCCTACCCGGCGGTGATCTCTCGCGAGCTCGACCGCTATCTGCCGTTCCTGGCGACTACCAGAATCCTGATGGCGGCGGTGCGGGCCGGTGTCGGCCGCGAGACTGCGCACGAAGTGATCAAGGAGCATGCGGTGGCGGTGGCCTTGGCCATGCGCGAGCAGGGCCGGGACCCAGATCTGTTGGATCGGCTGGCGGCCGACTCGAGATTGCCGCTGGACCGCGCCGCGCTCGATGCAGCGTTGGCCGACAAGTCGGCGTTCATCGGCGCCGCCGACGCACAAGTTGCCGCGGTGGTCGCCGAGGTGCAGAAGCTGGTCGACGGGTATCCGGAGGCGGCGCGGTACCAGCCGGCGCCGATTCTCTGATTCCCACCCGTGCGTGAATGTTCACGTCGGGCGGTGGAAAGGCGCGCACAGGGGTATGAACCCGTACACGATCTTTGCGGACATCGTCGCCGGTCGGGCGCCGGCCAGCCGGGTCTACGAGGACGACGACGTGCTCGCATTCATGGACATCCGACCCTTCACGCCCGGACATCTGCTGGTGATTCCCAAAATTCCGGCCCGAAGCCTGGCGGAACTGGACCCGGCGCTGGGCGCAAAGCTCTTCACGGTGGGCCAGCGGCTTGCGGCGGCACTGCGGGACAGTGAGGTGGCCTGCGACGGCGTCAACCTCTTCCTCGCCGACGGGATAGCGGCGGGACAAGAGGTGTTCCATGTGCACCTGCACGTCATCCCGCGCACCGCGGGCGACGGTTTCGGCCTGCGCGGGCGGCCGACGAGCCCACCGCGCGCGGACCTCGACTACCTCGCCAATTCCATTCGAGCCGCGCTGAATCACGGGTGAGTCGGTATATACCTGGGCTTTTGTTCATCACAGCGGGCAAAACACTAGGGTGAGTCGGGTGCGCCCCTCCCTGTCTTCCTACCCTCACATCGCCGGCGGCAAGATCCGCGACCTCTACGCGATCGATGACGACCACATGCTGCTGGTAGCCAGCGACAAGATCTCGGCGTACGACCACGTCTTGCAGACGCAAATCCCGGACAAGGGCCGCATTCTCACGGCGATGAGCTTCTTCTTTTTCGAGAAGCTGCGCACCACGGCGAACCACTTGGCCGGCGACCCTGAAGACAAGCGCATCCCCACTGAAGTGCTCGGCCGCGCGATGGTGGTGCGGCGACTGAATATGGTCCCGGTGGAATGTGTGGCCCGCGGTTACCTCAGCGGGTCCGGCCTGCTCGATTACCAGCGCACGGGCGCGGTGTGCGGAATCGCGTTGCCCGAGGGCCTCGTCGAGGGCAGTCGGCTGCCGGAGCCGATCTTCACCCCGGCCACCAAGGCGGAAATCGGCGAACACGATGAGAACATCGACTTTGCGGCCGTGGTCGATCTGGTGGGCACCGAGGTTGCGCTGCGGCTGCGCGAAGACACGCTCGACACCTATTTCCGGGCCGCGAACTTTGCCGAGGATCGCGGCATCATCCTGGCCGACACCAAATTCGAGTTCGGCGTGGACAACAACGGCAACCTGGTTCTGGCAGACGAGGTGCTGACCCCCGACTCGTCGCGCTACTGGCCGGTGGATACGTACGAACCAGGTCGGCCGCAGCCGAGCTTCGACAAGCAGTTCGTGCGGGACTGGTTGACCGGCCCGGAATCCGGCTGGGACCGCAACTCCGACGAGCCGCCACCACCACTGCCCGACGACATCGTGGCGGCCACCCGGGCGCGCTACATCGAGGCCTACGAGCGGATTTCCGGGATGTCTTTCGCCGATTGGGTCAAATAAGGCCCCGCCGATACGGTGGACGCCATGCCCGAGCCCGAAGTCGTCAGCCCGCCCGTCGCCAAGAAGGTGCCGCAGGAGCGCACCCACCATGGCGACACGTTCATCGACGAATACGAATGGCTGCGTGACAAAGAGGCCGGCGAGGTCATCGACTATCTCAACGCCGAGAACGCCTACACCGATCAGCAAACGGCGCATTTGAAGCCGTTGCGTGAGGCGATCTTCGCCGAGATCAAGTCGCGCACCAAGGAGACCGACCTCTCGGTGCCGACCCGGATGGGTGAGTTCTGGTACTACTCGCGCAGTTTCGAGGGCAAGCAGTACGGCGTGCACTGCCGGTGCCCGGTGTCGGGTCCCGACGACTGGACGCCGCCGGCGCTCGACGTCGACACCGAGGTGGCGGGCGAGCAGATCCTCCTGGACAGCAATGAACTTGCTGCCGGACACGACTTCTTCTCCCTCGGTGCCTTCTCGATCAGTCATGACGGAGCGCTGCTTGCCTACTCCACCGACGTGGTCGGCGACGAGCGATACACCTTGCAGTTCAAGGACCTTCGCACGGGTGCGGTGTTGCCGGACGTGATCGAGGGCGCAGCGCCCGGTGCAACGTGGGCACTGGACCACAAGCACGTCTTCTATCTGACCGTTGACGAGGCATGGCGGCCCGACACCGTTTGGCGGCACCGACTCGGTACCACAAAAGATCAGGACGTCAAGGTTTTTCACGAACCTGACGATCGGTACTGGGTGGGCATCGGCTCCACCCGCAGCGAAAAGTATCTGATGATCTTCGTCGCGTCGAAGATCACCTCTGAAGGCTGGATGCTCGAATCCGCAAATCCGGAAGGCGAATTTCGGGTGATCCTGCCCCGGCGCGACGGCGTGGAATATTCCGTCGAGCACGCGGTGGTCGGCGGCCAAGACCGGTTGCTCATCGTGCACAACGATGTGGTGGACGGCGTGAAGGCGGAGAACTTTGTGCTGGCCGACGCTCCGGTGGACAACCCGGCCGAGCAGACGTTACTGATCGGCCACCACGACGACATCCGGCTCGAAGAGGTCGACGCCTTCGCCGGTCATCTCGTGCTGAGTTACCGGCGAGAGGCGTTGCCCCGCTTGGCGATCTGGCCGCTCACCGAAGACGGTTACGGGCAACGTCACGAGCTTGAGGTCGGCCTGGAACTGTGCTCGATAGGTCTGGGCGGCAACCCGGAGTGGCAGCAGCCGACGCTGCGGATCGGTGTCAGCTCGTTCATCACCCCGTCGCAGGTCTTCGACTATGACGTCGCGACCGGCGAAATGCTGCTGCGCAAGCAACAACCGGTGTTGGGCGACTTCGACCCAGAACGGTATGAGCAGCATCGTGATTGGGCAACAGCAGCCGATGGAACGAAGATTCCCATCTCGCTGGTCTCGCGCAAAGGGGTGCGCAGTCCCGCGCCGCTGCTGCTGTATGGCTACGGCTCCTACGAATCGAGTATCGATCCGTCGTTCTCGGTCGCGCGACTTTCCTTGCTCGATCGGGGCATGGTTTTCGCGGTGGCGCATGTGCGCGGCGGCGGCGAGATGGGGCGGTTGTGGTACGAGCACGGCAAGACGCTCACCAAGAAGAACACCTTCACCGACTTCATCGACTGCGCAAGGCATCTCATCGATACCGGGCGCACCACCGCGGGTCAGATGGTGGCCGACGGAGGGAGCGCCGGCGGACTGCTGGTGGGCGCCGTCGCGAACATGGCACCCGAGCTGTTCGCCGGAATTCTGGCCAATGTGCCGTTCGTCGACCCGCTGACTTCGATCCTCGACCCATCCTTGCCGCTCACCGTCATCGAATGGGACGAGTGGGGCAATCCGTTGGCGGACAAGGATGTTTACGACTACATGAAGTCCTACTCGCCGTACGAGAACGTGGCGGCGCAGGACTACCCAGCAATCCTCGCTATCACCAGTCTCAACGACACCAGGGTGCTGTACGTGGAGCCGGCCAAGTGGGTGGCCAAGCTGCGCGCCACCAAGACCGGTGATGCGGAGTTGCTGTTGAAGACCGAGATGAGCGCCGGCCACGGTGGCGTGAGTGGCCGGTATGCACGGTGGGAGGAAGTGGCCTTCGAGTATGCCTGGCTACTGGCCACGGCCGGCGCCAGCGCGACCCCGCTCGACTGAAGGGGTCTTCTCGGCCGACGCGGTTGATGGCGCGGAAGAGGCACCGCCTACCGTCGAATGCTATGACCGACCTACAGAACATTCAGCTGAATACCCTCAGCGGGGTTCCGACCTCGCTCGGCGAGTACGGCGGCCGTGCAGTCCTGTTGGTGAACGTGGCCTCGAAATGCGGTCTCACCCCGCAGTATGCGGCGCTGGAAAAGTTAGCGACCGAGTACGCGGCGCGGGGCCTGACCGTCATCGGTGCGCCGTGCAACCAGTTCATGGGCCAGGAGCCGGGCACGCCGGAGGAAATCCAGACGTTCTGCTCGGCCACGTACGGGGTGACGTTTCCGTTGCTCGAAAAGCTCGAGGTCAACGGTCAGGGCCGGCATCCGCTCTACGCCGAACTCACCAAAACGGCTGACAGCTCTGGCAATGCCGGGGACGTGCAGTGGAACTTCGAGAAGTTTCTGATCGCACCCGACGGCACCGTCGTCAACCGCTTCCGGCCGCGGACCGAACCGGATGCGCCCGAGGTTATCGAGGCGATCGAGCGGGTGCTGCCGAGTTAAGAATTCGCTGTCGCGTCACCTGGATTGCCCCTGCCAGCCATCCGGTGCGGCGACACTTTCAGGCATGGGCAGTGAACTCATCGTCTCCGTCTCCGGCATCCGAACGGAAACCCGTGCGCACGCCGCGGCATTCGCGCGGGAACTGGATGAGCGTGGGACGCCGATGTCATTGCTGGTGGCGCCGCGGCTGAAGGACTATCGGCTGCTGCGTGACAGTGCCACCCGAGCATGGCTGCGTGAGCGCCGTGAACACGGTGACGCGATCGTCTTGCACGGCTATGACCAAGCAGCAACGAAGAAGCGTCGGGCCGAGTTCGCCACCCTGCCTGAGCACGAGGCGCGGCTGCGGCTCACCGCCGCGGACCGCGTCCTCGAGGAGTGCGGACTGCGGACGAGAATCTTCGCCGCACCCCGGTGGACCGTCTCCGAAGGCGCGATGGCCGCGCTGCCGAGCGTCGGGTTTCGCGTCGTCGCGGGACTGACTGGCGTGCATGATCTGCAGCGTTCGACGACTGTGCGGGGACGTGTGCTGGGGCTGGGTGAAGGATTCCGTGCAGAACCGTGGTGGTGCATGGCGCTGATCATGGCCGCCGAGCGCACCGCGCGGCGCGGGGGCCTGGTGCGGCTGTCGATCTCGGCCGCGCAACTCGGCAAGTCCGGTCCGCGGCAGGCGATGCTCGACGCAATCGACCTCGCGCTGTTGCACGGTGCGGTGCCGAGCGTTTATCGGTGGGACGCTTCGGGCCTGCCGCACGCGGCCTGAACCGGGAAGCATTGGCGCAGTTGCCTACCGCAGCTGCAGCGATTCTTCCTCCGGCAGCACCCTGAACTCGGTTCCCTCGGCGGCCATCTCGGCCAGGCGGCTGTAGTAGATCCCGCGCCCAGCGTCGGAAATCACTTCCTGATGAATCGGAAAAGCAAAGCGTGGCTGCACTGCCCGCAGATAATCGACCGTCTCGCTGATCTTCATCCACGGCGCGGCCGCGGGCAGCGCGAGAATGTCCACCGGCACCGACGGCACGAACAGCGAATCACCCGGGTGCATCAGCTGCGCGGGCTGGTCCGGAGTGCCGACGAGATAAACCGTGTTGTCGATGACCGGAATATCGGGATGGATGACGGCGTGCCGGCCCCCGGCGCCGGTCAGCTGAATGCCACCGACCTGCATGATGTTGCCGGCATACACGGCGGTCCACTGCTCGCCGAGTTGCGCGCTGGTCTGCGGGTCGGCAAGCAGCGTCGCGCCGGGATTTGCCTCCACCAGTGCGGGCAGGCGCTGGGTGTCGGCGTGGTCGGGATGCTGGTGCGTGATGACTATCGCGTCCAGGTCCGTGAGGCCCTCGAAGCCGTGGGAGAAGTTGCCCGGATCGAACAGGATCTTGGTGTCGTTGAGCTCTACGAGCAGGCACGAGTGGCGAAAGTGTGCGACGCGCAACATAGGGCAACACTATGCGGCCGCCGAGACCATGGCTACGGATCTGTTCGTCGAGTAGCCCGCTACCTATCCATGGTTTCGGCGCGGGGTGCGCCGGCCGGTAAACTTCGGGGTCGTCGCAGCAAACCAGCCTTCAGCAAGGAGCACATCCAGTGGCCCGAGTCGTGGTCGATGTCATGCCCAAGGCCGAGATCCTCGATCCGCAGGGCCAGGCGATTGCGGGTGCGCTGCCGAGGCTCGGCTTTCACGGAGTGTCGGACGTGCGGCAGGGCAAGCGGTTCGAGCTCGAAGTCGACGACAGCGTCGATGACGCCGAGCTTGCCAAGATCGCCGAATCGCTGCTCGCCAACACGGTGATCGAGGAGTGGAAGGTCACCCGGTTGTGAGCGCTGCGCGAATTGGAGTCATCACCTTCCCCGGCACGCTCGACGACATCGACGCGGCCCGCGCGGTCAAGATCGCCGGTGCCGAGGCGGTGAGCCTGTGGCACGGTGACGCCGACCTGAAGGGCGTCGACGCGGTGATCGTGCCCGGCGGATTCTCCTACGGCGACTACCTGCGCTGCGGTGCCATCGCGCGATTCGCGCCCGTGATGGGTGAAGTGATCGACGCGGCCGGCAAGGGCCTGCCCGTCTTGGGTATTTGCAACGGCTTCCAGGTGCTCTGCGAGGCCGGTCTCCTTCCCGGTGCGCTGACCCGCAACGAGGGCCTGCACTTCATCTGTCGAGACCAGTGGCTGCGCGTCGAGGCGACCGACACCGCCTGGACCACCCGTTACGAACCGGGAGCCGAAATCCTTATTCCGCTGAAGTCGGGGGAGGGCCGCTACCAAGCCTCCGAGCGGGTGCTTGACGAGCTCGAGGGCGAGGGGCGGGTGGTGTTCCGCTATGCCGGGGACAACCCGAACGGCTCCAAGCGCGCAATAGCGGGCGTCTCGTCGGCCAACGGGCGCGTGGTCGGACTCATGCCGCACCCCGAACACGCCACCGAGCCGCTGACCGGACCCAGCGACGACGGCCTCGGCATGTTCCTGTCGGTGCTCGACAGCCTGGTCAACGCCGGATAGCCGCCGTGCCGGCCACCGCGGAAGGGCTCTGCGCATTCATCGATGCCTCGCCGTCGCCGTTCCACGTGTGCGCGACCGTCGCCGGAGAACTGGGCGCGGCGGGCTTCCGCCGTCTGGCTGAAACCGGCACCTGGCCGAGTGCGCCGGGTCGCTACTTCGTGGTCCGTGGCGGTTCGGTCGTGGCGTGGTCGAATGAAGCCAATCCCGACGCAGCCTTTCGGATCGTCGGCGGTCATACCGACAGTCCGAATCTGCGGGTCAAGCAGCATCCCGATCTCACCAGCGCCGGATGGCAACTGGTCGGTCTGGAGCCGTACGGCGGTGCGTGGCTGAATTCCTGGCTCGACCGCGACCTCGGTATCTCCGGTCGGGTGAGCGTGCGCGCCGGAAACGTGGCGGAGCAGCGGCTTGTCCGCATCAACCGGCCGATCCTGCGGGTGCCGCAGTTGGCAATTCATCTGTCCGAGGACCGCAAAGGGGTACAGCTCGACCCACAGCGTCACCTGAATGCGGTGTGGGGCGTGGGGGAGCGGCCGCGCTCCTTCATCGAGTTCCTCGCCGACGAGTCGGGCATCGATCCGGCGGCAGTGCTCGGTTGGGAGTTGATGACGCACGATGTCGTGCCGTCCGGGATCGCCGGCGCGGACGGCGACTTGGTCAGCGCGCCCCGGCTGGACAACCAGGCCACCTGCTACGCCGGCGTGCAGGCCTTGCTCGGTGCGCTGGAATCCGAGACGGCGGTTCCGGTTTTGGCGCTGTTCGACCACGAGGAGGTTGGTAGTACCTCGGATCGTGGCGCCCAGTCGGAGTTCCTGCTGACGGTGCTGGAGCGGATCACGCTGGCCTCCGACGGTGGCCGCGACGACTTTCTACGGCGCATGGCCGGGTCGGTCTGTGCGTCGGGAGACATGGCTCATGCGACGCATCCGAACTACCCCGAGCGGCACGAACCCGCCCACCGGATTCGGGTGAACGGTGGCCCGGTGCTGAAGGTGAACCAGAACCTGCGCTACGCCACCGACGCGGCGGGTGCCGGAGCTTTCGCGCTTGCCTGCGAGCTGGCCGGCGTTGCATTGCAGCGCTACGTCCATCGTGCCGATCTGCCCTGCGGTTCGACGATCGGACCGCTGACCGCGGCGCGGACCGGCCTATCTACCGTGGACGTCGGGGCACCGCAGCTGGCCATGCATTCTGCGCGAGAACTCATGGGCGCCAAAGATGTTGGCGACTATGCGGCGGCTTTGACTGCCTTCCTGGCGCCCGCAGGCGGATAATTGTCGGTGCCCCGTGTGACACTTCGAACCACGCCGTGAGGGGAGGGGATCGTGACCGCGCCAGCATTGACCGACCATTTGTTCACCTTTGACGAGTGGACCGCGCTGCCCGCGTACGAGCGATTCAAGGTCGAAGTGGTCGAGGGGGTCTTGAACGTGTCGCCGCGGGGGCATGCGCTGCATCAGCGCGCAATATTGAAACTTGCGAGCCAATTGGACTCGGTGTTGCCGCGCCAATTGTGTGCGCTGGGCGAGGTGGACGTCGTTCTCACCCGCACACCGCTGAGCGTGCGGGTGCCGGACGTGGTCGTTGTCGACTCCGAGCTAGCGCAGACCAATCCGGCCCGCTTCGAGGCTGCCGATGTGCGCCTGGCCGTCGAGATCCTGTCCGACGGCACTCGCCGGGTCGATCGGGTAATGAAGTTCGCCGAATACGCCGAGGCCGGGATACCGCAGTACTGGATGATCGAACTCTCCCCACCGACGTCCTTGCGGGCGTTCACTTCGGTCGACGGGCGGTACGAGGCAGATCGCAATACATCTCGCATGTCGGTCGCAGGGCACCCCGTCGACCTTGCCCTCGACTTGCTCACCGAACGCTGATATCGCCGCCGACTAGACTCGACGCAGCGAATTCGCCAGTTCGCCGTACTGAAAGGACCCCGATCTCCTGTGACCGGCTCTCCCGTGATCGGCCATGTCGACACCGTCAGCGACGCCGCAGCCACTCCCGATACCGCGCAGCCGTACAAGGAGCTCGGACTCAAGGATGACGAGTACGCCCGGATCCGCGAGATCCTGGGGCGGCGCCCGACCGACGCCGAACTGGCGATGTATTCGGTCATGTGGAGCGAGCACTGCTCGTACAAGTCCTCCAAGGTGCATCTGCGGTACTTCGGGGAGACCACCACGGACGAAATGCGGGCCTCCATGCTGGCCGGCATCGGCGAGAACGCCGGTGTGGTCGACATTGGTGACGGATGGGCGGTCACCTTCAAGGTGGAAAGCCACAACCACCCGTCCTACGTCGAGCCGTATCAGGGCGCGGCCACCGGCGTGGGCGGCATTGTGCGCGACATTATGGCCATGGGCGCCCGCCCGATCGCGGTCATGGACCAGCTTCGCTTCGGCGCAGCCGATCATCCCGATACCCGCCGCGTGGTCGATGGCGTCGTGCGCGGTGTGGGCGGTTACGGCAACTGCTTGGGACTGCCCAACGTCGGTGGTGAAACCGTCTTCGACGCCAGCTATCAGGGCAATCCGCTGGTGAATGCGTTGTGTGCAGGGGCCATGCGGGTCGAGGATCTGCATCTGGCGTTCGCGTCGGGTGCCGGCAACAAGATCATCTTGTTCGGCGCGCGCACCGGGCTGGACGGCATCGGTGGCGTCTCCGTGCTGGCCAGCGAAACCTTCGACGGGGACGAATCCGGTGCGGGCCGCAAGAAGCTGCCCAGCGTGCAAGTCGGCGACCCGTTCACCGAGAAGGTCCTCATCGAGTGCTGCCTCGAGCTGTATGCGGCCAAGCTCGTGGTCGGTATCCAGGATCTCGGCGGGGCCGGACTCTCCTGCGCCACAAGCGAACTCGCCGCCGCTGGCGATGGCGGGATGCGCATCGAGTTGGACAAGGTGCCGCTGCGCGCCACTGGGATGACACCGGCCGAAGTGCTCTCCAGCGAGTCGCAGGAGCGGATGTGCGCCGTCGTCACGCCGGAGAACGTCGACGCCTTCATGGCCGTGTGCCGTAAGTGGGATGTGCTCGCCACCGTGATCGGTGAGGTCACCGACGGCGATCGGCTCGTGGTCACCTGGCACGGCGAGACGGTGGTCGACGTGCCGCCGAGGACCGTCGCGCACGAGGGGCCGGTGTATCACCGCCCGGTGCAGCGGCCCGACGAGCAGGACGACATCATCGCCGACAGCCCGGACAAACTCGCGCGACCGCAGACCCCTGACGAGCTGCGCGCAACTCTGCTGCAGATGATCGCCAGTCCGCAGCTGTGCAGTCGGCGCTGGATCACCGAGCAGTACGACCGCTACGTGCGCGGCAACACCGTGCTGGCCGAGCAGGCTGATGCCGGCGTCGTTCGCATCGACGAGGAGACCGGCCGGGGCATCGCGCTGGCCACCGACGCGTCGGGCCGCTACACCAAGCTCGACCCGTACGCCGGCGCGCAGCTGGCGCTGGCCGAGGCGTACCGCAACGTCGCCACCACCGGCGCCACCCCGAAGGCCGTCACGAACTGCCTGAACTTCGGCTCACCCGAGGACCCTGCGGTGATGTGGCAGTTCCAGCAGGCCGTGCGCGGGTTGGCCGACGGTTGCGCGACGCTGGGCGTACCGGTCACTGGTGGCAACGTCAGCTTCTACAACCAGACCGGCCAGAGTGCGATCCTGCCTACACCGGTCGTCGGGGTGCTCGGCGTCATCGATGATGTCGACCGGCGCATTCCGACCGGGATCGGCCTGGAACCGGGCGAAACGCTGATTCTGTTGGGCGAAACCCGCGACGAATTCGGTGGGTCGGCATGGGCACAGGTGGCCCACGGTCACCTCGGCGGTGTGCCGCCCAAGGTGGACTTCGCCCGGGAACGGTTACTGGCCGAGATCCTCGTGGCGGGGTCGCGCGACGGTCTGATCAGTGCGGCCCACGACCTGTCCGAGGGCGGCTTGGCGCAGGCCGTCGTGGAGGCGGCGTTGGCCGGGGAGACCGGTTGCCGGATTCTGTTGCCAGACAATGCCGACCCGTTCGTGATGCTGTTCTCCGAGTCGGCCGGCCGGGTTCTCGTCGCTGTTCCACGCACGGAAGAGACCCGGTTCACCAACATGTGCACGGCACGAAAACTGCCGTGGGTGCGCATCGGCGTGGTGGACCAGGGCTCGGACTCCGTGGAAGTTCAGGGTCAGTTCGCCATTCCGATGACCGAACTGCGCGAGACCTTCGAGGCCACGCTGCCGCGGCTGTTCGGGGCTGCGACGGCTTGAGCCGGACGGTGGACCCGCTGTCCGCGCGCAACGCGGTCGCGGCGATCGAAGGATGGTTGCGCGACCCAGCGCAACCCGAGCCGGCTCGGCGCGCGCTCGGCGACGCGGTCAAGCTGAGCGCGCGGTTGTTGGCGCAGCAAGCACCGGGATCGTCCGTCGAGCTGCGGGTGCCGCCGTTTGCGGCCGTGCAATGTATCGCCGGTCCGCGCCATACGCGCGGCACGCCACCGAACGTGGTGGAAACCGATCCGCGCACCTGGCTGCTGCTTGTCATCGGTGACCTCGACTTCGCAGCGGCCGTGGCCGACGGGACGGTCAGCGCATCGGGATCACGCGCGAGCGATGTGGCTGGCCAATTGCCGCTGCTACGGCTGGCCGGCTGAGATCTCCACCTCGGTGGGGTGGTCGTGGACAAAACCGCCCGGC
This sequence comes from Skermania sp. ID1734, assembly GCF_007489285.1. Lineage (GTDB taxonomy): Bacteria > Actinomycetota > Actinomycetes > Mycobacteriales > Mycobacteriaceae > ID1734. The sequence continues at coordinate 49,917 of NZ_VLIY01000012.1, forward strand.
CGCCGCTCGAAACCCCTGCGGTCATAGAACTTGGTGGCGAGGATGCCGAGCACGACGCCGATCAACAGCCCGCACAATGTCGCCCAACTCGACGCGATCAAGCCGGCGTTGCCGCGTGCGTCGAAGTACAGAATCGCGCGGACCCCGAGGTAGACCTGGTGCATCGGTTCGAACCGGGCCAGCCAACCGAAGAACGGTGGCGTCGCTTCGACCGGAACCGTGCCGCCCGACGACGGCAACCCGAGAACGATGAACACGACCAGGTTGACCAGCAGGCCCGCGGAACCGAGCAGCGCAAGCACCGACATCGCGGTGATCCCGACCGCCGTGACGGCGAAGGCGCCGTAGATGAACAGCGCCAGACCCTTGGTGATGGGCATGCCCAGCAAATGCCCGATGCCGACGTAGACACCCGAAACTATGTTCGCGACCACGAACATGATGCCCCACTTGAGCAGCAGGGTATTGAACCGCGAGATGCCGACCGCCGGCTGGTGCACGTACAACGGGCCGTATTCCGTGGGTACGAAGCCCAGGTAGGAATCCACCATGGTGTGGATGATCATCGCGCCGGTGAAGCCGGCCAACAACAGCAGAATCGTGTAATAGAAAGCGGACAGTCCGTTGCCGGTGCCGTCGGGGAGTGGATTGTAGGCGGTGACGATCACGTTCACCGGCTGGGCCAGCGTCAAGCGACTGGCCCCGGAAAGCTGGGTGGGTGCCGGTCCGGCCTTGAGCACGTCCTCGACCTGCGCGGTCAGTTTCGCGCCGACGGAGGCGTTGACCTTCTCAGCGGCCTGCTGACCGATCGTCGTCACGATGGCGGACGCGAACGTGCCGGCCCGGGGATTGGTCAGGACAGTGATGACGGGCTTGTCCACGGTGCCCGGCACGACACTGGCCTGCGCCAGAATCACCATCCGCTTCGTGAAATCGCTGGGGATGAGGATCGCGCCGTAGACCTTGCCGTTGGCCAGGCGGGCCTGCGCCTCCGCGATGCCGACGTGTTGCAGGTCGATCTTGTTCGGGTCGATGCCCTGACTGAGCGCCGTCTCGATCTGCTGGCCGAAGTTCTGCTGTGTCTTGGCGTTGCCGTTGCCGGGAACCGTGTCGCCCTCGTCCTGGTTCACGAGTGCAATCGGGAAGTGGTGCAGGTTTTCCTGGGGCTTGAGGATGCTGCCGAGATACAGGGCGGCAAGTAGGCCCATGAGTACGGTCACCACCACAGCCGGACCGAACCAGAACCGGGGTTGGCGCAGCACACGCTGTACCGCGTTGCCGGTCGCTGATGCATCGCTCATGGTGCACAAACGCTAGCAGTGTCGACCGCTTCGTGGGTCGGCAGTATCCGAGTCGGCGGGCGGATCCGCGAGCGGGATCAACAAGAGATATTGCCCACATCGATCCACGTGAGGTGCGGCGGTCTGCGCGACGGTCCGTAGAATAAGAATGCCCCCCGACCCCGCAGCCAAGGGAGCAACTGTGGCCGGTGCCGATTTGTCGGTAAGCAGTCCGAACCTACTCGCACCCGGCACCGGAGGGGTCGACGAGCCGCTCGAGAACGCTCCGCGCGAGGAATGCGGCGTATTCGGAGTCTGGGCGCCTGAAGAAGATGTCGCGAAGCTGACGTATTACGGCTTGTACGCGCTGCAGCACCGCGGTCAGGAAGCTGCGGGAATCGCGGTGGCGGACGGCTCGCAGGTGCTGGTTTTCAAGGATTTGGGCCTGGTCAGTCAGGTTTTCGACGAGCAAACACTTGCGGCCATGCCCGGACATGTCGCGATCGGGCACTGTCGGTACTCGACCACTGGCTCCACCACCTGGGAAAATGCGCAGCCGGTTTTCCGGACCACCGCAGTCGGCACCGGATTGGCGCTCGGTCACAACGGCAACCTGGTCAACACGGCAGAGCTGGCCTATCGGGCACGGGAGGCCGGGCTCATCAATGATCGGCGTCTAGGGGCGGCCACTTCCGACTCTGACGTCATGACCGCCCTGCTCGCGCATGCCGCCGCGGACAGCACCCTCGAGCAGGCCGCAATGACGCTGCTGCCGACGCTGCGCGGCGCGTTCTGCCTGACGTTCATGGACGAGCACACCCTGTATGCCGCCCGCGACCCGTACGGCATTCGTCCGCTGTGTCTGGGTCGTCTCGAAAGGGGGTGGGTCGTCGCGAGTGAGACGGCCGCCCTCGACATTGTCGGCGCATCGTTCGTCCGTGACATCGAGCCGGGCGAGCTGCTGGCCATCGACGCCGACGGAGTGCGGTCGAGCCGGTTTGCGGCACCCGAACCCAAGGGCTGCGTCTTCGAGTACGTGTATCTCGCCCGCCCGGACAGTGTGATCGCTGGCCGTTCCGTGCACGCCACCCGGGTGGAAATCGGGCGTCGGCTGGCCAAGGAGCATCCCGCGGACGGCGATCTGGTCATTCCCGTGCCGGAGTCGGGCACGCCGGCAGCGGTGGGTTATGCCCAGGGCTCGGGCATCCCCTACGGGCAGGGCTTGATGAAGAACGCCTACGTCGGCCGGACCTTCATTCAGCCGTCGCAAACGATTCGTCAGCTCGGTATTCGCCTGAAGCTCAATCCGCTCAAGGAAGTCATCCGCGGCAAGCGGCTGATCGTCGTGGACGACTCGATCGTGCGCGGCAACACTCAGCGCGCGTTGATCCGCATGCTGCGCGAGGCGGGCGCTCTCGAGATCCATGTGCGGATCGCCTCGCCCCCGGTGCGGTGGCCGTGCTTCTACGGCATCGACTTTGCCTCCCGCGCGGAACTCATCGCCAACGGTGCCAGCGGCGGTGCGGCCGACAGCATGGACGAGATGGTGGAGGGCGTGCGCCGCTCGATCGGCGCCGACTCGCTGGGCTACATCTCCATCGATGGAATGGTCGCCGCCACCGAACAGCCAGCCTCGCGACTGTGCCGTGCTTGCTTCGACGGGACGTACCCGATCGCGCTACCGGCCGAGGAAGCCATCGGCAAGAACCTGCTCGAGGGTCTGCTGGATGCCTCGGCGAGTGACAACGTCAGTGCGTTGAGTCGGCCATAGCCCGTGAGTATCGAATTTGTCCGCGCCCGCCGCGACGCTTTGCTGCTGGCGGGCGGCCTTGTTGCACTGGTCGTTGTTTGTGCGGCGCTGTGGATTCCGTGGTATTCGGGACAGTCGTCGCACTCCGGTTGGCAGGTGCTCGGAACCGGGGCCGGAACCGTGCTCGTCGCCGCCACCGTCGTGTCGCTTCTCGCCTGCCTGATGCGCCCGCTTGTCGGCGCGGCACTCATCGCCGGTACGGGTGGTGCCGCCGTGGTTTTCACCGTCCGCGCGTTGACCGACTGGGGTCACGACTCAGCGTGGGTGCCGCTGCTGGTGATCGCCGCCGCGATGGCCGCGATGGCCGCAGTGTCGGTGTGGCTCGGTGCGGTCGCGCTGCCGCAGGTGGACCGCTGGATTCCCACGGGCGCGGTGTTGCTCGCCGGCGCGCTGGCGTTCGTGGTGCCGCTGACACCGGCGCCAACCGGTCACGAGTCACTGCCCGGTGATCAGTACGCCGTTGATCATCAGCAGTAACGACTGTTCGACCTCGCCGCGCTTGGCTGCTGGATCGTCGGCGTTGGCGATGATCAGCCCCGCCTCGGTGATCGCGCTGAGGAACAGTTGGGCGAGAACCGGTATCGCGGCCTCGGCTACCAATCCCTGCTCGCGCGCCTGAGTCAGCGCTTCGGTAATCAGGCCCAGTCCATGTCGGGCCTCCATCTCGCGCCAGGCGGGCCAGCCGAGCACGGCGGGTGCGTCGGTCAGGGCAATCTGCACCACCTCGGGCCGCTGGCAGATGTCCAGGAAGGAGCCGAGCCCGGCCGTCAACCCGGAGAGCACATCGGGCGCAGCCGCGACCGCCGCCCGGACCTCGGCCGTGTTTTCGATCTCCAGTTCCTCGAGGACCTGCTGGAACAGGCCACGTTTGTCGCCGAAGTGGTGATGCAGTGCCCCGCGCGTCACCCCAGCGGCCGCACCGATCTCTTCGGCCGAGACGGCGTGGTAGCCGCGTTCGCCGAAGAGTCGGCGGCCAGTCTGCATGAGCCGTGTGGTGGTTGCCCGGGAACGGTCTTCCTGACTACGCCGAACCATGCTCGCGAGTGAAGCCCACGATCATCGCGGCGAGCAAATCCGGCTGGTCCTCAGGGATGAACGTGTAGGAATCATCGATGAGTTCCATCCGGGCGTTCGGTAGCGCGGCAACAAGTCGCTCGCCCAACTCGACCGGGAAAAGCTTCTCTTCCCGGCTCCAGATGACCAGCACAGGCATGGTGAGCTGGGAAAACTTCTCGGCGGCGGCGAGGGTGTAGCGGCGGTTGACCGACTTGAGGAACCGGCGGAGGTCCTTGCGAATGGCTGCACTGTTGCGGCTCGGCAGCAGGTAGGAGTCAACGGTCTGCGCCTCGATCGGGCGCTTGGCCACCCAGCCGAAGGCAATCGGCAACCGGTGCAGCGCCCGAATCCGCATCAGCTCGGTGATCGGTCGGATGGAGCCCGGCAACTTGGCCAGCAAGGTCAGCCCGGCGAACGCTGGTGGGAAGAACTTCTCGTAGGCGTCGCATGGCGTGAGAATGACGCGTCCGACTCGGCTTGGATTCTCCGCCAGCATGATCTGGGTGAGCGCACCACCGGTGTCGTTGGCGACGAGGGTGACGTCGTCGAGGTCGAGGCGTTCGAGGAAGCCGGCGATGAGGCGTGCCACGCCGGGTGGTGTCAGATCGGCCCCGGGTACGGGAGTCGAGTGCGCGCCGAGCGGCAGGTCCGGCACGATGCAGCGATAGCCGGCCGCAACAATTTCCGGCACCACCTTGCGCCACAGATCGGCGTTGACGAGCAGGCCGTGGATGAACACGACAACAGGTCCATCGCCGACGTCGTGGTAGGCGATGCGTGCTCCGGATACTTCGACTTCGCGCGCCGGTCCCAGCGCTGTGGCGTGCCCCATGTCGGTTCTCCTGTCAGACGATAGAAACATACATACGGTACGTATGTTATTGCGGCCGCGGCCATGAGACAAGACCGTTCGCGACTCCGGTAACGTGAGTTCGCATCTTGTCCGCGACCGAACGTGTGGAGCGCCGAATCCGATGAACGACAAGACCCGCCCCGGTGCCTCGTATGCAGCAGCTGGGGTGGATATAGCTGCCGGCGATCGGGCGGTGGAACTCTTCGCGCCGTTGGCAAAACGGGCTAGCAGACCGGAAGTTCAAGGCGGCCTTGGCGGCTTCGCCGGTTTGTTCGCACTCAAGGGTGGTTATCGCGAGCCGCTGCTGGCGGCCAGTACGGACGGTGTCGGCACCAAAATTGCGGTGGCCCAGGCAATGGACAAGCACGACACAGTCGGTCTGGACCTGGTGGCCATGGTGGTCGACGATCTCGTGGTGTGCGGGGCGGAGCCGTTGTTTCTGCAGGACTACATCGCCGTCGGCAAGGTGGTGCCGGAGCGGGTCGCGGAGTTGGTGAAGGGCATCGCGGACGGCTGCGTGCGTGCCGGCTGTGCGTTGCTCGGCGGCGAAACCGCTGAGCACCCCGGCCTGATGGCCGACGGTGACTACGACCTGTCGGCCACTGGCGTCGGCGTGGTCGAAGCCGATGCCGTGCTCGGCCCCGACCGCGTGCGTCCTGGCGATGTGGTGATCGCCATGGGATCTTCGGGCTTGCACTCCAACGGCTACAGCCTGGCCCGCAAGGTGCTGCTGGAGATCGACCGGATGTCGCTGCGCGCGCACATCGAGGAATTCGGCCGCAGCCTCGGCGAGGAACTGCTCGAGCCCACGCGGATCTATGCCAAAGACTGCCTGGCGCTCATCGCCGAGACCGATGTGCGGACGTTCGCGCACGTCACGGGGGGCGGATTGGCGAACAATCTCGCACGCGTGATGCCCAAGGGGCTCGTCGCCGAACTCGACCGAGGCACCTGGAATCCGGCGCCGGTCTTTCGGATGATCGCCCAGCGCGGCCGAGTGGATCAGGCCGAGATGGAGCAGACGTTCAACATGGGCGTCGGCATGGTGGCGGTCGTGGCCCCGGAGGACGTGGACCGCGCACTCGCGGTGTTGACGGCCCGCCACATCGCCTGTTGGGCAATCGGTTCGGTGAAGAAGGCCGCGACCAAGGAGGTCGGCATGCAGCGCGCGGTGCTCGTCGGCGACCACCCGCGCTTCTGAAGCGAGCCGGTGCCGTAGAGCCCGGAGTGCATTAAGAGGGGGGAGCCGCCTGTCGGCTCCCCCCTCTCAGCAAGATGTGATGATCAGCGTCGCCAGTCGTCGTAGTCGTCGTCGTCCCATCGCGACGGCGCGTCGGCCGGGTCCTCGGAGAGAACGCCGTTGCGGTGCGAGTTGGGTCCGCCTCCCGAAAGCTCACGCTGGAGGCTCTCGAAGTCGGTGGTCGGCGAGCTGTACTTGAGCTCGCGTGCGACCTTGGTCTGCTTTGCCTTAGCCCGGCCGCGGCCCATGGCTAACCCCCTCGCGTTTTTACGGGGCGGCCTGGGGAATTTGGCGGCCCCGTTCCAGTGTGTATTTTCCTGACACACACTCTAGCGTGAGAATCGCGCCAGCGCTCCCACGAGGGGAGTGTCGCGACGCGTCACACAACGCCCGGTATCGCCCTAATCGTGCCGACCCGGGCGCCGCCACCGAAAACCGGCTGCGCGGCGAGGTCCGCCTGCTCCTCCGACCAACCCACACCGATCCGGCGCAGGACCGCGGCGGCCAGTGGCAGCCGCGCGCGCTCATGACCGTCGTCGATCTTGAAGGCGAAAGCCGTCCCGTCACCTAGGGCGCCCGCGTGGACGCCGTCGGCGCCGGACTTGCAGGTCAATCCGGGTATTGCGGTCATCAACCGGAGGTCGTCGCGGTCGGTTCCGGAGATCACCAGCGGGTGTGCGCGAATGGCATCGGCTACGGTCCGTTCGGCCGATCCGGCCGGCGCGGTGACGATACGTGCATACGCGCGCGCCAGATTCACCAATGACACCGGCACGATCGGCAGCCCGCACCCGTCTATCCCGAACTCCGTTTCCGGTTCGCCGGTGAGATCGGCGACAGCCGCAACGACCGCCTGCTGCATCGGATGGCCCGGATCGGTGTAGGACTCGGTCGGCCAGTCGTTGACGACGCACGTGGCGAGCATCGCGGCATGCTTGCCGGAGCAGTTCATATACACCGGTCGCCGTGGGGCACCGGCGGCGATGATCGCCGCACGGGCCGCTTCGTTGCCCGGGAGATCCGCCGGACAGCGCAGTTGGTTTTCCGTGAGACCAAAGCGATCCAGCAGTCGCAGCACCAGGTCGAGGTGGATCGCCTCGCCGTCGTGCGAGGCCGTGGCAATCGCCGCCTCGGCACTGTCGATCGGCTGAAAACCATTGCGCAGCATTGCAACCGCTTGCATTGGCTTGTTGGTCGAGCGGGGATAGATCGGGGTGTGCACATTGCCGGCCGCGAAAAGCGGGTCACCGTCGGGGCCGACGATCACGACCGATCCGCGGTGCACGCATTCACGAAAACCGCAGCGGTCGACTTCGACCAGTTCGACGCTGCTTTGTTGCCAACTCAGTGTCCGATGGTTCGCTCCGATGCGCTCGCTCACGCGCGATGCCGCTCTAGGTGGCGTTTCGCACGGTTGAAGGAGTCGGTCGACAGGTCCGGTTGTTCGGCGAGCAGCAACTCCATCCGTGCGGGATCGGTGCCGTCGAACAGGTCGCGCACGGTGACGCCGTGGGCTGGTGTGTAGTCGATCACGATCTCGTCGCCCGCTGTGATCGACCCTGTGGTGACCACCCGGAAGTAGGCGCCGGTGTCGCCGCGGGCCGCGAACCGTTTCACCCATTGCCGCTCCTGTGACCACCGGCCGAAGGTGGCGCACGGGATCCGTGGCGCGGTGACCTCGAGCACCACATCACCGATGCGCCAGTGAGCGCCGACGACGGCGTCGCTGACCGCCAGTCCGCTGATGCGCAGATTCTCGCCGAACCAGCCGGCGGGCAGCGCACGGCCCAGTTCGGTACCCCAGCGCTGCGCATCATCCTCGGCGTACGCGTAGACGGCCTGGTCGAGGCCGCCGTGGTTCTTCGTGTCGCAGACGTGGTCGCCGGCCAGGCCGAGCGGTTGCACCTCGACCGGGCCGGTCACGGGCCGTTTGTCGATGGCCGTCGTCTCCACTGGTCGGCCGATGTTCGGCAGGTCGGCGTACACCACACACACCGCATCCAGGCGGCCAATTGTCGCAGGGCTCATCGGCCGCGCAACCGGTCGACGGCGGCACGGCCGGCCTGCACGTCGTCATAGTGTGGCACCGACTCCGGATCGATCGAGGCGGCGCACGGCCCGACGGTGAGCGCGGTGTCGAGCGGAACTGTGCGCTTCACCAGTCCGAGCGCGATCGGCCCGAGTTCGTAGTGGTCGATGATCGTGCCCACCCGCCCGACACTTCGTCCGGCGGCGAGGATCGGCTCACCCGACTCCGGGCGGCCATCCGCGGAACCGTCGAGATGCAACAGCACGAGGTGTCGCGGCGGGCGGCCGAGATTATGTACCCGCGCAACCGTCTCCTGGCCTCGGTAGCAGCCCTTGTTCAGGTGCACCGCACCGGACTGCTCGATGCCCCCGATCCAGCCGACCTCATGCGGAATTGTGCGATCGTCGGTGTCCAGTCCCGCCCGCGGTCGAGCTGCGGCAACCCGCAGCGCCTCGAACGCCCACATCCCTGCCGGCTTCGCGCCGGCCGAGACAAGTTTGTCGAACCAGCGCTGCAGGTCTGCACGGGGAACCAGCAGGTCGAACGAATCGGTGGTCGGCCACGGCATCCGGCGCACGAAGCCGCCGCCGGGCAGTGCCAGCGCCTGATATTGCTGTTGCGGAAGTTCCTCGAGTACACCGCCGCTGGCGGCGACGAGCGCATCGCGGCTGTCCGGACCGAGCATGGTCAAGACCGCATAGTCGCCGCGGACGGGCTCGGCCTTCGACCAGAACACCATTCGCTGCAGGAACGACAGCAGCGCCGGGCCGGTGGCCGCCTCCGTGTCGATCCACACGGTGGAATCGAGCTCGGTGAGCACGAAGTGGTGTTCGACGCGGCCGTTGGCGTCGAGGCTCAGATTCTCCGCCGAAGTGCCGTCGATCAGATCGGCGATGTGCTGGCTGGAAATGGTGTGCAACCAGGACAGTCGACCTTCGCCGGTGATCGAGATGACGAACCGGTTCGACCGGTCGATCACCGCAACGGATTCCGTTGCGGCACGCTGCTCGCGGAACGGGTCACCGTAGTGCCAGGCGACCGATGCGTCGACCGACCCCGGCGCACCGGCAACCGCTCCCGCCGTCGCGAGCAGCGGGCTCGAGTACGCGAGCACGGAATCGGCCACCGGCCCATTCTATGGGTGCCCGCGAAAATGAGAGGTCGGCGGTGTTGGCGGCCACCGCACTACCCTTGGGGCATGGGCGAGGCAGTACTGGTGACATTGGACGGTGCGACGCACGATCCGGATTCGCCGCTGTTGTGCGCCGACGACATGGCCGCCGTGCGCGGCGACGGCATCTTCGAGACGGTCCTGGTCCGGGACGGCAAACCATGCACTCTCGAACTGCACTTGGCCCGGTTGTCCAAGTCAGCGGAGGCGCTCGAACTGCCGCCCCCGGATCTGGTCAAATGGCGGGCGGCTGCCCAGGGTGCCGCAAAGCGGTGGGGAACCGATGCCGACGGCATGATGCGCTGGGTTTACAGCCGCGGCCGCGAGAGCGGTGGGGAGCCAACGGCGTTCGTCACGGTGGCTGCCGTGCCCGAGCGCATTCTGCGGGCGCGCGTCGACGGTGTCTCGGCGATGACGCTCGACCGAGGCTATTCGGTGGAGGCCGCAGCGTCCGCACCCTGGCTGTTGCTCGGCGCAAAGACGTTGTCCTACGCCACAAACATGGCCGCTATCCGGTTTGCCCACCGGTGTGGTGCCGACGACGTCATCTATGTCAGCCGGGAAAGGCGGGTGCTGGAGGGGCCACGGTCGACGGTGGTCATTGCCCGCGGCAAGACATTGGTCACTCCGCCCACCAAGTTCGGAATCCTGGCCGGGACCACACAGCGGGCCTTGTTCGAGGTGGCCGAGGCGAAGGGTTACGCGTGTGAATACGCGTCGCTGGTACCTGCCGACTTGATCCTGGCCGACGGCGTCTGGCTGCTGTCGAGCGTGACGTTGGCCGCACGGGTGCACACCCTCGACGGACTGGCGCTACCGCGTCCTACCTTGGAAAAGGAGCTTCCGGCGCTGGTCGATATCGCGGTCGCCGAGGTCGGCTCCGCCTGATTGTGACCGCCAACTCTTGACCGGACTACTACCCTTTGTAGTAGATAGCTGCCAACGGTGGCAGCGCCCGACCGGTAGGAGCGGCAGTGAGCGCCCTGGACCTCTCCCGTTGGCAGTTCGGCATCACCACCGTCTACCACTTCATCTTCGTGCCGCTCACCATCGGTCTGGCCCCGCTCGTGGCCGTCATGCAGACCGTGTGGGTGGCCACCGGCAAGCAGCAGTGGTATCGCCTGACCAAGTTCTTTGGCAAGCTGTTCCTCATCAACTTCGCCATCGGCGTGGCCACCGGAATCGTGCAGGAATTTCAGTTCGGCATGAACTGGAGCGAATACTCCCGTTTCGTCGGTGACGTGTTCGGTGCGCCGTTGGCGCTCGAGGGACTCGTGGCCTTCTTCCTGGAGTCGACATTCCTGGGCCTGTGGATTTTCGGCTGGGGGCGGCTACCCAAACTTGTGCACCTGGCGACGATTTGGCTGGTTGCTATCGGTGTCAACGCATCGGCGTACTTCATCATTGCCGCCAACTCGTTCATGCAGCACCCCGTCGGGGCTCGGTTCAATCCGGAAACGAAACGCGCCGAGTTGGTGAGCATTTGGGCGCTGCTGACCAATAACACTGCGCTGGCGGCATTTCCGCATGCCGTGGCGGGAGCGTTCCTGACCGCCGGAACATTCGTGGCCGGCATCGCGGGATGGTGGATGGTGCGCAATGCGCGCAAGGTCTCCACCGCCGAGCCCGACCATGACGCCGTTCTCGATGCCCGCACGATGTGGCGGCCCGTTGCGCGCCTGAGCATGTGTGTGATCGCGATAGCCGCCGTTGCCCTGGTGTTCACCGGTGACGTGCAGGGCAAGCTGATGTTCGAGCAGCAACCGATGAAGATGGCCTCGGCAGAGTCGTTGTGCCACAGCGAAACCGACCCCGACTTCTCGGTACTGACCGTTGGCACACACAACAACTGCGACAGCGTCGTCCACCTCATCGAGGTGCCCGGAGTGTTGTCCTGGCTGGCCAAAGGCCAGTTCTCGGGCGTGCATCTCGACGGCGTTCAGGACTTGCAACATCAGTACAACCAGAAATACGGCATCGGCGACTACCGGCCGAATCTCTTTGTCACATACTGGTCTTTCCGGGTCATGATCGGATTGTCCGCGGGCTCCATCCTGCTGGCCATGGCCGGGCTATGGCTGACCCGCCGGGGACGGGTGCCGCATCAGCGTTGGTTCGGCTGGCTGTGCCTCGCCGCGGTGCCGACTCCATTTCTGGCCAACATCGCCGGTTGGGTGTTCACCGAAATGGGCCGCCAGCCGTGGGTGGTGGCGCCGAATCCGACCGGGGTGGATCAAATTCGGTTGATGGTGAGCCAGGCGGTGTCCGATCACCACTTCGGCACCGTGCTGACGTCGCTGCTCGCATTCACGCTCGTGTACGCCGGTTTGGCGGTGGTCTGGATGACGTTGCTGCGTCGGTATGTCGAGGCGGGCCCGTCCGAACACGACCGTCATCCACCGGGTGAGATCCCCGAGGAAGCAGATAAGCCCCAACAGCTTTCGTTCGCGTACTAGGAGGGTGAGATGAGTCTTCCGGAAATCTGGTTCTTCGTCATCACTTTCCTCTTCACCGGCTACTTCCTGCTGGAGGGCTTCGACTTCGGTGTCGGGATGCTGTTTCCAATCTTGGGGCGGACCGACGAACGACGACGGGTTCTGCTGAACACCATCGGTCCGGTCTGGGACGGCAACGAGGTCTGGCTGATCACCGCCGGCGGGGCGATGTTCTCAGCCTTTCCCGAGTGGTACGCGACGCTGTTCTCCGGCTTCTATCTACCGCTGTTGCTCATCGTGCTGGCTTTGATCCTGCGGGTCGTCGCTATCGAATGGCGCGGCAAGATCGACGACCCAACATGGCGGGCGCGATGCGACCTCGGAATCATGATCGGATCGTGGATTCCAGCGTTTCTGTGGGGCGTGGCATTCGCCAACATTGTCCGCGGAGTCGCTATCAACCATGAAAAGCAAGTAACCTCGGGGCTTTTCGATTTGCTCAATCCGTATGCGCTGCTCGGCGGGGCGGCGATGGTCGCGCTGTTCCTCCTACACGGGACCGTGTTCGTGGCGTTGAAAACCGGCGGATCGGTGCGCCAGGATGCGGTTCGGCTGGCCCGCACCATTGCGCTGCCGGTAAGTGGAATTGCCGGATTCTTCGTCCTGTGGACCCAACTCGCGCACGGCAAGGCATGGACGTGGTGGCTGGTCGTGGTGATCGCCGCCGCCTTGGCGGGAGTGGTCGCGCTCACCGGCCTGGCGCGGGAGGGTTGGGCGTTCGTGCTCACCTCGATCGCGGTGATCGCCGCGGTGGTTCTGCTGTTCGCCTCGCTGTATCCGAATGTGTTGCCGTCGACGACCAATGTGGCAAACAGCCTCACCATCGCGAACGCCTCGTCGACGACCTACACCTTGCGGGTGATGAGCTGGGCCGCCGCCTTGACGGCACCGGTGGTGCTCATCTACCAGGGCTGGACGTACTGGGTGTTCCGGCAGCGGCTTTCGGTGGATCACATTCCCGCCTCTATCGGTCTGCCCATCCGGCGATGAGCGCACCGATCGACCCGCGACTGTGGCGGTACTCCAAGAGCGCCCGCGGATACCTTGCTGCCTCGGTGGCCATTTCGATGGTCAACGTGGCGGCAACGGTCGTCGCGGGAATTCTCATCGGCACGGTGCTGGCCGGCCTCATCACCGATCCTCAGCGACGGTCGATATGGGCATGGCAGCCCGAATTGATCTTGCTGGCAGCTGCTTTCGTGATTCGCGTCGTAGCCGCATGGTTGCAGGCCCGGCTTGGCCAGCGTGCCGCCGCCCGCACGGTGGCCGAGTTGAATGTCGACCTGCTGTGTGCGGCGGGACGGCTGCCGACGCGCGAACTCGACACTCGGCGAGCCGAACTGGAGACCGTCGCCACGGTAGGCACCGCCGCACTGCGCCCGTACCTCGCGGGTTACGTGCCGGCGTTGTTCCTGGCCTTGCTGGCCCCGCCCGTGGTCGTCATCGCGATCGCGTGGCAAGACCTGATCTCCGCGGCCATCGTGGCGGCGACACTGCCGCTGATTCCAATCTTCATGGTGCTCATCGGCCTACTGACGCGGGGACGTTCGCAGCGCACGTTGGCGGCGATGACCCAGTTGTCGGCGATGACCCTCGATTTGCTCGCGGGGCTGCCGACGCTTGTCGCACTCGGCCGGGAGCGAGAGCCGCGGCGGCGGGTGCGCGACCTGGCCATGTCACACGCCCGGCGGGCAATGTCAGCGCTGCGCGTCGCGTTCCTCTCGTCCATGGTGTTGGAACTGCTCGCGACACTGTCGGTCGCTCTTGTGGCCGTCGGGATCGGATTGCGGCTGGTCTTCGGCGAAATGACGTTGCACGCCGGTCTGATTGCGTTGATTCTGGCCCCGGAAGCATATCTGCCGCTGCGCATCGTGGGGGAGAAGTTCCATGCAGCGCAAGACGGTACCGCGGCCGCCGAGAAGGCGTTCGAAACCCTCGACGCCGCGCCGGTGAACGATGCTCGGTCGAAAGGGTTGCGCCCCAACGGCGCCTCGATGAATATCGAAATCGAATCCCTCAGCGTCGCCGGTCGCGACGGTTGGGCGCCCTACCAGCTCAGCGCGTCAATACCGTCCGGTGCGCTCACGGTGCTGACCGGTCTGAACGGTGCAGGCAAGTCGACCGCGTTGCGTGTGTTGCTGGGCCTCGAGCGCTCGTACTCGGGGCGGGTTTCGGTGTGCGGGGTGGAGGTCGGCGCACTCGATCTCGACTGGTGGTGGCAGCAGGTGGCGTGGCTCCCGCAGCGGCCGATGCTGTTGCCGGACACGCTGCGCGCCAATGCCGAGCTGGCGGGTAGGTCCGTCGACCTAGAAGCCGCTTCTCGCGCAGCGGGTTTCCACACCGTGCTCGATGAGCTGCCACAGGGCTGGAACACCAGGGTGGGACACGATGGGGTTGGCCTCTCCGTTGGTCAACGCCAGCGGTTGGCATTGACTCGCACTCTGGCCACCTCGAAACCGGTTCTGCTCCTTGACGAGCCGACGGCACACCTCGATGAGACGACCGAAGCCGCGGTCTTGGCGTCTTTGCAACAGCGAGCTTTTTCCGGCGCGACGGTGATCGTGGTAGCCCACCGTCCGCAGGTTCTTGCCGCAGCGGACCAGGTTGTGACCGTGGGTAGTAGCTCATGACACGTGGCCCGTTGCTCGACGCCATTCGGTTGCTGCGGCCAACTCCGGCGCGCACACTGGCAGCGATCGGGGCCGGCGTGGCGGCATCCGGTAGTGCGTTGGCCTTGGCTGTGTTGTCCGCGTGGCTGATTGCGCGTGCGTGGCAGATGCCGCCGGTGCTCGACCTATCCGTCGCGGTCGTCGCCGTTCGGGCGCTGGGTATCTCGCGCGGCGTGTTCCGCTATTTGGAGCGGCTGGCAACGCATGCCGTAGCTCTGCGTGGGATGGCTCACGCGCGCGCAGAAATCTATCGGCGGCTGGCTGCGGGACAGCCTTCCGCGGTGACGGCGCTTCGACGTGGTGACCTGCTTGCCCGAACGGGCACCGAAATCGACACGATCGGTGCGGTGATCGTGCGCGGGCTGGTACCGATTGTGGTTGCTGTGACGATCGGGCTGTCGGCGGTGGTCGCGCTCAGCTTCGTATCTTTGTGGGCCGCGGTTGTTTTGGCGTTCTCACTCCTTGTCGCTGGTTTTGTTGCGCCCGTCCTTGGTGCCCGAGCTGGCACACTCGCTGAACAAGAAACCATCGAGTTCAACGGCGAATACACCGCTCATGCCTTGACCGTGCTGGGGAACACCGACGAACTGCGCGTGGCCGGAACGTTCGACACCGCGGTGGATCAGGCCCGCCGTGCTGCGCACGCGTCGGTTCATGCGGAAGCGAGAGCCGCGTCGAAGGCAGCCCATGCTGCTGCGGCTGGCCCACTGGCACTTGCTGTTTCCGTTATTGGCGCGCTGTTCATCGGGGTGTCCATGGCCCAGGCATCGGCACCAACGAGCCTTGCCGTCCTCGTGCTGCTCCCGCTGGCCGCGTTCGAGGCGACCGGGCCGCTGACGGAGGCGGCCGCGGCCATTGTCCGCGCGCGAGTGTCGGCGCGGCGAATCATGGCGCTGCTCGACGGCGCGGGGCATTCGCAGGTCGGGGGCACGTCCGAGGTGCCCGCCGATCTCACCCTGTCTGCGCAGTCGCTGCGGTTCGGATGGACGCATGAGAGGTGCGCAGGTCCAACGGATCTCGTCGTTGTGCCGGGCGCCCGCATTGCCATTGTCGGGCCCAGTGGCGCGGGTAAGACGTCGCTGTTGATGACGCTGGCCGGTTTGCTTGCGCCGCGGCACGGCGAGGTTCGACTGGGCGAGCGTCTCTTGAACGAACTGGACCCACACGAATTGCGTAGAGTCGTAACGTTCTTCTCCGAAGACGCGCATATTTTCAGCACCACCGTGCTGGAGAACCTGCGCGTCGGCAACGGCGGCGTCAGTGCCGACGAGGCGCGCCGCGCGCTGGCGGCGGTGGGGCTCGGCGACTGGCTAGGGTTGGATGACGGGCTCGACACCGTGCTGGTCGGCGGTGACCGGGCGGTGTCGGGCGGGCAACGCCGCCGTCTGCTGCTGGCTCGGGCCCTGCTCGCGCCGGCTCCGATCCTGCTGCTCGATGAACCCACCGAGCACCTCGATGCGGAGGAGGGCGCGGCCATCCTCACGGCGCTGCTCGATCGGAACTCTGGGCTGATCGCCCCCGACCGGTCCGTTGTCGTAGTGACCCATCAGCTTCCGGCCGTGCACAGCGCCGACTCGGTGCTCGAACTCGCCAGCGATCTGCCGGGAGAAAAATCGATTGCCCGCTCGCTCGACCGTGCGTACCGTCGTCATTACACGAGGAAGGAGGTGGTCTGGAGTTGATTTCATTCAGGACGCGTGAGGTGGCTGCCAGCTAGCCGCTACCGCTGAGAAAAGGATTCACTTCCGCGCGAGCGCTAGCGAATCCCAGGCAGCTACCCGGCCCCCGAGCCCTCGGCTATGTCCGGTCGAGACCGTCCGCGCTCCGCGCGGCGGTATGGCTCGGGGGCCGTTCCTTGTTCAGCCGACGGTAGGGTCTGAGCGATGGCGCGATACGACGCGGCGGTAGTCGGCTCCGGCCCGAACGGGCTTGCAGCGGCGGTGCTTCTGGCCCGAGCAGGGTTGAGCGTCATCGTGCTCGAAGCACAACCCACGCCCGGCGGTGGCTGCCGCACGGTCGAGCTCGACCTGGGCGTTCGGTTGCCGCACGATCTGTGCTCGGCTGCCCACCCGATGGCGAGTGCTTCGCCATTCTTCGCCGCTTTCGACCTTCCCGCCCACGGCGTGCAACTTGCACAGCCAGACGTTGCGTATGCCCATCCCCTGGATGACCGGCCGGCGGGAATCGCCTACCGCAGTCTCAGCCGAACCGTCGACGAGCTCCCAGCCGCGGACGCTTCGGTGTGGCGGCGGCTTGTTGAGCCCCTGACCGAGGACGCCGAAACGGTGCTGGCGCTGGGGCTGTCGGACAAGCGCGCTGTGCCAAAGGAACTCGCGTCCGTCGCAGGGATTCGGACGGCCCTCCGGTTCGGCGCCGGAACGGCCGCGCTCGGCACCCCAATGCGCCTAACCGGCGCGGCCGGATCCATGTTGACCGGCGTCGGCGCGCACGCCAACACCAAGGCGCCGACGCTGGCGGTGGGCGCGACGGCAATGCTGCTCGGAACGCTGGCACACACTCACGGCTGGCCCATGCCGGTGGGCGGCAGCCAGGCCATCGTCGACGCCTTGATCGCCGATCTGCGGGCGCACGGCGGCATCGTCGAGTGCAACCGGCGCATCGACCGAGCAGGTCAACTGCCGAAGGCGGACGCCTACCTGTTCGACACCTCGCCGTGGCTGCTGGCCGACGTATTCGGCGACCGCCTAGGTGCGCGCTATCGCCGCGCGCTGGGCCGATTCAGGCCGGGCAGCGGGGTCGCGAAGATCGACTTTGCGCTGCGCGAGCCGGTGCCGTGGTCGGATCCGCGCGTTGCCGATGCCGGAACCGTGCACGTGGGCGGCAGCCGGGCCGAGATCATGGCGGCCGAAACCACCGTCGCCACCGGCCAGCACAGTGAACGCCCCTTCGTCCTCGTCGGTCAGCCCGCCGTGGCGGACCCAAGCCGGCGCGGGCCGAGAGGCGAAGTGCCGCTGTGGACGTACACGCATGTGCCGAACGGCTCGAGCCGGGACATGACCAAGATCGTGACGGCGCAAATCGAGCGGTTCGCGCCGGGCTTCCGGGACGTGATCATCGGCTCGCGCGCGATAGCCGCGAACCAGATGTCGCAGCACAACGCCAATTACGTCGGGGGAGACATCGGGGTCGGCCGAATCAACCTCTACCGCATGCTCGCTCGACCCACGGCGCGGTGGGATCCGTACCGGACACCGATCGACAACGTGTACCTGTGCTCAGCGTCCACTCCGCCGGGGCCGGGCGTGCACGGCATGTGTGGCATGTATGCGGCCCAGCGCGTGCTCGCTTCGCTCGACCGTGCGTGAAATTCCACCGCGGGCGGTGGAATTTCACGCACAGGTGAGGCACGTGCCCGGACCGGACCACCCACCGCGGCGGAGGACGGCGGCAACTTCTGCCGCAACCGCACACGGCGCGCCGCGCACTTCCTCCCACCCGAATACGAGCTTGCGCTTACCCGCCATCTCGGCCGCGTTTTCGCGCCGACGGTCACGAAAGACGTCGCGCGCCAGGGAGTGCCCTCTTCTGCCGTCGAGTCTGACGATGAGTCGAAGGTCGCCGACGATGTATTCGACGTCCTCGTAACAGACGCGACCATCCACGATCACCGGAGATTGCCGAAGGGCGCTTGGCAGTCCGTGAGCCTTTTCGACGTCGACCGCGTAGTGGTACTCCAGTACAGATTGCACGCCGTCGCGCAACAATTCGATGGCACGCGTGATGCTCCTGGCGTAGCGCCGTGGCGGCCGCGCCCGTGCTCGCTCCATCAGGATGTCCGGGCGCAAGCCGTAGTTCGTTGCAACTGCTGCAAGCGTTGTCGCGGCCTCCTGGGCGGTCGGCTGCGCGACGGCCAGATCGATTGCAGTGTCTGCCGGGCTAGTTCGAGGCGGCGATGCCGCTACAACAATGTGCGGGAGGGCGCGCGAGCGGTGCACCCGAACACCTGGATGCAGAATCGACCCAATGTTCGGGTTGAGTCGTGCGGCGGACAGGACCCGTGTAGCTGGTTGGTCTACCGCCGAGAGTCCGACTCGCACGGTCACGTGAATCGGGCCCTCCGGATCCGGTCGCTGCATCCCCCACAGCTCGGCGGCTGTGTCATGGCTGAGCACTGCACCTGCGCCGCCGTATAAGAGAGCCGCCTGAAGAACCATTTCCCTGCTCAACGGTCCGGTGGTCACCGCGTAAACGCCGTAGAGAACCCGTTGCCATGCGCCTGAGCTGTACATGTGCTCGACGCGGCGCCGGGTGAATCCACACGGCTCGAGTTGGTCAAACGTGACCAAGCCATGCTGTTGGTTGACGATGACTTGAAGCTGATCGATGTCTGTCATAGCTGACACCGATACCGGGCGCCACCGTCACAACTCGGTCAAGTGGGACCAGTTATCCACATGTGGATAAACCGGCCGTGCGTGAAATTTCACCGCCCGCGGTGAAATTTCACGCACGGGTCGGGACACGGCACGGCCGGGTGGGGACACGGTCGGGACACGGGTCGGGAGCTAGCCCACGTACCGCTGCAACCGCGCGGACAACCGGGGCTCCAGCGCCCCATCGGCATCGACGCGCTCCTCGACGTACGCGAGATCGCCGCCCTCGACGATTCCGTACAACCGCTTCGCGCCGCCGACCACCGCGCCCGACTGGCTGCGGATCACCACGTCGGTGGCCAGTTCCCACGACGATTGGGTGAGTGCGCGGCCGTAGAACAACTCGACGACCCCGCTGCTGTGGGTGAGGAGCAACTCGAGGACCTCGCCGTCGGCAACGGTCGGATCACCGTTGACTCGCCAGAAGCCGCTCTCGCGCAGGTCTGGCCCGCTGTAGCTGCCGTCCTCGCCGATCACCCAGGAGCGGGCTTCCCAATTCAGATACGGACCGCCGTCGTGCGAGACGACAATTTGCTGGCCGAAGCGGTAGTCGCCGTTCTGCGGGTGGTTGCCCTCGCCCTCGCCGCGCCATACGCCCACCATGGGCAGCAGCGCCAGCAGGGCGGAGTCGAGGTCTGGGCCTTCGCGCAGATTCGCGGTGTCGTCCGGCATGGGCAGGTCCGGCAACGACGGGATGTTGCGGGAGCGCGTCGTCTCCGCGCGTTCTGCCGCTGCGGAGACGGCCTCGTTCCCAGAGCCCTTCACACGGCCTGGCTCGTCGGCGTCGCTCACGACTCGTCGGTGATCAGTCGGTAGATGACGTACAGGCCGAACCACGCGATCAGCACTGAGGCGAGCGCGAGAAGTACCTCGAAGAAAGTGACCACGGCGCCAGTTTAGTACCCGGGGCGCCAACCAAAACGGGCGGCTACCGCAGCGCGAAGCTGCTGGTAGCCGCCCGTCGGCAGCGCGCGAAACTTATGCGGCGACAGTGACGTCCACGTTGTGCACGCCGTTGGACTCCGGCCGCACGGTGGCGGTGCCGTTGCCGCTGGACGAGAGCGCCCGCACGGTCCACTCGCCGGGCGCCGCGAAGAACCGGAAGTCGCCGGTCCCGGAGGCGACGACCTCCGCGGTGAATTCGCCGGTGCCGTCGAGCAGGCGCACGAACGCGCCGCCGACCGGTTGGCCGTCACCGGCCAGCACGCGCCCGGTGATGACGGTTTCCTTCTCTACGTCCACGCCGGCGGGCAGAGCCTGGCCTTGGGTGGGGGCTGCGCACATATTTACTCTCCCAACTCGATAGGTGCACCGACGAGCGAGCCGTATTCGGTCCAGCTGCCGTCGTAGTTCTTGACGTTCTCGTGGCCGAGCAATTCCTTGAGCACGAACCAGGTGTGCGAAGACCGCTCGCCGATGCGGCAGTAGGCGATGGTGTCCTTGCTGCCATCCAGGCCGGCTTCCTTGTAGATCTCGGTCAGCTCGGCGTCGGACTTGAAGGTGCCGTCCTCGTTCGCGGCCTTGCTCCACGGCACATTGATCGCGCTCGGGATGTGACCCGGACGCTGGCTCTGCTCCTGCGGGAGGTGGGCGGGAGCGAGAATCTTGCCGGTGAACTCGTCGGGCGAACGGACGTCGACCAGGTTCTTGTTGCCGATGGCGTCGATGGCCTCGTCGCGGAACGCGCGGATCGACAGGTCCGGCTCGGCGGCCTTGTACTGGGTGGCCTCACGGGTCACGACATCGCGGGACAACGGGCGACCGTCGAGCTCCCACTTCTTGCGACCACCGTCGAGCAGCTTCACGTCGTCGTGGCCGTAGAGCTTGAAGTACCAGTACGCGTAGGCGGCGAACCAGTTGTTGTTGCCGCCGTAGAGGATGACGGTGTCGTCGTTGGCAACGCCGCGCGCCGACAGCAGGTCGGAGAACTGCTCCCGGTTGACGAAGTCGCGGCGAATCGGGTCCTGCAGATCCTTGCGCCAGTCGAGCTTGATGGCGCCTTCGATGTGACCGCCGTCGTAGGCGCTGGTGTCCTCATCGACCTCGATGAAGACAGTCTTGGGGGCGTGCAGGTTCTGCTCGGCCCAGTCTGCGGAGACTAGGACGTCGGAGCGAGCCATTGGTGTCCTTTCGTGTTACTGACTTGCGATTACCAGGCAGCGCTCAGGCTGCACGTTCGGTGGTGCTCACGTTGTTGCGGCGCAGCCGGGCTACCAGCGGATATATCTGGCAACCCAGGCAGACACCGAACGCGGCGTTGAGGAACGCCGCGAACAACGCGAAGCCGGTGAAGATGGCTCCGATCACGGGCGGGCCCGCGACAAAGCCGAGAAAGGCGATAGCGGCAAAGACGAAGCCCAGGAGCTGAGCGAACCGCAAGGGTGCGACCGGCTCCTTCTCGGTGGGCTTGCCCAGTCGCGGCGCGACGAACTTGCCATACAGCCGGCCGTAGGGGCTGCGGCGGGGGCCGACGGCGGCGCCGACGGCGAAGACGATGGCCTGCAGGCCGACGAGCACCGCCGCTGCGGCCGTGGAAAAAGCCGCCGCGACAAACACCGCGACGAGCACGGTGGTGGTGACCCACGCGGCAAAGCGCGGACCACGCACGTCGACCTGATCCGCGGCAACCCCGACCGGCGCACTGGACTCGGTGGATGTGGTGAATTGATCGGTTGACACTGGAAATACTCCTGGCGCTGAACAATAGAAATACTGCGGGCGCGCGAAAACACGCGACGGTGGATCACCGAAACGCTCGTACCGTGCGATCAGCTAATTGCTGGCAGCGAGGAAGGCGTCGACCTGGCGATCAGCGACAGATACGACAGCAACAACCGCCGAGGCGGCACAGATCTACTGCGCGGCGACGAGTGAGCATGAGCTCGCGGCGGGTTTGCACGTCACGCAGTCTACCTGCTTTCTGGATGATTTAAACGCCGGGAGCCCGATAGGCGCAGGTAACTAGCCGCTGAGCGGCTGGAGCGCGTTGCGCAGATCGGCCGCGGACGGCACCCCGGAGATCCGGAACAGCTGGCTGTCGGCGCCGTCGAAGATGAACGTCGTCGGCAACGACAGGACGCCCAGTTCCCTTGCCAGCGAGGGATTTTCGTCGATGTCGAGTTCCACCTCCCGGGGCGGCCGAGGGTGCTGGGCGAGCTCGCCGATCACCTGCCCGACCACCCGGCGAACCGCCGCGCACGGACCGCACCAGTCCGCCGAAAAATGCAGCACGGTCGGTTCGCGCTCGCCAACACCGGCGGCTGCCAGCAGCGCGACCCGCTCGTCGGCGGGCGCATCCGCGGCCACCTGCCGGACCTGGCCGGCGCGGGCACGTAACCACAGCCCGGCTCCGCACGCCACGAGGAGGACGACGACAAGGATGATGATTTGGATCATTGCGTTAAGGCCGCTGCAGTTCGTCGAGGTTGATCCTCACATTGTCCCCCGAACCCTCGATCACGATCTGGGAGCCCTCCGCGGACACCTTCGTCGGCACCAGGCCGAACGGCAACTGCTTGGGATCGATCATCCGGTCGAACATGCCCAGCACCGTTGCCCGGTCCGGTCCGGTGGTCACGGCTACAGGTTGGGCTTGCGAACCGGTGTAGAAATCGGACGCAAAGACCCGGATCTGGCTGCCGTCGAGCAGCAGATCGGCCTGCACGCTCACCTTCGTGGGAACCCCGGCTACCGGCACGGTTCCCGTCAGGACGACGCCACCCGTGGTGGTCATACCGGACCCGCCCGACCCGCCCGTGCCGTCGGACTTGTCGGCCGGCGCGGCGGAAATCTGCAGGTCGGGAATGCCGAACATCTGGCCCAGTTCGGTGGCGTCGATCTCCATCCGGCCGGACACATGGTCGACGGGGACCGAATGAATCCGCCCATCCACCAGGTCGCCAGCCGGTATCGACACGCCGTTGAGCGTCGCCTCGACGGTGATTTCGCCCTTGATGTCGCTGCGCACCGCCCGCGCGCGGATCTCGACGTTGCGGTACTTGCCCTCGGCGGCCTGACTCAGGAACGGAAAACCGTGGATGGTCACCTCGGGATCGGCGCTGAGGTCTCCGCCCTCGCGAAGGATCCGCGAGACCCGGTATTCGGAGTAGGCCGCCGCGGCGAAGTCCACGACGACCACGAGTCCCACCAGGCAAACGAGCCCGATGATGAGTTTGCGCATTCGACCATTGTGACGGAAACGCAATTGCGCATTCGCGGGGCAGCAGCCACGTAGCGCGCTGACCTGCGACAGGCGCGCTACTCTTGCACCCGATACTGCCGTCGTTAGCGGACACGTCGCTGCGCTCACGTGGAGGGAGGTTCGATGGAACTTCTCCTGCTTACCTCCGATCCGAACCCGGATTCGGTGTTGCCGTCGTTGTCGCTGCTGGCGCATACGGTCCGCCCGGCGCCGACCGAAGTCTCCTCGTTGCTGGAGGCCGGCAGCGCCGACGTGGCGCTCGTCGACGCCCGGACCGACCTCGCGGCCGCCCGCGGCCTGTGCCGGTTGCTCGGCACCACCGGCTCCGCCGTGCCGGTCGTCGCCGTGTTGACCGAAGGCGGACTGGTGGCGGTCAACCCCGATTGGGGTCTCGACGACATCCTCTTGCCGGGAACCGGGCCGGCCGAGCTGGATGCGCGGTTGCGGTTGTTGGTGGGCCGCAGTGGCGGCGCGATCAACCCGGAGACCGCCGGAAAGATCACGCTCGGGGAACTCGTCATCGACGAGGGCACATATACGGCCCGGCTGCGGGGGCGTCCGCTCGACCTCACCTACAAGGAGTTCGAGCTGCTCAAGTACCTCGCCCAACACGCTGGTCGGGTTTTCACTCGTGCCCAGTTGTTGCAAGAGGTGTGGGGTTACGACTTCTTCGGCGGCACGCGCACGGTCGACGTGCACGTCCGGCGGTTGCGCGCCAAATTGGGTTCGGAATACGAATCGCTCATCGGCACCGTCCGCAATGTCGGTTACAAGGCGGTGCGGCCCAGCCGCTCGGCGAGCCGGCCCGATGGCCCTGCCGCCAGCAGCAACGTCGACAACGCCGACGACAGCGACGATGCTGCCGACTACGCGCCGGTCAACGGCTCCTGATCGATGACCTGGCACGCGGAGGTCGGTCCGGCGCAGGCGCGCCACATCATCGACCTCGTCGACGCGGCGACGGTCGCCGACGGCACGGCGCCGATTTCTGAGCAGGCCGTCGCGTCGCTGGCGGCCGGATCGGCAGCCCGGCACCTGATCTGGGACTTTGACGGTCAGCTCGCCGGCTACGCGAATCTCGTTCCCGGTCGCGACGAACACCCGCCGATGGCTGAGGTCGTGGTGGCGCCAGCCCAGCGCAATCACGGCATCGGCACCAAACTGGTGGATGCCGCACTCGCGGCCGGCGGTCCGGGGGCCCGGGTGTGGGCGCACGGCAATCTGCCTGCGGCCCAAGCTGTTGCGCGACGGCTCGAGCTGGAACCCGTGCGTCAGCTGCTCCAATCGCGGCGCGCGATGGCTACCGCTCTGCCGGAAGTAGAAGTGCCGGCAGGGGTTTCGGTGCGCACGTACGCGGGCCCCGACGACGACGCCGAGATCCTGCGGGTGAACAACGCCGCGTTCGCCTGGCACCCCGAGCAGGGTGGCTGGACCGAGCAGGAGGTCGCGTCGCGAAGGGCCTCGGACTGGTTCGACCCGGCCGGACTCTTCCTGGCGACGGACGAACACGGGAAGTTGCTCGGTTTTCACTGGACCAAAATTCACCGCACTGCCGAGCCCGCCGTCGGCGAGGTGTACGTGGTTGCGGTCGATCCCGGTGCGCAGGGCCGTGGGCTGGGCAGATTACTCACGCTGGTCGGATTGCAGTACCTGCACGAGCACGGTTTGCCAGCGGTAATGCTGTACGTCGAAGCAGACAACGTCGCTGCCGTGCGGACATATCGAGCGCTCGGATTTGAGACCTTCCACACAGACGTTGCCTACGCGCGCCGGACAAACCCGGCATAACCGCGCGCTGTTCATTCTCCGTTCACCCACGCGGGACCGTCTGTCCACCACGCCCGCTTAGGTTTCGTCATGGGCAGCGCCGTGCTGTCACTGGAGAAACCTTGGAGGACATAGGTGAACCTCAAGCGCAGTAGCGCCGTACTCGGCGTGGTCGCTATCGGTGCCGTCGCCCTCAGCGCCTGCGGAACGGACAACAACACCAACAGCGCCGGCGCGAGCAGTGCAGTGGCCAATTCGACGGCGTCGTGCGAGGGCAAGGCCAGGCTTTCCGGCGCGGGCTCGTCCGCGCAGAAGAACGCGATGGACGCCTTCACCGCGGCCTACATCGCGGCCTGCTCCAACAAGGGCAAGACGGTCAACGTCGCCTACAACCCGAGCGGTTCCGGCGACGGGCGCACCCAGTTCATCGCCAAGCAGATCGACTTCGCCGGGTCCGACTCGGCGATCAAGGACGAGCAGGCCGCGCAGGCCAAGGCTCGCTGCGGGGGCAACGACGCCTGGAACATCCCGCTGGTGTTCGGGCCGGTGGCGCTCGCCTACCACCTCGACGGCGTCGACAATCTGGTTCTCAACGGCGAGGTCGCCGCGAAGATCTTCAACGGCGCCATCAAGAAGTGGAACGACCCGGCGATCGCCGCGCTGAACCACGGCGTCGCCCTGCCGGATCAGAACATCACCGTGTTCTTCCGGTCGGACTCGTCGGGCACCACCGACAACTTCCAGCAGTTCCTCGCGGCCGCATCACACGGCGCCTGGACCCAAGGTGCTGGCTCGGACTTCCGCGGTGGGACGGGACAGGGCGCGAAGGGCTCGGCCGGTGTGGCGCAGGGCGTTGCCACCACCCCGGGTTCGATCACCTACGTCGAAAAGTCGTTCGCAGACCAGAACAAGCTGACCGCCGCCCGCCTCGACAGCGGGTCGGGGCCGGTCGCGCTGAGCACGGCGAGCGCCAGCAAGGCGATCGACGCAGCGCAGTTCAAGAATCCCAACGGCAACGACCTGGCTCTGGACCTCAAATCCACCTACACCAGCAAGGAGCCGGGCGTGTACCCGCTCATTCTGGCGACCTACGAGGTGGTGTGCTCCAAGGGGTACGACCCGGACACCGCCACCGCGGTCAAGTCCTTTCTGACCAGCGCCGTCAACGAGGGCCAGAGCGGGCTCGCCGACCTAGGCTATGTCCCGCTGCCGCAGCACTTCAAGGAAAAGGTCGCTGCGTCGATCAACGCGATGGGCTGATCAGGTGCGAAGCATGGCCATCGCCACCGGGCCTTATATTCGATGACTAGGAAAAGTGAGCGCACATGAGTGAGGCGCCGACCCAGTCCAAGCGGCTGGTCTACGGTCCCGCATACCGCGAGGCTGCCAGCCATGCGGAGTTGATCGGCGATTCCCAGTTGCGCGGACCAGGACAACCGGAGGCCCCTATCACATCTGGGAAGAATTCTCCGGCCGGCAAACGCAGCCGGCCTGGTGACCGCATCTTCACCACGTTCGCTTCCGGCTCGGCCATCTTCATCACGGTGCTCATCGCCGCGATCGGCTTTTTCCTGGTGTGGCGAGCGGTCCCGGCCCTGCGCCGGGACCAGGTCAACTTCCTGACCAGCCGAACCTGGAACACCACCAACATCGATGCGATGGCATTCGGGGTGTTGGACCTGTTCCAGTGCACGGTGCTGGTGTCGTTCTTCGCGCTGCTGCTCGCCATGCCCGTCGCGCTGGGGATCGCCATCTTCCTGACGCAATACGCGCCCCGAACGGTGAGCAGACCGTTGGCATATGTCGTTGACCTGTTGGCGGCGGTCCCGTCCATCGTGTTCGGGTTGTGGGGCCTGCTCGTGCTGGCACCGGCGATCCGGCCGCTGGCGGTGTGGCTCAACACCCACCTCGGCTGGATCTTCCTGTTTTCCTCGGGCAGCGGTTCGGTGCCCGGCGGCGGAACGATTTTCACCGCCGGCATCGTGCTGGCAGTAATGATTCTGCCGATCATCACTGCCGTCACCCGCGAGGTCTTCGCCCAGACACCGGCCGCGCAGATCGAGGCTGCACTGGCCCTGGGCGCGACCCGCTGGGAGGTCGTGAAAACCACGATCATTCCGTTTGGCAAGTCCGGGTACATCAGCGGTTCGATGCTGGGTCTCGGGCGTGCGCTGGGGGAGACGATGGCCCTGTACCTGATTCTGCGGACGACGTCGCAGGCCTTCAGTTGGTCACTGTTCGACGGCGGCGCGACGATCGCGTCGAAGATCGCGCTCGGCTATGCGGAGTTCAACAACAACATTCAGGCGGGCGCCTACATCGCGGCCGGTCTGGTGTTGTTCATCCTGACCTTCGCGGTCAACGCGCTGGCCCGGACCGCGGTCGCCGGAAAGCGGCCCTGAGGAAGGTGGCACTGTGATGGCTCATCTGACCACCTTGGATCGCCCGCTCAAGCGGGCGACCTTCCAGGGCGTCGGCCTGCGGCGGCGGGTTGCTGATCTGACCGCGACCGTGCTGGTCACCCTCTGCGTGCTGGTGGCCCTCGTGCCGCTCGTGTGGGTCTTGTGGACGGTGCTCGCCAAGGGCTTTCCGGCGATTGTGACCGCTACCTGGTTCAGCCATTCCTTCAGCGGCCTGTCGGCCGCGTCGCCCGGTGGCGGTGTCTATCACGCGCTGGTCGGCACCTTGCTACAAGGCCTGGTGTGTGCGCTGATTTCCATCCCGCTGGGCATCTTCGTGGCCATCTACCTAGTCGAATACTCCGGCGGCGGGAAGCTCGGCAAGCTCACCACGTTCATGGTGGACATCCTCAGCGGCGTGCCGTCGATCGTGGCCGCGCTGTTCATTTACGCCCTGTGGGTGGCGACCTTCGGGCTGCCGAAGTCCGCGTTCGCGGTGTCTCTGGCGCTCGTGTTGTTGATGGTTCCGGTGATCGTGCGCAGCACCGAGGAGATGCTGCGCATCGTGCCGCAGGACCTGCGCGAAGCGTCCTATGCGCTCGGCGTGCCGAAGTGGAAGACAGTGGCCCGCATCGTAATTCCGACGGCCCTGCCGGGCACCATCACCGGCGTCATGCTGGCCTTGGCGCGTGTGCTCGGCGAGACGGCGCCGCTGCTGATCCTGGTCGGCTATGCGCCGTTCATCAACTACGACATGTTCCAGGGCGAGATGGGCACGCTGCCGGGCGTGATGGTCGCCGAAATGAACAATCCGACTCAGGCCGGCGCGAACCGGATCTGGGGAGCGGCGCTGACCCTGATTCTGGTGATCGCGGTGCTGAACGTCGTCGCCAAGATCGTCGGTCACTTCTCCTCGGTGCGGGCGAAATGACCATAAACTTATCCGACACCGTTAGGAAGCTCTGATGGCCAAGCGTCTGGACCTCAAGGACGTCAATATCTACTACGGCAAATTCCATGCCGTGGCCGACGTCGGGTTGTCCGTGCCGCCGCGCAGCGTCACGGCGTTCATCGGGCCGTCGGGCTGTGGCAAGTCGACCGTGCTGCGCACATTGAACCGGATGCACGAGGTGACACCCGGCGCCCGGGTGGAGGGCGCGATCCTGCTCGACGGCGAGGACATCTACGCCCCGACCGTCGACCCGGTCGGTGTCCGCCGCACCATCGGGATGGTGTTTCAGCGACCGAACCCGTTCCCCACCATGTCGATTCGCGACAACGTGGTGGCCGGGCTCAAGCTGCAGGGCGTGCGTAACCGCAAGGAACTCGACGAGGTCGCCGAGCAGTCGCTGCGCGGCGCGAACCTGTGGAACGAGGTCAAGGACCGGTTGGACAAGCCCGGCGGCGGCCTCTCCGGTGGTCAGCAGCAACGGCTGTGCATCGCGCGCGCCATCGCGGTCGAGCCGGACGTGCTCCTCATGGATGAGCCGTGCTCGGCGCTGGACCCGATCTCCACGCTGGCGATCGAGGACCTGATCACCGAACTCAAGAAGGAGTTCACCATCGTGATCGTCACGCACAACATGCAGCAGGCGGCGCGGGTGAGCGACCAGACGGCGTTCTTCAACCTCGAGGCCACCGGTAAGCCGGGCCGGCTGGTCGAGATCGACGACACGGAGAAGATCTTCTCGAACCCGTCCAAGAAGGCGACCGAGGACTACATCTCCGGCCGATTCGGCTAACGAGCCGGAAGTTCGTGGGTTTCCTCGGCGCTCGGCATCCGGCCGGTCGCCAGGAAGATGACCCGCCGGCCTACCTCGACGGCATGGTCGGCAAAACGCTCGTAGAAGCGGCCCAGCAATGTCACGTCCACGGCCGCGGCGACGCCGTGCTTCCACTCGCGGTCCATGAGCACGGTGAACAGGTGGCGGTGCAGGTCGTCCATTGCCTCGTCCTCGTCCCGCAACCGCGCGGCGCGTTCCGGATCACGAGTATCGAGCACTTCCTTGGCGGCGGCCCCGAGTGACACGGCGATCCGGCCCATCTCGGCGAAGTAACCGTTTACTTCCTCAGGCAAGACGTGATTGGGGTGGCGCCGACGGGCGATCTTCGCGACGTGCAGCGCCAGCGCGCCCATTCGGTCCACATCGGCCACGATTTGGATTCCCGAGACGACTTGTCGAAGGTCGCCGGCCACCGGCGCCTGCAGGGCCAGCAACGCGAAGGCCTTCTCCTCGGCAACCACGGCAAGTTCGGCGATGCGGTCGTACTCGGTGATGACTTCTTCGGCCAACGACAGGTCTGCCTGCAGCAATGACTGGGTGGCGCGTTCCATGGCGTTGCCGGCCAGTCCCGCCATCTCGCCGAGCAGGCCAGCCAACTCCGCCATTCGTCCCTTGTAAGCCGCGCGCATAGAAACCGACACTACTTCCCGTAATCAGCCAAGTCACGATGGCGAGGTGAACGGGGGGTGAATCGCCGGGGAGTCCTAAAAGTCGTGTTCGGACCCTACTCGCAGGAATCGTCGGCGGCGTTGGTGACGCTCAGGTCCGACGGCAATGCGGGCGCGGACGGCGCAGCAGACGTTGCTGTACTGGCCGCCGGTGTCGGCACCGTCGCGGTGGTGAGCGCCGAACCGGACGCGGGCGGCTTCTTGACCGTGCCGGTGAAATCGGCGCCGATCACAACCTCCACGATGCTGCCGAGTCCGCTGACTTCCTTGAGCTTCGCGCCGGGTACCGAGGCGGCCACGGTTGCGGCCTCGGGCGCATGGCCGGCGGAGTAGCGGATGACGGTGTCGTTGCTGCTCGACGGATAGTTTCCGACGCTGTAGATCTGGTAGCCGTACGAACCCAACGCATTCGCGGTCGACGCTGCGGCGCCGGTGACGCCGGAGCCGTTGGACACCTGCACCGTCACGCTGGCAGGGTCGACCGCCTTCTGCGCCGACGTTGCTGGCGTGGGCGGTTTTGCGGTGGTCGGTTTCGGTTCGGCCTTGCGTTCCTCGCCGGGCAGCGGGTCGTCATTGATGATGGCCGCGAAGATCGCGTCGATGTCGTCAGGACGGGGAATCTCGTTGCCCCACTCGTTGGTGCCGGCCGTCGGGACGGTGAGGAAGGTGACGGCGCCGGCGTCGACGTTCTGCAGCGAGCGTCCAAGCATCATGAGGTCGCGCGTGGTGACCTTCTCGACGAACGTGTCGCGAGTGAACGCATTGATGAAGCCGTTGAGCTTGCCCGGGTCGAACAGCACCTTGCTGGACAGGGCCGAGCGCAGCAGCGACGACAGGAAGCGCTGCTGGCGCTTGATGCGGCCGTAGTCACCGTTGCCTTCCGATGCCACATGGCGGGCCCGAACGTAGTTGAGCGCCGTCTTGCCGGTGATTCGCTGCCGGCCGGCCTTCGGCAGCACCGTGCCGAGCACGTCGTCGACCAGGGGCGTCGGGTAGCAGACCTCGACGCCGCCGACTTCGTTGACCATGCCCTCGAAGCCGGAGAAATCCATGCCGATGAAGTGGCCGACCCGCAGACCGGAGATCTTCTGGATGACCTTGACCAGGCACTTCGGACCACCGAGCGCATAGGTGGCGTTCAGTTTGTCGCCGTCGGCCGGGGCAAACGTCTCGTCGGTGTATTCGCCGGTGTCGCTGTTCCAGCCTTGGCAGCTCGGCCGATGGACGTCGAGGTCGCGGGGGAAGGAAACGGCGACGACGCGTTGGCGGTTGGCGGGAATGGTGACCAGCATGACGGTGTCGGAGCGGGCACCTTCTGCATCGGCCTCGGTGCCGGCGCCGACGTCGGAGTTTTTGCCCGCACGCGTGTCGGTGCCGACGATGAGGAACGTTTCGTCACCGGTTTGACCGACCGGGTCGACCACATCGGTGGAGTTCTCGTCCAGCGCCGCCACCTGCGCGAAAGCGTTGTCCGCGGAGCGTAGGTAGGCCCAGACGGTGCCGGTGAGGAGCAGCGCGAGCACCGCGAACAGTCCGATGGCGGAGCGGGCGGCGGTGTGCAGGCGACGTCGACGGCGCTGCCTATTGGCTTGCAATCGAGTCAGCGGCGGTGCGGCGATCACCTGGGGTGCCGCCGCGTGCTGTTCCCCCTGTGCGTGATTTTTCACCGCGGGCGGTGAAAAATCACGCACAGGAGGGGTCGTCGTGGCGGCGGTCGGCTCGGTGCCGCCTTGCAGCTTGCTGACGAGCTGGGATACCGAGATCGTGTCCGCGTCGGCTAGCGAGCGTTTGGCCGAGCGACCGCGCCGGTTCGGGGCGGTGTCCGACGAGTTCGAATCGGGGGCGGTGGAGGGGAAGAGGTGGCGTTCCCAGGGGGGTCGAGACTCGGGCGCCGAATGGTTCGGCTTGTGGTCGTCAACCACCAGCGGCCCTGCCTCTCCCCGAAGAAAATCCCGTATCGCGCATCTGTCCGCTATCAGCGGATCCGGCCAATGATAACGATTAAGCCACGGTGACGCGCTCTGCCGAATCCGCGCGGCCTAGCCGCCGGAATGCATCACATCCGCGCCGACGGGTACGCGGCAGTCCTGCGGATCATCCAGCCAGCCGTCGGGGAGCGCCACTTTTCCGGGTGAGCCTTGCCGACCGCGCGGGCCCTCAGCGTCCTTCGGGAACGGCACATTCGGGTCGAGTTCGGCGAGCAACTCATCGAGTTCGTCGAGCGTGGAAACGAGCGCGAGAGATACCCGAAGCTGTGACCCGGCGGGGAAGCCGCGCAGGTACCACGAGATGTGTTTCCGCAGCTCGCGCAGGCCTTTGTCGGGGCCGTGATGGTCGGCCAGCAGCTCGGCGTGCCGGCGCATAATGGCCGCGACCTCGCCCAGTGTTGGCGGGGTCGGAATCGGGCGGTCATTGAGGGCGGCGCTGAGCTCGCCGAACAGCCAGGGCCGGCCGAGACAACCGCGGCCCACCACCACGCCGTCGCAACCGGTTTCGGCCATCATCCGGACCGCGTCGTAGGCATCGAAGATGTCACCATTGCCCAGGACGGGGACATTGGTCACATGTTCCTTGAGCCGGGCGATTTCCTTCCAGTCGGCTTCGCCGGAGTATCGCTGGGCGGCGGTGCGAGCGTGCAGCGCGACGGCCGCAGCACCTTCTTCGGCGGCGATCCGGCCGGCGTCGAGATGGGTGTGGTGCGCGTCGTCGATGCCGATGCGAAATTTCACGGTCACCGGGACCGCCGTCCCTTCGGTGGCCTTGACGGCGGCGGCCACGATGCGACGGAACAGTTCGCGCTTGTACGGCAACGCGGCGCCACCGCCCTTGCGGGTGACCTTGGGTACCGGGCAGCCGAAGTTCATGTCGATGTGGTCGGCCATGTTCTCGTCGACGATCATTCGCGCCGCGTCATAGGTGGTCGCGGGGTCGACGGTGTAGAGCTGCAGTGATCGCGGCGTCTCGGTGGGACCGAACGTCGTCATGTGCAGCGTCGCCGGCTGGCGTTCGACGAGGGCACGGGCCGTGACCATCTCACAGACATAGAGGCCGGAGACGCTGCCGACGCGTTCGAGCTCGAGTTCGCGGCACAGGGTGCGAAAGGCAACGTTGGTAATGCCCGCCATCGGAGCCAGCACTACCGGGCTCGCCAGCCGCAGCGAGCCGATGGAGAGCGAGGTCATTCCCTAGCTTGCCTGCTGCTCCCGCTTCTTGGCTTCGCGGGCGAGCATCCGGTCGCGCTGCTCCTCGAAGCGGACGACGTCCTTTTCGAGCTTCTCGAGGAACTTGCCCAGCCGCTCGCGGGTGGCTTCACCCCGGGCGGTGAAGTCGTCACGCTCGAAGACGTTCCACTTGCGCAGCACGGGCATCACGACCTCTTCGAGGTGCTGGCGCAGGTCGTAGATGCCGTGCTTGGCCATCAGCACGCCGTTGCGGCGGAAGTTCGGCATGCCGGCGCCGGGCATCTGGAAGTTTTCGATCACCAGGTCGATAGCCTCCAGGGCCTGGTCGGGAGCCAGGTCCAAGGCGGCACCACACATGTTGCGGTAGAAGATCATGTGCAGGTTTTCGTCTGCGGCGATGCGCTGCAGCATCCGGTCAGCAATCGGGTCGTTGCACGCCTTGCCGGTGTTGCGGTGGCTGACCCGGGTGGCCAGTTCCTGGAACGTCACATAAGCCACGGAGTGAATGAAGCCGAACTCGGTACCGGCGATGTTCGAGGAGAAGCCGTTGGTCATGTGCTCCATGCGAGCCTGCTCCAGCGCAACCGGGTCGACGCCGCGGGTGACCACCAGGTAGTCACGCATCACGATGCCGTGCCGGTTTTCTTCCGCAGTCCAGCGGCCGACCCAGGTGCCCCACGCGCCTTCCTGGGAAAAGTGCTCGGCAATCTCACGGTGGTAGGAGGGCAGATTGTCCTCGGTGAGCAGGTTGGTGATCATCGCTGCCCGGGCGACCTCGCTGAGCTGCGACTGCTCGAGGTCCCAGTCGACACCGCCCATCGCGGCGAAGTTACGTCCTTCATCCCACGGGACGTAGTCGTGCGGGTGCCACTCCTTGGCCATAGAGATGTGCCTGTTGACGTTCTCCTCCGCAACCGGCTGCAGTTCGGTCAGCAGCTCGAGCTGTGTGAGATCCCTCGTCATTGGTCATGCACCTCGATTGTTACGGTTTACTTACTTCTGGTGGCTTCAGCAGGCTAGCCTACGGCAACGTAGGTCCGATTTGAAATGTGAACGCGGCGGTTCAGACCAGATTCACACCAAAGGCACAGCCCCTGACCTCCTCCGGTAGGCTTTCCGTCCGAGCCCCTCTAGCTCAGTTGGTAGAGCTGCTGACTTTTAATCAGTAGGTCGTAGGTTCGAGCCCTACGGGGGGCACTCTTCCCCTTTTCAGCCGCATCGATCGCGCTGCCGCCGCAATAGTCCGTAGGCATTGTGGGTAGCCGAGGCGGGCAGTTCCGTAGCAGGATCGGATCGCGGGCAATCGTGCCCGGCGAACAATGCGTGCGATCGATGGGACCGAATCGATGAATCCGCTCAAGCAAGTCGCAGGCGTCGTCAGCAAGCCGGTTGAAGCGGTGAGCAAGGCGCTGCAAACGCCCACGTCACGAACCACACCGGGCGGAATTGCCCGAATTCTTCGGCCCAGGCCGTCACTGGCCGAAATTCTCGATGGCCGGATCGTCATGGTCACGGGAGGCTCGTCCGGCATCGGACGCGCGACCGCAATCGAACTCGGCCGCGCCGGCGGCACCGTCCTCCTTGTCGCTCGCGGCGAGGAGAAACTTCGCGAGACCGCCGACGAGGTGGAAGCCGTGGGCGGGCGTGCCTATATTTTTCCGACCGATCTCACCGACATGGAGGCGATCGACAAACTCGTCGCGACGGTGATCGACAAATTCGGCAGGGTCGACATTCTGATCAACAATGCCGGGCGGTCGATCCGTCGGTCGCTAAAGCTTTCCTATGACCGGTTCCATGATTTCGAGCGCACCATGCAGCTGAATTACTTTGCGCCGCTGCGTTTGATGCTCGGTTTACTGCCGGGAATGCGCGAGCGAGGATTCGGTCAGGTAATCAATATTTCCTCGATCGGGGTGCAGACGAAGGTGCCGCGATTCGGTGCATATATCGCGTCGAAGGCCGCGCTGGACACGGTGTCCGATGCCTTCCAGGCCGAGACGCAGGATGAAGGGGTGCGGTTCACAACGGTGCACATGCCGCTCGTGCGCACGCCGATGATCGCCCCGACATCGCTCTACGACAACTTCCCGACACTGACACCCGAGGAAGCGGGTCACGTCATTTGTGACGCGATCATCGAACGACCGCGCCGCTACAGTCCGGCCTTCGGTCGAGTGGCCTCGTTCGCTGATTCGATCTCGCCGGAGATCATGGACTTCGTCCGAAACAAGGGGTTCAAGATGTTCCCGGACTCCGCGGCGGCTGGACGCAAGGGGGAAGCCGCCGAGAAGAGTGCGGTCGAGCAAGCGGTGTCGAGCGCGCAGCGATTGTTCGTCGATATCACCCCGGGCACGCACTGGTGAACCCGCGACACGGCGGTGGTCAGTAGCGTTCGTAAGCCGTAAAGTTACGGTCGTAATATGAGCTTGGGTGCGCACCCCCTGCAGCGCACCCAAGCAAGAAAACTATACCACCCGGTGTGTTTTAGGCATGCCGCCTTTGTCGGTCGGCAATCCAGACGCCGCCTGACGACGAATGTCACGAGACAACTCGATTCCCGGCGCTGTTGGGCAGAGCTGCCCAAGCGACAGTTGTCGGATCCTGGAAGGCACCTCTGCATGGCTCGGCAGCAAGAACGGGCGCGTCGCACTCGTGCTGCAATCGTGAAATCCGCAGCAGCCGAATTCGCCAAGAGCGGTTATGCCGCCGCGTCGCTCGCCCGGATCCTCGAGGGGTCCAACGCCACCAAAGGCGCGATGTACTTCCATTTCGACTCCAAGGAAGACCTTGCCCGTGCCGTCATGGACGAGTCGATCAGACGCTATGCCGAATTCGGGGACCGTTGGATTTCCCGGACGGATCTCGAGCCGCTGCAGATCCTGCATGGCCTGGTCGATGAAATGGCCCTGCGCTTTCAGCATGACGACCTCACTCGTGCGCAATTCCGGCTGATCATCGAGCCGGAACTGCAAGCGTCCGGGGTGGCTAGTGGGAGTCAACTGTGGGGCAAAAGTGCATACCAGTTGGCCATGCGGGCGCAGGAGCTAGGTCACCTCCGGGCGGAGGTTCAACTCGAGACCTTCGTCCGCACCCTCGGCGCGCTTATTGCCGGACATCGTTATATCGCAGACCTTTTCGGTGATCGAAGTCAGTTGCGGCCGTTGTACAACGAGGGCTTCGAGGTGCTTCTCGAGGCGTCGGCCACGTCCGAGTGGCTGGAACGATTTCGCCGCGAAGGTTGGCCCGTGGACGCGTCGCTCGAAGACCTCGAATCCGAGTGATGACCTCGCGATTTGGGCATTCCAACCGTGGTGTCCTAAGCTATCCCAGCCTCCAACGGAACGCCGTTGGGGTACTGGTCAGAGCAATCTGACGGGCCCCCTTCGTCTAGCGGCCTAGGACGCCGCCCTTTCAAGGCGGTAGCGCGGGTTCGAATCCCGTAGGGGGTACGGTTGTAACGACCGGCGAAGTTTATGCAAGGCCCTGTGGCGCAGTTGGTTAGCGCGCCGCCCTGTCACGGCGGAGGTCGCGGGTTCGAGTCCCGTCAGGGTCGCTCTTCGGTTTCGGTTAAGCCGGTACCGTTCGGCCAGGTAGCTCAGTTGGTACGAGCGTCCGCCTGAAAAGCGGAAGGTCGCCGGTTCGATCCCGGCCCTGGCCACAAGGGGTTTTCAGGGTTTTCATACCCGCTCGACTGGCTGAAATGCAACCATTTTGAAGCCAAACTGATTCAACCTCCATCTGGCGGTATCTCACTCCAGTCCATCCAGTGCGTCTGCAATGGTGTCGAGCTCGTCGTCGTACAGGTCAGAGTATGTGTGTGCGGTGACAGTAATGGACGCATGACCCATCGCCTTCTGCAAGACCCGGAGGTCGGCGCCCGCCTTCCTCGACAACGACGCGTACGTGTGGCGTAGATCGTGGACGCGCAGCGTCGGCCGGCCGATCGCCACAATCGATTCCTTCCAGTGGACGTCTCGTTTCCAGTTGCCCACACTCAGCAGCGATCCACCTGGTGACGTCACGGCAGGCTCCCCGTGCGGACGTCCGCGAATTCGGGGTTCGAGCAGTGGAAGCAGCGACTGCGGAATCGGTACCGTTCGGCGGCCGGCTCGGCTCTTCGGATTGCCATCGACAAACTTGCCGCCAACCTGCGTGATCGAGCGCCGCACACGAATCCGGCGGGCATCGAGATCGACATCCTCGACTTGCAGGCCGGCCAGTTCGCCGAATCGAAGACCCGTGTAGGCAAGTATGCGCACGATATCGCCCTGCGAGGGTCCGCACTTCTCGGCGAGCGCGGCCACCTCAGCGGCGGTCAGATATACGTGCGTCGCGTGACGCATAGGGGGGAACTTCGTGCTCTTCGCGGGATTTTTGCCCACGAGCTGGCCTCGGTCGACTGCATGCTGGAGTGTCATTCTCAGCACTGAGTGGGTCCAGCGGACGGTGCGCGGCCCGAGGCCGTCGGCGCTCATGGTGTTCACCCAGTCCTGGATCGTGTCGGAGTTGATCCGAGCGACCGGCCATGGAACGGCACCGACTCTCCGACCGCTGTTAGGGCCGCTTGCGGGTCGATGCCCTTTTCTCGCCGTCCTCGCTCACTCGTCGGCGACGAGCTTGGCGAGGTTGTCCAGTTCGTTGGAGCGCCCATCCAGCAGGCGCTGGGTCCAGACCTCATCGTGCAACGGCTCCACCTGCATGGTGACGCGTGTCCCCTCGGCCACTTCTTCGAAGTCCACGATGGTGAGTTGCTCGTAGGGCTCATGGTCCGGAACAAAGTCGATGACTGAGCGATACGCCAGATGCGTCGGTTCGGTGACCTCGGTGAACACCTTGCGTGACTCCGTGGACAGCGGCATCCCGTGCTGCTCCATGAAGGCGATCTGCTCAGGCGCCACCGCAGTCATCCTGTAGCGGAGCTCGCCTCCGGCCTGCAGATCGAGAGTGCTGACATCCGTACGAAACCCGTCCGGCGCCCACCACTGCGCGATTCCGTCTCCGGTCGTCCAGAGCTGCCACACTCGGGCGGGGCTCGCAGCGACGGTCCGCTCGATGTTTTCCATTGTTCCTCCGGTCATTTGAGCGCTGCGCACCACACATTCGCCACGACGAATATACAAATCATGCGCGCTTGTTTGTTCCCCAGAGCCGTGGGGACATGGCCGACGCTGGGCCTCGTACACCCGAATCCTGAGGGCAACTGATACCAACCGCACGGCGAACCGGCCGGGATTCGAACCGAAGACGACCGATTGGTCACCTCGAAGCTTCAGGATCACACTGGGCACACCCGCGTCCTGGCAGCGAAGCGCTGCTCGGAGCGTGATCAGGATTTGCGAGGGCGTGTCGAGTGAACGCGAATCGACGCGGATGCGAGGTCACTGTTGGGCGAAGGTGAGCAGGTCGGCGTTGAGCCTGTCCTTGTGTGAGATGAACAGTCCGTGCGAGGCGTTTCGTACATGGTCAATTCGGCAGTGGGCACCGCGGCAGCGACCTTGGCGCTCGATTGTTCCAGCGGTACCATCGCATCGCTGTCGCCGTGGATCACCATTGTCGGCACGTCCACTGCGCCCAGGTCCGGGCGGAAATCGTGATAGGCGAACTCGCGGTACATGTCGATGGTGGCCTTCGCCGAGGACTGCAAGAAAAGTCCTACCGCCCAACGGACAAGCTCCCGCGAAACCGTGACGCCCGGCAAGCCGTTGCCGAACCACGGATCGGCCAGAGCGGTCGCGAAACGCCCGCGGTCGGTGGCCAACGCGGCCGGCGTCTGCCTCGTCGACGCGGGATCGACCCCGCCGGGATTGTCCGCGTTCCGGTGCAGCATCGGCGCCACGATCGACACGAACACCACGCGCGAGACCCGCTCGCTACCGTGCCTGGCCAGGTATCGCAGCACCTGCGCGGCGCCCATCGAATGTCCGACCAGCATCGCCTCCCGCAAGTCGAGATACTCCATGAGCGCGGCAAGATCGTCGGCCAGCGTGTCGGGATCGTTGCCGTCGGCGGGTTGATCGGAGCGACCAGCTCCGCGAATGTCGTAGGCCACGCAGCGCAGTCCACGGTCGGCCAGTGCGGTGAGCTGGTACTCCCACATGTCCGCTCCGAGCGTCCAACCGTGCACGAACAGCACCGGCCGCCCGACACCCCAATCCTTGTAGAACAGCTCTACTCCATCTGCCGTCTTGAAGGTCGGCATGATCGCAACTCCTTCCATCGGTGACAATCACGAGCGTGTTCGACTATCACCGATAGCGGTAACCGCGTCGATTACCTCGCGGGTAATCGATCTGAGAGGGCCTCACTCTTCGCGCGCGCCGTCGACCGCTGTCACCACTTGGACCTTGGGCTACCGAAGCTGTCCCCCATTGGCCGAATACACTATGGTCAGCTTGTTGCGCTGAGCTTCAGGAAGTGAGCCCGAGACCCGGCCGGACGACCGTGGCGCTTGGGCTTCGCGCATTCTCTGAGGGTTGTCGACGGCCGGTGAAAATTGACCCCCGCGTGGCAGGCGGGTTCAACAGTTCGTCGCAACATTCCTGCCCGAACTCGACGTCGCACGCGTGCAGCGATGGTGCGCAACGCGGGTGCCCGATGATGCTTACATCAGATTCGCGTCGAATGTGACGTCGCCGCAATGCATCTGACGATAGTAGAGCGGCGAGCACCGTGGCGCGACGACTTCGGACCGGACTGGACAAGCTTGCTCATCGCCCGCCCGCGCTACACCGCCGCCACCAAAACCTGGACGCTGTACTGGCGAGACCGCCACTTTCGCTTCCACCTCTACGACCTGCACCCTCCCACGCCCGGAACACCGGTCAGGTCGCGAACGTCATTGGCGGTGGAGCAGGTCTCGTTCGGCATTGGTGTGGCGCATGAGGGGTTCCTTTCCGGTATGGGGTGTCCGATCGTTCGCAGTGGGCTGGGACGGGATGACGGGTGTGTAGTGCTTCATCGGGGTTGCTCCATTTCTGTTGAGTCAGCGGCGGATTCGTAGGTCAGGGTCGTGATCGCGTTGTGGGCGCGGTCGACTGCTCGGGCCACAGCTGCGGTGTGCTCGGCGGCGTGAAGGAGCGCGGCGGTTGCGGTAGCGGCGCTGGATTCGGCGGCATCGCGGCTCAGGGCGGATTCGTCGGATCGAAAGCTGTTGTCGCGCAAGGATGACGGCTGCCAAGGTTTGGGTCAGTTTGGCGAGCTGACGGTAAACCTTTCGTTGTGCGTGACGGTAGCCGCACCGATCGACGGACCGAGGTCAGTCGAATCCTGGTTCCATGATTCGTAGCGCGGGAACTGACCGGTTATTGCGCCGCGTAACTGGCAGCCGAGACTGTCGCCGATATTTGTCGGCATATTCTTTAGCCCGGAGAAGTCGCTCACCGGCAATGGGAAGCGTTCTCCAAAAGTGGACTTTCATTTCCG
Organism: Skermania sp. ID1734; assembly: GCF_007489285.1. Lineage (GTDB taxonomy): Bacteria > Actinomycetota > Actinomycetes > Mycobacteriales > Mycobacteriaceae > ID1734. Next base: position 90,340 of record NZ_VLIY01000012.1, read on the forward strand.
AAGGCGTTGTGCGACAAGCCTGACCGACGGGCCGCTGCAGAAAGGTTTTCGGCGTCGATGCCGGCTCGGTGGGCGCTCGAAGAATTCCTAGCCCGCTGAGGTTTGAAGTCCTTCTCCGCTACCGACGCCGGTCGGTCGGTCATCCTTGCGTACTCCTGTCGATGCCGAAGAGTGGGCTTGGAAGTACTCGACCAGTGCCCGGCGGATGACCTCGGCGGGTGCGACGTTCTCGGCGGCGGCCTGCGCGGTGAGTCGTGTGCGCAGGGGCTCGGGCAGTCGCACGGAAGTGGTGGGGGTGCGCCCTCGCGCGCGCGACGTTCCGGTCGGTCGACCGGTGCGCAGTACTGCCGGGTCGATCTCGACCGGGCCCAGGACTTCGTCGGCGGTCAGTGGATTGGCTGCGTAGTCGGCTGCCATCTCGGCATATTCGTCGTCAGTCAAACGGCTCACGATCTCCTCCGTTCATCGCCGCTGCCTGGCGGTGATGTCGTCGGGGTCGATGATGTGCTCCAGATTCGCCGCGGATACCGTCGCTGCGCGCAGCATCATCGCGTGAAACACCACCAACTCCTCGAGTACTGCCATGTCGGCGAACACCTCGATGTACGGTTCGCCGTCACCTTGGCGACCGATAATGCGCAGGGTCTCGCGGACGGCCGACGGGCCGCTATCGGGAACCGGACAGCCGGAAAGCTGACGACGGCACGGATCTCGTCATCGGAAATGCCGTGTGTGTAGGGCGCTCTCGATGATCGTGATCCGCACCAATTAAGGGTACTACCCTTTCAGGAAAGTGCAATGCCGTTTCCTGGCGCATGTCGATAGTCAAGGGGGCGCTGCCTTTTCGCCGATTCGAGCCCTAGCTATCGCCGGTTTCGAACGCATCACCGAGTGCGGCGAGGGTTATTCGCGCGCCCGTCGGTTGGCCGATGGGTGATGAACTACCCACCGACCGCAACGTGCGGGCGTATCGTCGCGCGTTGTCAGCTTGAGCGATGTTCGCAGTACTTCAGACGGTGCAAGCACATATGGCGGTATTGGATCTGCCCGCCAAGGAGGTGCTCGGTGTGAACGGGTCGTGGGATCGGCTGTTCGACACGTTGCTGGCCGAGCAGGTTGCGGTCAGTGCGAGGGTGCGGGAGGCGATGCAGGCGCAGATCCCGAATTATCGTGGCCTGCCTCTGGAACGGCTGGATGTGGAGGTCGGCGTCGAGGTCGAACGGGTGCTCCGGTCGGCACGTGCGGGCAAGGCTGCGCTGGACGATGCCGAGTTGGCTGAGCTCGCCGCGATCGGGGAGGCGCGGGCGCATCAGGGTGTGCCGGTGGCAGATGTGTTGCGCGCGTGGCGAATCGGTGTGGAGGTCGTCGTTGCTTACGCACGCGACGTGGCCCAGCGTCACGGCATCGACGATGCGCAGGTGCTCGAGTTCGTGCAGTCGGTGCTGGCCTGGTCGGATGTTGCGATGGTCACGACCGCGGGCGCTCACCGCAGGGCCGAGCTCGCCCTGGCCGTCGCGGAGGAGGAGCGGCGCGCGGCTTTTGTGCGCAGCGCGCTTCGCGGGACGGTTCCGGCGGCTGAGTTGCGTGTGCACGCCGAGGCATACGGTCTGGACCCGGCCGGGCAGTATGTGGCCGTGCGGGCCCGCCTGGTAGAGGGCGCCACCCGTGATGGAGTCGAGCAGGCGTTGGGTTTTCGTGGGACGTTGCTGCGCCGGCGCGGGTTGTCGGCGTTGATCGACGGTGATATTTGCGGCTTTTCCAGCCAGCCGCCGCCTGCAGATGTCGAGGGTGTGGTGGGCTACGGACCGGCGGTGCCGCTGGATCGGTTGCCGGAGTCGCATCAGTTGGCGGCGCGGGCGTTGATGACCGCGCAGGCGTTCGGTCTGCGCGGTGCCTATGATCTCGATTCGCTTGGGTTGCGTGCGGCGGTGGCCACAGATTCCGATATCGGAGAGATCATGCGGCGGCGTTATCTCGAGCCACTGGGAACCGGCGGTGCCGCCGAGGAGGTGATTGCCACGATGCGGGTCTATCTCGCTTGCGGCATGCATTCGGAAAACACCGCGGCTCGGTTGTTCGTGCACCGCAACACCGTGCGTTATCGCTTGGCCCGGTTCGAGGAGCTCACCGGGGCCAATCTGCGTGAGCCTGCGGTGCTGTTCGAGGTGTGGTGGGCATTGGAACTCGCCGCGATGGGCCGGTAGCTGCACAAACGCGCGGGTTTGTGCACGCAGCCATCAGCGCATGTCGGTGCCGGGATGACACTGAATATCACAACGTTTCCGGTCGACCGCACGAGTCGAATCGCTCGGGGACGTATCGGATGTAGTCGTAACCGAATTGGAGGCTTTGAATGTCCACCGTCGATGCAGTGGATACCGCACCGGCCGCCGAACGCCACGCGCTGCCCGACCCCGGTGAGCCGGTGCCCAAGCTCGCGTTGCCGACATTGGGCATCTACCTCGGCGCGGTGGCGGCTTTTGCGGCGTCGACGAGCGCGTTCATCACCGGAGTGGTCCCGTTCTGGGTGACGATCCTGGTCAACGCGGCGGTGACCTTCGTGATGTTCACGGTGGTCCACGACGCGGTGCACTATTCGATCAGCTCGACGCGCTGGGTCAACGGACTGGTCGGGCGCTTGGCGTGGGTGTTTGTGGTGCCGATCCTGGCGCTGCCGGCGTTCGGGTTCATCCACATCGAACATCACCGTCACGCCAACGACGACGCCAACGACCCGGATACCTTTGCCTCCCACGGCAAGACGTGGCAGTTGCCGTTTCGCTGGGCAACCGTCGAATACTTTTACGGCAGCTACTATCTGCGGCGGCTGCGCAGCCGTCCGGTGGCCGAGGTCGCCGAGACCGGTGTGCTGTTGACCGCGAGCCTGGCTGGGCTGATCATCGCGATCCTGACAGGCAACCTGTGGACGCTGGCCGTGGTGTTCCTGATCCCGCAGCGCATCGGCATCGTCTTTCTGGCGTGGTGGTTCGACTGGTTGCCCCATCACGGCCTGGAGGACACTCAGCGCAGCAACCGCTACCGCGCGACCCGCGCCCGGGTGGGCATGGAATGGCTGTTCACGCCGCTGATGCTCTCGCAGAACTACCACCTGGTGCACCATCTGCATCCGTCGGTGCCGTTCTACCGCTACGTGAAGACGTGGAAGCGCAACGAAGAGGCCTACCTGGAACGCGAGGCCGCCATCTCCACTGTGTTTGGCCAGCAACTGAACCCGGAGGAATTCCGGGAGTGGAAGGAACTAAACAACCGCCTCGGCCGGGTGGTGCCGGTCCATATGCCGGCCCGCTCGAGTGCGACACACTCGAAGCTGCACCGGATCCCGGTGGCCGCGGTCGACCCGATCACCGCGGACAGCACTATGGTGACGTTCGCCGTCCCGGAAGAACTGCGTGACGAATTCCGTTTCGCCCCAGGCCAGCACGTCACCGTGGTCACCGACCTGGGCGGGGTGAACGTGCGGCGCAATTACTCGATTTGTGCTCCGGCAACCCGGGCGCAACTGCGCATCGCGGTCAAACACATCCCAGGTGGCGCCTTTTCGGGTTTCGTGGCGAACACACTCAAGGCCGGCGACATACTTGAGCTGGGGACGCCGACCGGCACCTTCGGTACACCGCTGGACCCGTTGAACCGCAAACACTATGTGGGGCTGGCTGCCGGCAGCGGAATTACCCCGGTGCTGTCGATTCTGGAGACGGTGCTCGAAATCGAGACCGAAAGCGAGTTCACCCTCGTCTACGGAAACCACACCAAAGAGTCGACGATGTTCCGAATCGACCTGGAACGGCTGGAATCGCGTTACGCCGACCGGCTCGAGGTCGTGCATGTACTGTCGGCGGACCCGCTGCACACCCCGGAACTGCGCGGCATCATCGACGCGCCACGACTGAACAACTACCTGTCGACGACGTTGAAACCCGACCAGGTCGACGAGTGGTTCCTGTGCGGCCCACTGGGGATGAGCACCACCGCGCGCGACACCCTGATCGAGCACGGCGTCGACCCGGACCGGATCCACCTCGAATTGTTCACCGGCTTCACCACCGAGAAGAAGAAGCCGCCCACCGACTATCAGGGCGCGACGTTGACCTTCACACTGTCCGGCAGTGAGAACACGGTCGAGCTGGCGGCGGGCGACTCCGTCCTGGAGGCCGCGCTACAGGTCCGCAAGGATGCGCCCTATTCCTGCATGGGCGGAGCGTGTGGCACCTGCAAGGCCAAGTTGCTGACCGGCGATGTGGTGATGGACCAGAACTTCGCGCTGGGCCGCGCAGAACTCGACGCCGGCTACATCCTGACCTGCCAATCGCATCCGACCACCGACCAGGTCACGGTCGACTACGACGCCTAGGAGAGTGCGATGACATCGACACCACAACGCAATTCGGCCCCGACGGCCGGTAGGTCGGCTGCACCGCAGGGCGCGCTGGCGCAGTTCGTCGCACGGCGAGTCAACACGGGTGACCCGCTGGCCGGCCCGAACGAGGAGTTCATGACCCGGTGGCAGAACCCGGTGTGGAACTTCCTGTGCGACCACTACTTCCGGCTCGAGATCGACGGCTGGCACAAGATCCCCGACGAGCCGTCGTTGTTGATCGGCATCCACTCCGGCGGTGCGCTCACCATGGATGCCTGGACGTTGGTGCACTCGTGGTATCGCCACTTCGAGGGCAAACGCATCCTGCACGGCACCGCCCATGACGTCCTGATGGCCGCCCCTATCCTGGGCGACTACTTCCGCGCGGTGGGGGTGATCCCCGCCTCCCGCCAGGGAGTGACGGACGCGCTCGCCGCCGGGCACGACGTTGTTGTCTGGCCCGGCGGCGAGCAGGACTCCATGCGCAACTGGCGCCACCGTGACAAGGCACTCCTGTTCGGGCGCAAAGGCTTTGTCCGGCAAGCCATCCGCTCGGGGGTTCCGATCGTGCCGGTCGCCACCGTCGGTGGGCACGACACCGTGTTCGTCTTGTCGGAGGGCCGCTTCCTGGCCCGCTGGACCGGACTCGGCAAGGCGCTGCGGGGTGCGACGATCCCGATCATCGCGGGGTTCCCGTTTCCCATCGCCGTGGAAATTCTGCCGGCGCATCTGCCGTTGCCGGCGAAGATCCGCACCGAATTCCTCGACCCGATTCACGTCGACACCGACCCGGCCCGCGCCGAGGACACCGCCTACGTCGACGCCATCTACGACCAGGTCGAAGCCGCGATCCAGAACGGCATGGACCGGCTGGCCAAACGCCGCAGCTTCCCGATCATGGGCTGAGCGAACCGCTTTCCGCACAATCCCACACCTATTCAGCGCTAAGGAGGCCGCGCTGTGACCAGCCTTGCCCTCAACCTGACCACTACCGCCCGACAGCACCCCGAGAATGCGGCGCTGCGTCTGGACGAGATGGAAGTGCCCTACGGCGCGCTCGACGATGCCAGCGCCCGACTGGCTGCCCTGCTCATCGCGCGTGGTCTCGCCCCCGGCGACCGGGTCGGCATCATGGTGCCCAACGTGCCACACTTCGCGGTCGCCTACTACGGCGTGCTGCGCGCGGGCGGGGTGGTGGTGCCGATGAACGTGCTGCTCAAGGAGCGGGAAACAGCGTTCTACCTGTCGGACCCGCAAGCCAAGATCGTCATCGCCTGGCACGATTTCGCCGCGGCCGCCCAGGCCGGTGCGGCAGCGGCCGGCGCGGAATGCATCGTGGTCACTCCCGGCAGGTTCGAGGAGTTGATCGGCGCGGTAGCACCTCAAGGGGAGCCGGTGGCTCGCGCCGATGACGACACCGCGGTGATTCTCTACACCTCGGGCACCACCGGAACACCCAAGGGTGCCCAGTTGACCCACGCCAATCTGCGCCACAACGTCGCGGCCGTGGTCGAGATGCTGGGACTGAGCAGCGACGACGTCATCCTCGGAGCGCTGCCGCTGTTTCACGCCTTCGGCCAGACCGCCGGGCTTAACGCCGCAATCGCCGCAGGGGCCTGCTTGAGCCTGATTCCCCGGTTCGATCCGGCGAAGGCGTTGGCGATCATCGAACGCGACAAGGTCAGCGTTTTCGAAGGCGTTCCGACGATGTTCACGGCGATGCTGCACAGTGCCGCCCGCCCGGACACGTCGTCGCTGCGGTTGTGCATCTCCGGCGGTGCTGCCATGCCGGTCGAGGTGATGCGCGGGTTCGAGCAAGCCTTCGACTGCAAGGTGCTCGAAGGCTACGGCCTGAGCGAAACGTCGCCGGTGGCTTCGTTCAACCATCCCGACCGGGTCCGCAAGCCCGGCTCCATCGGGACTCCTATCGCCGGGGTCGAGATGACATTGGTCAACATTCGAGACGACGGTGTCGGGGAAATCGCCGTCCGCGGCCACAACGTGATGAAGGGCTACTGGAACCGGCCCGAGGCGACCGCCGCGGTCCTCGACTCCGACGGCTGGTTCCGCACCGGTGATCTGGCCCGCACAGACGCCGATGGCTATTACTTCATCGTCGATCGCTCCAAGGACATGATCATCCGCGGTGGGTACAACGTTTACCCACGCGAGATCGAAGAAGTGCTCTACGAACACCCGGCCGTGCGTGAAGCCGCCGTCATCGCAGTTCCCGACGAGTTGCTCGGTGAAGAAGTTGGCGCCGCGATCACGCTGATGCCGGGCGCTGAGGCCGATGCCGAGGAGATCCGCAGTTACGTGAAGGACCGGGTGGCGGCCTACAAGTATCCGCGGCGGATCTGGTTCGTCGACGAGCTCCCCAAAGGTCCGACCGGCAAGATCCTCAAACGCGAAATCGCGGTCCCGACCGCGACAGTGCAGGAAGGCACAGCGTGATGAACGAACACAGCTACGACTACGACTGGATCGTGGTCGGGTCCGGGTTCGGTGGCAGCGTCGCGGCGTTGCGGTTGGCCGAAAAGGGCTACCGGGTGGCGGTGCTCGAACGCGGCCGTCGCTTCGCCGACGACGATTTCGCGAAAACCACCTGGCAGCTCGGCCGCTACTACTGGATGCCCAAGCTCGGCCTCAAAGGGGTACTCGGGCTGACGATGTTCCGTGACGTCTTCGTCGCCTCGGGCTGCGGCGTCGGTGGAGGGTCGCTCGGTTATGCCAACACGCTCTATCGCGCACGTCCGGCGTTCTACCGCGACCCACAGTGGGCCGATCTCGCGGACTGGGAAACAGAACTCGACGCGCACTACGACACCGCCGAGCACATGCTCGGGGTCACCGAGTACGACGAGGATTCCCCGGCGGGGGAGTTGCTGCGCGAGTACGCCACCGAGCACGGCTTCGGTGACACCTATGCGCGCACGCGGGTCGGTGTGTTTCTCGGCGAGCCGGGTGTGGCGGTGCCCGATCCATACTTCGGCGGTGCCGGTCCGCAGCGCACCGGCTGCGTGCGGTGTGGTTCGTGCATGGTCGGCTGCCGCTACGGCGCGAAGAACACGCTGGTGAAGAACTACCTGTATTTCGCCGAACAACGCGGTGTCGACATTATCGCCGAACGCACCGTCGAAGACGTGCGGCCGCTGAGCGGTGGTGACGGTTCCGAAGGATACGCGGTCACCCATATCCGTTCCGGCGCTTGGGCGCGCACGGGGCGGCAGCGACTGACCGCGCGCGGGGTCGTCGTCGCGGCCGGGGCGCTGGGTACCAACCGGTTGCTGTTTCGCTGCAAGCTGGCCGGTTCGCTGCCACGGGTCTCTGACCGGCTCGGGGAGCTGGTGCGCACCAACAGCGAATCGATCCTGGCCGTGACCGGTCCTGCCGGCGGACCCGACTTCAGCAGGGGAATCGCCATCACCGCCAGTGTCTACCCCGACCCCGACACCCACATCGAACCGGTCACCTACGGCGGCGGCGCCGACTCCCAGTCGCTGTTGTTCTGGCTGCTGACCGAGGCCGGAGGACGCGGCACCCAGCCGATGCACCTGGCGCTCAACATGCTTCGCCACCCAGCCCGCGCCGCCTCAGCGGCCCGGATCCGCAACTGGTCACGGCGAACCGTGATCCTGCTGGTCATGCAAAGCCTCGACGGAGCCATGCGGCTGAAGGTCAAGCATCGGCTACCCAATGGCAGCGTCGTGCTGACCACCGAGCAGGACCCGAACAACCCGAACCCGGACAAGATCCCCGCGGCCTACCGTGCGGCGGAATGGTTGCAAGCCAATCTCGGTGGCACCTCACAGGCCGTGTTCACCGAAGCGCTGCTGTCCATCCCGACCACCGCGCACATCCTCGGCGGCGTCGCGATCGGAGCCGACGAGACCAAAGGCGTCGTCGACGACGCCCATCGGGTGTTCGGCTACCAGAACCTGCTGGTGTGCGACGGATCGGCCGTGCCGGCCAACATCGGTGTCAACCCGGGCCTAACCATCACCGCCATGGCCGAACGGGCCCTGACGCACGTCCCGCCGAAGCTGGGCGCAGCCGCGGCTGACGGGGACTCCGCAGCCTCGAACAAGCAAAGGAAGGTTCGCAATGGCAACCGCCGTGCCCGCAGCACCAAGTGAGCGCCAAGTCTCCCCAGAGATGATCGCCGTCGAAAATCCGGCGACCGGTGAGATCATCGGCCACGTGCCGGACATGGACGCTGCCCAGGTCGCCGACCTTGCCCAGCGGGCCCGGGCAGCGCAACCGGGATGGGAAGCTCTCGGCTACGACGGTCGAGCTCGCGTGCTGCGTCGGATGCAGCGCTGGCTGATGGACAACGCCGACCGCGTGATCACCACCATCAGCAGCGAGACCGGCAAGGCCTACGAAGATGCCCAGATCGCCGAACTTGCCTACGGTGCGCAGGCCTTCGGGTTCTGGGCAAAAAACGCCCGAAAATATTTGGCGGACGAAAAGATCCGATCGTCGTCGGTGTTCGTGAAGGGCAAGCGACTGATCCTGCGCTACCGTCCGATCGGGCTGGTCGGGGTGATCGGGCCATGGAACTATCCGCTGACCAATTCCTTCGGCGACTGCATTCCAGCGCTCGCGGCCGGAAACAGCGTCATCCTCAAACCGTCCGAATACACGCCGTTAACCTCGATGTTGATGGCCGAAGGCCTGGCCGAGTGCGGCCTGCCCGACGGCGTGTTCGCCGTCGCCACCGGACGCGGGCCAACCGGGGCGGCTGTCCTCGACGAAGTCGACATGGTGATGTTCACCGGTTCCACCGCCACCGGCCGAAAAGTCGGTGTCCGCGCCGCAGAGCGGCTGATCCCGGCCTCGCTGGAACTCGGCGGCAAAGACCCGATGATCGTGCTCGCCGACGCAGACCTCGAACGCGCCGCCAACCACGCCGTCTACTACTCGATGTTCAACGCTGGACAGACCTGCATTTCCATCGAACGCTGCTACGTCGAAGCACCGGTGTATGACGACTTCCTCGCGCGGGTCACCGCCAAAACCCGCGCCATCAGACAGGGCGTGCCCAATGGCCCCGGAAGCGTCGACGTCGGTTCGCTCACCTTCCCTCCCCAGGTCGACACCGTCGAGCGACATGTCGCCGACGCCCGCAATCGCGGAGCAAGGGTGCTCACCGGCGGCCACCGCGGCCGCGATCACGGCCACTGGTTCGAACCGACGATTCTTGTCGACGTCGACCACGACATGGCCTGCATGCGGGAAGAAACCTTCGGCCCCACGCTGCCGATCATGAAGGTCGCCGACGCCGAAGAAGCGATCGCACTGGCCAACGACTCCGAATACGGCCTGTGCGCATCCGTATTCACCCGCAACATTTCCCGCGGTGAAGCCCTCGCCCGGCGGATCACCGCCGGCGCGGTCACCGTCAACGACGCCCTGGTCAACTACACCGCACTCGAACTGCCCATGGGTGGGGGCAAACCAGGCTCCGGTGTGGGCTACCGCCACGGCGCCGGCGGAATCCGCAAGTACTGCCGCCAGCAATCACTGCTGATCTCCCGGTTCCACCCCCACCGCGACATGCACATGCACCCCTACAACGCCCGCCGCACGCGGCTGTTCACCCGCGCATTGGCATTGCTGAACCGCGGATTGCCGAACAAATGAGCCCACCATGAACCCGACCCACGATCGCCAAATCCGAGCGCGGCCGCCCCGCCGACGTATCCGCAGCCCCTGAATAAGTGGCCCAGACATTAGTTTTTGATGGGATGCGTTGCACCCATACGAACAATCAATGGTGAACGCCCAGACCAGACTGTGTGCGGTGGGGACGTTCCGCAATTATCAATTTCTCTCCACAAAACTTTGGAGCAGGGATGAGCGTTCTTTCAGCGGGGCCTTTTCTGGATTGGGAAGAGCTCACGGGGCAGTCGAAATTTGTCGTCGATATCGTCAGTGTGCCAGTTTTCAGTGCAATTGCCGGTTTGATCACCAACTGGACCGGCGTGATCATGCTTTTCGCGCCGGTACGGTTCACCGGCTTCTATGTACCCGGGCTGAAGTCCCTATTTCCCTATTTGCCGCGTAAGGTGCAGATTCTCCCGGTGTTCGCGCCCGAAGGGATCCTGGGCTTCCAAGGGTTCATTCCGTGCCGCGCGGAGAAGATGGCCAGTCTGATCGTCGACAAATCCATCGCCCGCATCGGCGGGATCGGCGATTTCTACAAGGAACTCAATCCCGATCAGCTTGCCGAGAGACTCGCTGACGCCGCCCGGCCACAGATCCGACAACTGACCACCGAGGTCATCGAGGCCGAACATCCCCAGTTGTGGCAGTCGTTGCCGAGATCGGTCAAGGAAACCGTTCTCAAGACTGTCGATGCCGAATTGCCGCAGATCTCGCGACGCGCGTTCGCGAAGATCGGCGAGAACATCGACGAACTGCTCGACGTCAAGTTGATGACCGTGAACCACCTGCGCAAGAACCCGGAGGTGCTGCGCGACATCATCAAGGGAATGGCAGTGCCGGAACTGCGGTTCATGGTGCGCATTGGTGCGCTCGGATTTGTGTTCGGCATCCCCCTTGCGCTGTATCTCAACTGGGTGCATGCGGCCAACCCTCCAGTTTTGGGCGCGATCCCAGGTTGGGCGACCGTGCTGCTCGGCGCAGCAGTTATCGGTGTTGTCGTCAACATCATCGCCATCAAAGTCGTCTTCGAACCCGGCGAGCCGAAACCGCGGTACCGGTATTTGTGGCGCCAGGGCCTGTTTCCGCGACGGCAACACGAGGCCGCGGCCCAACTCGCCGCCATGTTGTCGATCGAGGTGCTCACGGTCGGCAATTTCTCCCGCGAACTTCTCGAAGGCGCCAGCGGCGACAAGACGCTCGCCTTCATCCAGGAGGCGGTATCGGAGGAGGTCGACCGGATTCTCGGGCCGGTGATTTCGATGGTCGGCAGATCGGTTGGTGTCATCGACCGGGAGGCCCTCGAACAGCGCGCCGGCACCACGGTCGTCACCTTTGCCCCGAAAGTGTTTCAGGACAAGAAGTTCAACAAGAAGAAGGCCAAGCGGATCGACAAGTTCGCCACCGAGAAGTTCCGGGCGCTTCCGCCTGATGAGTTCGGCGAAATGCTGTACGCGGCAATCGAACAGGACGCGTGGCTACTGTACGTGCACGGCGGTCTGCTCGGCATCATCGTCGGCGCGATACACATCCTCATCTTCGGAACCTGAACACGCGGAAGGCCGAAACGATGACCGAGAAATTCACAAACGGCGCCCAAACCGGGGGCCACGGCGTCTCCGCGGCCGACCGGGCCGCTCAACCTGCTCGTGAAGCCGCCGCCGGCAGCGTCAGCGCTGCAGCCGAACTCGCGAAAAACGCAACCTCGATGCTGTATTCGGCGATGACCACCGTCGGTGCAGATCCGCTCGAAGCCACCAGCACGGTGATCAAGCATGCCAACGACCTCAACCCCGTGCCCGGGTTGGTGACCGACAGCGTGCGAACCGTGCGCCGGGTCGCCAGTCCGGTGTTAGGAGCCGACAGTGGTCGCGGCAACGCCGCATCGGATCTGGTGACACTGCGCCGCCGGGGCAACGGCTTGATCGGTGTCTCACACAAATCCGGCAGTGAATATCGCAAAAATCACCCGGCATTCGCGCTGATCCTCGACGAGCTCACGCCCGATGAGGCTCGCATCGTCCGCTTCCTCGCCGTCGCTGGGCCGCAACCCATGATCGATGTGCGCACGAAATCGCTGTTCCAGATCGGGTCGGAGCTGTTGGCCTCTGATATCAACATGGTTGCCGAAATGGCCGGTTGCCGGTGGCGCGATCAGGACCGGAACTATTTCGCAAATTTGACCCGGCTCGGACTGGTTCGCTTCTCTCCAGAACCCGTCGACGACTTTCGCAGATATGCACTCATCGAAGTGCAACCGGTGGCGGTCGAGGCCATCGAAAAGGTCAAGAAATCGATCACAATTTATCGCAGCATCTATTTGTCGGAATTCGGCCGGCAATTCACCGACGTGTGCTTCGACACCACGAACTACCACGCGGGTGGGTGGGACTCCAACGAGCGTGGCGACAAGACCATCGGCAAGGGGCCGCCCAGCCGCCGGCAGAAGTCGTGATGATCGCCTGTCCTTCCACCAGCAGACGGTGTCCTCTGCTCCGACAGCTACCCGGCTGACATCTATTTCCGAGGAGTGCACATGCACGTCGAATATTCGCACGTCATTATCGGCACCGACGGTGCCGCACCCGCGCGCCACGCGACCACGGTCGGGGGAGCGGTCGCTGCCCGTTTGGCCCTGCCTGTTGTGCTCGTCACCGCATGGAAGTCCGGCCTGGAAATACCCGGCGCCCGCGAACAATCGTGGGCGTCTATGACAACGAAGGCCGCTGAGGTCGACCTGAGCCAGTTCGCGCTGGCACGGATCCACCGCATCGAGGCCAAAGGCGACCCTGCCGATGTCCTCATCGACATCACCGACCAGTCGCCACGGAGCCTGCTGCTCGTCGGCGGTCGAGGGCTCGGAACCGCAACCGGGCGCCTGACCAGCAGCACATCGAATCAGTTGTCGCATCGCAGCCCGAGCGATGTCCTGTTCGTTCACAACCGACTGCACTGGCTCGAGTCCGTCGCGCTGGCCACCGACGGATCAGCAACCTCCATCACGGCCGCCAGACAGGGTCTAGGACTTGCGAAAGCATTTGGAGCCCAGGTCATTCTCGTGACCGCCAACTCCAACGCCGTCGAGGGAAAGCAAGTATTGGCCAATGTCGCAGAAGCCTTGGAGCCGGACCTCGCCGACACCTCCCTCACCCACGAAGTGGTCACCGGCGACCCCGCCACCGCCATCCCCGACGCGGCCGCGGGCACCGATCTGCTCGTCATAGGCAACCGCGGCATGAGCGGATTCGCGCGGATGCTCGGATCGACGGCGAACTCCATCACCCACCGAGCCACCTCGAACCTGCTGCTCGTCAACACTGCCCGCATCTCGCGGTAGGCGCGGAGTGGCCGTTTCGGCGGTGCCAACAACATATCGACCAGGAGACGCATCGATGGCTGATCAAACAAACCCCCGATGGTCCATCAAACTTCTCGCGGACTCCAACCACAGCACGACAACGATCGAAAAATTCGTTGCCAGGTACCGCTGCGGCCTTCCCGCCTTACCGGCACCGGCTACCGACGAATGGGATTGGCAACTACGCGCGCGCTGCCGCACGGTCGATCCAGCGATCTTCTTCCCGCCCGCCCGCGGGCCCGAGCGCACTCGCAGTGAACGCGAAGCGAAAGCCATCTGCGCGGGGTGCCCCGTGCTGCACACCTGCCGCAGATACGCGGTACAGGCCAAGGAGCCACACGGGATATGGGGCGGTCTCAGCGCCCGCGAGCGCGCGCTGCTGGAACTGCATGCATCAGTACGACACCCGCGTGACAACCAGCAAAAGCCCAGCCGGGAAAGCGCTTGCCACCATGAACCACCCGACAGCGGTTGACATTTCACCGCCGCCAACCCAGCACAGCCCTACCCGACGCTGTGCCCGTCGCTCGTGCCCCGTTCACTGCGGCGCACATCTACCACCGGAAGGCCTCGACATGGAACTGATGCAACCGCTCGATGCGGCGTTCTTGCTCGCCGAATCCCGCGAACACCCGATGCACGTGGGGGCACTCATGCTCTTCGAGCCGCCCGCAGATGCTGGTCCGGAATATGTACGCGAGATCTACGAGCAGATGATCAATGATGTGAACTACCACCCGACCTACCTCAAGCGCCCCGTCTCGCCGATCGGCAACGTGAGCACCTGGGCGTGGGCGCAGGATGAGGAGATCGATGTCGACTACCACGTTCGCCGGGTCGCGATGCCGACACCGGGCCGCATCCGTGAACTACTATCTGCCGTCTCACGCTGGCACGGAACGCTTTTGGATCGACACCGCCCGCTGTGGGAGGTGCACGTCATCGAAGGCCTGGCCGACGGCCGGTTCGCTATCTACCTGAAGATCCACCATGCCCTGATGGATGGTGTCAGCGCACTACGACACATCGAACGACACCTGTCGGTCGACCCCGCCGCACGCGACTGTCCGCCGCTGTGGAGCCGACGTGACACTGCGGCACAGAAAGGCCGAAAAGACCAATCCGCACAGGCGGCGCCGACGTCGCCACTGCGCACCCTGCTCGACAGCGGCGCCAAGGTTGCCGCCGGTCTCGCCGACATAGCCGATGTGGTCCGGATCGGGCGGATGGCCCTTGTCGATGACGATCTCGTCTTACCCGGTTCGGCCCCGAAGACCATGTTCAACGTGCCCATCGGTGGTGCGCGACGCTTCGCCGCGCAGTCCTGGGACCTCAAGCGCATCAACGCGATCCGGCAAGCGGCCGGTGTCTCCGTCAACGATGTCGTCCTCGCGATGTGCTCTGGTGCACTGCGCACCTACCTCCTCGAACACGACGGGCTGCCCGAGGAATCCCTCAACGCCTTCGTGCCGATCTCCACCCGCACGCCCGACAAGGCAGATGCCGGCGGCAACGCGGTGGGAGTCATTCTGTGCCGACTGGGAACCCACCTGGCCGATCCCAAGGAACGCCTGGACGTCATCAGTGCCTCGACAGGAAGTGGAAAAAACCTCTACCGGTCCGTCGGAACCTACTCCGGACTGGCGTGGACTTTGGCGTCGGTCTCACCGATGCTGGCGGCATCGCTACCCGGTGTGGCAGCAATCAGCCCTCGCTCGTTCAACGTCATCGTGTCCAACGTTCCCGGTCCCCGCCAGACGATGTACTGGAACGGAGCGAAACTCACCGGCATGTACCCGGTTTCGGTCGTCACGGAGGGACAGGCACTCAACATCACCCTGACCAACAACGACGACAAACTCGACTTCGGCGTCATCGGTTGCCGCCGCAGCGTCCCCCATCTGCAGCGCATACTCACTCACCTCGAGACCGCATTGCGGGAGTTGGAAGCCGCATACAGCTGAGTCGGCAGCGGGGACGCGGGCCTGTGCGTTTGCCGAACCGTCGGCCAACCGTTGAGAACCATAATGGCGCTGCGTGCAGAGACGACGGGAGCTGGTCGTTTGCAAGCGCTGATCACTCTGGTCGGCTTGTCGGCGGCATTGGCCGGTCGCCAAAGGCTACGCCGGACTCGAATGAAGACGGTGAGCCTGCGTTGGGCAGAACCTGACCGCCTTCCATAATCCAACCGGCGGAAAGCCCGCGGGGTGACCGGACATCGTCGATTGCACAACCTGCGGGTTGCGCGATCGCGTCATGAAACGAATGCTGCTGCCGCTCAAGGAGATCGGGCCCTCGGTTGCCACGGACACATCTCCCTGCCCAGCGGCATGGGTGTCGCGCGTCGAGCCCCAGATGGCGACGAAACAGTGGTCGAAGTATCGTCGAACTCGCTGACGACCCTGACCCGTCGCGACATGTTCTGTGGCACCCCGTGGGCAAAACCATCCCGGCAAGGATCGAAACACTGCCCTCGACCTGCGTTGATTGGACACCACGCGAAATCGTGAAACCGAGGTAAAACGCATTCAACTGGGTCTGTACTCGGGCGCCGTCAGGCTCGGCGTCTTGAGTAGGTAACCATGGCGGCTAGTTCGGCTGGTTTGCGCAGCACTGAACTCTGTAGCAGGTGGGCCGCATTGAGCGCGATCTGCAGATCGAGCACTGCGGCGCCATCGTCGATATCAATATTGCAGCCTTCGAGTGCCTGTTGGATGCGGTACTGAATCGTGTTGCGGTGCAGGTGCAGCTGCTGCGCGCTTGCCGAATAACTGCGATTGTTCGCGAGAAACACCAGCAGCGTCTCGCGCAGCCATTGATGTCGACTGTCGTCGACGGCTAGGCTCCCCAGTACTTTGTCGACGAAGCGGCGTAAAGCTTCGAGATCGTGCGCCATGAGCGCCAGCGCTGTGACGTCGGAGTAGGTGGTTGCTCGCGGTAGTCGTGCGCCGGATTGGGCGGCGAGGGTCTGCACGCGAGCTGCTTGAATCTGCGTGCGCCGGAATCCTTCGATGCCGTGCTCGGGTCCGCCGAGTGCCACATGTGCGCGCACCGATTTGTTCGTGAGAGCGGCGGCGACTTCGTTCCCGTCGATATCGGCCGGTGCCGGCATCCGGAACCAGATTCGAGCCTGCCGTTCACCGGTCGGCACCATCAGCGGGTGATCGATCGAATGGAGGTAGCGGCCGAGGACCAGTGCCACCTCGTCGAACACACTCATTGCCTCACGCGTGGGAACATCGGCCTCCGGCCATACTTCGACAGCAACATGAAGACCGTCGAGGCGGTACCGCAGGGCGTCCTCCGCTTCACGAACGTCGGTGACGGAGCCGTCCAAGATCAATGCGATCCACTTCTGCCGGAATCCACCGCGGTTGCTCATCCACCTGTCGCGTTCTCGTTCGTAGGCCAAGCCGACCTGCTCGGCCACCTTGTCGATGTAATCGCCACACCGGCCGACGAGGCCGATTAGCGTTTCTGCACTGTCCGCTCGACCCAATTCCAGGGCGTATCGCATCGCGGTGTCGAGAAATCGCGCATGTCCGATGCGGTACGCACGTACCAACGCCGAGAGCGGGATGTCGCGTTGGGCCAGCGCGCGAGCATGCACGACTGCAGGCTTAGGGGCCTCAAGGTCTGCGATTGGAGTGTTGCGCTCGAGGAACTTGGCGGCGGCCACCACATTCTCAGCGACCGTGGCCTGCAAGAGCAGCACAGTCGGTTCGTCGTAGTCCAACGCTTTGATCTCGCTGCGGATCTCGGTGAAGAGTTCCTCGATGAAGGGGCCGCGGCGAGCGAACAGTCTGCGCGCGACCTCGGGAACATCGCTTTGTCCGGTCACATCAACTCACATGGTGCGAAGTGTCAAACGGGATGTACCGATGATCGGCGGCTCTACCGGCTTTCCCGATGTCTCGCCGCACTGAATTGACACGGTTTTCTGTGCGAGCTGACAAAAGTGTGGATGATCAATAAAACCCGCTTCGGCGCCTAGGGCCACTCGCTCCACGTCGCCGCACACAGGCGCGACATGCGTGAGCGTCATGGCTGCCGATCTAGTTCAATTGCAAGCTAGTTCGGTCGGCTGGCCTGATTCACCCAGCCCCGCGTAGGGGGCCGTCGTAGAGCAGCGGCCGAGCCAGTTGGCGGGATATCGGAAGATTCGACCCAGATCGGCCGGTTGATCTTGCAGCCAGCCAGACAATGCACACGATCGGTGTGGTTCTGCCCAGATTCGTCACCGGGCACCAAAGCGACTGAGTACGTACGTCATTCATGAGTTGGCGACGCTTGGGTCGGAGTGTTGCGGGTGCAGGGGTGTTGGCAGGCGTGGTTGACGCCGGGCAAGGGGTGGGCGGTGACTGGTGTGGCGGTGCGCACGGTGAAGAACGCGACGACCCCGCCGGCAGCGCACAGCGCGGCAGCGATGATCATGGCGCGCGGGAATCCGTCGCCGAGGCTTTGTCCGGGCCCAGGGTGGATGCCGGCGGCAACGGGCAGGATCGCGACGGCGAGCAGGCCGGCGGCACGGGCGATCGCATTGTTGATTCCCGACGCGGCGCCGGCGTCGTCGTCGCTGACCGCGGCGAGCACGGCGGTGGTCAGTGGCGCGACGGTGATGGCCAGTCCGATGCCGAACACCACCAGGGCGGGAAGCATGGCGCTGGGGTAGTGCGCACCGGGCACCGCGCGGGCCAGCAGACCCAGTCCGGCCGCGGCGATCAGCGGGCCCAGCGTCATCGGTGCTCGCGACCCGGTGCGTGCGGAGGCGGCCCCGGCATACGGGGAGCCCAGCAACATGATGACGGTTATCGGCACGGTCGCCAACCCGGCGACCAGCGCCGAGTAGCCCATGCTCTGCTGCAATTGCAGGGCCAGCAGGAACAGCGCGCCGCCGAGGGCCGCGTAGACGGCCAGGGTGGTCAGGTTCGCTCCGCTGAATTGGCGGGACCCGAAGATACCCAGCGGCAGCAGCGGTGCGGTGACCCGCCGTTCGATCAGGGGGAAGCTCACCAGAGCGGTGGCGCCGACGAAGAACGCGGCCAACGTCAGTGGAGTCGCGCCGCCGGTGGGAATCTCGATCAGGGCGTAGGTGATTCCGCCCAGGCCGAGCGTGATCGTCAACGCGCCGAAAACATCCGGGCGCCCCGCCGCGGGTGCGCCGCGGGATTCGGTTACGTGGCGGCCGGTGATGGCGAGTCCGCCGATCGCCAGTGGGACGTTGAGGAAAAACACCCACCGCCACGACGCGACGTCGACGAGCCAGCCACCGATGAGCGGGCCTGCTGCCGAGGTCACCCCGGACATGCCCGCCCAGATGCCGACCACGCGGCCGCGGTCGACGCCGGTGATGCCAGCATCGATGAGTGCGAGACTGCCCGGCACCAGGGCGGCCGCGCCGATGCCTTGGACCAGTCGTGCCCCGATCAACCAGCCCGAGGTCGGGGCCAGCCCGCACACCACCGACGCCAGGGCGAACACGATCAACCCGCCGGTGAACAGTCGGCGGCGACCGTAGCGGTCCCCGGCAGCGCCGCCGGCGAGCAGGAGCGCGCTGAGCGTGAGCAGGTACCCGTCGAGCACCCATTGTTGACGGGTCAACCCGGCGGAGAAGTCTCGTCCGATCGACGGCAGCGCGACGTTGACCACTGTGCCGTCGAGAAACGCGATACCCGAGCCGAGCACGGCCGCGGCGACGAGCCACCGCCCGGCCGATGAGCGTCCTGAAACCCTGCCGTCGGTGGTGCCGGGCGCTTGACTGTCGTGAGCGTTCATATTCCCCCTCTGCCGCCAGCAAACTCCGCGGAGCCGTATCGCACAAGCTGTGTCGAAATCGCCGTGACGCGCGAACCGGCAGGTGCCCGCAGGGCATGTGGGCGTCGTTTCGGTCGTGGAGTTGGACTTAGCATTGGCGCAGCCTCAGCCCACGACATCACTGGGGATGGTGCAGATCTATCGTCGCTCCACCCATAACCGCGACGCCGTCACCCATCGACGGCACGCACCCCTGCATCGATTGGATCCGCATACACCCAGCCCGAGGGTAAATCGCGACAGTCGCCGGACGGGCGGTCGGTGCACTACGTAGCCGGCAACCTCACGACCGCGGTCGGCGAGGCATTCGGCGCCTTCCCGACCGCGACGATCTGCCCGAATTACCGCCTGCACTCCTCAATCCGTCGAGCCCGTTGCCGTGCTCGACCTTTGCAGTCAACCAAGCGCGATGCGAATCGGCGCATACCGTCCCTGGCCACCGGTGACTATCTTCGGGGACGAACCCAAGAATGGGCTCGCGCAATATACGAAGATCAACCCGTCGCGCGCCGCCACATTCACGGCATCTACTACGTTGCCGCACACTCCATCGAACCAGCTCTGGCAGTGTGGAACACCGAACTGCACGTTCGGGTTACTTCCCGACTCCGACGCGCGCATGCGCGATTTTGCTCTGACTGAACCGGTGACGTGCCACGTGCGTTGCCGCCACAGTTAGCCTCGGTATGCGCGCCAACCTGGTCGCTCGTCGTGCAGTCTGCGCATGAGTGCCCATTCCCGCCTGACCTCGGTAATGTGACCGAAAACCGCCCAGTGGTCAGCAAAAGTTGCCGAGTCCTCGGCGATACCGTTGGTGCCATGGTGGCGCTCTGAGCCCCAACTCGAACTCCACCAGGACGTCGATGGCCATCATTCCTCCGGAGTCCAGCCTTGAAAACGGCGGCATATGACCGCATCAGCCTGGGGATTAGTGTCTCTGACCTTGGGTTTTTTGCTGCCTGCTGGCGGACGGTCGGTCTATGCGGGTGGGTACCTTGTGGGAAGTCAGCGATCATGACTTCGTCACAAGCGATCGGGCGCGCCAGCGTGGCGGCCACGGAGCAGCGACGAACGACGCTTGTTCGATTAGGCCCTGGACGGGCGTGATCGACTCGCCGCCGAAGGAGGTTCGAACCGAATAGCTATCTGCGGTAAGTGCAACCTGTAGTGAACCGTCAATTACGGAGAGCACCCATTGGTCCAGTTCCGATAGCATCTCGGCTGTTTCGTCATCGCGGTCGGCACCGGCACTCTCGGGGAAGGTTGCGAGCCGCACCGCCGGTTCACCGGCAGCGACCGAGACAGTGTAAGGACGCCGGGTTGTGAGCGGTGGATGCACCATCAGCACTAAAGGAACCGCTCCATCTGCGCCCGGAATAAGTGCAACGCTCTGCCCATCCGACTGGAAGGGAGGAAGTGCCCAGCGAGGAATGCCATTTGGACGCGCCCACCCACGTCCCAATAGCACCCGTAGCCATGCAAGCACACGCTCGACAGCAGGGCCTTCTCCAACCGGCACAGAATCACCGTCGTGCGTCGCTCCGTGCTGACCGCGCGCGGCCAGAGGAACGTCCTGCCACGCTGCCGGAGATGCACCGGTTCGAGCGCATTCGGCGTCTACGTCGTTAAGGAGCGCGAGGATATCGTCTGATAGCGCCACCGACGCGTCGGCCCACCCAGCTTCTTGCAGGCGTCGCACACCGTCGTTGTAACGCGACCACCAGGACGATTCGGGCATAGCCGAGAATAAACTCGGGTCCGAGCCCCCGCATCGCGAGTTGGCCGTCTGGACATCCTGACACCGGATCGGGCTGCGCTACCGCGGACGCCGAAACGCTCCGATGATGCCTCTCAAACCTCCGTTCTGCCCGACCTCCCTGAGCGTCGACGTCGTCGTCGAACAGCACAGCGGATCTGGAGTTGTCGGCGCCGGCCGCGTGGTGCTCCCACGATCCGAAGGAGTTGATCTGCCCGCCCGCGTCGCGTACGTCAGAAAATACAACCAAATAAAAGGTGTCAAACTATTTACATCTTTCTGGCCAGTGTATACGCTAGATACATCCAGTCATCGAGTGTAAATGGAGTCCCGACATGGTCGAGTTCGCGACAGTACTGCTTCCCCTCATCCTGTTCATGCTCAGCCCGGCTTTGATCCCCGCCGTGTTCCACGGCACTCGCGCGATGATGGACCGCCGCCAGCGCGCCAAGGCCACTGCAGTCGTCCACACGGCAGCGACCCCGGTCAAGCTTGTCCAGCCGCACGCCGTCCCGGCGCACGCGTGACCGATATGGACGGCTCTGCAAATCCCGTCCTCGGAACCGGACAGGCGCCGCCGGCAACGGACCGAAGCCAGGATGTGGTCTCGCGCTTCATTTCTCGCCGCGTCACGGCAGCCATGGAATCGGACGGGCCCAATCCCGAATTCATGCGCCGGTTTCAACGGCCGGTCTTCGATCGGTTGTGCGACCACTACTTTCGGCTCGAGATCGACGGTTGGGACCGACTTCCCAATGAGCCCTCACTGCTAGTCGGCGTCCACTCAGGTGGTTCCCTGACGATGGACGCCTGGACGTTGGTTCATGCCTGGCATCGACGTTTCGAAGGCGAGCGCATCCTGCACGGCACCGCGCACGACGTACTTATGGCTGCTCCCGGGCTCGGCGACTACTTCAAGGCGATGGGCGTCATCCCCGCCTCCCGCAAGGCCGTTGGCTCCGCTTTGGCCGCCGGCCACGACGTCATCGTGTGGCCAGGCGGCGAGCAGGACGCGATGCGGAACTGGCGATCGCGGGACCGCGCGATTCTGGCTGGGCGCAAGGGCTTTGTCAGGCAAGCGATCCGCTCGGGCGTGCCGATAGTGCCGGTCGCCACCGTTGGTGGACATGACACCGTCTTCGTGTTGTCGGAAGGGCGCTTCCTGGCGCGGTGGACCGGCCTGGGCAAACGTCTTCGTGGCGCGACGATGCCGATCATCGCGGGCTTCCCGCTCCCACTTGCGGTCGAGATCTTGCCCGCGCATATCCCGTTGCCGGCGAAGATCCGTACCGAGATCCTCGATCCGATTACCGTCGACACCGACCCCGCCCGAGCCGACGATACCGAGTACGTCGATGCGGTCTATCGCCAGGTGCAAACAGCAATTCAGGACGGGATGGACCGCCTGGCCAAGCGGCGCAAGTTCCCCGTTTTCGGTTGACGGACCGCTGAGCCGCACATAACACCGCCCGTCGACTCTGCGTCAGTAGTAGGAATGACGGATGGGAAGACAGGCGGCGGTTATCCCGTATGTGCTCGCGATGGTCGTCCTGGTGGTTGCCGTCGACATTCTTTTCTTCAGGCACCATCTCTGGGAACGGCTGATGGTGAACGTCGGGATCGTGCTGGTGTTCGGCGCGTTCTACTTGCGGTTTGCGCATCGTTCGTGAGCCGCGCGCTCAACAGCACGCAGTTGGCGCCGCCAACGAGTCCCTGCTGCCGAATACGTCCGAATCGGCCAGCACGGTGTAGACCTCCCATTGCTCGTTGTCGGGTCCGCTCACCCATGCCTTGTCCTGGGTGGCGAAGCAACAGGTGGTGTTCATCTGTTCCTGTGTCACCAGGTTTTCCGCGCCGAGGCGGTCGATCTCGGCGCGCACCTCGTCGGACGTTTCCACCTCGATCCCGAGATGGTTGATCGACCCACCTCTGCCCGGGTTTTCGAACAACACCAGCTTCAGCGGCGGGTCGGCGATCGCGAAATTCGCATAGCCCTCGCGCCGTTTGGCCGGTTCGGTGCCGAACAGCTTTGCGTAGAACTGCACCGACGCGTCGAGGTCATCGACGTTCAGCGCCAACTGGATACGGGACATGATGACGCCCTCCAACTTGTGAGACATATATCGAAATACCGATAGGCCAAGGTTCCCACGATTTCGACATATGTCAATAAGTACGGAAGAATCGATCTCGTGCCCAAGTCCTTGCCCGTGATCGATATGTCGACGCCCCTGTGCTGCACTCCGGTCGCCGCCAGCCCGGTTGACGACACGGCCGCGCTGCAGGTCGCATTGCGGCTCAAGGCGCTCGCTGATCCGGTGCGGGTCAAATTAATGTCGTTGCTGCTGACGAGCAACGGGGGCGCGGAAACCACGGGAGATCTTGCTGGTGCTGTCCGACTGGCCCAGTCCACGGTCAGCCACCACCTTGGCCAGCTGCGCGAGGCAGGGCTCGTCGAGTCCGATCGACAGGGCATGAACGTCTACCACCGGGCACGCCGCGAGGCTCTGGCCGCGCTGTGCACGGTGCTCGACCCGAACTGTTGCCGCTGAACGACGGATCCGCCGCAAAGTCATGTAGTAACCGTCTAAGGAATAGCTTTTCGTCTTTGGAGCAGACTCCATCGGTACACGGTGCCATCGGTACGACACTGAACTAACCGTCGTCAATCACCTGGAGGCATCGAATGTCCACTGTTGATGCCGTGGATACCGCTCCGGCTAGCGAACGTCATCCGCTGCCGGACCCCGGCGAGCCGGTGCCGAAGCTGGCGCTGCCCACCCTGGCAGTATTTCTCGGCGCTGTTATGGCTTTCGCGGCGGCGACGACGGGATTTATCGCCGGTCTGGTCCCGTTCTGGGTGCCGACAGTGGTCAATGCGGTGGTGACCTTCGTGATGTTCACAGTGGTTCACGACGCGGTGCACTATTCCATCAGCTCGACGCGCTGGGTCAACGGACTGGTTGGCCGGTTGGCGTGGGTCTTCGTGGTGCCGGTATTGGCGTTGCCGGCGTTCGGCTTCATCCACATCGAGCACCATCGTTATGCGAATGATGATGCCAACGACCCGGATACCTTTGCCTCCCATGGGAAGACGTGGCAATTGCCATTCCGCTGGTCGCTTGCCGAAATCTTCTACGGCGACTATTACCTGCGGCGGCTGCGCAGCCGACCCAACGCGGAGGTGGCGGAGACAGCAATGCTGTTGAGTGCCAGCATCGCTGGACTGATCGTCGCAATCCTCACTGGCAATCTATGGACACTGGCAGTGGTGTTCCTGATCCCGCAGCGGATCGGAATCGTTTTCTTGGCGTGGTGGTTCGACTGGTTGCCGCATCATGGGCTCGAAGCCACCCAGCGGACCGATCGCTACCGCGCTACCCGCACCCGGGTAGGCATGGAATGGCTGTTCACGCCGCTGATGCTGTCGCAGAACTACCACCTGGTGCACCATCTGCATCCGTCGGTGCCGTTCTATCGCTATGTGAAGACGTGGAAGCGCAACGAAGAGGCCTATCTGGAACGCGACGCCGCGATCGCCACTGTGTTTGGCCAGCAACTGAATCCGGAGGAGTTCCGGGAATGGAAGGAACTCAACAACAGGCTCGGTCGCATCGTTCCGGTCCGTATGCCTGGCCGGTCCAGCGCGACACATTCGCAGCTGCACCGGATCCCCGTTGCCGCAGTCGATCCCATCACTGCTGACAGCACGATGGTGACGTTCGCGGTTCCCGAAGAGCTACGCGGCGAATTCCGTTTCGCGCCAGGCCAGCATGTCACTGTGCGCACCGACCTCGGCGGTGAGAACGTGCGTCGCAATTACTCGATCTGCGCTCCCGCAACTCGGGCGCAGCTTCGTATCGCGGTCAAACACATTGCCGGTGGTGCGTTCTCGGGTTTCGTGGCCAACGAGCTCAAGGCCGGTGACGTCCTCGAGTTGATGACGCCGACCGGCAATTTCGGTACGCCGCTGGACCCGTTGAACCAGAAGCACTATGTCGGTGTGGTCGCCGGCAGCGGGATCACGCCGGTGCTGTCGATCCTGGAGACGGTGCTCGAAATCGAGACCGAAAGCCGCTTCACCCTCGTCTACGGAAACCACACCAAAGAGTCGACGATGTTCCGAATTGACCTGGACCGGCTGGAATCCCGCTACGCCGACCGGCTTCAGGTCCTGCACGTGCTCTCGTCGGAACCGATGCACACCCCCGAGTTGCGGGGGCGGATCGATGCGCAGCGGCTCGGCACCCTGCTGACGACGGCTCTGAAACCGACGGAGGTCGACGAGTGGTTCCTGTGTGGTCCGATCGGGATGAGCACGACGGCCCGGGAAATGCTGATCGAGCACGACGTCGCGCCGGAGCGGATCCACCTCGAATTGTTCACCGGCTTTGCTGGCGATACCGAAAGGCCTCGCGGCGACTACATCGCGTCGACAGTCACCTTCAGGCTGTCCGGTAGCGAGGCAACGGTCGATCTGCAGCCCGGCGACTCGATTCTGGAAGCGGCACTACAGGTCCGCAGCGACGCACCGTATGCATGCATGGGCGGGGCATGCGGCACCTGCAAAGCCAAACTGCTCACCGGCGAGGTGGTGATGGACCAGAACTTCGCCTTGGGCCGTACCGAACTCGACGCCGGCTACGTCCTAACTTGTCAATCGCATCCCACCACCGATGAGGTCAGTGTCGACTACGACGCATAACCAGCGCGACGCCTGAACTCCCGGGCCACGGACGCGGGAGCTTTGCGTAACCACGCTTCGGTCAGCAGTTCGGACAGCCGTTTCGACCCGACCTCGGACAGCTGCACCGTCACGCAGGCCAACCGTTTGCCCCAGTACAGCTCGCTGAATGCATGGGGGTCTTCGGCGACGCAGGCCCGTATTTCGTCTTCTCCCACCATGATTCGCAGGTGTCCTGGATCAGGAACCGTCGCAAAGATCTTGCCGCGGATCCGAAAGGAACTCATCCCGTGGTGATCCTGCTCGGTGGCTTCGGGTAGTGCCAACGCGAGGGACCGCGCGATTTCGAGGGTGACGCCGGTCATCGAAGCTCCTTCGAGATCACCCAGGCAAGGCGCCGGTGGTGGCATCCGCGAACAGGGCCTCGAGTTCGCCGATGACGTCATCGAGAGGTTCGGTGGATCTGCGAACCCGACTCAAGACGACCGCGCCTTCCATTGCGGCGATGGCCATGGTGGCGAGCCGGCCTGCTCGTGCCGGGTCGACCCCGTCGGCGGCGATTGCGCTCACCAATGTGTCATGCCACCGCTCGAAGATTTCCGTGACGGTCGGCTGCAGGTGCAGATCGTCGGGGGCGGCGCCGACCGCGACGGAAAGGACGGGGCAGCCGGCGTTGAAGTCGGAGTCGTGCAGGGTTTTTGACCAGAAGTCATGAAAGCGCCGCAGAGCCTCGGTGGATCCCTCGCTCGCGGCACGCTCGATGATGGAGCCAATCGCGTCTCCGGCGAGCGTCAGCGCGTCGGTCATCATCTCACTGCGACCGCCGGGAAAATGGTGGTACACCGATCCGCGCGGCGCCCCGCTGCGGGCCAGAACGGCATCGATCGTCACCGCGGCCGCCCCGCGCTCACGGAGCAGTTCGACGGCGCTGAACAGCATCTTCTGTCTGGTGCTGACGCGGCCAGCCACTCCTCACCTCCCGGCTATTATGCTCACCATCATAACCGGCAGGTAGTTCGGCGATTGCTGAGCTGAGGTCAGGGTCGCGGGGTGAGTACGAAGACGCGGGCGCCCTGCTCCCACGCCTGGCGCAAGTCCTCGGGGTTCGGGTCACCGTCGGGTGTGAATCCGATGTTGTTGAAGCTCGCGAAGTTCCGGTTGTCCCGCGCGATGATTCCGTAGTGCTCGACCACGCCGTCCTCGTCGCTGATGACTCGGACGTCGGCGGCACGGCGCCTGCCTTTGAGCAGGATGTCGATGGGTTCGCCGGTGCGCAGGTTCCGGCCCCATGCGAAGGGCGAGCCAACCAGCAACGATTCACCATGCTGTGTGTAGGCGACCGGAATCTTGTGCACCTTGCCGGACTTGCGGCCGACGACGTACAGCGTGACGAGCTTGGCGCCGATCCCGCGCGAGATCAGGGGTGTCTGCATAAGGGTTCGGGTGACGACGTTCGCGACCTTCTGGAACGGCAGTGTCTGGGCCTGACCGGGCTTTCGCTGTGCCATAGCGTCACACGTTAGTCCGGGCGAGGCTTGCTGGCGACGCACTGATACGGACATTGCGACCATTTTGTCGGTGGGCGGTGCCATAGTGACGACCATGATCGATCACTTCGGAATCAACTGCGCCGACCTCGAGGCCGCGAAGAAGTTTTATGACACGGTGCTCGGCACCCTCGGCTTCAGCAGACAGCTGGACTTTGGTGTCGCCGTCGGCTACGGCGCCAACGGAAAGCCCGATTTCTGGCTGAGCAGCTTCGAGGGCATCGGGCCGAATCGCGAAGTGCACGTGGCATTTCAAGCCGCGGACGCCGCTCGGGTTCGGGACTTCTATGAGGCCGCGATAGCGGCTGGCGCAGAATCGCTGCACGAGCCGCGGATGTGGCCGGAATACCACGACCATTACTACGGAGGCTTCGTTCGCGACCTCGACGGCAACAACATCGAGGCGGTGTGCCACAACGCGAACGACGGTGACTGAGAATCAGGCCGACTCGTGGGGCATGTGATCGGCCTCCCGCTTGCTCAACGACCGGCCCAGCCCCCGAATCTCATCCTCCAGCTGCGGAATCAGATCTTTGCTGATCCGCCGCATTAGCGCGACCGCGCGCGGAGACTGCAGAACCGCGCGTGACCAGTACACAATCTCCACCGATCCCGGGCTGAACACCCGAGCCGAACGCTTTTCCATCCCCTTGACGATCGCGGCCGCACACTCCTGTACCGATGTTGTCGAATGCAGCGGCCAGGGAAGCATTTTTCGAATCTTGACGAAGCTGGGCAGGTCCGCCTTAGCGTCGCGCACCATGTCGGTGTCGATCCAGCTCGGATGAACCGAGCCGACCGTCACCCCGCGATGGGCCACCTCCATGGCGAACGCGGCTGTCAGCGATTCGGCCGCCGCCTTGCTCGCGGTGTAGGCGTGCAGCCCGCCCAGCGGAACGAACGACGCCACCGAACAGACGGTCATGACGTGGCCCTTGGTCTCGCTGACGT
This sequence comes from Skermania sp. ID1734, assembly GCF_007489285.1. GTDB lineage: Bacteria > Actinomycetota > Actinomycetes > Mycobacteriales > Mycobacteriaceae > ID1734. The sequence goes on from NZ_VLIY01000012.1 coordinate 118,495, forward strand.
AGGGCAGTGTCGCGTAGAGCGTGTTCCACACCCCGGTGACGTTGACCGCCATCGCGCGGTCGAACGTTTCCCGACCAACCGTCGCAACAGTTCCGTAGGGCGCGATCCCGGCATTGGCGAGCACGACGTCGATGCGGCCGAAGCGTTTCACCGCAGCGGCCACCGCCTGCTCGACGGCCGGCAAATCGGCGACGTCGAGTTCGACCGAATCCGCTGAGTCGGCGCCGATCTCGTCGCATACCTGGCGCATCAGCTCCGGCTCTAGCCCGGCCAGAAACACTTTGGCGCCCTTGGCCCCACACTGTCGGGCGACCTCGGCGCCGATCCCGCGGGAACCGCCGGTGATGAAGACGACCTTGTCCTGCAGATCCATCTGGAGCTCCGATCCGGTGATCAGTCGTCGAAGTCGAGGCGGAGTTTCTTGCTGGCGGCACGGGTTTGGCAGGTGAGAATGTAACCTGCATCGACCTCGTTCGGGGTGAGCGCGTGGTTCTCCATCATCGGGGTGGCCTGGCCCTCGCACAGCTTGGCGCGACACATTCCACACACCGCCTCTCGGCACGACCACGGAATGTCTTGGCCCGTACGCAACGCCGCGTCGAGGAGCAACTCGCCGTCGCGCATGTCGATTGCCTCGTCCGCGCCCTCGAAGCTGAAGCGCAGCTGTGCGCCGGCGGCGACCTCCGCCTCCTGCGCTGGTTGCGCTTGCGTCGCCGCCGGTACCAGCCCGATCGTGTTGAACAGTTCGAGGTGGATGGCCTGGTCGTCGACGCCCTTGGCGCGCAGTGCTTCCCGAGCACCCTCGGTCATCGGAGCCGGCCCGCACAGGAACCAGTGCGCGACGTCGCCCGATTCCGCCAGCGTGCTCAGGCGCTCGGCGTCGATGCGGCCGTTGGCGAATCCGCTGCCGCTGTGCCCGCCGTCTTCGAGGATGTGCAAGACGGTGAAGCGATCACCGTAGCGCTGGTGCAGTTCGGCGATCTCGTCGAAAAACATCACCGAGTCGCGGTCCCGGTTGGCATACCAGAGTGTGAAGCGACTGTTCGGCTCTTCTTCGAGAACACTGGCGAGGATCGACAAGATCGGTGTGATCCCACTACCGCCGGCGAGTCCGACGTAATGCAGCGCATTCACGGAGTCGAGTTCGGTGTAGAACCGCCCGGCCGGCGGCACGACGTCGACCTCGTCGCCAATCTGCAAGGTGTCCACGACGTAACTGGAAAACACTCCGTCGGCCACCTTCTTCACACCGACCCGCAGGGTTTGGGCGGAGACCGGCGCACAGACCGAGTAGCTGCGGCGCACCTTCTCGCCGTTGACCATCGCCTCGATGGTGATGTGCTGGCCCTGGATGTACCGGAAGGTGTCGCGCAGATCGTCCGGGACATCGAAGGTGACGGCCACGCTGTCGCTGGTCAGCCGTTGGATGTCGGCAACCGCCAACCGGTGCACGCTCTTGGAGCTTTCCGGCTTCTTGCGTGGCCGCTTCGACGGCGCCAGCGGGTCGCCGATCAAGCCCCAGGGCAGGAAGTCGGTCGCCCGCCGTAGCGCCTGGGCCGGCGCTGATTCGGCAATAGCCCGGACCGGATCGGTGATGCTCAGCGATGAACTACTTTTGGGCTCAGCATCGGGCTTCGGCTGCTTGCCCGGACCGCTGCCGATGCCGGCGAGCGTTCCGCGGGCAAGCTTGCGCAGTCCGGGAATATTGGGCAAGACCCCGGCGGCGGCCTTGAGCGCGGTCGCGGTACCGGTGTCCACGGTGCGCCCGATCAGACCGCGCTCCACGTCGGCCTCGGACATCAGGTGGCTGGCCCGCCACAATCCGGCGGCCGGACCGCCGATGAGGTTGTTCTCCGCGAGGAACTCGACGACCTTCTTGCCCCATTCGGCCCTGGTCTTGTGCATGTTGGGGTTGTTGCGGGCGGCGGCGACCGCGCGCTTGCTGTCGAGCCCGCCCGCGGCGTAAACGCCCGGGCTGATCAGCGACTCGACGATCGCGAATGCGACCACAGCGCACAGGGTTTGCTGCGCGAGCAGCTCTGCCGGGTCCATGCCCTGGCTCATCATGTCCGCGATCTGCTCGCGGGCGAAGCGGATGTGCCTGGCCTCCTCGGTCACGTGAATCTGACTGACGCGCCGGACCAATGGCTCGACGGTCTCGTCCGTCATCATCTCGCGCTGGGCCTCGTCGAGAATCTCCTCGGCGACCAGGATCGCCGCATAGGAACTCGGGCCCCAGGTGATCGATTTGAAAATCCGTCCGAGTTCGTTGAACATCTTCGAATGCCGATGGGGCGGCATGCCGGTGCGCGCCAACGCCTTTCCGAACATGATGGAGTGGTGGCACTCGTCCGCGATCTCCGTCAAAGCCCAATGCATGTGCGCGGTCCGCGGGTCCATGTCGTAGGCCGCGCGCAACACCAGTTGCATGAGGATCATCTCGAACCAGATGCCGGAACTGGCGATGCTGGCACTCTCGTGCCGGGTCAGCTGCACCCGCTGCTCGGGTGTCATCTCGTCCCACAGGTCGGTGCCGTACAGGGTGGAGCGGTGCAGCGGCAGGAATGGCGCATTCTCGACCAGCGGTGCGTCCCAATCGATGTCGGTCCACGGATCGTAAGACTGTTTCAGCGCCGACTTCAGTAGTCGACTGGAGATCTTCTCGGACGCCGTAAAGCGTGCGTCAACACCGGTCATGAGAACCTCCCGCGCAACGAGGTCATGAGCTACATCACACAACTACATCACAGTATGACGCTAGCGGGAGCCGCCCCGCTGTGCGTGGTTTCCGCCGAACCGACAGACCCCGGAATAGGTAGCTCAGCAGGACTGTTGCGAGAGTGTATGACGGTTCCAGCCTCGACCCGGGTGGTTCGCAGCGCCCACCGCGGCCACTGGTGGAACGAATGGCTCGACTCCAGGCAGTCGTTTCCGGCCACCGGAAATTTCGACCTTGCGGCGAATGCGCACGGCCTGTTGCTCGTCAACAACGAGGACATCGTGGAGGCGGGGGAGGGCTTCGACACCCACCAGCATCGCGACACCGAAATCATCACCTGGGTGCTGGAAGGCTCGGTGGTGCACCAGGATTCGATCGGTAACAACGGACTGATCTACCCCGGCTTGGCGCAGCGGATGAGCGCGGGGACGGGGATCCGGCATTCCGAACGCAACGGCGCCACCAGGGCGCAGCGGCAGCGGCTTCACGTCGTTCAGATGTGGGTGCCGCCGGACGAGCCTGGTCTGACGCCCAGCTACCAACAACTCGACATCAGCGCCGAACTGGCCACCAACTCGTTGGTGACCCTCGCCTCCGGTATGGCGCGGCACCGCGACGACGCCGCCATCACTATCAACAACAGCCAGGCCGCACTGTTCGTGGCCCGCCTCGAGCCGGGTGCGTCGATCAACGTTCCGGACGCGCCGTTCGTGCATGTTTTCCTGGCCCGTGGTGCAGCAGACTTCGAGGGCGACCGGCTCGACCAGGGCGACGCCGTGCGGATGACCGCGACGGGCGGCCAGCGCCTGACCGCGATCGAACCGACCGAGGTTCTCGTCTGGGAGATGCACGCGGCCGCTTAAAGCGTCCGCTCGCTCTCGAAGACCCGTCGCTGCCCGCTGTAGGGGTCGGTGAATTCGAGAGAGCGTGCCAGTAGCCGCAGCGGGTTCGAATAGTCATCGGGCGCGACGTCACGCACCACCGGATAGAGCGGGTCGCCGAGGATTCCGATGCCCAGCGAGTTGAGGTGCACCCGGAGCTGGTGGGTCTTGCCCGTGCGCGGAATGAGCCGATAGCGCGCATGGTCGCCGCGGCCGTCGAGTAGCTCGATCACGGTCTCGCTGTTGGGCGCTCCCGGGACTTCCTGCGCCTGCAGTACCCCGCGATGCTTGACGATCCGGCTGCGCACCGTGCGCGGGAAGCCCAGGGCCGGGTCGACTCCGCCGATCGCCTCGTAGACCTTGCGCACCCGTCGCTCGGCGAACAGTGTCTGATACGCGCGACGCACGTCCGGCCGGACGGTAAACAACAGCACGCCAGCGGTCAGCCGGTCGAGCCGATGCGCCGGCGAGAGCTCCGGTAGGTCGAATTGTCTTCGCAACCGGACCAGGGCGGTTTCGGCCACGAATCCGCCGCGCGGTGTCGTGGGCAGGAAGTGCGGCTTGTCGACGACCAGCAGGTTTTCGTCGCGGTGCAGGACGGTGACCTCGAACGGAATACGTTGCTCGACCGGCGGATCGCGGTACAGGTAGACGAAACCTGCAGTCTGGTAAGGCGTCTGCGCGTTGATCGGTGTGCCGGATTGGTCGACCACCTCGCCTGCCTCGACCTTCTCCCGGATTCGCGCGGCATCCTCGGGAAAGCGTTGCACGAGATACGCGAGCACGGTTGGCGCGTCGGCGGGAGGCAACCGCAGTCGAGTTGGGTTAAGGCCGTCGCGAATCGGCAGCACCATCAGCCCGTGGGCCAATTCAGGATCATGTCCTGATACCGCTGGCGCAATTGTGCGGCCTGCGCGTCGATGTCCGCGGGATCCCAGCCACTGACATCGATCGGGTCGAGCACCGCGACGTCCACGGTGCCGGGCCGGACGGTGGCAGCGTTGCGCCAGAACACTTCTCCGGCATTGCGAATGACGATCGGGATGATGGGCACCCCGGCCTGCATAGCGATGTGGAACGCGCCCTTCTTGAACGGACCGACGCTCGGGGTGTAGGAGCGGGTGCCCTCCGGGGCGATCGCCACCGAAACTCCGCTCCGCAGCGTATCCACGACTGGCGCCAGCGCCTCGCGGGCCTTCTCGCTGTTGGCTCGGTCGATGAACGTGGTGCCGGCGAACTTGAGGATCGGACCGATCACCGGGCTTTCGGTCAACTCCTGCTTGGCGATTCCGGTGAAGCCGCTACGCAGCACCTTGGCGACGATCGGGACATCGAACTGACTCTGATGGTTGAACACGAATACGGCCGGCCGGGGAGACCTGGCGTTGTGCTCACCGATCACGCGCAATCGGACGCCCGCGCCGCCAAGGGTCAAATCGCCGACGAGCTGCGCCATCCGGTCAAGGCCGTGGCGCCGATCGCCGCCGAACGCCGCGATCCCCGCCCCGACTAGCGCCCCGCCGAAGAAGCCGCCGAACCCGGCGGCCGTCCTCGCGACGTTACCGAGCCCGCGCGGAGCGAAGCGCAACACCGGCCACTGCCTTGCCTCCGCCTGCTTGGACAGCTGCCGATCCGGGTTGACCGCCACCGGATGGCCAACTGCGGCAAGGAACTCCACATCCTCACCACCGTTCGAGTACGCGTAGCTCTGCGTCATGTCGAGACCGTTGGCGTCGGCGAACCGCCGCACAGCAGCGGCCTTTCCGCTGCGCCACAATGTCTTTCCGGCGACGCGGCCGGTCAGCACACCGTCGACAGCTTCGAGCGGAGTGAACAAGACGTTTGTGACGCCCAAAGCTCGTGCTGCTGGCTCGATCTGAAACCGGGTTGCCGAGGACGCGATCACCACGGTGTGGCCCGCTTCGAGGTGAGCCTGCACCAACCGCCACGCCTCCGGGTACAGATGTCCGGCGATTCGCTTCTCGAACACCTTCTGTCCGATGTCCTCGAGCTCTGCCTCCGTGCGACCCTTGAACGAATGCAGCGCAAGGTCCATGAAACTTTCGAACTGCGCCTCCGTCTTGCCGCCGCGAATGCCGGCCAGCATGGTGCGGGTCAGCTCGGCCGTGCGAGCCGTGCGTGGACGCCACAGCTGACGGTACAGCGGGAACCCGGAAAAGCCATGCACCACAGTGCCGTCGAAGTCGAAGAACGCTCCGATGTGGGGTCCCTGCGGGCCGTTGCGAATCTCCGAAATGGCGTCATCGAGCAACATCGCTGTCCTTAGCAACACGGCCGTCCTTCCGATTGGATTCGTCCAATGCCGCGGCCTTGGCGAGCCGTTGTTCGACGGCACGGATTTCATCGGCGAACTGCCTTCGACGAGCCAGCACGTCCGAATCCTCGGCCCGCACCAGGTTTCGGTTGGCTGCCAACTGCAGCGCGGTCGAAAACAGCTCGGACGATACTGATTCCGGGCTGTGCAGCCGCGCCTGCAGCAACATTTGGGTGCCCACCGCGACACAGCTGTCGAGAAATTCCTTCTTGTCACCGACCGGTGCCGTGCCCAGCGCCACCAGCCGTTCGGCCACCACCAATTGCGCGTCGAAGAATGAGCGCAGAACCCGGTGCGCCATCAGGAATCCGGTGTCGGCAAGCAGCTGCAGCAGCTCATCAACAGTAGGCCGGCGATCGTTCCAGTCGGGATCGATCAACAGCATCTCCGCGGTCAGCTCCTGCTCGAATACTTCGCGCTCCGGGAAGAAGAACTCGAACTTGAGCAGATCCCGCAGTTCCAGCGCGGCGTGCCAACCGCGCCGCAGCGGATCCGTGAAACCGCTCTCGGTGGCGGTGAGGATGGTCAGCTCGAGCACCGCACGATTGACGAACCAATGAATTCCGCTGTTGCGGTAGAACGCTGCTACTAGATGCTGGCCGGGCTCGATCGAGTAGACGGCCTCCTCGCCACCGGTGTAGGCGGTGAGCACCTTCGCCGCGGCGAGCTGGTCGAGCACACCGCCCAGGCCGGAGTCGGTGCGCAGTACGGACAGCTCGCCCTGCGGAATGCGGCGCAGCTCAATGTAAGTGAGCACGGGCGCGATCACCGCGCGGATTTCCGGAATGGTCAACGCTCGGTCGCTCACGCCGAGCAGGGCAAGCGTCACCAGTGAATTCGCCGAAATCGGCGTGACCGAGTTGATGCCCACGGCGACCTCGAAGGCCAGCTTCTGTACCGCCAACCGAGACCGGGCGAGGTCCTCCTCGGTCTGAGTGACGCCCGCGGCCGGGAAGACGTCACCGTTGGCGAGCAGGCGTTCGCGCACCGAAAGCGGTTGGCCGAAGCGGACATACACCCGGCCGGCGGCGTTCTGCTGGCTGCGGACGTACCGCGCCATCCACGCCAGCCCCTCCGGTTTCTTTGCGCCGCCGATCTGCTCGCTGGCGATGGCGCCGAGTTCGTGCAGTCGCTCGTAGGTGATCGACACCGGAACCAGCAGCGCGTCCTCGGCGCGTCCCTCGCGCACGGCGTCCGCCACGTAGTTCATCAGACCGTACTTGGGCGGACGTAGCTTGCCGGTGCGGGTCCGTCCACCTTCGAAGTACCACTCCAGGTTGAAGCGCTTCGCCAGCAGATAGGCGAAGTATTCCTCGACGACCGCCTTGTAGATCTCGTCGTCGCCGAAACTGCGGCGAATGAATACGGTGCCGGAGCGGCGCGCGATCGGTCCGACGGGCCAGAAGCTCAGATTGGCCCCGCCCATCAGGTGGTTGGGCGGGAAATCGTTCTGCGCCAGCACATCCCCGAGCACGAAGGGGTCGGCGTAGGACCGGTGCGACGGCAAAAACACGAGCGGATACCGACGGTTGTATTCGCGCAGGTTCTCGAGGCCCGATTGATCGGCATCCACGGTCCAGGCGCGCTTGTGAAACGGGGCCATGGCCTGGGTGAACAGGTCGGTCACCAATCGGCTCTGCACCGCCACCAGTTCGTGCAGGCAGTCTTGGGCGCGTCGAACGGCCTCCGGCTCGGAAATGCCCATCCGGACCGCGATATCGCGGAGCTTGGCGCGAAAGCCGGTGTTGTCGAGAATCTCATCGGCCACCAACCGCGGAATTTTGTAGCGGTCACCGATCACGGAACGTTCCGCGCGCTCGAGGGCAAGAACGGCGGTGCGGGCGATGTAGCGGGCGAACGCCTCCGGGCCGGTCGCGCCGTTCGATTCCAGATGGCGGGTACGCAATTCGCTCAATCGCGCTGGCTCGCCGATGAGAACGCGATGGCGGTCCGGCGCGTTGCGCACGATCCACTTCTGCATGAGGCGGTTCGGGTTGCGCGGGTTGCTCAGGGTGGCCAAGTCGGACAGCCGCGCGCGGCGCACCCCGTCGCGTTCGGGTGGTAGCCACAGCACCCGTACCGGCAGGATGAGTGGGTCGTCGCTGCGGCCGACCACTCCCCGGGCGATCGCGTGGGCCTCGAGCGGCAACAGCGTCGGGTCTGCGTCGGGGTAACGTTCGCGAAGTTCGTTGCCGCGCAGCCAGGTTGCGATGACGTCAGCTTCGACCGAGGTCGACGAATCCGACAGCACCACGAGGTTGTCCACCTGGCTACCTCCATCGAAGTCTTAGCGAGCGGTCGCGGCGAGAACTGGCTGTATCCGGTCGAGTATGTAAGGCAAGGACAGGGGAGATTGCTGGTCGAGCCCGATTGCCGTGGCCAATCCGAGGAAGCCGACCGTTCCGTGTTGGGCGGCGGGGAGTTGCCAGTAGCCCGGCAGGGACTGGAACTCGCCCTGTTGGTCGGGTTCGGCCAGTGCCACGCCGAGCATGTCGGCGTTCAGTTCGGACACCCGGCCGGGTGGCAGCAGCATGTGTCCGACCGGGCCCACCATGGCGACAAGATTCGGCGCCAGCACCATGCCCATCCGGATGAAGAAGGTACTGGTCGGGTCGTCTTTGTCGGCGAAGACCGTTATTTGATCGTCGCCCGAGTAGTACACGGTCGCAAACGTCTTGCCCTTCAAGCCTGGATATTTGGCGATAGTCGCATCCATTTGTCCGTTGACCTTGTCGATGACCGACTGTGCGGTGTCGTCGCGGGCGAGTACCTTGCCGAGCACGCGAACCTCATCGGACCAGGACTGGACGCGGCTGCGGCTCAGGTTCGGAATTGTGGGCGCGATGGTATCCAGCTTGTCGATGGTGGGCTTGTCGGTCACGGTAGAGGCCAGGATCAGGTCGGGATGCAGGGCTGCGACCTGCGCGGGCACATCACCCTTGGCGTCGATGGCCGTGCTGCTATGCAGGGACGTGGGTTCCCACGGCGCGCTCTGTCCCGTTCGGACGAGGACGTCGTCCAAATACCCGACGGGTTGCACGCCCAGCGATTCGGTCGCATCGAGCCATTGGGTGCCCAGGGTGACGATGCGTTTGGGAACGCCGTCGATGGTGGTCCGTCCCAGCGAGTGGCCGACGGTGACCGTGCGCGAGTCGGGGTTTCCCGCGCCGCATCCCGAAACTGTGACGGCGACGACGAGCGAGAGCAGTGCGGTGATGAACCGAAGATGGCGGCGGCAATTTCGGCGAAGCGTGGCGTAGCCCGCAGTCCGCATCAACGTCGGCTCCTCACCAGGTAGCGATTCTGTCGAGAATACAAGGCGGTCGGTGACGATTGGGGCCCGTCGGAGGATGCCTACAGCCCCTAGACTCTGCACTGTGACGAACTGGACATCGGCCGACATTCCGGATCAGAAGGGCCGCACCTTTGTGGTGACCGGCGCCAACAGCGGACTCGGGGAGGTCGCGGCCCGTGCGTTGGCCGCGGCGGGCGCCGACGTCATCCTGGCCTGTCGCGACACGGTCAAGGGCCAGCGGGTGGCCCGCTCGATCGGCGGGTCGGCGCAGGTGCGCGAACTCGACCTGGCGAACCTCGCCTCGGTTCGGGCATTCGCCTCCGCGGTCGATCGGTGCGACGTTCTGATCAACAATGCCGGCGTCATGGCAGTGCCGAAGCGGCAGACTGCGGACGGCTTCGAAATGCAGATCGGCACAAATCATTTGGGCCACTTCGCGTTGACCGGGCTGCTGCTGCCGAAGATCACCGACCGGGTGGTCACGGTGTCCAGTGGAGCCCACAATGCGGGCCGGATCGACCTGGCGGACCTGAATTATGAGCATCGACGGTATGAGCGTTGGACCGCCTATGGTCAGTCCAAGCTGGCCAACCTGCTCTTCGCCTTCGAGTTGCAGCGCCGCCTCGACGCGGCCGGCTCCGCGATCAAATCCGTTGCCGCCCATCCGGGTTACGCCTCCACGAACCTGCAGTCCCACACCGAGTCGGTCATGGACGCATTGATGGCCTTGGGCAACCGGTTCCTCGCCCAGAGCGCGGAAATGGGTGCGCTTCCGGAGCTGTACGCGGCAACGTCGCCGGATGCGGTGGGTGGCGGTTACTACGGACCGGGACAGATGTTCGGCATGCGCGGCTACCCGGCGCCGTCGTCGTGCAGCAGCCAGGCCAAGGACGCCGAAACCGCCGCGCGGCTGTGGACGTTGTCCGAGGACCTGACGGGTGTGACATTCGACTTCGCGGCCGCCACCCGGTGAGCGGGCCGGTGGCGAGCTGTTACTCTAGGTAACCATGCAGCGCGCGTACTACTGGTTTACCAAGCCGGCCCTGGGTGGGCCGGGTTGCGTGAACCTGCGCTGACTCACCACCCGAGAGCCGGATACAGACCGGCTCGCGGGGTAGCGAAGAACTGTGCGGGCCGGCCTGGGAACAGGAACCCACGTGACCACCGCCCTGAAGGTGCCCTCTCTGGAGCACCGCACGGATGACCACCGCACGCTGAGCATCAGCCCGCTGGACTCGCCTGCCGAGCTGCGCCGCGCATACCCGGTCGACGACGCGATCGCAGCCGTCGTTCGGCGTGGTCGAGCAGCGACCGTCGACGTACTCGATGGTCGCGATGACCGGCTGATGGTGATCGTCGGACCATGCTCGGTGCACGACCCCGCCGCGGCTCTCGACTACGCCGACAGGCTCGCGGCCGTCGACGCGGCGCTCGGCGACCGCCTGCACCTCGTGATGCGTGTCTACTTCGAGAAGCCGCGGACGACGCTCGGCTGGAAGGGCCTGATCAACGACCCGCACCTCGACGGCACCTTCGACGTCAACGCCGGTCTGCGGTTGGCGCGTCAGTTGCTGGTCGACATCAGCGCTCGTGGTCTCCCGGTGGCGTGCGAGTTCCTCGACCCCATCACGCCGCAATACATTGCCGACCTGGTCAGTTACGGCGCGATCGGCGCGCGCACCGCGGCAAGTCAGGTTCATCGTCAGCTCAGTAGCGCGCTGTCGATGCCGGTCGGCATCAAGAACGGGACGGACGGTGACGTGCAGGTCGCGGTCGATGGGGTGCGGGCGGCCGCCGCCAGCCACGTCTTCGCGGGTACCGATCTCGAGGGCCGGGCCGCGCTCATCCGCACGGCTGGCAACCCGGATTGCCACATCATCCTGCGCGGCGGGTCTTCCGGTCCCAACTACGATGCCGCGGCTGTCGGTTCGGCAATGGAAAAGCTGGCCGCGGCGGGTCTGTCGCAGCGGGTCGTCGTCGACGCGAGCCACGGCAACAGCGGCAAAGACCACAACCGTCAACCGCTGGTCGTGGACGATATTGCGCGGCGGATCGTCGAGGGTGATCGCAAGGTTGTGGGCGTCATGTTGGAGAGCTTCCTGGTGGCCGGCCGCCAAGACCTCGAGCTCGGACGACCGGAGTTACTCGCTTACGGACAGTCCATCACCGACGCCTGCCTCGATTGGGCGACCACCGAGCGCCAACTCGCGGTGCTCGCGGATGCGGTGGCGGCGCGTCGACGCTAGCGAACGTTGTGCGGGCGGAACTGCACGCTGATCCGCGGACCGATCACCCGTGACGACTTGGGTACGCAGTGTTCCCAGGTGCGTTGACACGATCCACCCATGACGAGGAGGTCGCCGTGGCCGAGGTTGTAGCGGATCGACTTGCCGCCGCCGCGGGGCCGCAGCAGCAGCGGTCTGGCATCGCCGAGCGAAACGATCGCGACCATCGTGTCTTCGGACCTGCTGCGGCCGATGTTGTCTCCATGCCACGCAACGCTGTCGGCGCCGTCGCGGTAGTAGCAGAGGCCCGCGGTGGTGAACGGTTCACCCAACTCCTGCCGGTAATGCCCGGTCAGGGCGTCGCGCATGGTGTCGAGCAGTGGGTCCGGAAGGGATTCGCCCTCCTCGTAGAAGCGGGTCAGTCGCGGTACGTCCACCACCCGCTCATACATCGCGCGGCGCTCGGCACGCCAGGGCACGGCGTCGACCAGACGGGCGAAGAGTTCGGCCGAGTTGGCGAGCCAGCCGGGAGCGAAATCGACCCATGCGCCGTGGGAAAGCTGCGCCCGACGGACCGTGGCGGCGAGGTCCTGCATGCCGTCAACCGGCAAGCTCTCGAATAGCGAGATCTGCGGTGCTGCGAACACGTGTTCGAGGATACACCTTGTCGGCCGGCGCTGAAGGTCTGCTGAAGGTTCGTGTTGGGCTGGCCGTAGGGCCGCGGTTCGCCGCTACGGTCGTTGCGAGTTGTTCGTCCGATGACTGCGAAGGAGCGTCGAAATGCGGGTGTCGAAACTACGGTTGGCGGTCGGCGGTTTCGCGCTGGCCACTGTTTTCGGTGTGGCTGGCGCCGGTGCGGCGGTTGCCGTGCAGACCCACATGTTCGATGCCAGGGACGACTTGCAGGCTGCCCGGACCGCGCTGCAGCAAGCAGTTCCCGACAAGGCCGGCCACCGGGAGGCGGCAATCGATCTGATCGGGCGCGCCCTCGACCAGGTCGATCAGGGTATCCAGGCCGGCGCTCGCTGATCGCGCCAATGCCTCATGCGGATCGCGTCTGAAACCGCCCGCGGCATCGAGGGGTTGCCGCGCTCGGCGGAGTGCCGCCGCCGATGATTCTTGTCGGATGCGACACGTACGGTCTGCTTCATGAGCGGCTACGAATTTCAGGTGACCATCGACTCGGCCAATCCGCACGCGCAGGCGCAGTGGTGGGCGGACGCGCTCGGCTGGCAGGTTGAGCCGAGCGATTCCGAATTCATCCGGCGCATGGTCGCGGCCGGCCACGCTTCTGCTGAGGACACACTCGAATGGAACGGCACCCTGGTGTGGCGCGCGGGTGCGGCGATCCGCGATCCAGATCAGCCGGGTCGGCCGCGTGTGCTTTTCCAGCTGGTGCCGGAGGGGAAGTCGGTCAAGAACCGTGTGCACCTTGATATTCGGGTGGGGGAGCAGCGCGAAGAGGTGGCCGAACGGTTGATCGCTGCTGGCGCAACGCTTATGCATCGCGGGCAGCAAGGTCCTTATGAGTGGCTCACGCTCAGCGATCCCGAGGGCAACGAGTTCTGCGTGACCTGAGCGCCGATTGGTCAGGCGTCGAGATCCTGCTGCACCAACTCGGCGATCGTGTTGAGCGTCGCTTGGTCCTCGGATGCGACCGTCACCTGTGCGCCGTTACCAGCGCCGAGGGTCATGATCATCAGGGCCGAGCCGGCGTCCACGGGAGCCCCGCCGTCGAGCGAAAGCGTCACCGGCACACCGGAATCGACGACTGCTTGGGAGATGATGGCGGCCGGCCGGGCGTGCAGGCCGATGGCCGATCCGACGATGACGGACTTGGTGTGCATGAGATTCTCCTTGTTCTGGTGCTGTCGAATGGGTCAGGCGGTTGCCAGTGCGGCGGTTTCCACACGGGCGACGTTGGGTTTGGTGAACTGCTTGGCGGCGACCACGGCGAGTGCGCCGGTGATGGTCCCGGCGGCCAGCGCGACCAGGAACCACACGAGGTTGCCGATGGCGAAGAACACGAACACTCCGCCGTGCGGTGCCTTGAGCGTGACGTCGAACGCCATGACCAGTGCGCCGGTAACGGCGCCGCCGGCCATCATGGATGGGATCACTCGCAGTGGGTCGGCGGCGGCGAACGGGATAGCGCCTTCGGAAATGAACGATGCGCCGAGCAGCCAAGCGGCCCTGCCATTTTCCCGCTCCGGCTCGGTGAACAGGCCGGGCCGAACTGTCGACGCGAGGGCCAGAGCCAGCGGCGGCACCATTCCCGCGGCCATCACCGCGGCCATGATGCGCAGCGACGCGGGGTCGGCCACGTTCAGTCCGGCCGTGGCGAATGCGTAGGCGGCCTTGTTGACCGGACCGCCGAGATCGAAGCACATCATCAGGCCGAGGATGATGCCGAGCACGATTACCGAACTGCCGGTTAGTCCGTTGAGCCAGTGCGTAAGGCTGTTGGTCACCCAGGCCAGCGGGCGACCGAGCAGCAGAAACATCAGCAGACCGACGACCAGCGAGGCGAACAGTGGAATGATCACCACCGGCATGAGGCCTCGCACCCATTGCGGCACAGCGATTCTGCTGATCCACAGTGCGGTGAAGCCGGCGATCAGACCGCCGACAATGCCCCCGATGAAGCCGCCTCCGACGAACACTGCCACCGCCCCTGCGGTGAATCCCGGTGCGATGCCGGGCCGGTCGGCGATGGCAAAGGAGATGTAGCCTGCCAATGCTGGTACGAGGAACGAAAAGGCAAGGGTTCCAAGCTCGAACAACACCGCACCGAGGTAGATCTTCAGCCCGCCGGCAGGCAGATTGGTCAGGGAGTTGGTGCTCGCGATGAGGTAACCGAGCGAATGTGACTGCCCGGTTGGGGTGTTCGCGATGTCGTAGCCGGCGAGCAGGAATCCGAGCGCGATCAGCAGACCGCCCGCGGCGACGAACGGGATCATGTAACTGACGCCGGTGAGCAGGATCTGTCGGGTACGGGTGCCCCACCCGACGGTGGAGGCACGAGCCTCCGTCGCGGGTGCTACCTCGCCCTCTACGCGTGCGGTGGACGGATTGTCCGCTGCAGCAAGGGCTTCGGAGATCATCGTGTCGGGCTCGTTGATGGCCCGCTTGACGCCCGAGGCCACCACCGGTTTGCCAGCAAATCGTGCGCGGTCCTTGACCCCGACGTCGGTGGCGAAGATGACTGCGCCTGCATTTGCGATGGTCTGCGCCGCCAGCGGCGTGCTGCCCGAAGACCCCTGGGTCTCCACCTGCAACGCAACCCCGGCGCGTTTCGCGGCCGCGGTCAGGGCATCGGCAGCCATGTAGGTGTGCGCGATTCCGGTGGGGCAGGCGGTCACCGCGACGAGGGACTTCGCGGCCTCCTTGGGCGCGGCGGGCTTGGGCTGCGGCGCGGGCGCAGGCGCGGGCGCGGGATTGACCACATGATCGACGAGGTCGACGATTTCCGCTGCGCTCGCGGCCGCCCGCAGCGACGCGACGAACTCTGGCCGGACCAGCGCGCGCGCCAGACTCGACAGCAGCTTCATGTGCTCGGCGCCGCCGGATTCCGGTGCAGCAATGAGGAATACCAGGTCGGCGGGCCCGTCCGGCGCGCCGAAGTCGACTTTGGGCGCGAGCCGGGCGAACCCGATCGTCGGGGTGTCGACATGCGGTGACCGACAGTGCGGAATAGCGATGCCGCCCGGAAGACCGGTGGCCGACTGTGCTTCCCGGGCCAAGGCTGCCTCGACCAGACCATCGCGGTCCGTCGCTCGCCCAGCGTCGGCGAGCTTCGTCGCCAGGCGGCCGATCACGGCGTTCTTGTCGGCGCCTGCATCGACGTCGAGCAAGACCAGGTCGGTGGTGATTATCGGGTCGGACATGCGAGCACCTCGTCGCGGGTTGATCAGGAATGTGTGGGATGTGAAATCAGGGAAAGCGGTGCGACGCGGACGGCGTCGGGGTCGATCTGCGCCGGTGAGGGAAGCGCCGAACCCGGCAGTGCCGCCGCCGCGCTGCCGTAAGCGACAGCCATCCGCAGGCACTCCGCCATGTCGGCGCCCGCGATGTGAGCCCGTAGATAGCCTGCCAGCGAGGAGTCGCCGGCCCCGACGGTGCTGCGCGCCACGATCGGCGGCGGCGTCGCCAGCCAACTTCCGGAGCGGTCGACCAGTACGGCCCCCGCAGCGCCGAGCGTGGCAAGCACCGTGCGTGCCCCCCGTTCGATCAACTCACCGGCAGCCGCAACGACCGGCTCCGGATCACCGTGGGCCACGGCGTCTTCGAAGGTGCTGGCATTGCTGCCGACAAGCCCGGCGAGCTCTTCCGCGTTGGGCTTGATCAGATCTGGAGCGTATCGGTCGAAAGCGGCGGCGAGCGCGGACAACGGTGCCTCGGAGGTGTCGACAGCAACCCGGCAGTCCATGGTTGCCAGCAGTGCGACGACCTCGGCATACCAGGAGTCGGGAACGCCGGGCGGCAGGGAGCCGGAGAGCACGACCCAACTCGCTCGTTCCGCGTGCTCGAGAACAGCGGCGGTCAGCGCCTGCAATGTCTGTGCATGCAATGCCGCGCCCGGCTCGTTGAGTTTCGTCGTGGTTCCACCAGTTTCGGTGATGGTGATGTTGCTGCGCACGGCGCCGGCGGTCGGAACACAAACAAACGCAACCTCGGCGTCACGCAGGGCGGTCACTATCGGGTCGGTGGCGATCGCCGGCAACAACGCAACGGTGTCGACGCCGGCCAGCGTGAGAGCGCGAGCGACATTGACACCCTTCCCGCCCGGTTCCGTCGACACGGACCGCACCCGGTGGACCGCGCCACGAACAAGCGGGCTGTCGAGGGTAACCGTGCGATCTATGCTCGGGTTCGGTGTGACGGTGAGAATCATGCGCGCACCACCTCGACGCCGGATCCGATCAACTGGTCACGGTCGGCGTCGGTGACCTCCAAGTCGGTAATCAACACGTCGACGTCGCCGATCGAGGCAAAGCTGACGAAGTCCTCCCGACCGACTTTCGAGGAGTCCGCAAGGACCACAACGTAATTAGCGCACCGGACCATTGCTCGCTTGACAGCGGCCTCGTCGCCGTCCGGGGTCGACAGCCCATGGCGCAGGCTGATCGCGTTCGTGCCGATGAACGCCACGTCGACGCGCAGCGTGTTGAGCACCCGCAGCGCTTGATCGCCGACGACGGCCTGCGTGAGGCCACGAACCCGGCCGCCGAGCATCTGCAGCGAGACCGACCGCACGCCGGCCAGTCGCGCGGCAACCGGGATGGAATTGGTCACCACGGTCATCTCTCGATCCGTCGGTAGTTTGGCGGCCATCCGTGCGGTAGTGGTGCCCGCGTCGATCAGCACACTGGCTCCGCTCGGCGGCAGATAGTCGATGGCCGCCGCGGCGATCGAGTCTTTGTACTCCGCGCGGGTGGACTCCCGCTCACCGACCGCAGACTCCACGAGGCGCAGCGCCCGGACCGGGACGGCGCCGCCGTGCACGCGCCGGAGGACACCGGCCTTGTCGAGGATGGCCAGATCGCGGCGGATCGTCTCGGTGGTGACGTCGTAGACCTCGGCCAGTTCGGTCACCGAAGCGCGACCTTGTGCGATCACGTGCGAGGCAATCGCTTGTTGACGCTCTTCCGCGTACATGACGCTCCATGTGGGATCGGGACTGCTTCATATTGGTTATATGTTGGTTTACTACCGTTTGTGTTGACTTGTCAACATTTGGCTGTAATCTGATTCACATGACAGCGCTTTCTCCGTCTACGTCACTCCCGCCGCAAACGCGGGTCCTCTCGGGTGTTCCGGTGGTTGCAGGTGTTGCATACGCGCCGGTCATCCGGCCGGGACGAATCCCGGACGCGAGCCGCTTTCAGGGCGCAACGGACATCCCCGAACCCGAGCGCCCGGCGGAGACCGAGCGATTCCGGTCCGCAGCGTCGACCGTGGCGCGGCGGCTGCTCGATCGAGCGGCGCACGCGACCGGGGCGGCGGCCGAGGTGCTGTCGGCGACGGCGACCCTGGCTCAGGACCGGGCCTGGCTGACCGCGGCCGAAAAGCGGATTGCCGACGGCGATCCGGCCGAACGCGCCACCGTCGAGGCGGTCGCGCAGTTCGTTGAGCTGTTCAGCCAACTCGGCGGCCTCATGGCGGAGCGGGTGACAGACTTGCGCGACATCCGCGACCGGGTCGTCGCGGAGCTTGCCGGACTACCCGAACCGGGTGTGCCGCGCCCCTCGTCCCCATCGATACTGTGCGCCGAGGATCTAGCGCCTGCCGACACGGCTGGCTTGGACCCGGAAGTCATTGTCGGACTTGCCACCACCCTGGGCGGACCCACCAGCCACACGGCGATCATCGCGCGCCAACTGGGCATTCCGTGCGTCGTTGCCGTAGCCGGGCTGGACGAGGTCGCCGTGGGCACGATGGTCCTCATCGACGGCGGGCAGGGCACGGTGTCGGTCGAGCCGGATGCTGCCGAGGCAGCTCGCGCGACCGAGCGTGCGCAGCACGATGCCCGGTTGTTGGCCAACTGGGCCGGTCCGGGCGCGACCGCGGACGGCCACCGGGTCGCTGTGCTGGCGAACGTGCAGGATGGCGCCGCGGCGCAGGCCGCCCGGCAAACACCGGCGGAGGGCGTGGGCCTGTTTCGCACCGAACTGTGCTTTCTGAACCGAGATGCCGAGCCGAGCGTCGATGAACAGGCGAAAATCTATGCCGAGGTACTGCGGGCGTTTTCGGGCCGCAAGGTGGTCATCAGGACACTCGATGCCGGATCGGACAAGCCGCTGAAGTTCGTCGGACACCCTGATGAGGCCAATCCGGCCCTGGGCGTGCGCGGCGTGCGTATTGCGGCCGGCAATCCGGAACTGCTCGAGCGCCAGTTGGAAGCTATCGCCGCCGCGGCCGACCAGACGGCCGCGCGTCCCTGGGTGATGGCCCCCATGATCGCGACGGCCGAGGAAGCGGAAAGGTTTGGCGCACTGACCCGTTCGTATGGGCTGACGCCGGGCGTGATGATCGAGATTCCGGCCGCGGCACTGCTTGCCGATCGAATCCTCGCCCACGTCGACTTCGTTTCGATCGGCACCAACGACCTCGCCCAGTACACGATGGCCGCCGATCGCATGTCGGCGGAATTGGCGGCGCTCACCGACCCGTGGCAGCCAGCGGTGCTTGCCTTGGTCTCGATGACCGCGAAAGCCGGTGCCGCGGTGGGTAAGCCGGTGGGGGTTTGCGGTGAGGCCGCGGCCGATCCGCTGCTCGCGTGTGTCCTGACCGGCTTGGGTGTCACCTCGCTGTCCTGCGCGGCGGCCGCCGTCACCGGTGTCGGCGCGAAGATCGCCACCGTCACTCTGCAGCAATGCCGCGACGCCGCCGATGCCGTGTTGGGGACCGCAACGGCAGCTGAGGCCCGCGATGCCGCGCGGGCCGTTCTCGGCTAAGGCGTCTCAGAGCCGGGCAAGCCGGCGGACTGCTTCGGTCAATACGTGCTCCTGCTTGCAAAACGCGAATCGCACCAACGACTTCCACGGACCAGGGTTGTCTGTGAAGACGCTGACCGGTACCGCGGCGACGCCAATGTGCTGAGGTAGCCAGCGGCAGAATTCGAGCCCGTCGGCGCTCGCGGCAACGATGTCGGCGCACAGGAAATACGTTCCGTCGCTGCGGTGTACGTCGAGGCCATGGCCGCGCAACGCGGCGGTGAGCAAATCCCGATTGGCCTGCAATTGCTTGCGGCTGTCCGCAATCCACTGCTGCTCATTGTCGAGCGCATACGCGACAGCCGGTTGAAACGGCCCACCCGCAACAAAAGTCATGAACTGCTTGGCCGTGCGAACCGCGGCGATCAGGTCTGCGGGCCCCAGCGCCCAGCCGGTCTTCCAGCCGGTGACACTGAAAGTCTTTGCGGCACTGGAGACGACGATCGTGCGCTCGAACATCCCAGGGAGCATGGACACGGAGTGATGTTGGTGGCCGTCGAATACCAGATGTTCGTAGACCTCGTCACTGAGCACCACCAGGTCGTGCTCGATCGCCAGCGCGGCGACGGTTTCGATGTCGGTCGCACTCAGCACCGCGCCGGTCGGGTTGTGTGGCGAATTGAGCACCAACATCCGGGTGCGTGGTGTGATCGCGGCCCGCAGGCTGTCGTGGTCGAGCGCGAACCCGTCGCCGTCGCGAACCAGTCGTGCGGTGCGGCGCTGGGCGCCGGCCATCGCGACGGCAGCGGCATAGGAGTCGTAGTACGGCTCGATGAGCACCACCTCGTCGCCGGCTTCGACCAGCCCGAGCAGGGCGGCGCTGATCGCCTCGGTGGCGCCGACGGTGACCAGCACCTGCGAATCGGGGTCGTACTCGCGGCCGTAGCGCCGGGCCCGATCGCGGGAGATCGCCTCCCGCAGCACCGGCATGCCCGAACCGGGCGGGTACTGGTTGAGACCGTCGGCAATCGCCTGCCGCGCGACCTCCAACATCTGCGCCGGACCGTCGGTGTCCGGGAAGCCCTGGCCCAGGTTCACCGCATTGTGGGCGACGGCGAGTTCGGTCATCTCCGCGAAGATCGTCGAAGCGAACGGCCGCAGGCGAGCGACCGTGCGTTCGGCGTCTCCGGTGCCCATGGTGATCGAACATACCCACTACGCGTCACGTTTGCGGGCGCTGTCTCGTCTCCAAAGCAAGCAGGTTGTCACAGAAAAGGAGCTAACAATGACCCGCATACCCGCCGTCACCCCGCAGGAGGCCTCCCCACTGGTCCGGGTCGGCTACTGGTTCGCCAACCGTCGATACGCGCAGGTGCCCGAACCGTTCGCGGTGTTGGCGCACCACCCCAAGTTGTTCATGGCGTCGGCCCGCCATGAACTGGCCGTGGAGAAGGGCTCGAAGCAACTGCCCGCGAACGTGCGCGAGATTGCCGTTTACCGGGTTGCGTGGACCGTTGGCTGCAGTTGGTGTGTGGACTTCGGCACCATGCTGCAGCGCCTGGACGGACTGGACACCGAGCGGCTCACCGAGATCGCCGACTACCGGACGTCGCCGCGCTACAGCGAGGACGAACGCGCCGCCATCGCCTACGCCGACGCGATGACCGCCACCCCGATCGAGGTGACGGACGAGCAGGTGGCCGACCTCGAGCGCCGCTTCGGCAAGGCGGGCGTGGTCGAGCTGACCTACCACATCGCGCTGGAAAACATGCGCGCCCGGTCGAACGCTGCGCTCGGCATCACCGAGCAGGGCTTCAGCACGGATGCGTGCCGAGTTCCCTGGGCAACTGACGTCAAGCCAGCTTGAGCCCATGCAACTTTGCCGGGTTGGCAATGTCGAAGGCGCCGACCACCTTTCCGTCGCGCACGCTCAACGCCATGACGCGCGGCGCCATCGGCGGGTGGTCCGCGTCACCAGGTGAACCAGGCGTGTAGAAGCCGAGTTGCCCGTTGACACGCACCGGCACGTACTCCTGCAGTCGGTCCTCGCCATACTTTCGGATAAGGCCAAGCAGGAAGCGGGCGATCTTGTCCGCGCCGTGCACGACGTTCACGGCAGTGCGGGTGGTACCACCTGCATCGCCGATCATGACCGCGTCCGGGTCCAGCGCCGCCACGACCGCGTTGATGTCGCCGTTTGCCATGGCCGTCATGAGCGCGGCGATGGCCTGCTCGTGTTCGGCGGCGTCGACGGGCGGCGGCGTGCTCGCTACTGTCCGGCGTGCACGCGAGGCGAGCTGTCGTGCCGATTGCACTGAGATGTCGAGTATTTGGGCGATCTCGTCGAACGGCACGTCGAATGCGTCGTGTAGCACGAACGCGACTCGCTGTGGGGGAGAGAGGCTGTCGAGCACGACCATGGCGGCGAACCGACTATCCTCCTGCTGCACAACAGAATCGAGCGGGTCGGGAGTGGGCGGTCCGGTGAGTGGAGTGACAAACGGTTCCGGGAGCCATTGACCGACATAGCTTTCCCTGCGGACCGCTGCCGACCGTAACCGGTCCAGGCAAATCCGTCCGACCACCGTGGTGAGCCACGCCCGCAGATCCCGGATTTCCTCTGCCGCCGAGTTCGACAGGCGCAGCCACGCTTCCTGGACGGCGTCCTCGGCGTCGGTCACGCTTCCGGTCAATCGATAGCCAACGGCGAGCAGGTGTGGTCGGTGTGTTTCGAAGTCTTCCGCGACGATCGCCACCATGGTCGGAAATTCTACGTTTGCGCGCGAAGATGGACGTATGGACCTTGATGCTGTCGCCGACGAGCTCTATGGGCTCGACCCATCGGAGTTCGTCGCGGCCCGTTCGGCGAAGGTCGCCGAGGCCCGCGGCGCGGGTGATCGGCAGCTGGCCACAGCGATCGGCAAGCTGCGTAAGCCGACCGTGGTGGCGTGGCTGATCAACCTGATCGCGCGCGAATACCCGAAGGACGTTGCCGCGCTGTTGCAGTTGGGCGGTGCTCTGCGCGACGCGCAGCGGCACCTCTCCGGCGACCAGTTGCGCGAGCTGACAGTGCAGCGGCAGCAGGTGGTCAGGGCGTTGGCGCGCAAGGCAACTCAATTGGGTGAGCGCCGCGGCCATGAGGTGAGCGAGGGTGCGCTCCGTGAGATCGGGCAGACCTTTCATGCGGCCCTTGCCGATCCAGAAGTGGCCGAGCAGGTTCAGCGCGGCCGACTCGTGACGGCGTTGAGTTACAGCGGCTTTGGATCGCCGGGCTTGGCGGCGGTCGCGGACGAGCCGCCGCACGAGCAAGCCTCTGCGGCGGAGGACGGCCTCGTGGCGACGGCTCAGCGCGAGCTCGCCGATGCGGAGCGCGCTGCGCGGGACGCGGAGGAAGCGGCAACGGCCGCACGCACCAAGGCCGAGGAAGCCGCCGCGAAGCTGCAAGATCTCGAGGATCGGATCAACAGCCTGCGCGCCGAGCTCGACCAAGTCGAGCAGGAGTGCAAGTTTGCCACGTCAACGCAGAAGTCGGCCGCCGCCGAGGCAGCGGAGGCCGACGCGGAGTTTCAGCGCCGGCAGAAGCGGGTGGTCAAGCTGCGGACCGTCCTCGACGCGCTGATCGAGGACGAATAAGTCAGCCGGTCGCAAGGGCCGAGCCGATAGCCCCGAAACCGTTGAGGGCCCAATGCAATACGACCGACGGCAGCAGGCTGCGCGCGTGCCAGCGCAACCAACCGAACACCGCTCCGGCGACGGTCGTGGCAGCAACTGCGCCGAGCACGCCGAGTATTTGTCCGGTCCGCCCAGAGCCGAGCTGAGCCGACAGCCCAGCATTGCCGGCGGCCAGTCCCAACGAGCTGGTTACGTGCCACAAACCGAAAACCACTGCAGAACAAGCGATCGACCACGCCGGGCTTGCCGCCCGCAGCCAGCTCCCGAGCAGAACTCCCCGAAAGATCAGCTCCTCTGGGAGAACCGTCGCGACCGGAATGATCACGAATGCGCTGAGCAGCGCCGCCCCGAGATTGTCGTAGCGGTCGTTGTGCAGAAATTCGCGTAGCGGCGGCAGCGCCAGAGCGGCCGCAACACCGATTGCCACCACCGCGGCGGCGGTCAACGCGTAGGCGGCACCGCGGGCAGACCACCCGATTGCCATGTCCCGCCAAGACAATCCGGTCAGGTGCCCCGCGAACACGAGCACTAGCGCGCCCACTGGTACGACGTAGACGTGGATCGGGGCTGAGGTGGCGAACGCCAACAGATTGAGCGCGGCGACGTAGGCGACGGCGGCTCCGACGCGCAGACCACCTAGCCACCGCCGGTCGCGGTAGCCAGTCGTCAACTCGATCTCGCGTGTCGCGCCACACACGTTACCGTCGACATTCGCCGATCGTCCGCGCCGGAGGAGGAAGTAATGGACAATTCGGAGGGTGATTTGCCCGTTTAAGGGGGCCAGCGATGGAGCAAGGCCAGGTTCGGTTGCGTAGGGGTCTGAACTTCACCGGCGCACTAGTCGCCGTCGCAGCGGTCTGGCTATCGTTGACGCCCACGTTGCTGCCGCGCAGCGCGCTGTTTCAGGGTGTGGTTTCCGGCGGAGCCGCCCTGATCGGCTATGCGGTCGGCGTGATCATCGGGTCCATCGTGTGCTGGATGATCGAACGAACACCGCCGGCGCGGTTGATCCGTGTCTGCTGGCTCGTCTTGGCTGTCGTCGGCGTGCTGGGCACGGTGGCGATGCTCGGCTGGCTCGCCTCCTGGCAGCACCAGTTGCGCGGACTCATGGGTGTCGAGGACCTGCCAGTGTCGGCATACCCGGTCATGGTGCTGGTCGGGCTGGTGGTGTTCGGGTTGGTTCTTTTCCTTGCCCGCGCGTGGTGGGCCCTGGTGGTCTGGCTGGGCCGCCAGATTGCTCGGGTGGTGCCCCCTCGCGTCGGTGTCGTGATAGCCGCTGCCCTCGTGGTGGCGCTGACCATCGGCGTGCTCAACGGTGTGGTGGTCCGCGGCGCGATGAATGCACTGAACGACACCTTCAGTGCGGTGAACGACGAACACGACGCCGACTCGCCCGCCCCTGCCATTGCCGAGCAGTCCGGTGGCCCCGGCTCCCTGGTGAGCTGGGATTCGTTGGGTCGTCAAGGTCGCCGCTTCGTGGCTGGCGGGCCGACGACGAAGGAGCTTTCGGAGTTCAACCATCACCCTGCGGTGCAACCGATCCGGGCATATGTGGGCCTCGATTCGGCCGACACACCGGAGGCGGAGGCCGCCATCGGCGTTGCAGAATTGGACCGAATGGGGGCCTTCAAACGTCCGGTGATCGCGGTCGCCACGACCACCGGGTCCGGCTGGCTCAACGAACGAACCGCCAGCGCACTGGAGTACGTCAATAACGGCAACACCGCGATCGTCAGCATGCAGTACTCGTATCTGCCGAGCTGGATCTCTTTTCTTGTCGACCAAGATCGCGCCCAGCATGCCGGCCGGGCGCTGTTCGACGCGGTCTGGGAGCGTGCCCAACAGGAGCCGAAGCAGCAACGGCCGAAGATAGTCGTGTTCGGGGAGAGCCTCGGATCGTTCGGCGGGGAGGCCGCGTTCGCGAGTCTGCAAGACATGTCGGCCCGCGCCGACGGGGCCGTGTTCGTCGGCCCCACCAGCTTCAACGTCCTCTGGAATGAATTGACCGACCGCCGCGAATCGGATTCGCCGCAGTGGTTGCCGATCTACCAGCAGGGCAAGACCGCCCGGTTTGTCGCCCAACCAGCCAACCTGGACCGGCCGCAGCAGCCATGGACGACGCCGAAAGTCGTTTACCTCCAGTACGCCTCGGACCCGATCACCTGGTGGACGCCGGATTTGGCCTTCCGTAAGCCGGACTGGCTGCGTGAGCCCCGCGGTTACGACGTGTTGGGCAGCGTGCAGTGGTACCCGGTGATCACCTTCCTGCAGGTTTCGGCGGACATGGCGGTCTCCACTGATGTTCCGGCCGGTCACGGCCACGTGTTCGGACCCGATCTGGCGAATGCTTGGGCTGCTGTGCTGGAGCCGCCCGGGTGGAGCGTCGCCGACACCGAGCGACTGCGTGCGGTGCTAGGCGAACACAGTTGAATCGTCGTCGTCCCGCTTTTGTTGAGCCGATCTAGTCGTGGTGACGCCAAACATGGTGATGCCCAATGCGACGACCCACAGTACGGCGGCGAGAATCGCCAACGTATGGACCGCGTCGAGAAACCCCGTTGCGTGTGGTGAACCCGCGATCGCACCGAAAATTGCCACACCGCTTGCGGTTCCGATCTGACGCGCCGTATTCGACATTCCGGTGGCCAGCCCCGACCGCGCCGCCGGAGTGGCGCGGATGACGGCGGCCACCACCGCGGCCGTGATCAGCCCCGCCCCGCAACCCAGCAAGATGAAGCTGCCGATGAGCCAACCGGTTGTGTCAGTCGTGCCGAGGCCGGTCAGGCCGAGCGCGCCCACCGCGGCAAGCACGCACCCAAAGAGGATCGGTAGCCGGGGACCGTAGTTGCTGGTGAGCTTTCCGGATATCGGGGCAAGCACGACGAGCGGAACGGCGATGGGAAACACCAGGGCTCCGGCCGCAGCGGGCGAATAGTGTTGGACATCTTGCAGATACAGCATCGAGACGAACAACAGGCCGTTGAACACCAGATTCATCGTCAGCGCAACAAGATTCGGGCACAGGAATGCTCGGCGGCGAAGCAAATCGAGCGGGAGGATGGGTTCCGCCGCCCGTGCCTCAGCGCGGCCTGCGCCGGCGAGCGCGAGCGTGGTAACTGCGGCCGCACAGACCAATTCGCTCATCGACGCGCCGTGCCCAGCCGAGATGATCGTGAAAACAAGTCCGGCCAGTCCGACGACGAAACCGATGAGACCCGCCCAGTCGAACCGTCCGGACTGCCGGCCCGGCACTGGGCTCACGACCATGAGAGTGGCCAGGACCGCCACGAGTGTCAGCGGAACGTTGATCCAGAAGACGAATCGCCACCCGAGCGTCGCCGTGAGCACCCCACCCAACAGCGGACCGAGCGGCAATGCCAGCGACGAGACGGCCGCCCACGTGCCGAGGGCGCGGGCCTGCTCGCGGCGATCGGGATATGCCTCGGCGATCACCGCCATGGTGCTGGGCAGCAGCAGGGCCGCGCCGACGCCCTGGACCACGCGAGCGCCGATCAGGACGCCGCTGGACGGAGCGAGCGCACACAGCAGCGATGCCATGCCGAAGAGCACGAAACCGGCCAACAGCACCCTGCGGTGGCCGAGACGATCCCCGGCCGCACCGCTGGCGAGCAGCAGGCTCGCTATCGCGACCGCGTAGCCGTCCACCACCCACTGCAGCGTCGAGACGCCGGTGCGCAGGTGTGCCGAGATGGCTGGCAGCGCAACGTTCACGATGGTGACGTCGAGCAACACCAGGAACATGCCCGCGCACATGATGGTCAGGACGCGGCCGGGATGGGCGTAGGTGGGCTTCATTGTTCTACGGTCACCCCGCAATGTTTCGGTGCTGGCCGAAGTATGTCGGCGGCAGACTGGACTCATGGCCGACGAAGAGCAGGTGCGCGGGGTCGCCGACGTGGCAGCGGCGGCCGCGTTGCTTGCCGATGAGACTCGCGCGCGAATCGTGTTCGCGCTCACCGACGGCAGGTCGTTGCCGGCGTCTGTGCTGGCTGCCGAGGCGGGGGTGGCCGCCTCCACCACGAGCGAGCACCTGTCCAGGCTGGTCACCGGTGGCATGGTCACGGTGCAACAGTCGGGGCGGCACCGGTACTACCGCCTGGCCAACGAGCACGTGGCCGCCGCGGTCGAAGCCTTGGCCGTTGTCGCACCGGCGCAACGCGTTCGCTCCCTGCGGGATTCGACGCGGGCCGCGGCGCTGCGCCGCGCGCGCACCTGTTACGACCACCTTGCCGGTCGACTCGGCGTCGCGGTCACCGAATCACTCATTGATTGTGGAGCGCTGGAACGTCATGACGGTGTGCGCGACGCTCGGCGCGCCGACGGCGACCCGTTTGCCGCGCAACTGTCGCTTCATCCGTACCGGATTGGGCCGCGCGGCGCCGCGGTGTTCGGCGAACTAGGCGTGGAACTGTCCAACGTCAACTCGCGCACCCGCCCGTTGCTTCGGTTCTGTGTGGATTGGAGCGAACAACGCCACCACTTGGCTGGCGCGCTCGGGGCCGCGCTGCTGACCAGCATGGAATCGGCCGGCTGGATCCGGCGAAACACCCGCAGCCGGGCCGTAACTCTCACGGATAACGGCGAATTGAAGCTTCGGGAAATTCTTCCGTTGGAGTCTTTGGCGTTGAGGCGCGGCGGGTGGGCTGGATCGATATAGGTGTTTTCGACGCAAATCGGCCGATACGCGTCGAAAACACCTAAGTCATGGTCGCTAGCCGCCGCGGCGATGGCTACTCGGCCTGCCCGATCGTCGGGCCGAGTAAATCATCCGCGTCGGTGATTCGGTACGCGTAACCCTGCTCGGCAAGGAAGCGCTGGCGATGCGCGGCGTACTCGGCGTCGAGGGTGTCGCGGGCGACCACCGAATAGAAGTGTGCCTGTCCGCCATCATGTTTGGGTCGCAGCAAGCGGCCGAGCCGCTGCGCTTCCTCTTGACGAGATCCGAATGTGCCCGAAACCTGCACCGCCACAGAGGCTTCCGGTAGGTCGATGGAGAAGTTGGCCACCTTGCTGACCACCAGTACCGGAATCTCCCCGCGCCGGAACGCGTCGAAAAGCTCTTCGCGTTCTCTGGTTTTGGTCGAGCCCTGGATCACCGGCGCGTTCAACGCCTCGCCCAGCTCGTCGAGTTGCTCGAGATAGGCGCCGATCACCAGCGCCGGCGCGTCGGCATGCCGGGCCAGGATCGACTTCACCACCGCGATCTTGGTGTGCGCGGTCGAGCACAGCTTGTAGCGCTCCTCGGGCTCGGCGGTGGCATAGGTCATTCGCTCGGCATCGGTGAGCGTGACCCGAACCTCGATGCATTCGGCGGGCGCGATCCAGCCCTGCGCCTCAATGTCTTTCCACGGCGCGTCGTAGCGCTTGGGCCCGATCAAGGAGAAGACGTCACCCTCACGGCCGTCCTCCCGCACGAGGGTGGCCGTCAGGCCGAGGCGGCGGCGCGACTGCAGGTCCGCGGTCATCCGGAACACCGGCGCGGGCAGCAGGTGCACCTCGTCGTAGATCACCAAACCCCAGTCGCGGGAATCGAAAAGCTCCAGGTGCCGGTACTCGCCCTTGGTGCGCCGGGTGATCACCTGGTAGGTCGCGATGGTGACCGGCCGGATCTCCTTGCGCTCGCCGGAGTATTCACCGATTTCGTTCTCCGTCAACGATGTTCGGGCCAGCAGCTCGCGTTTCCACTGCCGGCCCGCGACGGTGTTGGTGACCAGGATAAGCGTGGTGGCCTTGGCCTTGGCCATCGCGGCCGCGCCGACCATGGTCTTGCCGGCGCCACACGGCAACACGACGACGCCGGAACCGCCGTCCCAGAACGAATCTGCCGCCATCTCCTGGTAGTCGCGCAGATGCCATGGGTGGCTGGCGAAGTCGAGTTCGATCGGATGTGCCTCGCCGTCGACATACCCGGCCAGGTCCTCGGCCGGCCAGCCGATCTTCAGCAGCATCTGCTTGAGTCGGCCGCGCTCCGACGGGTGGACCAGCACCGTGTCGTCGTCGATGCGCGCGCCCAGCATCGGGTTGACCTTCTTGTTGCGCAGGACCTCCTCGAGCACCGCGCGGTCCAGGCTCACCAACGTCAAACCGTGCGCCGGATTCTTCACCAGCTGCAGCCGTCCGTAGCGGCTCATCGTGTCGACGATGTCCACCAGCAGCGGCTGCGGCACCGCGAAGCGGGAGTACGTCACCAGCGCGTCGACCACCTGCTCGGCGTCATGTCCGGCCGCGCGCGCGTTCCACAGCGCCAGCGGCGTGATGCGGTAGGTGTGCACGTGCTCGGGCGCGCGCTCGAGTTCGGCGAACGGCGCGATGGCCGAGCGGGCGGCGCCGGCGAGGTCGTGGTCGATCTCGAGCAGCAGCGTCTTGTCGGACTGGACGATCAGCGGTCCGTTATTCATGCTCGGCTCCCACTCGCTCCGGTCCTCGCGCCTTTGGCGCTGCGATCCTCACTCGCGCTCGCCTTCGGCTATGCATGCCCCCATTCTGCCTGCCGGGTCCGACTGCTCAATCCAACAACGACACCGACCCGATCCGGTGCAGCGTGAATTGGCGCATCGCTCCGGTCGCCGGGTCGAGCGCCTCGAGAACTCCACCGCCCACCCGCACGGGATCGACGATCCGCTGGATCGCGGTGCCCTGGGCATCCACATAGCTGATTCGCACGCTGCGCTGCACCCGTGCCGCCAACTGCAGCACCGCGATCGTTGCGGCCGCCGACGCCCGCGTACCGTCGGACCGCACCCCGGCCACATTCACTTGCGCGGCACGTTCGCGGGCTCGCAGCTCGATCACCATGTTTTCCAGCTGTTCCATTGTCGCGAGACCAGGCATGCGCAGCTGTGGGCGCGGCCGACGCACAATGATTCGCGAGGGATTCGGTCGCAGGTTGACGATTGCGCCGGAAGAATCCTCGCCCGCCGGTGCGAACCCGGCATCGCGCAACCGCGCGAGCACTTCCGCGAGCGGGGCCTGGGAAATGGCCACGGTGGGCGCGAGCGACCGCAACACAAGCGGCTCGGCCACGGCCGAGTTCACCACTTGGGCCAGCAAGACCGGATCGTCGCAGCGGATGAACGCCTGCGCGACTCCAGCGCGCAACCGGCCGTGCCGGCGGGCCACATCGTCGATCAGGTAGGTCAGCGATTGCGGGATCGGCGTGCGCGAGTGATTCGCAAACAGCGCATGGGCGTCGGCCGCGGTCATGCCGGAATCCAAGCCGCGCCGCACGCTCGTCTCGCTGATCCGGTAAACCGTTGCGCCACCGGCGGACTCGACGTCGGCGAGCAGCGAGATCCGTTGCTGCAGGTCGGTGGTCAGCGGCCCGGGCGCGACGACGGTGAGATCGGCCTGCACGAGCACGTAGTCCAACGGAACCGGCAGCGCAGCCGCCATTTCGGCGTCCGCGTCACCGCCGTGCAACAGGGCACGACCCGGTGAACTCAAGGCGCCGCGGCCCAGAATGCCGACCGCGGTTGCCTCGGCGAAGGTGTGTTCGACAAACTGCCGCCCGAGCCGACCGGCCTGGCGCGGCCGCCGCCACGCCACCATCCGGGCGACCTCAGCGGCATCGGCGGCCTCGCCGCTAGCGAGCTCGGCAAGGATCGATAGAACCAGTTCCCGGTCGCGTGGTGCGGCGGCGCTGCGCACCTCCTCGGACAACGCGGCGATCGGTTTGTCGCTGGGATCGCGCTTACCGATCAGCCAGGGTCGCCGCGGAAGCTGCAGCCACGTGCGTGCGAGGAGGTCCCATCGGTGCGCGGTCGGGGCATCGATCCAGGCATCCGCGGCCTGGGTGGGTGCCCAATATTGGTCGTCGACGGTCGGCGCGGGCTCCGGATGCCCGCTGGCCAACAATCCAGCGCCGGCGAGCAGTTCCACGAGCAGGCTCACGCGCTCTTCGGTGAGATCCATCCGCTTGGCGATACGGCGCAACTCGCGCACGCCCATGCCGCCGGCCCGTAGCACCGGCGCCGGCGCGTCGCCGAGCAGCATGACCACTTCCTCGCAATGCCGGATCAGTTCGAGCGCCTCGCCCGCCGCCGCGGCATTGACCTCGTCGCGCTTGCGTTTGACCGTGCGCAGCTCCGGCGGCGTCAGGGAAGCGGGGTCGCTGAGGGGTTCCCCGCGCAGCAGCTGACCGACCTCGTGCGGCAGCCGAACGGTCTGTTCGTCCACCCAATCGAGCAGTCCCAGGGAGAGCAAGCGCTGCACCGGGCGATCGGCCGGTGTGTCCGGCGCGGCATCGCGGGTGCGGCCGATGGGAACGGTGCTGGACAGATGCTCGAGCAGCGACCGTTCGGCGGGGGAGACGTGATCGAGTGCCGCGGCGATCTCCGCTTCGGTGCGTGGTTCGGCGATATCGAGCGAGCGTCCAAGCGGCCACGGCACGGCACTGGCCGCAGCGGGCACCAGATGCAGCTCGTCGTCGCCCCACACGAGCACCCGGTCGCGCAGTTGGTCGAAGGCAGCGTCGACGTGGTGTGCCGACGCGCGTTCGCCGATCAACTCGACAATCCGGCGGCGGGCAACGGGTTCGGTGGCGGCGCCTTCGAGAGCGAGCAGTTCGACGATAGTGAGCGCGAGCGAACTCAGGTCGTCGGCCGCGCGCAGAACCGAGCTGCGGTATTCCGCGCGCGCCGCGAGCACGGCCATCGAACTCGGCACCGGGACGCTGAGATCCGGTCGCAGCCGAAGCAGCTCCACGAGTTGCTCGTCCGAACGCGACGAGAGCCACTCGGCAAGCTCGTCGTGCGCGGTGGTGCGATCGGTCGCGGTCATCGTCTATCCACACTAGAGAGTCGCCCCGACAAGCGCTTCGACCGCGCGTGGGCCCGCGCAACTGATCCAACACGACTCGGGCCTAGCGGCGGAATCCCGTCACATCATGTCAGTTTTGTCGGTTCCGTGGCGGTCTGGGTGACAGGGCGCGAATCCAGCTCCCGACGCTCGCCCGCCGACACTTTCGGCGAGAGTCCCAGCATCGGCGCGATCACAACGGCAACCAGTGCGCCGATCGCCACCGCCGTGCTGCCCAGCAGGGCCCCGCCCACAACATCGGTGAACCAGTGCACGCCGAGGTACAGCCGGGTCGAGGCCACGATGACGACCGGGACCACCGACAGCACCATCCCCGTCCAGCGCCAACGCCCGCTCCGGTCCGCGCCGTAGACCAGCACGATGGCGCCGACCAGTGCGGTCGTGCCGGTGACGTGTCCGGACGGGAAGGAGAAGTCGGTTTCGCTGATCAACTGGGTGATCGCGGGTGGCCGGTGCCGGCCGACGACCACCTTGGTGACTGTGCTTGCGGTCGCGGCAATACCGATCGTGCCCACGAGCAGCAGGCCCGGAACGATGGCGCGCCGCCGCCAGCTCACGTAACAAGCCGCGCCGATTCCGATGATCGCGACGCCGGCCGGGCTGCCGACGTCTGTGATCGTCTTGGCCACCACTGTCCAGAACCCGGACCGGTGTTCGACGAACCAATTCAGCACGGCCTTGTCGGCGTGGGTCAGCCAGCCCGATCTGGCCACCTGGAACGCCACCTGGAGGTACGCGACCACCAGCGCGACGACCTGCACGACCCGCCACCCATACTCGGCGGCCTTACTGGCCTCGTTAGCGCGATGGTTACGCAACAGCGCGAACGCGGAGACGATCAGGAGCGCGCCGCATAGCGACAGCACCCACAGCGCAATTTCCGCAGTCGCGGCTTCAGAGCGAATCTCCGGGATCAGATGATCCCGGAACTGGTCGATGAGGCCGCCCGGCGACAGTGAATTGTCTGGCACCGGTCAAGTCTCGGACGTCAGTATTAACAAAACCTGTGAATCCCCACCAGCGTGTCTACATCGAGTGCATGCACGTGGGACACACGAGGTAGCGACCATAGGTCCACTCGAACCATCTCAGCCACGCGATGGGATCGCCATTGGTGGGCACGGGAAACGCGATGGTCGGCAGCATTCGACGACACCCTCCCTTGTGACGACCTACCTGCCATTATCGCCCCCGACAGCACACCGCCGGTTATCGAACACCCCCCAAGTCGATGCGCAACCCGGGCGGCAATGTCAAAATAGGCACGTGGTGAACAAATCGAAGAAGCCGTATGTCGATCCGGGTTGGCCGAAGCTGCCCGATGGTGAAGAGGCCGTGACGGAACTTTCCTCGTCGCGCTCCGGTGGCTTGTCGCCGTTCGGCGAGGACACCGAGTTCCCGTTGCCGGCCAGTAAGCTGCCGTACCTGCATCCGCACACGGTGATCAATACCTAGTCATCGCTGCGCCGAACCGATCGGCAGCCGTACGTGAACGGCCCCCATCCAATCGGATGGGGGCCTTTCACGTTGGCTTTCAGAAGGGCAGCAGACCCTTGTTGGCCTCGTAGAACTGGACGATTCGCGGATCGAGCTTCACCGAGTCCTTGGCGCGGTTGTACTCGGTCATCAGCTGGTCCGGAACCTGGACCCCGCCCTGCTGCTCGACCTTGGCGATCGAGCGGTCGACGCTCTGGAAGACCTGGTCGCTGCCGTCGGCCTGGACCGACTGGCTCTTCGGAGCCACCGGCGCGGGTGTCCAATGCTGCTGCTGCTCGCTCGGGCCGGTCGGCGCGGTGCGCAGGGTCGGGCCGCTGCTCAGGCCGAGGCTCGACGAGCACGAGGGCCACGCGCCCCAGCCCTGGCTGGCGAGCACGTTTTCGGCGACCGCGATCTGCTGTTCGCGGGTGGCCTGGTTGGCTGTGGCGGCGTACTGGCCGCCGCCGTTGGCGCGCCAGGTGCTCGGGGAGAACTGCAGACCGCCCTGGTAACCGTTGCCGGTGTTGATGCCCCAGTTGCCGCCGGATTCGCACTGGGCGAGACGGTCCCAATCGGAGTTCGGGGCGGCGTTGGCGGTGCCGGCGAACGCTACGCCCGCCGTTCCGATGATGGTTCCCGTGACAGCGACCTTGGCCACAGTACGGCCGGTGGTGGTCGGCTTGCGATGACGTCCGCTCATGACTTGGATATTTCCTCTCCTACGCGCCTACGAGGTCAGCTGTCGGGTTCGGGCAGAGAGGTAGCCCGGCCGTCGCGCTTGGCGTCGGCTTCACCCCAAGAGAGGGGCCGGGGCGAATCGATGCAATCACAGCGATCATGTGGCCTTCCTCTCGTCGTCCGGGGGGAACGTGGGTCCCCCGTCCTCGTCCCTCGATCTGGGCTGGCACCTCACGAGTCCGCGGGACGAGGCTTGGCGCGGCGGGCTGGAGGTCGGCCGAACTTTCCGGCCGTTGAAGACCGTACTTTGCCACGCGGCAAAAATCACCATTTGATAACCGGCCCGCGGGCCTACACGACAGCGCTGTCGCATGTCAGGGGTAATCGCCAAATCGCAGCTAGATACGGCGTGTCGCGCGTCGGACGAAAATTTGGCTCCGCCGTTATCCGTTCGTTATGTGATGAACATCACAAGTAACGGAATGGGTGTCGGACCCCGATCACCAACCTGGACTGCCAGCGGTGTCCGAGTCGACGATTTCCTTGCCCAACGGCATGAGTGAGACCGGAATCATCTTCAGATTCGCGAGTGCGAGCGGTATTCCGATGATCGTTATTGCCATGGCGAACGCGGTGACCAGATGCCCGATCGCCAGCCAGATGCCGGCGATGATCAGCCAGATGATGTTGCCGATCAACGCGCCGGCGCCGGCGGTCGGCTTCTCCACGACGGTCTTGCCGAACGGCCACAGCGCGTACAGCCCGATGCGGAACGCCGCGAAACCGAACGGGATGGTGATGATCAAAATGAAGCAGACCAGGGCGGCGAGGAAGTAGCCCAGCGCCAACCAGAGCCCGCCGAAGATCAGCCAGATGATGTTCAGAACGAGGCGCATGCCGACCCTCCCCAGCTTGTCGCGATCAGCGGGCTCGCCGGCCGGACCACAAGGCGAATACGAACCCTAGAAACAATCCTGCCGGAGCGGCGAGCGTTGCGAAATACACGCCGAGCCACGCGTCGGTTCCAGTGCAGAGCGGCACGAGAAATACGGTCGCGATGGCCGCGAGTCCGACGGCGAAAAGGCCGACGGCCACCAGGAGCGGAAACTGGCTGCGGCGTGGTCTGTCGTTCACGGCCCCACCGTAAAACCACGATGCCCGGGTCCGGGTACGCGGGGTAGACTTTCACTATTCGCGTCCTGCACCCGAGGCGGGGCGCGTTCGTTTGCTTACATACGAGCACGAGACACGAACGGGTGAGCGCAGTGCCAACCGGCAAGGTGAAGTGGTACGACGTCGAAAAGGGCTTCGGATTCCTGTCCCAGGACGAGGGTGAGGACGTCTACGTTCGGTCCTCGGCGTTGCCGCAGGGTGTCGAGACACTCAAGCCTGGTCAGCGGGTCGAGTTCGGCATGGCCGCCGGTCGCCGCGGCCCGCAGGCGCTGAGCCTCAAGGTCCTCGAACCCACCCCTTCGGTGCGGCAGAACGTCGCGCGCAACAAGGAGGCTGCCGCCCGTCGGCACACTCCGGACGAGTTGCACGGCATGGTCGAGGACATGATCACGCTGCTCGAGGCCAAGGTTCAGCCGGACCTGCGTAAGGGCAAGTACCCGGACCGCAAGACGGCCCAGCGCATCTCCGAAGTGGTCCGCGCCGTCGCACGCGAACTCGACAAGTAGGGCCTCAGGCCGTCTTGATCGACCAGATCCCGCGGACTCGGGGGATCCCGGATTCGTCGACAACGGCCGAGGGGATCTGGATCTCCACGCCGGCGAGCTGCCAGGCGGGGTTGGTGTCGGACTCGACGGTCACCGCCGAGGCCTCGTTACTGGCGTAGTAGCGCTCCTTGATGATCATGGCGCCGTCCGGGCGGACGTAGGACATGATGATCCGCCAGGGAGCCTTCGAGATCTCCGACGGCAGCGACAGCTGCAATGGGTAGCCCGCCGGCACGTCGAGCTGCGCGATCGAACCCTGTTTGCAATCGGCGAGATTGAACGTGCAGTACTGATAGGGACTGACCGTGATCGCCTTGCCGTGCGCGTAGGCGGTGATCTGCGGCAGCGGCGGCTTCGCGCCCCGGATGATCACCACCATCACGACGATGAACGCGACGGCGACGACGAAGAGGGCGGCGGCGAGCGCGGCAAGGCGCCGCGAGATGGCGAACGGCAGTTTCACTGACCGATGTTTCCTGTCGCTTGATGAACGTCAGTGGCGTAGGGACCCGGGGGCGCCGCCGACGTGGGAACCTCTTGTTCGGCATGCACCGGCCGGTTACCGCCGAGACCCGGCAGCAACGAGTGCCCACGGTACGTCAAGATCGTTTGGGCGGTTCCCAAAGCCAGCAGGACGGCGACCACGCTGAAGCCGATCCAGTATTCGGTCGGCAACAGCACGCCGAGCGCGCCGCCGATGACCCAACTGAGCTGCAGCACGGTTTCAGATCGTCCGAATCCGGACGCGATGGATTCTTCCGGCAAATCATGTTGCAGCGAGGCGTCCAGGGATACCTTGGCCAGCGCGCTGGCTCCGGCGGCGACGAGGGTGGCGACTGCCGCCATGACGAGGTCGCCCAGAACTGCTGCGACCACGGTCACGGCGGTGACAGCGACGGTGCAGCGCAGCACGATCAGTGCCGGCCGCCCGAGCTTGAGCCGCGCCCCGGCCGCATTGCCGGCGAAGTTTCCGATCGCCGCCGCAGCGCCCACGAAGCCGAGCATGGCCGCCTGCATCACCGGTCGGTGCTCGGTCTGGGCCTTCGCGACGAACGCGACGAACAGCGTCAGGAAGCCGGTAAGCACACGGATGGTGCTGTTTCCCCACAGGCCGGTGACCACCGCGCGGCCCAGCGGCTGTCGGCGTTTGCCCGACCGCCCCCTTTCGGCCTTAGTCGCCCGGCGGTAGGTCAGGGTTGCCGGGACCTCGCCCTCGGTCACCTCGACCCACGACGGGATGCGCAGGCACAGCCACGTGCCGCCGATGGTGAGCACCACGGTGAAAACGAGGGCACCGGTCGATCCAGCCGCCCAGGCCGCGGCCGCCGCGACGGCGCCGGCGCCCATCGTGCCGCCCACCAAGCCGAAGACGGTGAGCCGGGAATTCACCCGGACCAGGTCGATCTCGGGCGGCAGCACCCGCGGTGTGACCGCGCTCTTGAGCACCGAGAACGATTTGCTCAGCACCATCATGCCCAGCGCGGCCGGGTAGAGGACCCAACTGTTGAAGTTCATGATCAGCACCACGGCCAGCCCGGCGCGCAGCGCAAACGACGCGGCCAGCGCCAGTCGGCGGCCATGCTGGAGTCGATCGAGCAGCGGGCCGATGAGCGGCGCGATGACCGCGAACGGGGCGATGGTGATCAGCAGATACAGCGCCACCTTGGTTTTGCTCTCGCCCGTGGCCGCGGAAAAGAACAGTGTGTTGGCCAGCGCCACGGCGATCGAGGCGTCGGTGGCGAAGTTGGCCATCACCGCATAGGTGAGCGCGGTCAGCCCCGACTTGTCCGCGCCGTCGGCCTTCGCTGCCCGCTGAAAGGTGGCGATGCCGCGGCCGGTGAGCTCCCGGCTTCGCATGGCCGCGACCCGGGTGACGGTCAGCTTGTGGGGCCGTCGCTGCCGCTCATTGCGCTGGTCGGTATCGCGTTCGGATTCCGACGCGCGGTCGCGGGAAACCGGGTGCAGCGGAGGCAGCGGCTCGCGCCGCGTCGGGATGTGGCCCCGTCCGGTATTGCTCGGCGGGTAGTTGTGGTAGCCGGGATGCGCCGTGGCGTCGGCGTTTTCGTCGCGACTTTCACCCCAGCCACGGGGGCCGGCGGCGGAGTCACGGGAATCGGTCACTCCTCAATTCTGTCCTACGGTTTGTCACGGCGCGAAGGGGGCGGATCCCGCGTCGGCAAGTGTCGCCCGATGCGGCAAAATGGGTGTCGTGAGCATCGCTTCTTCGTCCGAAGTGACCTCCAGCGCCGGCAGCACCGAGGTGCGCCCGATCCTTGCCGATGCGGTGGAGGTTGCCCGTGCTGCCCTCAACGACCTCGGTGAGGTCGGGATCGGGGCATATCTGGGTGTGACGGCGGAGGATGAATGCGCGGCGACGCACCGCTTTGCCGCCGATCTGCCCGGCTACCACGGCTGGCAATGGGCCGTCGTGGTGGCTGCCGATCCGGACTCGGACGCGGTGACCGTGAGCGAGTCCGCGTTGCTGCCGGGGCCGGATGCCGTGATCGCTCCAGGGTGGGTGCCGTGGGAGGAGCGGGTGCGCCCCGGCGACCTGGCGCCCGGAGATCTGCTCGCCCCGCAAACCGACGACCCCCGACTGGTGCCCGGCTATGTGGCTACCGGTGACCCGGAGATCGATGACGTCGCCTACGAGGTGGGCTTCGGACGTCGCCAGGTGATGAGCCGCGAGGGCCGCCTGGCCGCGGCGCAGCGCTGGCACGACGGCGAATTCGGCCCGGAGTCCGAGATGGCCAAGGCCGCGCCGTCCATCTGCGCGCTGTGCGGTTTCTACTTGCCGCTGGCCGGATCGTTGCACGCGGGCTTCGGGGTCTGCGGCAACGAATTCGCCGCCGACGGCCGCGTCGTGGACGCCGAGTACGGTTGCGGCGCGCACTCGGACACCGAGCTGCCGACCGGCGCTGGTTCTCCCGCCTTCGAGGCGTATGACGATGCCGCTATCGAAGTGGTCGAACAACCGCAGACCTCGACGAATCCAAATCAGCAGGATTTGCAATCGACGAACTGAGCGCCGCGGACCCGTTCGGCACCGCCGCGCTGCGCGCATCGACTCTGCAGTCCTGGGCTACATCGCCGACGCGGTTGCGCGAGGATGCGACCACCGAGTCAGATTTCGTGCGCGCGGGTTACCGCGACCGTCTGTTCACCGAGCTCGCCCAGAATGCCGCCGACGCGGCCGTCAAGGCCGGCGTAGTCGGACAGATGCGGGTCTGGTCTACCGACCACACGCTGCACGTCGCAAACACCGGAGCGCCGCTAGATGTTGCCGGCGTGCAAGCGCTCTCGGCATTGCGGGCATCGGCGAAGCGAGCCGATGCGGTCGGCCGGTTCGGTGTCGGATTCACCGCGGTGCTGTCGGTGGCCGACGAGGTAGAGGTGCGTTCGACCGCCGGCTCCGTGCGCTTCTCGCTCACGCAGACGCGAAACACATTGCACGAGCACGCTATTGAGTTCGATGCCCGACCGCCGGTCTTGCGATTACCGTGGGCGGTGCGGGCTGACCCGCTGCCCGGATACGACACCGAGGTGGTCCTGCAACTGCGCGCCGATGTGGACCTCGACGTGGTGTTGATGCAACTCCGCCACGAGATCGCCGACATTCTCCTGGAATTGCCCGCGCTGCAGTCTATCTGGATCGGCGACGAGCAATGGCGCCGGGACGAGCGACCGGTCGGTGAACGCACCGAGGTGGCCATCGGAGCTGACCGATGGTGGCAGTACGACGCCGGCACCGTTCGTTGGCTGGCGCCGATCGGTCGGTCGGGTCGGGTCAGACCCGTGCGTGACGATGTGCTGCGGGCGCCGACGCGCTCGGACGAACAGTTGTCGATTCCGGCGATCATCATCGGTGCCGTCGCGATGCAGCCCGATCGCCGCCGGGTTCTGCCCGGGGCACATGTCGCCCAACTCGCCACCGGCTACGCCGATTTTGTGCGCAGTCTGCCGGTCGAGGACCGGCTCGCGATGGTGCCCGCGCCCGGCTTTGCGCGCAGCGAAGTGGACGGAATCTTGCGTGAAGCCGTGCTCGACAACCTGCGCCGCCACGCCTGGCTGCCGGCCCTGGACCGGCAAGTCCCGATACCGCCCGGCTCCGCGTCGGTGTTGCCTGGCCTCACCAGCGAACTGGCCGAGTTGCTCACGGATGTGGTGCCCGGCCTGCTGCCGCCGGAATTATCCACTCCCGCAGCCGAGTCGGTGTTGGCCGTCGTCGACGTGCATCGAGTAGGACTGGCGCATCTGACGGAACTGCTCGCCGGAATCGAGCGTCCACCGACGTGGTGGCGGCATCTCTACGCGGCGCTTGAACCGCTTGTGGTGGACAATGTTTCGGCTGAAGAACTCGGCGCGCTTCCGGTACCACTGGCTGACGGCCGGTTGGTTACCGGTCCCCGAACCGTGTTGTTGGGCAGCGACATCACGGTCGAGGCGCGGGTGGGTTGGGCACGGTTGGTCCATCCCGATGCCGCCCATGACCTCTTGGGTCGACTCGGTGCGCGCAGCGCCGCCGCGGCGGATCTACTTGCCGACGCCGCGCTGCAGGACATGGTGGAAGCCATCGATCGCGGCGACGAGATCGATTCGGACCCCGCGGAACTCGTCGACGGCGTGCTGGCGCTGGCGGGAGTAGCGACCGGCGACCTGCCGAGCTGGCTGGGGCTCTTGCCGCTTCCCGACGTCGACGGCGAACTGCGGCCTGCTGACGAGCTGCTGCTGCCGGACGCACCGCTCGCCGAAGTTGTGGTGGCAGACTCGCCGTTCGCCGCAGTCGATCCGGACCTCGTGCAGCGGTTCGGCGCGGACGCGTTGCGCCGCATCGGTGTCGGCTGGGGATTCGCGGTGCTCCGGGTGGACCTGCCGACCGGCCCAGACCACGCGCTCGACGACGAAGACGCGTGGTGGCGAGGGTTGCCGGAAGATCCGGAAACCCTTGTCGCCGTGCGCGACCTGGATCTGGTCGAGGACAAAGCCTGGCCTGCGGCGCTGACGATGCTGGCCGCCGACTCCCAGCTGCTGCCGGTGCTTGCCGACAGAGACGGCTACACCGCCTGGTGGCTGCGTCGGCACGCGCACATCGACGGCCAGCCGCTCGGGCACTTGCGCTCCGCGGCCGATCGGACGCTTGCCGGACTCCTCGACGAGTTGACCCATCCGCAGGCCGATGCGTTGACGGCTTGCCTCGCCGATCCAGCTCATGTCGACACCGACCTCGCCCAGCTGCTGATCGACCGACTGTCCGACAGCGAGCGGACCCCGACGGCCGGAGTCATCACCACGGCTTACCGGTTGCTCGCGACCGCGGCGGACTCGGGCAGGATCGACGCGGACGCGGTCGTGCTGCCCGCGCTGGTGCGCACAGTGTCCGGTGCGCTGGTGGAACCCGACGCCGCCATGGTGCTGGATGCGCCGTGGCTGGCGCCCGCAGTCTCGCCGGATCGGCTCGTGCTCGGCGACATCGCCACCGCCGCCGCACTGTCTCGGTTGGTGGATCTGCCGCTGACCAGCGAAGCGGTGCGCGGCGAGGTAATGAGTTCGGGACGGACGAGCAGTTGGGAGGCGGAGCCGGCGGCGGTCCTTGCGTGTGCCTGTCTCGGACTGCCGCTACCAGCGGGATCGATCGAGGTCCACGACGACTTGCAGGTCCGGCTCACCGGCGCGGTCGAGGGTGTGCGGCGGTTGCCGGCCTGGGTCGATGCGGACGGTCGAACCCACCTAACGGTTCGCGGCCTCGGCTCGAGTGTTTAACTCGATTCCGTGTCGTCCAGATTGAGTATTGACGAGAGGCGCTCCAGCCTGATCGAGGCAGCGATCGGGTTGGCCGAGCGCAAGGGGGTCGCCGCGGTCACTACTCGCGATGTCGCGCGAGCGGCCGGGGTCTCGCTGGGCGTGGTGCACTACTGCTTCGACAGCAAAGACGAATTGATGACCGAGGTGGTCAAGGCCCTCGCCATGGAGTTGCGCGATTCGGTCGAGGCGGACCAACAGGTGATCGACTGGCACGAACGGGGCACTTCGGCGCTGCGGACCCTGATCCGGGTGGCCTTGGCAGCCATGTGGCACAACGTCGAGCAGACCTACG
The DNA here is from genome assembly GCF_007489285.1 of Skermania sp. ID1734. GTDB lineage: Bacteria > Actinomycetota > Actinomycetes > Mycobacteriales > Mycobacteriaceae > ID1734. The sequence continues at coordinate 159,862 of NZ_VLIY01000012.1, forward strand.
ACCGGCAACTGCTGACATACGAGACGACGACCTACTCGCTGCGCGCCGCCGAAACCGACCCGGGCAAGCGCGACATCGCGCGCGAACAATACGAGTTCAACAACGCCACCCTGGTCGACATGCTGGAGAAGGTGCGCGAGTTGACGGCCACCACCTGGCGGCTTCCGGTGACTGCGCTGAGTCGTCTCGTGCTGTCCATGATCGACGGGCTGGTGCTGCGCTGGCTTGTCGACGAGGACAGTGCCGCGGCCAACGATCAATTGGATGTGATCGCTGATCTTGTTGCGGCGCAAGCAAGCTGAGGCTTCAGAGCAGCCCCTGCTGGGCGCCCTTGCTGCCGCGGCGTGCGGCGCGACGCTGGATCCAGAAGATCGTGTACGCCAGGCCGCCCACCGCGATGCCGGCCCAGCAGGTGGGCAGCGCCACGGCCCACCGATCACCGCTTGCCCACACGACGAGGGTTGCGATAACCCAAGCCAACGTTCCGACGGCGACGACCGGGCGCGGGTCGGTGAATCGTGCGGGTATCTGCGGCACATCGGGCTGTTCGCTCACGCGCGCGAGGATACCGGCGTGAGGGAAGTTTGTACGATCTCGACCCGATCGTTGCCGTATTGTGAGCCTGTGACGACGTCGACTGATCTGCGAACTCTCGCCAGTGATCTGTCCCTGGCTGTCGTTCGCTTGACGCGTCATCTGCGTGGACGGCGAGCGGCATCTCAGGTATCGCTGACTCAGCTTTCCGCATTGGCCACACTCAGCCGCTACGGCGACATGACGCCGGGTGCGTTGGCCACTCGTGAGCGGGTGCAGCCGCCGTCGATGACGCGGGTCATCGCGTCGCTCGCGGACGTCGGGTTGGTCGAGCGGCGACCGCATCCCACCGATGGGCGCCAGATCATCGTGTCGTTGTCCGACGCCGGTCAGGCACTGATCGCCGATGAGGAGAGCGCGCGCGAGGCGTGGATGACCGAGCAGTTGTCGAGCCTCGACGAAGCGCAACTGCGAACTCTTCAAGACGCCGTCACGATCATCTCCGACATCGTGAAGAAGTCCGAATAGGGCGCAATTTGGCCCACATCATCGATATCGACGATCCCGCTGACTCACGACTCGACGACTTTCGCGACCTGAATTCGGTTGATCGCCGCCCCGACCTGCCCGAGGGCAAGGGACTGGTCATCGCCGAGGGCGTGCTCGTGGTGCAGCGGATGCTGCGCTCGCGGTTCACGCCGTTCGCGTTTCTGGGCGTCGATCGCCGTCGGGCCGAACTCGACGCCGATCTCGGGCTGTCCGACGCGCCGTTCTATCGCACATCGGCCGAGGTGATGGCCGACGTGGTCGGCTTCCACCTCAACCGCGGTGTCCTCGCGGCCGCGTACCGTCCGCCGTCGCTGGATCCGGTGCAGGTGGCCGACGAGGCCCGCACGATCGCGGTGCTCGAGGGCGTCAATGACCACGAAAACATCGGATCGATCTTCCGCAACGCGGCGGGGCTCGGCGCCGACGCGATCTTGTTCGGTGCACGCTGCGCCGACCCGCTGTATCGCCGGGCGGTACGAGTGTCGATGGGGCATGTGCTGCGGGTGCCGTTCGCTTCGCTGTCGGCGTGGCCGGCGGATCTGGATCTCCTGCGCGAGATTGGCTTTCAAATCGTTGCGCTCACTCCAGACCCCACCGCACAGCCGCTGGCGAGCGCAATGACCGGCGAGCGCGTGGCATTGCTGCTCGGCGCCGAGGGGCCGGGACTGATCGAGCACACGATGCGGCAGGCCGACGTGCGGGCGCGCATCCCGATGGCGCCCGGCACCGATTCGCTCAACGTCGCGACAGCTGCCGCGATGGCGTTCTACGAACGTGTCAGGATGGCCGGGTGATGACCCTGGACAGTGAGCAACCCACGCGCCGCGTGCCCGAACCAACCCCCTGGGCCACCGGACTGACCGTGACCGCGATCGTGGCCGCCCTGCTCACCGTCGCCGTCTTCGCGTTCGGCACCGCGCTGGCCCGGATCAATCCGATCCTGGCGGTCGTCATCAACCTCGTGGCCGCCACCGGCGCGGCACCGACCCTGTGGCGCTGGCGGACATTGCCGATGGTGCGCTGGATCGTCCTGGGTGTCGCCATCGGCGTGGTTCTCGGTTGGTTCGGCTTGGTGGTGTCGGCGGCCTAATCGCCACCAACGAACCGGCGCAGCATTCTCAGCACCGGGTTGCCTTGCGTGGCTGCAGGTTCCGCCTCACCTACCAAGTCCGGTGACCGCGTTTGCGCGGCGGGGTTGCGGAGTTCGAAGCAGCACACAGTCAGCTTGTCTGCGTTGATGTCGTCGCCAGAATCGGTTGCCCCGTAACCGATGCCGAGCCATTCGGCGCTCGCGTTGACCGCAAAATGCTGCGGATCGAAGGGTAGCGACTGGGGGTTGGGCAGCACACCGGGGTCGTGCGAAATGGGGTGCTCCCCGGACCAGAAGGGCAGCTCCCATGGCTGCGGCAGGCCGTCGTCCTCGATGATGTGTACTCGTGTCGCGCTGAAGGCGCGGCGTAGCTCACCGCGTTCCCACTGCGCGAACGAGCCCCACCGGTTGGCGGGATCGGCCGCTATCAGGTAGCTGTGCTCGGCGGCGAGTGGCCGAATCCAGTTGGGCGACAGCGTGCCTGGTCGGGCGAGCGACAGTTCGGGGGTGCAGACGACGGTGACGGGACCGAAGCAGCCGATGGACACCAAGCCCGGTCGAGCGGCTGCGGCTTGCCGCAGCGGTACCGGCGGTCGGTGCGCCGCGTCGTGGTCTGGAAACATCCGTGCGGCGAGCGCGGCCGCCGCGTCGGCATCGGAGTCGGGATAGTCGCGCAGAACCTGCGCTGGATCCGGTACGTCGACATACCAGATCGTCGAAAATTTCCCCAGCACGCTGTGATGTCCGCTGTCGCGTTACCTGTTAATGACCCGAACTGCGCACGCCGAGCAGCACGTCCTCCCACGACGGCATGGCCGGCTTGCCGCGCCGGTCCTTCGGGTTCGGATGCGTCGGAGCTTGCTTGGGGTTGTGCACAGGCTCGTCGGGCACCTCGTCGTAGTACTCGTCGAGGGTGTGCTGCTCAGTGACCTTCTCCGGCCTGTGGGTCGGCACGGGCGTCAGCCCGCGCAGTTGCCGGCCGAAGTCCGGGTCGACCAAGTCGGTCGCCGCCTCGTCGAGGGCGGTCAGCGACCCGCCGTGGCCGTCCGGCTGGAACCGCCAGTGGGCCGCGATGGAGGTTCGGCCGACCTGCCACTCGAGCTGCACCACCCAGTAGCCGTCTTCGTGTTTCCAGGCGTCCCATTCGGCTTGCTCGAGATTGTGGCCGCGACCGCGGAAGGCTGCGCCAACCACTTCCTCGAGGGTGTTGACCATGGGCCCGTCACCGCGCACCGGATGCCCCTTTTGCGCGAGCTGTGCGGCCCGCGAGCGTTCGAGCAGCACGGGGTAGGCGAACCGCTCCACGCGGCTTGCCGGCATACCGGACTGCGCGGCAACTTGCTCCACGCTCGCACCGGCGCGGATGCGGGCCTGAATTTCGCGCGGTCGCAAAGCGGCGTCCATCTCGATCTCGATCTGTCCGAAGCGGGCGAGGTCGCCGCGCAGCGCGGCACGTAGCCGGTCGTCGGCGGCGATGCGGAACTTGTCGCCGGATTCCTTATCCGTGCAGACGATGTGTTTGGCGTCGGGCTCGAGGCCGACAACCTTCAGTTCCCGCACCGTGACCTCCTTATCGCGATCCCGCGATACTGCCCGTCCCGCTGACAGTAATACACCTGTGACCTTGATCGGCGGTGACACGCAGGGGCGATGTGCGGCAGTCCGGCAAGCGCACGGTTAAGCTGGCGCGTTTTGCTCTCAACCGAGGTTGTTGACCACCCAGTCGACACACGAGGTCAGTGCGGATACGTCGTCGGGATCGATCGCCGGGAACATGCCGATGCGCAGCTGGTTGCGGCCGAGCTTGCGGTAGGGCTCGGTGTCCACGATTCCGTTGGCCCGCAAAATCTTGGCTACCGCGGCGGCGTCCACGTCGTCGTTGAAGTCGATCGTGCCGACCACCTGCGACCGGTGCGCCGGGTCGGTGACGAACGGCGTCGCAAATTCACTGGATTCTGCCCAGGAGTACAGCCGCGAGGAGGAGTCAGCGGTGCGCTTGACAGCCCAGTCGAGTCCGCCGTTGCCGTTGAGCCATTCGATCTGGTTGGCGAACATGAGCAGCGTGGCGATTGCCGGGGTGTTGTAGGTCTGGTCCTTCGTGCTGTTGTCGAGGGCGATCGGCAACGAGAGGAACTCCGGGGTGAAGCGGCCCGAGTCCTTGATCTCCGCGATCCGCTCCAACGCCGCCGGGCTCATCAGCGCGATCCACAGTCCGCCGTCGGCGGCGAAGCACTTTTGCGGCGCGAAGTAGTAGACGTCCGCGTCGGCGATGTTCACCGGCAGTCCGCCGGCGCCCGAGGTGGCGTCGATGGCGATCAGCGCGTTCTCCGAACCAGCGGGCCGCTGCACCGGAACTGAAACGCCGGTCGAGGTCTCGTTGTGGGCCCAGCCGATGAGGTCGACGGACGGGTCCGAGGTCGGCTCGGGGGCACTGCCCGGGTCCGAGCTCACCACGATCGGGTCGCCGATGAAGGGGTTCTTCTTGGTCACTGTGGCGAACTTCGAGCTGAACTCGCCGTAGGTCAGATGCAGCGACTTCTCCCGGATGAGTCCGAATGCCGCGGCGTCCCAGAAGGCGGTGGTGCCGCCGTTGCCGAGCACCACCTCGTAGCCGTCGGGAAGCGAGAACAGCTCACGCAGCCCTGTCCGCACCCGGCCGACCACGTCCTTGACCGGCTTCTGCCGGTGACTTGTTCCGAACACCGAGGCGCCGACCTCGACGAGGCTTTGCAGCTGCTCAGGGCGCACCTTCGACGGTCCGCAGCCGAAGCGTCCGTCGGCAGGCTTGAGATCGGCAGGAATGGTCGGTAAGGCGGCGGTCATGGGGTACAGGTTAATTGGTAGCCAAGTATGACGCCGACCACATCCGTGTCGAAGGAGGAGGCAATGCCCGCAATCATCCCGAATCTCTGGTTCGACGACCAGGCCGAACAGGCGGCCGGATTCTACGTATCGATCTTTCCCAACTCGCGCATCCTCGAGGTGACGAACTATCCAGAGGTCGGGCCCGGTCCAGCGGGTGCGGTCATGTCGGTGTCGTTCGAGATAGACGGCCAACCGTTCATTGCCATCAACGGCGGGCCGGAATTCCACTTCACCGAGGCCGTTTCGCTGGAAATACCGTGCGACACCCAGGAGGAAGTGGACCGCTACTGGAACGCGCTGATCGCGGATGGCGGGCAGGAAAGCCAGTGCGGTTGGCTCAAGGACAAGTACGGACTGTCCTGGCAGGTGGTTCCGACCGGCATGTCGGATCTGTTCCGCGGACCCGACCCACAGAAGGTGAACCGCGCCATGAAGGCGATGCTGGGCATGCGCAAGATCGACATCGCCGAGCTACGCCGGGCAGCAGAGGACGAAAGCGACTCGGCCTAGGTTGCTCGAGCCTAGGCCGGTTGGGCGATCTGGGCCCAGCCCTCGACCGATTCGACCGACCGGGGATCCGGCCCAGTGTAAATCGCCGCGGGGCGGACCAGGCGGCCCAGTCGCTTCTGCTCGAGGATGTGCGCGCACCAACCGGCCGTGCGGCCGCAGGTGAACATCGCCGGCATCATGTGCGCCGGAACCTCGGCGAAGTCGAGAATCACCGCGGCCCAGAACTCGACATTGGTCTCGATAGCCCGGTCCGGCCGCCGCTCACGCAATTCGTCGAGCGCGGCCTGCTCGAGGGCGGCGGCGACCTCGTAGCGCGGCGCCTCCAGTCGCTTGGCGGTGGCGCGCAAGACACGGGCCCGTGGGTCCTCGGCGCGGTACACGCGGTGTCCGAAGCCCATCAACTTTTCCTTGCGATCGAGGATGCCGCGCACCAGCGCTCGCGCGTCGCCGGTCTTTTCGACCTCCTCGATCATCGGCAGCACCCGGGCCGGCGCGCCGCCGTGCAGCGGGCCCGACATGGCGCCGATCGCGCCCGACAGCGCGGCAGCGACGTCCGCTCCCGTCGAGGCGATGACCCGCGCGGTGAACGTGGACGCATTCATGCCGTGCTCGGCGGCCGACACCCAGTAGGCGTCGATGGCCTCGATGTGCCGCGGGTCCGGTTCACCCTTCCATCGAGTCATGAAACGGGCTGTGACAGTGGGACATTCGTCGATGCGAGCCTGCGGTACGGCAGGCTGGTAGATGCCGCGGGCGGACTGGGCCACGTAGGACAGCGCCATCACGGAGGCGCGGGCCAGTTGCTCACGCGCGGTGTCGTCGTCGATGTCCAGCAGCGGCTCATAGCCCCAGATAGGCGCGAGCATGGCGAGTCCGGCCTGGACGTCGACCCGTACGTCGCCGGTGTGCACCGGCAGCGGGAACGGCTCGGCGGGAGGCAGCCCGTGCCCGAACTTGCCGTCGACCAGCAGCGCCCATGCGTCCCCGAACGTGACGTTGCGGCCGACCAGCTCTTCGATGTCAACGCCCCGATACCGCAGTGCGCCGCCGTCCTTATCGGGTTCGGCGATCTCGGTGGTGAAGGCCGTGACGCCCTCGAGGCCGGGGACAAAGTCGGCGGGTACGGTCGCGCTCGGCATCACTGCGCTCTCTTCCATCCGGGTCGCGGTCGGGGTTGGGCAACCAAACTCTCGCGAGAACTGTAGTCCTCGAGGACGTGCGGGCGGGCACGGACCCTACCTGGGAGTAGCCTGATGCGCCGTGGTGTCCGAGCAGCAACCCGAATTCGCCGGAACCGATCTGGCGGCGATGCGTCGTAGCTACGGCGGGGATCACGACCTCGACGAAACCTGGCTCAGCGACGGCTGGGAACCGGTGCTGCGCCGGTGGTTGCACGACGCGATGGCGGCCTCGGTGGTCGAACCCAACGCCATGGTGCTGGCCACGGTTGATGCCGACGGCTGCCCGGCCACTCGCACCGTATTGTGCAAGGGCATTGCGCCCGACGGTGTCACCTTCTACACCAACTACGGGTCGGCGAAAGCCATTCAGCTCCAACAGAACCCGAACGCTTCAGTAACCTTCGCCTGGCCGCTGATCGGCCGTCAGGTCACGTTGCGCGGCCGCGTGGAGCGGGTTTCCCGGCACACTACCGAGCTGTACTGGGCCACTCGGCCGCGCGGCTCCCAACTGGGGGCGTGGGCATCCCACCAGTCCCAGCCGATCGGGTCTCGTGCCGAGCTCGAGCAGGCCTTGACCGACGCCGCTGCGCGCTTCGCCGGGCAGCCGATCCCGGTGCCGCCGAACTGGGGCGGCATGTTGTTGCGCCCGGCCAGTGTCGAGTTCTGGCAGGGCCGGGAGAGCCGCCTGCACAACCGAATTCGCGTCACCGCGGCCGACGGCCGCTGGATCGCCGAGCGGCTGCAGCCTTGAGCCGGAGCGTCTTCGCGGACACCACACCGCTGCGCAACAACAACTTTCGGCGGCTGTGGGTCAGCAGCATCGTCACCGTCATCGGTGGTCAGCTCAGCGTCGTGGCGGTGCCTAAGCAGATCTTCGACATCACGCAGAGCTCCGCGTACGTCGGGCTGGCGGGTGTGTTCGCGCTGGTGCCGCTCATCGGGTTCGGATTGTGGGGCGGCGCCCTTGCCGACGTGCTGGATCGTCGATCGCTGTTGTTGGTGTCGAGTTCGGGCCTCGGTCTGACGTCGCTGGGGTTCTGGGCGCAAGCCGCGCTGGGCAACCACAACGTGTGGCTGGTCCTGACTTTGCTGGCCGTGCAGCAGGCGTTCTTCGCCATCAATCAGCCGACCCGCAGCGCGCTGCTGCCCAGGATCCTGCCGGGCGAGCAACTGGTGGCCGCTAACTCGTTGAACATGACGGTGTTTCAATTCGGCGCCATCGCCGGTCCGGTGCTCGCCGGCGTGCTGATCCCGGCGGTCGGGTTGGCGATGCTGTATCTGATCGACTCCATCGCCCTGTTGGCCACCCTGTGGGCCGTGTTTCGGTTGCCGCCGCTGCCGCCGACGGGGTCGGCCCGGCGCGCGGGTATCCGGGAGATGCTCGACGGCTTCGCCTATTTGGCCACCCAGCGGGTGCTGCTCGCCTCGTTCGTGGTCGACATCATCGCCATGGTTTTCGGCATGCCGCGCGCGATGTTCCCGCAGATCGCCCAGCAGACATTTGGCGATCCGGTCGACGGCGGAATGGCGTTGGGCCTGCTGTACGCCTCCATGTCGGTCGGCGCGGTCGTCGGCGGAGTGTTCTCCGGGTGGCTGCCGCGGGTGCGGTACCAGGGGCGGGCCGTGGTCGGCTGCATCGTGGTGTGGGGATTGGCGCTGGTCGGCTTCGGGTTTGCTGTCGGTTCAGGGGGCAGCACCCTTTGGCTGTGGATCGCGCTCGGTTTCATGGCGCTCGGCGGTGCGGCCGACATGATCTCGGCGGCGTTTCGCAGCACGATGTTGCAGCAGGTCGCCACCGACGAGGTGCGCGGGCGACTGCAGGGCGTGTTCACGGTCGTCGTGGCCGGCGGCCCGCGGCTGGGCGATCTGTCCCACGGCTTCGCTGCCGCGGCGGTCGGGACGGCCGCGGCCGCCGCAGGCGGCGGTGTTCTCGTGGTGATCGGCGTGCTGATCGCGGCGGCGCTGATCCCGGCGTTCGTGCGCTACCGGGTGCCGACGCATCGGCCCACAACCACCGGATCGACTGACAGCGCGGCCGCGGCCGTCGCAGACTATCCCCATGACGGGCACCTTTCCGATTGAATCGGCCGGCTACCGCGCGGAGATCGTCGCCACCGGCGCCGGCTTGCGCATGCTCGAAGCAACCGTCGACGGGCAGCCGTATCCGTTGACGGAGACCTGGCCGGCGGGCACCAAACCTCCGCTGTCCGCGGGCCTGATCTTGGTGCCCTGGCCGAACCGCGTACGCGACGGCGAGTACATCTTCGACGGCGTCGAATACCAATTGGAGATCACCGAACCGGCCCGGCACAACGCCAGTCACGGCCTGTGCCGGCGCCGCGACTGGGACCTCGACGAGCACACCGAGTCCGCGGTGCGGTTATCGATCGACGTCGGCCAGCATCCCGGCTGGCCGTTCTCGCTGCGTGTCGCGGTGCGCTACGAACTGAGCGACGACGGCCTCACCGTCACCCACTACGCCACCAATACCGGCGAACAGCGCTCGCCCTACGGCCTCGGCATGCACAGCTTCGTCCGCGCCGGCGACACCCCGCTGGACGACTGCACCCTGGAGTTGTCGGCGCGGTCCTACCAGCCGATGGAACCCGAGCGGATGCTGCCCGAAGGGCCGGTACTTCCGGTGCAGGGCACCGAATACGACTTCACCTCCCCGCGCAAACTGGCTGGCGTATGGATGGACACGCCATTCACCTCCGTCAGCGACGACGAGAACGGGCAGGTGTGCCACACCCTGCGCGCGCCGGACGGCACCGGTGCGGTGCTGTGGACCGATCCGGCGTTCGCCTGGGTTCAGGCCTTCACCGCGGACCCGGACCATGACCAGGCCTACCCGAATCGCGGGCGAGCCCTGGCGATCGAGCCGATGACCTGCCCGCCGAACGCATTCAACTCGGGGACCGATCTGATCGTCCTGGAGCCAGGGGAGTCGTGGCAGGCGCGGTGGGGGTTGCGCAACGCGACCCTCCCTGGGCGAAAGAGTTCAGATGCGACTAGCGTCTAACCGACTGGACCCGCGCCAACCGCGCAGGTTCGGACAGTTCGAGTCTGAGAGGGATCCTTCGTGGCTACATCCAACGACCGCGCCGAGAACACGACTCCGACGCTGAGCTATCCCGGTGGGCAGTTCGAGATGCCCATCGTCAAGGCCACCGAAGGGAACGACGGCCTTGATCTGGGCAAGCTGTTGGCCACCACCGGATATACGACGTTCGATCCGGGATTCGCCAACACGGCCGCGACCAAGTCCGCGATCACCTATATCGACGGTGAAAAGGGCATCCTGCGCTACCGCGGCTACCCGATCGATCAGTTGGCCAAGCAGTCGACCTTCATCGAGGTCAGCTACCTGCTCATTTACGGCGAACTGCCGACGGCAGCCGAACTGGAGGATTTCACCGACCGGATCCGCCGCCACACCCTGCTGCACGAAGACCTCAAGCACTTCTTCGACGGTTTCCCGCGCAACGCGCACCCGATGCCGGTGCTGTCCAGCGTGGTCAATGCGCTGTCGTCGTACTACGAGGACTCCCTCGACCCGACCGACGAAGCGCAAGTGGAACTGTCCACCATCAGGTTGCTGGCCAAATTGCCGACCATCGCCGCCTACGCCTACAAAAAGTCGGTCGGCCAGCCGTTCCTGTACCCGGACAACTCGCTGAACCTGGTCGAGAACTTTCTCCGGATGACCTTCGGATTCCCGGCCGAGCCCTACGAGGTGGACCCCGAGGTCGCCAAGGCGCTCGACATGCTGCTGATCCTGCATGCCGACCACGAGCAGAACTGCTCCACTTCGACCGTGCGCCTCGTCGGCTCTTCCGACGCCAACTTGTTCACCTCGATCTCCGGCGGCATCAACGCGCTGTGGGGTCCGCTGCACGGCGGTGCCAACCAAGCGGTGCTCGAAATGCTGGAGCGCATTCGCGAAAGTGACGGCGACACCAAGGACTTCATCCGTCGGGTGAAGAACAAGGAGGCCGGCGTCAAGCTGATGGGCTTCGGTCACCGTGTCTACCGCAACTACGACCCGCGCGCCGCGATCGTCAAGGAGACCGCCGACAGCATCCTCTCCAAGCTCGGCGGTGACGACGAATTGCTCGATATCGCAAAGACTTTGGAAGAGGCCGCGCTCACCGACGACTACTTCGTCGAGCGCAAGCTCTACCCGAACGTCGACTTCTACACCGGCGTCATATACCGCGCCATGGGCTTCCCGACCCGCATGTTCACCGTGCTGTTCGCACTCGGCCGCTTGCCGGGCTGGATCGCGCACTGGCGGGAAATGCACACCGAACCGATGAAGATCGGTCGTCCCCGCCAGATCTACACCGGGTACGGCGAGCGGCCGTACCAGGACATCAACGGACGCTAACGGCGCAACCCCGAGCGCGAGAGGAATTGGCGAATGACCAAGCCGGAAGTCGAATTTCAAGAAGGCCCTGCGCCGACGGAGCTCGTCATCACCGATCTCGTCGAGGGTGACGGCAAGGAGGCCGTCCCCGGCGGCACCGTCGAGGTGCATTACGTGGGCGTCGAGTACGACACCGGCGAAGAGTTCGACTCGTCGTGGAATCGTGGTGAGTCCATTCAGTTTCCGCTGCGCGGGCTGATCAAGGGCTGGCAGGACGGCATTCCGGGCATGAAGGTCGGTGGCCGCCGTCAGCTCACCATTCCGCCGGAGTTGGCATACGGTCCGGCCGGTGCGGGGCACCGCCTCTCGGGCAAGACGCTGGTCTTCGTCATCGACCTGCTCGACGCGCGCTAAGCAGGCCGGCGGTCAGGGACCGCTAGGAACCTCGATACCGTGGGCGGCCATGCCGTCCTCGATGGCCTTGATCACCGTCCTGATGACTTCAACCCGAGCCCAGCGCTTGTTGTCGCCCGCGATGACTGTCCAGCGACCGCCCTCGTGGTCGGTGCGGTCGAGCATCTCCTCGACCGCGGCCTCATAATCGCCGCGCCGGTCACGGTTGCGCCAGTCCTCGTCGGTGAGCTTCCAGCTCTTCAGCGCATTCTTTTCCCGCGCGCGGAAGCGGTCGAGCTGCTCCTCCGACGAAAGGTGCAGCCAGATCTTGACCAGAATCATGCCTTCGTCGGCCAGGGTGCGTTCGAAGTCGACGATCTCACCGTAAGCGCGCTGCCACTGCTCGGTGGTGGCAAAGTCTTCCACCCGCTCCACCAGCACGCGCCCGTACCAGGAACGGTCCAGCACGCTCATCCCGCCCCACCCGGGCAGCGCCGGCCAGAACCGCCACAGAAAGTGGTGACGCTGCTCGTCGGGGGTGGGCGCCGCGAACTGGCGCACCCGAACATGCCGTGGATCCAATTGGGAGACAAGACGTTTGATGGCACCGCCCTTGCCTGAGGCGTCCCAGCCTTCGAACACCACGCACAACGGTGGCCCGAGCGTGTGATCGCCGTCGAGTTGCCCGCCGAGCGCGAGCCGAAGATGTAGCAGCCGCTTTTGGGCCTTCTTCAATTTCTTTTTGCCGTCGGACTTGGACAGTTTGACGCTCAGGTCCACATCGGCAAGCCGGCCGGTCGGCGATTCACTCGTGCTCTCGGGCTCGTTGCTGTCTGGCACGACGCTTCCCTTCGTGCATCGCCTGGACCCGGGCAACCGGGATGGCGTGGCCTTCTGCCAGCAATTCGGCTGGCAGTTGCTGGGGTGCGGGAAGCGCCTCGGCCCAGGGATCGCCGTCGCCGAGTAACTGTGCCGCATTTCGAATCGTAAATTTTTGCGGGTCGATGCGGTCCAAATCGCGCCAATCGACGGGGAACGAGACCGGGGTACCGGGACGGATGCGGGGACTGTACGCGGCGGCGAGGCTTGCGCCGCCCACCCGGGTGGAGTCGATGAAGACCTTGCCGCCGCGCTCGCTCTTGACGAAAGCTGTTGTGGCAATAGCCGGATCGAGTCGTTCGGCACGGGCCGCGAGCGCCCGGGTCGCGGCGGCCGCATCATCGATCGTCGTACCGCGCTCGACCGGTACGTAGATGTGCAGACCCTTGGCGCCGCTGGTTTTGACCGCGCCCGCCAACCCGGCGTCGGCGAGCGCCTGCCGCACCAGCAGCGCGGCGGAGACGGCGGAGGCGAACGGTCCACCCTCAGGTGGATCGATATCAAGCACCAGATGCGTAGCGTGTTGCCAGTCGTCGGCCCGCACCAGCGTCGGGTGGTATTCGACCGAGCGCTGATTGGCGAACCACACCAAGGTGCGCCGGTCGTCACAGAGCGCGTAGCGGACGTTGCGCCGCGACGCCGTCGCCCACACGGACGTCGTGCGAATCCAGTCCGGCGCGTAGTCGGGCAGGTTCTTCTGCATGAACGGCTGCTGGCCGGGTCGGACGCGGATTACCGACAGCGGCCGATCACGCAGTTCACCCACGATGCGGTCGGCGATCGCATCGAGGTAGTCGATCAGGTCGCGCTTGGTCGCCTCGGCGCCGTCGAAGAGCGGCTGGTCGAGGTGGGTCAGCGCCACGCCGGCCCGATGCTCGCCGCCTTGGGCAACCATGTCAGCGCGGTCGTACCCAAGTGGTGATCTTCGCGTGCACGACTTCGACGCCGGCCTTGTCGGTGATCGAAACGTCGACGGGCACGTCGCGGCCTTCGGTGATCGAGTCCCAATCGATCGGTTCCAGCGTGGCGACCGCTCGTAGACCGGTCTCCGCCTTCTTCAGGTACTCGACGTTCATCGCCTTGGGGATCCACTGATGCGTGCGCGGTAGCGAGGCCTCCATCACGATTCCCATCGCGGCCTCGGCCAGGTTGCAGGCCGCGATGGCATGGAAGGTGCCGATGTGGTTGTGCACGCCGAACCAGAGGGGAGCGGTGAGTTCGGCGCGGCCCGGCTCGAGTTTCTCGACCGTGGGCAGGGCGGTGGCGAAGTAGGGCGCCTTGGCCCAGAGACCAACGGAAAACGCTAAGCGGCCCGCCCGCGTGTTGGCGACTTTGCGCCACATCGACAGCGCGCCGGGAACGTCTTGCTTCACAGGTGACTGTGTCATGCACCTACCTTACTCATGAGTAAGTTGTCCCGTAAAGTGCTGCCGCGACCCACCCGTTGATGCCATTCAGGCGGTGCTGCCGTCGATCTCGAGCACCAACCGCGCACCACCGAGCGGACTGTCTTCGAAGTACGCAGTGCCACCATGTAACTGAGCCTGCTGCGCGACCAATGCGAGACCCAGCCCGGACCCGCTCGACGTGGCGTCGGCGCCACGGTAGAAGCGCTTGAACACGGCCGTGCGTTCCTGCGGTGGGATGCCCCGTCCGTCGTCGTCCACGGCGATCACGATGCGCGCGGCGTCGTCACGCCGGGCCGAAATCCGGACCCGGTGGGCGCCACCGTGCTTCACCGCATTGCTGATCGCGTTGTCGATGGCGAGGCGCAGACCGACCGGTAGACCGCAGATCACCAGCGAGGGCGCGGATTCGACAGCGACTTCCAGGTCGGGATAGTGGCGCTTGGCGTCGTGCGCGGCGAGATCGAGGAGCTCCACCAGATCTGCCTCGACGCGCTCTTTGCCGGCCGCGAGTTCGCCGGAGGCCAATCGCTCCAGCGCCGACAGGGTGGCTTCGACCCGTCCTTGGGCCCGCTGCAAATCCGTGAGGATCTCGGCCCGTTGGTCGTCATCGAGGTCAAGCGTCCGCAACACCTCGATGTCGGTGCGCATCGCGGTGAGCGGCGTCCGAAGTTCGTGTGCGGCCGCCGCAGAGAAGTCGCGCGCGGTGGTCAGCGCCGCAGCGGTCTCTGCCTGTGCGTCATCGACGCGCTGCAACATCGTCCGGACCGCGTCGGCGAGTTCGTTCGCTTCCCGCACCCCCGACGTGTTCGGCGGCGATTGCGGCGGGTCGGCCCGCAGGCGTCGGGTCAACTCCACGATCGGGCGCACCGCGCGGCCGCCGAAGAGCCAACCAAGCCCCGCCGCGGCGGCAATGGCGATGGCGCCGACCGCGGCAACTTCGCGCTGTTGACGCGTGGTGGCGTGCTCCGCATCCGCGGCGGGCAGCGCCAGCGAGACCGATCGGACCGGCGGCGCGGTGGGCGTGGTGCGCACTCGGTATGGCACCCCATTCACCCGAACTGTGTGATAGCCGTCGGACAGTTCCGGCAGCACGACCGGCGTGCTCGCCTTCACCTGTCCATCGGCGTAGATGGTCAGCGCGAACTCACTCGAACTTTGCAGCGCGTCCATGATCTGCACGGCCAGTTCGGGGTTGAACATCACCAACCGCGACGCCGTGTCGATGCGTTGGTCGATCTGTTTGAGGTTATTGGCTTCGATCACCCGGGCGACGGCGAAGCCGAGAATCACCACAATGATCGCCGCGCCCAGCGCCGTTGCCGCCGCGACCCGGGCACGCAGCGAAAATGCGCGCCTCACTTGGGTTCTCGCAACACAAACCCCACGCCGCGAATGGTATGCAAAAGCCGCGGGTGGCCGTCGACTTCGAGCTTGCGGCGGAGGTACCCGACGAAGACGTCCACGACGTTGGTGTCGGCGACAAAGTCGTAACCCCAGACCAATTCGAGCAGCCGCTCGCGGCTCAACACCACGCCCGCGTTACGCGCGAGAGTGGAGAGCAGTTCGAATTCGCGCTTGGTCAATTCGATTTCGTGGCCGTCGAGCAACGCGCGATGGCCGGGCAGGTCGACCTCCAACGCCCCTACGGTGATGCCGGACTGGCTCGGCGGTTGCGGGGCGGGCTCGGCGCGGCGTCGTAACAGGGCGCGGATTCTGGCCACGAGTTCGGCGAGTACGAACGGCTTGACCAAGTAGTCGTCCGCTCCCGCTTCGAGCCCGGCGATGCGATCGTCCACGGAGTTTCGCGCGCTGAGCACGCAGATCGGCACGTCGTTGCCCATGGCCCGCAGTGCGGTGACCACCCCGACGCCATCGAGCACCGGCATGTTGATGTCGAGCACAACGGCGTCGGGGGCATCGGAGGCGACGCTGCGCAGGGCGGCCGCGCCGTCAGCGGCGGTGATCACGCTGAAGCCGGAAAGTCGCAGACCGCGCTCCACTGACACCAGGACGTCGCGATCGTCATCGACGACAAGGACGCGCGGCGCGGCTGCGGGTCTCACGCCCTCATTCTGCCCAACGACGGTCAGTAGTTCTGGCAGGTGTTCGCCACTTCCAGCAGCTTGTCACGAACGCCGGGGAATCTGGGATCGTTCTGCGCCTGCTGCAACTGGTTGGCGGCGTCGGGGTGATCGGCCAGGAATTTCTGCAGCGCAGCCTCGCGCTGGTTGACCGGCAGGTTGAAGAACTGCGCCAGCATTGCCTTGCGGTCGGGATGGGCATCGAGCCGGGCGGCCATGTCGGGTGCCTCGGCGTGCAGGGCCGAGTCGAGTTGGGCGAACGAGCACGGGCTGTCGATGAGCGGACGGGCCTGATCGGTGGCGGGATCCGCGGCGGCCAGGCCGGGCAAGGCCAGGCCAGCGGCGAGGGCCAGCCCGGTCACGCCGACGGCGGTGCGAGTCAATCGAGCGCTGATGGTCTTCATGAATTTCACTCTAGGCAGCGCTCATGGCAGGGACATGAAGCGATTCTGGCTAAAGCCTGAGAAACGTACGACCTACGCCTCGATACCGGAAGCTGTTGCAGCACAATGCTGTTCGACCACGCGGCGAGCCAGCTCGGCGAGCTTGACGTTGGTGTGCTGGGAGGCCCGGCGCAGGATGTCGAACGCCTCGGCGTCACCGACGTTGTGCAGGGCCATCAGCAGTCCCACGGCCTTGCCGATTTCGCGTCCATGTTCGAGTCCGCGACGCAGCGTGATGACCTCGTGTTCTTGCGTTACCGACGCCACGGCGACCGCGGCAAACGATGCCAGGATGCTCGCCTGTTCGGCGGCGTCGGTGTTGAACGCTCCGGGTGTGTCGCTGAAGAGGTTCAGCGCGCCGACCTTGCGTTCGCCCGCCCGCAGCCGGAATGCGATGGCACCGCGAACCGGTGTGGTGCGGATCGTCGCCTTGGCCAGCGCCGGCCACTGACTCTGGCCGGTGAGGTCACTTTCCACCTGGGCGGCCTCGCCGTCGATGGCCTCCACGCACGGTCCCTCGCCCACTGCGCGCTCGAGGTCATCGACCCGTTGAGCAACATCGTCGCTGGCCGCGACGGTGACGTGCTGTCCGTGTTGGCGCAGCATGAGGCTGGCGTGGTCGCACCCGGGAACGATCATCGTGGCCGCCATACAGATTGCGGCGTAAACGTCTTCGTAGCCGCCCTCGGCGTAGACGATTTGGGCCAGGTTCTCGAACACCGTCGCGGCGCTGACCGGCTCATTGTCGTTGGTCATGCACGTCCTGCACTTAGTAGATGCGCGTCAGCCTACACGCAGCTGACGGTCGTCTCATCCACGATCAGGGTGAACTTCGGTCTACCCAGGTGTCATTCACGTGGACGATATCGCGATCGTCCGATTTCTGGAACGGTCAGCGGGTCGACAACGAGCCGAAGGGGCGCCATGACGTATCCGCCGCCGTCGCCGTACGGCGATCAACCTTCTCCGTACGGAGAACAGCCGCATCCGCAGCAACGCCAAGGTCAGAACCAGTACGGACCTCAACCGCAGGCGTCCCAGCCGTATGCGCCGCAACCGTACGTCCAGCAGCCGTATCGGCAACAGGGCTACGGGCAACAGGGCTACGGGCAACAGGGCTACGGCCAGCAGCCGTACGGCCAGCCGGTCGGCTCTGCGCCCGACAACAACATGGTGTGGGCGATCTTGGCTACGATCTTTTGCTGTCTCCCGCTTGGCATCGTCTCAATCGTCAAGTCGTCCCAAGTAAACAGTCTGTGGGCGCAAGGGCGCAGCGGCGAGGCGATGCAGGCCGCTGAAGATGCGAAGAAATTTGCGCTCTGGTCATTGATTGCTGGATTGGTTGGAACCGTTGCCTGGGTCATATTTTGGATCGCGATGGTTGCGAACGCGTGACTATCGACAGACCAGCATCGACGGAGCATGGAGCCAGTCCACTGTTGGCACCAGTCGGCGTTCTGGCGGGGGTCGCGGCGCTGTGCCTATTTGTCAATTGGGCCGATCCTGCTACTCCAGGTGGCCCGGTCCCCATCTGCCCGACCAAGGCATTACTGGGGATCGACTGCCCCGGTTGCGGAAGCATGCGAATGGTCTATGCACTTTGCCATGGCGACGTGACGGGCGCTGTGCGCTACAACGCTCTCGGACTCGTCGCATTCATTGCGCTCGCGGCGACGTTTGTGCAATGGACTATCGGTCTAATGAGTGGTCGCTCAACTCGATACTGGCACCAAACAGACTTGGCGCCGAAGATCACGCTCATCGCAGTAATCGTGTGGTTCGTCGTGCGGAATATCCCGTGGGGGCCATTTCGCGAATTGCGTGTATAAACGCAGGGCCTGTCGTTCGTTCAAATGACGGTAGCGCGGGATGAAGTTTTCGATGCGGCGTATGGCAATATGCCGCTACAAATTGGCGAATAGGCGGAGGAGCCGGCAATGCATCCTGGTAGCGAAAATGGTGGTTACCAAGTCGGATACCCACAGGCGCCAGCGGCGCAGGCATACTCTGCGCCGCCACCCTCGGCGCCACCGGGTTATTTCGGTTCGCAGTATGTCCCTGGCGCGCCGATGGCGAGCGCGCCGAAGCGGTCACTTTTTGCCGGCATCGCGGTTTCCGACTACGTCCGGGACGGGATCGCGGCCCTGTTGCTGTTCATCGCCATGTTTCTTCCGTGGAACAGTGAGTTCAGTTTCACCGGAGGCGGTTTCGCGGGACTGATCCTGCTGGTGATTCTGCTGACACTGCTGTCGATAGCGTCGCTTGCCCTGCCGTATGTCGCCCGACTCGGCATGCTCGGCCCCAATTGGCATGTCGCGCAGGTCAGGATGATCCGACTACTCGTCAACCTCCCGTACGCGTTGATGATCATCGGCTTCCTGTTGTGGGACGTGGTCGCGTCGTTGTGGGTGTTCAGCAACGCAGACGCCGGTCCCGGCATCGGGTCCGCCATGATTTTCGGTGCTGCCGGTGTCGTGCTTGCGGCGCAGCCGCGTGCGAGCGAGATCGAGGCTTCTTCCATGATTCCGGCGCGGTGGTCCGCAGGCGTACGGGGGCTCGCCATTGCGGCGCTAGCCTTGACCGTTATTTCCGCGCTCCTCGACCTCGTTGCGATCCTCACTACTGCACATCAGCATGATGCGGAAACCAGTGACACATTGCGCATCTTGGTTCTGGCGCTGTTGCTCGTTGCCAGTTCGATCGCCATCGTCACCGTCGTCGTTCTCGGTGTGATCCGCGGACTCGCTTCTGCGCGAATCGCTTTGATGGGCGTGGCTCTTGCGTTTGTGGTGGCGTCGTTCTTCTCGGCCTTCATCGTGGAGGTCAGGTTCGACTTCTTCCTCGCCAGCCCGGCCTACATGGGCGCGGTGTTGCTGGTCGCCGCTGGAGTGGCGGCCACGACTCCGGGTCAGGTGTTCAACGATTACGGTTCAACGCATCCCGGCTATACGTGGCTGCGGGCAGCACGGGGCCTGCTGCTCCTCATGGCTGTCTGGAACTTCGCAGACGCAATCGTGTCGATTGGCCGTGCGATCGTTGTCGCGACTTACAGCAACGAATATGGAACACCGCCACTAGGCGTAGGTGCGAGTGCGGCCTTGGCAGTCTTCTCACTGCTCTCCGGGGCGCTGTCCACCGTGGGAACCATGATGGTGAGGCCGCGTCAGGGCGCCACTGATCCGCGGCCCGCGCGGGAAATGATTCTCGGCATCTGCCTGGGACTGTTCGTCCTGACTGTTGCCCGGCTCATTGCGCTTAGTGTGATGGGCGGTGCGGCCGCACTTTTCACTCGTGAGTTGGTATTGCCGATTCTCCCGATACTCGTTGCTGTCGGAATTCTCGCAGCGAAGCCGGTCCGCAGTCTTTACCAGGGCGTTCCACTCTTCGCGATGGCAACGGGTGGTACGGCCAGTGCGATGCAGGCCGGCGCTATGCCGACATCGGCTCAGCCCCAGATGGCCCAGCCAACACACGCGTTTTCGCGACCGCAATCTGGACCATTCATCTCGACCACGCCGCCGCCGGCCGTGCCCACTCCCGCCACGTCGGTGGCGAGTTCGGCGACAACCGACGCGGACGCGCTCGCGGCCGCGAATCCACAAACCCCACAGGCCGAACTCGCGCGCCTTGCGCAGGCACGTCCCGATCTGCGTCCGGCCATAGCGGCCAATCCGAACACCTATCCGGAGTTGATCGGATGGCTGCAGGCGCTCGGTGATCCGGCAGTGAACAGCGCGCTCGCTCAGCGCCTGTACGGGTAGGCAGGTCTGCTATCGACGTAAACGACATTCCGGCCGTCGGCGTGGCGGTTCTGGGCGCCATATACCTGAGCGTCATTGCTTGGTTCACCTACGGTCGTGCGGGTCGCGACTCGACGGCTCTGGCGGATATGCCACTGGTGGTGCGTGGGATCGGTAAGTCCCTCACCGGCCGACGTGTGGTTCACGATGTGTCGTTCGACGTCCGACCCGGAGAGATTCTCGGGCTGCTCGGACCGAACGGTGCCGGAAAGACGACGCTGCTGCGATTGATCACTGGCCTCGCCGAACCGGATTGCGGCAGCGCGGCACTGTTCGGTCAGAACGTTAAGGCAGGCGCGGCCGCGCTCTCGCACGTGGGAGTTTGCATCGAGGCGCCAGGCGTCCAGCCGCATTTGACCGGCTGGGAGAGCCTGCGCAGTCTATGGTCGGTGACCGGCAGACCCGAGTCGGAATCGTGCATCGAGATTGTCGCCGAACTGTCCGGTCTAGGTGAAGCCCTGCGGCGACGTGTGTCGGGGTACAGCCTCGGCATGCGTCATCGCCTCGGACTTGCCCAAGCGATGCTCGGATTACCGAGGCTGCTGATTCTCGACGAGCCGACACACGGCCTCGATCCCGGACAAATCCGATTCTTGCGCAACGTTTTACAGTCCTACGCCGCGAGCGGTCGGGCAGTACTCATGGCTTCACATCATCTCGAGGAGGTGGAGCAGATGTGCACCGGGGTAGTCCTGTTGAATCGTGGGTCGGTGGTGCACCGAGGATCGGTTGTGGAGTTGCGGGCATCCGGAATTCGCTTGGCGGACATGTATTTCGAGGCCGTCGGTGATGAGTGAACATCCTGTGAACCTTGTGCCTACGGCGCTCGGCATCCCCGAACTACCCGTGGCCGCGGAATTGAAAGTTCGGGTGGAAGTAGGTCGCCAGCTGCGTCGGCCGATCGTTCGCGCCGTCCTCGTGGCAATGGCGATTCTACCGCTTTTGCTTTCCGGAGCGGTGCACGCGGGTGGTGCGCGCGGGGTCGGCGCGAGCGCGGGGATTTTTGCGGCGGTGGCGACTGACAGCGCCGCGAACTTCATGGTCTTTGCGCTCGACTTGGGAACGCAGTACGGCATGGCCATCGTCGTCGCCTTGGTCTTCGGTGAGTCCATTGCCCGTGAAGCGCAATGGAACTACCTGCGCGTGTTGCTCACCGTGCCGGTGTCACGCGGGCGTCTTCTGACGCGGAAACTGCTGGCTGCCGGGGTCGTGTGCTTGCTCGCGATGGCGACATACGTTGCGATGTCAGCGGCCATCGGCGTGCTCTGTTACGGTCTGAAGCCGCTCATGCCGCCAAGCGGTACGCAAGTGCCCGAATCGCAAGAACTTTGGCGCCTCGCCGTGGCGCTGGGGTACTTGATCATCTATCTGGCGTGGATAGGTTCGTTGGGCATGTTCATGTCGGTAGTGGCGCAAGACAATCCGGTGATTGCGGCGGGCGGCACTGTGATCGTCGTGCTTTGCTCAACGATTTTCGGGGGGCTCCCGACTTTAGGGGGGATTCGTGCCGTGCTGCCGACCCGGAACTACGAAGCCTGGCTCGCGTTGACACGCACCGACATCGACTGGCTGGGAATGCAGTGGGGGGTGTTTCTGTCCTTGCTTTACGCAGGCATATTTCTCGCCCTTTCCTACGTACGTTTCTTGGTCAGCGACGTAAAAGGCTGACTGTCATTCAAGTAGCTGACATTCATTTCGCCCGTCACCGACCGCGAATTCTTATGATTACGGTCCGCATGGTCGGATGTCAGAAGGGATCGCAGTGACTAACCCACCGCCCGGTTCCCCTTACGGACCGACCGAACAGCCGTACGGCTGGGGTGCGCCCCCGCCGCCTCCACCGCCCCCGCCGGAGGGCGGCTGGCAAACACAGCAACAGGGTTGGGCTCCCGCCGCAGCCGAGCAACTGTCACCGTCAGGCTTCGGCCCACCGCACCGCAACCGCCGTCGATGGTGGTTTGTCGGTGCAGGAGTGTTCGTCGTCGTGCTACTGGTCGTCGGCGGAATCACGGCTTGGACCTTTCTGTCCGGCACCAGTGGCGCCAACTCGCCCGAGAACGCGGCATTAGATGCCCTATCGGCGGTGCAGTCCCGGGATCCGATCAAATTCGCCGACATCGTCGCTTCAGGCGAAATGAACGGCTTGCAGGACTTGGTGAGGAGCACAAGCAATAAGGCCACCGAAGGCGGGTTCCAAGAGGGCGGGGATACGGGTGCCCTGCTGCAGGGATTGTCGATAACCACTACTGACCTCCACACCACAACCGAGCAGATCCGCGACGACCTGGCGAAGGTCACCTTCACGAGCGGTTCAGTAGCGCTCTCGATCGACCCCAAACAGGCGAACCCTGGCATCCGCGACTTGATCAGCCCATCTGCCGAGGCGACGAACAGAACCCTGACCGTCGGCGATCTCACCGGAAAGTCGAAGCAAGGCGATGCGATTGCGCCGTTCGTCATGACAGTGAAGGTTGATGACCGTTGGTACATCAGCCCGCTGTACACGGCAGGGGAGTACGCCACCGAGGTGCTAGGCGTCCAGCGAGTTGACCATCCCAACCCGGACATCACCAAATACGACAACCCGGGGGCCGCCGCCAAGGGATTCACCGAGGCGGTGGCCAGCGTCGCCGGCAATCACGACGTATCTCAGTTGGAGCAGATGGCGAGCCCGCAGGTCGCCATAGCCATCGCCACGTACCGCCCGGCGTTGAACAAGCTGTTCGACGGGGCGGAGTCGACCGTCAGCGTCGATGTCAACCGTGCCGACTTCAATTCGGATATCTCGGGGGACACAGCGAAGGTCACCGCCGATCAGGTCGCGTTGACAGTTAGCGACAACGATGAAAGAACCGACGTGCGCATCAGCGGTAATTGCATCGACACAACCAACTCCGAAGGTCACCGCGATCACGTCTGTGGAGGCGAGAGCGGGCCGGGTCTCCTGGACCCGTTCCGCTACGGTCCCCAGTTCCCGACTTCCCTGAGAGCGGTTCGCGACAGCAGCGGCTGGCACATCGATCCGGTCGGCACACTGCTCAGTTTTGAGATCAACGGCCTGAACGCAATGACCAAGGACCAGGTGACGTACCTGGTGGCGATGGCCGGTCCGCCGGCAAGCCTAGCCGCGTTCGCGCGGTCGGACGCACAGGCGACATTGAGCCAGGGGCACAGCGTGGAAGTGACTCTGAAGCCGCCGTTCCACTCAGCCTTGGGCCGCGAGCGTGGCGTCGCGATCGTAGATCTGAAGGTGACATCCGGACAAGCGGTTCGCATCACCGACTCCTACTCTGACTACTCACCCGTCTATGTGATCGAGGGTGCAAGCACCGTGACCAAGCTCTACAGCTCGGACCGATTCAGCCCCACGAAGACCGAAACGGTCAAGATCATCGAACTCGGTAGAGCCGGTAGGACAGTTAAGGTGTCCGCCGAATGACCACGCCACCCCCGCCCCCGCCTGGCCAGTTTTATTACCAACCCTTCGCGCCTCGAAAAACAAACGGGCTTGCCATCGCGGCGCTCGTTTGCTCGTTGTTCTTCGCGCCCCTCGGTATTCTCTTCGGGCACATTTCGTTGTCGCAGATCAAGCGGACAGGCGACGAGGGGCGTGGGCTCGCGATAGCCGGGCTGGTGATCGGCTACATCTTCACCGTTGTCGGTGTCGTGGTGACCGTCGTGGTCGTGGCCTCAGTGGTCAGTTTTATGCATGCTGTCGACGATCAGGCCAATGCCGCATATGACACGTCGTCATACCCGACCTACTCCACCACCGAGGATGTGCCCAGTACGGACTATTCGACGCCGGACCCAAGCGACGACACCGCCAGCGTGATCCGGCAAGCGCAGGTTGGTAGTTGTATTCATCGGGTGACTGGGGCCACGAACAGCGACGGCACCAGTTCAGTAACTGTCACGCCAGCCACGTGCGGTTCTAACTACGCGACAGACCGCGTCACGAAGCGGACGAACAGTATCTATGACTGCGACGGCAATTGGGTGCGTACCGGAGGTTCGACATCTGACACCGTGCTCTGCCTCGAAAAGGAGTGATCACTCCCGCCCTCGCCCGATCGTCTCCGCCAATGTCTCCAGGACCGCCGGATCTTCGATCGTCGACGGCGTGCTGAACTCCTCACCCGCCACGATCTGCCGCATTGTCTTGCGCAGGATCTTGCCTGACCGGGTCTTTGGCAGGGCAGCGACAACTGTCACCTCCTGCAGCGAGGCCACGGCGCCGATCTCGCTGCGCACCTTCTGCACCAGTTCGCCGCGCAACTCGTCGGGCGTGATGTCGGCGCCCGCTTTCAGCACCACGTATCCGCTCGGGCGCTGGCCCTTGAGTTCGTCGTGCACACCGATCACGGCGCACTCGGCCACCGCGGGATGCCCAGCCAGCACCGCCTCGATGCCCCCCGTCGACAGGCGGTGCCCCGCGACGTTGATGACGTCGTCGCTGCGGCCGAGCACGTACACGTACCCCTCGGCGTCGATGTACCCCGAATCGCCGGTGAGGTAATACCCGTCGTAGGCCGACAGGTAGGAACGCACATATCGGTCGTCGTCGTGCCACAGCGTGGTCAGCGTTCCGGGTGGAAGGGGTAGCGCCAACACGATGTTGCCTTCCTCGCCGGTGGGCGCGGGAACCCCTTGATCATCGAGAACGAGCAGCCGGTAGCCGGGGACCGGCACCGACGGTGAACCGGGCTTGATCGGGAGGTGCTCGATCCCGCGCGGGTTGGCGCACACCGGCCAACCGGTCTCGGTCTGCCACCAGTGGTCGATCACCGGCCGGTGCAGCACCGAGGAGATCCAGTCGTACGTGTTCGGATCGAGGCGCTCACCGGCGACGAAAAGGTTGTCCAGAGTGGAGATGTCGTACTTGTCGAGTTCTGTCGATTCGGGGTCGACCTTGCGGATCGCCCGCAACGCAGTCGGCGCCGTGAACAGTGCCTGCACGCCGTGGTCGTTGATGACTCGCCAGAACGCGCCGGCGTCCGGGGTGCCCACGGGTTTGCCCTCGTACAGCACGGTCGTCGCACCGACCAGTAACGGGCCGTAGACGATGTAGGAGTGGCCCACCACCCAGCCGACATCGGACGCGGTCCACATGACCTGGCCTGGACCGATGTCGTAGATGTGGCGCATCGACCACTCCAGCGCGACGGCGTGGCCGCCGTTGTCGCGGACCACGCCCTTGGGCTTGCCGGTGGTTCCCGACGTGTAGAGGATGTAGAGGGGGTCGGTGGCCGCCACCGGCACCGGATCCGCGGGTTCGGCTGCCGCAGTGAGCTCGTCCCAGTCCAGCCACGGAATGTCATGCCCCGCAAAGTCTTGCGCGGTACCCGGAATTTGTGGCCGGTTCTTGACAATCACCGCGGCGATACCTTGTGTGCCAGCAATTTCCAGCGCGCTGGCAACAATCGGCAGGTATTCGATGGTGCGACCAGGTTCCAAGCCGCCCGACGTGGTGATGACGAGTTTCGGTGCCGCGTCGGTGATCCGCGCCGCGAGCTCCTTGGCCGCGAAGCCGCCGAAAACCACCGAGTGAATCGCGCCGATGCGGGCGCAGGCGAGCATGGCGACGACGGCTTCCGGGATCATCGGCAGATAGATGACCACCCGGTCTCCGCGTGTGACACCTTGGGCAACAAGAACTCCCGCGAACCGGGCCACCCGCTCCTGCAACTCCGCATAGGTATAGGTGCGCTGCACCCCGGTCATCGCAGAGTCATAAATGAGCGCCGCCTGATCGCCGCGGCCGGCCGCGACGTGACGGTCCACCGCGTTGACGCAGGTGTTCAGTTGGCCGTCGGGGAACCATCGGTAGAAGGGCGCATTGGAATCATCGAGCGCGCGTCGCGGAGCGGAATCCCAGTCGATTGCGGCGGCAGCGCCCAGCCAAAACCGCTCGGGGTCATCCACGCTTGCGCGGTAGGTCTGCGAGTAGGTGGGCATCCATCCACATTACGGTGAGATTTCTGCGCGGCGGGTATTACTCGACCTATGACCTTTCGCAGCCAATCGACCACCGTCCCGACGATCGCGCTCAATGACGGCAACGCCATGCCTGTGCTCGGCTTCGGCGTCTGGCAGGTCCCGGACGATCAGGCCTACGACGCCGTGTCGACCGCGTTGGACGCGGGTTACCGCAGCATCGACACCGCGGCGATCTATGGGAACGAACGCGGCACCGGCAAGGCGCTGAACGCGTCCGGCCTCCCCCGTGACGAACTTTTCGTCACCACCAAGCTGTGGAACGACGACCAGGGTTACGAGTCCACCCTGCGTGCCTTCGATGCCAGCCTCGATCGACTCGGTCTCGACTACCTCGACCTCTACCTCATTCATTGGCAAGACCTCAAACGCGACCGCTACCTCGACACCTTCCGCGCGTTCGCCCACCTCGCCGACGAGGGCCGGGTTGGGTCCATCGGCGTATCGAACTTTTCCATTTCATCGCTCGAGCGGCTCATCGACACCATCGGCCGAGTCCCGGCGGTCCACCAGATCGAGTTGCATCCGCGCCTGACCCAATCGGAGCTGCGAGCCTTCCACACCGAGCGGGGGATAGCCACGGAAGCGTGGAGCCCACTGGGCTCGGGAATGGTGCTCGACGACCCGACGATCGGGCGGATCGCCGCGGAACTGAGCAAAACGCCAGCGCAGGTGATCTTGCGCTGGCAGGTGCAACTCGGCAACATCGTGATTCCAAAATCGGTGACCCCTGAACGCATCCGCAGCAACTTCGACATCTTCGGTTTCGAACTCGACGCTGCGGCGATGAGCACGATTTCGGGTCTCGACGACGGCACGCGGACCGGTCCTGATCCTGATCGTTGGCCCTGAGGCGGTCCCGCACACAGCCGGTCGTTGATAGGTTCGCTGACATGATCGGATACACCCAGAGCGGCGGCGTGGTCACCATCGAGTTGCAGCGGCCGCAGCAACGCAACGCCCTCAACCTCGAGCTGATCGAGGCGTTGCGCGATGCGATGGACAAGGCCGCGGCCGACGAGGCGCGGGCGATAGTGCTGACCGGGCAGGGCAAGGCATTCTGCGCGGGGGCTGACCTTTCCGAGGTGTATACGGAGTCCTTCACCGACGCCCTTGTAGAGATGCTGGAAACAATCGATTCGATTGGCGCCCCGGTGATTTCGGCGGTGAACGGTCCAGCGATCGGCGCGGGCACCCAGTTGGCGCTCGCCTCGGACCTGCGAGTGGTTGCCCCGGACGCGTACTTCGCCATCCCGGCGGCGCGACTGGGCATCACGGTCAACCGATGGACGGTGCACAGGCTCGCCGAGCTCGCCGGTGGCGGACGAGCGCGTTCCATCCTGCTGGGTGTCGAATCGTTGCCGGCCGACGACGCGCTGGCGTGCGGGCTGGCCAACCGCATCGGCTCGCTTGCCGACGCGCAAGACTGGGCGGCGGACATTGCCACGCTGGCGCCGCTGACGCTGCAGCACTTGAAGCTGGTGTTCAACGAGGGCGCCTCGGCGGACGAGACGCACGAACAGCGCGCGGCGATGCTGGCGGCCTGGCTCAGCGAGGACGCCAAGGAAGGCCGGCGGGCGCGGGCCGAGAAGCGAAAGCCGCTGTTCGCTGGCCGCTAAAAAGCGGAGGATATATCTCAACTTCGACTAAGGTGGTGCTGTGACTGTCAGCAACACCACTCGCCGTCGGTTCCGAAATACAGAGCCGTCGAGCATTGTGTCGACATCCGGTCAGTCGTCGATCCTGCGCGATCTGCTCACCCGCGGCCGGGTGGGCCGGCCGTCGCGCCCGGTTCCGCTGACCCAGCCGGAGTTGCCTGCCGAGGCCGCGCAACTGGCCGCCACCTGGTTCGGGCACGCTTCGGTGTTGATCGAGGTGGACGGCCACCGCGTTCTGACCGATCCCGTGTGGAGCGAGCGGGTATCGCCGACCTCGCTGGTCGGGCCAACGCGGATGCACCCGGTTCCGAGTCCCTTGGAGTCACTGCCCGCGCTCGACGCGATCATCATTTCGCACGACCACTACGACCATCTGGACAAAGCGACTATCAAGTCGCTCAACGACTCTCAGCAGGCGCCGTTCGTTGTTCCCCTGGGAATCGCTGACTACCTGCGGCGGTGGGGCGTGGCCGATGATCGGATCATCGAACTCGATTGGGGCGCAAGCGCGACCGTCGGCGGATTGACTATCACCTGCACCGAGGCTCGACACTTCTCCGGCCGCGGCCTGGTGCGAAACACGACGCTGTGGGCGTCGTGGGTGATCGCCGGCCCCACCCGGCGGGTGTATTTCGGTGGTGACACCGGGTATTCGCGTTGCTTCGCCGAAATCGGTGGAGAGCATGGGCCTTTCGACCTCACGCTGTTGCCGATCGGGGCATACGACGCAATGTGGCCCGACATTCACATGAATCCCGAGGAGGCGGTGCGGGCGCACCGGGATCTCAGTGCCGGTGCGCATGCTGATTTCGGCACGATCGTGCCGATCCACTGGGCCACCTACAACCTGGCTTTCCACCCCTGGGCCGAACCGGTTCATCGCCTGCTCGCCGCCGCGGCCGAGTCCGGCGTTTCGGTGCGCGTCCCGCAGCCGGGTCAGCGGATCGACTTCGCCAATCCAGGGTCCAACATCGAATGGTGGGCCGGAATCTAGGAGTGCCGCACGGAAGTTTCGGCGAGGAATTGCTCGTAGGTGATGGTGCCGACAGCGTTTTCTGGGATGAGGTTGTGCCCGGCGCGATAGCCGGCGAACGTCTTGCCCGGCAAGGAGAACCCGACGAGCTTGCGCCGTAGTTTCACCGCGTCGAGGTAGGCGCGTGCGAGGTCGGATGCGGTGCGGACCTCTGGGCCACCGATGTCGGGCACGCGTCCCGCGGCGGGCTGGCCGACGATCTCGGTGATACGTTCGGCGACATCGCGCACATCGATGGGCTGAAACGAAAATTCGGGCGCGAGTAGCAACGGCAGCCCCCGCTGGCTGGCAAACAACCGAACGACAAGATCGTGAAACTGAGTGGCACGCAAGATCGTCCACGGCAGCTCGGCCGACGCCACGAGGTCCTCGACGTCTCGTTTGGCGCGGTAGTAGAACAGGGGAATGTCGTCTACTCCGACGATCGAGATGTACACCAGGTGAGGCGTGTCGCCGTACGCCCGAATCGCATTGATGAGGTTGCGCGAGGCGGCCACGTCGTCTCGACCGGTCGCGCAGTGCACTACGACGTCCACTCCGGTAACCGCCTCTTCCAGTCCGGTGTTGCGTCGTAGATCCGCAGTCGCCCAGCGCGTCGCGGATACATCGTCCGGTCGGGGTCGTCGGCTGAGGGTGCGAACGTCGAAGCCGTTCGTCGTCAGCTGTGCGTCGACTGCGCGACCCAGAGTTCCGGTACCCCCGGTGAGCAGGACGGTGGACACAAGCTCCCCTTCTCGGACGTCAGGCTTGGCGCACTGCACACCATAGTGCCGAACCCTCGCTACTGTGAGAGTGGCGTCGGGGAAGCTGGAGTGAAAGAGGAAGCGCATGGATTTCAAGGGTCTCGCCGACAAGGCCAAGGACTTGGCCAGCGAACACAAGGATCAGGTCGAGGCGGCCGTGGAGAAGGCCGGCGACATAGTCGACGAGAAGACGGGCGGCAAGTTCGCGCAAGTAGTCGATAAGGCGCAAGAGGCCGCCAAGAACGCTCTAGACAAATAGTCCCGCGAAAGGTGCCGCTTCCGACCAGCACACGCTTCTCGACGCTCTGCACCACGCTGATAGTCGCTGTCGGTGTGCTGGCGGGATGCGGTCACGAATCTCCACCAGGTGCTCAGCTACTTCCGGTCGAGCAGCGCGGCACGATCGTTTCCCAGCAGCCTGTCTCCGACAGCGACGCCTATTCCGCGGTGCCGGGTTCCCGCGCAACCCTGGTCCTGTACCGGTCGACTTCCGGTATCGACGGCTCCGGCGTGCAGGTCAGCGGAACCGTGTTTCAGCCGCCCGGCAACCCGCCCCCAGGCGGTTGGCCGGTGGTGACCCTGGGTCACGGCACCACCGGGTTGACCGATAACTGCGCGCCTTCGCGCCATCCCGACCTGTTGGGGGCCATCGGCCCGGTCATCGCCTTCCTGCAGCGCGGCTACGTCGTCGCGGTGAGCGACTATCAGGGGTTGGGGACGCCCGGCGAGCATCCGTACCTGGAGCCGAACAGTGCTGCCTACGACCTCATTGATGCGGTTCGCGCAGCGCGCAACGTCATCCCCGGCACCAGTGATCGATGGGCCGCGTTCGGGATCTCCCAAGGTGGGCAAGCATCGTGGGCGGCGGCCGGCCATGCCGAAGACTACGGCGAGGGGCTGCGCTTCGTCGGCTCGGCCGATCTGTCGCCCGCCGCGGATCTCAGTCCGGTCATGGCGGGTTCGACCACGCCGAATCTGACGCTCGCGCAGAAGATGCTGCTCCCGATCCTCATCACCGGGCTGAAGGTGAGTCATCACGATCTGGATGTCAGTGCTTACCTGCAGGGCAAACTCGCGGCCGACACCGACGACGTGATCAGTTGTGATCGCCACCGGCAGGCCGCTGCGGCCCTGGACCTCAATGGCGTGAAGGTGACGGCGCGCAGCCCGGAAGACCTGACGCGCATTCAGCAGATCCTGAAGGACATCGCGCTACCGCAACGACGTGCGGACGGCCCAATGCTCGTGGTGGTCGGCGCCAACGACTCGCTGATCCTTCCGCAATGGACCGAGGCAGCGGTGCGCAAGGCCTGCGACATGGGCGACGTCATCGATCT
The DNA here is from genome assembly GCF_007489285.1 of Skermania sp. ID1734. Lineage (GTDB taxonomy): Bacteria > Actinomycetota > Actinomycetes > Mycobacteriales > Mycobacteriaceae > ID1734. Next base: position 190,733 of record NZ_VLIY01000012.1, read on the forward strand.
CGAGGTGCGGCAGGGGGAGGGGCACGGCGATCCCGCAGCGGTGCCCGGCGCAGTCAATTGGGTGGCGGACCGGTTCGCGGGCAAACCCGCGCCGGACAACTGCGCGACTTCCTGAGCGCTACTTGGTGAGACCGATGTACTTGGTGTCGAGGTACTCCTCGATGCCCTCGACGCCGCCTTCAGAGCCCAGTCCCGATTGCTTCACTCCGCCGAACGGCGCCGCAACATCGGAGACGACGCCGCGGTTGATCCCGACCATGCCGGATTCGATCGCGTCGGCCACTCGCAGTGCGCGATCGAGTCCTTGCGTGTAAATGTAGGCGGCCAAGCCGAATTCGGTGTCGTTGGCGGCGGCGATTGCCTCGGCTTCCGTGTCGAAACCGGTGATGGCGCTGACCGGGCCGAAAATCTCTTCGGTGACGATGCTGGAGCCGGGCACCACCTCGTCGAGGACCGTCGGCTGATAATAGAAGCCAGGCCCATCGATAGCCGCGCCGCCGATCCGGATCTTGGCGCCACCGGTGACGGCATCGTCGACGAGCCTGGCGACATTGTTGCGCTGCTTTTGATTGATCAAGGGGCCAACCGCAATTCCCTCTTGATAGCCGGGGCCTACGCTCATGGCGGCAATGCGGTCGGTCAGTTTGGCGGTGAACTCTTCGCGGACGGCGTTGGCGACGATCAACCGGTTCGCTGCAGTGCAGGCCTGGCCGCCGTTGCGCATCTTGGCGGCCATCGCGCCGTCGACCGCGGCGTCGAGGTCGGCGTCATCGAACACGACGAACGGTGCGTTGCCGCCGAGTTCCATCGACGTGCGCAGCAAGTTGTGCGCGGATTGCTCGATGAGAATCTTCCCGACCCGCGTCGAGCCCGTGAACGTGACCTTACGCAGGCGCGGATCGGCCAGCAGCGGTTCGGTGACGGGCGGTGCTGAGGCTGCCGGCAGCACGGATAGCACACCTGGCGGCAAGCCGGCATCGGCAAAGACCTTTGCCAACAAAAGCATCGTGAGCGGAGTGTCTTCGGCAGGCTTGACGATCATGGTGCAGCCAGCCGCCAGCGCCGGCCCGATCTTGCGCGTTCCCATGGCGAGCGGGAAGTTCCAGGGGGTGATCGCCAGGCACGGCCCGACTGGGCCTTTGGTGACGAGGATGCGTCCCGTGCCCGAGGGCGACTGAGTGTAGCGGCCCTGGATGCGCACCGCCTCCTCGCTGAACCAGCGCAGGAACTCGGCGCCGTAGGTCACCTCGGAACGACTCTCTGGCAACGCTTTACCCATTTCGAGGGTCATCAAGAGCGCAAAGTCGTCTGCGCGCTCGATGACCGCATCGAAGGCCGCGCGCAGAATGTCGGAGCGACGCCGCGGGGCGGTCGCGGCCCATTCCCGCTGCATACCACACGCTGAATCGAGTGCACGCGCAGCGTCTTTACCGTTGGCGTCCGCGACGGTGGTGAATGCTGCACCGGTTGCGGGGTCGATGACGTCGAATCTGTTGCCGTCGATGGCATCCGTTTGCTTGCCGTCGATCCACAGTCCGGTAGGGAGGCTGTCGATGAGTCGCTGAATCTGGGCCGGATAGCTCATCGCTGATCGTCCGCAGTGTTTCGCACGACCTGCTCGATAACCGAAATTCCGTCGAGCAGAGCGTCTTCGGTGATGACCAGGGGAGGAAGCAGGCGGATGACGTTGCCGTATGTGCCGCAGGTCAACAGAATGAGGCCCTGGTCGAAGGCGCGTGCTGCAACGGCTTTCGTGAGGGCGGGGTCTGGCTCGGTGGTGCCCGCCCTGACGAACTCGATGGCCAGCATTGCACCGCGACCGCGAACGTCACCGATGACGTCAACGTCGTTGGCGAGGCCGCGCAGTCGGGGCAGCGCGATGGCTTCGATTTCGCATGCGCGCGCCGGTAAATCGTTGGCACGCATGGTATCGATGGCTGCGAGGGCGGCTGCACAGGCGACCGGGTTGCCACCGAAGGTTCCGCCGAGTCCGCCGGGGTGCACGGCGTCGAGCAGTTCGGCTCGGCCGGTGATCGCTGCCAGCGGCATGCCGCCCGCGATGCCTTTGGCCATGGTGATGATATCGGGGACGATTCCTTCGTATTCGCACGCAAACCAGTCGCCGGTGCGGGCGAAACCGGTTTGCACCTCGTCGGCGATGAATACGATGCCGTTGGCGCGGCACCAGTCGACCAGCGTCGGCAGGAAACCTGTTGCGGGGACTATGAATCCGCCCTCACCCTGGATTGGTTCGATGACCACTGCCGCGATGGTGTCGGTGCCGATCTGTTTTTCCATGCGGTCGATGACGTCGTGCGCCGACTGCTCACCGGTGCGGTCCGGGTCGTCGCGGAAGGGATATGACATTGGCATCCGGTAGATTTCGGGTGCGAATGGCCCGAACCGCGCCTTGTACGGCATCGTCTTCGCCGTGAGCGCCATGGTGAGGTTGGTGCGACCGTGGTAGGCGTGGTCGAACGCGACTACTGCTTGACGACCCGTGGCTAGGCGGGCCACTTTGACGGCGTTCTCGACGGCTTCCGCGCCCGAGTTGAACAGGACCGAGCGTTTCTCGTGATTGCCCGGGGTGAGGGTGGCGAGTTGCTCGGCCACTGCGACGTAGCCCTCGTACGGTGTGACCATGAAACAGGTGTGCGTGAAGTGCTGTGCTTGCTCCGAAACAGCCTGAGTTACTGCCGGATTGGACGCGCCGATACTCGTTACCGCGATGCCTGACCCGAAATCGAGCAGCGAATTTCCGTCGACATCCACCACCACGGCGCCGTCTGCGTCCGCCGCGTAAACAGGGACGCTCGACCCGACCCCGGCGGCGACGGATGCTTTACGCCGCTCGGTCAGCGCTCGCGAAGCTGGACCGGGCAATTCGGTCCTGATGACCCGCTTTTGGGGCAGCCGGTAGGTCAGATCGTCCATGGGCGGACAGTACTCCTGAGCCAGCGCGCCGCACATCAAAACGGTGGTGGCATGCGTCGGGAGCGGGCGGTGGTTATTGCGCGGTGTTGTCGGTAGTGGTTGCGGAGTTCGGTGTCGGTGGCTGGTGGTGGGGGTTGGTCGGGCATGTGCAGTTCCCACCAGGTGGGTTCGTAGAGCAGGTCTATGGCTTCGGCGTCGGTGAGGGGGTCGGTGGGCGGCGGCGGGGCTGGTTTGAAGCGTCACGACTTTCGTGCCGCTCCTAGACGGGTTGCGACTGCCGGTCGCGAGCGGTGTTGAAAGCCTGTTCGTACTCGGTTGGGGTGAGCATTCCGAGTGAACTATGCAGACGTCTGTGGTTGTACCAATCAACCCAACCAGATGTGGCGTATTCGATGTCGTTGAGCGTCTTGTAGGGCCCGGCGTGGAACACCGTGGTCTGGATGCATTCGGTCTTGTAGAGGCCGATGATCGATTCCATCAACCCGTTGTCGTAGGCGTCGCCGACCGAACCGATCGAGGGCGTGATGCC
>NZ_VLIY01000013.1 GCF_007489285.1 Skermania sp. ID1734
CAGCCGAGCGGGCGTTCCACTCGGCGCCGCACACAGCGTCGGCATCGGCGGAGAGCAGTGCGTTGATCATGGTCTGCAGCAGCTCGCGCATCAGATCCGGCGACGCGTCAGATAGGGCTTGGCCAAGCAGGCCTGCAGGGTCGACAATATGGGGTGCGGTCATCGCGATGACTCCTCGAGGATTCTTTAGACGGTTGACTCGAAAGATCACGCGGTGGCCGCTCTACATCCGTCAACGACACGGATGTCGGAGACGATCTCGGCCACCGAGTTACACCACTCTATGGGGCACTACTGCGGTGGCCACCTCCGCTCTGCTGTGCGTCCCGATGGTCTCGTGCGCGACGTCCAGGCTGACTGGATCGATCACCTGAGCAATCGCTGCCTCAATCCGGTCGACGACCTGCTACTGCTGCACGCGGTACCGCTTCAGCTCACCGGACGCGAACGCTGCTTAATTGCAACAAGACCCAACGATGTCCGGGTGGGTCCAGCAACGAGCCGTCCACAAAGCACAACAGGTCCTCGCCCGGCTCGAAGCCGAGCATGCCGTTCTCGACCGGCTACGTCGCAAGCTCGCCGACACCCTCCTGCTTCGCACAGGCACACAGCGCCGACTCACCGCCGCCGAGCACAAAGTGGCGGGCGCCGCCGCCGAGCGGACCGCAGCGATCGCCCACGCGGCCGACACCGGTGCGGCCGCCGAAGAGTTGTGCGCGGCTAAGACGCAGTGGAAGAACATCATTCATCGCACCAACGACTTGGCCGGACGCAAGCGAGCATTGGCGGCCGCGCGCGCAGCCGTCGACAAAGCACAGAGGCTGTCGAGCATCACCCACGGACGGGGGCGGGTGTCGAACCAAGGGCGGTAGACATGAAGCGGGATTGACGACGGAAGTCTCGACCGCAGCCGATGGACCTCAGCTCGCGACGCACGCCCGGCGAGGCCGGCGAACGTGTCTGTCGATGAATTGCCCCGAGCGCGGCGTCAACGTGCCGAGGCGCACGAACCGCGGTGAACCGGCGCGATCGAGATCTCAGCGCAGGGACGCGCGGTCGGTGATCCGCGCCAGCTGCTCGGTGGTGATGCCCCACCCGACCAAAAGATCGCTGACCTGCTCGGCCGCGGAGCTATTCGGTGCGGGATGAGTCGTGGGGGTGCGTCCGAAGCGTGGCGCGGGAGCGGGCTGACGCAGGCCGTCGACCTCGATGAACGCATCGCGGGCCTGATTGTGCGGATGGTTGTGTACCTCCCACGGACTGAGCACCGGGGTGACGCAGGCGTCGGAGTCGGCGAACAACAGCGCCCACTCGTCGCGGGTCCGCTCCTTGAAGCATCCTGCGATCCGTTGCCGTAGCGTATCCCACCCTGTGCGGTCCAGCTGGAACGGCAGGTCCGGGTCCTCGATCCCGAGAACGGCGAGCAGTTGCAGGAAGAAGGGGTATTCCACGCAACCGACCGCGACATATTCGCCATCGGCACATTCGTAGGTGTCGTAGAACGGGGCGGCGCCGTCGAGCAAGTTCTCGCCGCGCGGCTCGTTCCACAGACCGTTGGCGTGCATCCCGTGCATGAACGCGGTCAGCAGCGCGGAACCGTCGACCATTGCGGCGTCGACGACCTGGCCCAGGCCGGAGCGCTCCCGCTCGTAGAGGGCGCCGAGCACGCCGAGAGCGAGCAACATGCCGCCGCCGGCGAAGTCGCCAATGATATTGGCGGGCGGCACCGGGCGTTCCCCGGACCGGCCGACCAGCGACAGCGCACCGGACAGGGCGATGTAGTTGATGTCGTGCCCGGCGCGGGCGGCGAGCGGACCGGACTGACCCCAGCCGGTCATCCGGCCGTAGATCAGCCGCGGGTTACGCGCCAGCAGATCGTCCGGGCCGATACCCAGGCGTTCGGCCACTCCCGGACGCATCCCCTCCACGAAAACATCAGCGGCGTCGACCAGGGCGCAGAGTGTCGCGTGGTCGTCGGGGTCTTTGACGTTGAGCCGAATCGTGTGCTTGCCGCGGTCGAGTGGGCCGTCGGGCGGGGTCAGCCCGTCACCGTTGCCGCCCTCGCGCTCGACCCGCACCACCTCGGCGCCGAGATCGGCCAACATCATGCAGCCGAACGGCGCCGGCGCGAGCCCAGCCAGTTCGACCACCTTCACACCGTGCAGCGGGCCCATCACAGGCTCCGTCCGATGATCATCTTCATGATCTCGTTGGTGCCGCCGTAGATCTTCTGGATCCGCGAATCGGTCCACAGCCGCGAGATCGGGTATTCGGCCATGTATCCGTAACCACCGAACAGCTGCAGGCAGTCGTCGGCGACTTTGCACTGCTGCTCGGTGAGCCACCACTTGGCCTTGGCGGCCGTGGGGATGTCGAGCTCACCGTTGGTGTGCTTGGTCACGCAGTCGTCGAGGAAGGTCCACGCGATGGACTTGATGGTGTCGACCTCGGCGAGCGTGAACTGAGTGTTCTGGAATTTGACGATCGGCTTACCGAAGGCTTCGCGTTCTTTGGCGTAGCTCAGGGTGAGCTCGACAGTCTTCTCGATCGCGGCGGCCGCGGCCACCGCGAGGATCAGTCGTTCCTGGGGAAGCTGGGTCATGAGCTGCATGAAACCCATGCCCTCGGCGAAGCCGAGCAGGTTCGACTGCGGTACCCGCACGTCGTCGAAGAAGAGCTCACAGGTGTCTTGACCGTGCTGGCCGACCTTTTCCAGGTTTCGTCCGCGCCGGAAGCCGGCACGGTCGGTTTCGACTGCGATGATCGACACGGTGTCGGCGCCCTTGCCTTCGGACGTCTTGGCCGCCACCAGGACCAAATCGGCCAAGAAGCCGTTGGAAATGAAGGTTTTGGCTCCACTGATGACGTAGTCGTCGCCATCCTTGGTCGCCTTGGTCTTGATGTTCTGCAGATCCGAACCCGTGCCCGGCTCGGTCATGGCGATAGCGGAGACGATGTCGCCGCTACACATGCCCGGCAGCCACCGCTGCTTCTGCTCATCGGTGCCGTATGCGTTGATGTAGTGCGAGATGATCCCGCTGTGCAGCGGGATGCCCAGGCTCGGTGACAGCGCGCGAACCTGCTCGATGGTGACCACCGCTTCGTGGCGGAAGTCGCCGCCACCGCCGCCGTATTCCTCGGGCAGGCTCAGGCCGAGCAGGCCGAGCTCGCCCGCGGCCCCCCAGACTTCGCGGTCGACGTGGTGCTGCCTGTTCCAGCGATCTTCATTGGGGGCGCATTCCTTCTCGAAGAACCGCCGCGCCAAATCGGCAAGCGCGTCCAGATCCTCATTCATCCACGGTGAGCGGTGGGCCACGGGAACTCCTTCGTTCATATCCGGTTCCCAACGATGCTTGCTCGTGGTGGCGCCGCGGGCGATGATCGTGACGAGCAGATGCTTGACCGCAACGCTCGAGTACGCCGACGGGGTCGAGGTCAGCGTTGGTACGCGCTTGGCGGGTCGCCGGTCCAGCGGCTGAAGGCCCGGGAGAACGCGCTCGGCTCGGAAAAACCGAGCCGACGCGAAAGTGCCGCGATCGTCTCCTCGCCACGCACGAGGCTCGTCACGGCGGCATCACGCAGGATGCGCTCCTTGATCTCGCGGGATGAGGTGCCTTCCTCGCGGAGCTTGCGCCGCAGCGTCTGCGGGCTCATCGCGAGATCGGCGGCCAAGTCGTCGACGCTGGGCCACTCGCCGGTGAGGCCGCGTTCCAGCAGTCGGCGTACTTGCCCGGTCACCGTGGTAGCTGTCCCGGTGCGGGTGAGCACAGCGGCAGGCACGTCGCTGAGAAAGGTGAGCAGCTCGTCCTCGTCGCGAACCAAGGGCGCGTCCAGGAGGTCTGCTCCGAAGACCAAAGCGGGCCGCGGAGCGGAAAACCGCACCTGTGCGCCGAAGATCAGGTCATAGTCGCTGTTATCGGGCACCGCCGGATACGGCACCTCGACGCGGCGCAAGGGCATTCTCTGACCTAGTCCCCAGGCGATATAGCGGTGCACTGAGAGCAGCAGGATATCGACGAGTATGTCGACAGGTACGGCGATCGCACTGATATCGAACTCGAGCCGCGCCTCGTCGCCGACCTCGACGATCTCGAGCGGTGGAAGACCGGGTAGCGACCGGTGGAAGGTCTTGGCGCGCTGGATCGCCGCCCGCAGCGTGGGCGCGCTGATCAGCCCGAAGCACAGCAACCGAAAAGTCCCCAGTGGCACCGGACGCAGGCCGAAACCGAGCAGTTCGTCGTCGGTAGTACGCCACAACCGGTTGAAGAGGCTGGTTATCTGTTCGAGAGTGACCCGGGCCCGGCCTTGGGCGAGCAGATCGAGGGATATCCCAGCCTCGTCCATCATCGATGCCACGTCCCAGCCCCGGCGCGCGGCGACGTCCAGCAGTGCCTGGACGCGGGTGATCGGCAGGGTGTAACCGGGGGATGTGTAGCCGGGGGATTCGGAATGCACGGACCAGACCGTACACATTCCATTCGCACCCGCTCCGCGCGGTGATGAGCGTTTCGGTCAACGAACCGAGAGGAACGATCATCGCCTCGGACACCGCCAGCTCCTTACCGTCGAGACAGGCAATGCCCAACGACGCGCACAGGAGTTACACCGTGGCCGAAAACGAGGGATTCAACCTCGACCGCCTTGATGTTTGGGGCGAAGAGCAGAAGTTCGAGGTCGACCGCGACCGCACCATCGCCTACGCCGAGGCCACCAACGATCCGATCGCCCAGCACCTGGACGGCACCTACGCGCCCCCGGTCTTCGCGGTCGTACCCGCCATGGTGATGATGGCTGATGCCACCATGTCGGTGGTACCCGACGAGCTCATGCTGCGAATCCTGCACGGCGAGCACGACTTCCGGCTGTATCGGCCGATCGTTCCCGGCGAGACGCTGACCGTGCGCGCCAAGCCGGTCGGCATCGAGGGCAAGTCCTCCGGTGTCGTGGTGACTACGTTGCTCGAAACCCGCGACTCGCAGGGCGAGCTGGTCAACGAGCAGTACTTCATCGGCTTCTTCCGTGGCGGAAAGTTCGACGGCTCCCTCGGGGTCACCAGTCCGGAACACGGTTTCGACGAGGCCCTGCGCGACCGGGCGCCGGATTACACGGTCGCCCAGACCTTCGACGCCGATCAGACCTTCCGCTACAGCGAACCGGCGGGCGATCCGATGCCCATCCACCTCGACGACGAGTTCGCCAAGGCAATGGGCCTGCCCGGCATCATTATTCACGGGCTGTGCACGATCGCCTTTACCTCGCACGCGCTGATCAACCAGTTCGGCGAGGGCGATCCGACCAAGCTGAAGCGACTCGCAGTGCGGCTGACCAAGCCCGCGCGCCCCAGCGAGACCATCACCACCACTGTGTGGCGCCGCGACGATGTCGACGGCCGCCAGGTCTACGCCTACGAAACCGCTGGCGACGAGAGCCCCGGCAAGTTCGTGATCACCGATGGCCTGGCCGAGTTCGCCTGATCTCGATTCGTACCAATCCAAGGAGTCTTTTATGTCCAATCGTGTGTTCGTCGTCGGCGTCGGCATGACGAAATTCGAGAAGCCGGGCCGCCGGGAAGGCTGGGACTACCCGGCCATGGCACTCGAGGCGGGCACGGCCGCGCTATCCGATGCCGGCATCGAGTACAGCAAAGTGCAAGAGGCCGCCGTGGGCTTCTGCTACGGCGATTCCACCAGCGGTCAGCGGGCCGTCTACGAGCTCGGCATGACCGGCATCCCGGTCGTCAATGTCAACAACAACTGCTCGACCGGCACCACCGCCCTGTACCTGGCGGCTCGCGCCATTCGCGGCGGGATGGCCGACTGCGCGCTGGCCCTGGGCTTCGAGAAGATGCAATCGGGTTCGCTGGAGGCCGGCTACACCGATCGCGAGCAGCCGTTGCTGCGTCACATCGACGCGCTGGCCGGTCTGCGTGATTTCGCGATGCCGGTGGCACCGTGGATGTTCGCCACCGCCGGGGTCGAGCACATGGAGCGCTACGGGTCCACCCCTGAGCACCATGCCAAGATCGCCGAGAAGAACCACCGGCACTCGGTGAACAACCCGTACGCACAGTTCCAGGACGCGTACACCCTCGAGGAAATCCAGAACGCGAAGATGGTGTACGAGCCGCTGGGCCTGACCCGGCTGATGTGTTCGCCCACTTCTGACGGCTCCGGCGCGGCGGTGCTAGCCAGCGAGAGATTCGTCGACGAGCACGGTCTCGGCGACCGGGCGATCGAAATCGTCGGCCAGTCGATGGTCACCGACCTCGAGACCACTTTCACCGCCAAGACCGCGCGTGCCATCGTCGGTTACGACATGAGCGCGGCCGCCGCGCAGAACGTCTACGAGCAGGCCGGCATTGGCCCCGAGGACGTAGACGTCATCGAGCTGCACGACTGCTTCGCGCCCAATGAACTGCTTACCTATGAGGCACTGGGGCTCGCGGCCGAGGGTGAGGGCCACAAGCTGATCGACAACGGCGACACCACCTACGGCGGCCGCTGGGTGGTCAACCCCTCCGGCGGCCTCATTTCCAAGGGCCACCCGCTCGGCGCGACCGGTCTGGCGCAGTGCGCCGAGATGACCTGGCAGCTGCGCGGCGACGCCGACGCCCGCCAGGTGCCCGACGCGAAGGTCGCCCTGGCCCACAACATCGGACTGGGTGGCGCGGCCTTCGTGACTGCCTACCGTCCGGCCAACCGCTGAACCACAGCGGCGGCATTCCGTAATAACACGCACAAAAGGAGAAATTCAATGGCCAAGGTGACCATCAGTAAGGACATTGCCGCACCGCAGGAGAAGGTGTGGGAACTGCTCGCCAATCCTGCGCGCTTCGAGGAATGGCTGACCCTGCACACGAAGTGGAAGTCGGAGCCGCCGACCGAGCTCGCCGTCGGCTCAAAGATGTCGGAAGTGCTGACCATCATGGGCATGGCCAACACCATCGACTTCACCATCGACACCTACGAGCCGCCGAACACCCTGAGCATGTCGGGTGTCGGCATGGCGGGCGCGAAGATCACCCTCACCCTGTCGGTCGAGGCGGCGGGCGATGGCTCGAAGGTGACCATCGAGACCGAGTTCATCAGCGCGATGATGGTCGGCGCCATCGCCGGTGCGATCGAGCGCGCGTCCGCCAAGGAGATCGAAGCGTCGCTCGAGAAGTTCCAGTCGCTCGTCGCCTGAGTCAACGACTTCACCTCGAACTAGGAGATAGAAATGGGTTCAATGGAGAACCGGGTCGCCGTCGTCACCGGTGCCGGTCGCGGTATCGGTCGTGAGCACGCTCTGCTGCTGGCCAAGGAAGGCGTCAAAGTCGTGGTCAACGACCTCGGCGGCGCCAACGACGGTAGCGGCAGCGATGCCGGGCCTGCCCAGCAGGTGGCTGACGAGATCATCGCCGCCGGTGGGCAGGCGGTGGCCAATACCGACAACATCGGCACCTGGGCGGGCGCCAAAGCGCTCGTCGACCAGGCGCTCTCGGAGTTCGGCGGCCTCGACATCGTGGTGAACAACGCGGGCATCCTGCGTGACGCCTTCATCGCCGGCATGGACGAATCGCAGTGGGACTCGGTCATCGCGGTGCACCTGAAGGGCCACTTCTCGGTTTTGCATCACGCTGCGGTGTTCTGGAAGGAACAGACCAAGGCCGGTAAGACGGTCAAGGCGTCGGTGATCAATACCGCCTCGGCATCGGGCACCTTCATGCCCAACGCGGGCCAGGCCAATTACGGTGCGGCCAAGGCCGGTATCGCCGCCCTGACCGAGGTCGCGGCGCTGGAGCTGGAGCGTTACGGCGTGCGCGTCAACGCGATCGCGCCGGTCGCGCGTACCCGCCTCACTCTCGCGACGCCGGGCATGAGCGCGATGTTCGAAGAAGAGGTCCCCGAGGGTGAGTTCGATGCCTTCAGTCCGGCCAATATCGCTCCGATCATGGCCTACCTGGCCAGTGACGAGTGCACGTTGACCGGCAAGGTGCTCGCGGTACAGGGCGGCGCGGTGTCGCTGCTGCGCGGTTGGTCGGTCGTGGAGACGGTGGAAACCGACGGTCCGTGGTCGCTGGAGAAACTGCCCGCCCAGCTGAATCCGTGGAGTGCCGCGGAATGATCGGCGAGCGTCGCGCCCGGTACGCGGGGTATGGGACGCGTGAGCTGTTCGTCGACGGGAGGGGGCCGAAGCTCGTGCTGGTGCACGGCTTCGGTCACCCAGCCGACTGTTGGCGTCCGGTGCTGCAACGGTGTGAACGCGCCGGCCAGGCAGCGGTCGCGCTGGATCTGCCGGGGTTCGGCGCGGCCGACGCGCTGGCGCCGGGTCTGCTGATTCCGCAGCTGGTCCGCTTTCTCGACGCGGCGGTGCGCGAGCACGCCGGTAGCGGGTCGGTGGTGCTCGCGGGCAATTCGCTCGGCGCCGTCACCGCGGTCCAACTGCTCGACTCCGTGCCGGGTGTGCCCGTCTCCGGTCTGGTCGCGCTGGACATGGCAGGCGAGCATTGGGCGCCGCTGGTCCGCGCCGTCGCGCGCGGTAACTGGACGCTGCTACGACTGCTCGCCGCCCTTCCCGCGCCGACGCGATTACGGGTCCGCGTCGGTGATGTGTTCGCCGGCATGATGCTGTACGGGGATCGGCGTGCCTTGGATCCAGAACTGGTGCGGCACTTGAGTTCCCAGATCGGACGCACAGTGTCGGCGAACGGCCTGATCGAGGTGGGCATCCTGTTCAAGAAAGAGGCCGAGTCGCTGCCGCTGCCGACCCGGATCGACTGCCCGACCGTGATCGTTCACGGCCGCAAGGATCGGCTCGTAGCACCCGCGACCAGTCGGGCGCTGCACGCGGCCATCCCGGGCAGCCAGTTTCTGACCCTCGACGGTATCGGCCACTGCCCGCATCTGGACGCCCCCGACACCGTGACCGCACTGGCACTCGACCTCGTGGCGGCCGCAGGCCGATCCGAACCAGCTTGAATATCAGAGGAGAGGGGCAATGACGCAGGACACCTCGTTGCGTGGCAAGGTCATCGCGATCACGGGAGGAGCCCGGGGTATCGGGCTGGCCACCGCGACCGCGCTACATCGGAAGGGCGCGCGTGTCGCCATCGGCGATATCGACGCGCAAGCTGCCGAGGCCTCCGCTTCCATAGCGGGTTTAGCACTGGCCGCGAAGCTCGATGTCGCCGACCCCGTCTCATTCACCGCGTTTCTCGACGAGACGGAACGCACCCTCGGACCGGTCGACGTTCTGATCAACAACGCGGGCATCATGCCGGTGGGACGCCTGGCCGACGAGCCCGACGCCGTGACCCGACGCATTCTCGACATCAACACCTACGGGGTGATCCTGGGCAGCAAACTCGCTGTGCAGCGCATGATTCCGCGCGGGCGAGGCCACATTGTCAACGTCTCGTCCCTCGCGGCGGAAACCTACGCGCCTGGTTTGGCCACCTACGGCGCGAGCAAGTGGGCCGTGCTCGGCTTCACCGAGGCGGCCCGGGTAGAGCACCGCGGTAGCGGCATCGAGTTCTCCGCGGTCCTGCCCTCGTTCGTCAATACCGAACTGACCTCGGGCACCAAGGGCATCAAGGGAATCCGCAACGTCGAACCCGAGGAAATCGCCGCGGGCATCGTCTCGGTGATCGAACACCCACGCCCCGTCGTGCGGGTGAGTCGGCTGATGGGTGCGCTGATCGGCGCTCAGAAGTATGTGCCGCGGACCATCAGCGAAACCGTCAGCCGCTGGCTGGGCGCCCACGATGTGTTCACCGACACCGTCGACGCCGCTGCACGCAAGGCCTACGAAGACCGCGCCCGCGGCCTCTGAGCTCACCGAAATGAGGATCTCATGATGGAGCCGGCGGTGCTGATGCGCCGACTTATCGACGAAGGTGTCGCACTGCGTGAATGCGTGCGCGCTGGATTGATAGGGCCAATGCCCCTGTCCGCCGCCGCCGCGACGGTGACGTCCATGGCGAAGTTCGGCATGATCGGCGGAGCGCTGAGCGCGTCCGCGGCGCGTGGTCCCGATCGGATAGCGGTGATCGACGAGCTCGGCACCCTCACCTACGCCGAACTCGACGGCGACACCAACGCCATCGCCCACCGCTGGCGCGCCGAGGGACTGCGAGCCGGGGCGTCGGTGGCGATCATGGCGCGCAACCATCGGGGATTCCTTATGGCGCTGTTCGCCGCAGGCAAATGCGGCGCCCGGATCGTGTTGCTCAACCACGACTTCGCGGGACCGCAACTGCGCGAGGTGGCCGAGCGCGAGGGCGTCGATCTGCTCGTCTATGACGAGGAGTACGCCGCCGCTGTGAGGGAAGTGTCCGCAGCACACGGTAAATGGCGCGCCTGGGCGGACACCCCTGGCGACGACACGCTCGCCGCGGCGGCCGCGGATCCCATTCGCGGCCCCCTGCCGCGGCCGGCTGTCCAGGCAAAATTGGTGGTGCTGACCAGCGGTACCACCGGCACTCCGAAGGGCGCGCCGCGCCCGGACCCGCGCTCGCTCACGCCGATGGGCGGACTGTTCGGCAAGGTGCCCTATCGGTCCGGTGAGGTCATCGAAATCTGCCCGCCGTTGTTCCACGCCCTCGGCCTCAATCAGGCGGTGCTCGCCATCGCCATGGGCATGACGGTAGTAATCCGACGTCGTTTCGACCCACTTGTCACCCTGGCCAGTATCGCGCGACATCGGGTCACAACGCTGATTCTGGTGCCGGTGATGCTCCAGCGCATGCTCGATGCCGAGCCGAATCCGCGCGAACGCCACGATCTTTCAGCGTTGCGGATCATTTTCCTCGCTGGTTCCCAACTGGGCGCACCGCTGTGCACCAGAGCGCTCGACGCCTTCGGTCCGGTCCTTTACAACCTCTATGGCTCCACCGAATGCTTCTACGCCACCCTGGCCACCCCGGACGAGCTGACGGCCGAACCGGGTTGTGTGGGAACGGCCGTGCGCGGTGTCCGACTCGAGATCCTCGGCCCCGACGACCAACCGGTACCCACCGGAGTGACCGGACGAATCTTCATCGCCAACCAGTTGCAGTTCGAGGGCTACACCGGCGGCGCCACCAAGCAGCGCGTCCGTGGGCTGATGTCCAGCGGTGACGTGGGTCATGTGGACGCGACGGGCCGGCTGTTCATCGACGGTCGCGACGACGACATGATCGTCTCCGGCGGCGAGAACGTCTTTCCCGGCGAAGTCGAGGAAACCCTGGCAGCTCACCCCGGCATCGAAGAGGTCGCGGTTCTCGGTGTGGCCGATCCCGAGTTCGGCCACCGGTTGAAGGCATTCGTCGTCGCGCGTGCAGGAGCCCAGCTCACCGAAGACGACGTGAAGTCCTATGTGCGAGCCACGCTCGCACGGTTCAAGGTTCCACGGGAGGTCGTGTTCCTGGACGAATTGCCGCGCAACCCCACGGGCAAGGTGCTCAAGCGGCAGCTGTCCTGACGGCGCTGTTCCTGCAACAGAAAGGTCGACGATGACCTCCACTCCGACTGCCGACGCGACCATCGTTGTCCGCAACCCCGCGAACGACAGCGTGGTGGGATCGGTCGCCGACACCTCCTCGGCCGCGGTGGCCGAGGTGATTGCCTCCCTGCGGGCCCACCAGCCGCATTGGGAATCGCTTGGTCCCACCGGGCGCTCGAAAGTGTTGTTCGCACTGCAGGATTGGATACTCGACAACGCCCGGCAGCTGGCCGATGTCGTGCAATCCGAGAGCGGGAAGGTGCGCGCCGAAGCCGAGCTGGAGGTGACGGCATGGGTGGATCTGATCAGCTACTGGGGTCGCAAGGCCGAGAAATTCCTCGCCGACGAGCATCCAGCACCGCACAGCCCACTCGGCCGGATAAAGAAGTTGACCACCTGGTACCGGCCCTACTCGGTGGTGGGCGTCATCACGCCGTGGAACTATCCGCTGGCGATGGGCGCGATGGACATTGTGCCCGCGCTGATGGCCGGTGCCGCAGTGCTGCACAAACCCTCCGAGGTGACGCCGCTGTCGGCGGTCGAGATCGCGCGGGGCTGGGCGGAGGTGGGCGCCCCGCCGGTATTCACCGTGGTCACGGGCGGGGCTTCGGCGGGCGCGGCCGTGGTCGAGGAGGTCGACTTCCTGCAGTTCACCGGCTCCACCCCAACCGGAAGAATCATCGCCCGCCGGCGCGCGGAAACATTCAAGCCCTACAGCCTGGAGTTGGGCGGCAAGGATCCCGCGATCGTGCTCGCCGATGCCGACCTGGATCGCGCGGCGCACGGCATCGCCTGGGGTGCGCTGCTCAACGCCGGCCAGACCTGCGTGTCGATCGAGCGGGTCTATGTCGAGGCTCCGGTGTACGACGCGTTCATCGCCAAGCTCACCGAGCAAGTCGAATCGCTGCGGGTGGGGCGAGACGATCGCGAATTCCGTTACGACGTGGGCGCGTTGGCCAATCAGCAGCAGCTCGAGATCGTCAGCCGGCACGTCGACGAAGCCGTCGCCGCGGGGGCGCGCGTCCTCACCGGAGGAAAGCCGACCGGTATCGGCACCTTCTTCGAACCCACTGTGCTGGTCGATGTCGACCACTCCATGTCCTGTATCCGGGAGGAGACCTTCGGACCCACCATCCCCGTGATCGAAGTCGCCGACGAGGACGAGGCAGTCTTGCTGGCCAACGACTCCGAATATGGTCTGTCGGCGTCGATTTGGACCGGCGACCGGAAGCGCGGCCACCGGGTCGCCCGCCGTCTCGACGCCGGAGCGGTGAACATCAACGACTCCATCGCCAACGTGTTCAACTTCGTCCTCCCGATGGGAGGGTGGAAGCAATCGGGCATCGGCTCCCGATGGGGCGGTGCCGCAGGCATCCGAAAGTACTGTCGCCAGCAGGCATTGACAGAGCCGGCCGTGCTGACGATTCCCCGCGAGGTTTACTGGTTCCCCTACTCCAAGGGCAAGTCCGGATTTGCGTTTACGCTGGTGCGTGGCCTGGGCGCCCGCGGCCGCCGTCGCCTGGGGTGAGTGCTGGTTCTCACCTCCAACGTCCGTGAGATTTTCGGCCGTGCCTCCGTGTTCGGGCCGGTCATCGTGCGCGCGGGCGTCAATACCGACGCTGGTCAGTGTGCGAGCGGCCAGCACAAGCGTGTTGTTCTGATTCCGTCTTTCAACGAAATCTCGAAACTGGGAACCACGTTGGACCATTGCATACCAATGTAAATCGCCGAGAATGATCGGCAGCTCAGTTTCCCAGCCCTCAGGCGATCGGTGCGTCTCACCCGTGTAGCCGACGATGACGACCACGAGTTCGCCGTCCGCACTCGCGTTGACCTTGAACAGGTCATGACCACCGTGCCGCCCGGTTTGGCGGGTGGCGATCATGTCTTCGAGTGCCTCGTTGACCATGAGCAGCACGTCGGTCTGTAGATCGCAATCGGTAAGGACACGTTCGGCCCAGCTGCGCACGCCGGCGCGCAATTGACAAAGTGCTTGGGCGCGGCACGGTATGGCCCATGACGCTGAGGAGCGCAGCGGATCCGGTACCTCGCCTTTGACCGATGTCTCCACCACTGAACCGGCGATACCCACCTCCGCCGAATTCAAACCATCAGGTTGGCGAGACGCACCGGACGTTAGCGCCCACGTCGCCACGCCGCCCGCACGTCGCCTTCCGAGAACGTCAGCAGCACAATGGCGAACGCGATACCGATGACGACCGACCAGAGACCGAAGCTCGCGCCCAGCAGCACGATCAGGCCGACGCAGAGCCCAAGCAACGCGATGCCCGTCAGGACGGCCAACGTCTTCATCATAAGAACGATATTGCGCCCGTCTCGCTCAGATGGCTACACAATCGCTGCCGGTCGTGCGCGTGCGCTCGACTCAAAACTCACCTTTGCGGCGGCTGGTATTCCACTCCGCGCTTGGCCGCTTCGTCGATCTGTTCCGGTGTCAGCAGCGGCGTGGTTCGCGATACCGCCGCTCCGGACGCCGCGGTCCGGATACTCAGTGCAGCCGCGGCCACCTCGTCGGGAACCTCGCCGATGACGACGAGGTCATCGACACCGAAGGCGTAGTAGCACGATTCGACCCGTCCCCCAACGCTTTCCACCATGGCTGCGATCGCGTCGCGCCGCGCCGTGCCGCCCTGCGCAAGCAATCCTTGCGCGCCTTCCGCGGAATACCTGACCTGCCAGAGATATCTCGGCATCGTCTGCCCTCCGATCGCCAATTGGGTGCCTCTCCATCTTTACCTCGTCGTGGAGCCGGCACATGGCATTTGGCGTACCAGGTCAAAGGTTCGCGGGAGGCTCAGCCCTGGGCGATGTAGGACTCCAAATGACTGCGATCGGTCTCCAGTTGGCGGATCCTGCTCTTGACCACATCGCCGATACTGACGATGCCCGCGAGTCGGCCGTCCGTCATGACGGGCATGTGGCGGACGCGGCGCTCGGTCATCGTCTCGGCGAGTTCGTCCACGGTGTCATCGACCTCGCACACAACGACCTCGCTGGTCATGATTCCGCACACCGGCATACTCAGCAGGTTCGCTCCATGATCGTGTAAACGTCGCACCACGTCGCGTTCGGACACGATGCCAACCACCTGATCATCCTCGGTCACCACGACCGCGCCGATGTTGTGTTCGTCCAGCACCGCAAGCAGTTCGGCCACTGTTGTGTTCGGCGCTACCGTCGCGACCGAAGTCCCCTTGTGCCGCAGTATCTCCGAAATTCGCATCTCGATCCCCGATCCGCTCCAGACCGGACGCCGATTACCGGTCCGCTGGAACAAGGGTAAGCCGGATGACCATTCTGGTGAACCGGTTGCGACACGACGCAGACGGCTCCCTTGCCGGCGCTAACCGTTAGCGTTCCCCGCACTCCACTGGTCCCACGGCACTTCCCAGTCACCGTAGGTGTCGTAGATCGGTAATTTCCCTCCGCCGGAGTTTGTGATCTCGACGACGTCACCGATATTGAAATGGTCGAACATCCATTGCGCATTTCCCGGTGACAGGTTGACGCAACCATGTGAAACATTACTGCTTCCCTGTTGCCCCACCGACCACGGCGCAGAATGGACGAATTCGCCGTCGTTGGAAATCCGAAGATCGAGATAAACCGTTTCCCGGTAATAGCCGGGCTGGCCCTTACACACACCGTAGGAGCACGAGTCCATCACGATGCTGTTGTTCTTCGCGGAGATCACGTGCGGACCCTCATGCGAGGGGTGGCCGGGATCCCCCAGGCTCATCGGCATCGAATTCACTTGCTCACCGTTGTGAAAGACGGTCAGCACCTCGGTACTCCCGTCGGCCTTGGCCACCCAGGAGTCGTGCACCGTGTAGTCGGCCGAGTTGTTCTCGGCACCGAATATGCCGTTTCCGAGATCGAGTCCGAACACGTCGGCCTCGATGTGGATCTTCGTCCCAGGCTGCCAGTACTGCGCAGCGCGGTAATGGACGTTCGAGTCGTCGGTCCAGTACCAGGCACCGGGCTGGTTCGGCGTGGTGGTCACCTTCAAGTGCTTCTGCACCTCGGCCTTGTTCACAACGGGCTTGGTGAACTGGAAGACCATCGGTTGGCCGACACCGATGCCGATGTCGGCGACCAGGTTCGGCGCAGGCACGACGTTGGCGTAGGCAGTCGAATCGGGACTGATCGTGTTGACCGTGAAGCTCTGGCTGGTGGACATCAGAGCCATGTTCACGGCCTGCGCATCGACCTTGTACGAGGCGCCGAAGGTCAGCGGATCCTTGGATGTCCAGGTCAGCTTGTCCGGCGAAATGTCCCCGTTGATCTGCTTGCCGCTATCGGTGTCGACCATCGTCACCTGGTTGAGCACGCCGTGGTCAGCCTTGACCACCACCGGTGCCGCCGGATTCCACGCCGGCCCGCCTGCCGCCGGGACGGCCAAGGTCGGTGCGGCAATAGTCTTGGGAATCTGTATTGCAGGACCCTGCTGGTCGTCGCCGCCACAGCCAGCGATCAACGCGACAACTGCGAAAAACGCCAGGATGACCGACATCCTGGCAGACACAGCACGGACCGAACGCGCGCAGCCCAAAATCTTCACGGCCTTCGAAACACCTTCCGAATCGGGTGGTGAATCACCACCGTCGACGCACCCAATCTACGGCAACCTCGCGGCAGTCCCGCGCCGACAGCTCGGACGGGTCGGGGTGAAGATTATTGGGTTATCGACTGATTCAGACATTTCGCCGCACCGACCACGGGCAACGGCGATTCCCAGTCAGCTCGGCGCGGCCGAGTTCGACGCGAGTCCTTCGGCCTTGGCAGCCGCATCCGGTGCCGCGTGTCGGCCACGCGCGGCGTCCTCATCGGCTTTGGATGAGCCCGCAGGCGGTTCGGGCACCTTGCCCTCGACGGCTTCCTTGAGCATCTCCAGCAACTCCGTCATCTGCCCCATGACGCGGGAGACCAACTCCGGGTTGTTCTTTTCCGTCATCGCCGTGATCGCACAGAACGGACAATAACCACATTGCCCGTCAGTCCCGGGGTGGTTGTGCTTGGCCTGCTCGATAACTGGCTGCAGCCGTTCGAACAGGACCGATCCCAATGACAAAAAGTTTGCGCGGACATCGTTCGACTCGGCGCTCATATTGCCAACCCCTTGCAACCTATCTCGTGCTACATCCGACGTTGCCGTGGCGGCGCCGAGTTGCGACGCTGCGCAGCAGCAACCCGCGCGTTGCCCGCCCGGGCGAAATTCCACCATAGGCCCCCGCTACTGCCCGTCGGCGTAAAACGAACGACATTGCCCGATGCCATGCGTAACAAAGTCATTTACATTTGCGAACGGCCCGCGAGTGCGTGCGATTCTCGAGACAAGAAGCCCTTGTCAGACGATGATGTTTCGATGGCGAGCACCGTGAAACAGGCACCGAAGAATTCTCGTTCAGCCAAGGAAAAGGCTGCCGACGACGCCGAGGCCACAACGTCGAGTGCGGATGGCAGCCCCGGCGGTGCGAGCGTCGCGCCCACCGAATTCGAGAGTTCTTTGGCGATAGCCCAGTCGCGGCGCAGCCCATTCCCGCCCATCGACGAATACGCGTTCTTGTCCGACTGCGAAACGCAGTGTCTGATAGCGCCCAACGGCGCGGTCGAATGGATGTGCGTGCCGCGGCCGGACTCGCCAAGCGTCTTCGGCGCCATCCTCGACCGCGGCGCGGGACACTTCCGCGTCGGCCCCTACGCGCAGAACGTGCCCGCGGCCCGCGTCTACCGGCCCGGCGGATTGATCGTGGAAACCACCTGGCAAACCGAAACCGGTTGGCTCCTGGTGCACGATGCGCTGGTCATGGGCGGCTGGCACAACAACGACAAACGTTCGAAGACACATCGCCGCACCCCCACCGATTGGGACGCCGAGCACATCCTGCTGCGCACGATCAAGTGCGTGAGCGGCACCGTCGAGTTGGAGGTGAGCTGCGAGCCCGCATTCGACTACTTCCGCCAGCCTGCCAAATGGGAATACACAGGTGAGGTCTACGAGGAGGCCACCGCGACCTGCGCCGGCAGCGCCGACGGAAGCCAGCCCACGCTGAAGCTGACCACCAACCTGCGACTCGGCCTCGAGGGACGGGAAGCGCAGGTGCGCACCCGAATGGCCGAAGGCGACGAAGCATTTGTGGCGCTGTCGTGGTCCCCACTGCCCGCGCCGAAGACGCAGCAGGAGGCAGAGCAGAAGCTGTGGCAAACCTCGGAATTCTGGCGACAGTGGATCACCATCGGCAATTTCCCCGACCACCCATGGCGCAGTTATCTACAGCAGAGCGCGCTGGCTTTGAAGGGTCTCACCTTTGCCCCGACCGGTGCGCTGATGGCCGCCGCGACCACATCGCTGCCGGAAGCGCCTGGGGGCGAACGCAACTGGGACTACCGCTACGCCTGGGTGCGTGACTCGACCTTCGCACTGTGGGGTCTGTATACGTTGGGCCTGGACCGCGAGGCGAACAACTTCTTCAGTTTCATCCGGGAGGTAACCGAGGACGCCGACCTGCAGGTCATGTACGGCCTCGGGGGCGAACGCACGCTCGAAGAGTCCGAACTCGAGCACCTTTGCGGATATGAGGAGGCCCGACCGGTCCGGATCGGCAACGGTGCGTACAACCAGAAGCAGCATGACGTCTGGGGAGCCATGCTGGACTCGGTTTACCTGCATGTTCGCGCGCGCGAGCAGGTGCCGGAGGCGTTGTGGCCGGTCGTCAAGCGGCAGGTCGAGAAGGCTATCGACCATTGGCGCGAGCCCGATCGCGGAATTTGGGAAGTCCGTGGCGAGCCTAAGCATTTCGTCAACTCGAAGGTCATGTGCTGGGTGGCACTGGACCGCGGCAGCAAGCTCGCGACCATGCACGGCGAGCGCGAGTACGCCCGCAAGTGGGCGGCGATCGCCGACGAGATCAAGGCCGATGTGCTGGAGAACGGTGTCGACGGCCGCGGCGTTTTCCGTCAGCACTACGAGACCGATGCACTCGACGCTTCGAACCTGCAGATCCCGCTGGTTCGGTTCCTACCGCCGAACGACCCGCGCGTTCGCGCGACGGTGCTGGCCATCGCCGACGAACTGACCGTCGACGGACTCGTGTTGCGGTACAAGGTCGAAGAAACCGACGACGGCCTCAAGGGCGAGGAAGGCACCTTCACCATCTGCTCGTTCTGGCTGGTGTCGGCACTCGTGGAGATCGGTGAGGTCAAGCGCGCCCGGCAACTGTGCGAGCGGTTGCTCGCTTTTGCCAGCCCGCTCAAGCTGTACGCGGAGGAAATCGACACCCGCACGGGCCGCCACCTCGGCAACTTCCCGCAGGCGTTCACCCACCTGGCGTTGATCAATGCTGTCGTGCACGTCATTCGGGCCGAGCAGGACGGTGAACTCGGGGAGTTCAAGCCCGCGAACTGATCACCTCTCCCCTACTCCTGCCCGTGATCATGAGCAAATCTCGGTAGCTGCCACGAGCCGGCGCACGATTTGCTCATGATCAGCCGTGTCCTATCCACGTCCGCTCGCGAGCCCGAACGAATGGTCGCTTATCGACCACTTTTTTGAGCCATCCGGTCGTGATCACCGGGGGTACGACAGCTCGGGAGTTCGGGGCAACAGCTCGGGAGTTTGGGGGCAACGGCTCGGGAGTTCGGGGCAACAGCTCGGGGGTGGGAGCAACAAAAAGGCCTGGAGCTGTTGCGCTCCAGGCCTTTTCGGACTCCCCTACTTCTTGGGCAACTCGTGGTGACCACCGAATGCCTTGCGCATCGCCGATAGCACTTTGTCCGCATACAGCGCCTCACCCCGCGAAGAGAACCGCTGGAACAGCGCCGCCGCGAGCACCGGGACCGGCACACCCTCGTCGATCGCAGCATCGATGGTCCACCGTCCCTCGCCGGAATCCGATACCCGACCACCAAAGGTTTCCAGGGTCGGATCCGCGTGCAGCGCCGCGGCGGTCAGATCCAACAGCCAGGATGCGACGACCGACCCGCGCCGCCACACCTCGGTGACCTCGGGGACGTCGATGTCGTACTGGTAGAGCTCGGGATCTTCCAGCGGTGTCTCTTCGGCGGAAAACTCACTGGCCGGCACCGAGCCGAGGTTCGCCTTGTGCAGGATGTTGAGACCTTCGGCGTAGGCGGCCATCGCGCCGTACTCGATGCCGTTGTGCACCATCTTCACGAAGTGCCCGGCGCCGGCAGGGCCGCAGTGCAGATACCCCTGCTCCGAGGTCGACGGCTCCCCTTCGCGCCCAGGTGTGCGCTCCACGTCGCCCATCCCGGGTGCGATCGACTTCAACAGTGGGTCGAGGTGCGACACAACTTGGTCTTCGCCACCGATCATCAGGCAGTAGCCGCGGGTCAAACCGAACACGCCGCCCGAGGTGCCGATGTCGACGTAATGAATCCCCTTCGGTTTCAAGGCTTTCGCCCGCTTGATGTCCTCGTGGTAGCGGCTGTTGCCGCCGTCGATGATGATGTCGCCTTCCTCGAGCAGGTCGGCCAGCTGGTCGATCACCTTTCCGGTGATGCCGGCCGGGATCATCACCCAGACCACCCGCGGCTTCTCCAGCTTGGCGACGAATTCCTTCAAATCGGTAGTGCCGTCAGCGCCTTCGGATTCGAGTTCCTTGACCGCGTCCGGGTTGGTGTCGAAGACGACCGCGGAATGGCCGTCCTTCATGATGCGACGGACGATGTTGGCGCCCATCCGGCCGAGTCCGACCATTCCCAATTGCATGTGCAAAATCCCCTTCAGGAGTGCCGCGGTCGCGGCGGTTGGAGTGCCCTTCAGTACGTTCTGTGCGCTTCGGCCGTGGTCAGGACTTGCCGCGCCACACCCGTTCGAACGGCAGCCGCCACGCACGCGGCGCAATCAGCTGGTGAATGGCGTTCGGCCCCCAGGTGCCGACGTTGTAGCCACGCACCGGCGGCGGATCCTCGAGCAACGGTTGCGAAACCTCCCACAGCCGCTCGATGCCCTCGGCCGTCGTGTACAGCGTGTGGTCGCCGCGCATGGCATCGAGAATCAGCCGTTCGTACGCCTCGAGCACATCGCCCACATGATCGGTTTCCTTCATCGCAAACTGCAGACTCAGCTTGTCCAGCTTCATCCCCGGTCCGGGACGCTTGCCATAGAAGGACAACGACACCTTCGACTGATCGGCGAGGTCGAAGGTGAGATGGTCGGGCCCTTGCTGTCCCACACCCGAGCCCGGCGGGAACATGCTCTTGGGCGGTTCGTGGAAGGCGATAGAAATGATGCGCTGGCCCTCGGCGAGGCTCTTGCCGGTCCGCAGGTAAAACGGCACCCCGGCCCAGCGCCAGTTGTCAATGAAGCACTCGAGCGCCACAAACGTCTCGGTCTCCGACTCCGGGTCGACGCCGGGCTCGTCCCGGTAGCCCTTGTACTGACCGCGAACCACCTTGCGGGGATCCAACGGGCGCATCGACCGGAAGACCTTGTTCTTCTCGTCGCTGATCGCGGCCGGACCCAGCTCGGTGGGTGGTTCCATCGCGACGAAACCGAGAATCTGGAACAGGTGCGTCACCACCATGTCCTTGAAGGCACCGGTGGACTCGTAGAACTTCGCCCGGCCCTCCAGGGTCAACTTTTCGGGTACGTCGATCTGGATGTGGTCGATGAAGTTGCGGTTCCAGATCGGCTCGAACAATCCGTTGGCGAACCGGAACGCCAGAATGTTCAGCGCCGCCTCTTTGCCCAGGAAATGGTCTATCCGGAAGATCTGTTCTTCGGCGAAGGTCTCGTGGATCTTGGCGTTGAGCGCCTCGGCACTGGCCAGATCGGTGCCGAACGGTTTCTCCATGATGACGCGGGAATTCTCCACCAGCCCAGCGTCGTCGAGCATCTGGATCACCTCGACGGCGGCCTTCGGCGGCACGCTCAGGTAGTGCAGCAACCGGGCGTCGGGTCCGAGTTCCTTCAACTTCTCCTGCACGGCCGTCGCCAGCGCCTTGGGGCCCTTGCCCTGCGGGACGTAGACGAGGTTCTGATGGAAGGACTGCCAGTCGTCGTCGTCGAGTTTACGGGTGCTGAATTCGTGGCAGGCCTTGTCGGCGACCGCGCGGAACTGCTCGTTGTCCAAGTCCTCCAGCGACGTGCCCACGACCCGGATGTCCGGCGCGAACGGTGAAATCGCCAGATGGAACAAGCCCGGCAGCAGCTTGCGCCGGGCGAGATCGCCGGTGGCGCCGAACAACACGATCACGTGGGGCGCCGCGGCCGTAGTGTCCTTCTGGCCCCGACGTTCCTGCGTTTGCGTCATTTGAGTCCCATTTCCGTACGGTCGTTACCCGGGCGACCGAGCGCATCGGCGGCCATCGCCGCACCGACGATGCCCGCCGTGTTCAGCAGCTCGGCCGGAATCACCTTTGTTCGGTTGTCCAGCAGCGGAATCCACTTGTCGCTCTTCTTGCTGACGCCGCCGCCGGCGATGAAAATGTCGGGCCACATGAGGTCCTCGAATGCGCGCAGCACCTTCGACACCTGCTTGGCCCATTTCTTCCAGGACAGCTCTTTTCCCTCCCGAACCGAATTGGCCGCCCGATGTTCGGCTTCCTTGCCGCCCACCTCGATATGTCCGAATTCGGTATTTGGCAGCAGAACTCCGTTGTTCAAAACGGCCGAACCTATTCCGGTGCCGAATGTCAGAAGAATGACGACGCCGCTGTAGTTTTTGCCGGCGCCGTAGCGGTCCTCGGCGAGTCCGGCCGCGTCAGCATCATTGACGACCGCCACCGGCACGCCGCCGAACGCCGCCTTGAACAGGCTCACCGCATCGGTGCCGATCCAGGACTTGTCGACGTTCGCCGCCGTGCGGGCGACCCCGTTCTGCACCACGCATGGCAATGTAATGCCCACGGGGCCAGTCCATTCCAGCTTCTTGACGATCTCTGCCGCGGCCGCCGCGACCGCGTCCGGAGTGGCCGGTTGCGGCGTCTCCAGGCGAATGCGCTCACTGGCAAATTCGCCGGTCTCCAGGTCGACAATCGCGCCCTTGACCCCGGTGCCACCGACATCGATTCCGAAAGACTTTCGGTTCACGGAGTTTTCGGTGGCGAGGTTTGCGCCAATGGCGTTCGACTCTGTAGTCATGTTTTTGCGCACTCCTTGCCTAGTCAGGCTTGTTGCGCTCCAAGATTAGCCATGCGGTGGGCGCAGTGGCAGGTGTTCGGACCAAATAGCTGTAACCCGCGGAGACGTACCTGCAGCTATACAGGCGACAATCATGATGTACTTGACACATGACCAACGTCGACGTCGACGTGAGCCGCGCAGGCCTGTGGGATGCCGAGGCGCTCAGTGACGTTGCGGCAGCAACTTTTCCGCTTGCCTGCCCGCCCGACGCCACCGCCGAAGATATTGCGGCTTTTGTCGATGAGGTGCTCTCCATCGAAAGTTTCGGCGATTATCTCTCCGACCCGGCCGTCACCGTTCTGAAAGCCACCAACAATGGCAAGATCGTCGGCTACACAATGCTGGTCGATCGTGAACCCGAGGATCCCAACGTCGCCAGGGTCCTCAACGTCCGGCCCACCTTGGAAATCAGCAAGATGTACGTGCTCCCAGACCAGCACGGAACTGGAGTGTCAACGGCCCTGATGGCCGCGGCCATCGAGCACGCCCGGTCCTCCTCCTATGCCGGGGTGTGGCTCGGTGTCAACGAGCACAACGCCCGCGCGCAGCGGTTCTACACCAAGAACGGATTCACCACCGTGGGCACCAAGAAGTTCCTGGTGGGCTCCCGCAGCCACCACGACTTCGTGATGCAGCGCGCGGTCTGACCACACTCAGCGGATGTCGAAGTTCAGCGCACCGGGACTCCACATCGCCGAGCGTCGTACCGTGTCGACGTCGAGTTGGGCCGGCGTTGCGCTCGGCACCAGCGGGTCGAGTCGTTCCAATTCACCCCAGTTGCGCTTCCAATCGTCGCGCAGATAGGACGGGATGACGTCGGCCCGGGTGAGTAGGTCGATGTAGCCGAGCGGGCCACCGGAGGCATGGCTTTCCCAGTTCGTGGTCATGATCGCACCGGAAAAGTCGGGCGTGATGCGGTACTTGGGCAGCTCGGCCACGCCGTAGCGGTGCGGCATCGGCTGCTGGCACGGGAACTCGAGGCCCACCAGCCAGTCGAGCAGCACCGGCGCGCGGTGTCCGACCAGCGAATCGAGGGTTTGCAGCTTCGGCACGCGCGGTGGCGTCACGGCCACCCACTGCTTGGGATCGGAGCTGTCGACGCTGGCGACGATGCGCACCACATTGGCCTGCGGCGGCAACTGGCCCAACGGCACCCGCAGGTTGCGCCACTGTGGTTGCAGGACACTCACGTCGTCGGGCGTGACCCGGCCCAACGACTGCACCTGCCCCGCATTGGCCACGCCGTACTCGACCTGGACGCTTTGGCCGGGCACCGGCAGTTTGTCGATGTCCGTCGAGGCAATACGTCCGGCCGCGGCAATCGAGATGATCTGACCTCGGGAACCGTGCGCATCCGGCGCCGGCAGCTGATACCAGCCGGACACGAGTTTCTTGTCCACACCGGCGCTGTCGTAGCTGCCCAGCATCGGTGTGGACTGCGGGTTCAGCCCGAACGGCAGCGGAATCACACTGCCGTTGATCCCGGTCTGCGCGGCGCCTGGACCAGTTCCGCCGGACTCTCCCGTTTTGGTGGTGGTCCCGGCACTACCCAACGACTGGCCGACCGAGGCAGCCGCGGCCGCCGAGGCGTCCGGCGTCAGGTCGTTGACGTTGAGACCGTTGGGTGTGAAGCCGGCGTGACTCTGTCCGCCGAGCGCGGTGGCAGGGTCTCCCGAAAGCGGTTTGAGCATCCCCGCATTGGGGTCCGGCTCGACCAGAACGGCGTCGGCGAGACCACACGACTGCCCACCGAGCGAGTCGACATTCGACTTGGCCACCGAGAATGCCGGGTATTGCTGCGCCGCGGCCTTCAGGAACGAGGCGAGCTCGAAGCTCACCACCAGCGCCGCCACAATGCCGAGAATCGCGATAGGTCGCCGCACCGGCCGGTCGGTCTTGCCGAACGACTCGCGGACGTGCTGCCAACCGGCGACCGCGAGCAGCAGCAACGCCATGACCAGCAGCACTGTCCCGATGGCGATGCCGTGCACCGAAATTGTCTTGTCCCACCACGGAATTCGATAGCTCGCCACGTACCACCAGCCGTTCGAGCTGGCGAAGGACACCGCGAGCATGGCGACCACGGCCGCGGCGAAGAGCGTCCGGTTCCGCGGCGAGCGGATCGAGCGGGGACCTGCCGCAACCGCGGCCACCACCGCGACGGCACCCGCGATGCCGGCGAACACGCCGAGGTGGTGGGTGAACTTCGTCGGCGAAAACGCCATGAGCGGAATGGCCGCGACGGTGACGCCCACAATCCGCCGCGTCGGTCCGGCGGCAAGTCCCGGAATCCGCCCGTTCTTGCGGAACAGGGCCAGCACCGACACCACCAACGCGAGCAGCAGCGCCAGCATGGCGAACCGGCGGGCCACCGAACCGTCGGGCGTCGGCTGGAACAGGTCCTGGTAGACGAGGTAGTCGTCGTACCAGGGCATGTCCGGGCCGACGACCTTGTGTGCGCCGCGCATGGCGGCAATCTCGGAGATCGGCTGGCCAGCAAAGACGATGGTGAGCACCACCAGTCCAGCCGCCAGCGCCGGGAAGACCAGCGCCAGATATCCCGACCTGCGGGCGCGGGTGACGATGATGCGGGCCAGCGGCCGAGCGCCGGCCAGCAGCGCTGCCAGACAGATCAATCCAGACGGGTTGGCCACCACCGCCAGCGCCGCGACGATCAACGCGACCACAGCCGGGGCCAACCGTCGCGTCGCCAGCGCCCGTTCCATCGACACCCAGGTCAGCAGCACTCCGAAGGCCACCGCCGGCTCGGGCCGCAGGCCGTTGTTGTACGGCAACCAGAACGCCAGGAAGATGAACGCTCCGGTCCAGCGCGCCGACAGTTGGGTCCGTGCGGCCACGCCCAGGCGCGGAATCACCTCCCGGCTGATCAGGAACCAGCACAGCAGGCCCAGGATCAACTCCGGCAATCGCACGACAATGCTGGCCGTGGAGATGCGGGCCAGCAGTTCGAAAGTGTTGTCGTAGGGAATGCCGATGGGAGTCTCGGGAACACCGAAGTAGGCGAAGTAATTGGCCAGATAGCCGGCGTGCCCGGCCGTACGTGCCATGCCGAAGATATAGCCGTCGTCGGACGTTCCGGCCCCGATGAAGTACCACAACAGCAGCACCCCGGCCACCACGCAGTCCACCGGTCGCGGCCGCCACCACCGGCGCGCGAAGAGCCTGCGGTTACCTCGACCGTCGAGGCAATCGAGTCGGTGCAGTGCCCACAGCGCCAGCGCCGTGGCGAGCAACGCACCGACGATGGCGGCCAGTTTGATCGCGGTCGGCGAGGTGGTGAATCGGGAATCGATCACCACGTGCGCACTCATCCCGGCTGGGGCAGCGCCGATGAGGTCGGTGAACAGCCCGACCAGTTGGGGGCGCTGGTCCCCAGCCAAGACCACGTGCTTGCCCGCGCCATCGACGGTCGTTTGGGAGATGCCAGAGGAGACGGTGATCCGACAATCGGCGGGCAGGGACGAGACTGGGGTGTCGATGAGCGTCTTGTCGCGCAGCACCACCTGGAGCCGATCCCCCGGCGTCACCACGACGCTGAGGCCGTAGCGCAGCGCCTGACCGGCAGACCGCGGAATCGTGGCCAGCACCGTCGCGCCCTTGGCGCCGAGTTCGGTCACCGCTGCACACGGAATGTCGGCGTCAACACTCAGGGGCGAATACGACACGAGCGCGGCCGTCACGCTCTGCGCGCGGCCGGCTTGGGGCCAGCTAAAGCTCGATTGTTGCTGATGAACGGGCAACAGGGGCACCGCGATGGCGAGGATGGCGCCGATGAGACCGGCGACAATTGCGACGATTCGCCATAACCGGGCGCGCCGGGCAGGTGCGGCTACCGGATCGGCGGGAGAAGCGACTGCAATCGAGGGATCTTCCGTCGCCCGCGTGCCAACCACGACGACGAAAGTACCAGCCGACCAGCGAGACTCGCCGCTAGCGCGTCGGCAGCTCGAAGCGTGATAGCGCCAACAATCGCGACGTCGCGCGCAAATACTTCTTGCGGTAACCGCCGTCGAGCATCTCCTGCGGGAAGACTTCGTCGAGCTTGGCGCCGGACACGGTCACCGGGATGCTGGCGTCGTACAGCCGGTCTGCCAGCACGACGAACCGCAGCGCCACCGCCTGATCCTGCACCGGATGCAGGTGCTCGATGAACACCGCCCCCACACCGTCGAGCAGTTTGTTGTACCGCGACGGGTGCAGCGTGCTCAGGTGCTCGCACAACGCGTCGAAGTCGTCCAGCGTCGCGTGCGGGGTAGCTTCCGCACGCGCCTCGAGGTCGGCATCCGATGTCGGTTCGGGCGCGGGCGGCAGGTCGCGGTGGCGGTAGTCGGGACCGTCGACTCGCACGGTTTCGAAGACGGAGCCGAGTTTCTTGATTTCACGCAGAAAATCCTGAGCCGCGAACCGGCCCTCGCCGAGCTGGCCCGGCAGCGTGTTCGACGTCGCCGCGATCGACACGCCGCGACCGGAAAGCTCGGTGAGCAGCCGCGACACCAGCATCGTGTCGCCCGGATCGTCGAGTTCGAACTCGTCGATACACAGCACGCTGTTGCCGGCGAACTCCTCGACCGCGCGGTTGAATCCGAGCGCGCCGACCACGTGCGTAAGTTCAACGAACGTGCCGAACGACGCGCGTGCGCCGGAATCCCGGTTCGCCGCGTGATAGATCGAGGCCAGCAGGTGCGTCTTACCCACACCGAAGCCGCCGTCGAGGTAGAGGCCCGCCCCGGTGGCGGGGGCCTTCTTACCGAACAATCCGCGCTTGCCCGACCGCGGCTTGTGCAGGCCATCGGCAAACGCGCGCGCCTTCTGCACCGCCGCCGCCTGCGTCGGCTCGGCCGGATCGGGGATGTAGGAGTCGAAGCTGACCTCGTCGAACATCGGCGGCGGAACCATCTGGGCGATGAGTTGGTCGGCCGGAACGACCGGGCTGCGATCGACGAGGTGGGACACCATGAGCAAGAACTTAAACGATCTGCTCTTATGTGAGTTGTGCAGCGTCTCGAGAGTGCGACCTACCTCACACCATCAGGCAGCGACCTCTCCGACGAGCAGTTGCGCGATTTATACGCCTACCCAGGCGAGCTGACCGATGTGTGGCTTCGGGTCAACTTCATCTCCAGCATCGATGGTGCCGCCGATATCGATGGATTCTCCGGCGGGCTTGGCACCGATTCCGACCGGCAGGTGTTCGGCGTGCTGCGCGAACTCGCCGACGTCATCCTGGTGGGCGCCGGTACCGCCCGAATCGAGAACTACGGTGGCGCGCGCACAAACGAGCAGCGTCGCGAGCGTCGCCTGCAGGCCGGCCTGGCCGCCGTGCCACCGATCGCCGTCGTGACCGCGAGCGCGTCCATCGAGCCCACCGCACGACTGCTCACCGACACCACGGTTCCGCCCATCATCCTGACCACGAAGTCCGCGCCACCCGACCGTAAGGAGCAATTGCGCGACGCTGGGGCGAAAGTGCTCGAGATCGCGCCCCACCACATCGACAGCGCGGCGCTGCTCGATTCGCTGCGCGACCTCGGGCTGCTGCGCGTGCTGTGCGAGGGCGGTCCAGGTTTGTTCGGCCAGTTGGCCGCCGACGACCGGGTCGATGACCTGTGCCTCACCTTTGCGCCGGTGCTCACGGCCGGGACCAGCCGCCGGATTGCGGTGTCCACCAACAGTGTTCGTCAACCTATGACACGTGCGCACGTGCTCTCCGCCGACGACGGGACCTTGCTCACCCGGTGGGTGCGCAACGATTCCCGTTGAACCTGGCACGCTGGTGTCCATGCGTATGAATCGCGCCACGCTGCGCGCTGTGGTTGGGGCCGCCGTAGTAGCCCTTGCCTGCGCGGCATGCGGCGCGGGCCCCTCGAACCGACCGGGCGTCGCCGTCGAACAGCACACCTCGGGAACCGGGGGCAGCGGAGACACCAACTCTGCACCGCCACCGAAGGCGGCCGAACTGCCCGTCCCCAAGTCCGACCTCACCTGGCGCAACTGCACCGAACCGACGCTCAAACTGCTGAGCCTGGGACCCGCGCCGCAAGGGCTCACCTTGGACTGCGCCGAGTACACCGCACCGATTGACGCGTCGGGGGCGATATACGGCACCTTCACCGTCGGGCTGGTCCGTGCCCGGTTCCCGCAGACACCTACCAACGTCGCGCCCCTGATTCTGACCTCGGGCTCGGACCGCCCGTCCTCGGCGACACTCGCCGGCCTGGCCTCCGGCCCGGTCGGTGCGTTGCTGACCTCGCGGCCGATCGTGGCGATCGACCGGCGCGGCATCGGCAATTCCACACCCATCGACTGCCTCAAACCGCCGGTGCGCAGCGCACTCGACGACAACGCGCAGTTCGGCTACACGCCCAGCGACCCGACGCAGACCACCAGCGACGGCAGCGACCCGGTCAATGCGATGGCAAACGTCAGCGAAACCGCGACGACGGCGTGCAAGGACTTCCTGCAGCCCCAAGAACTTGCCTTCGACGCCGGTCACGCCGCCGACGACATCGAACAACTGCGGCTGAACTGGCAGGTGGACACCATTGGAATCATCGGCACGGGCAACGGCGCCACCGTCGCGCTCGACTACGCCGCCAAACACCCCGGGCACGTGGGTCGGCTGATCCTCGACTCGCCGGAGACTCTCAACGCGGACGTCACCGCGATGACCGAGAGCCAGGTCACCGGCGCCGAGGCCGCGCTGAGCGCCTTCGCCACCCGATGCATCGGTGTGCATTGCTCGCTCGGATCCGATCCGCGGGCCGCAGTGGCCGACGTGGTGCGCCGGGCCGGCTCGGGCGACCTCGGGTCACTGTCGGCGAACGCGGTGCTCACCGCCATTTCCGGATTCCTCGGCTCGCCGCGCGCCGATCAGGCGAACCGCATCTCCGAGCTTGCCGACGCACTCAGCGCCGCCCAGAACGGCGACGTCGGCGCACTCAGCACGATCGTCACCCGCGAGCAGGCGTTCACCGCCAGCGACGGCGAGTTCGTCGCGCGCTGCACCGACGCCCACCAACGGCCGACACCGGACAAAGTGCGCGAGCTCGAACAGACCTGGGACAAGCGCTACCCCGTCTTCGGCAAGCAGGCCGCCATCGCCATGATGGCCTGTACCGCGTGGCCGGTCGTCGGCGCCGGCCCACCGCCAAAGCAGTTGAAGCTGCCCGTCCTGGTGCTCAACGGCACCGCCGACCCGGTGGTCGGCAACGCCGGGCTCAGTTCGGTGACCGGCGCGATCGGCGCGGCCGGCGGCAACGCCTCGGTGATCACCTGGCAGGGTTGGGGACATCCGGTCCTCGCCCACTCCGGCTGCGCCCAACAGGCAATAGTCGGCTACGTCAAGACCGCGGAGCTGCCCGCGAACGGGATGGCATGCCCGGCATAAGCAAGGACCGGTGTACCGTGCCCGGAGTGTTAGGACATCTCGAACCGCGCACCGCGCGCACGACCAGCGACGTGATCAAGTTCGCGTTGTGGCCGATTGCGATCATGACCGTGCTGCATCGAGTGGTCATCAAGGCCGTCAACGGGTACATCACCGATGACTTCACGCCGGTCTACAAGGCCTCCCTCGCCTTCCTGAACCACCGGGCCGTGTACGGGGAAAACCTCTCATTCGTCGACCCCCACTACTTGTATCCACCGAGCGCGACGCTGCTGTTTTCGCCGCTGGCAATTCTCGACCCGGAAAAGGCGCGCTGGCTGTTCATCGTGATCAACGCCATCGCGATCCTCATCGCGTGGTACCTGCTGCTGCGCATGTTCGGCCGGAGTCTGTCATCGATCGCCGCGCCGGTTCTGCTGCTGGGCATGTTCATGTCCGAGACGGTGACCAACACGCTCGTGTTCACCAATATCAACGGCTGCGTGCTGCTCGGCGAGGTCGTCTTTTTGATGCTGCTGCTCCGCCGGCGCGATCTGTGGGCCGGAGCTGCGATCGGACTGACCCTTGCGGTCAAGCCCATCCTGTGGCCCTTGCTGTTACTGCCGATCGTGCGCAAACAGTGGAAGGTATTCCCGACCACCATCGCCGTGCCGCTCGTGCTCAACGCGATCGCCTGGCCGCTGTCGGTCGATCCGATGGGGTTTGTGCACAAGACGTTGCCGTACCTGTCGCAATCACGCGACTACTTCAACAGTGCGATCGTCGGAAACGGTGACTACTACGGGCTGCCACCGGCGCTGGTCTGGATCATTCGCATCACCTTCGGCGTCATGGTGCTGATCTCACTGTGGCTGCTGTGGCGCTACTACCGCGACGACGAGTTGTTCTACGTAGCCACCACCTCGGGAGTGCTGCTCGCCGCGACGTTCCTGCTCGGATCGCTGGGCCAGATGTACTACTCGATGATGCTGTTCCCCATGCTGATGACGGTCGTGCTGCGCAACTCGGTGTTGCGCAACTGGCCGGCGTGGCTGGCCGTGTACGGCTTCATGTCCTACGACAGTTGGCTGTCCACCCGGTTCCCCGAGGCCGGCCGGCTCGCCGACTACATGAAGACCACCTTCGGCTGGAGCCTGCTGCTGTTGGTGGTGTTCGCGGTCCTCGCCGACCGCTACCTCGCCGCACGACGCGAGGGACGACTCGCGGCCGGTATCGACCCAGAATTTGTGCTTGCTGCACGGCCCCGCGCCGAGGAGGACTCACGTCCCACTGCGGTCAAAAATTCTCGGCCCCCCGCCGGGGAACAGAATCGTATTAGCGTGGAAACATGAGTCGTTCCGAATCCGCGCCACGCGTTCAGCTGACCGACGACGAATGGCGAGTACGCCTGTCACCCGAGGAGTTCAAGGTGCTACGCCTCGCGGGCACCGAG
Organism: Skermania sp. ID1734; assembly: GCF_007489285.1. GTDB lineage: Bacteria > Actinomycetota > Actinomycetes > Mycobacteriales > Mycobacteriaceae > ID1734. The sequence continues at coordinate 31,474 of NZ_VLIY01000013.1, forward strand.
CGTCCCTTCACCGGCGAGTACACCGACGAGAAAACCCCCGGCATCTACACCTGCCGTGCCTGCGGGGCCGAACTGTTTCGCAGTACCGAGAAGTTCGAATCGCATTGCGGTTGGCCGTCGTTCTTCGATCCGGCGGAGTCCGATGCCGTGGTCCTGCGCGAAGACCGCTCACTCGGCATGCGCCGTGTCGAGGTGCTCTGCGCGAACTGCCACAGCCACCTGGGGCATGTCTTCGAAGGTGAGGGCTACGACACCCCGACGGACAAGCGGTACTGCATCAACTCGATCTCACTGCGGCTGCAGCCGGAGGCGTAGAGGTTCGGCGCCACCAACAGGTGGTTATCGGACGAAACGTCGAGTGGGGGTGTCGAAAGCCACCCGTTCGTGAGGCTATAGAGCCGTCGCTGCCCTTACGGCAGCGCGGTGATGAGCTTTTCGACGTCCACCCGCGGCCCCGTGAAGAACGGAATCTCCTTGCGCACGTGCAGCCGCGCCTCGGTGTTGCGGAGGTCTCGCATCAAGTCGACGATGCGGTGCAGTTCCGGGGCCTCGAAGGCCAGGATCCACTCGTAGTCGCCGAGCGCGAAGGCGGGCACCGTGTTCGCCCGCACGTCGGGATAGTCGCGCGCCTGCTTGCCGTGGTCGGCCAGCATCTTGCGCCGGTCGGCCTCCGGCAGCAGATACCAGTCGTAGGAGCGCACAAACGGGTACACGCAGACGTAGTTGCCGGGCTCCTCCCCCGCCAAGAACGCCGGGATATGGCTCTTGTTGAACTCCGCCGGGCGGTGCACGGCCGCGTTGCTCCAGACGGGCGTGCTAGCCCGACCGAGCGCGGTCGTCCGGCGGAAATCGGCGTATGCATTCTGCAGTTGCTCGATCTGCTCCGCGTGCGTCCACAGCATGAAGTCGGCGTCGGCGCGCAGGCCGGACACGTCGTAGATGCCGCGCAGGACGACGCCACGCTCCTCGAGGCCCTCAAAGAAGATCCGGGCCTCCTTGATCGCCGCCTCCCGGTCTTCCCCCAGTGCGCCGGGCTGGACCTGAAACGCCGAGAACATCAGGTACCGAATCGAGGAGTTGAGCGCGTTGAAGTCGAGGCGAGCCATGCCTCCATGGTGCCACTCGCCGAGTCAGCGACTGTCAGCGAGGCGTCGAGCGGCGGCATCGGCCGCCGCAATGCATGCCGGCACGCCCACCCCGCGCAGATACGACCCGGCCACTTCGAGCCCGTCCAGATCTGCGACATCGGACTCGATGGTCTGCACCAGATCGAGATGGCCCGGACCGTACTGCGGCAGACCGGCCGGCCAGCGCTGGACGTAGGCGGCAACAGGCTCGGCATGGACGTCGGCCACCTCGCCGAGGTCCGCACACGCCGCGCCGATCAGGTCTGCGTCGGTGCTGCGCAGTGCCGTGTCGTCGCCGAACCGGCCGAACGACGCGCGAACCAACGTTGTCCCCCGTCCGGCGAGATGCGGCCATTTCCGCGAGGAGAAGGTGAACGCCTTGGCCCGCAACGACTCTCCGGTGGCGACCAGAATGCCCGAATATTCGGGTAACTCCGCATCGGCACTGAAGGCGAGCGCAACGAGCGCGGAACCTGCGGCCGGAATCGCGGCCGCTGCCGCTGCGGCGCGTGGTGCCGAAACGGCAAGCAGCCGTGCCGTTTCCGCTGCGGGCACGGCGAGAATCACGGCATCGAAGTCGCCGATCGGCCCGACGCTCCAGCGATCGCCCTGCCGGGCGATGGTCGTAGCGGCGACACCGACGCGAGCGTCGAGGCGAGCGTGCCGAGTGAGCGCGTCGAGCAGCACCCGATAGCCGCCGCGGATTCCCCCGAACACCGGACCCGCCTGGGGCGGTGGCAACGCTGCACCCACTGCGGCAGTGAGACTTTCGGCCCCCGAATCGAGCGCCGCCGCGAGCGTCGGCAACCCAGCGCGGATGCCAATTCCGTCGGCGGAACCGGCGTAGACCCCGCCGAGCAGTGGGTCGACGCTACGGCGCACCACCTGTTCACCGAATCGTTCGGCCACCAGGGCGCCGATCGCCCTGTCGGTGCCGGGTTTCCAGTGCAGCGGGCGGTCTTGTTCTCGCGCGATGGTGTCGAGGGTGGCTCGATCCACGAGCCCGGCCATCGAATCCGCTGACGACGGAATACCCATCAGCGTCTGCGCCGGCATCGGGTGCAGCGCCGAGCCCGCCCAGATTCGCGGGCGCAAGCCGGACGGGTGCACGAGCTGATCTGCCAAACCGAGTTCGGCAAGTAGTTTCGGGACCTCGGGCCGTCGCCCGACAAACGCTTCCGCGCCCACGTCGAACGGCTCGCCGGCGAGCGAAACTGTGTGCAGCTGGCCGCCGGTCCGCGCCTCCCGCTCGATCAGGGTGATGCTCGCCCCCGGGCCGAGCAGCTCGCGCAGTCGGTAGGCCGCCGTCAACCCCGAAATTCCGCCCCCGACAACGGCAAAGCGGTTCACAGTGAGTGCACCAACTCCACGACCGCGGTGAGCAGCCCTGGGTCGGTCTCGGGCAGCACGCCGTGACCGAGATTGAAGATGTGGCCGCTCGAGCCCAGTTGCAGGGCGCGATCCGCTTCGTTCAGCACGCGGCGCACCTCGCCGTCGATCGAGGTCCAGTCCGCGAAGAGCACGGCCGGATCCAGGTTGCCCTGCAACGCCTTTCCAGGACCGACCCGGCGCGCGGCCTCGTCGAGCGGCACTCGCCAGTCGACTCCCACGACGTCTGCGCCGACCCGGCCCATGGCGCCGAGCAATTCGCCGGTGCCGACGCCGAAATGGATGCGGGGTACTCCCGCATCGGTGAGCGCCCCAAAAACCCGCTCGGTGTGCGGCAACACAAAGGACTCGTACTGGGCCAGCGACAGCGCGCCCGCCCACGAGTCGAACAGTTGCACCGCGTCGACGCCGGCGTCGAGTTGGGCCCGCAGGAACGTGATGGTGATGTCGGTCAATGCGCGCAACAGGCTGTGCCAGGTATCGGGCTCGCTGAGCATGAGCGCCTTGGTGCGCTCGTGATTGCGGCTCGGACCGCCCTCGACCAGGTACGAGGCGAGGGTGAAGGGCGCACCGGCGAAGCCGATCAGCGGCGTCGCGCCGAGTTCGTTGATCAGTAGTTCCACCGCCGCCGCGACTGGACCGACGGCGGCCGAGTCGAGGCGCGGCAGCGCAGCTACGTCCGAGGCGCTGCGGACGGGCTCGGCCACGACCGGACCGACCCCGGCCACGATGTCGAGATCGATGCCCGCGGCCTTCAGCGGAACCACGATGTCGGAGAACAGAATCGCCGCGTCGACGCCGTGGCGGCGGACCGGTTGCAGGGTGATCTCGCACACCAGCTCCGGAGTGAAACATGACTCCAGCATCCCGGTGCCCGCGCGAATCTCCCGGTATTCCGGCAACGAGCGACCGGCCTGGCGCATGAACCACACGGGCCGCTGCGTGGGGGCCCGACCGGTCGCGGCGGCGAGGAGGGGTGCGTCGGGCAGGGCTCGGCGCGTCTGTTTCTGGTCGCTGATCATCGTTGCCATGTTCTCACGGTTGCGCGCGAGCCTGGGCGGTCGCTTAGCGTTGTCAGCAGTCACCGGACAGACGGGAGAACCCACGTGGCTTACTTCGACCGGGTCGGCGCCCGGGCCTACCGCCCGACCCAGCACGTCAGCGGCGGCTGGGATCCCAACGAGCAGCACATCGCGCCGGCGCTGGGACTGCTCGCCCACCTGGTCGAGGCTGACCGCGATGCTCGTCGCAGCGACGGATTGGTGATCGCCCGCTTGTCCTACGACATCCTGGGAACGGTGCCGATGGACACTGTCGAGACATCGGTGGCCGTCACCCGACCCGGACGGACCATCGAACTGGTCGAAGCGACCCTCGCGCACGGCGGACGGGAGGCCGTCCGACTGCGCGCGTGGCTGATGCAACCAGGTGACACCGCCGACTTGGCGGGCACCGCCTACCCTGCCATCGCACCGCCGACCGCCCTGCCCCCATGGGATCCGACGACGGTCTGGCCTGGGGGCTTCATCGCATCCGCGCAGGTGCGGCGCGAGTTACTCGAGCCGGGCCGGGCCAGATACTGGGTCCGCACAGACGTACCGCTCGTCCGCGACGAGGCGGTCAGCGAACTCTCCCGGGCGGTCGGCCTGTTCGATATTGCCAACGGCATGGCCGTGCGCGCGGACCCGGAAAAGGTCGCCTACCCCAACATCGACCTCACCGCGCACCTGTTCACCGAACCGGCCGGTGAGTGGGTCGGCTTCGATACGACAGTCACATTCGGTCCCGGCGGCCGGGGACTGACCAGCAGCGTCATTCACGACGAGCGCGGACCCGTGGGGACCGTTTCGCAGATCCTCACCATCCGCCCGAAATAGCGGCAGCGGCGCGCCTCCGTTGCGCATTACACCGTCAGGTCTAGCCTCGAAGTTTGTGATCCCGCACGACGAGCGCGATGGCGCCGCGGCCGCGCCCCGCGAGAGCACATCCGGGCCCGGCAGCCAACCCGCGGTGTTTCGCGCTGCGATCGATGCGATGCACAGCGCCACGGTGCATCCCGATATCGAGCTCGGCCCGATCCGGCCGCCACAGCGGCTCGCGCCCTACTCGTATGCACTCGGCGCCGAGGTCAAGCACCCCGAATCCGAGGTCGTGGCCGAGCAGTCCGACGGTGACGCGTTCGGTCGCCTGATTCTGCTGTACGACCCGAACGGCGACGAGGCCTGGAACGGCACGCTACGCCTGGTGGCCTACATCCAGGCCGACCTCGAGGCGGCCCTGGCTGGCGACCCGCTGCTGCCCGAGGTGGCATGGAGTTGGCTGGTGGACGCGTTGGAGTCGCGCTCGGAACCGCTCAACGCGCTGGGCGGGACGGTGACGGCGACAAGCTCGGTGCGATACGGCGACATCGTCGGCCCGCCGCACGCCTATCAGCTCGAGTTGCGGGCGTCGTGGACGGCTACCTCCCCCGAACTCGCGCCGCACGTCGAGGCCTTTGCCGAGGTGCTCGCCTACGCCGCCGGTTTGCCGCCCGCGGGCGTCACTAACCTAGGGCAGCGCGCGGGACACTAGCGTCGCGCAGCGCCCACTCCAAAAAGCTCGCCACCCCGCGCAGCACGTACACGCTGCGGATCGACGGGAACACGTCGAACGCGTGCTGGGCACCGCGTAACTCCGCGTACGCCACCGGGTTCCGCGACTCGGCGCGCAACTTGTCGACGAATGCCCGGGCCTCGGCGACGGGTACGAGCGCGTCGCTGCTGCCGTGGATGACAAAGAACGGCGGCGCATCCGCGCGCACGTGCGCATACGGGGACGCCGCCCGGTAGTCCTCCGGGAACTTTGCGTCTTTGCCTAACACCATCTTCATGAGGTGCGAGCGGACTCGCAGCTTGACTGCCCGGATGTCCGTGTCACCGGCGAAGTCGTAGACGCCGTAGTGCGGAACGCAGGCCTGCACGCTGGTGTCGGCATTCTCGAACCCGAGTTGCAGATCGTCGCGGTTAGGGGTCAGCGCGGCCATGGCCGCCAGGTGCCCACCCGCCGAGCCACCGGTCACCGCGAGGAATTCCGGCGAGGCGCCGTATTCGGCGGCGTGCTCGCGCAGCCACGCGATGGCCTGCTTCACGGCGATCAGATGCGCGGGCCAGGTCGCCTTCGGCGACAAGGGATAGTTGATGGCCGCGCACAGCCAGCCCCGGGCAGCCATCTCGAGCATGAGCGGCACCGCCTGGTGATCCTTGTTGGCGGTGACCCAGGCGCCGCCGTGCAGTTGCAGCAGAATCGGCGAATCGTGCGGCAGGTCGCGGCGGTGGTAAATGTCCATCAGGAACCGGCGACCACCGGGTGCATACGGCACGTTTCGCACCTTGACCACGTCGCGGTTGCGCATCCGGAACGGGTACGCCAGTGACAGCCACGGCAGGGCCGGGTCGACATCGGTTTCGCGGTAATCGGGGCCGAGCGCCGAACGCAGCGCGGAATCGACTTCGGCGGAGGCACCGCGGCCGGACTGGATGACGGCACCGAGCGCGGTGACCGACAGGCCGGCCGCGGCGAGGCCGACCGCATCACGACGGCCGTGGACGCCGTGGCGCAGGGTGTGCGTCGTCGCGTCGGCCGCGGTGGCGAGCAGCAGATGCGGAGCGAGTTCGCTGGTCAGCCAGCCGGCGAAGAACGTCGGCACCGAGGCCGGCATGCCAGGGACTGGTCGCAGCGCGTTGGCGCTGAGCGCAAGCATCACCGCTTGCCGTCGCAGGAACCCGTCGCTCACGCTTCACCATCCTCTCGTAACGTTTCTACCACGCTGTATTCGGGAGAACTGGACGAAATATTAGAACACGTTCTAGTATTGCGGCATGGAGCGACTCAGCGGTTTGGACGCCAGCTTTCTCTACCTCGAGACTTCGACGCAGCTGCTGCACGTTTGCGGACTGGTCGTGATCGACCCGTCCACCATGCCGAACGGATACAGCTTCGAGGCGCTGAAAACAGAGCTTGCCACCCGCGTGCGCTTGATGCCGGGGTTCCGGCGAAAGATCCAGGATTCGAAATTCAATCTCGACCACCCGGTGTGGGTCGACGATCCCGACTTCGATGTGGACCGGCACTGTCACCGGGTCGCCGTTCCCGCCCCCGGTGGGGCCGCGGAACTTTCCGAACTCTGCGGACACATCGCCAGCCAGCCGCTCGACCGCGCCCGGCCACTGTGGGAGATGTGGGTCATCGAGGGTCTCGACGACGGCCGCATCGCCGTCATGTCCAAAATGCACCACGCGGGCGTCGACGGCGTCACCGGCGCGAACATGATGTCGCAACTGTGCAGCATCGAGCCCGACGCCGCGCCGCCCGACCCGTCGGTCGCGCCGAACAAGCACTCGGGTTCGGCCAACACGGTAGAGATGGCCATCAGCGGGATGCTCGGCTTTGCCAGCCGGCCGTTCAAGATCGCGGCCATGGTGCCCAAAACGGTTCCGCTGGTACCTGATTGGATCACCCGTGCCCGGCGCGGTCAGTCGATGCCCGCGCCGTTCACCGCACCCCGGGTGTCGTTCAACGGAACCATCACCGGTCACCGCAACGTCGCCTACGTGCAACTCGACCTGAACACGGTCAAGGACGTCAAGAATGCCTTCGGCGTCAAGGTCAACGACGTGGTGCTGACCCTGGTCGCCGGCGCGCTGCGCGCCTACCTCGAAGACCGCGGCGAGTTGCCCGAAAACTCTTTGGTGGCAATGGTTCCCGTTTCCGTGCATGCAAAATCCGACCGACCGGGCACCAACAAGGTGTCCGGCATGTTCAGCCAGCTCCACACCGACATCGACGATCCCGCCGAACGCCTACGCTCGATCGCCGATGCCAACGCGGTATCGAAAGTGCACAACGAAGCCCTCGGCGCCACGCTGTTGCAGGACTGGGCACAGTTCGCCGGACCCGCAACCTTCGGCGCGGCCATGCGGGTGTACGCGAAACTGCGCCTGGCCGAACGGCATCCGGTAATCCACAACCTGGTCGTCTCCAATGTGCCGGGGCCGCCGATGCCGCTCTATTTCCTGGGCGGCCGAGTTACCGCGATGTACCCGCTGGGACCGGTGTTCCACGGCGCAGGGTTGACCATCACCGTCATGTCGTTGGAGGACCAACTCAACGTCGGATTGATCGCCTGCACCGAGTTGGTGCCCAATCTGTGGTCGCTCGCCGATGCCTTCCCCGAGGCGCTGGAGGAGTTGGTCAAGGCAGCTGCCGAGCACAACGCCGAGGAGACCGTCGCCGACTGACCCACCCGCAGGTGTTTCGGCGGTGCTGCGTGCCCGTATTGTCCTCGCTATGTCGGATGTGCGCGCAGCGTCGGTCGAAGGCGACGCCGTGCCGCTGCTCGCGCCGACGGATGGTGTGCCGCCAGTGGTGCAGACCGCTGCGGACCTACGGACCGCGGCCGAACGACTCGCCCAGGGCGAGGGTCCCCTCGCCGTCGACGCCGAGCGCGCGTCAGGCTTCCGCTACTCGCAGCGCGCCTATCTGATTCAGCTGCGTCGCCGGGGTTCGGGGACCGTGCTCATCGATCCGATTCCGGTGACCGACGACATGGCGATTCTGGGCGCGGTCCTCAACCCGCTGGAATGGGTGCTGCACTCCGCCGATCAGGACTTGCCCTGCCTTGCCGAACTCGGACTGCGCCCTGCGGCACTGTTCGACACCGAACTCGCCGGACGCCTCGCCGGATTCGAGCGAGTCGGCCTCGCGCCGATCGTCGAACGCACGCTTGGGCTTTCGCTGCAGAAGGGTCATGGCGCCGCTGATTGGTCGCGGCGGCCGCTGCCCGCCGAGTGGTTGAACTACGCCGCGCTCGACGTCGAAGTCCTGCTGGAGTTGCGCGAGGCAATGGTCACCGAGCTGACCAAGCAGAACAAAATCGACTGGGCTACCCAGGAATTCGAACATGTGCGGACCGCCGGGCCGTCGGCGCCCAAACCCGACCGCTGGCGGCGAGTCTCACATATTCATACGTTGAAGCAGCCACGCCAACTGGCCGCAGCGCGCGAATTGTGGCTTGCCCGAGACGAAGTTGCGAGCACTCGCGACATCGCGCCCAGTCGGGTGCTGCCCGACTCCGCAATCGTCGCGGCAGCCGCCGCGGACCCGAAATCCATTGATCAGCTGCGCCAACTGCCCGTATTCGGCGGCCCACGCCAGCGGCGGTCCTCGTCCATGTGGCTCGCGGCGCTGCGACGTGCCCGGACCCTGCCCGAGAGCGAGCTCCCGCCGCTGAGTCAGCCGCACACCGGTCCCCCGCCGACCAATCGTTGGTCCCGGCGCAATCCCGCAGCGGCGCAACGCCTCGATGCCGCCCGGGCGGTGATGGCGGAGCTGAGCGAATCGCTGGAAATTCCCGTCGAAAACCTGCTCACCCCCGACCTGTTGCGCCGCCTGTGCTGGGAAGGGGTTGCCACCGAATCCGACGCCGCAGAACAGATCGACGCCTTTCTCGCCGCTGGCCGCGCGCGTCGGTGGCAGCGCGAACTCGTGGTGCCGCGGTTGGCAGTGGCGTTCGAGACGACCGATCAGCCGCCCACGTAGGCCGCGAGGTGCTCGCCGGTAAGTGTTGCGGGGGTGGTTACCAGATCTCGCGGCGTCCCTTCGAACACGATCCGGCCGCCGTCGTGACCGGCGCCGGGGCCAAGGTCGATGATCCAGTCGGCGTGCGCCATCACCGCCTGATGGTGCTCGATGACGATCACCGACTTGCCTGAGTCGACGAGCGAGTCGAGCAGGGCGAGCAACTGCTCGACGTCGGCGAGGTGCAGGCCGGTGGTCGGTTCGTCGAGGACGTAGACCGAACCCTTTTCGCCCATGTGGGTGGCCAGCTTGAGCCGCTGGCGCTCGCCGCCGGACAGCGTGGTGAGCGGTTGGCCGAGCGTGAGATACCCGAGCCCGACATCGGACAGTCGAACTAGGATCTTGTGCGCCGCTGGCGTTTTCGCCTCGCCCGTATCGAAGAACTTCGTCGCCTCCGCCACCGGCATCGCGAGTACCTCGGCGATGTTCTTGCCGCCGAAGGTGTATTCGAGCACGGCCGCGCCGAATCGCTTACCCTCACACTCCTCGCAGGTCGATTCGACGGTGGCCATGGGGCCCAGATCCGTGTAGATGACCCCGGCGCCATTGCAGGCCGGGCACGCGCCCTCCGAATTGGCGCTGAACAATGCCGGCTTCACGCCGTTGGCCTTTGCGAACGCCTTGCGGATCGGGTCCAGCAGGCCCGTGTACGTGGCCGGGTTGCTGCGCCGCGAGCCGCGGATAGCGCCCTGGTCGATCACCACGACGCCGTCGAGGTCAGCCACCGACCCCTGAATGAGCGAGCTCTTTCCGGATCCGGCGACGCCGGTCAGGACGCACAAGACGCCAAGCGGGATGTCCACGTCCACGTTCTGCAGGTTGTGCATCGAGGCGCCGCGGATCTCCAACGCACCCGAAGCCGACCGCACCGACTCCTTGAGCTTCGCTCGGTCGTCGAGGTGACGGCCGGTGATGGTGTCGCTGGCCCGCAGCCCCTCGACCGTGCCCTCGAAGCACACGGTGCCACCGCCAGTCCCGGCGCCCGGTCCGAGATCGACGACGTGGTCGGCAATCGCGATGGTCTCCGGCTTGTGCTCGACCACGAGTACGGTGTTGCCCTTGTCGCGCAACTGCAGCAGCAACTCGTTCATCCGCGCAATGTCGTGCGGGTGCAGGCCGATCGTGGGTTCGTCGAAGACGTAAGTCACGTCCGTGAGCGAGGATCCCAGGTGACGAATCATCTTGGTACGCTGCGCTTCTCCCCCGGACAGCGTGCCCGATGGTCGGTCCAGCGATAAGTAGCCCAGTCCGATCTCGACGAACGAGTCGAACAAGTGCTGCAGGCCCTTCAGCAACGGCGCGACTGTGGGCTCGTCGAGCTGACGAACCCACTGCGCCAGGTCGCTGATCTGCATCGAGCACAGGTCGGCGATGTTGCGCCCCTTGATCTTCGACGACCGGGCCAGTGCGGTGAGTCGGGTGCCGTCACACTCCGGGCAGATGGTGAACGTGACCGCCCGCTCGACGAAAGCCCGTATGTGCGGCTGCAGTGCGTCGACGTCCTTGGACAGCATCGACTTCTGAATCCTGGGGACGAGGCCCTCGTAGGTCAGGTTGATGCCGTCAACCTTGATTCTGGTGGGCTCCTTGTACAGCAGATCGTTGAGTTCGCGTTTGGTGAACTTCTTGATGGGCTTGTCCGCGCTGAAGAAGCCGCAGCCGTTGAAGATTCGGCCGAACCAGCCGTCCATGCTGTAACCCGGGATGGTGAGCGCGCCCTCGTTGAGCGACTTGCTGTCGTCGTAGAGCTGACTCAGGTCGATGTCGTTGACCGAGCCGCGGCCTTCGCAGCGCGGACACATTCCGCCGGTGATGCTGAAGCTGCGACGCTCCTTCACCGTCTTACCCGCCTTCTCCACGCTGACCGCACCGGCTCCGCTGATCGACGCGACATTGAACGAGAACGCCTGCGGCGACCCGATGTGCGGCTTGCCGAGCCGGCTGAACAGAATCCGCAGCATCGCATTGGCGTCGGTGGCCGTGCCGACGGTGGAGCGCGGGTCCGAACCCATCCGCTCTTGGTTGACGATGATCGCGGTGGTGAGCCCGTCCAGGAAGTCGACTTCCGGACGGGCCAACGTCGGCATGAAGCCTTGCACGAAGGTGCTGTAGGTCTCGTTGATCAGTCGCTGCGACTCCGCGGCGATGGTGTCGAACACCAGCGAGCTCTTGCCCGATCCGGAGACGCCCGTGAACACGGTGAGCCGTCGCTTCGGGATCTCGATGCTGACGTCTTTGAGGTTGTTCACCCGCGCGCCGTGCACCCGGATCAGATCATGGCTATCGGCGACGTGCACGTCCCCGGCTCTGTCTGCCCGGCGTCCCCTGGTTTGCAAACCCGTGCTCATGTGACCCCAGCTCCACTTGGGACGCCGACCGCTCTAGCGATCGGCGTCACGTTGACGTTCTCTGTCGTTAACTCAGCGCAGTTCCTGGATGCGGAGCAGATTGCCGGCCGGGTCGCGGAAGGCGCAGTCCCGAATACCGTATGGCTGGTCGGTCGGCTCCTGAACCACCTCGGCGTCGCTGGCTTGTAGCCGCTCGAACGTGCCGTCGAGGTCCTTGGTAGCCAAGTTGATGCTGGCGAAGGTGCCCTTGGCCATCATCTCGGCGATGGTGCGGCGCTCATCGTCGGTGAGGCCGGGGGTGGCCGCCGGCGGGTACAGCACGATCGAGGTGCCCGGCTGGTCCGGCGGACCGACGGTGATCCAGTGCATTCCCTTGTAGCCGACGTCGTTGCGGACCTCGAAGCCGAGGGTGTCGCGGTAGAAGGCCAGCGATGCGTCGCGGTCGTCGTGCGGAAGCATTGTCGAGTAGATGGTGATGTCCATGGACGTCACGTTAGTTGCGGCTCACTGGGGCGCGCTTCTCGATTCCTGACCGGTCTGGTGACCTGTTTCGCCACGCATGGCGGCATTCCTTGGGTATCGGTCGCGCGCTGCGTTGTCGCCGTGCCGCTGCGGTCTGCGTACTGCGTTATCGCGGCAGCCTCGCGCTTGTACGTGCTCGGCGGCACGCCGACCAGTTCGGTGAATCGCGTGCTGAACGTCCCCAGCGAGGAGCAGCCGACCGCAAAACAAATCTCGGTGACGCTCAGGTCGCCACGGCGAAGCAGCGCCATCGCGCGCTCGATCCGCCGAGTCATCAGGTACGCGTACGGCGACTCCCCATAGGCCTGCCGGAATTCGCGGCTGAGGTGCCCGGCCGACATATGCGCGTCGCGGGCAAGCGCCTCGACGTCCAGCGGTTGCGCATAATCACGATCGATCCGGTCGCGGACGCGGCGCAGCCGCTCGAGATCGCGCAAGCGCTGGGCTGCTGCGGGACTGGTCACCCTCGCGATCGTGCCACGTGCGGCAGGACTTTGCCACGACCCGGCGTCCGCTACTCCGTTTCGGCCGCCCGCGCCAACGTTTGCGCTTCTGGGTCCAGCCCGGCCACCCAGCCGGTCACGCGCAACGCGACATCCTGCGCGGTCAGCCCGACATCGCGCAGGACTTCGTTGCGCGAGCCGTGTTCGAGGAACTGTTGCGGCACACCGAGATCCCGAGATGGCACGTCGACGCCAGCAGCACGCAACGCCGCCGACACGGTAGAGCCGACGCCGCCGTGCACGCCGCTGTCCTCCACGGTGACCACGAGCCGGAAGTCTTGCGCCATTTTGACCAGTGACTCCGAAACGGGCAGCACCCAGCGCGGATCGACAACTGCCGCCGCGATCCCCTGCTGCTCGAGCCGCTCGGCCGCCTCCAGCGCCAGCCTCGCGAACGGGCCCACCGCGACCAGCAGCACATCCTTGGCGTCGGTTGCGGGAATTCGCAGCACGTCGATGCCGTCGATGCGGTCGACCGCATCGATATCGGTGCCTACTGCACCTTTCGGGAACCGCAGCGCCGTCGGGCCGTCACCTACAGCCAACGCTTCGGCAAGTTCCTCGCGCAGCCGTGCCGCGTCACGAGGTGCCGCCACCCGCATACCCGGAACGATGCCCAGCAGCGACAGGTCCCACATGCCGTTGTGACTCGGCCCGTCGTTTCCGGTAATCCCCGACCGGTCCAGGACCAGCGTCACCGGCTGCTTCAGGAGCGCCACGTCCATGAGCAGCTGATCGAACGCCCGGTTGAGGAACGTCGAGTACACGGCTACCACCGGATGCATTCCGCCGAGCGCCAGCCCGGCCGCCGAGGCGACCGCGTGCTGCTCGGCGATGCCCACATCGAACATGCGATCGGGGAACCGTTGACCGAACGCCGCCAACCCGGTCGGGCCCGGCATAGCGGCGGTGATGGCCACGATGTCGTCGCGATGGTTCGCGTGCTCTATCAGCTCCGCCGAGAACACCGCGGTCCAGTCGGTGGGCGCAACCGTCTTGGCCTTCCCGGTCACCGGGTCGATCGGCGAACAGGAGTGCATCTGGTCGGCCTGATGGTCTTCGGCAGGTTGATACCCCATGCCCTTGCGGGTCACCGCGTGGACCAGCACCGGGCCGCCGAACGCCTTGGCCCGTCGCAGCGCCATTTCGACGGCATGGACGTCGTGGCCGTCTACCGGACCGAGGTATTTGATGCCCAGGTCGGAGAACATCGCCTGCGGGCTCATCGCATCCTTGAGGCCCGCCTTGATGCCGTGCAGCACCGAGTACGTCGAGCGTCCGACTCCTGGGATGCGCTTGATGACGTGCTTGCCCGCGGCCAGGATGCGCTCGTACTCCGGCTGCAACCGCAGCGCGGCCAGGTGCTCGGCGAGGCCGCCGATGGTCGGCGCGTACGAGCGGCCGTTGTCGTTCACCACGATCACCAGCGGACGGTCCTTGCCCGCGGCGATGTTGTTCAGCGCCTCCCAGCACATACCGCCCGTCAACGCGCCGTCACCGACGACCGCGACGACATGCCGGTGCTGATCGGTCAGCGCGAAGGCTTTGGCCAGGCCGTCGGCATAGGACAGCGCCGCAGACGCGTGTGACGACTCGACGACGTCGTGCTCGCTCTCGGCCCGGCTCGGATATCCAGACAGCCCGCCCTGCTTGCGCAGATTGTCGAACTTGTCTTTACGGCCGGTCAGAATCTTGTGCACATACGCCTGGTGACCGGTGTCGAAAACTATCGGATCATGCGGCGACTCGAACACCCGGTGCAGCGCAATGGTCAACTCCACCACGCCCAGGTTCGGACCCAGATGCCCTCCGGTGACGGCCACTTTCTGGACCAGAAACTCGCGTATTTCCGTTGCCAGCTCGGTGATTTCGACCTCCGAGAGGCCGTGCAGGTCGGCCGGCGAATTTATCCGGGAAAGCACAGTCACCGAAATTGCTCCTCCCGATCGTCAACCCTGCCGATGCCTATCGGCGTCTACCGACGGCGGTCTGCATTCCAGTGTACGAAGCAAACCCGACTGCCCATGAGTGCCCGCGGCAACCGCTTCCCTCATTATGCCGTCGATGCGACCGCGCGCACAGAAACCTTTTGGCTAACGAACGGTCACCGCATCGTGCTCGCCCAGTTCAGCGAAGAATCGGTCGATGTGAGCCCAGGTCGTCGCCCGGGCGTGGGGCCCCGTCAACACGCCGAGGTGGCTGCCGGGTTCGGTTTCGAACCGCACCGAGGGCGCACCGGTGAGGACTTCCACCAGGTGGCGGGCGGCGGGAACCGAGGTGATCGCGTCCCCGGTGCCCGCGATGGCCAGCACCGGAACGCCGACCCGGGCGAACTCGATACGGCGCTCGCCGAGGCGCAGTCCCCCTTCGGCCAGGTCATTTCGCAGCATGATTCGACCCCACAGCTGACCGTAGAACCGTCCCGGATAACCCGGCATCGCGCCCATGAAACGGTCGATGGACTCCATCCGCGCCAGCGTCTCGGTCTCCAGCAGGTTGCGGGCAATGAACCAGGGCTTTTTGATTTCCCGATCCAGCGCGGTGAAGCGGAAGCTGGCCTGCACTATCGGCGAGGGAATGCCGCCGGCCAGTCTGTTGAAGGTCGTGACGAGTCGGCCACCGGTGAGCTTGGCGGTCATGCGCAGCGGTTGTAGCGAGGGTAGGTGCGCATATTCGATCGGCGTGGCGACCGTCGCGATGGAACGAATGGGCAGATCCTCGTGCGCCGCGGCGGTGAGCAGGCTGAGGGTTCCACCGAGGCACCACGCCACGACATCGACCTCGCCGTTGTCGTCGGAAACCCGTTGGATAGCGGTCGGCAAAATGTCATCGATCCAGGTCTCGAAAGACAAGTTGCGATCTGCGTAGCCGATCGTTCCGTAGTCGATGACGTAGGGCGTGCGGCCGGTGTCGAGCAGGAATTCGGCAAGGCTCTGACCGGGACGCAGATCGAAGCACGTCGCCGGCGCCGCCAACGGTGGCACCAGCAACACCGGCCTACCGCGCCGGTCGCCGTCGCGCCCGAACCGCCGCAACTGTCGATGCGGTTCGTCGAACAACAGCGTCGACGGCGTCGGAACATGGCGCTCGATGCCCTCGCCGAAAGACAACGCCCATGCGTTGCGGGCCGCGGTGTCCACGGCGGCGGCCCATTCGCGCGCCGCGCCGTCGAGCGCGCCGATAATCCCCATGGGTCCGATCCTCCGGTTCGTCGAACAAAGTCGTCGGATTCTCGCATACCGAGTACCGGCGGTACCACTTACTGCGGGCTGTACGGTGACGCGGACGCGGTGCCCGCTACTTTGCGTCGGCGTGCGGCCCGGGACCCCTGCTTCCGTTGCGGACGGGCAAAGTCGCGGGGGCGACGCCGTTGAGCAGGCGCGGAGTTCAGCGCACCAGGAGACCGATCGCTTCCATGTGATGGGTCAGCGGGAACGCGTCGAACGCCGTGACGGACTCCAACCGGTATCCGGCTGCGCGGTACAGACCGACATCCCTGGCGAACGACGCTGGATCGCAACCGATATGAATGATTCGCGCCGGCTCGCGCGCGGTTATGGCTTCGACCACGGCGCGACCCGCACCTGCGCGCGGTGGATCCAGCACGACTACCCGGGGCGCATGCCGCAACTCGGCCAGCACCCGTTCCACCCGGCCGGATCGAAATTTCACCTGGGGCAGATCCGCGAGCGCGCGTTGACCGTCGTGGACGGCGGCGGCCACCGACTCCACTGCCACCACAGCGCCGCTTTCGCCCACCTGGTCGGCGAGCTGCGCCGCGAAAACCCCTACCCCGCTGTACAAGTCCCAGGCATGCTCGCCCGTTCGCAGTGCGGCCCAATCGGCGACCACCTCCGCGTAAGCCTGCGCCGCGCCGCGGTGAGCCTGCCAGAATCCGCCTGCCGAAATCTCGAACACCCGATCCCGGACGTGCTCGCGCGCCCGATCGGCACCATCGAGCAGTCGCTGCCGGCGAACGTCGCCACGCCCGCGCCCGCCGTGGCGTCGAGTTGCCGACAGCTCGACGATCTGGCGTTCGCCGGTGGCGTCCACAGCCAGTTGCAGTTGGGACCCGGGCCGCCAGCGTCGCCCCGCGATACCGTCCACCGTGCCCGGCACCGGTTGCGGACAGCTCAGCTCGCCGAGAATCTCTTCGCTTCGATACCGGTGCACGCCGGCCCGGCCGTCGGCGTCGACGGCCAATCGGACCCGAGTGCGCCACCGGGTGCCGTCGGCAGACCCCGGCAATGCGCGCAGTTCGACTGGCATGTCGAGGCCCGCCAACCGTTGCAACTGCTCGACCAGCACGGAAGCCTTGAACTCGCGTTGTGCGGCCACCGTGGCATGCGCGAGATCACAGCATCCCGCGCCGGCGGCAGCCGCTGGACAGACAGCGGGCACCCGATGCGGCGAGGGTTCGGCCACATCGACCACCTCGGCCCGGCAGAACCTCCCACGGTCTTCGGTGATTCGCACCTGTACCAGTTCACCGGGCAGGCCACCGCGAACGAACACGACCCGCCCGTCGTGGCGGGCGACGCAGTAGCCGCCGTGCGCGGGTTTGCCCAGTCGAACCTCGAGCAGACTCGTCTGCCGCTCTGGCAGTGTCATTTTCCGTTTTGAAAGCCGCGCCGAATGGCGCCGGGCGCGGTGGTGTCCCAGCCCTCGCGCTTGGCACGTTCCGACGACATCAGCTGCCAGGGCACACTCGTCACCATCACACCGGGCTCGAACAACAGCCGGCCCTTGAGTCGCAGCGCGCTCTGATTGTGCAACAACTGTTCCCACCAGTGGCCCACCACGTATTCGGGAATGAAGACGGTGACCACGTCACGCGGGGAGTCTTTGCGCACCCTTTTGACGTAGTCCAGCACTGGCTTGGTGATCTCTCGATACGGCGACTCGATCACCTTCAGCGGCACCGAGATGTCGGACTCTTCCCACTCCTTGACGAGCTCGCGGGTATCGGGCTCGTCGACGTTGACCGTGATGGCCTCGAGGGTGTCCGGACGCGTGGCCCGGGCGTAGGCGAGCGCCCGCATGGTGGGCATGTGCAGCTTGGACACCAGCACGATCGAATGGGTCCGGCTCGGCAACACCCCGTCCCACTCGTGCTCGTCGAGTTCGCGGGCGACGCCGTCGTAGTGGCGGCGGATGGCGCGCATGAGCATGAAGATCGCGGCCATGGTGACGATCGCGATCCACGCTCCGGCCAGGAACTTGGTAATCAGCACGATCGTCAGCACGGTCGCCGTCATGGTGAGGCCGATGGCGTTGATCACCCGCGACCGCATCATCCGAATGCGCAGCGACGGGTCCTTCTCCGTCTTCAGCAGCCGGGTCCAGTGCCGGATCATCCCGGTCTGGCTGAGCACGAAGGACACGAACACGCCGACGATATAGAGCTGAATGAGCTTGGTCACCTCGGCGCCGAACACCACAACGAAGGTGATCGCGGCGCCGGACAGGAACAGAATGCCGTTGCTGAAAGCCAACCGGTCACCGCGCGTGTGCAGTTGGCGTGGCAGGAAGCGGTTCTGCGCCAGCACTGACCCGAGCACGGGAAAACCGTTGAACGCCGTGTTGGCGGCCAGCACGAGGATCAGGGCGGTGACCACGGTGATGAAGACGAAGCCGACCGGGAACCCGCGGAAAATGGCGTCCGCAAGCTGGGCGATCAGCGTCTTTTGCTGATAGTTCGCGGGCGCGCCGATCAGCTGGTTGGCCGGATCCTCGGCGATGATCACGCCCAGCTTTTCCGACAGCATGATGATGCCCATCAGCAGCACCACAGCGATGGAACCGAGCATGAGCAGCGTCGTGGCGGCGTTGCGGGACTTCGGTTTACGGAAGGCGGGCACCCCATTGCTGATGGCCTCCACACCGGTCAGCGCCGCACATCCGGACGAGAAGGCCCGCGCTACCAGGAACACGAATGCGAAGCCGTACAGGCCCGAGTTCTCCGCCTTCAATTGGAAGTTCGCCGACTCCGCTTGCAGGTCGTCGCCGAGGATGAAAATCCGGAACGCGCCCCACGCCAGCATTCCGGCCATGCCGAAAATGAACGCGTAGGTAGGGATGGCGAAGGCGACCCCGGACTCCCTGATGCCGCGCAGATTCATGGCAGTGAGCAGGATGATCGCAGCCACCGCGAACAGCACCTTGTGGTCGGCCACGAACGGCACGGCCGAACCGATGTTGGACGCTGCCGAGGAGATCGATACCGCGACCGTCAGCACATAGTCGACCAGCAAGGCACTGCCGACGACCAGACCGGCCGTGGGTCCCAGGTTGACCGTCGCAACCTCGAAATCACCGCCGCCGGACGGATATGCGTGCACATTCTGGCGGTAGCTGGCCACCACGACCGCCATCACCAGGCACACCGCCACACCGATCCACGGTGTGTAGACGTAGGCGGAAACGCCGGACACCGAGAGGACCAGGAAGATTTCCTCCGGGGCATAAGCCACTGACGACATGGCGTCGGAAGCGAAAACCGGCAGCGCAATGCGCTTGGGGAGCAGGGTGTGGCCCAATCGGTCGCTGCGTTGCGGCCTCCCCACCAGCAGCCGCTTCGTCGCGGTCGTTAGCTTGGACACCCGGAAAGAGTAAGCCGTGCAGCTCCGAGCGCGCGGGGCGACCGTTGCTCCTCACCCCTGTGCGTGAATTTTCACCGCCCGCGGTGAAAATTCACGCACAGGATTTGGGCCAGACTTATGGGTCGTTCAACAAAGTGCACCGGATGGACGACGCACCGCGACGCTTCGGCGGTACGGTTCGACGGCAAGTATTGCGGGTGAGTCTTCAGTGAGGTCGACGTGTACGTAGTCATCATGGGGTGCGGTCGAGTGGGGTCATCACTCGCCACATCCCTGGTCAGGATCGGCCATGAGGTCGCGATCATCGATCGCGACCAGAGCGCCTTCCTGCGCCTCGGGCCGGACTTTCCCGGTACCACCGTGGTCGGCATGGGCTTCGACCGCGACGTGCTGGTGAAGGCAGGCATCGAGAGCGCGGACGCGTTCGCCGCGGTGTCCTCCGGGGACAACTCGAACATCATTTCCGCCCGCGTCGCGCGGGAGGTGTTCGGCGTCGAGCGGGTGGTCGCGCGCATCTATGATGCCAAGCGCGCCGCCGTCTACGAACGCCTCGGAATCCCCACCGTGCCGACTGTTCCCTGGACCACGGACCGGTTCCTGCAGCAGCTCATCTCCGACGGCGGCACCACCAAGTGGCGCGATCCGACCGGCGCAGTCGCCGTCGCCCAGTTGACTTTGCACGAGGACTGGATCGGTCACACCGTCACCGATCTCGAGCGCGCGACCAATTCGCGGGTAGCGTTCATGATCCGCTTCGGCGACGGTCTGTTGCCGGACCGGAAGACGGTGATCCAGGCAGAAGACACCGTGTACATCGCCGCGGTATCCGGCACCGTCGGCGAGGCGGTTGCGCTGGCCGGCAACCCGCCGCCCGCGGAGGACTGACGTGCACATCTCGACCCTTCGGACGGCATGGAGTAAGGACCAATGAAAGTCGCTGTAGCCGGAGCCGGCGCCGTGGGGCGCTCGATCGCCCGAGAACTGGTGCGGGGCGAGCACGAAGTCATGCTGCTCGAGCGCCAGATCGAGCACGTCGACCGCACCGCCATTCCGGAGGCGACGTGGGTGCATGCCGACGCCTGCGAACTCTCGTCACTGGAAAATGCACAGCTCGAGACCTGCGACGTGGTGATCGCGGCGACCGGCGACGACAAGGTCAACCTGGTGCTGAGCCTGCTGGCCAAGACCGAATTCGGCATTCGTCGCGTCGTGGCCCGCGTCAACGATCCGCGCAACGAGTGGCTCTTCGACCAGTCGTGGGGTGTCGATGTGGCCGTGTCGACTCCGCGCATTCTGGCCTCGCTGGTCGAGGAGGCGGTGTCGGTGGGCGACCTCGTCCGGCTGATGACGCTGCGTCAGGGGCAGGCCAACCTGGTGGAGATCACGCTGCCGCCCGACACCGCGCTGGCCGGCAAGGCCGTGCGCAAGCTGGAGTTACCCCGGGATGCCGCACTCGTGACGATCCTGCGCGGCGGACGGGTGATCGTTCCGCAGCCCGATGACCCGCTCGAAGGCGGCGACGAATTGCTTTTCGTGGCTGGTGCGGACGTCGAGGAAGAGCTGCGCACGGCAGTCGATCTCTGATTAGGCGGGCGCGTCCTCCTGGCGGGACGGCTGCTCGTCGTCGGCAACCTCATCGGACTCGTCGGGCTCGCGCGGCACGGCCGATTCGGCGCGGCGTACCGCCCACACGGTCACCAGGAGGGCCAGGGCGGCGAGCGGCCAGCCCATGACGATCCGGGCGAAGGCCAGCCACCCCGTGCGGTCGGTGTCGTAGAGCTGCGACTGCACCAGGTAGCGGGCCGCGAACACGAGCACCCAGGCCGCGGTGGCCAGGTCGTAGGCGAGCAACGCCTTGCGATAGCGCCGCCACGAGTTGCCGTCGCCGTTAAGCGTTCCCCAGATCACGCCGACCAGCGGCCAGCGCACGGCGATGGAGGCCACGAACACTGCCCCGTAGACCAGGCTTGTATAGATGCCGAACAGGAAATAGCCCTTGGCACTTCCGGTGCGGTAGGCGATGAACGCGCAGAGCGCGACCCCGAACAGCCCGGAAATCGCGGGCTGCACCGGGCCCCGGCGCACCAGCCGGAAGATCAGAATCGCCACCGCGACGCCCAGCGCGGACCAGATCGCGGCCGTCAGCCCCCACACGCCGTTGACCGGCACGAAAACCAGGATGGGCAGCGTCGAATACA
Organism: Skermania sp. ID1734; assembly: GCF_007489285.1. Taxonomy (GTDB): domain Bacteria; phylum Actinomycetota; class Actinomycetes; order Mycobacteriales; family Mycobacteriaceae; genus ID1734. Next base: position 52,778 of record NZ_VLIY01000013.1, read on the forward strand.
CGAGTCCGCTGACGCCGCCCAACTTGGCCAGCAGCGTTTCGGGCTGTTGATTACCGGTCACCTCAACGAGACTGCCACACCGGGCGCACAGCGCTTCTCGCTAAGAGGACTCGCGCAGTTCGTAGTACGGGTTGTAGATCACCTTGCCGCCGCCCTCGCGCTCGCCCACGCGGCCGCGGACCATGAGCGTTTTGCCCGGAGCGATCCCCGGGATCTTGCGGCGCCCGATCCACACGAGCGTCACCGAATCGGTGCCATCGAAGAACTCAGCTTCCATGGCGGCGCCTGCCGCCTTCGGACATGCCTCCACGCTGCGTAGCCGGCCGAGCATGGTGACTTCCTCGCCTCGGCAACACTCGGAAGCCCGCTTTGCCCCGGAGGCGGTCGCGGATTCGGCCATCTCCTCGGCATCGAGTCGCTCGACGTCCTCGGTTAGCTTTCGCGTCAGCCGACGGAAATAGCCTGTCGCTGCGGATGCCATCGTGTGCTCCTCAACATTGGGGGTCCCGCATGGGGTAACTCGTCGGCATACCGGGGCCTCTGACCGCCACTGTAGACCTATCGCCTGGACCTAACCACATGTAACAGTGTGGTCCGCACCGCACTCCCGCGCGTCTCGTTCAGCGGGAAAAACCGCCGGTTACGGCAGAATTCGAGGATGCCCTTGCCGGGAACCGCAAAGATTGCTGTCGTACTGCCGGGAACCGGCTCCGATGCCGATTTCGCCCGGCGCGCCTTCACCCGCGCGTGCACCGCGATCGGCGTGGAAACCGTCGCCGTCGAACCGGACGCGGCAGGCATCGTCGCCGGCTATAGAGCCGCGCTCGATCGGGCCGCAACTGCCGGGCCGATCCTGGCCGGCGGTATTTCCATCGGCGCCGCGGTCGCAGTAGACTGGGCGCGCCGCCACCCCGGCGCGGCATGCGGCGTGCTGGCCGCGCTTCCCGCGTGGACCGGCAAGGCCAATGGCGCCCCGGCCGCACTGAGCGCGGCGCTGACCGCCACCAAGCTGCGCGAAGAAGGGCTCGATGCCACGATCGCGCACATGCGCGCGTCGAGCCCGGAATGGCTTGCCGACGCTCTCGAACAGTCCTGGCGGTCGCAGTGGCCGGATCTGCCCGACGCGCTGGACGAAGCCGCGAACTACGTCAGCCCGACCGTGGAAGAGCTTGCCGCGCTGGACGTTCCGGTAGGCCTGGTCGGCGCGGTCGATGACCCGATCCACCCGCTGACGGTCGCGCAGCGGTGGGTGCAGTTGCTGCCCAACGCCGCACTGCACACCGTCCGGTTGGCCGATATCGGCGCGGACCCCGCGGTAGTGGGCTTCGAGGCAGTCCGCGCGCTCGCGGCGTGTTAGTGCCCCTTCAACTGACGGGGCACTAACGGCCGAGTTGCTGCATTGCCGAGCCGCCGGCGCCACGACGCTGCCGGTGCCGGCCCGGGGTCTCCTGCTCTGGTTCCGGTTCTGCGGCCGGAGCTTCCTGTCCTGACTGCCCCTGCATCTGGGCAAGCTGTTGCTGCTGGGCCGCCGCCACCTGCTCGGCGAGAGCCTGCGGCAACTGCACCGGCAATGGAGTGCGCACCGGATGCGGCTCACTGCCGCGCCGCACGACGGTTTCGGTCAAGACTGCACGGGAAAGAACGGTGAGCGGCGCGTCCTCGGCCGTCGCGCCTGCCGGACCGGCGGCCACCAGGCGCACCATCCAGCGGTAGCCATCGACGCCGATGAACCGCAGACTCGCGCCCTGGGTCTCGGTGACGACCTCGCGGCCCCATGGCCCGGTTTCGATACTCACCGGGGCGTTGTCGTTGCGCAGCGACTCGGCCAGATCGGCGGTTACCTCACGCCATTGGCCTGGAGACTTGGGGGCCGCGTACGCCGCCACGGTGATCCGGCCGTGCTCGGTGACCAGGTGGACGTTCTGCGGGCTGCCGTCCGGGGCCATTTCCACCTGCAACTGCGAGCCCGGCGGCACAGGCAAGAGCACGGAACCGAGATCCAGCCGCTGCTCCAACGTCGCGGGATCCGACACGTCGTCGATGTCGTAGGGGCCGCCGTCAGTCGTCGGCATAGCGTCTTCGGCGGCGTCGTCGATTTCCGCGGTCTCCGGCGTGACCGCAGCTTCGGCTGTGGAGTCCTGTAGGTCTTCGGTGCGCGACTTGCGCCTCTTGCCGAACATGTTCGCCCGCTCCTTCAACGTCCCGGCGTGCTGGTCGCCGCGGCCGACGCAGAGCTCGCACCGGTCAGGCTCGCATGTCCGCCACTGGACCCGTATCCACCCGCGCCACGGGTGGTCTCATCGAGTTCCTCGACCTCGAGGAAGTCGACGAGTTCCACCTGCTGCACCACCAACTGCGCAATTCGGTCACCGCGACGCAGATGCACGGCGGTGTGCAGGTCGTGGTTGATCAAGCACACCTTGATTTCCCCGCGATAGCCGGCGTCGATGGTGCCCGGTGTATTCACTACGGACAGACCGGTTTTCGCGGCCAGGCCAGAACGGGGATGCACCAGGCCCACAGTGCCGACCGGCAGCGCGACAGCGATGCCGGTACCGACCAGGACGCGCTCCCCCGGCGCGATGACAACGTCGGCGGTGGTGCACAGGTCCACGCCTGCGTCGCCGTCGTGCGCCCGGCGCGGGACGGCGATGCCAGGATCGAGGCGTTTGAGGGCTATCGGTGGTAATCCGCTCACGTGCTCCGAGACTACGCGTCACCAGCCCGGTCATCGCGGGCAACTGCCGCGTTTGTCAGGTCCGGACCAGCCACTGGTTACGCTTAAGCGGTGTCACAACGATCGCAGTCGCCGGCCCGCAACAGCAATGGCGGGGGATCCGGCGTGATCTATTCGGAACGCCTCGGCGTGCCGCTGTGGTGGTGGCCCGTGGCGGTGGCGATCACGTTCCTGCTCGCCGCCGAGATCCACATGGGCGCGCCCGGCATCCGTGCGTGGCTGCCCTACGTGGTGCTGCTGCCCTTGCCGGTGTGGGCGCTGTTGTGGCTGGGCCGCATTCGAGTGGAGGTGACCGCCGCTGATTCGCAGACGCCGGCGGAGTTGCGGGTGGGACGTGCACACCTACCGCTGGAACTGATCTCACGCGGCGGTGCCGTGCCACGCACCGCCAAGTCGGCGGCCATGGGACGCCAGCTAGACCCGATGGCTTTTGTCGTCCATCGTCCATGGGTGGCGGAAATGGCGTTGGTGGTGTTGAACGACCCAGACGATCCCACGCCGTACTGGTTGATCAGCACTCGCAAGCCCGCGCAGCTACTCGCTGCCCTGGGACTGGAACCGTCCCAGGGCTAGCGGCTAGCACCTCGGCTGCGCCACGCCTCAGGCGGCGCAGTCCATGCAGATCATTCGCCCGTTGGCGGAACTCGCCAACCGGCTCCGGTGGTGTACCAAGAAGCAGCTCGAACAGGTGAACTCGTCGGCCTGCTTCGGCAACACCCGAACCGAAAGCTCTTCACCCGACAGGTCTGCGCCGGGCAGCTCGAAAGACTCTGCAGTATCTGACTCATCAACGTCCACGACTGCGGACTGTGAGTCGTTGCGCCGCGACTTCAACTCCTCCAGCGAATCCTCGGAGACGTCGTCGGAGTCGGAACGCCGCGGTGCGTCGTAGTCGGTTGCCATCTCGTCTTCCCCTCGTCCCTCACTCATATAGCCCGGTCCGGCGACCGCTCGAACGCCGATCGTTCGAGCCGGTCCGCCGCACCGCCGGTGGTGCAAAACGCGCCCGCGCAAGCCTTAACGCATAACCCGGCCAGAAAATGCCCGGGCAGACGCCTCAGCAAACGCCCCAGAGACATCGCGTTGCACCTGCGCACGACACTCTCCGCCGACCACCGAGTGATACCCGAATGATCGGTCTGGGCCGCCAGACAATAGCGGACGAAAGCCGCAAGAGCGCAATTAATACCCAATTGATCCGAAACTGTCTGCGAATCGCAACCAACAACCGGCCACTCACAAACATTCCAGTACGTGGCGACGACATCGATGCGCCTGGCGCGTGCCACCGCCCCGACGCCGCGGCCGCCAACTAGAGTGGTCAGCGCCTAAGTCGCGAAAGGGGCGCTCGTGGTCTCACTTATCACCGACGGTAGCTCGACCGATTCGCGCGGCAACCCCTATCCGCACCGCCGCCCCACCCCATGGTTGGTGACTGTCGGGGTCCTGATCCTCATCGGCGGCGTCGTTTGGATCAAGGTCTTCACCACCAGTGACGCCAGCACGGCGCCCATGGATTGCAACAGCCCCGCGGTCAATGCCATGAACACGTCGGGGGCGCCCACCGCCGCGCCGCTCGGCGAACGAGTCGGCGAGTCGCGCATTTCCGATGTTCAACCGGCTCCACTCTCGGCCACCCGGGTGCGGGTCTTCAACGCCAACGGCCAACGCGGGCAGGCCGCGCACGTGGCGGCGCAGCTGAGCGACTACGGATTCGCCAGCGCCCCCGGCGTGCAGGTAGGAAACGACCCCGTCTACGTCGACCAGAACATGCAATGCTCGGGCCAGATCCGCTTCGGACCGAACGGGCGCGCCGCGGCCGCGACCGTGCAGCTGGTGGCGCCCTGCGCAGAGCTGATCGAGGATCAGCGGCAAGACGACACGGTCGATCTGGCGCTGGGCACGTACTTCACCGACATCCAGCCCAACGCCAACGCCGAAGAAGTGCTGCGGGCGCTGAAGGACCCGTCGCCGGATGGCACTCCCGCACCGCTGGACAGCAAGCTGCTGCAAGCCGCGCGCACAGCGAAGTGCTGATCAGGTAGTCACTCGGGTATTGGTTCGAATGCGCCTAGGCGCTCGAACACGTCAGCCAGCTCCGCCGCGACGCCCGGTGCACACGCCACCACGACCGCGCCGGCCGCGCTGACCGAGTCCGGCGAGGGCAACCACACCCGCGCGCCCGCTTCCTGCGCTATCAATCCGCCCGCGGCCCAGTCCCACGGGCTCAGCCCGTGCTCGAAATGCGCATCCACCAGGCCCGCTCCCACCATGCACAAATCGAGTGCCGCCGAGCCGATTCGCCGAATGTCACGAACCTGCGGCAACAACTCGCCGACCAACCGCCCTTGCCGCGCCCGCCGACTGCTGCCGTATCCGAAGCCAGTGGCGACCAGAGCCATGGAAAGTTCCGAAACGTCGTTGCACCGCAATGGCGTCACGGTCCCGTCGGCACCGATCACTGCCGCGCCGTGTCCCGCCGCCGCGCAGTACATCACCTCGCGTGCGACATCGACCACGGCTCCGGCCACCGAGCGTCCGTCTATCTGCGCCGCCACCGAGACGGCGAAGGCGGGAATCCCGTAGAGGAAGTTGACTGTGCCATCGATCGGGTCGATCACCCAGCGCACCCGGTTTGCGTCGCCGGCCGTTCCGCCGCCTTCCTCGCCGAGGATCGAATCCTGCGGGCGCCGCCGAGCCAGCCGGTCGCGGATCAGTCGCTCGGTTTCGGTGTCCACCACGGTGACCGGATCGGTCGGGCTGCTCTTGGCCTGCACAGTCGTGGGCGCAGTTCCGGCGGTCTGAAACCGGTCGGCAACAGTGCCGAACACCTCTGGGCGCCTGCGACGCACATGTTCCGCGCCCTCGCGGGCCAGCTCGACCGCGACCTGGCACAGCGCCACGTACCCGGTACTGGTCGTCAATTCGGCATCAGCCGCATCGAAGGTGAACACTTGACAATCGCATCACACGGGAGCGGCCGCGCGCACTAAGGTGACGCGGGGCGGGAAGTTGCGGCGAGCACGAGGAGCGTTCGAGATGGCGGAGCAGGCCCACCTCGGTTTCGGTGTCGACGTCGGCGGCAGCGGCGTCAAGGGTGGAATTGTGGATCTGCGGACCGGCGAAATGACGCACCGGCGAATCAAAATCGCCACGCCGCATCCGGCCACCCCGAAAGCCGTCGCCGAAACCATCGCCAAGATCGTTGAGCAGGCCGGCTGGACGGGCAACGTGGGCGTGACGCTGCCGTGCGTGGTGACCAATGGCGTGACCCGGTCGGCAGCCAACGTCGACAAGGCCTGGATCGACTTGGACACCCACGAACTGTTCGCCGAGATCCTGCCCAAGCAGAAGGTGACCGTTCTCAACGACGCCGACGCGGCCGGACTGGCCGAAGACTCCTACGGCGCGGCCGCCGAGATCGACGGCGTGGTGCTGCTGCTGACTTTCGGCACGGGCATCGGGTCGGCACTGTTGAACCGCGGAGTCTTGTTGCCCAACACCGAATTCGGCCACATCGAGGTCGACGGCGCCGAGGCCGAGCACCGCGCTGCCGCCTCGGTCAAGGACCGCAAGGGGATGGACTATCCCGAGTGGACCGCCGAGGTCAGCAAGGTGCTGAGCACCTTCGAGAACCTGTTGTGGCCGGACGTGATCGTGGTGGGTGGCGGGATCAGCCGAGAGGGCGACACGTGGATCCCGATGCTGACCAACCGCACCCCGGTGGTCGCCGCCACACTGCGCAACACCGCGGGCATTGTCGGTGCCGCGATGGCCGCGCAGGCGCGCGTCGACGTGTGAGACGACGGCGGGAAACGCTGCAGTTTCACGGTCTGGCGCGGCGAATCGTTACAATGGTGACGCCCGGCGATTAGCCGGTGAAACCCGACAGACCTCTCCGCCGGAAACCTCTGGCGTGACGCCGCACGACACCGTCACGAAAGGGCTTACGTGGTAGCCACGAATACCCGTCAGACCGCTGACAGCCGCACCCACGCAATCGAATCGGCTGACTCGGCTGAGGAAGCGGCCAGCGGCACAGCCCGACGGGTTGCCAAGAAGGCGCCGGCAAAAAAGGCGCCGACGAAACGAGCCCCGGCGAAAAAGGCCACGGCGAAGAAGTCCGCCGAAACAAAGGCCGCTCCTAAGAAGGCCACCGCGCCTGCCGAGCCCGAGGTGAACGCCGAAGAGAATCTCGACGCCGAGCAGGACATCAGCGAACTCGACGTACCCGAGGGCGATCTGGCCGCCGAGGCCGGTGCGGTCGAGGAGGTCGCGGCCGAAGAAGTCGAGGACGACGGCGCCGTCGAAGAGCCGTCCGCGGCGGACAAAGCCTCCGGTGACTTCGTCTGGGATGAAGAGGAATCCGAAGCACTGCGCCAGGCCCGTAAGGATGCCGAGCTCACCGCTTCCGCGGACTCGGTGCGTGCCTATCTCAAGCAGATCGGCAAGGTCGCGCTCCTCAACGCCGAAGAGGAAGTGGAACTGGCCAAGCGCATCGAAGCCGGCCTGTACGCGACCCACTTGATGGACAAGCTGACCGAAGCCGGCGAGAAGTTGCCGGTTGCGCAGCGTCGCGACATGCAATGGATCTGTCGTGACGGTGAGCGCGCCAAGAATCATTTGCTGGAAGCGAACCTGCGCCTCGTGGTGTCGCTGGCCAAGCGCTACACCGGCCGCGGGATGGCGTTCCTGGACCTCATCCAAGAGGGCAACCTCGGCCTCATCCGCGCGGTCGAGAAGTTCGACTACACCAAGGGCTACAAGTTCTCGACGTACGCCACCTGGTGGATCCGCCAGGCGATCACCCGCGCGATGGCCGACCAGGCCCGCACCATCCGCATCCCCGTGCACATGGTCGAGGTGATCAACAAACTCGGCCGGATCCAGCGCGAACTGCTGCAGGACCTCGGCCGCGAGCCCACCCCGGAAGAGCTCGCCAAGGAGATGGACATCACCCCGGAGAAGGTGCTGGAGATCCAGCAGTACGCCCGGGAACCCATCTCGCTGGATCAGACCATCGGCGACGAGGGCGACAGCCAACTCGGTGATTTCATCGAGGACAGCGAGGCCGTGGTGGCCGTGGACGCGGTGTCGTTCACGTTGCTCCAAGACCAACTGCAGTCGGTGCTCGAGACCCTGTCCGAGCGTGAAGCCGGCGTCGTCCGGCTGCGCTTCGGCCTCACCGACGGCCAGCCGCGCACCCTCGACGAGATCGGCCAGGTCTACGGCGTCACTCGCGAGCGCATCCGGCAGATCGAATCGAAGACCATGTCCAAGTTGCGGCACCCGTCGCGGTCGCAGGTGCTGCGCGACTACCTCGACTGACCCTGCCTGACGTACGTCAGTCGGAGTAATCCGCGCCTCATTCGCAACATTGTGGAACCGTTTGCGCCCCCGCGCCGTCAATCTACATCGAAGATAGATAAACGGTGATCGGTCCGACGGTCGCTGCTGGCGCAGGGGGCTGGCAGGGGCCTTCGGCCGTCCCCGGGCGGGCCAGCAGTGCCTTTTGCCGTCCCCGAGGCGGGGCCGGGAGGGCCTTCGGCCGTCCCGAGTGCATTACCGGGTAGGCACAGACTGTCCACCGGCCTGCGCGCCGCCCACTCCCCCGATCCAGCGCATGAACGGCTCGATCAGCCGCGCCGTCGTTGGTCCCACCACCGCCATGAGCAACACGTAGGCAGTTGCCAGCGCCGCCAGGTTGCCGTCGGCAGCGCCGGCGGACACCGCCAGGCCGGCGATCACAATGGAGAACTCACCGCGGGCCACCAGGGCCGTGCCGGCCCGCGCCCGGCCCATCCGCCCGACGCCCTGCCGTTTGGCAGCCCACCACCCGGTGGCCACCTTCGTGATCGTCGTGACGACGGCCAGCAGTACCGCGTACGCGAGCACCGGCGGAATGCTCGCCGGATCGGTGTTCAGCCCGAACACCACGAAAAACATCGCGGCGAACAGATCCCGCAACGGTTCGAGCAGCTTTGCCGCATTGTTCGCCGTCGATCCCGAGATCGCGATGCCCAGCAGGAATGCACCCACGGCAGCGGAAACCTGCAGGGCGGACGCGAAACCGGCCACCAGCAGGGCCGCCCCGAGCAGCTTGAGCAGAAACACTTCTTTGTCGGCGCTGTCGACGATCGACGAGACGAAGTGGCCGTAGCGCAGCGCGACGATGATCACCACGGCAAGCACGAACATCGCGATCACCAGCGCCTGCAGGCCGCCGAGCAGCCCCACGCCGGCCAGGATCGCGGTGAGGATCGGCAGATACGCGGCCATCGCCAGGTCTTCGAGCACCAGAATCGACAGCACCACCGGGGTCTCGCGGTTACCGAGCCGGCCCATGTCGGTGAGGACCTTCGCCACAATCCCCGACGACGAAATGTAGGTGACGCCAGCGAGAATCAGCGCCCCGACGGGTCCCCAACCCAACACGAGCGCGACGATCACGCCCGGCGTCGCATTGAGGACCACGTCGACCAGCCCGGCCAGCCAGGACCGCCGCAGCCCGGTCATCAGCTCGGAGGCGGTGTATTCCAGTCCGAGTAGCAGCAGGAGCAGGACGACGCCGATCTCGCTGGCCAGGTGGCTGAAGTCGGTGGTAGTCCCCAGCGGCACCACACCTCCGCTGCCGAAGGCCAAACCGCCCAGCAGGTACAGCGGGATCGGCGACATGCCGAATCGACCGGCCACCCTGCCGAGCATCCCGAGGATGAAGAAGACGGCGCCCAGTTCGATCAGCGCGGTTGTGGTCTCATCCATGACGGCCCCAACCGGGCACTGCCATCCGACTGGCCGTCACGACCCTCATCCGTGCGTGAGAATCTTGCCCGCTGCGTCGAGCCCTTCGGACGTGCCGACAACCACCAGCAGATCGCCGGCTGTGAAGGTGAAATCGGGGCCGGGTGACGGATGGATCTGGCCGGCGCGCATCACCGCAACGATGGAAGCCTTGGTGCGGGTACGCATCCCGGTCTCACCGAGCGTGCGACCGTCGAACGGAGACCCGTCCGCAATGGGCAGTTGCCGGGTGCTGATGCCCGGTAGATCACGGTGTTCCTCGCGCAACCGCGCGACGAGTTGCGGTGCGCCGAGCAGATTGGCCAACGCTGCTGCTTCCTCATTGGTCAGCGGCAACGAGGCGGCAATAGCGTCCGGATCGTCGGGATAGGACACGATCAGCTCGATGTGGCCGTCGCGGTGGGTGACCACACCGATTCGCCGTCCCGCCGCCACCTCGAAGTCTTTGCGCACCCCGATGCCGGGTAGCGGTGTCACGTCCACGTTCACGACTGCGAGCCTAACCGGATGGGCGGTCCCGGCTCCCCGGTTGCGGAATCTCGATGGGGAAGTTGACTTTTGGGTGTGTGAACCGAAGTGTGACGGGGTAATTAACGGATCAGCTACCAGGAAACAACGGCGTTTCATGGTAGTGAAAAGCTCGGAATGTTAGTTAAAGCACAGTGAACCGTGGCAGGGAACATATCGTGGCCCGCACACGTCTGACAGAGTGGATATGCCGCAAGGTGCATCAAGAGCCCAGGCGAGGCGACACAGGTCGTTAGCCAGGACGGAGGAGCCATGCCAGCAACGTTGACTCGCAGCCCGCTGACTGCTGCCGATCGCTGTGATCGGTGCGGGGCCGCCGCAAAGGTACGCGCGGTCTTGACCTCGGGCGGCGAGCTGCTCTTCTGCCAGCACCACGCGAACAAGTACGGAGCGGGCCTGCGTGACATCGACGCGGCGATCGAAAGCGAAGCTATCTCCGCCTGATGGGTACCGCCCCGATCGACTAACGGGTCAACAGACAAATGGCGGGCGCCTTCGGGCGTCCGCCATTGTGTTCTCTACCAGCGCCGCAGCGTGGAGATTCGGTCGGTGAGTTGCTCTGCCGTCGCAATGGCCGACGGCGGCCCACCACATGCGCGACGCAGTTCGCCGTGAATGATCCCGTGCGGCTTGCCGGTGCGGTGATGGTGCATCGCGACCAGGCCGTTCAGTTCCCGGCGCAACTCGGCCAGCTTGTCGGCGGCTGCCGCGCGGGTGGCCGCCGTGGGCGCTGGTTCGTGCGCGGCCGGTTGCTGGCGCTCACTGACCTGCCGGGCCTGCCGCTCGCGGAGCAGCGCACGCATTTGTTCGGCGTCGAGCAGACCCGGTAGGCCCAGGTAGTCTGCCTCTTCGTCGCTGCCCGCGAACGTTGCGGTGCCGAACGATGACCCGTCGTAAATCACCTGGTCGAGTTCGGCGTCGGCGCCCAGGGAAATGAACGCCTTCTCCTCCGCGTCGTCCGGGATGTCCTGTTGGGAGTTCGCGGCGTCGAGTAGTTCGTCGTCGAAGCCGTTTTTCTCCCGGTGTGGCTTGCCGAGCACGTGGTCGCGCTGCACCTCGAGCTGACTGGCCAGGTCCAGCAGCACCGGCACCGAAGGCAGGAACACACTCGCCGTCTCCCCGCGCTTGCGCGACCGCACGAAGCGACCGACAGCCTGGGCGAAGTACAGCGGCGTGGACGCGCTCGTGGCGTAGACGCCCACCGCAAGTCGCGGCACGTCGACACCTTCGGAGACCATCCGCACGGCCACCATCCAGCTTTGCCCGCTGCGGGAAAATTCGTCGATTCGCTGCGAGGAGCCGGGGTCGTCGGAAAGCACCAACGCCGGCGCCTGTCCGGTCATTGCCTCGAGGAGTTCGGCGTACGCGCGGGCGGTGGTCTGGTCGGTGGCGATCACCAATCCCCCGGCGTCGGGCATGCCACCGGCGCGCAGCTGGGCGAGCCGCGTGTCCGCGGCCCGCAGGACGGCCGGGATCCAGTCGCCGTGCGGGTCAAGTGCCGTGCGCCACGCCCGTGCCGTTTGTTCCGGCGACAGCGGCTCGCCGAGCCGGGCGGTGAACTCCTCACCCGCGCTGTCGCGCCAGCGCGCCTCCCCCGAGTAGGCCAGAAAGACCACCGGCCGCACGACGCCGTCCGCGAGCGCGTCGGAGTATCCGTAGGCGTGGTCGGCGCGCGAACGCGGCAGTCCCTCGCCGTCGGGTTCATAGGTGACGAACGGGATCGCGCTGTCGTCACTGCGGAAGGGCGTACCCGTGAGCGCGAGCCTCCTGGTCGCATCACCGAAGGCCTCCCGGACCCCGTCACCCCAGGTCTTGGCGTCTCCGGCGTGATGGATCTCGTCGAGAATGACCAGGGTGCGGCGGTTCTCTGTGCGGACCCGGTGCTTGGTCGGGTGAGCCGCGACCTGCGCATAGGTCAGCACCACACCTTGGTAGTCCGCCGAGGTCTGTCCGGTCGAGTTGGAGAACCGCGAGTCCAGCGCGATCCCGACCCGCGCAGCCGACGCCGACCACTGATGCTTGAGGTGCTCGGTCGGCGCCACCACGGTGATCTGGTCCACGGTGCGGTCGGCGAGCAGCTCGGCGGCGACACGCAGCGCGAACGTCGTCTTACCGGCACCCGGCGTCGCCACGGCGAGGAAGTCGCGCGGCTTGGTCGACAAGTACTTGGCCAGCGCGCGGCGCTGCCACGCGCGGAGCGCCGGGCTTGCTGCAGCAGGTTCGACAGTTCGGGGGGCCTCGCTGAGCACGGTGGCGGCTGCTCCTCTGCTGCGTCGATCCGGCTGGACATGCTGTGAAGTTGCGGGCCACCATCCGGGCGCGCACGAGACGGCGGACCCGGCACTGGCGTGATGGCCGCGCCGAGTCTAACCGGGACCGCAGACACATAACCAAAACCGTTCGGTCCCTCGCGGTGTCGCCGCACGTGGCACACTGAGCAGCGAGCGGCATCACGTGACGACACTGGCGTGCCGAAGCCGGTGAGCGGTCGATTGTCAGGGATGCTGTATGCACCATGGAAACGCATTCGGATGAGTTCGAACGGGGCAACACTGTTCCCCCGCAGTCCGATGCGCCCGTGCCCGGTAAACAGCACCTGCGGCATCTGCGACAGACCGGCAGACTGATCTTCCGCACCGCGGACAAGGCGTGGAGCGACTCGATCTTCACCAAGTCGGCCGCAGCGGCCTTCTGGCAAACACTGTCGCTTCCGCCGCTGCTGCTCGGGCTGCTGGGCAGCCTCGGCTATGTCGGCAACTGGTTCGGGCCGGACACGCTCGACATCATTCAGCACCGGATCATCTCGTTCAGCCGGGACGCGTTCAGTCAGAGTGTGGTCGACCAGCTGATCCAGCCGACCGTCGCCGACGTGCTACAACGTGGCCGGGCCGAGGTCATGTCGCTGGGATTCGTGCTGTCGTTGTGGGCCGGCTCATCCGCCATGTCGACTTTCGTCGACTCGATCGTCGATGCACACGGTCAGCAGGACGCACGGCATCCCGTGTGGCAGCGCATCTTCGCCCTGTTGCTCTACGTCATGTTCTTGATCGCGGCCGTGTTGATCCTGCCGATCGTCGCGCTGGGGCCGACGCTGATCGGCCGAGCCCTGCCCGATACGTGGTTTGCCGTCGGATCGCAATTGCTCGACTACTTCTACTACCCCGGCGTCGGCCTGCTGCTGATCATCGGGCTGACCACGCTGTACAAGACCGCCCTGCACAAATCGCTGCCCTGGCACCGGTTGCTCGGCGGCGCGCTGCTGGCCGGCGTGTTCTTCATGGTCGCCAGCTACATTCTGCGGCGCTACCTGGCCTGGGTCGCCCGGGGCGGCATCAGCTATGGAGCGCTGGCGACGCCGATCGCCTTCTTGCTGTTCGCGTTCTTTCTCGGATTCGCGGTGATTCTCGGGGCCGAGTTCAACGCCACCATTCAGGAGTTCTGGCCGGCGCGTGCCACCCGGATGGATCAGATGAAGGAGTGGCTGGCCACCCAGGCTGCCGAGGGCACCCCCGTGATCGCGCCGGTCACCGATATCGCCCGCAAGATTGCCACCGGACCGATCAAGGTCGCGCGGGCCGTGACCCGTGGTGATTCGGGCGACGAGGACAGCGATGATTCAGAAGTGGCCGACGAACCGACCGAACCGATAAGACGCCCCGCCGCGGGTGTGCGTCACTCGCCCTTGCGCAACCCGTCGTAAATCTTCTTGCACTCCGGGCACACCGGCGATCCGGGCTTGGCCGAACGAGTGACCGGAAACACCTCGCCACACAACGCAACGACGTGCGTGCCCATGACCGCGCTCTCGGCGATCTTGTTCTTCTTGACGTAGTGGAAGAACTTCGGCGTGTCCGAACCGGTCGACTCATCCGTGGTCGTATCCGGGCGCAGCTTGGTGTCGGTACTCACGTATCCATGATGCAACATATCCGGCCGCCGTAGCGGTGTTGGACCCGTCCAGCGGGGGCGACAGTGACACCCCGCCCACGGAGTGACAGAGTGGATGTATGGCACGTGCGGCGTCGTTCGGTGAACCCGAAGAGATCGGAACCCCACGTCATCCCGCTCTCATCACGGGCGCGCCGAAGTCGATCGAGCAGGAGCGCCACGACCGTGTCCGCAAGTACACGATCCTCATGGCATTCCGGATTCCCGCGCTGATCATCGCCGGAATCGTTTACAGCGAGTTTCAGAACGGCCTGATTGCGATCGCCATTCTGGCCGTGTCGGTGCCGTTGCCCTGGATCGCGGTGCTGATTGCCAACGACCGCCCACCGCGGCGAGCCGACGAGCCCAGCCGCTACCGGCCGCAGTCGGCGCACACGGAATTCGGGCACGAAATCGAAGGTCCGCACGAGACCATCGACGGCTCCTCCGGCTAGCTCGGGGCGAACCCGCGCGGCGATGGTAAGGATTTAGCCATGCCGCCGCGCGTCGATAGTGCACTCGTTGACCTCTGCCACCCGTTGCGCGAGGCGTTGACGCACGCCGACTACACCGCCGACACATTGCTCGAGGTTCTGGGGCCCGACGTACATGCCGCCCTGGGCCGGTCCGAACCGGTGCCGGTACGGCGCGCCAGCCGGGACGCCGGTGAACTGGGCACCCTGATCCGGCTGTTCCTGCTTGCTGACGACTGCCCGCGGGCGGAGGTCGCCGCCGCGCTCGCTCCGCTGGATCTGGACGAGGCCGTCGCCGCCGGACTGCTCGATGTCGAGGGTGATCAAGTGCGGGCGGCGCTGGATGTGCGCCCGCTCGACCTCGGGTCCGGCGACCGGTGGATCGTCTCCGACCTCGACGGCAGCATGCGCCGACGCACCATCGAAGCTGACCATGTCCTCGGCGTGGGGCACGCGTCACTGTCACTGTTACGCGCAACTCCGATCGATCCCGTCGAATCGGCACTCGACCTGGGCACCGGATGCGGCGTGCAGGCCGTGCACGCGGCCGACTACGCCCAACGGGTCACCGCCACCGACATCAACCCCCGCGCCCTGAGCTTGACCGCGGCCACCGCCGCGCTGAATGGACTGTCCTTCGAACTGACCCAGGGACCGTGGACCACTCCCGTCGCTGGCCGGCGCTTCGACCGCATTGTGTCCAACCCGCCCTTCGTCGTCGGGCCTGCGCGAGTCGAGCACACCTATCGCGATTCCGGCCTCGATCTCGACGGGGCGAGTGAACGCGTGGTGTCCTCGGTCCCCGACCTCCTCGCGCCGGACGGAGTCGCCACGCTGTTGGCGTCCTGGGTGCATGTGGACGGTCAGGATTGGCGTGAGCGGGTGGCGTCCTGGCTACCTGACTACGGCGTCGATGCCTGGATCCTGCAGCGCGACGTTGCCGATCCGGCGCTGTATGTCGGTACCTGGCTGCGCGATGCCGGTATGGATCCCGTCGACCCGCAGGCGCAACACCGTGCCGAGCAGTGGTTGGCGCATTTTTCGGCGAACAGCGTGGCGGGAATTGGTTTCGGTCACGTGTTCCTGCGCCGGATCGACGGCCCGACCGAGGTAGTCGCCGAGGAGGCGTCGCACGCCTACGACGCCCCGCTCGGCGCCGAGGTGCCCGGGTATTTCCGGCGATCACAGTGGCTGCGCGAGCACCCCGCGCACGACGGCCGTTTGCGGGTGCATCCGGCGACCGCTTTGGAGCAGGTGTCCGTTCCCGGCGCTGACGGCTGGGAACGAGTGGTCACCCGCCTGCATCGCGGAGACGGCCCGCGCTGGCAGCACGAAGTCGACGACGCGATCGCCGCGCTGGTCGGTGGAATACGGCCCGACGGACCGGCGTTGGACACATTGATCGACGTGGTTGCCCTCGCGTTCGCGGGCGATGCACCGACACCGCAGTGGCGGCACGATGCCGGCGCTGCAGTCGATGCGCTGATCCGGCATGGACTGGTCGAACCGGCGTGATTTGCCGGCGCTGCGCCCAAGGTTCCGCAGCGCCGCGGGTTCTTAGCATCTTCTCAGGCGCGGAGCCGTAAAACCCCAGGTCAATGGGGTTTGCCGAGGGTTTGAGGAATGCCACAGCGGGAACTATTCCAGTGGTGTGACCGTTGTTCTGAGTGATACAGCAACACTGCGCCCAACCCAGGGAGGCACGTAATGACCCGCCCCACCACCACTCGTATGCGCCCCAGCGAATCCGACCTCGACGCCCAGAGCCCCGCTGCCGATTTGGTACGCGTGTACCTGAATGGCATCGGCCGTACCGCCCTGCTCTCCGCGGAGGAAGAGGTCGAACTGGCCAAGCGCATCGAGGCGGGGCTCTACGCCCAGCATGTGCTGGAAACGGGCAAGCGGTTGACCGCGGCCCGCAAAAGGGACCTGGCGATCATCGTCCGCGAGGGCCAGGCGGCCCGTGCCCACCTGCTCGAGGCCAACCTGCGTCTGGTCGTCTCGCTGGCCAAGCGCTACACCGGCCGCGGTATGCCACTGCTGGACCTCATCCAGGAAGGCAACCTCGGACTGATCCGGGCCATGGAGAAGTTCGACTACTCAAAGGGATTCAAGTTCTCCACCTACGCCACCTGGTGGATCCGCCAGGCGATCACCCGCGGAATGGCGGACCAGAGTCGCACCATCCGGCTGCCTGTCCACCTCGTGGAGCAGGTCAACAAGCTCGCGCGGATCAAGCGAGAACTGCACCAGCAACTCGGCCGCGAGGCGACCGATGAGGAACTGTCGGTCGAGTCCGGCATCCCGGTACACAAGATTTCCGATCTGCTCGACCACAGCCGGGATCCGGTAAGCCTGGATATGCCCGTCGGTAACGACGAAGAAGCTCCACTGGGTGACTTCATCGAGGACTCCGAAGCCACGTCGGCGGAGAGCGCCGTGATCGCCGGCCTGTTGCACCACGACGTGCGCACGGTGCTGGCCACGCTCGACGAGCGCGAGCAGCAGGTCATCCGGCTGCGGTTCGGTTTGGACGACGGGCAGCCGCGGACCCTCGACCAGATCGGCAAGATGTTCGGCCTGTCGCGCGAGCGGGTGCGCCAGATCGAGCGTGAGGTGATGGCCAAGCTGCGCAAGGGCGAACGCGCCGAGCGGTTGCGCTCCTACGCGAGCTGAATCGATTGGATCGACGGCGCCGGACTGTACGGGTCCGGCGCCGTTGCCGTCTCCGAGACCTTGCTCAGCGCAGGCGGCGGGGCCCGGTGTCCGGCCTGCTCGGTTCGGGTCCGATCCGGATGCGCGCATACAGCGGTTCAATCCCCGACGGCGAGACGTGCACGGGCTCACACGCGAGTTCGCGGACTTCAGGAAGGTCGACGGCGAGCGCCGAGATCCGCCGCAACAGATCTCGCAGCGCCGACTTGTCGACCGGCGCTTCACCGCGATACCCGGACAGCAAGGGCGCCGCCCGCGGTGCCTCCACCATCTCGGCGACCTCGTCCTCGGTGAGGGGCAGCGCCCGATATACCCGGTCGCCGAGCAGGTCCATCACTCCTGACAACCCAAAGGTCATCACCGACCCGAACGACGGGTCGTCGGCAACGCGCACCACGCAACCGACGCCTTTGGTGGCCATGCGCTGCACGTGGACCAGCGGGTTGTCCGACACCGACGCAAGGTCGGCATATGCCTCGCGCACCCCGTCTGGAGTCGACAGGTCCAACCGCACGCCCTGCAGGTCCGGGCGAGATCGCCACTGCGGACCCGTCGCCTTGACGGCGACCGGATAGCCCAGTTCAGCAGCGGCGGCGACGGCCTGCTCGGCGGATTCGGCCGGCCTGAACGCCACGATGTCGATGCCGTAGCAGCCGAGCAACGTGACCACCCGCTCGTCGCTGAGCCATTCACCGGTCGGCGCCTCGGCGAGCCATTCCGCAACCAGTCGCCGCGCCATGTCCATGTCGATCCCCGCGGGCCGGACGGTCTTGGACACCGGTCGGTCGCGCCAAGCGGCGTAGCGGGCGATCCGGCCCAGCGCCCGCACCCCGCTGCCCGGGTCGGGGTAGGACGGGATCGACCCCCAGGCTGCTGCGCCGTTCGCATCGACGGTGGCCAACGCCTGCGGAAGCCCTTCGGCTGCAAGGAAAGTAGACAAGACTGGTTTGCCGCCTTCGAGCGCTCCGGCGCGCAGGGCAGCGCCGTACGGTTCGAGCGGGACCGGCACGGGCGGCGCAAAGATCACCACGATCGAGTCCACCGTCGGCAGCGCCATCGCGCTCCGCACCGCGGCCTCGAAATCCGCCGGCGTGGCCGTGGGGCCGAGATTGACCGGCTCGGTGACCTCGAGCCCCTCGATGCCCGCGGCGTCGATGGCCAACCATGCCAGCGCCGCACTGTTGCTGATCACCGCAATCCGTCGTCCGGCGGGCAGCGGTTGGTGCTCGAGCAAGGCGGCGCAATCGAACAACTCGACCACGGAATCGACCTGGATGATCCCGGCCTGGGCGAAGAGGTCTCGCATGATCGGCGCGGACATCTGCAACGGCGGGGGTTCGGCCGACAGCCACACGCCGCCGCGTCCGCTGCGGACTGCGACGATCGGCTTCGACCGTGCGAGCCGCCGGGAGATCCGGGAGAACTTGCGCGGATTGCCCACGCTTTCCAGGTACAACAGCACCACGTCGGTCTCGGGATCGGAGTCCCAGTACTGCAGCAGATCGTTGCCGGACAGGTCGGCACGGTTGCCGGCGGATACGAACACCGACAGACCCAGCCCCCGCAACGCCGCCTGACCCAATATCGACGCGCCCAACGGTCCGGACTGGCAAAAGAACCCGATCCGGCCCCGCCCCGGCAGGATCGGCGCGAGCGAGGCGTTGAGGCCGACCTCGGGATCCAGATTGACGATTCCCAGCGCGTTCGGCCCCACCAACCGCATACCGTGATCGCGAACCGACGCGACGAGTCGCCGCTCGGCGGCCGCGCCGTCCGGTCCCGACTCTGCGAACCCGGCGGTCAGGACCACGAGACCTTTGACGCCCTTGGCCATGCAGTCGTCGAGCACCGAATCGATCTTCGAGGCGGGCACGGCAATCACGGCCAGGTCGACGTCATCGGGTATCTCGCGCACGGTCGGATAGGCACGCACTCCGCGGATCGAACGATGCGTCGGATGGACCGGAAACACCGGCCCGGTGAAACCGGCGTCCAGCAGATTATTCAGCACGACCGCACCCACCTTGGCGGGGTTGCGCGAAGCACCGATCACCGCGACGGACCCCGGGGCCAGCAGGTTGCGCACGCTACGAGCCTCCGACGCGCGTTCGCGCGAATTGCGTACGGAGACCAGCGCTTCCGTCGGGTCGATGGCGAACTCGAGGTGCAATACCGTGCCGTCTCGGCTGCGGCTGATCTGGTAGCCCGCCTCCCGGAACACGGTGATCATCTGGCGGTTTTCGGCGAGCACCTCGGCGACGAAGTATTCGATCCCGTTTTCGGCGGCCATGGCAGCGAGATGCTCGAGCAGGATCGAGCCGAGTCCGCGTCCCTGATGGGCGTCCGCGACGACGAAAGCGACCTCGGCAGAGCGGTTACCTGCGCTGTCGGGAAGTCGCTCATAGATACCGACCGCGATGATGCGCCCGCCGAGCAGCGCGATCAACGCCACCCGGTCGCGGTGGTCAACGTGAGTGGCGCGCTCGAGATCGCGCGCCGACATCGTCGGATAGGGCCCGAAGTAGCGCAGGTAGCGGGTCCGCTCGGAGAGTCCACTGTGAAACTCGACCAGCGCGTCGGCGTCGGCCGGAGTGATCGGCCGCAGATGCACCACACCGCCGTCAGAGGCGAGTACGTCCGATTCCCAGCGTTGCGGGTAATCCAGTGTTTCAGTCACGAGGATCGTCCGGGTCGAGGCCGAGCAACGGAAACGCCGCGCGGCGAGTGGCCAGTATTGCCGAATCTACTTGCCGCAGCGCGTTGTTCGAGCGTGCATCCGATAACTCGGGAGCGCCGCCCGGTCCGTCCCACGGCCGGAAGTTCGTGTCGCCGTCCTCCCCCATCCGGTCGGGAATAGACACGGTCGGCGCCATCGCGCCCACGCGTTCCCGCCATGTGCGCGGCACCGCCGCAGCCGGATCGATGTCCTTATCGAGTGCGGCGGCAATCAGGTGTGTCCACGACCTGGGCACAACCCGGACCAGTCCGTAGCCACCGCCGCCCACAGCCAGCCACCGTCCTTCACAGTGGCGGTCCGCCAGGTCCCGCATCGCCAAAAATGCCGCGCGCTGGCCGTCCACCGTCAGCGCCAGGTCCGCCAGTGGGTCTTCGCGATGCGTGTCGACCCCGCATTGACTGATGAGGATCTGCGGCCGAAAAGCACCGATCGCACCCGGGACCACGGCATGAAAAGCGCGCAGCCACAAGGCGTCCGACGTTCCCGGCAGCAGCGGCAGGTTGATGGCAGTGCCCTCCGCCGGCGCCAACCCCACATCTGTCGCCCACCCGGTGTTGGGCCACAGCGTCGCCGGATGCTGGTGGATCGAAACGGTCAGCACCCGCGGATCTGCGGCGAAGGCGTGCTGCACTCCGTCGCCGTGGTGCACATCCACGTCGACGTAGGCAATCCGATCGAACCCGTTGTCGAGCAACCAGGAAATCGCTATCGCCACGTCGTTGTACACGCAGAACCCAGACGCCGCGGCCGGCATCGCGTGGTGCATTCCACCGCCGATGCTCACCGCACGACGGGTTCGGCCGGCTGCAATTTCCCTTGCCGCGCACAGTGTGCCACCGGAAATGACGGACGCGGCCTCATGCATGCCGGCGAACACCGGATTGTCGGGGGAACCCAACCCGTAAGGCGGGTTCAGCGGTTCGCCCGGCGGCTGGCGGGCATGCCGGACGGCATTCACGTACGCGGGGCTGTGAATTCGCAGCAACTCCGCGTCGGTCGCCGGAGTGGGTTCGATGACCTCGACGCCCTCCAGGAGACCGATCTCTCGGGCCAGGGCCATCGTGAGGTCCAGGCGTGCCGGATTCATCGGGTGACCAGGGGTCCAGGTGTAGTCCAGATAGGAACGGCTCCACACCACCGCATGGTCGGCGGCGGTGTGAGGTCGTGGTGGCGAAGCTGCCATAACACCCAACCTAGTTGCTTGCGACGGTCTGCCGCCCAGTGACCGCTCCGATCGATATCGGTGTTGCCGCGGGAAGTTTTGCCGCGGAGGCATCGTTGCACTCTGCGATGACACCGGAGCGAATCGCGTGGTCAGCGTGCGCTGAGACAAATATCGACCGGTAGAATCTCGCGGTGACGAAGGGGTGTGAGGGTGAAGGATCTGGTGGATACCACGGAGATGTATCTCCGGACCATCTACGACCTCGAGGAAGAGGGTGTGGTCCCATTGCGGGCCCGCATCGCCGAGCGCCTCGAGCAGAGCGGGCCGACGGTGAGCCAGACGGTTGCCCGGATGGAACGTGACGGACTGCTGCAGGTCGCCGGAGATCGCCACCTGGAGCTCACCGACAAGGGCCGCAGCCTCGCCGTCGCGGTCATGCGCAAGCACCGGCTTGCCGAGCGGTTGCTGGTCGACATCATCGGCCTCGAGTGGGAGCAGGTGCACGCGGAGGCCTGCCGCTGGGAACATGTGATGAGCGAGGAGGTCGAGCGCCGCCTCGTCGAGGTCCTCAACCATCCCACCACGTCCCCGTACGGCAACCCCATTCCCGGTCTCGCCGACCTCGGCCTGATCCGCGACGACGGCAACCGGGAAGACCTGGTGCGGCTGAGCGACCTGCCGGCCGACAAGCCGACGGCCGTCGTCGTGCGGCGGTTGGCTGAACACATTCAGACGGAACCAGCGGTCATCGGCCGCCTGCGCGAAGCCGGCGTGGTGCCGGATGCCCGGGTTACCGTCGAGAATCGCGCGGGCACAGTGGTAATCACCGTCCCCGGGCACGACGACTTCGAGTTGCCGGAGGAAATGGCACACGCCGTGCAGGTGAAGACGGTCTGACGAGGTCCCCCCGCCCGGCATGCGGGGCCGGGCAGTGGAGGGAGTTCGACAATGAAGTTGCTGGTAACCGGCGGCGCCGGCTATGTCGGCAGTGTCTGCGCACAGGTGCTGCTGGAGTCGGGGCACGAAGTGGCAGTGATCGATGACCTGTCCACCGGGAACCGCGACGCGGTGCCGCAGGGCGCCCGGTTCCTCGAGGGCGACATCGCCGAGGTAGCACCCGAGTTGCTGGCGAGTGAGTCCTTCGACGGGGTCTTGCATTTCGCAGCGCAGTCCCTGGTGGGCGAATCGGTGGTCGAGCCGGAGAAGTACTGGCACGGCAATGTGGTCAAAACGCTGACGTTGCTCGAAGCTATCCGCATCAGCGGCACACCACGGCTCGTCTTTTCCTCTACCGCCGCGACCTACGGAGAGCCCGAGCAGTCGCCGATCACCGAGCAGGCACCGACCCGGCCCACCAACCCCTACGGGGCGAGCAAGCTCGCCATCGATCACGCCATTACCTCCTACGCCGTGGCCCATCGGCTTGCCGCCACCAGCCTGCGGTATTTCAACGTTGCCGGCGCCTATGCGGGCTTCGGCGAAAACCGGGTCGTGGAAACACATTTGATTCCGTTGGTCCTCCAGGTCGCCGCCGGCTACCGGGATAAGGTGTCGGTGTTCGGCACTGACTGGCCGACCAAGGACGGCACGGCGATCCGCGACTACATCCACATCCGCGACCTCGCCGACGCGCACATCCTCGCGCTGGAGTCCGCTGAGCCCGGGACCCACCGCATCTACAACCTCGGCAGCGGGGCCGGGTTTTCGGTGCGTGAGGTGATCACCGCCTGCCAACGCGTCACCGGCAAACCGATCAATGCCGTCGACGCGCCGCGGCGCGCCGGCGATCCCGCGGTGCTCATCGCATCCAGTGAACGGGCGATCGCGGAACTCGGATGGCGCCCACAACACACCGATCTCGATGAGATCGTCAGCGACGCATGGGATTACCTGCTCGCTCTCGGGCCCCGCGCGCACGCGGCGGGCTCGTAGCCGACGGGGCATCAGCACTCCGGCGGCAACCGCACACCGAGCGCGTCGGCCGCCGCGAACCCGGCGACGGCGGTCTCTCGGATGACTGCCGGCCGCATGCCCAACTGCAGTGCCTGATCGAGCATTCGGGCCAACCGATACTCCGGGTCGGCGGTGAGCGCGGCCTCGAGCGACACCCCGGCAAGCGGGCCGTCACCCCGGATGTACGCGCACATGGCCAGCAGGGTTGCCGCCGCCGCCCGTGCGGTGCCGGGCAGCGATCTGGTCAGCAGCAGAAACATCCGTTCGGCCGCCTCGGCGGCGTCGCCGACGCTCAGCGCGAGCAAGGCGTCCCGGACGCTCGTGTTGGTCAGTGCGGCCCCAAGTTCGGCGATTTCGGGCGCGAGCAGTCTGGCCCCGGATTCGAGATTGGCAATCTGGCGCAGGACCAGCTCCAGTTGGCGTCGCGCGTAGGAAAGCGGGTCCGCGCGTTGCACAGCAAGTTCCATGGCGAGCACAGTCGAGTCGAGAACTTTGTCGAGATGGTCGGCGACCAAGGCGGTCTCGCGGCTGTCCACCGGATCGAGCTGCGCGGCGATATCCGCGCGACTGCGCCGTATCTGATGGCCTTCGAACACGTGCGCCGCGGCCACGAAGGACGCATTGGGATCGGGCAGAACACCGCGGCGGGGGTCTGTGCCCAGACTCCACCATTGCGCGCCCGCTTCGATCTGCGAAACCACGTGCGCGCCGATGAGCTTCGTGCCACAGGCGTCGAGGAGATACGCCAACTCGTCGACGATGTCTTCGTGCATCCAGCGGCGCACGATGCCCTCGATCTCTTCCCGGTCGTGCCAGTCGGCTGCGCCGGACACAGGCACCGCGATATGCACATCCGTGCAGTCGTCGACGATGACGACAAGCGCCTTGGACGCGTTTTCCGCATCGCATACTGCGGCGAACCGTTCGAGCGCCGCTGACATCGCGGGGTCCGTCTCGGCGCGGTCCGGTTCATACCAGTTGGGCAGCACAAGATCATGGCGCATCACCGTGCCGACCCCACCGCCACTGGGTCCGCCGATGCAGATCAGCACCACCGAGTTCGTCGGTACGAATCCGAGCAGGGCGGGAACGGCGGCGATGAGGTCCGCCGGATCGGTGATCCGTACGCGCGTCGGCGAGTCGACCGGACCGGGAGAGGGTGCAGAAGTTGTCATGGCCCAACTGTGCGCGAGCCGTCCACCGGTTCGATCCGCTCGACCTGGGCTTTTATTTTTCCTGTGGATCAGTGGCAAATGCGTAGGTCACTGTGGACAACGTCACGATGTTCGGACCTGAGCTGTCGGCGTCATGTGCTAGGGCGAAGACCCACCGCGTCAGCTGCGCCGGACCTTGCCGACGACGTCGGTGAAGATCTGGTCGAGTGTCGCGGTATCGGGCCGATTGCTGCCAAACGTCATGAATGTCGCGGTGATTCGCACGTCGCCGACCTGCGCCACGAGACTGAGCATCGACTGCTTGAGCGGCTTGACCGCCTTGCCGGAGGTCAGGGTCTGCCGTACCGCGAGGGTGTCATCGGCGTCGATCGGCGGAGGCGGGGTCAGTTCGCTGCGCAGAGTGGCGGTGTTTCCGTTCTTGCGAACCGTCACCTTCGTGCATTCGCGCAGCTGGTCCCGACGTTGGGAGAGCGGTTCAGTGACCCGGGCCAATTCGATGGTGATGGTCGAACGCGTGGAGTTGTCGGTGCCCACGATGATCGCGGTGCCATCGGCGCTGTAATCCTGCGCCGGTGGCTGGCACGACGGGGGCGTGACGGTCGCTCCGGCGGCGATACCGACCAGGTCGTGGGCCGCCTCGGCAGCCGCCGGCGGCGGCAACACAACGGCCGTATACGGTGCGGGGAAAGCACCCGGGGCTGGCAGCAGCGACGACAAGGACGCGGCGACGTGGTGTAGCGAACCGGCCTGCGAATTCGCGGCGACCGCCGTGCCCGAAACCACCGAGGAGCAACCTGCCAACGCCAGAGCGGCCGGCAGCATGACGGCCGCTGCCACAGCGGTCATCCGGCAGCCGAAATACCCACGGTGTATTGACGTCACGACTACTCGCCTCTCCCCGATCTGTGCTTTCTCGGCCCACTCTGCCATCTGCGGCATCGACTTCCGTGCGGCTACGCCGTCGATCGAGGGAATTTTCGGCGCATTTCCCCACCGATTTCCCCGGGCCGGCACATACATCCGAAAATGCCGGGAATGACCGAACCGGCGGTGACGTTGGCTCTCACGTGGGCGCTCGGCAAGCAGTGGTCGGTCGAGGAGCCCGCAGCATGCACCGATAAGCGACAATGGAAGGTGTTCGAAGCCGAAAGGGGTCCGCAATGGACGATCAGTCGAGGATGTACGAGCTGGAGTTTCCGGCGCCGCAGCTGTCCTCAGCCGATGGCGACGGCCCGGTCCTGATCCACGGGCTCGAAGGCTTCACCGACGCCGGGCATGCGGTGCGGCTCGCCACCAAACACTTGCGCGAGAGCCTCGAGACCGAACTCGTCGCCTCCTTCGATGTCGATGAACTACTCGACTACCGCTCGCGCCGGCCGACGATGACTTTCAAGACGGATCACTTTTCCGACTACGAGGAGCCGGAGCTGAATCTCTACGCGGTGCGCGACACTGTTGGGACGCCGTTCCTGCTGCTGGCCGGGATGGAGCCGGACCTGCGGTGGGAACGCTTCACCACCGCCGTGCGGTTGCTTGCCGAGCAGCTCGGCGTGCGCCGGACAATCGGACTCTCGGCAATTCCGATGGCGATCCCGCACACCCGTCCGCTCGGGGTGACCGCGCACGCGAGCAACAAGGAACTGATTTCCGACTACCAGGGCTGGGTTGGCGAGTTGCAGGTGCCCGGCAGCGCGTCGTCGCTGCTCGAGTTCCGGATGGCGCAGCATGGTCACGAGTCCGTCGGATTTTCGGTGCACGTGCCGCACTACCTGTCGCAGACCGACTATCCCGAGGCCGCGCAGACGCTGCTCGAGAACGTCAGCTCGAACGCCGGCCTCGAGTTGCCGCTCGCCGCGCTCGGCGAGGCGGCCGCACGGGTTCGCGAGCAGGTCAACGAGCACATCAACGGCAACGCCGAGGTGGAGGCTGTGGTGACCGCGCTGGAGCAGCAGTACGACAGCTACGTCGCCGCGCAGGAGCGCCAGTCCGGCTTGCTCGCCGGTGACGGCAGCCTGCCCAGCGGCGAGGAGCTCGGCGCCGAGTTCGAACGGTTCCTGGCCGAGCAGGGCGGCTATGACACCGGCCGCGACAGCTGAAAGCTGCTTCGCGGCCAATCAAACGCCGGCCGCGACAGCTGAAAGCTGCTTCGCGGCCAATCAAACGCCGGCCGCGACAGCTGAAAGCTGCTTCGCGGCCAAACAAGCACAGCCCGGGACAGCTGACGGTCCACCGGCGACTCGCGGCTAGCCTGTGTCGGTGCACTTGCCCGCCCTGATCAGCGACGGCACTACCGACCCCGACCACCTGTATGACGCCTTCACCGCGTGGGCCCGTGCACGCGGCTACGAGCTGTACCCGGCGCAGGACGATGCGCTCATCGAGTTGGTCTCCGGCGCCAACGTGATTTTGGCGACGCCAACGGGTTCCGGTAAATCGATGGTCGCGGTCGGCGCACACTTTGCCGCTCTCGCTCGCGGCCAGCGGTCGTATTACACCGCGCCCATCAAAGCGCTGGTGAGCGAGAAGTTTTTCGCGCTCTGTGACGTTTTCGGCGCCGACCGCGTCGGCATGGTTACCGGCGACGCGGCTGTGAATGCGGACGCGCCGATCATTTGCGCGACCGCGGAGATCCTCGCCAACCTCGCATTGCGGGAGGGCCCGGCTGCCGATGTCGGTCAGGTGGTCATGGACGAGTTCCATTACTACGCCGAACCGGATCGCGGGTGGGCATGGCAGGTGCCGCTGCTGGAGCTCCCCCGGGCCCAATTCCTGCTCATGTCGGCGACGCTGGGCGACGTCGACTTCTTCGCCAAGGATCTCCAACGGCGTACCGGTCGTTCGACTGCGGTGGTTGCCGGGGCGCAACGTCCAGTGCCGCTGCATTATTCGTACGCGCTGACTTCCATCACCGAGACCATCGAGGAACTGGCGACCACCCATCAGGCCCCGGTCTACGTCGTGCACTTCACCCAGGCCGCCGCACTGGAACGCGCGCAAGCGTTGACCAGCCTGGCCCTGGCCGATCGTGCCGAAAAGGACGCGATCGCTGCCGCCGTCGGCGGGTTCCGGTTCACCACCGGGTTTGGAAAGACGTTGTCGCGCTTGGTGCGTCATGGCATCGGCGTACATCACGCCGGGATGCTGCCGAAATATCGACGGCTGGTGGAGAAGCTCGCTCAAGACGGCCTACTGAAGGTCATCTGCGGCACCGACACGCTCGGCGTGGGCATCAACGTCCCGATTCGCACCGTGCTGCTGACCGGACTAGTCAAGTACGACGGAGTGCGCACCCGGCAGCTGAAAGCCCGCGAGTTCCATCAGATCGCCGGACGCGCCGGGCGCGCCGGCTTCGACACGGTCGGCAACGTGGTGGTGCAGGCACCGGAGCACGAGATCGAAAACGCCAAAGCCCTTGCCAAAGCTGGTGACGACCCGAAAAGGCGCCGAAAAGTACAGCGCAAGAAGGCCCCTGAGGGCACGGTTTCGTGGAGCGAGCAAACCTTCGAGCGGCTGGTCGCCGCAGCACCGGAACCGTTGACGTCACAGTTCGCCGTCACCAACTCGATGTTGCTCAACGTCATTGCCCGACCGGGCAATTGCTTCGACGCAATGCGCCATCTGTTGGAAGACAACCACGAACCGCGCCCGGCGCAGCGGCGGCACATCCTGCGCGCGATCGCGTTGTATCGCGGACTCCGCGACGCCGGCGTGGTGCAACAACTCGATGCTCCCGATGAGACCGGCCGGCACGCCCGGCTGACCATCGACCTGCAACGCGACTTCGCCCTGGACCAGCCGCTGTCCCCCTTCGCGTTGGCGACTTTGGAATTGCTGGACGAGAATTCGCCGACATACACCCTCGACATCGTGTCGGTGATCGAAGCTACCCTCGAAGACCCCCGCCAACTCTTGATGGCCCAGCAGCACGCTGCACGCGGCGAGGCGGTGGAACGCATGAAGGCCGAGGGTCTCGATTACGACGAGCGGATAGCGCTCCTCGAAGACGTGACCTGGCCAAAACCGTTGCAGGACATTCTGGAGCCGGCMTACGAGATATACCGCCGCGGCCACCCGTGGATATCGGAGTTCGCACCGGCACCGAAGTCGGTGGTGCGGGACATGATCGAGCGGTCCATGACGTTTGCCGAACTGATCTCGCACTACGGCCTCACGCGGTCGGAGGGCTTGGTGTTGCGCTACCTTGCCGACTCCTACCGTGCCTTGCGGCGAACCGTCCCGGAATCGGTGCGGACCGACGAACTCGCCGACATCACCGAATGGCTCGGCGAGCTGGTGCGTCAGGTCGACTCCAGCCTGCTCGACGAGTGGGAGCAGCTCACCGATCCGGGCGCCGAAACCGATACCGAGGTGGCCAGTTTCACCGAAACCACACAGCGGCCGATATCGGCCAACGAGCGGTCGTTTCGGGTGCTGGTGCGCAATGCGATGTTCCGCCGTGTCGAACTTGCTGCGCTGCGACGGTGGGATGCATTGTCCGAGCTGGGCCCTGGCCCGGATTGGGAAGCAGCGCTGGCGGACTACTTCGCTGAATACGACTCGATCGGCACCGGACCGAATGCGCGCGGGCCCAAGCTGTTCCAGGCGCAGCCGGGCGGCGAGTTCTGGCGGGTTCGTCAGGTCCTGGATGACCCGGCCGGTGACCAAGGCTGGTCGATCGATGCCGTCGTCGACGTGGCGGAGTCCGATGCGGCCGGCGAAATCGTCTTCGACGACGTGACCGTCACCGCCGGGTGAGATGAGTCAGTCGGTCGGCTGGTGTGGCGGTCGCGCCGTCCGTGGCTCCCGATTCGATTCGGCGCGCGCCGCGGCACGTTGTTCGCGAACCCGCTTTTCCTCGCGGCGGACCTCGATCAGCGACTCTCGTTCGCGGCGCAGCCATTCGGGTTGTTCGGCCAGCAGCGCCTCGATCTCCGCCGTGGTCAGCGCCTGCGTCACGCCGCCTCGCGCCAGACCGGCGATGGAGACGCCGAGTTTCGCCGCCACCACTGGGCGCGGATGTGGGCCGTCGGCGCGCAGCGTTTGTAACCACGCCGGCGGGTTGTCCCGCCATTGGGCAAGTTGGTCACGCGAAATGGGCGCCGCGCGAAACTCCTCCGGCGTCGCCTCGAGGTAGACACCCAGTTTCTTGGCGGCGGTGGCGGGTTTCATCGTCTGCGCGGACTTGGACGCTTTCACGGCGGTCAGCCTAGACATTGCCCGTGCGCTAGGACGACATAACCTGGCGCGATGTCGACAGCACCCGACCGCAGGACCGTCGAGTCCTTCCGGCTCGGCTATGTGCCCGGCGTCTCCCCCGGCAAATGGGTCCGGATCTGGGGCGAACGCGTTCAGGGCACCCCGTTGGACCTGGTTCAGCTGAAACATCAGACGGCCGCCGACGAGTTGCGCTCATGCAGGGTGGACGCCGCGCTGCTGCGCCTGCCGGTCGACCGGTCGACCGAACCGGCGCTCAGCGTCATTCCGCTCTATACCGAGACCACCGTGGTGGTGGTTCCGAAGGAGCATCTGCTGTGTGCGCTCGATGAGGCCCGCCTCGACGATCTCGCCGACGAAACCGTCTGGCATCCCGACGACGACGTCCTCGACTGGGCGCAGGTACCCGGTCGGGCGGCGTCGAGCCGTCCGACCACCACGGCCGAGACCATCGAGTTGGTCGCCGCCGGAGTCGGTCTGGTGCTGGTACCGCAATCACTGGCCCGGCTGCATCACCGCAGGGATCTGACGTATCGGCCCATTACCGACGCTGTCCAGTCTCAGGTCGGCCTAGCGTGGCCGGAGGATGCCACCACAGATCTGGTCGAAGAATTCATCGGCATCGTTCGCGGTCGAACGGTGAACAGCTCACGCGGCCGCAGTCCTGCTGTACCGCAACAAAAAGCGAAACCAGCACGCAAGGGTAACCAGTCACCGCGACGCGCACGACGGCACTGACTACGGTCGCGGCAGTCGCCGAATCAACTCGGCGAGCCGCTCGAAATCCTCGGTCCGGGTGCTCGACCCGCGGAAGACCAGTCCAAGCGTGCGCCCGGGTGCCGGATCGGCGAATCGGGCGGTCTCGAGCCGGCCCCTCTTGGTTTCGACCGGGATTGCCATCCGGGGAACGAGTGTCACACCAAGACCGCCGGCGACGCATTGCACAACGGTGGCCAGTGACGCGGCGCGGGTGTCGCCGGCCGAGTCCGGACGCGCGTCGACCGACCTGCACAGCTCCAGCGTCTGATCGCGCAGGCAGTGTCCCTCGTCGAGTAGGAGCAGGGGAAGGTCGGCGACGATATCCGGAGCCAGATCGCTACGGCCGGCGAGTTCGTGCCCGGAGGGCAAGACCAGCACGAAATCCTCCGAGTACAACGGGATTTCAGCGAGCCCATTGACGTCGGAGGGCAACGCGACAAGCGCGACATCGAGCACCCCGGCTCGCAACCCGTCGAGCAACCGCGCGGTTTGGTCCTCGACAACCCGCAAGGTAAGGCCCGGCATGTGCTGACGCAACGTCGGGAGCAACGCGGGCAGGACATAGGGCGCCACGGTCGGGATGAAGCCCATGCGCAGCGGCCCGGTCAGGCTGTCGCCGACCCCGGCTGCTGCCGCGACGAATCGGTCCGCGGCCTCGAGGGTGGCCATCGCCTGGCCGAGCAACCGCTCGCCGGCAGCCGTGACAAGCACCCGTCGTGTGCTCCGCTCGATCAACTGCACCCCCAACCCGTGCTCGAGCGCAGCAAGGGACTGCGACAGCGTCGGTTGGCTCACCGCAAGCCGCGACGCCGCCGTGCCGAAGTGACGATACTCAGCGATGGCGACGAAAGCCCGCAGCTGCGACAGCGTTGGCTGATAACTCTGATCTGCCATACCTATCAATGTAGTGCAATTGATCACGTTTGCCTCTAATATGACCGAACTCATGATGAACTGGAATCACTACAAATTGGATCGATTCAAGAACTAGGAGGCCATTTCACATGGCATTGCTGACCATCGGCGACCAGTTCCCGGCATACAACCTCACCGCGGTGATCGGCGGCGACTTGTCGAAGGTCGACGCTCAGCAACCCGACGACTACTTCACCACCGTGACCAGCGACGACCACGCCGGCAAATGGCGCATTGTCTTCTTCTGGCCCAAGGACTTCACCTTCGTCTGCCCCACCGAGATCGCCGCGTTCGGCAAGCTGAACGATGAGTTCGAGGACCGCGACGCGCAGGTGCTCGGTGTGTCCGTCGACAACGAGTTCGTGCACTTCCAATGGCGGGCCCAGCATGAGGACCTCAAGAAGCTGCCGTTTCCGATGCTGAGCGACCTCAAGCGCGAACTGGCCACCGCCACCGGAGTGCTCAACGCGGAAGGTGTCGCGGACCGTGCCACCTTCATCATCGACCCGAACAACGAGATCCAGTTCGTGTCCGTGACGGCCGGATCCGTCGGCCGCAATGTCGACGAGGTGCTGCGCGTGCTCGACGCGCTGCAGTCCGACGAGCTGTGCGCCTGCAACTGGCGCAAGGGTGACCCGACCATCGACGCGGGCGAGCTGCTGAAGGCGGGTGTCTGAGAGAAATGAGCCTCCGAAGGCGAGCGCGAGCGAGGATCGCAGCGAGGAACGAGCGAGGACCGGAACGAGTGGGAGCCGAGAAATGAGTATCGACAATCTCAAGAGTTCGCTGCCCGAGTACGCCAAGGACCTCAAGCTCAATCTGTCCTCGATCTCGCGCAGCACCGTGCTGAACGAGCAGCAGTTGTGGGGCGCCCTACTCGCCACCGCTGCAGCTTCCAAATCCGCGACGACGCTGCAAGAGATCGCTGCCGAAGCTGCCGACACGCTTTCCGCGGAGGCGTACAACGCGGCGCTCGGCGCGGCATCGATCATGGGCATGAACAACGTCTTCTACCGCAGCAAGGGTTTCCTCGGCGGCCGCTACGACGACCTGCGGGCAGGTCTGCGGATGCAGATCATCGGAAACCCCGGCGTGCCGAAGGCAGACTTCGAGCTATGGTCACTGGCGGTCTCGGCCGTCAACGGCTGCGCACACTGCCTCGAGGCTCATGAGCAGACGCTGCGCAACGAGGGCGTGGACCGCGAAACCATCTTCGAGGCGCTGCGGGTCGCGTCGATCGTCGCGGGCGTCGCCCAGGCGGTGGAAACCGCCGGAGCGCTGGCAGGGGTCAGCGCCTAGGCCGGCCAGGAAGTATTCAGACGAGACGCCACGCCGAGGGTCACACCTCGGCTGGCGTCTCGTCTCGCATCTCGAAGACAGTCCGGCTCGAGGCAACCTCTTTGACCGCGCGGTAGCCCGGCAACTGGTGTCGACCTGCCGCACTAGCCGGCTCCGACCACTCCTGCGACTCCGCAGGCTCCGGCAACCGACTGCGCCGACGCTTCCGGGTCTCAACTGCTTCTTCGGCAATTCCAGCAGCGGGGACCGCCGCGATGTCATTGCGCACCCACCAGGTCTTGGCCGTCGTCATGACAGCCAGACCCACGCTCACCCCGATCACCACGGCAGACGGCAGGTGCTGCACGTAGCCGAGCACGACAATGCCGACCATCAGCGCAGTGCCGATGCCGGTCTCGATCGCCTTGTTGTATTTCGCCACTCGACCAAGCCCAATCCACTCATTCGAACAAAGCTCGACAGAGCGTATATGCCGACGGGCAAAGGCCCAGCAAAACCCGATGCTTTCGCCAATGATTCGCCGGTCAAGTCCGTCCCGCGGCAAGTTCTTGGTCAGTGAGCACTACGGCAATCTCGCGCCCCAGCGTGAAACCGGGCTGCAGCGGTAACCGATCTCCGCTCCAAAACCGGCCTGGGTCATACCAATTCGAACGATGACGGCGCTGCAGCAGCCCCATCGCCTCATAGGTGGAACCGACGACCTCCGCACAGTACGCGTACTCCAGCCTCGCGTCTTCGTCGCGCCGCCGGGCGGGCACGCGGCCGGCGAACCAGCGCGCGGTGACCTTCGCGGTCGAGGGGAACGGTGTTCCATCCAGTCGGGCGATGGTACGCAGGACCGCGTCCTCCTGTTCGCGAGAGACCGCCGGCTCGAGCTGGCGCAGCCAGCCCTGCTGCCCGTAACGACCCGACCACACCTGCACGGCCGCACGCAGATCGTGCAACTGCACGCCGCGCTGAAATCGACCGGTCCACATGTCCTGCAGCGAATGCCCGAGCTCGGCATGCCACATCAACGGCGGCAGGTCTTCGAGAACTACTGCCATCGCCACGTGGTTGACCGGGCTGTTGGTCAGTGCCCTGATCGCGCGGTCGGCGCCGGAACGACCACGAAATATCCAGATATCGCCCGTGCGGGTGTTATCCACGGCGGTATCGAGGCTGATCTGCGACGGAGTGGTCGGGACCGACATAGCAGCAAGGGTAAGCACGTCAGGGCCGGATATATGACAATCTGGCACCATGCCGCTCACCCGCGCACAAATGTGGAAGCTCGCCGGGCTGGCGAGCGTCGTGACCGTCGCCGCGACCGGCGTGATGGTGGCTCGCGACGAACGTCGCCGACGGGCGTACAGCCCGGACGAGGTCCGCGAGCAACTGCATGCGCGCTATGCACGTGTCGCCAGCGCCGGGCCGGACGCAGGACCCAAGCACGCCCGTCGGGACGGATTCGGGCTTAGGAGCCGGTTTCGGCGTACTCAGCGTCCGTGGGCGCGCAGCTGATAGATCCCGTGGGTGGTCGCCACAACCTCACCGGCCGCGTCCGTGATGGCCGCGTCGAGGGTGAAGTCCGCCTTACCGTTGGCGTCGGCGGCCGAAGCGATCCGCGCGATCGATTCCTCGTCAAGTTTGGCCTCGGCCTCCACGTCGGTTTTCGCGGCGCGCTTGAAGGTGATCTGTAAATCCTTGACGAGCGGATAGAACCGCGAGTTGTCGAAGGTGGCCATCGGGATGATGCCGCCGAGCACCTCGGCAACGGTGAACAGCACACCGGCGTACATCACGCCGAAGTGGTTGCCGTTGCCCTCGATCGGCACGCGAGTGCGCGCGTACCCGGGGCGAGCCTCGAGCGCGGTCACACCCATCTTGTGCGCAACCGGAATGGTGTGCTCGAGCGCGGCATTGATCATCTCGGCAAACGACGGTTGCGAATCCTCTTGGGACACAGCGTTGTCCTTTCCTACTGCAGAGCGCTTCGGGTGATCGCCGCGAGTTCGGCGACCTGGTCATCGGTCATGACGAACGACGGCGAGAATTGAATCGCGCCGGCCCCCGCCGCGCGAGTGGAAACCCCCAGCGACCGTAGCTTTTTCGCGATACCCGCAGCGGCCGCCGGATCTTGCAACTGAACCGCGGCGACCGCGCCGAGACCGCTGCGCACCTCGGCAACCGCGTCGAGATCGGCCAGCGGTGAAAGGTGCTCGTGCAGCGTGCTTTCCAGCCACTTGGCAGCATCGAGCAAATTCTCACGCTCCAAGATGTCCAGATTGGCCAGCCCGGCCGCGCATGCGCCGGCGTGGGCGCCATAGGTGTAGCCATGCCGCCACCAGGTGCCCGGTTCCCCGAAGAACGGCTCGGCAACCCCCGGCGCGACGAACAGGGCGCCCATGGGCACATAGCCGGAAGTGAGCCCCTTTGCGGTGGTCATCATGTCCGGCTCCAGGTCGAAACGCGAAGAAGCGAACCATGATCCGCCGATGCGGCCGAATCCGGTGACCACTTCATCGGCGACGAACAGAATGTCGTGATCGCGGCAGATCTGCCGCACCTCGGCGAGATAACCGTCCGGCGGCAGGTACACGCCGCCGGCGCCGATGATCGGCTCGCAGAAGAAGGCCGCAATGTTGTCGGCGCCGAGTTCCTCGATCAACGCGAGCAGGCTTTTGGCGTCGTCCCAACCGACAGTCCGCGTGTCCGGCATCAGTTCGCCATATCCGTCCCGGTTGGGCGGCAGCCCCGACAGCGACGTTCCGGCGACATGCATACCGTGGTAGGCCTTTTCGCGTCCCACCATGATGCGTTTGCCGGGGCGGCCCAGCACGTGCCAGTAGCGGCGGGCCAACTTGACTGCGGACTCGATCGAATCCGAACCGCCCGAGGTGAAGAAGATCTTGCTGCCAGCCACCGGCGCGATGGCGGCCAGCCGCTCGGCGAGCTGTTGTGCGACGTCGGTGGTGTAGTCGCCGAAGTTGGAGCAGTGGGCGAGGTTTCGTAACTGCGCGGCTACTGCCTCGGCGATCTCGGTCCGGCCGTGGCCGACGTTGACGAACCACAATCCGCCGGTGGCATCGAGGTAGCGGCGGCCGTCGGAGTCGAAGACGTAGACGCCGTCGCCCTTTGTCAGGACGAACGCACCGTCGCGCTCGACCGCCCCCATGTCGGCGAACCCATGCCACAGTGCACCCATCGTGCGCCCCTTCACCGCCGTTGCTCGTGTGCTGTGAACTATTCCATGTGCTCGCGTCGGCTCGGCAAGCGAGTTCGCTAGGCTAGCGTGGGCATGTCTACCACCCCGTCCGGTCCGTCCGCTGCGTCGCCGCCATCAGCCGCATCACTGCGGCGATTGCTGCCCACACTGACCATTCGCGACGAGCACCGGCTGCGACGGCGCCTCGAGCGGGCCCGCACGGACGCGGCGCGGTCGACGGTTGCGAACGAAATTGCCCGGGCGCAGGCGACCGTCGTCGAGCGGCAGGCGTCGGTGCCCACGATCAACTACCCCGAGCAACTGCCCGTGACTGCGCGCCGAGACGACATCGCCGCAGCGATCGCCGAGCACCAAGTGGTGATCGTGGCCGGGGAAACGGGTTCGGGCAAAACCACCCAGATTCCGAAGATCTGTCTTGAGCTCGGCCGGGGAGTCCGCGGGATGATCGGCCACACCCAGCCGCGTCGCCTGGCCGCGCGGACCGTCGCCGAACGCATCGCCTCCGAACTCGATACCGAGATCGGCGCCGCCGTCGGCTACTCAGTGCGCTTCACCGATCAGGTATCCGACACCACGTTGATCAAGCTGATGACCGACGGCATTCTGCTGGCCGAAATCCACCACGATCGACTGCTGCGGCGCTACGACACGCTGATCATCGACGAGGCGCACGAGCGCAGCCTCAATATCGACTTTCTGCTCGGCTACCTCAAACAGCTGCTCCCCCGCCGGCCGGATTTGAAGGTGGTCATCACCTCGGCGACGATCGACCCGGAACTGTTCGCCCGGCACTTTGCGCGCGACGGCGTCGATGCGCCAATCGTGGAGGTTTCCGGACGTTCCTATCCGGTGGAGCTGCGTTACCGGCCGTTGACGGTGCACACGGACGACGAGGTGATCGACCGCGATCCCGTCGACGCTGTGGGAGAGGCAGTTTCCGAGCTCGTCGCTGAAGGCGACCGGGGCGGCGCCGGCGACATCCTGGTTTTCCTGTCCGGAGAGCGCGAGATCCGCGACACCGCCGATGCATTGCGGGATCTGCGGCTGCCGAATACCGAGATTCTGCCGCTGTATGCGCGTTTGTCCGCGGCCGAGCAGCATCGGGTCTTCACCCCGCATACCGAGCGGCGAGTTGTGTTGGCCACCAATGTCGCCGAGACGTCGCTCACCGTTCCGGGGATCCGTTACGTTGTGGACCCCGGGACCGCGCGGATTTCGCGGTACTCGTTGCGGCTCAAGGTACAACGCCTGCCGATCGAACCCATCTCGCAAGCGTCGGCGCGGCAGCGGGCCGGGCGGTGCGGCCGGGTCGCCGATGGCATTTGCATCCGTCTCTACAGCGAAGAGGACTTCGAATCCCGACCGGCGTTCACCGAGCCGGAAATCCTGCGCACCAATCTCGCCGCGGTCGTGTTGCGAATGGCCGCGCTCGAGTTGGGCAGCATCGACGATTTTCCATTCGTGCAACCACCGGACAAACGCAGCATTCGCGACGGCATCGCGCTGCTGAACGAACTCGGCGCGCTGCGCGATGGCAAGCTCACCACGGTCGGACGCGACATCGCGCAACTGCCCGTCGACCCGCGGATGGCGCGGATGCTGTACGAGGCGCAGCGACTCGGCTGCCTACGCCAAGCGCTGATCATCGTTGCCGCGCTGAGCATTCAGGACGTGCGGGAGCGACCCGCCGAACAACAGCAGGCGGCCGACGCCCAGCACGCGCGGTTCACCGTCGAAGGTTCGGACTTCCTGGCGTATCTACAACTTTGGGACTACCTACGTCAGCAACGAAAAGCTTTGACGTCGAGTCAGTTTCGCCGGATGTGCCGCACGGAGTTTCTGCATTGGCTGCGCATCCGTGAGTGGCAAGACCTACACGGACAGATGCGCCAGATCACCGAGGGACTGGGTTGGACGAGCTCCGGCAAGGGCGCGTCGGCGGTGGAACCGGCGTCCGCCGACGCCGACTCGATACACCAGGCGCTGCTGTCGGGATTGTTGTCACACATCGGGGTTCGTGAAGCCGAGACGCGCGAATTCCTGGGCGCGCGCGGAGCCAAGTTCGCCATCTTCCCGGGTTCTGCTCTGGCCAGGAAGCCGCCCCGCTGGGTCATGGCCGCCGAACTCGTGGAGACGTCTCGGCTGTGGGCGCGGACGACTGCACGAATCGAACCGGAGTGGGCCGAAAAGCTCGCCGGAGATCTGCTCAAACGCACGTATTCCGAGCCGCATTGGTCCAGCCGGCGCGGAGCCGCGATGGCGTATGAGCGAGTCACGCTGTACGGGGTGCCGCTGGTGGTCAAGCGCCTGGTCAATTACGGACCGATCGACGGTGAGGTCGCGCGCGATCTGTTCCTGAGGCACGCCCTTGTCCAGGGTGAATGGCATACCCGCCACGAGTTCTTCCACCGCAATCGGGAACTGCTCGAGGAGGTCGCCGATCTCGAACACCGAGCGCGCCGACGCGATCTACTCGTCACTGACGACCAGCTGTTCGACTTCTACGACGAACGAATTCCGAAAGATGTTGTCTCCGCGCGGCACTTCGACAGCTGGTGGAAGCGAGCGCGGCGCGAGGATCCTTCCTTGCTCGACTTCACAGCGGCGACAGTCCGCGCCTCGGCCGGTGACGTTTCCGAGAACGACTATCCGGATGCGTGGCGGCAGGGCGAGTTGCAGTTCCGGCTGACTTACCAGTTCTCACCCGGTGCCGCCGACGACGGTGTGACGGTTCGGGTCCCGGTCAGCCAGCTAGCGCATGTGCGCGCAGTGGGCTTCGACTGGCTGGTCCCCGGGATGCGCGAGGAGCTTGCCACCGCGCTGATCAAGACGCTGCCGAAGTCGCTGCGCCGCAATGTCCTTCCTGCACCGGACTTTGCACGGGCGGCACTGGCCGCGGTCCGGCCACGCTCGGAGCCGATTACCACCGCGCTCGCACGCGAGTTGACGCGCTTGTGCGGAACGGTGATCTCACCTTCGGACTTCGACCCCGCCGCGCTGCCGGACCACCTACGGATGACGTTCGCGGCGACCGATGGCTCCGGCGACGCCGAAACCGTCGTGGCCACTTCCAAGAGCCTCACCGAGTTGCGCGCCCGGCTGGCCGACCAGGTCGCCCACGCTGTAGCTGCTGCCACGTCGAGTGCCGAGCGCGGGCCCGCGTCGGCGTGGACCGAGGAAACGCTCGGCTCCATCCCCGAGACGATCACACAGTCGATCGGCGGTCAGCAGGTGACCGGATATCCGGCGCTCGTTGCCGAATCCGACGGCGTGGCGGTTCGGGTGCTGAGTGCTCGCCGTCAACAGCAGCAGGCGATGCTGGCAGGAACGCGCCAACTCGTCCTCCAGGCGCTACCCACTCCCCCGCGTGCCGTGCTGTCCGGGCTGAGCCCTGCCCAGCGCCTCGTGCTGAGTCAGAATCCGCACGGAGCGCTCGACGCGCTCATCGAGGACTGCCGCGCGTGCGCCGCCGATGAGGCGATCGCCGCCGCGGGCGGCCCGGTATGGACGCCGCAGGAGTTCACCCGCCTCCTCGACAAGATCCGGCCGGTGTTCGCGGCGAAAGTCGCCGACCTCGTCGCCGACACTGTGCCCGTGCTCGACCTCGGTCACGCGATCGCTGGGCGACTGCCTGCTGCGCCGGACGACATTGCCACCGATGTCAGCGAACAACTGGCCAATCTGCTGTATCCCGGGTTCATCGCCGACGTTGGTAGCGCCCGATTGCGCGATCTGCCGCGGTACCTCAACGCCGCTATCGCGCGCCTCGATGCCCTGCCGGCATCTGCGGACCGTGACCGCCAGGGGATGGCCGTTCTCGATCGGGTGTACGCCGCTTATGGCCAATTGCTCGACCGACTGCCCGAATTCCGTCATCACGACGCCGACGTGATCGCGATCGCTTGGCTGATCGAGGAACTGCGCATCAGCCTGTTCGCCCAGCGGATCGGCACCTCGCAACCCGTGTCCGAGAAGCGAATCTTGAGTGCTATCAGCAACGTTCGCCGCTAGCGACAGACGGGGTGGTGTTACCCCGACTTCGCCCCGGCCCGGTGCGCGCGCAGTTCCTCGATTTCGCGTTCGAAATCGTCGGCCGAGCTGAACGAGCGATACACCGATGCAAAACGCAGGTACGCAACCTCATCGAGGTCCCGCAGCGGCCCAAGTATCGCCAGGCCGACCTCGTGGCTGGGAATTTCCGCAGACCCTGACGCGCGCACCGTGTCCTCCACCTGCTGGGCGAGGAGGTTCAGTGCATCGTTGTCCACGTCGCGTCCCTGGCACGCCCGACGGACACCGCGCACAACCTTCTCTCGGCTGAACGGTTCAGTGACCCCCGACCGCTTGACCACCGCAAGCACCGCCGTTTCCACTGTGGTGAATCTGCGACCGCATTCCGGGCACGAACGCCGCCGGCGGATCGCAGCACCCTCTTCCGCTTCGCGCGAGTCGACAACACGCGAATCGGGATGCCGGCAGAACGGGCAGTGCATGGGGCGTCCTTCTGTGTAGCCGCGCGACCCGGCATCCGGCGCCACACCACTGCGCGATTCCAACCACTGCGTTGCGCGAGCGGCATAAGCGATTTCGATGCGGCCACCCGGCGGTCGGTGACCATCAGCATCCGAGGATACCCGCCACCGCTGGAGCTGCGTCGGGTCGCCGCGCCGCGGCAAGATCACGAGTGCACTTGCCAACTCCGCGAGCGATTGCACGGTCGTCATGTCGCACCTCGCGCGCGGGCAGTCACGGCTGCTGGTCTAGGGCGGCTGGCACCAGCAACGATTGCCCCGCAACGACTCCCGCCGATGACATCCCATTGAGATCGAGAATCCGGGAGACCATTTCCGCCACTGGCCGATCCGGAGCAACTCGCCTGGCGACGTCGGAAAGCGCCTCTCCGCGATGCACTTCGACGGTGACGACCCCGGAGTTGTCGGCGAGCTGCGCAGTCCGCCACTGTGCGAGACCGACGATCGCCAGCACAACGGCGACGCTGACCAGCCCGGCCGCAATAGTGGCCAGCCAACTCGGCCGGGCGCTCGCTGCCCGGTCCAAGGGATGCGCCGCCCGCGACACGGTTATCGCCGAACGTCTGTCCGTCGCGCCGCGTCGCGGCTCGAACGGCGAGACCGGTCGCCGGGTAGCGGGCCGGCTACGGTCGATGCCCCGGTACGTCCGTTGTCCGACCGGCGTGTAGCCGAGCTGCGAGGTGTGAGCTGCAGTTTGCCGGGCGCTTACCGTCTGCTTCATGTTCTGTCTCGTTTCTGCTCGAGTCTTCCGACTTCTGTTCGATCACTCGTTCGATGAACGCTTGTTCGATGTTCTATCACGGCCCACCGACAAAGTCATCGGAAGTCGCGACACGAGTCGAACACGTGTTTGAAACTTGACGTTCGGACGGCTACATTGAGAACCGAGACATTGACAGACCAGCCGGTCTTGCGGGTCGGCGATGATGCCCGCAAGCCATGCCGCCCGGGGAGCGGCGCCGGTGACCGCGACAGATTCAGGGAGGGGTTCGGCGGACATGATCATCAATGACGGCACCGCTACTCAGGAGGTTCGGGCATGAAAGATTCGGAGCCGCAGGATATTTCGATAGCGGGGCTGACAGCGAGACAGCGCAAGGTGCTCGAGGTCATCCGCGCCTCGGTAACCGAGCGTGGTTATCCGCCGAGCATCCGGGAGATCGGCGACGCCGTCGGCTTGACGTCGACGTCGTCGGTCGCGCATCAACTGCGGACGCTCGAGAAGAAGGGCTTTCTGCGACGGGATCCCAACCGGCCTCGCGCGGTCGATGTTCGCGGGCTCGATGAACTCACCGGCCCCACGGCCGAGCCACCGACCGCTCAGTCGGATGCGGAAACCACCGACGCGCTGCCGACGCCGGCGTTCGTTCCGGTCCTGGGTCGGATCGCCGCTGGTGGACCGATCCTGGCCGAGCAAGCCGTCGAGGACGTTTTCCCGCTGCCGCGGGAACTCGTCGGCGAGGGTTCGCTTTTCCTGCTCAAGGTCGTCGGCGAATCGATGGTCGACGCCGCGATCTGCGACGGCGACTGGGTGGTCGTGCGCCAGCAGAACGTCGCGGACAACGGCGATATCGTGGCGGCGATGATCGACGGCGAGGCAACCGTGAAGACGTTCAAGCGCTCCGGCAAACAGATTTGGCTGCTCCCGCAGAACCCGCTGTTCGAACCGATCAACGGCAACAACGCAGCCGTGCTCGGCAAGGTTGTCACCGTGATTCGCAAGGTCTGACGCAGCGAGGGGCCCTAGTCGCTAGGGCCCCTCGCTGGTCGAGTGTCAGGACAGATTCAGCCCGCGGCCGATGATCTCCTTCATGATCTCGGTGGTGCCGCCGTAGATCGTTTGGACGCGAGAATCGAGGTATGCCTTGGCAATCGGGTACTCCTTCATGTACCCGTAGCCGCCGTGCAGCTGCAAGCACCGGTCGATAAGGCGGACCTGCGCTTCGGTGGTCCACCACTTCGCCATGGCTGCCTCCTGAACGGTCAATTTGCCGTCGTTGAGGAGTTCGATGAACTTGTCGACGAGCACCCGCACAGCGGTCGTCTCGGTGGCGAGTTCGGCGAGCACAAAGCGCGTGTTCTGGAATGAACCGATCGGCTTGCCGAAAGCCTTGCGGTCGCGGCAGTACTGAATCGTCATGTCGAGGCAGCTCTCCATCGCCGCGGCGGCCATCACCGCAATCGACATGCGCTCCTGAGGCAGGTTCTGCATGAGGTAGA
Source organism: Skermania sp. ID1734 (assembly GCF_007489285.1). Lineage (GTDB taxonomy): Bacteria > Actinomycetota > Actinomycetes > Mycobacteriales > Mycobacteriaceae > ID1734. The sequence continues at coordinate 95,136 of NZ_VLIY01000013.1, forward strand.
TGAAGCCCATGCCCTCCTGGCCGAGCATGTTCGCGGCGGGCACGCGCACATCAGTGAAGCTCAATTCCGCCGTGTCCTGGGCCTTGAGGCCGACCTTGTCGAGGTTGCGACCACGCTCGAATCCCTTCATGCCGCGTTCGACAACGAGCAGGCTGAAGCCCTGGGCACCCTTATCCGGATCGGTCTGCGCCACCACAATGACGATGTCGGAGTTGATTCCGTTGGTGATGAAGGTTTTCGAGCCGTTGAGCACCCAGTCGTCACCGTCGCGCACCGCGCGTGTCTTGATTCCTTGCAGGTCGCTGCCGGTCCCCGGTTCGGTCATCGCGATCGCCGAGATCAGCTCGCCGGAAGCAAATCCGGGCAACCAGCGCTGCTTTTGCTCATCGTTGCTGAGTTCGATCAGGTATGGCGCCACCACATCGTTGTGCAGCGGAAAGCCGATGCCGGAGTACCGGCCCTTCGTGGTTTCTTCGGTGATGACGGCGTTGTAGCGGAAGTCCTTGACACCACCGCCGCCGTACTGCTCGGGCACGGCCATACCCAGGAACCCCTGCTTACCGGCCTCGAGCCAGACATCGCGGTCGACGATGTTGTCGGCCTCCCACTGATCATGGAACGGCGCTACATGCTGGTCCAGAAACTTGCGGTACGAGTCACGGAAAAGGTCGTGCTCGGGCTCGAATATGGTGCGCTCCATTGCCGCTCCTCGGATTCGTCACACAGTGGGATTCAATCGTCTAAAAAGCCACGGTACTCGACGAATCGTCGTTTACTTATACCCGGCCTCTGCGACCTCTACCAGGCACAGCGGCAGAGTAAATATGCGAATCCTGGACCCAGTCGAGGGCCCTAGACCAGTAGCGTGCGCACCAGACGAGTGCCGAACGAACGGGATCCGTCGCGCTCACGTCGCCGGATCAGGTACTGGATCTCTTCGTGGACCGACTTGCGGACCACATCGCGCAGTTCGGCCGCCGCGGCGTCGACATCCGAGGCATCTGTCCACGCCGTCGTATCGATGGGCGTGCCGACCGAGAAGTAGAAGCGCTCCGGACGCATGATCGGGGTCGGTCCGATTCCGCGCACCACCGGCGGCGCCAGTTCCCACCGGAAACCCACGCGCTCGGCCAGCGCACGCAGCGGCCGGTAGACCGCATGTTCGGCGTCGATCACGATGTCGAACGCGTCGTCGGCCCCGATCATCGCGACAGGCAGGATCGGAACGCCTGCCTCGATGGCCATGCGAGCAAAACCGGTGCGCTCATCCCACAACAGCGCGTACTTCTCGTTCCTGCGGCGGACCGCCTCCCGTCCGCCGCCGGGAAACACCAGTACCGCTTCGCCATTGGCGAACAACGCCCGGCAGTTGTCGCGCGAAGCGCGCACCGATCCCCAGCGGTGCAGCAGCTCACGCACTCCCGGAGTGCCGACGAGAATGTCCTCGGCAAGCCCGCGCAGCAAACGGCCCCGTTTGTGCAACACCTCGTCGACCAGCATCGGAACGTCGAGCGCGCCGAACAGCGTGTGGTTGGAGACCAACAGCACCGGTCCGGTTTCCGGAATGTTGTCCAGGCCGTAGAACCGCGGGCTCGTCCACGCGCGCATCGGCGCCACGAGCGCATGCATGACGCGGCGATCGGCCGCGCCGAGTTCGATGTGCAGTGGTGCGCCGTCCGTCAAGGTCGCCGTTGTGCTCTCGTTGTTCACGCTCAAGCCTCGTCATCGGTAACTTCTCGCAGCGATCAGCCCGGAAGATGTGCGGGATTTCCGGGCGACACCGCCCATATCGATGGTAAGAGCACCTGGTCGCGTGGGTCACGTTCCGCGCGGCGATGTGAGGCCTATCTCACGTGGCGCTTTAGCCGACGTGGGCGAACTCGCCGAGCGCCGAAGCCAACGATTGCGGCACCCGGGCGCGCATCTTGGTGCCGTTGACCTCATGGGTGGACCCGAGAATGCGGCCGTCGGCGTGGATGCGAGCGACAAGATCTCCGCGCGTATACGGGAGTAGAACGTTGACCTCGACGTCGAGTTTGCCGAGTTCGTCGGCGAGACGGTCGCGCAGGTCGGCAATGCCTGCGCAGGTGCGCGCCGACACAAACACCGCCGCGGGAATCGCGTGGCGCAGCTGGGCCAGCACCAGCGGATCTGCCGCATCGAGCTTGTTCACCACGATCAGCTCCGGCGGCGCGGGGGCATCGCTTTCGCGCAGGACATCGGTGATCACTTCCCGTACGGCCTTTATCTGTTCGGTCGGCATGGCGTCCGAACCGTCCACGACGTGCAGTAGCAGGTCCGCGTCGGCCACCTCCTCGAGAGTTGACCGAAACGCTTCGACGAGCTGGGTCGGCAGGTGTCGGACGAACCCGACGGTGTCGGTCAGCACGAACTCGCGGCCGTCGGCCAGCTCGGCGCGACGGGTGGTCGGATCGAGCGTCGCGAACAATGCGTCTTGGACCAGCACCCCCGACCCGGTCAGCGCATTGAGCAGACTCGACTTGCCGGCATTGGTGTAACCGACGATCGCGACCGAGGGCACCGCGTTGCGCAAGCGACGGGTGCGTTTGGTGTCGCGTGCCTTTTTCATGTCCTTGATTTCGCGGCGCAACCTGGCCATCCGCTCCCGGATCCGGCGTCGATCGGTCTCGATCTTCGTCTCGCCGGGACCACGCAGTCCGACGCCTCCGTTGCTGCCTGCACGGCCACCGGCCTGCCGCGACATCGATTCGCCCCAGCCGCGCAGCCGCGGGAGCATGTACTCCATTTGCGCCAACGCCACCTGCGCCTTGCCCTCGCGGGAGGTCGCGTGCTGGGCGAAGATGTCGAGGATCAGTGCGGTGCGGTCGACCACCTTGACTTTGACGACCTTCTCCAGCGCTGTCAGCTGCGCGGGGGTCAACTCGCCGTCGCAGATGACGGTGTCCGCGCCGCTCGCGAGCACGACGTCGCGAAGCTCCGCCGCCTTGCCCGAGCCGATGTAGGTAGCGGCATCGGGTCGGTCTCGACGCTGTATCAAGCCCTCGAGAACTTCGGAACCGGCTGTCTCGGCCAGTGCGGCCAATTCGGCGAGACTGGCTTCCGCCTGCTCGGAAGTTCCCGCCGTCCACACGCCAACGAGTACCACCCGCTCGAGGCGCAGCTGACGGTACTCGACCTCGGTGATGTCGGTGAGTTCGGTGGAAAGTCCGACGACCCGGCGTAGCGCGCTGCGGTCTTCGAGTTGCAGATCGCCGACTGTCGGTTCGGCGGGATCTTCGGCGGCTGGGTATTCAGCGCGGGTCCAGTGGTGCCGATCGGCGTCGGGACCATGACCGTTTGATTCAGGTGAGTTCGTCATACACCTCCATCGTCCCACGGCCGAGGACGCCGGTGCATTCGATTATCGGGAGCCCTCGCCCGCCCGCTGCCACCAGCCGTCGCCGAGTTGACCGCTCGCCACCAGTACGGACGGCCCTCGCAGCGTCGAGTCGGTTTCGCCGATCGTCACCAGCACGCGGCCGCCGGGGATGCGAACCTCCACTTCCCCAGTGTTCGAACCGGCGTGCCGCAAGGCGGCGGCAGCCGCGGCAACGGTGCCCGTGCCACAGGACCGCGTCTCGCCGACGCCCCGCTCATGCACCCGCATGTCGATGCCGTCGTCGACAAGCGGCGTCAGGATTTCCACGTTCACGCCATGCGGAAAGAACGCGGGGTCGTACCCGGGCGCGGCATGCAGATCGAGCGCGGCCAGCGCGTCGGCCGTCAGCGTGGCATCGACGCAGGCCAGATGAGGATTTCCGACGTCGATACCGAGGCCCGCCAACACTCTTCCGTCGACCGTCGCGGTCGAGGTGCCCAATTCCCGCACGGCGCCCATCTGAACCGTCACCTCACCGAAGGTCGAATCGGCGCTGTGCACCTCGACCGGCCGGGCACCCGCCCTGCTCCCGACGACGAAGCTGCGCCGCGTTTCCAGCCCGCTCGCCACCAGATAGTGCGCAAAAACGCGCACGCCGTTGCCGCACATTTCCGCGATCGAACCATCTGCGTTGCGATAATCCATGAACCAGTCCTGCGGGTCCACGCCGTCCGGCAGAGCGCTCAAGACGCCGCGCTCGGCGAGCGCACCCGCCCGGGTGATTCGCAGGACTCCGTCGGCGCCGAGGCCGCGCTGCCGGTCACAGAGTGCGGCCACCCGTTGCGGTTGCAAGTCGATCCAGACCTCGAGGTCCGGTAGCAGCACGAAATCGTTCTCCGTACCGTGGCCCTTGGTGAAGTCCATGGTCGTCACTGTAGCTGTGGGCCGGAGATCTTCTCGAGCGCTGCCAGCACGGTGTCGACCAGCGCCGGGTCCGCACCGTCGACCCAGTGCACGCGATCATCACGCCGAAACCATGATCGCTGCCGGCGGACGTAACGACGGGTGCCGACGAACGTGCGGTGCTGCGCCTCGGCCATGTCGTACTCGCCGTCGAACGCGGCCAGCACCTGCGCGTATCCGATGGCCCGGCGTGCTGTCAGGCCGTGGCGCAGCCCCCGATCGAGGAGACCCCTCACCTCTTCGGCGAGCCCAATGTCGAACATCTGCGCCGTTCGCCGCGCAATCCGCTCGTCCAGCTCGGCGGTGTCGCGGTCCACACCGATAATTCTTGTGCCCCAGCGTGGTTCACCGATCTGTGGTTGACTCGCGGCGAAGGGTTGTCCGGTGAGCTCCACTACTTCGAGCGCGCGAACCATGCGGCGGCCGTCGGTCGGCAGGATCGTGGCTGCGGCTTGCGGGTCGACCCGACGCAGCGCCTCATGCACGGCGGCCACGCCGCCCTCGCCCAGCAGCTGCTCCCATTTGGCCCGGACGTCGGGATCGGTTGCCGGGAAGGACCATTCATCGAGCAGCGACTGCACATACAGCATCGATCCGCCGACGATGACCGGCATGGACCCGCGTTCGAGCATGCTGTCGATCTCGGCGGATGCCTCCCGTTGATAGCGCGCGACCGTCGCCGTCTCGGTCACGTCGAGCACGTCGAGTTGGTGATGCGCGATGCCTCGTCGGGCGCTGACCGGAAGCTTCGCGGTGCCGATGTCCATGCCGCGGTACTGCTGCATCGCATCGATATTGACGATTTCGCCGCCGAGACGAACCGCCAGTTCGAGGGCGAGATCAGATTTTCCGGTCGCCGTGGGGCCGATGACGGCGATCGGACGGACGCCGTTCACGGCCGCCACACGCCCACGTGGTAACCCACGCCAAACGGCGCCGCCGAATACAGCACCTCGGTCTGCGGCTTCGACCCGCCGAAAACGCCTGCGAGGAACTGCCACGCTGCCCGCCCGGACACGCCGTACTTCGTGCATTCGGCCGGATCCAGATCGGCTACTGCGGCGCAATCTCCTTGCGCCAGCGCCTGATTGATGCGCTGTTGGTACGCCGGAGCGCCCGGATGAAAGGCCCGCGGCGCCTTGTCGGTGAGAGTCGCAGCTCCGTCGGCCACGACCAGCAACCCATGCGGACGCGGATCCGCGTCGAGTCGGCGCCGCAGCGCAGCACCGAGGTCCGCGCAGCGCTGCGGCGGTAAGTCCGGTGCCAGGACCTGGACCGACACGCTGGCTGTCGGTGCTGAGGTCTCGCGCAGCCAGGCGGCGATCAACGCCGGCAGCGGCAGCGTCGCATCGACGGGCTTGTCCGCTTCAGCCGACAGCCGCACCCGCACGTCGACCCCGAACCCAGCGAAAGTGCCCGCCGCGTCCGGCCTGATCTCTTCGTTCACCGCGCCGACGCCGATCGCCGTCCAGCGAGGGCCGAGTTGGGCAGCGGCCGCAGATGCCGCCGCGCGCAGTGGCTCGGTGTCGGTGGCGTCGGCGCCGTTGAGCTCCGGAACCAGCAGCGGCGTCGAAGGCACCAGCGCGGCGGCAATGAACACGACTGGCAACGTTAATAGGGGTGATCGGCCGGGTCGAATCCCGGTCGAGGGCGGCGTCAGCGCTGCCCGGGAACTGCTCTGATCGGCACTTATCGGCGGATTCGATGGTCGGCAACCCCCGTTCCGGGGTTCAATGGGTCAAACGGGGTCTTTACCGACGCCGTGGAATGCAAACGGACGTATACCGGCAGCCGTGACGCGCGGCAGAGACGAGGAGCAATGACCGACCCCAACCCCACGCCAGCACCTGGACCGGCCAACGCCGTTGGTCCTCGGCCGACACCCGCCGGGCTGCGCCCCTCGCCTCCTAAACCGCACGCCCCGAATCCCGCCGACGCCCCCGCGCATGTGCCCAATCATCCGGTCCCGATGCCGACAACCAATGATCCGCGCCGGTTTGGCCGCGTCGACGAAAACGGGATCGTCTGGGTTCGCACCGGAGGCGGCGAACGCCAGGTCGGGTCGTGGCAGGCCGGTGACGCAGCCGAAGGGCTTGCGCACTTCGGCCGACGTTTCGATGACCTGGCCACCGAGGTTGCGCTGCTCGAGGCGCGGCTGAGTTCCGGATCGGGCGATGCGCGCAAGACAAAGGCTGTGGCAGCGGCGCTCGCCGAGTCGCTCCCCACCGCCGCTGTCGTCGGCGACGTGGACGGACTGGCCCAGCGCTTGCAGGCCATCATCGAGCACTCCGACGAGGCAGCGGCACATGCGCGAGAGGAACGCGAGCGGTTCCGGATCGAGCAGACCCACCGTAAGGAGGAACTCGCGGCGGAGGCGGAACGCATCAGCGCCGAGTCCACGCAATGGAAAGCGGCCGGTGATCGGCTGCGCGAAATCCTCGATGAATGGAAGACCATCCGCGGGGTCGACCGCAAGGTGGATGACGCCTTGTGGAAGCGGTATTCGAAGGCCCGCGAGGCGTTCAATCGCCGTCGCGGTGCGCACTTCGCGGAACTCGACCGCGAACGCGCGGCGGCGAAGGCACGAAAGGAACAACTCGTCGCCCGGGCCGAGGAGTTGTCGAGTTCCACCGACTGGGGTCCGACGGCGGCCGCGTTCCGCGACCTGCTGGCCGAGTGGAAGGCCGCCGGCCGCGCGCCACGCGACGCCGATGACGTGCTGTGGAAGAAATTCAAGGCGGCCCAAGACGTCTTTTTCGGTGCCCGCAACGCGGCTCACACCGAGCGCAACGTCGAATACGAGGAGAACGCCGCCGCCAAGGAGGCGTTGCTGCGCAAGGCCGCCACCATCGACCCGTCGACCGATATCGACGCGGCTCGGGCCGCGCTGCGTGACCTGCAGGAGAAGTGGGACACGATCGGCAAGGTGCCGCGCGAGCGCATGCAGGACCTCGAAGGCCGGCTGCGCGCGATCGAGAAGAAGGTGCGCGAAGCCGCGGACTCGCAGTGGCGACGCACCGATCCGGAGGCGGTGGCGCGCGCGGCGCAGTTCCGAGAGCGGGTCGCGCAATTCGAGGAGCAGGCCGCGAAGGCTCAGGCCGCCGGCAAGCTCGCCGACGCCGAGCAGGCACTGGCACAGGCGAAGCAGTGGCGGGAATGGGCCGACGCCGCGGAGGGTGCCGTCAGTAACCGCTGACGGTGGGTTCCGGCAGCGGTTACTGCCGCTAGTCCAGCGGCTTGCGCCAGTCGCTGTCGCGCTGTTCTCGCTTGGCCGTCTCTACCCGTCGCTCCTGCTCCGCAGCGAGCTGCAGCGCGGTGCGACTCCACACCACCCGTAGCCAGTGGAAGGTCAGCAACAGCACGCCGATCCAGCCGATGATCAACCCGATTCCGACGCCGCCGCCGGGCAGATTGGCCGCCAGGGTCTGCCGGCTCCAGATTGCGAACATGCCGAACACGCACGTGATGGCACAGCCGGCGACCGCGGTCCAGGCCAGCACCCACCGCTTGGTGAGCAGCGCCAACACCGAGAAGCCGACTCCGAAGATCGCGGAGAACCACACGAACAGCCTCGACGGCAGCGCAATGGACTCCCCGAGTGCAGTCTTGTCGCCGGCGAGGACGTCGAAGCCGCGTGCGGATCCGGTGTGCGGCAACGTGAATGACACCAGGATGACAAAGACGAGGATCGCCACGACGACCGCGCGGAAGCCCGGATCTATTTCACCGGCAACCTTTTTCTCGACCGCGTCGAGATCGGCGCGGAACTCTTCGGCGGCATCGGCGGCATGATCGCCGTCGTGTTCGGCGTTGCCGCTGGGGTCGCTCATGCGCCACATCCCGTCGTCGCAGCGACCGGCGCTGGCGCGCCGATCCTCGGAAGTCCCAGCCCGATACTTCCCCGTTCGCCGATGGGCGGGGTTTGCGGGCGAATACCCTGGGCGTGCAGGTCGCCGGCGCGGGTGCGCCGATGCCCGAGCACCGCGTCGTCGGCGATCAAGTAGTGCGGCGCCGCGTCCGTCACGGCCACGGTGATCAGGTCGCCCGCGCGTATCTCGCGGTCGATCGCGCCCACGGGCCGGAAGTGCACGAGCCTGCCGTCGCGCGCTCGTCCAGACATCCGGGCGGTGGCGGCGTCCTTCTTGCCCTCCCCCTCGGCGACGAGCACCTCGACCTCGCGGCCGAGCTGAGCGTGGTTTTCTTCCAGCGAGACGCGCTCCTGCAGTTCGATCAGGCGCTGATAACGCTCGGTGACGACGGCCTTGGGCAACTGGCCGTCCATGTCGGCGGCAGGGGTACCCGGCCTGCGCGAGTACTGGAAGGTGAACGCGCTGCTGAACCGCGCCTGGCGGACGACGTCGAGCGTCTCGGCGAAATCCTCCTCCGTCTCCCCCGGAAACCCGACGATGATGTCGGTGGTGATAGCGGCGTGCGGCATGGCAGCGCGCACCTTGTCGATGATCCCGAGGAAGCGCGCCTTGCGATACGACCGGCGCATCGCGCGCAGCACCCGATCGGAGCCGGACTGCAGCGGCATGTGCAGCTGCGGGCACACGTTCGGGGTGGTCGCCATCGCCTCGATGACGTCGTCGGTGAACTCGGCGGGATGCGGCGAGGTGAAGCGCACCCGCTCTAGCCCCGGGATGTCACCGCAGGCGGTGAGCAGCTTGGCGAATGCGCCGCGGTCGCCGAAGGAAACCCCGTAGGCGTTGACGTTCTGACCCAGCAGCGTCACCTCGACCACGCCGGCATCGACGAGCGCCTGGACTTCGGCCAGGATGTCGCCCGGTCGCCGATCGATCTCTTTGCCGCGCAGCGACGGCACGATGCAGAACGTGCAGGTGTTGTTGCAGCCAACCGAGATGGAAACCCAACCGGCATAGGCAGATTCCCGCTTGGCTGGCAGCGCCGAGGGAAACTCCTCCAGGGCTTCACGGATCTCTATCTGGGCCTCGTTGTTGTGCCGGGCGCGGTCCAGCAGTGCCGGCAGCGAACCGATGTTGTGCGTGCCGAACACCACGTCGACCCACGGCGCCTTGCGCAGGACGACGTCGCGATCCTTCTGTGCCAGACAGCCGCCGACCGCGATCTGCATCCCCGGCCGTTGCTGCTTCACCGGAACGAGGTGGCTGAGGTTGCCATAGAGCTTGTTGTCGGCGTTTTCACGCACTGCGCAGGTGTTGAACACCACCAGATCGGCACCGGTTCCGGGCTCGGCGCGCACATAGCCGGCGTCTTCGAGCAGGCCGGCGAGGCGTTCGGAATCGTGCACGTTCATCTGGCAGCCGTATGTTCGCACCTCGTAGCTGCGGGCGGGGTCTTGCACTGTCACCCGTCCAGAGTACGGCCCGCCCGGCGACTCGGAATGCACGCGGTAAGCCCCACGGCCACGGCGGCGGCCGCAACGGCGATGAGGAATGCGAGGTGGAAGCCGCCGAGTGACGGCAGCGTGTGGCCACCGAGCGTCATGGCGTTCTGCGCCAAAACCACGCTGGTCACGGCCGCCGAGGTGGAGGTTCCGACCGAGCGCATCAGCGAGTTGAGACCGTTGGCGGCGGCAGTTTCGCTGACGGGAACCGAGCTCATGATCAGCGCCGGCATCGCAGCGTAGGCGAGACCGATGCCACCCGCGATCACCATGGAAGCCACGATGATCTCGACGACGTTGTCCATGAGGCACAACGCGCCGAGGTAACCCACCCCGACGACGGCCGCGCCGAGCATCAGCGTGATCTTCGGGCCGCGTGCGGCACTGATCCGGGCCGACACCGGCGACAGCGCCATCATCACCAACCCGCCGGGAGCGAGCGCGAGACCGGCTACCACCATGGACAACCCGAGGCCGTAACCGGTCTGTTCGGGTGCCATCAACACCTGGGGCAAGGTCAGCGACATGCCGTACATCGCGAAGCCGACCGCGATGGAGGCGAGGTTCGTAAACAAGACAGTTCCCCGGGCGGAGACGCGCAGATCGACGAGCGGCGCGGCAGTGCGCAGTTCGAGTACGCCCCATATGACCAGCACGACGACACCGACGGCGAACGAGCCGAGCGTTGCCGCGCTCGCCCAGCCCCAATCACCGCCTTTCGTAATGCCGAGCAGCAGCGCCGTCAGGCCAATCGAGAGCCCGACCGCGCCCGCGTAGTCGAATCGTGCGGGGGTGCGCACCGGCGACTCCGGGACCAGCGTCAACACGGCAGCGCCGCAAACGGCGCCCAGTGCTGCCGAGACCCAGAACAACACGTGCCAGTTCGCGGCTTCAGCGATCGCGGCGGCTATCGGCATGCCGAGGGCGCCGCCGACACCGAGCGTCGCGCTCATGATCGCCATTGCCGATCCCAGCCGCTCCGGCGGCAGTTCGTCGCGCATGATGCTGATACCCAACGGGATTGCGCCCACGGCCAGGCCTTGCAGTACACGGCCGACGATGACTGGCACCAACGACGCGAACACCGCGCAGATCACGGATCCGGCCACCACAGCGGCCAGGCTGATGATGAGCATTCGACGCTTGCCGAACATGTCACCGAGGCGGCCGCTGATCGGCGTGGCGATTGCACCGGCGAGCAGAGTGGCCGTGACAACCCACGACGCGTTCGCTGCCGACGTTCCCAGCAATTCCGGTAGCTGCGGAATGATCGGAATGACCAGGGTCTGCATCAGCGACACCACGACGCCGCACATCGCCAAGACCGCGATGATGACCGTGGGCGCGACGCGTTGTCCGTGTTCCGGCCTACGCAGGCCCGCGCGCTGTTTCTGGGTAAGTGTGCTCACGTGCTGCTCGCTTTCCGATCCGCTGGAGTAGCGATGTGCATGATACATATGATATGCATGATGCACAATGCCGGTGTGAGCGTCCGAGGAGGCGATAGTGGAGGTCATGGCACCCGACGGTCACCGCACGGCGCTCGCCCGGCTCGAATACGAACTGACACTCTTTTCCAGGCACTACCTGGCGGCCGTCCAACACCGCGCCGACCAGCAGCTCGACCGCTCGGCCTATCTGATCCTCACCCGGCTCGAAGCGGGCGAACCGTTGAGCCTCAAAGAGCTTTCCGACGCGTTTCGCCTCGACCTGTCGACCATCAACAGGCAGGTGGCCGCCATGCGTCGCCATGGGCTCGTCGAGCGGGTCCCCGATCCCGACGGAGCCCTGGCACGCAAGATTCGCGCGACCCGCCGCGGCCTCGACATGCTCGCCGCCGATCGCAGCCAGAGCACCTCCGGCCTGGCGAAGGTGGTCGAGGAGTGGGCGGGTGCAGACGTCGAAGAGCTGAGCCACCTCGTGCAGCGGTTCAATGAGTCGATCGAGCGGCTCCAGCACAACCCCTGGCCGCGACCGCATCAACCGAGTGAACCAGCGATAAAACCGGGCAATTCACCGAATTCGCCCTAGAGTCTTCAGGTGTGACCGCAGACCTGCACACCCCGATGATTTCTATGCGGTCGGTAAACAAGCACTTCGGCGCGCAGCATGTGCTTCGCGACATCAATCTCGAGGTGCCCGCCGGCCAGGTCGTGATCGTTCTCGGGCCCTCCGGCTCGGGTAAATCGACGCTGTGCCGCACCATCAATCGGCTCGAACCTATCGGGTCCGGAAGCATCGCGGTGGCCGGGCGAGAACTGCCCACGGAAGGCCGGGCGCTTGCCCGGCTGCGCGCCGATGTGGGCATGGTCTTTCAGTCGTTCAACCTCTTTGCGCACAAAACCGCGCTGGCCAACGTCATGCTCGCGCCGGTCAAGGTGCGGCGACTGCCCAAAGACCAAGCTCGCGTTCAGGCGATGGCGCTGCTCGACCGCGTTGGCATCGCCGATCAGTCCGACAAATATCCCGCCCAACTCTCCGGTGGTCAGCAGCAACGCGTCGCTATCGCGAGGGCGCTCGCGATGAGCCCGAAAGTGATGCTGTTCGACGAGCCCACTTCAGCGCTCGACCCGGAAATGGTGCAAGAGGTGCTCGACGTCATGATCTCTCTCGCCCGCGACGGGATGACCATGCTGGTGGTCACCCATGAAATGGGATTCGCGCGCAAGGCCGCGGATCGGGTGATCTTCATGGCCGACGGCGCCATCGTCGAGGACGCCGACCCGCAGACGTTCTTCGACCATCCGCGCACCGATCGGGCCAGAGACTTTCTGGCCAAGATCCTCACTCACTGACGCGTTCACGGAAGGAACGGACATGAAGCTCACTCAAATCTGCGCTGGACTCGCCGTGCTTGCGGTGGTCGCCGCATGCGGCGGTAACGAGGAAAAGAGGGCGGTGGACAGCGCCAAGTCGGGAAAGCTCACCATCGGCATCAAATTTGACCAACCGGGGCTGGGGTTGCGCAATCCGGATGGCACTTACAGCGGCTTCGATGTGGAAGTCGCTCGGTACGTCGCGAACAAGCTCGGCGTTGCGCCGCAGGGCATTACCTTCCGAGAAGCGCCTTCGCCGCAGCGCGAAACACTCATCGAAAACGGCGAGGTCGACTACATCGTCGCGACATACTCGATCACCGATGCCCGCGAGGCGAAGGTCGACTTTGCCGGTCCGTATTTCGTCGCCGGGCAGTCGCTGCTCGTGCGGTCGGACAACACCGACATCACCGGGCCCGATTCACTACACGGCGGGAAAAAGCTGTGCTCGGTCACGGGTTCGACTCCAGCCCAGCGCGTGAAGGAAAAGTTCGCCGCCGACGTCCAGCTTCAGGAATTCGACACCTACTCCGCCTGTGTCGAGGCCCTGCGGAACGGTGCGATCGACGCCGTCACCACCGACGACATAATTCTGGCTGGCTATGCAGCTCAATTCCCCGGCCAACTCAAGGTGGTGGGCGCGCCGTTCACGACCGAGCGCTACGGCATCGGCTTGGCCAAGGGCGACAAGGCATCTCGTGAGCGAATCAATGCGGCGCTTGAATCGATGATTCAGGACGGGTCGTGGCAGAAGGCTTTTCAGTCGACGGTGGGAGCGTCGGGCTATCCGATGCCGGCGCCACCGCAGGTCGAAAAGTAGCCGGTGGACCTGCTAGCCAAGTACCACCAGCAACTGCTCGCGGCGTTTTCGACGACCGTGACCTTGACCGTGATGTCCGCGGTGGGCGCACTGGCGCTTGGCACTGTGCTGTCCGCCATGCGGGTCTCCCCCGTTCCGGTGGCGCGATGGATCGGCGCCGCGTATGTAATGGTCTTCCGTAACACGCCGCTGACGTTGATCATCATCTTTTGTTCGTTCGGACTGTACCAGACGATGGGCGTGCGCCTGGCCGCTGGCGGGTCACCAACGTTCATTGTGGACAACAACTTCCGGTTGGCAGTTCTCGGATTGAGCAGCTACACGGCCGCCTTCGTGTGCGAGTCGCTGCGGGCCGGGATCAACACGGTGCCCATCGGCCAGGCCGAAGCGGGACGCTCGCTGGGCCTGACCTTCATCCAAAATCTGCGGACGATTGTGCTACCGCAGGCTTTTCGCGCGGTCGTCGCCCCATTAGGCAGTGTGCTCATCGCTTTGACGAAGAACACGACGATCGCGTCGGTGATCGGGGTGGCCGAGGCGTCGTTGCTGATGAAAACAATGATCGAGAACGAAGCCGCGATTTTTGTGGTGGGTGGGATTTTCGCGCTCGGCTTCATACTCCTGACGCTGCCGACCGGCCTGGTTTTCGGGTATCTGGGCCGCCGCTTTGAGGTATTGCAGTGAGCCGGGCGACAGTTCTCTATGACGTTCCCGGCCCGCGGGGCCGGATGCGTAACCAGGTGATCTCCGTAGTCGTTGCCGCATTGCTCGGGCTTGCCGCGTGGCAGACGTTCATCGCGCTCGACGAGAAGGGGCAGTTGACCGCAGCGAAGTGGGATCCGTTCGGCGAAGCGACGTCGTGGACGACGTTTCTGTTGCCGGGCATCGAGGGAACGGTGCTGGCCGCGGCGATTTCTGTGGTGCTTGCCGTCATTCTCGGCGCGACGTTGGGCATCGGCCGACTTTCCGAGCATCGCGTGCTCCGCTGGTCGTGTGGTTGTGTGGTCGAATTGTTCCGGGCAATTCCGGTGCTTATCTTGATGATCTTCGCCTACCAGGTTTTTGCCGAATACAACGTCTTCCGATCGCGGGATCTGGCACTCGCCGCGGTCATCACGGGTCTCACCCTCTACAACGGATCGGTTATCGCGGTAATTCTGCGCGCGGGGATCCGTTCGCTGCCGAGCGGCCAGTCCGAGGCGGCCAGAGCCTTGGGCATGCGGAAGGCCATGATCATGCGAAGCATCCTGTTGCCGCAGGCGATCACCGCGATGTTGCCGGCAGTGGTATCGCAAATGGTTGTCGTGCTGAAGGATTCGGCATTGGGATATTTGATCGGCTATGTCGAGGTGGTGCGGTCCGGCCAGCAGCTGGGCGCGTTCTACGGCAACTATCTGCCGGCGCTGGTAGTCGTTGCGCTGATCATGATTGTTTTGAACAGCACACTGTCCTGGCTGGCGACCACCCTGGAACGACGGCTGCGTTCCGGGCGCCGACGCAAGGGACAAGCGCCGGTTGTGAGCCCAGCAACGGACCGGGTAACCATCGAGGCACCGGTCCTGCGTTGAAGCGCCTCAGAGCAGATCGCCGATCGCAGCGCGGACATCGGTTTCCGACGTGATCGGTAACTGCCTGAGTTGTTGGCGGTGCTGATCGTCCATCGCCTCGATGATCCGTCGCACCGGCTGCCACAGTTCGTTGTCCCGGGCAGCTTGCAGGACCGCTGTTAGTTTCTCGTCGTCCCAGGCATCGAGGTTTGCCTGAATGCGCAGGTTCTCGTCTGACATTGCTGCAGCGACCGGAACGAGTTCAGCCCAAGCGTTTTCGCGATGCGCCGATTCGAGCATCGTGGCAAGCACGTCGGGGCCCATGGCCGCCGTGGCGTCGGCAACCCGGTTCAAGGTGCGCTCGCTCAGATATTGCAAGAAGGTCAGGGCCTCGGCGAATTGGTCGTTGTCGACCGCGGCCTGAATGATCGATTGGATACGGTCTTCAGGCAGGTCCGCCATCGCGACCTCGAAACGGTCCATGACCTCGGCGTTGAAAGCCGTCATCAACAGGTCTTCACCGGATTCGACGAGGGGAATGACGGCGAGGAGTTGCTCGTCGGTGACTGCGCCGATGAAGCGTGCCAGCGTCACATAGTCCTTGCGGCGCAGCAGTTCCATCATGGTCGGCGTCATGATGTCGGTGTTGAGCGCACGGATCAGCGGCGTGGCGGCGTCGGGGTCGATGTAGCGAGTAGTGTCGGCGAGAAAGTCGACGGGCACGTGGCCGATGAGTTTTGCGGCCCGATCGGCGCTGAGCTCCGCTGCGACCATGCCGCACAGCATCGGACCGAAGTAGCGCGTGGCGATTTTGACCGCGATCGGATTCGGCACCAGGTTGCTCGCCAGGGCAAGCTTTCGGAACATCTGCCGGTGCGGCGCGTTCAGTTGCTTCGCCGCAGCACGTCGGAACTCGCGCACCGCTTCTGGCGGTGCCTCGCGCAGGAATTCGACGTCACTCGGTTCGGCAATGAGTTCACGGGCAAGTTTGATAACCTCCGCACGCGCAGCGAGGCTCGTCATAGCGGACCTTTCGGACTAGGAGAAGAGAACCTTCTTCACGGCGGGGCGGAGTAAGCGGGGCACAACCTCGAGCCCGGCGTCGGTTGCCGCGAGGAGGTCTTTCTCGCGCTTGTCCCTGGCGTTCGCATAAATCTTGCGCAGCACTTCGAGCTGGGTGTCATCGAGCTCGCCGAGCCCCTCGACCACGTCCCGGGAAATCCCGGTTTCACTGCACAGCCGATCGATCGCGGACTCTGTCATCGAGGCTCCTTGTCGAAGGGGCAACACTGACGATGGGCACCATGTCCCATCGCTTGGATCACCGCATCAATTGCGAGGATGCTACCCGCCGCTACGAACCGAACCGGACAGGCGCCCAATTACTCGTCCGAGATTTCCGTCGGCATTTCCTCGAGCTCGGCGCCCGCGGCGGCGAGCTCGGCCTTGACGATCCCCACTGCAAGTCCTTGCCCGAAGCCACGCCGAGCCAACATCCCAACAAGTCGTTGCGCCAGTCGGTCCGTATCCGTGCGCCGGTCGAAGTTGCTGCGCAGCTTTCGTCGCACCAGCTCGGTAGCCCGGGCCCGTTCATCGTCGGTGGATATTTGCGCGAGGGCCCGGGCCGCATCGTGATCGCTGATGCCCTTTTGACGCAGCTCGACTGCGATGGCACGCCGTCCCCGGCCCGAAAAAGTGTGCCGGGACCGGGTCAACATTTCGGCGAACTCGGCGTCGTCGATCAGGCCGCACTCGGCGAGTCGATCAAGCGCAGCGTTGACCACGTCGGCGTCGAAGCCACGGCGCGCGAGCCGTTGTTCCAATTCCGCACGGCTGCGCGGCCGTCGGGCGAGGAGGCGCAGGCATGCGTCCTTCGCGTGCGACACAGTCTTCGACTGGTCTTCCGCCTGCGCCCCCTCGCCCGCCGAAGCCTTCGCGCGGGCATCCATTGCGGGTTCCCGCACCGACCGGCGCCTAGAAGTCCACCGGTTCCGGCGCCGACTCCGCTGTCACATCCGCACCGATACCGAGCTTCTCCTTGATCTTCTTCTCGATCTCGTCGCGGATGTCCGGGTTCTCCCGAAGGAATCGCCGCGCGTTCTCCTTGCCTTGGCCAAGCTGGTCACCCTCATAGGTGAACCACGAGCCCGACTTACGGATGAAGCCGTGCTCGACGCCCATGTCGATCAGCGAACCTTCCTTGCTGATACCGACGCCGTAGAGAATGTCGAACTCTGCCTGCTTGAACGGCGGGGAAACCTTGTTCTTCACCACCTTCACCCGGGTCCGGTTGCCGACCGCATCCGTGCCGTCCTTGAGCGTCTCGATGCGCCGGACGTCCAAGCGGACCGAGGCATAGAACTTCAATGCCTTACCGCCAGTGGTCGTTTCGGGCGAATTGTGGACCATCACACCGTCAACGAAGTAGTTGTGGTTACCTTCGACCTCGATATCGAAGCGATGCATGGATCGTGTCTGAGGCTTGACGTGAACGTCCAAAACTCGCGCCGGCACCAGCTTCTGCATCGGCTCCGTGAACGCCGGGATGACAGTGCCTTGACCCCGGAATCGCGGCAATAGTTTGTATTCCATCGAAGGCGCCATGTACGGAGCCACCATCTCCTGGAACTGTGTGCTCGACTCGGTCGAGAACACGAGAACCGCCTTCTTCCGAGCGCCTGAGAGGCGCAACCGCACATCGAGTCCATGAGTATCGCGAAGATAGTCCCGCAACCGCACCCGCGAGCCTTCACTCATTGCTTCGACGCAGATCTCGATCCGACCGCTTCCGCCACGAGTTCTCTCTTGCAATCCCTTCGAGCGAACCGTGAAAGAACCGTCGTCCATGTACCAAATAGCCAACGCCAGCGGTGTCAGCGCCTTGATGTACTCCTCAGACAGGAACTTCTTGCCATCACCGAGGTAGACCGCCTCCTGCAATTCACCCAACTCCGGGAGCGGAGTGAAGTCGACGAACTTTGCGCCCTTGTCATTGACTCGAACGGAATGCTCGATGTTGCCGAGTAACTCCGTCTTCCAGTCGAGGTACTCATGCTGCGCCGCGCCATGGCCCATCCGGAATCGAACACCATTGCGGCCACGGAGATTCGGCGAGAGGTTGCCGTCGCCCATCAATGAGCCGAGCACTACCTGTAGTTGTTGGTCGCTCAGCCGATGCATCTCGGCCGCCAATACCCGATCGCCGGCAAGGATGTCGCCGGCTTCTGCCCAGCCGCCTGGTGTGCGGATGAGGTGGTTCGGTGTTGCGGCGAACTGAGAGCGACCGTTGCCGCCCGACTTTTCGACCGTGAACTGCAGGAAGTGATCGGCCGGGCCGTTGTCGAACCAGTTGACGATTCGGCGCGGCACAATCTGATTGGTTTCTGGATCGTAAGACAAGACCTCGACGTCCATCTTGTTGTTGACGATCTTGCCGATTTTCTCCGTGGTCCCGTCCGCCAACTGGACGCGGGTGCTGTAGTTGAAGCACCCGAACATGACCCCGATTTTCTCCCGCAACTGGTTGATGAAGATCGCGGTGGTTCCCGAATTATTCAGTGCGCCAGTCATTTTCCGCAGCGCCTGGCTCATCAGCCGGGCCTGCAGACCCACGTGACTGTCGCCCATTTCGCCCTCGATCTCGGCGCGCGGTACCAGTGCGGCCACCGAGTCGATCACGACGATGTCCAACGCGCCCGAGCGGATCAGCATGTCCGCGATCTCGAGCGCCTGCTCACCGGTGTCCGGCTGCGACACCAGCAGTGCGTCGGTGTCCACACCGAGCTTGCGGGCGTATTCGGGGTCGAGTGCGTGCTCGGCGTCGATGAAAGCCGCAATACCCCCGTTGGCCTGAGCATTGGCGACGGCATGCAACGCCACCGTGGTCTTACCCGAGGACTCCGGGCCATAGATCTCCACGATTCGGCCGCGCGGCAACCCGCCGATACCGAGTGCGACATCCAATGCGATGGAGCCGGTGGGGATGACAGAGATGGGCTGGCGAGCCTCCTCCCCCAGGCGCATCACCGACCCTTTGCCGAAGCTTTTGTCGATCTGCGCCAAGGCCAACTCCAACGCCTTGTCGCGATCGTATGCCTGTGGTGCCATCTGGTCCGTCCCCTTCTCGATTTCATCCGGCGATCGAGAGTCACGTTAGAGGTAGGCACCGACAAATTCGGTGCACCGCCCCGGAGCCGGTGCAAAGGCCCGATCCGTGATCCATCGATCAGTAATTTTCAGCATAGGGGAACATCTGTTCGATACAACCCTGTCGGCGATTCGACACGCCGTGAACCTTCACGCCGCGCGCAAATTTGCGCTCACGCTCGCCCCTCAGCCAACCAGCGGGCTCACCACCGGGCGCGCGGCACGTCGTAGTCGGCGCAGATCGCCCGCCAGACCTCCTGCGGGTCGATACCAGCCTCGATGGCGTCCGCACCCGTCCGGCCCAACTGACTCAAGACATGATCGGCAAGGATCGAATCGCCACGCGCAGTTCCGAACTCCTCATGCAGGCGCACCGTGAAATCTGTCAATCGCACAGCCCCACCCTAAGCTGACGGGCTCACGCAACCTCGCGGCACAGCAGCACCGGGTCCGCGACCTGATCGGCCCCCTCGCGCGCGGCCTCCGCGGCACGGCGAAACGAGTCATCCGACAGGACGCGCTCCACCGCACTCCGAACCGCGGCGGCACTGAGCGGCCGGACCAATTCTGCACAACCCTGTCGCACTGCGCGATTGGCGAGCTCCCACTGATCTCCTCCGCCAGGTACGACGACCATCGGAACACCGGCCAACAGCGCCTTCGCCAGCATCCCGTGGCCGCCCCCGCACACCACGGCCGACGCATCGCGAAGCAGCACATCTTGGCGGCCCAATCCGGCGACGACCCGGTTCGGCAACTCCGCGGGCGGTTCCGCGATCATCGAGATCGCCACTCGCACACCCATATCGGCAAGTGCGTCAACCGCGACCTCCAGCATGCCGTCGGCACCGGTCTGCGCGGTCGACGGCGCCACCATCACCAGCGGCTCGTCGCCGTCGGGAAGATCGAGTACCGCGTCCGTGGGTTCCCACAACAGTGGGCCCACCACGTGCGCCCGAGTGGGCCAATCCGGTCGCGGCACCTCCAGCGCAGGGAGTGTGGCGATCAGTTGCACGTCTGGTCCCGGGCCGGTGCCCGGCAACCCGATCCCTTCTCGAGCGGCACGGCGTTGACGCTCGCCTTGCCGCACCGATCGGGCGGTGAGCGTCCGCATGACCGTGTCGCGGAGATGTCCACGGACGCCGGTGCCCGGCGCCAGCCCGCTACCGATCGGCGGCAGGCCCTTCGACGGCGCATACAACGGGTGGGGGGACAACTCCGCCCACGGCAGCCCGAGCTTCTCAGCCGCGAGCCCGCCACCGGCAGTGATGACATCCGAGACGACCATGTCCGGTTCGGCGGCGGCCAAATCGTCGAGGAGTTCCGTAGCGATGTAGGCGGCGCGCTCATGAATGCGGCGACCGGCGTCGGCATCATCCTCGCCCGGACGCGCGGCCAGCCCTGGCAACCGGCGGGCGGTTATCCCGGCGGTCGTCGCCCGCTCCAGCCACTGTTGCCCGGTGAACAGCACCGGTTCATCGCCCGCCGCGATGAACTTCAAGCAGAGCGCGATCGCGGGAATCACATGCCCGGGATCCGGTCCTGCCACGACGGCAACTCGCATAGGGCCAGCGTTGCATAGCAACCCGAGCGCCCGAACCCCCGCCCGCCGTCACAACCGGGTCAGGTCGTGCTGCTTCGAGCCGGAAACGGCCTTGTAGAGCAGGTATCCACCGAAAGCGATCGCGCTGATGACGAGGATGGGAAACAGGCCCTTGATGAGCGCGCCGATGAGCGCGAGCGCCACCCAGGCCAGCGCGACGATGGCAATGATTTTCCAGAACACTTCGCAACCTCCGGATCTCTAGCGGGAGCCGCTTGCCGGCCCGCTGTCCATCCTGACATCGGAAATGTGGCAAATCTGCAGGTCAAAGCCAAGATCAGGGAAAGATCAGGGTTTACCCGGAGTGCGATCACCCAGCCTGCGCGTGACCGCGATCAGCGAGTTCGATCAAGGCTTCGGCCCACCCATCGAGCCGATCGGCCGCGCTGCGCAATTCCGCCATGGGTGGCATCGCGGCGCCGAATCGATCCGAGGCCGCGGGCGCCGCCATTCGCGCCGCGGCACCGAGGAAGTCTTCGAACTCGCCCACGCCGGCGACCAACTGCTCGGTGACCGTCGCGATCGACGCATCGAGCGCAGCGGCAGCGGCCGGATGCACCGCAGCCGTGTCGCGTCGCGCGCGTTCCAACCCGACCAGATCAGCCGCGAGCGCCCGCAGTGCGGCAGCGGCCGACTCGGCGGTCTCCATCGTTTCGTCGAGGTCTTCGGCGGGCACCCGAGCGGCTCTCGCAATGACCCGAAACAGCTCGTCGAGGCTGCGCTGAGCGCTGCTCAACTGCATCATCGGGACTCGGGCAGCCGAGGATGCCGGTGGCAACGCGACCCTCTGACGCATCGCCGGCGGTAACGGCGCATTACGCAGCCGCTGATATCGCCGGACGGATCGAACCGCCGGAATCACCAGGACGACCGCGCCGCTGCCGACCACAACCACCGCCCAGACGGGCGCCGACACGGCAAGCAGGCTGACGGCACCAGCCGCTGTCACGCCCGTTGCCGCCCCGTAGCGGATCGACTTGCGCCTCGCGCGACGTCGCTTGCGCAACTGCCGCTCCCGCGGATCTGCCCATTGCCGCACCGCCGCGAGTGTCCAGTCGCCCAGCCCGCGCCACGCCGTCATCGCTACACCGCTATCGGCCTACGAGGTGGTTTCGCCTTGACCGGCTTGCGGCCGCGGCGCCGCCGCCGGTGCACTCGACGAACCACCCGTCGGAAGCGCCTCGCCCTTCATCGACGCGCGAATCTGCTCGAGGCGGCTGTGACCGGCCATCTGGATGCTGGCCTGCTGAACCTCCATCATCCGGCCCTGCACCGAGTTCTGGGCAAGTTCCGCCGCACCGAGCGCATCGGCGTAGCGGCGCTCGATCTTGTCGCGGATGGCGTCGAGACTCGGCGTGTTGCCGGGCGCGGCCAGAGTGCCGTCCATCGACCGCAGCGATTCGCTGACGCGCTCCTGCATCTTCGCCTGCTCGAGTTGGCTGAGCAGCTTCGTGCGCTCGGCAACCTTCTGCTGCAGCGTCATCGCGTTCTGTTCGACGGCCTTCTTGGCTTGCGCGGCCGCCTGAATAGCCTGGTCATGCAGCACCTTCAGGTCCTCGACGGCCTGCTCGGCGGTGACGAGCTGGGCCGCGAACGCCTCGGCCGCGTTGGTGTACTGCAGCGCCTTGTCCGAGTCCCCGCTGGCGGCGGCCTGATCGGCCAGCGTCACGGCTTGGCGGGCGTTGGCGTTGAGCTTCTCCACCTCATCGAGCTGGCGATTCAACTTCATCTCCAGCTGGCGCTGATTACCGATGACCGACGCCGCTTGCTGCGAAAGCAACTGGTGCTGGCGCTGCGCGTCCTCGATGGCCTGCTGAATCTGGACCTTCGGGTCTGCGTGCTCCTCGATCTTCGAGTTGAACAGGGCCATCAAGTATTTCCAGGCCTTCACAAACGGATTAGCCATCGACCTTTCCTGCCTCCATGTGCTGCGCCGTGCCTGTGCACGACCCGGTACCGCGGCCCTCGCGTACCGGAATTGGGCTGAGCATTACGACCTTGTCGGTACTTACCAAGAATCTATCGGTTTCTGCGCAGACGCACAGCAACGAGAACCAACCCCGCTTGACTCACGCCGCGGCGAGAGCGTGGGCGGTGGGGCCTGGAATGACAATCTTCGTGTCCGGCGCGATGGCCGAAGCCGTAGCGCCACCGGACGCTGGCGCCGATTTCGATGCCGGCGGACTCGCCTCGTGCGCAGCACCCGACTCGTCGGCCAAGGCAGCACTCACGTCGACGAGGACGTCGGACAACGGCACTTCGAGCGCAGCACAGATGGCAGCTAACAACTCGCTCGACGCCTCTTTCCGTCCGCGCTCAACCTCCGACAGGTAACCGAGGCTCACCCGGGCCGAGTCGGAGACCTCCCGCAGCGTCCGGCTTTGCGACACCCGGGTACGCCGCAGACTGTCGCCGATCGCCTCCCGCAGTAACAGCGCCATTTCGCTCCTCCTGAAGTCCTCGTACCCGCGCTCTGAAAAGACGTCGCACACCCGCCTTAAAGAGTCAACCTTTAAGAGTCAACGCAGTGCACCGCCGGATTGGTTCCCGCGTCATCACTGTCCCCGCAGTGCGCGAACGCGCAACAACACCTCGTCCACGGCGGTGCGCACCGCGCTACGCCGCACCTGCCAGCGATCACCAGCCAACGCCAACCGCTGGACCTGCGTGCCGTCCGGCCCGGCAACCGCCAGAAAAACCGTACCCACCGGCCACCCGTCCTGGCTATCGGGCCCGGCGACACCGGTCAAGCCGACACCCCAGTCCGCCGCACAGCGTACGGTCGCGCCGACCGCCAACTGTTCTGCGGTGCTCGCGGCGACCGGTCCTTCGGCCTCCAGCACCTGCGCGCTGACCCCCGCCAGCCGGTGCTTCAGATCGGTGGCATAGACGATCAACCCGCCGCGCAGCACCGAACTCGCGCCCGGGACACCCGCAATCGTTGCGGCGAGCAAACCTGCGGTCAGCGACTCGGCGGTTGCCACCGTCGCGTGATCGGCAGTCAACTCGGCTACCAACTCGGCCGCGGCAACGCCGGCGACCAGTGGATCGGATTCAGTGGTGGGCATGGCGATGGCTGCCCAACCGCAACGCCTGCACCACGTAATCGATCCCCGTCACGATGGTGAGGAACACGGCCACCGCCATGAATCCGGCGCACACCGGCTGTGCGACGGCGGGTAGGGGAAGGATGTAGAGACCAATCGCCAGCGACTGCACCAAGGTCTTGAGTTTGCCGCCACGGCTGGCCGGGATCACCCGGTGTTGCACCACCACGAAGCGCAGGGCCGTAATTGCCAACTCGCGGGCGCCGATGATCGCGGTGACCCACCAGCTGAGGTCGCCGAGAACCGAGAGGCCAACCAGCGCCGCACCGATCAGGGCTTTGTCGGCAATCGGATCGGCGAGCTTGCCGAAATCCGTCACCAGTCCGTATTTGCGTGCCAGTTGCCCGTCGACCCGATCCGTGATGGCGGCGACTGCGAAGATGGCGAACGCGGTTATCCGGCCGCTCGTGCTGTGGCCGTCGCCCAGAAACAGCGCCCACACGAAAATCGGGACCAAGCCGATGCGCACGACCGTGAGGACGTTGGCGATATTGAGCACCGGCACAGCCGGGCTGGCCGGCGGATGGTCCAGCTCAGTCGCCGGATGCGGGGCCGGGATCGGATCACTCGGTTCGTTGCTCACCACGTCCTCGCGCTGGGCGCTCACCGGCGCTCACCAACCGACCGGAAACAGGCGTCGTCGACGGCAGGGACGACGGTTACGGCGAGCACCAACCAAGACTATCGGTACGAACGCCGCGCCACGTGCGACCACTGGCACGACCGGCCGGCCGATGACCACCGATTACTCTCCAGGCATGACTGCGCAACCCGACGGCCCGCCCACCGCCGACGCTCTGGCGGTCACGGTGCGACGCGCGCGGACGTCGGATGTGCCCGAGATCAAACGCCTTGTCGACATCTATGCCGGCCGTATTCTGCTCGAAAAGAACCTGGTCACCCTCTACGAGGCGGTCCAGGAGTTCTGGGTCGCCGAACGCGCGGGCGGCATCGTCGGCTGTGGGGCGCTCCACGTGCTGTGGGCAGATCTCGGGGAAATTCGCACGGTGGCCGTCGATCCCAGCGTCAAGGGCCTCGGCGTCGGTCACGTCATCGTGCTGCGGTTGCTCGAGGTCGCCCGCGAGCTCGACCTGCAGCGGCTGTTTGTCCTGACGTTCGAAGTGAGCTTCTTCGAACGCCACGGCTTCACCGAGATCGAGGGCACCCCCGTCACCGCGGAGGTCTACGCCGAGATGTGCCGGTCCTACGACACCGGTGTCGCGGAGTTCCTCGACCTCAGCTACGTCAAGCCGAACACGCTCGGCAACACCCGCATGTTGCTCACGCTGTCGTAGACGAGGATGTTCGGGTCCGCCACAGGCTCGCGGCGGCCGTGACGACGAGCACCACGACGATGACGCCCAGCGATACCACCGTGGGGATTTCCGGAACCGCGATACCCTCGCCGCCGTTGATGAACGGCAGCGAATTCTCATGCAGCGCATGCAGGATCAGTTTGACGCCGATGAAGGCCAGGATCAGCGACAGGCCGTAGGACAGGTAGACCAAGCGCTCCAATAGTCCGCCGATGAGAAAGTACAACTGCCGCAGGCCCATCAAGGCAAATGCATTCGCAGTGAAAACGATGTACGGCTCTTTGGTGAGCCCGTAAATGGCCGGAATGGAATCCAACGCGAATAGCAAATCCGTGAACCCGATCGCTACCAGTGTCAGCAGTAGCGGCGTGACCACCCGTTTACCGTCGATCTTGGTGACCAGTCTATCGCCGTCGTATTCCTCGGTCGTCGGCAGGAGTCGTTTGACCGCGCCGATGATTTTGGTTTCGCGTTCGGTTTCTATTTCTTCCTCGTGACCATGTTCTTTCGTCAGTTTCACGGCGGTGTAGATGAGGAAGATGCCGAAGAGGTAGAACACCCAACTGTAGGCATTGATGGCGGCCGCGCCGACGGCGATGAAAATGCCGCGCATCACCAGCGCCATGACTATGCCGATCAGCAACACCTTCTGCTGATATATCCGCGGCACGGCGAATGTCGACATGATGATGATGAAGACGAACAAGTTGTCCATCGACAGTGCCAGTTCGGTGATATATCCGGCGAAATATTCGCCGCCGTGGTCGGTGCCCCACTGCCACATGACAATAACGCCGAACAGCACTGCCAGGCCCACGAAAATCGCGTACCACATGCCGGATTCGCGAAGTGTCGGCTCGTGCGGTCGCCGCACGTGCATGTAGAAATCGAAAACGAATAAAGCGAGAATCCCGGCGAGCGTCAATACCCAACCGAGCACACCAACATGCATCGAAACGGACCTCCGGTAGACCTGTCTGGACACCGGAGGTCTCTCCCGCTACGTCGATTCACGTCGAGCAGCCAGCGGCCCCGGATCGACGACTGTGTCGATCGTGTTGACGAGGCAACCGCGAGTTCGGGGATACTCCCCTCCATTGCTAACTCATTCAACCACACCCAAACCGGGCAAACCGCTACTCGTCGGCTTCGTCACCACCTGGGTCACCGCCACGGATCGACCACAGCAGCCCGTCGAGCTCATCCGGTTTGACCAGCACCTCCCGCGCTTTCGAGCCCTCACTCGGGCCCACCACGCCACGGGTTTCCATCAGATCCATCAGGCGCCCGGCCTTGGCAAAACCGACCCGCAACTTGCGCTGCAGCATCGAGGTCGAGCCGAACTGCGAGCTGACCACCAACTCCACGGCCTGCAGGAAGACATCAAGGTCATCCCCGATATCCGGGTCGACGTCCTTGCGTTCCCCCGCCTTTTGCGTGGTGACGCCTTCGGTGTATTCCGGCTCCGCCTGGTTCTTGGTGAAGTCGACGACGGCCTGAATTTCCTCGTCGGTGATGTAAGCGCCCTGCATGCGGACCGGCTTGCTCGCACCCATGGGCAGGAACAATCCGTCGCCCATACCGATGAGCTTCTCGGCGCCGGGCTGGTCCAGGATGACGCGTGAGTCCGTCAGCGACGAGGTCGCGAACGCGAGCCGGGACGGCACGTTGGTCTTGATCAGACCGGTGACCACATCGACAGACGGTCGCTGGGTTGCCAGCACCAGGTGGATACCGGCGGCGCGGGCCTTCTGGGTAATGCGCACGATGGCGTCTTCGACGTCACGCGGCGCCGTCATCATCAGGTCGGCGAGCTCGTCGACGATGGCGAGGATGTACGGGTAAGGCTTGTAGACCCGCTCGCTACCCAGCGGCGCGGTGATCTTGCCCGAGCGGACCTGCGCGTTGAAGTCGTCGATGTGGCGCACCCGGTTGGCCTGCATGTCCTGGTAGCGCTGTTCCATCTCCTCCACCAGCCAGGCGAGCGCGGCGGCGGCCTTCTTGGGCTGGGTGATGATCGGCGTGATCAGGTGCGGAATGCCCTCGTACGGCGTCAGTTCCACCATCTTCGGGTCGATGAGGATCATCCGCACCTCGTCGGGCGTCGCGCGCTGCAACAGCGACACGAGCATCGAGTTGACGAAGCTGGACTTACCGGAACCGGTCGAACCGGCCACCAGCAGGTGTGGCATCTTCGCCAGGTTTGCGGACACGAAGTCGCCCTCGATGTCCTTACCCAGGCCGATGACCAGAGGATGGTGATCCTTGCGCGTCGACGGCGCGGACAGCACGTCGGACAGGCGCACCATTTCCCGGTCGGAGTTGGGCACCTCGATACCGACGGCGGACTTGCCGGGGATCGGGGCGAGCAACCGGACGTTGTCGGTGGCCACCGCATAGGCGATGTTGCGCGCGAGCGCGGTGATCTTTTCGACCTTGACGCCCGGGCCGAGTTCCACCTCGTAACGGGTGACTGTCGGGCCGCGAGTGAAGCCGGTGACCGCCGCGTCGATCTTGAACTGCTCCAAGACCTCTGTGATCGCCTCGATCATGGCGTCGTTGGCGCGGCTGTGCTTCTTTGGCGGGTCGCCCTCGATCAGCAGAGACATGGGCGGCAGCGCGTAATCGCCGTCGGGCACCCGGTCGGTGACGAATTCGGCGGTTTCCGCCTTCGGTGCGGCTGGCTTCGGTTTGCGCGCGGGACGCTTGCGCTCCGGTTCAGCGGCCGGTGGTGCAGGCGGGGTGGAGATGACCTCAGTCACGGCCTCGGGCAGCGCGAACTCGTCGGCCGGGTAGTTCTCTTCCGGCGTGCTGCGGCGGCCGCGTTGCGGTTCAGTCGGCGCCTCGTCGACCGGGTAGCCGTCCGCGTCGAAGAAGTCCGCGTCAAGCTCAGCGTCGTAGTCGCCGGTACCGCTGAGAAGATCGAACAATTCCCGCACCCGTTCGGGAATTTCGCGGATGGTCGTCCCGGTCAGCAGCAGTACACCGAAAACTATTGCCAGCAGCAGCAACGGCACCGACAGCCACGCGGTGAGCCCTTGCGTCAGCGGTCCGCCCGCGACGTAACCCACAAATCCGGCGGCCCGCGCGCGACCCGCCGCGTCTGCGGGTGCCCCCGCGGCGAGGTGCCACAGACCCAAGACTGGTAGACCTGCCAGCAAGGATCCCAGGACGAGCCGCGGCCGAACTTCCGGCTTCGGCTCCGTCCGCATCAAGATGATGGCGATCGCGCTGGCGATCACCGGGATCACCATCGATGCCGAGCCGACCACAGCACGCACCGCGGTCTCGATCCATCTACCGACCGGACCCGCGGCCGAGAACCACGTGCTCGCGAGGACGATCGCGCTCACCGCGATCAGGCCCAGCGCGATGCCATCGCGGCGGTGTCCGTGTTCGATGTCCTTGGCCATGCTCACCGTCCGGGTGGTTGCGCCGAGGCCCTTGGCCATCATCGACCAACTTGCGCTGATGCCCCGACCGACCGATGCCAGCGCGCCGCCCGAGCGGCGGTTGGCGGTACGCGGTGCCGGCCGGTTCCGCGGGGTGGACACCGTGCGCGTGCCACGGGTGGACTTCGGCCGCGACTTTGCTGCCGGCGATCGCCCCGACGTGCTCGACTGCGCCCGTGACCGAGACGCCGTGGTACCGCCCGACTTACCTGCCATGGCACTCAGATTAGTCGCAAACGCAACAGCCACACCATCCGCAACACCTGTCTCAGTAAGGAAGAGGTTGTGATATCAGTGGCGCATCAGATGCTGCGGTCCAATCCCAGTACCGCTTGCACGGCGTGGGGCTCGCCAGTCGCCTCGATGCGCACCTCGTCACGACCGAACGCGTGCAACAGCAACTCCGACGGTTTGGCGGTGATCGTGACCGTCGAGTCACCGCCCTTGTGCACGACCTCCCGACGCCCGTCCGGTGTCGCGAGAACCACGGTCACCGGAGCCGAGCGGTAGGCCATTCGGCCCATTCTGCGCACGGCCGACCACAGCGTGGCCTCGTCCCGATCGTCGAGTCGGCGCGGTTCCCAGCCAGGTCTGCCGCGACGAACGTCCTCGTGGTGGACGAACATTTCGGTGGTATTCGCGAAAGTGTCCACCGGTCGCAGCGGCGACCACACGGGCGGTCCGCTGCGAATCTGGTCGAGTAGATGCGCGAACTCTTCCCGCGCGACTTTGCGGCGCACCCGTTCGGTGTAGCCGGCCAGTTGCTTGATCAGGATGCCCGGACCCGTATCTGGACGGCGTTCGCGAATAACCAGGTGTGCGGCCAGGTCCCGAACTGTCCAATCACCGCAGAGCGTGGGGGCGTCCGGACCGGTCTCAGCCATCGTCGCGGCGAGTGCCTGCCGTTCCCGTTGCGCGAGAGTCATCAGACCCCAATCACCGTCGGCACGATCATCGGTCGCCGTCGGTACTTCTCCGACACCCAGCGCCCGACAATGCGGCGCACGCCCTGGGCGACCCGATGGGTGTCGGTGACGCCCTCGGCTGCTAGCCGGACCAGCTCAGCCTCCACGAGTTGCGCGGCCTCCTTCAAGGCCGCGGGGTCGTCGGAAAATCCGCGCCCGCTGACTTCCGGTGTGCTCACGGCCTTCCCGGTGGTCGAATCGATAGCCAGCGTGATCGAGATGAAGCCGCCCTCCCCCAAGATCAGCCGATCCGACAGGGTCGAGTCGCCGACATCGCCCACGGACAGGCCGTCGACATACACATGCCCCACAGGCACCCGGCCCACAATTTGCGCGATTCCGTCCACAACGTCGACCACCACGCCGTCCTCAGCGAGAACGATGCGCTCCTTCGGCACACCGGTGGCCTCGGCCAGCGCGGCGTTCGCGCGCAGGTGCCGCCACTCCCCGTGCACCGGCATGGCGTTGCTCGGCCGCACCGCGTTGTACAGGTAGAGCAACTCCCCCGCCGACGCGTGGCCCGACACGTGCACCTTCGCGTTCTGCTGGGTGATCACGGTGGCGCCGCGCCGAGCCAGGCCATTGACCACGGCAAAGACCGAGTTCTCGTTGCCGGGAATGAGCGAGGACGCCAACACGACGAGGTCATCGCTACGAATGTTGATCTGCGAATGCTCGCCACGGGCCATCCGAGCCAAGGCCGACAGCGGCTCCCCCTGTGAACCAGTGGAGATGAGTACCAGCTTGTGGTCGGGAAGTGTTGCGGCCGTGTCTATATCAACCTCGACGCCGTCCGGGACGTAGAGGTAGCCCAGTTCCTGCGCGATGCCCATGTTGCGCACCATCGACCGACCGATGAAGCACACCCGACGGCCGTATCGGTGCGCGACGTCGACGACTTGCTGGATGCGGTGCACGTGGCTGGCGAACGATGCGACGATCACTCGTTGCTTCGCCTTGCCGATGACGTTGTCGAGCACGCCGCCGATCTCGCGCTCGGGGGTGACGAAGCCCGGGACCTCCGCATTCGTCGAATCGATCAGCAACAGGTCGACGCCTTCGTCGCCGAGGCGAGAGAATCCGGCCAAATCGGTGAGGCGTCCATCGAGCGGCAGCTGGTCGAGCTTGATGTCGCCGGTATGCAGCGCGACGCCGGCGGAGGTACGGATCGCGACGGCGATCGCATCGGGAATCGAGTGGTTCACCGCAAAGTATTCGCACTCGAACGGCCCGTGCGTGGTGCGCTGGCCCTCGGTGACTTCGATGAGCCTGGGCTGCTGGTGATGCTCGCGACACTTCGCCGCAACGAGAGCGAGCGTGAACTTCGACCCGACCACCGGGATGTCCGGGCGCAGCCGCAGCAGGAACGGCACCGCACCGATGTGGTCCTCGTGACCGTGCGTGAGCACGAGCGCCTCGACATCGGACATCCGGTCCTCGATGTGCCGGAAGTCGGGCAGGATCAGGTCGACGCCGGGCTGCTGGTCCTCCGGAAACAGCACGCCGCAGTCGACGATGAGCAGTCGGCCGTCGTGCTCGAAAACCGTCATGTTGCGGCCGATTTCGCCGATGCCGCCGAGCGCGACTACCCGCAGCGAACCCTTCGGCGGCTTCGGCGGGGTACCGAGCTTGGCCGCGGGATCGGCCGCATCGACGACCGGTGGTCGCCGGTCGGGACGCTGCTGCGCCGCGGACGTTTGCGGCGGACCGGCGCTGCGCGTGGCACGTCCCCGTGACCGCTGCGGCCTACTCACGCGACTCCCAGTTCCGCCAGAGCGGCGGCAAGCTCGTCGGATTGCTCCTTCGTGGCGGCAACAATCGGCAGCCGTGGCTCGCCGACGTCTATGCCCAGCACGCGCAACCCCGCCTTTGACGCGGGAGCTCCACCGATCCAGGAGACCGTGCGGGTCAATCGGGTGAGCGACAAGTTTATTTCGCGTGCCCGGACGACGTCGCCGCGGTTGAAGGCCTCGTGCAGTTCACGCAGATGTCCGGGCACCAGGTGTCCGATCACGCTGACGAACCCCACCGCGCCGACCGACAGCCACGGCAGGTTCAATGCGTCGTCACCGGAGTAAAAGTCCAGTCCGGTGGTGCCGATGAGCTCGGCACCGGCGTTGAGGTCGCCCTTGGCGTCCTTCATTGCGACGATGCGCGGATGCTCGGCGAGGCGCTGAATAGTGCCGAACTCGATGGGCACCACGGACCGTGGCGGGATGTCGTAAAGACACACCGGCAGGTCGGTGGCGTCGGCAACAGCCGTGAAATGCGCGTACAGACCATCTTGAGTGGGCCGCGAGTAGTACGGGGTGACCACGAGCAGTCCGTCCGCTCCCGCGCGGGCGGCGTCGCGCGCGAGCTCGACGCTGTGTGCCGTGTCGTTGCTGCCGGCTCCGGCGATGATCTTGGCGCGATCGCCCACCGCCTGCACGACGGCGCTCAGCAACTCCAGCTTTTCCTGCTCCGTGGTGGTCGGCGATTCACCGGTGGTACCGGCGAGGACCAGACCGTCGCAAC
The DNA here is from genome assembly GCF_007489285.1 of Skermania sp. ID1734. Taxonomy (GTDB): domain Bacteria; phylum Actinomycetota; class Actinomycetes; order Mycobacteriales; family Mycobacteriaceae; genus ID1734. Next base: position 127,096 of record NZ_VLIY01000013.1, read on the forward strand.
CCTTGTCGACCAAGTGGGCCGCGAGCCGGACACCCCCATCGACATCCAGCTTTCCCTCGGCAGTAAAAGGAGTCACCATCGCGACGGAAACTGTGCCGAAAGGCCGCCCAGAAGTCGTGGCGGATTCACCGTTGGTCATGGTCAGAAGGCTACCCGGTGACATTCGGACCCCACCACGCGACAGCTACTCCGATCGTGTCGCCGATCGGCGTGTCGCCACTAACGGATCGCGTCGGTGATCAGTTCATCGCCATTGTTGTAGGCGTACTGCCGACCGATTGTCGTGTCGTGGTCCAGCGCGGCGACGATCGTTGCCGCCACGTCGCCGCGGCTGACGCTTTGCGCGGAACCGCCCACCGAGATCCGTCCGGTCGGCTCGTCGAGGGTGAGGCGGCTGGGTTTGAGGATGGTCCAGTCGAGGTTGCTGGCCGTCAGGTGAGCGTCGGCCGCAGCCTTGGCTTCGGCGTAGTGGAAGAACGAGTTCGACGGGTCAACGCCGTCGTCAGTGCCGGCACCGAAGTAGGAGACCATCACGTAGCGAGTGACGCCGGATCGCGCCGCCGAATCCATGCTGCGGATTGCGGCGTCGCGGTCGACGGCGTAGGTTCGCGCGGGATTTCCGCCACCCGCGCCAGCCGACCACACCACCGCGTCGAATCCGCATAGTAACTCGTCGGTGCCGGCGTCATCGAGGTTCTCCACGTCCGCAACCCGCGGCGTGGCACCCGTTTGTGCGACGTCGCCCGCGTGGTCTGGGTTGCGGATGATCGACGTCACCCGATAGCCGGCGTCGACAAGCATCGGCGCGGCGAGCAGCGCCACTTTGCCTGGCCGCCGATGATCGCAACGTTGGGATAAGAAGGCATATCCGTAAACTACGGCGATATGAGGCGTGGCGAGGTGTGGTCGTACACATCGACCACTCGAACGCCGCGAGTGCTGGTGGTATCGAGCGACATGCTCAACTACGCGCGCCTGCCAATCGTTGTCGACGTCACCGAAATCGAATCCTCCTTCACCACGCTCGGCCTGCTAACGGTCAGCCTTGGCGACGGCATCGGTTATGCGCGTTGCATGGGGCTGTTCAGGGCTGAACCGTCCCGCTTTGAGGCGCTTCTCGCCCAAGTTTCGGACGACGTGATGGAGCAGGTCGATATGGCGTTACGCGTGGCGCTTGACCTGTAATTTTCGGTCATTGACTGGCGTCAGATATGGCGTCACCATGGCGTCATGGATCTCGATACCTACACCGCCCGATTACGCGACGATTTGCGCGCCGCGGCCGCGCTCGGCGACGAGCGAACCCAACAGATTGCGGACGCGCTGTCCACTGCGGCAGCCACGTCCGCACGATTAATGCTGCTCAATGCTTTGTCCGACTTCGCCGCGTCGGTCAATGAATCGCTCGAGCATGTGTCCGTGCACGTGGAAAGCGATGGCACGCACGTGCGCGCCGATGTTCGAGCGAAGGACGAATACACCGAATCGCCTGGGCACCCCTCCTTCGAGGAGATGACCGGCGACATCAGTCGGGTGACGCTGCGTCTGGTCGAGCAGATCAAGGCCCGTGCCGAGGAGGCCGCCGCGCAGAGCGGGCAGTCGCTGAACGCCTGGCTCTCCAACGTAGTGCAGGGCGCCTTGCGCGATCAGATGTGGCGCGGCGGCAACAACCGCTACTATTAGAACTTGTTCTAGTCGCAGCGCGGGCGGGAGTTGGGCATGGCGGTTTCCGGAAGCAAAGAATTCGATGTCAAGGCCACCCCTGCCGAGGTGATGGCGGTGGTCGCGGCTGTCGAAGAACTTCCCAATCGATCTAAGGCGCACCGCTCGGCCGAAGCCGAGACTCGTTACGACGACGGCCGGCCGAAACGCGTGCGCGCGAAGGTCAGCACCGCGGGGTTCAGCGACGAAGAGGTCACCGACTACACCTGGGACGACGACCACAAGGTGACCTGGACGTTGGTGTCGAGCGGTGTGCAATCCAAGCAAGTCGGGTCCTACACGCTAACACCGACCGACAACGGCACCCACGTGCTGTTCGAGTTGGAAATCGACGTGAAGGTGCCAATGCCGGGCTTTCTGTTGAAGAAGGTGCTCGGCGGGGCGCTCACGTCGGGGAGCAAGGACTTTGCGAAGTACGTGGAGAATCGGCCGAAGTCATAGGTCGCCGGTCAGCACATCCTCAGGCCATCATCGACGCAGCGACCGTCGCGCCCAACTCCCAGCAGGCTTCCAAGTCCTGTTTCGTCGGCTTACCCGAGACCACTACGTACTCAGCGGCTTTCACCCAGCCCAGTCCGGTGGTGATCGACGTGACACCACGCTCTGCACCTTCGGTGCCCTGATTGCCATGCATGTATAGCCCGAACGGGCGCCCGCCCGTCGAATCCAGGCACGGATAGTAAATGCAGTCGAAGGCGTGTTTCAGCGCACCGCTCATGTAACCGAGGTTCGCCGGGGTGCCGAGAAGGTAGCCGTCGGCTTCCAGGACGTCGGTCGCGGAGACGGTCAACGCCGGCCGCCGAACGACATCCACGCCCTCGATCTCGGGATCGGTCGCGCCCTTCACGACCGCCTCGAACATCTCCTGCATGAACGGAGACGGCGTGTGATGGATGAGCAGGAGAGTACTCATTTGGCCGTCTCGAGCCGCTCCAGCGCCACTGCCCGCCGCATTGCTTCACGCGCCCGACTCCGGTCGCCCGCATAGTCATAGGCCCGGGCCAACCGGTAGGAGTTTCGCCAACTGTCCGGGTCGGCCTCCCATTCGGTCTTTACCCGGGCGAACAGCGCGTCAGCGGCGTCGCGCTCGATCCGCCCGGAAGGCCTGCGCGGCAGATCGCTGACGTCGAGTTCGAGCCCCTCGTCGTGGATCCGCCGTGCCAGATGCTGATGCCGCAACCCGGCTCGCAAGGTCGTGGCCACCACCCAGACTCCGAGCAGCGGCAAGATCAGCACCCCGACGCCAAGACCGATCGCGATCGGCCGGCCGTCGCGGATCAGCGCGACGCTGCGCTCCCCCAGCAGGACGAAATAGAAAGCCAGCGCCGCGACCAGAAATGCGACGAAAGCGACTACCTGGATGACTTGCCTGCTCATAGGTCCAGCAACGGTTCGATGCCGAAGGTCAGGCCGGGCCGTTGCCCGATCTGGCGCACAGCGAGCAACACACCTGGCGCGAATGACGTCCGGTCGATCGAGTCGTGCCGGATGGTCAGCGTCTCCCCCGCAGTCCCGAGCAGCACCTCTTGATGCGCCACGAGGCCGGCCAGCCGAATCGAGTGCACATGCACACCGTCCACCTCGGCGCCGCGCGAACCCTCCAGCGCGGTGGTGGTGGCGTCCGGACTCGGGCCCACACCCGCGGCCGCGCGCGCCTCCGCGATGAGCGAGGCGGTCCGGTAGGCGGTGCCCGACGGCGCGTCGACCTTGTTCGGGTGATGCAATTCGATGACCTCTACGGAGTCGAAGAACCGTGCCGCCTGCTGCGCGAACCGCATGCACAGCACCGCACCAATGGCGAAGTTCGGCGCGATGAGCACGCCGGTCCCCGGGCTGTCTGCCAACCACTGCCGCACCTGGTCGAGCCGGGCCTCGTCGAATCCGGTGGTGCCTACCACCGCGTGAATCCCGTTGGCGATCAGGAACTGCAGGTTGTCCATCACCACGTCCGGGCGGGTGAAGTCGACGACCACCTCCGTCTTGGTGTCGACGAACGCCTCGCGCGGGTCGTCCTTGTCTACGGCCGCCGACAACTGCATGTCGTCGGCCGCCGCCACAGCCGCACAGATCGCCTGGCCCACTTTGCCCTTGGCGCCGAAGACACCTACCCGAATCGGCTCACCCGCCACAGTCATCCTCCGTGATAATCCTTGCGTCAGAACACGATTACCTGACGCAGCGCCGTTCCCGCTGCCAACGCATCCATGCCGGCATTGATCTCGTCCAAACTGATCCGCGCCGACACCAACCGGTCAACCGGCAACTTCCCGTTGCGCCACAACTGCGCGTAGATCGGGATGTCGCGCTCAGGCAGCGCCGACCCCAGGTAGCTGCCAATGATGGTGCGCGCCTGCGCAACTAACCCCAATGGCGAGATGGTCGCCAGCGCATCGGGCGCGGGGAGGCCGACGGTCACCGTGGTGCCCCCGACAGCCGTCGCCGACACTGCCATCTCGAAGGCCCGTGCGTTGCCGACGGCCTCGATGACCAGATCGGCGGTCACACCCTGTTCGCTCAACTGCGCCGGGGTGTAAACCGCGTTGGCGCCCAACGCCGTTGCGTCCTCCAACTTGGCGGCGACCGCGTCGACGCCGATGACGTCACCGATGCCGAGGGACACCGCTGTCAAGACAGCGGCCATCCCCACCCCGCCGAGCCCGACCACCATGATGCTCTGGCCGTGCACGGGCTTGCCCGCGTTGAGAACGGCACCGCCGCCGGTCAACACCGCGCAGCCCAGCACCGCCGCTACCTCGGCCGGAATGTCGTCGTCGACCGCGACCACCGAGCGCCGATCCACCACCGCATGCGTCGCGAAACCCGATACGCCGAGGTGGTGATGCACCTCAGTGCCGTTGCGATACAACCGCCGCCCACCACCGAGCATGGTTCCGGCATTGTTGGCGGCGCTGCCCGGCACACAGGGCGTCCGGCCGTCCGACGCGCAGCCCGCGCAGTTACCGCATCTGGGCAGGAACGTCATCACCACGCGTCGTCCGAGCAACTCGGGATCGACCCCGGCGCCGAGCTTTTCGACCCGGCCCGCGGCCTCGTGACCGAGCAGCATGGGTACCGGACGCACCCGGCTGCCGTCCACTACGGACAGGTCCGAGTGGCACAGGCCGGCGGCCTCGATACGGACGAGCAGCTCACCGGGACCCGGCTCGTCCAAGTCGAGTTCGGTGACGACGATCGGGCCGCTCTCGGCATAGGGCCGTGGCCGACCGATCTCCTCGAGAACCGCGCCGCGAATCTTCATGAGTCTCAGGCTCGCATCTCGTAAGCGCCGTCGTAGCTGGCCACCTGTTCCCACACCCGGTCGAAACGGCCCGTGTCAACGACCGGCTTGCGAATGGCGCCAAGAGCCCACTCCTGCTGCGCAGTAGTCGAACTCGGTCGGCCCAGCAGCGTCACGGCATGTGCGGAGAAGTCGCGGATCTGGAAATCGAAGATCTGATCGAGGACGTCCGCGTCGAGGCCCATGATGTCAGCCTGCTCGAGAATCAACTGGCCGTAGACAACCAGCGAGAACAAGTGTCCGCCGACCAGCAGGAAATCGAGATCCTGCTGTTGTTCGGCGCTCGGCGCCGCGGTGAGCATCAACTGCTTCAGGGCCTGTGCTTGTTCATAAAATCGCGCGACATTCGTTGTGCTCGAATGCTTTTCGTACACCCGGGTCCAATCGGCGAATTGCACCTTGGACGCGCCCCGAGCCGGGCCCTGCGCCCAGAAGAACACGTCGTCCGCCGGATCGTTGCGCGTGCCGATTTCGGGATATTCGGTGGGGTTGAACAGGTAGTTGGGCATGAACTTGAGGATCTGCGCCACGTTGACGTGCACCGTGCCCTCGAGGCGCGGCAACGTGCCGATCAGCTGGGACGCCTCGCAAAAATAGGTGTTCTTCTCGAACGCCTTGGCCGCGATCACGTCTTTCAGCAGTGTCATCACGGTCTCCCCCTCGGAGGTGACCTTGGACTTGGTGACCGGATTGAACAGCAGATAACGCCGGTCGTCGAGGCTGGCGCTGCGGAAGTAGTCGATAGCCCGGTCACTGAACAGCTTCATCGCGACCAGCCGGGCATAAGCGTCGACGAAACCCGCACGCACATGCGGGAAGTCGGTGACGGGATTGCCGTACAGGATGCGGTTGTTGGCGTGCGTGATGGCCTCGTAAAACGAGTGCTCGCACATCCCGATCGAGCCGCTGCACAGGTTGAACTTGCCGACGTTGACGGTGTTCAGCGCCGCCGAGAACGCCTCCGGACCGGCGTGCAGAATGTCTTCCTCGCGAACCGGATAGTCGTGCAGCCGGAACTGGCTGACGTACATCTGTCCGTGCACCACGCTGTCGATCAGTTCATAGTTGGGGTGCTGGCTGTCCGCCGCGAACCAGATGTACCCCTCGGCCCCGGCGACGTCGTCGCGCCGGCCGAAGACCGACACCATGGACGCGACGTTGCCGTTGCCGATGTAGTACTTCTCGCCCGAAGCGCGAAACGCGATCCCGTCCTTTGCGTCTTCGTCGCTCGCTGGAGTGAGCACAAGATCGGTGTTGTAGATATCAGCGCCGTGGTCGCGCTCGGACAAGCCGAAGGCCATGACGCCGCCCGCGTCGAGGTGCTCAGCCGCCCGCAGCTTGGCGTCTTTGTTCTCGCTCTGCCAGATCGGGCCGAGACCGAGGATGGTGACCTGCTCGGTGTACCAGTAGGCGAGGCCGTAGAAGCCGAAGATCTCACTCAGCGCCGCATTGCGTGCCGTGTCCCAGCGCTTGTTCGGGTCCCCGTCTGCATATTCGGACGGGGTAAGGAACGTCGCAAACAATCGCTCACGTTTGACGAAATCGAGAAAGTCCGAGACCCAGACAGCGTCGAGATCGTCACGCAGCAGTTGCTGCTTACCGCGCTCCTCGAACCAGTCGATGGTCGCGCGCAGCAGTCGACGGGTCTGGCCATCGAAGTGCCGGGGCTGGTAAGTATTCGGGTTGAACAGCAACGAGCCGTTGTCTGCCATTCGCTGGCCTTTCCTTCGGCGACGAACTGAAACCTACCAGCGCCGCCCGACACCGCCACACGTCAGCCGACGAGCGCGCGAACCGCTTTGGGCAGGTCCTTTTTTCGCTTGTACGGTCCCACTACGGCGACACCGAGCGGGCCCGCCAACAACTCGGCAGCAACATTGCCCACCTGCTCTGTGGTGACGGCGTCGATCCGCGACAGCGTTTCCGAGATGCTGCGATGGTTGCCGTAGCTGAGTTCGCTACGACCGATCCGGTTCATCCGTGACCCGGAATCCTCCAAGCCGAGCACCAGCCCGCCACGCAGCGAGCCCTTCGCGCGCGCACACTCCGCGTCGCTGATGCCGTTGGCCGCGATGTCGATCAGCACCTCACGCGCGAGTTCCGTTACCGCGCCGAGGTTTTCCGGCTGACAGCCCGCATACACCGAGAATGCGCCGGTATCGGCGAAGGTGTCGACGCTGGAATACACCGAGTACGCCAGCCCACGCTCCTCGCGGATCCGCTGGAACAGCCTGGAACTCAGCCCGCCGCCGACCGCGGTGTTGAGCACTGACAGCGGCCACCGGTGATCGCCCTCGTGCCGACCGAACGCCCGCACGCCGAGGCAGATGTGCGCCTGCTCGCTGTCACGCGTCGTCAGGCTCAGCGCCGGCTGCTGCGCCAATCGGAGCTTGCCTTCCCGACGCGGAGCGGGAGTCACGTCGTGGCGCAGCCGGTCACCGAAGGCCCGCCGCACCAACTCCACCGTGTGCTCATGCTCGACGTTTCCTGCCACCGCAACCACCATGCGCTCCGGCGTGTAGCGGCGCACGTGGAACGAATGCAGCTGCTGCCGGGTCATCGATTCGATCGACTCGACTGTGCCGATCACCGGACGCCCGATCGGATGATCACCGAATACCGCGCCCAGAAACGCGTCGCCGACCAGATCCTCCGGGTCGTCGTCGCGCATCGAAATCTCTTCAAGCACCACTTGGCGCTCCACATCGACGTCGGCGCTGCGGCACAGCCCGCGCAGCACCACGTCGCTGACCAGATCCACCGCCAGCGGCAGATCGTCGTCGAGCACGTGCGCGTAGAAGCAGGTGTGCTCCTTGGCGGTGAACGCGTTGAGCTCGCCGCCCACCGAATCCATGGTCTGCGCGATGTCGAGGGCACTGCGCGTCGGTGTCGCCTTGAACAGCAGGTGCTCGAGAAAATGCGCGGCGCCGGCCACGGTGCGGCCCTCGTCGCGCGCGCCGACGCCTACCCAGATGCCAACCGAGGCCGAGCGCACGCCGGGCACGTGCTCGGTGACGACGCGTACGCCGCCGGGCAGGACCGTGCGCTGCACCACGCCGTCCGAGACCGCCCCGGCGTAGCGATTGGTGCGACTACGCCGCTGATCACGAGCAAATGGCGCCGAAAAACGCTCGAAAGGCGACCAAATGCTCGTGATCAGCAGTGTGGTGGGGTGCTTACTCAGCCGACGTCTCCGCGGTGGGCGCGGCCGCCGACTCATCACCAGCGGCCTCCGGCGAGGCGCCGGTCTCCGGTGCGTCGGACGCAGCGGCTGCGGTGTCTGCAGTGACAGCCGTCTCTGCAGCGTCTGCAGCGTCTGCTGTGTCCTCTTCGGGCACCGGGATCAGCGAGATCTTGCCGCGGTTGTCGATATCGGCGATCTCCACGCGCAGCTTGGTGCCGACGTTGACGACGTCCTCGACCTTGGCGATCCGCTTGCCGTTGCCGAGCTTGCTGATGTGCACCAGCCCGTCACGACCCGGCAGCAACGAGACGAACGCGCCGAACGCCGTCGTCTTGACAACGGTGCCGAGGAAACGCTCGCCGACCTTGGGCATCTGCGGATTGGCAATGGCGTTGATCTTGTCGATCGCGGCCTGCGCCGAGGGTCCGTCGGCCGCGCCGACGTAGACAGTGCCGTCGTCCTCGATGGAAATGTTCGCGCCGGTCTCCTCGGTGATCTGGTTGATCACCTTGCCCTTGGGCCCGATCACCTCGCCGATCTTGTCAACCGGCACCTTGATCGCGGTGACCCGCGGGGCATGCGGGCTCATGTCGTCAGGCGTGTCGATCGCCTCGGCCATGACCTCGAGGATCGTAGTGCGGGCGTCGTGCGCCTGCGCGAGAGCACCGGCGAGCACCTTGGACGGAATGCCGTCGAGCTTGGTGTCGAGCTGCAGCGCGGTGACGAAGTCCTTGGTGCCGGCGACCTTGAAGTCCATGTCGCCGAAGGCGTCCTCGGCGCCGAGAATGTCGGTCAGCGCCACGTAGCGGGTCTCGTTGTCGACCGTGTCGGAGACGAGGCCCATCGCGATGCCCGCGACCGGCGCCTTCAGCGGCACACCGGCATTGAGCAGCGACAGCGTCGACGCGCACACCGAACCCATGGACGTCGAGCCGTTGGAACCGAGCGCCTCGGAGACCTGCCGGATGGCGTACGGGAACTCCTCCTGGCTGGGCAGCACCGGGATCAGTGCCCGTTCGGCCAGTGCGCCGTGGCCGATCTCGCGGCGCTTCGGCGAACCGACGCGGCCGGTCTCACCGGTCGAATACGGCGGGAAGTTGTAGTGGTGCATGTAGCGCTTGCTGGTTTCGGGGCCGAGCGAGTCGATCTGCTGGGCCATCTTGACCATGTCGAGGGTGGTGATGCCCAGAATCTGAGTCTCGCCGCGCTCGAACAGCGCCGAGCCGTGTGCCCGCGGGACCACTGCGACCTCGGCCGACAGCGACCGGATGTCGGTGATGCCGCGGCCGTCGATGCGGAACTTGTCGCGCAGGATGCGCTGGCGCACCAGCTTCTTGGTCAGCGACCGGAAGGCGGCACCGAGTTCCTTCTCCCGGCCCTCGAACTGCTCGCCGAGCTGACCGAGGATCTCGAGCTTAATCTCGTCGGTCTTCTCGTCGCGCTCCTGCTTGCCGGCGATGGTCAACGCCTGCGCGAGCTTGTCCTTGGCGGCGGCTTCGACTGCGGCGTAGGCATCTTCGGCGTAGGCCGGATACAGCGGGTATTCGCCGGTCGGCTTGGCGGCCTTGGCGGCGAGGTCCTGCTGCGCCTTGCACAGGCGTGCGATGAACGGCTTGGCGGCCTCGAGACCCTCCGCGACGACCGACTCGGTGGGCGCGGTCGCGCCGCCGTCGATGAGTTCGATGACGTTCTCGGTGGCCTCGGCCTCGACCATCATGATGGCCACATCGCCGGAATCGGTGACCCGACCGGCGACGACCATGTCGAACACCGCGTTCTCGAGCTGCTCGACGGTCGGGAAAGCCACCCACTGGCCGGCAGGAGCGGAGCCTGTGGAGCGACCATCGGAGTCACTGATCAGGGCCACCCGCACGCCACCGACCGGGCCGGAGAACGGCAGCCCGGCGATCTGGGTGGACGCCGACGCCGCGTTGATGGCGACCACGTCGTACAGGTCGTTCGGGTCCAGGCTCATCACGGTGACCACGACCTGGATCTCGTTGCGCAGGCCGTCGACGAACGACGGGCGCAACGGCCGGTCGATCAACCGGCAGGTCAGGATCGCGTCGGTGGACGGGCGGCCCTCGCGACGGAAGAAGGAGCCGGGGATGCGACCCGCGGCGTACATCCGCTCTTCGACGTCGACGGTGAGCGGGAAGAAATCGAAGTGCTCCTTGGGCTGCTTGCTGGCCGTGGTGGCCGAGAGCAGCATGGTGTCGTCGTCGAGGTAGGCGACGACCGACCCGGCGGCTTGGCGGGCGAGGCGACCGGTTTCGAAGCGGATCGTGCGGGTACCGAACTTACCGTTGTCGATGACGGCGGTGGATTCGAAAACGCCTTCCTCGACCTCGATTGCCCCTGTGTTTTCTGTTGTTGTCATCTCTGTCTACGTGACCTCTCGTCTGCGCCGTACGCGCAAAACTTCAGCGCCCGCTGGCGCGGCTCACCCGGCACGTGTCCCCTTGGACTCGGCTGCGCGGTGGCGGTCATCGATCGAAGCTCCCCGGTGACAGCTCGCGGCGTCCCGAGTAGCCACTACCGAAGACCGACGCCACGACTGGCAGGTGGGTACGGCTCTAGTGGCAGGTGGATGGGCTCATCCACCAGGTTTGTGTGTCAGTTCCATTGCTGTGGCGCTCCGCCACATGCACGAAAGCCAACGAGGCTTAGTCTAAGCGTTGCCTCGTTGGCTTCCTCGCGATTGCGCGCGTGATTGCGACTCAGCGTCGCAGACCCAGCCGCTCGATGAGCGAACGGTAGCGCGCGATGTCGACCTTCTGAACGTACTTGAGCAACCGACGCCGGCGTCCGACCAGCAGCAGCAGGCCGCGGCGGGAGTGGTGGTCGTGCTTGTGCTGCTTGAGGTGTTCGGTGAGGTCGACGATGCGCTTGGTCAGCAACGCGACCTGCGCCTCCGGCGAACCGGTGTCGGTCTCGTGCAAGCCGTACTCGCTGAGAATCTGCTTCTTCTGCTCGGTGGTCAATGCCACTGATCTGCTCCCGTTGTTTCAGTCCGCGCACTGAGTTGAGTTGGCGAACTTCGTCGCCGCAGTGTGGCCGCCGCGGACCGCAGCACACACGGCCGAACACTTTACCATCGCCGCTCAGGGCTGCTGATCCAGCACCTCGCGAGCACGTGCGACGTCATTGGCCATCTCAGCCTTGAGGTCCTCGATCGAATCGAACGCCTCCATGCCGCGCAGATGCTCGACGAAGTCCACGGCGACGTGCTGGCCGTACAAATCGGCCTCGCCGTCGAGCACGAACGCCTCTACGGTCCGGGTCCGGCCGGAGAAGGTCGGGTTGGTGCCGACCGAGATGGCCGCGCGCGCCGGCTTGCCGACCGGAACCCCGCCGATCTCCGGGCCCGGGCCGAGCACGGTGAACCACCCCGCGTACACGCCGTCGGCGGGGATTGCCGCATACATCGGCGGAGAAATATTTGCGGTCGGATAGCCCAGTGCGCGGCCCCGGCCGTCGCCGTGCACCACGACGCCCTCGATCCGGTGCGGCCGGCCCAGCGCCTCGGCCGCGGCCCGGACATCGCCCGCGTCGACGCAAGCGCGAATGTAGGTGGAGGAGAACGTGACCGCGTGTTCGGCCAGCAGTTCCACCGCGTCGACCTCGAACCCGAATCGCTGACCCATCTCCCGCATCGTTTCGACGGTGCCCGACGCCTTGCGGCCGAAGGTGAAGTTGTCGCCGACGACCACCTCGACGACATGCAGTCGTTCGACCAGGAGGTCGTGCACGTAACTGGCCGGGGTCAGCTTCATGAACTCGTGGGTGAAGGGCATGACGCAGAAGACGTCGATGCCGAGTTGCTCGGCAAGTTCGGCGCGACGGGTCAGCGTGGTCAACTGCGCCGGATGGCTGCCCGGACGCACGACCTCCATCGGGTGCGGGTCGAAAGTCATCAGCACGCTCGGTACATGCCGTTCGGCGGCGGCCCGCACCGCGCGCGAAATCAGTTCGGCGTGACCGCGGTGAATGCCGTCGAAGACTCCGATGGTAAGCACGCAACGTCCCCAATCGGCTGGGATTTCGTCGAGACCTCGCCATCTGTGCACGAGGTGGAGCCTACGGAAGTAGTGATCACGCGTGCACGACTGGTCTCACCGGACACACGACGGTGCTACGTGGTGCTACGTTGGGTGAGTGAAGACGATCAGTCAGCGTGAGCTTCGAAACGACAATGCCGAGGTAATCCGCGGTGTCGAGCGCGGCGAGACGTACGTGGTGACGCGACGGGGTGTCCCGGTTGCGCTGCTTTCTCCGGTCTCATCGGAAACCGACCTGCACTGCATTCGACCGGCCACGAAGCGTCGTGCCTACACGCGTGCGGATCGGGTTAGGTGGGCCGGCGACAGTCCGGCGCTTCTGGACGACCTGCGCGGGCAACGGTGAGCCGCTGGTACCTAGACACCTCCGCAGCACTGAAACTGCTGCTCGCTGAAGCCGAATCGGATGCACTCGCCGAGGCGATCGATGCAGAGCAGCCAGATTTGGTTGCCTGCCTGCTGCTCGAGACCGAACTGCGCCGCGCCGCGAATCGGATCGAACCGTTGACCCAGAGCGCCGTGTCGGACTTTCTCGAGGGTGTCGACCTGTATGAGCTACCTGGTTCGCTGTTCACGGCGGCTGGTCTGCTGCCCGGAGAGCACCTGCGCTCGCTCGACGCTCTGCATCTCGCGGCGGCGGTGCGGATCGGCGCCGAGCAGATCATCACTTATGACGTGCGGATGGCGCAGTCGGCCCGCGCGTTGGGACTGAAGCTCACCGCACCCGCCTAGCGGCGATATAAGCGCAGTTTCGCGCCCGTAGTGCTCCTTTAAGCTCATGGTGTGCCCGACAAACGAGATGCCGCGGATGGATCGAGCCTCACTCCGGTCGCGCAGGATTACCTGAAGGTGATCTGGACGGCGCAGGAATGGTCGCCGGAACGCGTCTCGACAAAGCTTGTCGCCGAGCGGATCGGGGTTTCGGCTTCCACTGTCTCCGAAGCTATCCGCAAACTCGCCGATCAAGGCCTCGTCGATCACGCCCGCTACGGGTCCATCACGTTGACCGAGGAAGGCCGCCGCGCCGCGGTCGCCATGGTTCGCCGGCACCGGTTGCTCGAGACTTTTCTGGTCAACGAACTCGGCTACGGCTGGGACGAGGTGCACGACGAGGCGGAGGTGCTCGAACACGCGGTCTCCGACCTGTTGATGTCGCGCATCGACGCCAAACTCGGCTTCCCCGAACGGGACCCGCACGGCGACCCGATTCCATCCATCGACGGAGCGGTGCCCACTCCCCCGGCCCGCCAACTCAGCGATTTTCGCGACGGCGAAAGTGGCCGGATCGCCCGCATCTCCGACGCCGACCCGGCCATGCTGCGTTACTTCGATTCCGTGGGCATCGCGCTCGACACCGTGGTCCGTGTGGTGGAGCGGCGCGACTTCGCGGGCACCATGTCGGTCCAGATCGGTTCCGCCGGCGGCGCACCCATCGACCTGGGAAACCCAGCGGCGCAGTCGATTTGGTTAGTGTCCTGCTGATTTTGGTAACACCCCGCCGATCGGCCCGGCACCGAGACACAACGACAGCCCGGACGTAGCGGCCTGGATATTCAGCGCATCGCCGCTGCCACGTAGCCGGACATACACCTGGTGCAAGCCTTGTCGCACCGGTACGGTGACCGCCCGCCCATGCGGAAACCACACGATTATCGACCCGTCGCGGCTCGCCAGATAGTTGAGTTCGGCCGTCCAGTTCCACTCCGGCAGGGCGCCGGTGAGCGCGACCGTGGTCAGGCCGTCGATGCGGTAGCCGCAGCGCGGCACCGGACCTTGCCGGATGTCACGTGCCGGACCGACGCCGGCGGGGATGACGTGTCCCGAATCGTCGAGCATGCGCAAGACGGGTGTGGAATCGGCGAATGCGGACCGGACCGGCAGTGCCGAGAAGACGTGACTTATCAGGTTGTCGGGATACGCGATCGGCAGCAGCACCCGCGGCGGAACCGGCTGGTCGAGCATTGGGGTGCCGGTGTTGTCGGCGAGCGAAGACCGAGCAGTAGCAAGGTAATTCGCGGTGTCGTCGAGCTGCCAGGAGCGGGTGAACGTCGCCGTCGACCACAGACTCGCGACGAGAAACAGTGCGGTCGCGCCCACCACGGCTTGGCGCGGCACCCGGATGCGGCGGCGCCACGGAGCCGCGATGACCAGGGCCATACCGGCAGCGATCACCACGGAACTGTCGGTGAAGTAGCGCAACGTCTGGGCCAGTTCGTAGGCGGTGTTCGGCCCTGACCGGGCCAGCACCATCGCCGCCTCGCACAGCACTACATACGCGCCCACGGCCAGACCCACCCGCCAGGCGTCGCGCTTTGCGTAACAACCGATGACGACGGCGCCCAGCACCAGCAGCCACGCCAGCACCACCAGCGCCGGGGCTGGATCCGCCCACGGCGGGCTCGGCAACCACCGCTGCCAGCTCAACGGGCCGCCGATCAGGGCCGGCAGCAGGCCCAGAAAGGTGCCGTGCTCGATGAGTCCGACGGTCTGCGCCGCGGAGTCCCGGCCGAGCGGAAGCCCGATCACGCTCACATACACCGCCACCCATGTGACCGCGACAATCCCGCAACCGACCCACAACGCCGCAGCGCCACGAACCGCCTTGCGGCCGTCGATCCGGTTTCGCAGTGCCACGACGACGAACGCGACCAGCGGCACCAGAATCGACTTTTCGAAGCACAGCAGCGCGAACGCGAACGCCGCCGTGCCCGTGTACGCGTACCGCAGGCGTCCCGTGCGCATCAGCAGGATTGCGTCGCCGGTGACCCAGGCCAGCCCGATCTGCAGCGGCAGCGCGTTCAATCCGGCCGCCCACCACACGAACGACGGCAGCGTCAGCGGACCGAACAGGTAGATCACCAGCGGGACGAGAGTGATCGGGCGATCCCGCAGCAGCAGCCGGAGCAGACGCAACACCGCAACCGACGCGCACGCCTGCAGGACCAGCAGTGTCGCCGCGGCCCAGACCCATTCATACGGCGCCAACCGGGTCACCACGCCGGCGATGAGGAACGCACCGGGCATCAAGTGGCCATCGTGGTTGTCCAGCAGAAACTGCGCCGAGAACAGCGATAGCCGACCGGCACGGCCGATGAGAATCAGGTCGTCCCAGTAAAAATTGCCGCGGGAAAGCACGAGAGCCCGCACGATCAGTTGCAGTGTCATGAGCACTGACGCGACGACCGACCACCTCGGCCACCGGGCGCGCCGCTCGGCGGCCGCAGTGGCCAGCGGCGGGTTCGCTAACGCCAGTGCCACGTCCGCCCGTCCTAGGCCGGCCGCACCACGAACACCGGTGCCGCGCGCTTGCCGCGCTCTTCCAGCAGAGCGATCACCTTGCGGTCCGGATCGACTGCTGCATGAACGCCGTGGTGCCCGAGGGGTTCGAGCCATCGGCCGTGACGCAGCGAGTCGGCTTCCGCGGGCGTGATGTGCCGCGCGGGGAAGCACGTCAGTGCGGCCGTGTCGATATCCATGCTGAGTCGCGGTTCGTCGGCGAGTTGGTCCAGCGTGCACGCGTGCTTCAGCGTGAACGGGCCGACCGCGGTCCTTCGCAACGCCGTCAGGTGTCCGCCCACGCCCAGCGCTGCGCCGAGGTCGCGCGCGAGCGCGCGGATGTAGGTGCCGGAGGAACAGTCCACGGACACATCGAGATCCACCCAGTCTCCCGCCGCGCGGCGAGCGAGCACGTCGAAGCGCGAAACGGTGACCGGCCGCGCCGGCAGTTGCACGTCCTGGCCCGCCCGGTGCAGAGCATAGGCACGTTGGCCGTCGATCTTGATGGCGCTCACGGTCGCCGGAATCTGCTGGATGTCACCGGTCAACGCCATCACTTCGGCAGCGATCGCGTCATCGGTGAGGTGAGTGGCCGACGCCTCGCTGAGGACCTCGCCTTCCGCGTCGTCGGTGGTGGTGGCCTGACCGAGCCTGATGGTGGCCGTGTAGGACTTGGTGGTCAGTGCCAGCAAGCCGAGCATCTTGGTCGCGCGTTCCACCCCGAGCACCAGCACCCCCGTGGCCATCGGATCCAACGTGCCGGCGTGTCCGATCTTGCGGGTGCGCAGGATCTTCCGGCACCGCCCCACCACGTCGTGGCTGGTCATACCCGGATCCTTGTCGATGATCAGCAGACCCGCGCCGGAGACGTCCATCTAGCTCACCACGATTGCGGTGAGGACCAAGCCGTCACGCACCTGCCACCGCCCATCGAACGCCACCAGTCGCGACCCGTCCAGCGCGAGCGGGTCGATGAGGATCTCACTACGAAACCTGCCGCTGCGCAGCGCGTCTGGCACTGTCTCGGTGTCGGTGGTGAACGTAATGTGCGCGTCCTCGAATCCCAGCCAGCGTTTGGTCAGGGGAAACCATGCCTTATAGGTCGCTTCCTTGGCACAAAACAGCAACCGGTCGGAATGGATGTCCCGGTCGGGCATCGTGCCCAGCCAATCCCGTTCGGCCGCAAGGCTCACCGCCTCGAGTACGCCGTCCGGTAGCGGCCCGTGTGGTTCGGCATCGATACCGACCGAGCGAAACTGCATCGAATGCCCGAGCGCCGCACCGCGATAGCCGGCGCAGTGTGTGAGGCTGCCGACAACCCCGCGCGGGAACACCGGCATGCCGCTGTCCCCCCGCAACACCGGACCAGGCTCGACGCCCAGCTGCCGCATGGCCTCTCGCGCACAGTGCCGGGCGCCCATGAACTCTCGCCGGCGCTTGTCCACCGCGCGCGCAATCAACTCGGCCTCGAGCGGATGGGGTTGCAGGTTCGGCGGATCGGAAAACAGCTCAGCAGACTCGATACCCGTCGGAAGGATGTTCTCGATCAACGTCCGCGCGCCCTCATCTTTTCCACGGCAGCTTCCATTTCCGGAGTCACTTTGAAGTGTCCACCCCATTTGTTCAGCGTGCCCGGCGGATACTCGGGCACCGGAAGGATCTGGCGCAGCAGCTTTTCCGGCAGACCGCGGCGTTGCCACTCGCGCGGGTAGCCGAGCGAGACCTCCTCGAACCGCACACCGTCGTAGTAGGTGGTGCGCGGAATGTGCAGGTGCCCGTACACCGAACACACGACGTTGTACCGGGTGTGCCAGTCGGCGGTCAATACGGTGCCGCACCACAGCGAGAACTCCGGGTACATCAGCACTTCCGTGGGTTGCGGTACCAGCGGAAAGTGGTTGATCAGCACCAATGGTGTATCCGGCGGCAGCGCATCGAGGCGCTTACGGGTCTGCTCCACCCGCACCTGGCACCAGGCGTCGCGGGTCAGATACGGCTCGGAAGACAGCAGGTATTCATCCGTGGCAACGACGTTGCGCTCGCGGGCGATGGCCAGTCCCTCTGACTTGGTGCTCGCGCCGGCGGGCAGGAATGTGTAGTCATAGAGCAGGAACATCGGCACCAGTGTCACGCCGTCCCACACCGGATACGGGTCCTCGGGCGTGATGACGTCGATGGCGCGGCACATGTTGACCAGGTACTCGTAGCGTGCGGCGCCGTGCATCTGCACGGGATCCTTTGCCGTGGTCCACAACTCGTGGTTGCCCGGCACCCAGATGACCTTCTCGAAGCGGCTGCGCAGCATCTCTAGAGCCCACCGGATGTCGTCGGTCTTCTCCGAGACGTCACCGGCGACGATCAGCCAGTCGTGTGGCGAGGACGGCCGGATCTGTTCGGCGATGGGCCGGTTGCCGCGGTGGCCGACGTGAATGTCACTGACCGCGAACAACGTTGGAGTTTCGTCAGCGCTCACTAGCTATCCCTTCGTCGGCCAATCGCCGCGCCGGCACCTCGCCGCCGGCGACGGCCCAGCGGCCGGACGCCATGCGCCACAGCACCGCCACCATCCGAATGATCATGAACAACGCCAATCCGGTCCAGATTCCCGCGAGGCCCCAATCGAACGCCAGCGACAGCCAGATCATCGGGAGGAACCCGGCAATCGCCGCCGCGAGCGTGCTGGTGCGCAGATACGCGGCGTCTCCCGCGCCGAGCAGCACGCCGTCAAGCCCGAACACCACGCCGGCGATCGGCATCAGCGCGACGAAGAACCACCACACGACATAGATGCGGTCGATGACGTCGCCGTCGGAGGTGAACAGGTGCGGCAGCACCCCCGAGCCCAGGATGAACACCACCGCCAAGCCGACCGCAAACGCCGCCGACCAGCGGGTGATGCGCCAACCGAGGGTGCGCGCCGCCGTCGGCCGGCCCGCCCCGAGTGTCGCGCCCACCAATGTCTGGGCGGCGATCGCCAGCGAGTCCAGGGTCAACGAAACAAAGTTCCACAGCTGCAGCACGACCTGGTGCGCTGCCACGCTCGCCGCGCCGAAACGCGACGCCACCGCGGCCGCCGACAGGAAACAGGCTTGGAAGGCGAGGCTGCGGGCAATCAAGTCCCGCCCCAGACGCAGCTGCGCCCAGATCACACTCCGGCGAGGGCGCAGCGACACGCCGGTGCGAACCAGGGCGGTCAGGAACAGTGCCGCTGCCACCATCTGCCCGGCAAGATTGGCCACGGCCGAACCCGCCAACCCCAGCTGCGGCGCGACCGCGAGTCCGTGCACCAGGAACGGGCACAGGAAGGCCGAAACCGCAAGTCCGGCAAGAACGTACGCGAAGGGTCGGGCGGTGTCCTGCACGCCGCGTAGCCAGCCGTTGCCGGCAATGGTGACCAGGATCAGCGGCGCGCCCAGCACCGCGATGCGCAGCCAGGTTTCGGCCTGATCGGCGATCGCGGAATCCCCGGCAATGACGGTGGCTATCGGCGCCGCGAAGATCTCGACAAGCGCTGCCAGCAGGCCTCCCACCACCAGCGCGATCCAGGTCGCCTGAACTCCCTCGCCGATCGCGCCCGTCTCATCGCCCGCGCCGTAGCGACGGGCGCTGCGCGCGGTGGTGCCATAGGAGAGAAAGGTCAGCTGGGTGCTCACCTGGGTCAATACCAGGCCGCCCACGGCCAGCCCGGCAAGCGCCAATGCGCCGAGGCGGCCGACGACGGCGATGTCGAACAGCACATACAGCGGTTCGGCGACCAGCACCCCGAGCGTCGGCAAGGCCAGGGCGAGCACGCGCCCGGCGCCGGCCTGCTCCGGGTGATCCGTCACCCCAGTGCCGCCAGTAGCTCTTCCGCTACCACGTCGATGTCGCCATGAGCGGTATACCCGGCCGCGAAGGTGTGGCCGCCGCCGCCGAGCCGAACCGCCACAGCCGAGACATCCACGTTGGCGCCGTCTGCTGCCTGCCGCGAGCGCAGCGACACCGACCATTCGGCGCCCGCACCGTCGGCTACCTCTTTGAATACCGCCGCCACGGATGCATCTGTGCAGGTGCGGACAATATCGATGACGCTTTCGACCTCTTCGGAACCGAGCAGACCGACGTCCGCGCGCCGGACGACCGCGTATACCAGCCCGGCTCCGCCCGCCACGCTAGGCACCAGGCGAGCCGTCCCAAGCACCCGCGACAGCATCGGCAACCATCCGAACGGGTGACTGTCCAGGAGGGAGCGGGCGATGCCGGCCGCGTCGATACCGGTAGCCAGCAATCGTTCGGCAAGCAGGTGGGTGCCCGGGCGCACCCAGCGGAAGGAGCCGGTATCGGTGACCAGCCCCGCATACAGGCAATGTGCCAGGTCCTGGTCGATCTCGATGCCCCACTCATCGAAGAGGTGCACCAGAACGGCGGTCGTCGATTCCGCGGTCGCATCGATCAGGTTGATGTCACCGAATCGGGTGTTGGACGCGTGGTGGTCGATGACCAGACTCGTGGATGCGGATTCCACCCGGTCCGCGAGGCGTCCGAGCCGCCCCGCGCTGGCACAGTCCACCGTCACCACGACGTCTGCGGTCGGCGGAACCTTCTCCGCCGGAACGACGAACTCAGCGCCGGGCAGGCTGCGCATAGACAGCGGCAATTCGGCTGGTGTGTCGAATGAAACCGTGACGGCCACGTTGTGCCGGTGCAAGGCGATGGCCAGGGCCAGCCCGCTGCCGATGGTGTCGGCATCGGGATGGACATGGCACAGCACGATGGCATTGCGCGCCGACTGCAGCGCCTGCAACGCGGCCCCGAACGGAAGACCTGCTCCGCCGGACTCGCTGGTGACAGACACCGCCGACTCCGCTGTCACCAGCGGCCTTCCTCGGTCGAATCGTCGGCTTGCTTGTAGGGATCCGTCTCACCGGCGGGTTTGGCATTGGCCGCCGCTCGCGCCACCTCGTCGTCGGCGGCCCGGGCCCGGGCCAGCAACTCCTCCATGTGCCGGGCGGTGTCGGGCACGGTGTCGTGCACGAACGCCAGCGTCGGTGTGAAGCGCACGCCGGTGCCGGCGCCCACCTTCGAACGCAGCACGCCCTTGGCCTTCTCGAGCCCGGCCGCGGCGCCGGCCACGTCTGGCGCAGTATTCAGATCGCTTCCCATCACCGTGTAGTACACGGTGGCGTCGCGCAGGTCGCCCGTCACCTTCGCATCGGTGATGGTGACGTGGCGCAGTCGCGGGTCCTTGATTTCCAATTCGATCGCGGTGGCCACGATGGTGGCAATTCGTTTCGCGAGCCGCCGCGCTCGTGCCTGGTCAACCATGGCAAGCTCCCTTTCAGTCCTCAGGTCCGAAAATTCGTCGGCGCACCGCCAGCAGTTCCAGCTCCGGCCGGCCGGCGACAGTCCGCTCGCACTTGTCGAGCACCTCGTGGATGTGGTCCACACCGGAACTGACCATCGCCACCCCGAGCACGCTGCGCCGATAGGTGTCCTGATTGCCGGTCTCGGCCGCTGAAACGCCGAAGCGCTGCAACTCCGCCACGACCGGCTTCACGATCGACCGCTTCTGTTTCAGCGAGTGCACGTCGCCGAGCAAAATGTCGAACTCGAGTGCCCCGAGATACACAACAAGCCCTCCATTCGACTCGACCGACGCCAGCTTGGGCGGGCACCCAACACCAAGCCGGGTGCCCGCCTGCGCACGGAACTAGTCGCGCGGCTTTTCGCGCAGCTCGTAGGCCTCGATGATGTCGCCTTCCTTGAGGTCGGAGTACGTCAGCGTGAGACCGCACTCGTAGCCCTCGCGCACCTCGGTGACATCGTCCTTTTCGCGCCGCAGCGAGGCGATGGTCGTCGTTTCCGCGACCACCTTGTTGTCTCGCAGCAGCCGCGCCTTGGCGTTGCGGCGGATGATGCCCGAGGTGACCATGCAACCCGCGATGAGTCCGACCTTCGAGGACCGGAACAGCGCGCGAATCTCGGCCCGGCCCAGCTCGACCTCCTCGTAGACCGGCTTGAGCAGGCCCTTGAGCGCCTTCTCGATGTCGTCGATCGCCTGGTAGATCACCGAGTAGTAGCGGATGTCGATGCCCTCGCGGTTGGCCAGCTCGGTTGCCTTGCCCTCCGCGCGGACGTTGAACCCGATGATGATCGCGTTCGAGGCGGCCGCGAGGTTGACGTTGGTCTCGGTGATGCCACCGACACCGCGGTCGATCACCCGCAACTGCACCTCGTCATCGATCTCGATGCCGAGCAGCGCCTCCTCGAGGGCTTCGACGGTACCTGCGTTGTCGCCCTTGAGGATCAGGTTGAGCTCGCTGGTCTCCTTCAGCGCGGCATCCAGATCTTCCAGGCTGATCCGCTTGCGGCTGCGTGCGGCCATCGCGTTGCGCTTGCGCGCGTTTCGACGGTCCGCGATCTGGCGCGCGATCCGGTCTTCCTCGACCACGAGCAAGTTGTCACCAGCACCGGGAACCGAGGTGAAACCGATGACCTGCACCGGCCGCGACGGCAGTGCCTCGTCGACGTCCTCGCCGTTCTCGTCGACCATGCGCCGCACGCGACCGTAGGCGTCGCCGGCCACGATCGAGTCGCCGACGCGCAGCGTGCCGCGCTGGATGAGCACGGTGGCCACCGGGCCGCGGCCGCGGTCGAGGTGCGCCTCGATGGCGACACCCTGGGCGTCCATGTCCGGGTTGGCCCGCAGGTCCAGCGCCGCGTCCGCGGTGAGCAGCACCGCTTCGAGCAGTGCCTCGATGTTGGTGCCCTGCTTGGCGGAGATGTCGACGAACATGGTGTCGCCGCCGTATTCCTCGGCCACCAGGCCGTATTCGGTGAGCTGACCGCGGATCTTGGCCGGGTCCGCGCCCTCCTTGTCGATCTTGTTCACCGCGACGACGATCGGCACGTCGGCCGCCTGGGCGTGGTTGATGGCCTCCACCGTCTGCGGCATGACGCCGTCGTCGGCGGCGACCACCAGGATTGCGATGTCGGTGGCCTTGGCACCACGGGCACGCATGGCAGTGAACGCCTCGTGACCCGGGGTGTCGATGAAGGTGATCAACCGCTCGTTGCCGTCGAGGTCGGTGAGCACCTGGTAGGCACCGATGTGCTGGGTGATGCCGCCGGCCTCGCCCTCGCGCACGTTCGCCTTCCGGATCGTGTCGAGCAGGCGAGTCTTACCGTGGTCGACGTGACCCATGACGGTCACCACCGGCGGACGCTGCTCGAGGTCTTCCTCGCCGCCCTCGTCCTCGCCGTAGGACAGGTCGAAGCTTTCCAGCAGCTCGCGGTCCTCGTCCTCGGGGCTGACCACCTGGACGTTGTAGTTCATCTCGCTACCGAGCAGCTCGAGCGTCTCGTCGTTGACCGACTGGGTTGCCGTCACCATCTCGCCGAGGTTGAACAACGCCTGCACGAGGGCCGCCGGGTTCGCATCGATCTTTTCCGCGAAGTCCGACAGCGAGGCACCGCGGGCCAGGCGAATGGTCTCGCCATTGCCGCGGGGCAGCCGAACGCCGCCGACTGCTGGGGCCTGCATCGAGTCGTACTCTTGCCGCTTCTGCCGCTTCGACTTGCGACCGCGCTTGGGAGCACCGCCGGGACGGCCGAACGCACCCGCAGCAGCGCCACGACCACCACGGCCGGCGCCACCGCCGCCACCGGGACGGCCGCGGAAGCCACCACCACCGGCGGGAGCTCCGGCGCCTGGTGCACCAGTGCCGCCACCGCCGCTGCGGTAGCCGCCGCCACCGCCACCGGGCCGACCGCCGGGCGCGCCGCCGGGACGACCGGGCCTACCGGCCGTGGGGCCGGGACGGGCCGAGCGGGACGGCATCGCACCGGGGTTCGGGCGCGGTGGCATTGCACCCGGGCTCGGGCGCGGCCCACCGGGCCGCGGGGCACCGGGAGCCGGGCGTGGACCGCCCTGGCCGGGCGCCGGACGCGGACCGCCTTGCCCCGGGGCCGGACGCGGACCGCCCTGACCGGGCGCCGGACGCGGGCCACCTGGCCGCGGCGCGCCGGGCGCCGGGCGCGGGGCCGGCCGTTCTACCGGCGCAGATGAGTAGGGGTTGTTGCCAACGCGCGGGGCCTTCGGACCGGGCTTCGGTCCGGCCGGAGCCGGGGGTGCCGACGGGGCGGAAGCCGCAGCCGGTGGCTGCGTGGCTCGCGCCGCCGGCGCGGCTGGCGCTGGGCGCGGCCGAGCGGGCGCCGGCTTGGGAGCCGCCGCCGCTACCGGCGCGGCCGCGGCCGAATCGGCCGCCGCCGGTGCCGACGCAGCAGCAGCTGCCGGGGTTGCGCTCGACTTCGGGCCGGCCGGAGTGGGCTTTGCCGCCGCTGCCTTCGCCGGAGCCGGCTTGGTGGCCGCACCGCCGCCATCGGCACCGTTTGCCGTGGCTGCCTTCGCGCCGAATGATTCACGCAGCCGACGTGCGACGGGAGCTTCTACCGTCGAAGACGCCGACTTGACGAACTCGCCTTGCTCCTTGAGCGTCGCGAGTAGTTCCTTGCTGGTGACACCGAGTTCTTTCGCCAACTCGTGCACGCGGGCCTTGCCTGCCACTGCTCTCCTCACTGATGAGGCCGAGCGCGGCGTCCCTTATGGGTGCGGCCCGCACGACCTCGGGTTATCTCCGATGGACGTTCATCGTTGGTGCTTCACGGTGTGCTCATGAGTGCTCGTGCCTATCTTTTCGAGGTGTAACTCTCCCCCGCGGTGTTGACCCCGGAGTCTCTAGGAGCCTCCAGCATCTGCGCCACCGCGGAGATGTCCAGGTGTCCGGACACTCGTAATGCTGCGCCGAATGCTCGACGTCGAATTGCTCGGTTCAGGCAGCCCGGATCAGGATGCAACCACGCGCCCCGACCAGCCAGCCTGCGCTGCGGATCGGGAACAACGGCATATCCATCAACCGCTGCCCGCGCCACAACTCGCAGCAGCTCGACAGCCAGCGCCCGCTCCCGGCATCCGACGCACGTACGCACCGGCGAACCGGAACGAACGAGCTGTGATTTCGAGGACTCGCGCTGAACCATCGACCACTCTACCGCTGTCGGGGCGTGAACTCTGCATCTGCTACCGCCAACCGCGCTCACCGATGCCCGTCAGCTCCCGCCGCATGCGGCCGCGCCTCTTCTGCATCGCTGCGGATATCGATTCGCCAGCCGGTCAACCGGGCTGCGAGCCGGGCGTTCTGGCCCTCCTTGCCGATCGCGAGCGACAACTGGAAGTCGGGCACGATCACCCGCGCCGCCTTGGCTTCCGGGTCCACCACCGTGACCGAGACAACCTTCGACGGCGACAGCGCATTCCCGACGAACTTCGCGGGATCCTCGTCGTAGTCGATGATGTCGATCTTCTCCCCGCCGAGCTCGCTCATCACATTGCGGACTCGCTGACCCATCGGGCCGATGCACGCGCCCTTGGCATTGAGTCCGGCAATCTTTGAGCGCACGGCGATCTTCGACCGATGACCCGACTCCCGCGCGACGCTCACAATTTCCACCGAACCGTCGGCGATTTCGGGAACCTCCAAGGCGAACAGCTTGCGCACCAGATTCGGGTGCGTGCGCGACAGCGTGATCTGCGGCCCGCGCGGGCCGCGCGACACACCGACGACGTAGCACTTGAGGCGCTCACCGTGGTCGTAGTTCTCGCCCGGAACCTGCTCGGCCGGCGGGATGATGCCGTCGGCGCCGTTGGCATCGCTGCCGATGCGCACCACCACCGTGCCGCGGGCATTGGCGCGCGCGTCGCGCTGAATCACCCCGCCGACGATTTCGCCTTCATGCGTCGCGAATTCGCCGTAACTGCGCTCGTGCTCGGCGTCGCGCAGGCGCTGCAGAATCACCTGCCGAGCGGTGGTGGCCGCGATCCGGCCGAACCCTTCCGGCGTGTCGTCCCATTCGGAGATGACGTTGCCGTCGCTGTCGACCTCGCGGGCCATCACTCGCACGACGCCAGTTTTGCGATCGATGTCGATTCGGGCGTTGGGCTGGTGCCCGTCGGTGTGCCGGTAGGCGGTCAGCAACGCCGATTGGATCGTCTGGATCACCATCTCGATCGAGATGCCCTTGTCGGCCTCGATCGCTCGCAGCGCGGAGATATCGATATTCATTTGTGGTTCTCCTCTGAATGCTGTGGATGCGGCGCGGCCTCATCGTCGGTGCCCGGAACCGCGCGGCCGGCGGCGATGCCGCCGCTGAGTTCGAGTTCGGCGGGATTCGGCGGGGCGAACTCCACCTGGACGACAGCGGAGACGATGTCGTCGAATCCGATGTCACGAACCGCGAGCCGCTTGCCGTCGCGAACAACGATGCTGACGACGCCGTCACCCACGGGTCCCACGCGCCCATCGAAGCTGCCGCCGGATGTGCGGATGCGAACCCGGCGCCCCTGGGCTCGCCGCCAATGCCGCTGTGTGGTCAACGGCCGGTCGATTCCGCGGGTGGTTACCTCGAGATTGTAGGGGGCATCACCGAGGTCTTCGGCGTCGAGTCCGGCCGAAATATCCCGGCTGAGCTCCGCCAGATCATCGAGGCCGGTGGCAGCATCGCGATCCACCACCACCCGGACCGTGGCCGTCTTCCCGGCGGCTACGACATCGACATCCTCGAGGTCGTAGCCGTTGCGTGCGACGAACTGAGCGACGAGGTCGCTAACCCTCTCCGCGGACAGGGACGGCATGTCGACACTCCCGAGTTCAGTTGTTACCGGCCAGCAATCACCTCAGTTCAGGCAATTATCAAGCCTATCGCGGAGACGGCACTCCAGTGGTCGATCCTGGTGGGCAGAAACCCGGTTGGTGCTGGCACCATGTAGCCGTGCGTGATCCGGCGATACTCCAGCGACTCTTCCAGCCCGTTTCCGAGCCGATGTCGCGACGGACGAGCCTACGCGTGGCCCGCAATGTTGCCGTCGCCGGCTTCGGTGCGGCGGCGTTGGTCAGTTGCGCGGACCCGAACGACACCACCGAACCGCCAGCGGTGGATCCATTGGTCGCCCAGGCCGATCTTGCCCGTCGCGACGCGGCTGCCGCGCAAGCGGCGATTGCCGTGCTGCCCGACCGCAGCGCTGACCTGCGGTTGATCGCCGATCAGCGCACCGCCCATGCCAAGGCCCTCGACACCGAGATCGCCAGGGTTGCCGGCGCCTACCCGAATGGCTCGCACTCGCCGGGACCCGCCGCAGCGACGTCGACGGTGGCACCCGCACCACCGCCCAATCTCGATGCGATGCGCGCGTCGTTGAGCGAGTCACAGCGCAGCGCGGCCGGGTTGGCGCCCTCGCTGTCCGGCTATCGCGCGGGCTTGCTCGGCTCGATCAGCGCGGCCTGCGGCGTGTACGCCACGGTGGTGCTGAAATGAGCGGTTCAGAACAGCAGGCACTGGTGGATGCCCTGCGCGCGGAATATGCGGCGGTGTTTTGCTATGGCGTGATCGCGGCCTATTCCAATCCCGACCGCGACGCCATGATCGCCGAATACACGGCCGCGCACCGAGCCCGCCGAGACTCCACGATCGATGCGCTGACAGCCGCGGGCGTGAGCGCACCGTCCGCGGATGCCGGTTACACGGTTCCCTTTCCGGTGGTGGACCCGATTTCTGCGGCGAAGCTCGGCGCCCTCGTCGAATCCGAGACCGCGGTTGCCTGGCGGTCCGTCATCGAACGAGCGCAATTCGAGCACAGCCGGCGGACCGGCATCGACGCCCTGACGGACAGCGCCATCCGGCTGGCCACCTGGCAGACAATTTTAGGAACGACGCCCCCGACGGCGCCGTTCCCAGGACAACCATAGAAGCTAACGCACTTGTGAAGCACATGCTTTCCCAAATGCGTTAGCTGAGCTAACTCTTTTCCCGAATGCTGGGCATGAACAGCGCCGCGATGGCCGCCACTGCGACCGCGGCCACCCCGGCCAGCAGCGCGGGCCGCAGCCCGTCGACATAGCCGGCGGGGGTGAGTGTGCCGCCGAAGCCGAGGAACACCGCCGTCAGCGTCGCCACGCCCATGCTCACCCCGATTTCGCGCAGCGTCGAGTTGGCCGAACTGGCCGTCGCATGGTCGGCGTCGGGCATGTCGGCGAGCACCGCGGTGGCACTCGGCGCGAACGTCAGGCCCATGCCCACCCCCGCCATGATGAACGCGGGCACCACCTCGGCGTAACTGACGCCGGGCACGACGATCAGCGCCATCCATCCCAACGCGAGCGCCTGCAACGTCAACCCGGACACCAACAGGCTGCGCAGCCCCACCCGCGGCGCGAGCACACCGGCGATCGGCGCAACCACCATGGGGGCCGCCGTCCACGGCAGCGTGCGGATACCGGCCTGTAGCGGCGTGTAGCCCATCGCAATCTGCAGGTACTGCGACAGCAGGAACACCGCACCGAACATGCCGAGCGAGAACGCCAGACCAATGACGTTGGCGATGCTGAAACTGCGGGAACGGAACAGTCGCAACGGCAGGACCGGGTGGTTCGTGCGCTGCTCACGCACGATGAAGGCGGCGAACAACACCCCGGCGGCAATCAATGACCCTCCCACGTTCGTCGACGTCCAGCCATCGTCGTTGCCATGCACGATCCCCCACACGCTGGCAAATACCGCCCCGCCCGCCAGCAGCACACCCGCCACGTCCAGCGGCACCGGTCGCCCGTAGGACTCGCGCAAGGCGAACAGCACCAATGGAATCGCCACGACCGCGACCGGGACGTTCAGCCAGAAGATCGCCTGCCAGGAAACCCCGTCCACGACAGCGCCGCCGACCACCGGCCCGAGCGCCACACCAAGCCCGGCGACGCCGCCCCAGACACCGATCGCCAGGGCACGTTTCGCCTCGGGCACCGCCCCCGCGAGCAGCGCCAACGACAGCGGCATCACCGCGGCCGCGCCGACTCCCTGAAAGGCCCGGGCGGCAATGAGCATCGCCGGCGTGGTCGACAGTGCCGACCCGATCGACGCGACGGTGAACAGCGCGATACCGGCGAGGAACATCCGACGGCGGCCGAACCGGTCGCCCAGTGTCGACGCGGACAACATCAGCGTGGCAAAGCACAGCGTGTAGGCGTTGACGAACCATTGCAACTGCCCGATCGAGGCGTGTAGGTCAACGCTGATGACCGGCAACGCGCTGGTCATGACCAGGTTGTCGAGCGTGGCCATGAACATCGGCAGCGATGCGGCCAACATCGCGAGCCACAGGGGAACCAGGCGGCGATCCACCCGGTCGAGGCGCCGGACGGGCAGTTCGGTGAGGACGGCCATCACCACTCCTTCAGTTAGTAAGCATCGAATGATTACTTATGTGGGAGACGCTAGTAATCGACTGATAACATGTCAATATGCCAACCCGGGAAACCGCAGAAACCACGCAGTCACGCATGGCGGCCGCGGATCGTCGCGAGCTCATCCTCGACGCCGCGGCGCGTGCGTTTGCGCGCGGAGGCTACGCCGGCACCAGCACCGACGCGGTGGCCAAGGAGGCAGGCATCTCACAGCCCTACGTGGTGCGGATGTTCGGCAGCAAGGTCGAACTCTTCCGGGAAGTCTTCGCACGGGCCGGTTCGGCGATCCTGCAGACCTTCGACACCGAGCTGGACAAGCTCGAGATCGACCCCGAAGACGAGCAGTTCTGGCATCAGCTCGGCGCGTCGTACTCCCGGTTGCTCGAAGACCGCGACCTGCTGCTGGTAATGATGCACGGTTTCTGCTCCGGCAACACCGAGGAGATCGGCGCACAGGCGCGCGAATGCATGGCCTCGATCTACGGGCTGATCAGACGCCGTACCGGCTGCACGCCCGAGCAGGCTCGGTCGTTCATCGCCGACGGGATGCTGCTCAACACCCTGCTTGCGATGCGGGCACCCGAGCATGCCGACGAGGACCCAGCATTGGCGGAGTTGTCTACGTGCGCATTCGGCGAAGACTTTGACGTGCTCGGTTAATCTTCCAATCAGGGGGTCACTCCACCAGTTGAAACAGGAGTGAACACATGACACGCCGAATCGGCTGCGCGACGGTCCTCGCGGCTGCGGTTGCCGGGGTGGTCGCCGCCCCGGCCGACGCCGCACCCGCCGACACGCTGTACTTCTCCAACGGCAATTTCAATTGCGCGATCGATGCCAGCGGCAACATCGGCTGCGACATCACGCAACCGGTGTTGATGCAACTGAGCGCGGGTGGGGTCGACTCCCCCATTCTCATCCGGGTCCGGGAGGTTCTCGTCGACTCGCCGTCGTTGCCGGCCCACCCCGGATTCGACGCAGGCACACCGCACACTCTGCCCGGCGGAAATCCACCCATCTCCCAGGTGGGAACCGTCACCGGCACCGGCGCCACCGCCGGACCGGCCGTCTCACACGCGGGCGCCACCTGCAACGTCGGGTTCCACGGCGCCTTCTACTGCGAGTCCAAGGGCCACGGGTTCTCCTACTACGAGATCCTCACCGCGCACTGACTCCTCAGACCACTGACTCCTCAGCTATTCGCGGTCCACTGCGACCACGGAATCGTCCAGTCGCCGTTGTTCGTGGGATCCTGCGGCGGGCCGCCGCTGTTGACGATCTGCACCACGTCGCCGATCTGGGAGAAGTTGTAGAACCACTCGGCGTTGTCGCTGTTGAGGTTCAGGCAACCGTGGGAGGTGTCGGTGTTGCCCTGCGCCCAGACCGTAGCGTTCAACTGGTGCAGGTAGATGCCGTCCGGGCTGATCTGAGTGGCCCACGGAATCTTTTCCTTGTAGCCCAGGCGCGAGTTGACGGGTAGCCCGTAGGTGGCCGAGTCCATCACCACCGGGTTGGCCTTACCCAACACCGTGTAGATGCCGCTCGGGGTCCAGAACGAGATGGTGCGGCCCCCGACAGTCTCGCTGCCGCCGCGGCCCATCGAAGTCGGCATGGTCCGGACGACCTTGCCGTTGTCTGTGACGGTGACCATCTTGGTGTTGTCGTCTGCGGTCGAGATATGCGCATCACCGATCCGGAAGGACGCATCGACATCCGATTGGCCGAACAGACCGTCGCCGACCTGCACGCCGTAGAGCTTGGCCGAAACCTTCACGGTCGTCCCGGGCGCGTAATAGTGCTCGGGGCGCCAGTGCGCGTTCTGGTTGTCGAACCAGTGCCAGGCACCGGCGACCGGCGGGTTTGTCGTCACCGTCATCGCGCGCTGCGCGGCGTCCTTGTTGGTGATCGGCTCGTCGAAATGGGCGACGATGACGATGCCGACCCCGTAGGTCGCATCCGCGAGCGGCACGCCGTTGGTGGTCTGCAGATAGACCTGGGTCTGATCGCTCGGTGCCAGTGTCTGGATGTCGACGTCCTTGGTGACGACGTCTCCCTTGGCGTTGGCGGCCTCAGCGTGCACCTTGTAGGTCTTGTCGTAGCCGAGCGGCTCGGTGGTCTTCCACGTCAGATTGTCCGGGGTCATGACGCCCTGAACGACTTTGCCAGCCGAGTTGGTCACGGTGACGGTCTTGAGCACGCCGTCTTTGACTGTGACGTTGATCGGATCGGTGACGTTGATGGGCTTGCTGCCATCCGGTGTCACCGCGATCACCGCCGGGCTGGCTTGAGCGGCCGGGCTAGCCGTCTTGTTTCCGCTCGAGCAACCGACGAGCACGGCAACCATCGACAGTGCCCAGAACACACCCAGCCACCGCCGCCATCGATACATCACACAAGCCCCTATCGGATAACCAACGACCGAGCCCCGATGCTCGACATGCGCAGAAGTGAGCGCTGCGACTTCTTTATCGCCGCCGCGGCGGCGATCGTTCCGTGAGACGCATTACATCGCGCACCAACGAGTGTGCACTCAGCGACGCGTATCGGCGCGGAACGAATCGTCACGAATTCGATTCGAATGTGCCGCATTGCCCGACGAAAGTTCGTGCGGCGATTCTGTGTGTGGGAGCCGACAGTGGCGCGCTTTCGGGCAGTTATGCCCGTACCCGCGCCACCACCGCGTCGGCGGCACCGTCCGCGGATAGCTCCTCCGACTCGCCGCTGAATCGATCGCGTAGTTCCACCGTACCGTTGGCCCAGCCGCGCCCGACGACGACCAGCAGCGGCACCCCGAGCAACTCGGCGTCCTTGAACTTCACGCCCGGCGACGCCTTGCGGTCGTCCAAGATCACTTCCAAACCGGCCGAGTTGAGTTCTGCGGCTAGGGTCTCCGCGCCTTCTCGAGC
This sequence comes from Skermania sp. ID1734, assembly GCF_007489285.1. GTDB lineage: Bacteria > Actinomycetota > Actinomycetes > Mycobacteriales > Mycobacteriaceae > ID1734. The sequence goes on from NZ_VLIY01000013.1 coordinate 158,811, forward strand.
CGCGTCGTCCTTGTTGGCAATGACCACGTGCACATCGGCCGGCGCGACGGCAGCCGGCCAGCGCAGACCCTTGTCGTCGTGCATCTGCTCGGCGATCACGGCGACAAGGCGCGACACGCCGATCCCGTACGACCCCTGGATCAGCCGCACCGGCTTGCCGTTCTCGCCGAGCACGTCGACCTCGAACGCATCGGTGTACTTGTAACCGAGCTGGAAGATGTGCCCGATCTCGATGCCGCGCGCCGACACCAGTGGCCCGGCGCCGTCCGGCGACGGATCCCCGTCGCGGATTTCGGCGGCCTCGATGGTGCCGTCCGGGGTGAAGTCGCGACCGCACACCAGGCCCACGACGTGTTTGCCGTGCTGGTCGGCGCCGGTGATCCAGGACGTGCCCTGCACTACGCGCGGGTCGACGAGGTAGCGGACCTTGTTCTCGTGCAGCGCCCGCGGCCCGATGTAGCCCTTGACCAGGAACGGGTTGGCGGCGAAGTCGGCGTCGGTGAGCAACTCGAACTCTGCCGGCTCAACGGCCGCGCCCAGCCGCTTGGTGTCCACCTCGCGGTCACCGGGCACGCCGATGCCCAGCAACTCGGTCTCACCGTCGGGGTGGCGCAACTTGACCAGGACGTTCTTCAGGGTGTCCGCCGCCGTCACCGTCCGGTCGAGGGTCGCGTTAGCCCAGTCCACCAGCGTGGCGATGGTCGGGGTGTCCGGAGTGTCATAAACAACCGCCTCGGGCTGCCCCTCGATCGGAAGCGGCTCGGGTGCGGGCGTGACCACCGCCTCGACGTTGGCCGCGTACCCGGACGCAAGGCAGCGCACGTAGGTGTCTTCCCCGACGGGGCTGTCAGCCAGGAACTCCTCGGACGCGCTGCCGCCCATAGCGCCGGAAGTGGCTGCCACGATGACGTAGCTGATGCCGAGACGGTCGAAGATCCGCTGGTAGGCCTCGCGGTGCGCGCTGTAGCTGTTCTTCAGTCCGTCCTCGTCGAGGTCGAACGAGTACGAGTCCTTCATGATGAACTCACGGCCACGGAGAATCCCCGCGCGCGGGCGTTCCTCGTCCCGGTACTTGGTCTGGATCTGGTAGAGCGTGACGGGCAGGTCCTTGTAGGAGCTGTACTCCCCCTTCACCGTCAGCGCGAACAGTTCCTCGTGGGTCGGGCCGAGCAGGTAGTCGCCACCCTTACGATCCTGCAGCCGGAATAGGGCGTCGCCGTATTCGCTCCACCGGTTGGTTTTTTCGTATGGATCCCGCGGCAGCAGAGCTGGCAGCGCGATTTCCTGCGCGCCGATAGCGTTCATCTCCTCGCGAACCACGTCCTCGACCCGGCGCAACACCCGCAGTCCCAGCGGCAACCACGAGTACACCCCCGGCGCAACGCGACGCACGTATCCCGCCCGCACGAGCAGCTTGTGGCTCGGGACCTCGGCGTCGGCGGGATCGTCGCGCAAGGTTCGCAAAAACAGCGTGGAGAGGCGGGTAATCACAAAGCGCCAGCCTACGGCAGTACCCTGGCTGGTCGTGCTGGTGCTCCTCCCTCCCTCAGAGACGAAATCCGACGGCGGTCGCGGGGCGCCGCTGGACCTCGATGCGCTGTCGATGCCCAAGCTGAACGGCACCCGCGAGCTGCTGGCTCGCTCGCTCGTCGACCTCGCCGCCGACATCGAGGCGTCGCGACGCGCGCTGGGCGTCAGCCAGGTTGCCGAGATCGAGCGCAACGCCCGATTGTGGAGCGCGCCCACGTGTCCGGCGCTGCAGCGCTACACCGGGGTCCTTTACGACGCGCTCGATGTAGGTTCGTTCACCCGGGCCCAGCGCGCGAAGGCCGACGCTCGCCTGATGATCGGATCCGCGTTGTTCGGCGCCGTGCGAGCCGGGGACTTCATTCCCGCCTACCGGCTCTCGGGCGGCTCGAAGCTGCCGGGCCTGCCGACACTGAGTGCGTTGTGGAAACCAGATCTCACCGGCGCGCTGCTGGCTGAGGCCGACGGTGAGCTGGTGGTCGACCTGCGCTCGGGGACCTATCAGCAGCTCGGCAAGGTTCCTGGCGCCGTGCGCGCCGCCGTGCTCACCGAGCACGCCGACGGCTCCCGCACAGTGGTCAGCCACTTCAACAAGCACCACAAGGGCCTGCTGGCTCGGGCACTGGTGGTCAGCCGCGCAGAACCGCGCGACGTGCACGGGGTTGCGCGAGTGGCGTCGAAGGCCGGGCTCAGGGTGGAAGTGGAATCGGAGACCGAGCTGGTGGTTGTTACCGGGTAGGCGCGCACTGAATGTCCATTCTCGGCAACTGACGGCCTTATCCGGGCTGTTGCAAAATCGAACTTCTGCTTTGCGGCCTGTCGGGGCGGGTTTGACCTGGGGTTTCCTGGAGAATGTGTTGATGGCCAAGGGATATCGCCGGGTTGATCGGGATCAGCAGTTTCTGCTGCCGCAGGACATGCGCGATTGGTTGCCGGTGTCGGATCCGGTGTGGCTGGTCATCGGGGTGGTCGAGGGCTTGGACACCAGACGGTTGCATGCCAAGCGCCGTACCGGTGGTGCCGGGCGGGCGGGCTATGACCCGGACATGATGTTGACACTGCTGATCTGGGCGTGG